>NZ_JAFLEN020000010.1:0-5186 GCF_017306975.2 Salinicola sp. DM10
GAGATCAACGCCGCCAACGGCATCCTGCTGAACAGTGGTGGCGGTTATATCCGCATCGAAGGCGGCAATATCGACGTCCACGGCCCCGGCAAGATCGACATCAAGGGCGCCCAGCACGTCTTCGGGGGGCCCGCGAGCCTGGACGCGGCCATGCCCGAGTTGCCGGAGGGAGAGTGCGAGAAGCAGTTCGCGGGTGCCGATAAGTCCTCTTCCGGCAGTACGCCCGTGGGGAGCTGATCGATGTCGGCATTGAGTGAGCCATCTCGGATTCAGTCACATGATGCGACACTGACGCCCTCGTCGTTGTGTCAGTTCGACTTCGCCGTGATCAATCCCTTGGTCGTGCACGAACGAGACTGGCGCGACCTGCCGGTCCAGGCGCTGGAAACGTCGCCTGCACCAGCAAGAGCGCATCGCCTGCCACAGCTTGTCGCGCTTCAGGACTTGCCCCAAGAGGCGTATGAAGATCTGATCGACCGCATCCGGCGCTACCGCAAACGTGGCGCCCTGTTCTTCTCGGCGCTGATGAGCACACGCGCCGATCTCGATCGAACGGCCTGGCATCTGCGTCGCCAGCTGTTGCAGCGGCGCCCGGGTGACCGCCGCTATTACTGGCTTCGCTATTACGATCCCCACGTTTTCCGCCATCTGACGTGGTTGCTGACGCCGACGCAGCTGGCCCGACTCCTTGGCCCTCTCGATCAATGGTCCTGGTTCGATGGCCAGGGTCAGTCTTATGTCCTGCGGCGTCCCGAGATCGCGACGACCATCGATTGGTTGGAACTGACTCGCGCCCAGTGGTCGAGTATCGATCTCTTTGCGGACCTGAATCGCAGTCTACGCCGTCTGAGCCTGTTGGCCCCCGACTGGCCGCAGGACCCGACACATTGGCAATGGCTAGATGACACCCTGCGTCATGCGCAACGCTCGGGCCTATCGTCCGAGGATCAGTCGTTACTGACAGAACGGGCGGCCATGCATCTGCCGGATCTGGCCGGAGAGTATTGGGTGGAATCGTTCATGGTGCTCGCAACGCGGCGTTTATCCGACATGGGCGGCCATCTGGACGCATGGCGTGACACCGAATGGAACATCCTCATTTCAGAGTTAAGGAGCGGACATGAGTAGCACCGATAGTCCTCGCCCCGATTGCAGCTTCTGTGGCGGCGGTGGCCTGCCGATCCTGCCCGTGCGCTATGCCGTGGCACGTAGTGATGATGTCGGCCTCACCGCCCCCGAGTTGCCGGCGGATCTCGCGGATGATGCCGTCTCTCAGATTACGCTTTCGGGAGGTCAACACTACACGCTGAGGCTACTGAGGGAAGGCTTCCTGTATGTCTTCAACGCGGCTCGTGGACGCTGGCAGGGCTACTATGTGACCGATGAAGGCTTTCTCAGTCGCTACATCGATATCACTAATGATGAGCTGCTGGCGCTCGACCCCGACGCGCCGGGGCCGCTCGACGCTGAGATCAATGCGCCGGTGGAGGATGACGAGTTCCCCTGCCGCGGCAATCCCGAGCATGTCTATCCTGGGCGTTGCATCACGGTACCGTCGGCCAAGGACGCAACGGACCTGTATATCGCCTTCTCGGATGACCGCTGGACCAAGCGCGTGTGGAAAGAGCATGCCGCCAATACGGACGGCCGGCGTGACGCCATGCGCAGGCTCTCCCTGACGCAGTGGAAAGGCGGCGCGGCGGACTATACCCGCCCGCTGAATGAACTCAGGAACCTAGTGGCCGAGGCCAATTTCGCCTGGGTACGTCGCCAATCGAGCGATACGGGCAGCAGCGACGCAAGCCAGAGCCCAGAAGTGAGTGCCCTGAGCCACAGCCTGGCGCCCATCAACGGGATTCGCGACGATGTCGACGGATTCATCGAGTGGTCGCAACGCCAGGCCCAGCAGGGTGACGAGAAGAGTGAGATGACCCCGGCGCTGTTCGTCCTCGATGATCCGGCTGGCGTGACCAGCGATCTCGCCGCGTTACTCGCCGAGCGAGAAAATGAGTTCAACGAGCAGGAAGCGATCAAGCGCCCGTTCGTGACGGCGGGGATCGTCAATGCGCTGCGAGACGGCTTCCGGGAGCGAGCGCGGATGCAGCGCGCCACTAAGATCGTCGAGGAGCGGCTCGAACATGAGTACTACCGTACTTATGGAGGTCCGCCGGGCATGGCACATGCGGCTAAAGCCAACTTCGAGCGTCGGCAGAAGGAAGATCCCGCTTATCGGCAAGAGGTCGAGGCCACGCGGCTGGCCGCCTACAAGAGCATCAGTGAGTCTGAACTCGAAGAGGCCGCCAACGATGCCTGGGGCAAGTATGGCGACAAGCTACGGCCCGGCGAGCCCGATCACTGGATGGAGAACACCTATCGTCCGCAGCTATCGGATTACGATAAAGAGAATATGCAGCCACTGGCATCGGCCTATGTGAGCTGGCTGACCGGCA
This sequence comes from Salinicola sp. DM10, assembly GCF_017306975.2. Taxonomy (NCBI): domain Bacteria; kingdom Pseudomonadati; phylum Pseudomonadota; class Gammaproteobacteria; order Oceanospirillales; family Halomonadaceae; genus Salinicola; species Salinicola sp. DM10. Next base: position 2,451 of record NZ_JAFLEN020000010.1, read on the forward strand.
ATCCCCTGCTGATCTATCTCAATAGCCGCTTCGATGATGCGAACGTCGAGTCGGGGATCAATTTCGTCTCCGTTATCTCCTTCGTGCTGTTGGGTACCCAAAGCTACGCGCCTGCGTTCAAACAGTATGTCGAATGGCTGTCGGCGAGCGAGATCGACAATAGCAACCTGCTGCTGAGAGGCATGTGCCTCAATCAGCAAGCGCTGGTCGAACAGATCATGGCAGCGAGCGATGTCGATTTCGGTGCCAAACCCAATAACCCCGCCACCTTACCTTGGGGGCCGTTGATCGCCGCTTATATTGGGCTTACGGAAGATTACCCCGATGAGGTTGCTTCGCCCGCCAGAATGCTCGGCCATGTGCTCGGGCCGGTGCAAAGTGTCGTGGCAAAAGCGCAGAACCCGACGCCACTTCTGCTCACCTTGGGGATGATCTCGGGAAGCTCGGTTCAGATCACCCAAGTTAGCGTGACGTTAGAGGAAGCCCTATCCCGAACGCGCGAGCCGCTCAAGCTGATCCACCCCGACTGGGGTGTGAGTGAGCTGCATCAGTTCCAGCAAAAGATTCGAGTAGAGACGCGCTCGCTCATTGCGGTCAATGGGGAGCCCCCCGTGATGTTCGATATACGCCAGATAGACCTCACTCCACTCGAGGAATTTATGGCGGAAACGTCCTCGCCATCCAGGGCACTCAGCCTGACAAATAGGGATAAGCTAGTGTTCTCGGCCAGCGTTGTGGGCGCTGTCTTATCTGGCGTATCGATGTGGGATTTCCTCACTCGCACGGACAGCCTCATTCACGGGGGTATGCGGGTTCAAGGTCGCTTCCTGGGGATGGGGTTGGCTATAGGTAGTGGCTTGGCTGATGTGGTGGGGAAATCGATGGAGCATGCCCAGAAGATTTTCCGGGAGTCAGCTGATGTGTTAATGGAAAGGAGCAAAATTCTTGTAAGACTGGCGGGACGTCTCGGACTGGCGGGTGGTCTTATTCTAGGGGGTATGGATATATGGGAGGGTGGAGAAAGGTTGGCAAATGGTGAGTGGGCATTGGGGTCTGCGTATGTGGCGTCTGGTTTTCTCACTGCCACTGCGAGTTTTGCCTTGTTTTTTGCTGCTATAGGCGCTGCTGTAGAAGTTACCAGTAGTACGTCGATACTATTGGTGTTGCTATCTCGAGCGGCGCCGTTTTTATGGTGGGGTGGCGCAATAATTGGAGTTTTCGCCATCGCGGCCTCAGTCGCTATTTGGTACTTTACTGAGGATGACTTGCAGGAGTGGTTAGCGGAAGTTGCTTTTGGTGAGCGCGGTGACTCGGGCCCGGGTGACGCTAGATTAGAAGCCGAAATAAAGCGACTGGAAGCAATAACCCAAAAGGAAGAATGATATGAGCTCTACGAGCAGTAAGGATTTTATTAACCTGGTGATAAGGGGTAACTGGGGATTTTCTAGTACTATGTCACGCGGTAGAGGCATGGGGGGGCGCACTCAGGCTTTAGGTAAGGGAAATCGATGCGCTAGTAAGACGGTTGGTAGCTTTAATGGCTCGGTAATTGCAGTTAATTCTACTTATATAGAGCTTTCTGATTCAGGCAATCGTCTGCGTGGCCTTGTGTCTTTTTTTGGAATAATGGCAGCGTTTCCCTTGCTGCCTGGTGCTGCGATGCTGGTTTATATAATTGCTCTTGGGTATGGAGAAATGCCCGTGGCGGTATATTTCCTGGTGCTGCTTGCTAGTCTTTTTATTCCTTTGATTCTAGTGCTTTTGAATGTTTCTATACGTTGGGACATGTTTCGTAAGACTCACTATCCCATGCGTTTTAATCGTCGTGATCGCAAGGTCTATGCTTGGTCTCAGGATATGGGCGTTGTCACGATGAATTGGGATGACATCCAATTTTACACCAGCGAAGCAACGAAGTCCCAGGATCGTCGGGGTATGTCACGCGAAGAGATTCGCGGGTACGTGCGTGATCGCAACGGCAACATGCTTTATCACCTCGTCTTCTTCAAGTACGAAGGCCTCAAGGGCATGAAAGGCGTACTGGAAATCTGGGAACTGGTGCGTCGCTATATGGAGGAGTCCGACGGCCATATTCAAGCGCATCAGGTCGATCAGCGCTTACTGGACTTAGATGGCAAACGTGAGAGTTTCATCCACTCGTTGATCCAGGCCACGCAGGTTCTGGCCGATAGCCGTGCGTTCCAACTGATTTTCGCGCCAATGGTCATGTGGGCCGGCACCGGCCGTATCCTCGCCAAGTGGACCTGCCGCGTGCCGCGTTGGCCCGAGTGGGTCGAGGAGAAATGCCGAGTCGCACCGGACGACTCCTACGTACGCAATCGCCATACCGAGCCCCCGCTGAGCGCGAAGGAAATCCTCTGGCCGCTGTTTTGCTTCCTGCTTGGCTGGGCAGAGGTGCTGGCGATTCTGTACTTCTGCTTCCGTGGATATTTCTGAAGCGCCGAACCGAAACAAGGAGCAGGCTTTTGGCTGACACAACCAGGACCTGCTCCATTTATTACAACGAACGCGTCTTCGGCAACGCCGCCGCCTCGACTCCGAAGCCGAGAAGAGCCAGCTCAACCTCGGCTACCTGATCCACCAGACCGGCAACACCCGCGGCGCCTTCCGCGGCACCGGGTTCGAGCTGCACACCGACGCCTATGGCGCCATCCGCGCCAATCAGGGGCTCTACCTCACCAGTTGGGGCCAGCTCGGCGCCAGCGGCGACCAGCT
>NZ_JAFLEN020000011.1:0-3248 GCF_017306975.2 Salinicola sp. DM10
GTAGTTGGAATGGCGAAGAGCGAAAAGTGATACGTCTCAAGCGTATCCGGCAATTGTCGTTGTGATCGCGCGACCAGACTCCTTCGGGTTATATGGTCAAGCGATTAAGCGCACACGGTGGATGCCTTGGCAGCCAGAGGCGATGAAGGACGTTGTAGCCTGCGAAAAGGCTCGGTGAGGTGGCAAACAACCTGTGACCCGGGCATGTCCGAATGGGGAAACCCACCCAGCACAAGCTGGGTATCCCACACTGAATCCATAGGTGTTGGGAAGCGAACCGGGGGAACTGAAACATCTAAGTACCCCGAGGAAAAGAAATCAACCGAGATTCCCCCAGTAGCGGCGAGCGAACGGGGAGTAGCCCTTAAGCAGGTGACTGGTTAGACGAACGGTCTGGAAAGTCCGGCCATAGCGGGTGATAGCCCCGTAGTCGAAAACCTGATCCTGTGAAATCGAGTAGGTCGGGGCACGTGAAACCTTGACTGAACATGGGGGGACCATCCTCCAAGGCTAAATACTCCTGGCTGACCGATAGTGAACCAGTACCGTGAGGGAAAGGCGAAAAGAACCCCGGAGAGGGGAGTGAAATAGATCCTGAAACCGTGTGCGTACAAGCAGTGGGAGCCGACTTGTTCGGTGACCGCGTACCTTTTGTATAATGGGTCAGCGACTTATATTCAGTGGCGAGCTTAACCGTATAGGGGAGGCGTAGAGAAATCGAGTCTTAACTGGGCGACCAGTCGCTGGATATAGACCCGAAACCGGGCGATCTATCCATGGCCAGGGTGAAGGTCAGGTAACACTGACTGGAGGCCCGAACCGGGATCTGTTGAAAAAGATTCGGATGAGCTGTGGATCGGAGTGAAAGGCTAATCAAGCTCGGAGATAGCTGGTTCTCCTCGAAAGCTATTTAGGTAGCGCCTCACGTATTACCGCCGGGGGTAGAGCACTGTTTCGGCTAGGGGCCCATCCCGGGTTACCAACCCGAGGCAAACTCCGAATACCGGTGAGTAGAGCGTGGGAGACACACGGCGGGTGCTAACGTCCGTCGTGAAAAGGGAAACAACCCAGACCGTCAGCTAAGGCCCCCAAATTCTGGTTAAGTGGGAAACGATGTGGGAAGGCATAGACAGCTAGGAGGTTGGCTTAGAAGCAGCCATCCTTTAAAGAAAGCGTAATAGCTCACTAGTCGAGTCGGCCTGCGCGGAAGATGTAACGGGGCTCAAACCAGATGCCGAAGCTACGGGTTCATCCTCAGGATGAGCGGTAGAGGAGCGTCGTGTAAGCCTGCGAAGGTGTGTTGAGAAGCATGCTGGAGGTATCACGAGTGCGAATGCTGACATGAGTAACGACAAGGGGAGTGAAAACCTCCCCCGCCGGAAGACCAAGGGTTTCTGTTCTACGTCAATCGGAGCAGAGTGAGTCGGCCCCTAAGGCGAGGCTGAAAAGCGTAGTCGATGGGAAACGGGTCAATATTCCCGTACCGGATGTGGTTGCGATGGGGGGACGAAGAAGGCTAGGTGAGCCAGGCGTTGGTTGTCCTGGTGAAAGTCAGTAGGCTGAGAGCTTAGGCAAATCCGGGCTCTCAAGGCCGAGAGACGAGACGAACGGACTACGGTCCGGAAGTCATCGATGCCACGCTTCCAGGAAAAGCCTCTAAGCTTCAGATCACATGCGACCGTACCCCAAACCGACACAGGTGGTCAGGGTGAGAATCCCAAGGCGCTTGAGAGAACTCGGGTGAAGGAACTAGGCAAAATGGCACCGTAACTTCGGGAGAAGGTGCGCCGGCGTAGCGTGAAGAGACTCGCTCTCCTAGCGCGAACCGGTCGAAGATACCAGGTGGCTGCAACTGTTTATTAAAAACACAGCACTCTGCTAACGCGTAAGCGGACGTATAGGGTGTGACGCCTGCCCGGTGCCGGAAGGTTAATTGATGGTGTTAGCGCAAGCGAAGCTCCTGATCGAAGCCCCGGTAAACGGCGGCCGTAACTATAACGGTCCTAAGGTAGCGAAATTCCTTGTCGGGTAAGTTCCGACCTGCACGAATGGCGTAATGATGGCCACGCTGTCTCCACCCGAGACTCAGTGAAATTGAAATCGCAGTGAAGATGCTGTGTACCCGCGGCTAGACGGAAAGACCCCGTGAACCTTTACTATAGCTTCACACTGGACGCTGATGTTGCTTGTGTAGGATAGCTGGGAGGCTTGGAAACCGTGACGCCAGTTGCGGTGGAGCCAACCTTGAAATACCAGCCTGGCATCATTGGCGTTCTAACTTCGCACCGTGATCCGGTGTAAGGACAGTGTGTGGTGGGTAGTTTGACTGGGGCGGTCTCCTCCGAAAGCGTAACGGAGGAGCACGAAGGTACCCTCAGCACGGTTGGAAATCGTGCATTGAGTGCAAGAGCATAAGGGTGCTTAACTGCGAGACAGACACGTCGAGCAGGTACGAAAGTAGGTTCTAGTGATCCGGTGGTTCTGTATGGAAGGGCCATCGCTCAACGGATAAAAGGTACTCCGGGGATAACAGGCTGATACCGCCCAAGAGTTCACATCGACGGCGGTGTTTGGCACCTCGATGTCGGCTCATCACATCCTGGGGCTGAAGTCGGTCCCAAGGGTATGGCTGTTCGCCATTTAAAGTGGTACGCGAGCTGGGTTTAGAACGTCGTGAGACAGTTCGGTCCCTATCTGCCGTGGGCGTTGGAGATTTGAGAAGCGCTGCTCCTAGTACGAGAGGACCGGAGTGGACGCACCTCTGGTGTTCCGGTTGTCACGCCAGTGGCACTGCCGGGTAGCTATGTGCGGACGGGATAACCGCTGAAGGCATCTAAGCGGGAAGCCCCCTTCAAGATGAGATCTCCCTGAGACTTCGAGTCTCCTAAAGGGTCCAGCAAGACGAGCTGGTTGATAGGCACGGTGTGGAAGCGCTGCAAGGCGTTGAGCTAACGTGTACTAATGCCCCGTGAGGCTTGACCATATAACCCCAAGGGGTCTGGGTCGGGCGATCACATCGCGACAATGGCCGGATAGGCAAGAGACGTATCATCAGCATGATCCAGATTGGTCGATGTGAAGCCGGCGCGTGAAAGCGTGCCACAGGTTCATGTCGACGTCAGTTTTGCCTGACGACCATAGCGAGTGGGAACCACCTGATTCCATGCCGAACTCAGAAGTGAAACCGCTTAGCGCCGATGGTAGTGTGGGGTCTCCCCATGTGAGAGTAGGTCATCGTCAGGCACCTA
>NZ_JAFLEN020000012.1:0-1360 GCF_017306975.2 Salinicola sp. DM10
CACGACCAGCGCCAACGGTGCGGGAGCCTTCGCGGATAGCGAAACGCAGGCCCTCGTCCATAGCGACAGGCTGGATCAGGGTGACGGACATGTCGACGTTGTCGCCAGGCATGACCATCTCGGTGCCCTCTGGAAGCTTCACAACACCGGTAACGTCGGTGGTGCGGAAGTAGAACTGAGGACGGTAGTTGTCGAAGAATGGGGTGTGGCGGCCACCTTCATCCTTGGACAGAACGTAGACAGAGCCCTCGAACTCGGTGTGAGGGGTGTAAGCGCCTGGCTTAACGATAACCTGGCCACGCTCAACATCTTCGCGCTTGATACCACGGAGAAGCAGACCACAGTTGTCGCCAGCCTCAGCGGAGTCAAGAAGCTTACGGAACATCTCGATACCGGTAACGGTGGTGGAGGTGGACTTCTCCTTGATGCCGATGATGTCAACATCATCGTTCACGTTCAGGGTACCGCGCTCAACACGACCGGTAACAACGGTGCCACGACCGGTGATGGTGAAGATGTCCTCGATAGGCATGAGGAATGGCTTGTCGGTCTCACGAACTGGGTCAGGGATGTTGTCATCGCAAGCCTGCATGAGCTCAAGGATCTGCTTGCCCCACTTCTCGTCGCCCTCAAGAGCCTTCAGAGCGGAGATGTGAACAATTGGAGCCTCTTCGTCGTAGTCCTGCTCAGCAAGAAGTTCACGAACTTCCATCTCGACGAGCTCGATGATTTCCTCATCCTCAACCATGTCGCACTTGTTAAGAGCAACGAGGATGTAAGGAACGCCAACCTGGCGAGCAAGAAGAACGTGCTCACGGGTCTGAGGCATTGGGCCGTCGGTAGCAGCAACAACGAGGATTGCGCCGTCCATCTGAGCAGCGCCGGTAATCATGTTCTTGATGTAGTCGGCGTGGCCTGGAGCGTCAACGTGTGCGTAGTGGCGCTTTTCAGTCTGGTACTCAACGTGGGAGATGTTGATCGTGATGCCACGCTCCTTCTCCTCAGGAGCCTTATCGATGGAGTCGAAGGCGAAAGCCTCGTTGAGCTCAGGGTAAGTGTCAGCCAGAACCTTGGTGATAGCCGCGGTGGTGGTGGTCTTACCGTGGTCAACGTGACCGATGGTGCCGATGTTTACGTGGGGCTTGGTACGCTCGAACTTCGCCTTTGCCACTGTATGTCCTCCTGGACTTCGTGGTGGCTACGACTTTCGCAGCCACGAATTGGTTTTGCTTTCACTGTGATAAGCAGCCTGGAAGACTGAGCACACAGATCTAGCGCATTACAAAATGTGCCAGTTACTGAATCCTAAGGGCAACGGCGTTGATTTTCAAACTACCAGCTACCCTGTGGACATTCGCAG
>NZ_JAFLEN020000013.1:0-1299 GCF_017306975.2 Salinicola sp. DM10
AGTTGACTCGACGAATTATCCAATGTGAGTAGGTTTGGTGCGTGAGTTGGAAAAATTCGCCATACTCGCCCTTGGGTTCTGTCAGCTCAAGAATTCTTGAGTGACCGATGCTCTGATTGACCTAACTGCTTGACACATTGCATTTCCTACAATCTTTAGAGGAGACACAACATGACCATTCGTGTTGGTATTAACGGATTTGGCCGTATCGGACGTAACTTCTTCCGCGCAGTTCTGGAGCGCAGCGACGATCTCGAGGTAGTTGCAGTCAACGACCTCACCGACAACAAGACCCTTTCCACCCTTCTCAAGTTCGACTCCATCATGGGCCGCCTTGGCCAGGAAGTTGAATACGACGATGACTCCATCACCGTTGGTGGCAAGCGCATCGCTGTTTACGCAGAGCGCGATCCAAAGAACCTGGACTGGGCTGCACACAACGTTGACATCGTGATCGAGTCCACCGGCTTCTTCACCGATGCAAACGCGGCTAAGGCTCACATCGAAGCAGGTGCCAAGAAGGTCATCATCTCCGCACCAGCAAGCAACGAAGACGCAACCTTCGTTTACGGTGTGAACCACGAGTCCTACGATCCTGAGAACCACAACGTGATCTCCGGCGCATCTTGCACCACCAACTGCCTCGCACCAATGGCAAAGGTCCTAAACGACAAGTTCGGCATCGAGAACGGCCTCATGACCACCGTTCACGCATACACTGGCGACCAGCGCCTGCACGATGCACCTCACCGCGACCTGCGTCGTGCACGTGCAGCAGCAGTCAACATCGTTCCTACCTCCACCGGTGCAGCTAAGGCTGTTGCTCTGGTTCTCCCAGAGCTCAAGGGCAAGCTTGACGGCTACGCACTTCGCGTTCCAGTTATCACCGGTTCCGCAACCGACCTGACCTTCAACACCAAGTCTGAGGTCACCGTTGAGTCCATCAACGCTGCAATCAAGGAAGCTGCAGTCGGCGAGTTCGGCGAGACCCTGGCTTACTCCGAAGAGCCACTGGTTTCCACCGACATCGTCCACGATTCCCACGGCTCCATCTTCGACGCTGGCCTGACCAAGGTCTCCGGCAACACCGTCAAGGTTGTTTCCTGGTACGACAACGAGTGGGGCTACACCTGCCAGCTCCTGCGTCTGACCGAGCTCGTAGCTTCCAAGCTCTAATTAGTTCACATCGCTAACGTGGGCGATCGATGCTCACGGTGATGTGTCATCCCAATAGCCCGGGGTGTGCCTCGGCGCACCCCGGGCTATTTTGTGTCTTTAATCAATACAATTGAATACCGG
>NZ_JAFLEN020000014.1:0-1321 GCF_017306975.2 Salinicola sp. DM10
CTTTTATTTAGCCCTGAAAGCGTGGGAATGCGCTGCGACCTGCGTAGACGCCGGCGTCGCCAAGCAGCTGCTCGATGCGGAGAAGCTGGTTGTACTTTGCGACACGGTCGGAACGTGCTGGAGCACCAGTCTTGATCTGGCCACAGTTGAGTGCAACTGCGAGGTCAGCAATGGTGGTGTCCTCGGTCTCACCGGAACGGTGGGACATCATGGAGGTGTAGCCTGCGCGGTGAGCCATGTCGACAGCGTCGAAGGTCTCGGTGAGGGTACCGATCTGGTTCACCTTAACCAGGATGGAGTTGGCAGCCTTCTTAGCGATGCCCTCCTTCAGGCGCTCAGGGTTGGTGACGAAGAAGTCGTCGCCAACGATCTGAACCTTGTCGCCGATGGTTGCGGTGAGGTTGGTGTAACCCTCCCAGTCATCTTCCTGCAGTGGGTCCTCGATGGAGACGATTGGGTACGCGTCAACGAGCTCAGCGTAAACGTTTGCCATCTCAGCTGCGGAGTGCTGGCCACCTTCGAAGTGGTAGGTGCCGTCCTTGAAGAACTCAGAGGAAGCAACGTCCAGAGCAAGAGCGATGTCCTTGCCTGGGGTGAAGCCAGCCTTCTCGATTGCCTCAACGATAAGGTCAAGAGCCTCACGGGTGGAGCCGACGGAAGGAGCGAAGCCGCCCTCATCGCCAAGTCCGGTGGACAGGCCCTTTTCCTTGATGACGGACTTCAGTGCGTGGTAGACCTCCGCGCCGTTGCGGAGAGCCTCAGAGAAGGTCTCTGCACCGATTGGAGCGATCATGAATTCCTGAACGTCAACACCGGAGTCAGCGTGAGCGCCACCGTTGATGATGTTCATCATTGGAACTGGAAGAACGTGTGCGTTTGGTCCACCGATGTAGCGGAACAGTGGGAGGCCTGCGGAATCAGCAGCAGCCTTTGCAACAGCCATGGAAACACCAAGGATTGCGTTTGCACCCAGGCGGGACTTGTTGGCGGTGCCATCAAGCTTGATCATTGCTTCGTCGATGAGGCGCTGATCGTCAGCCTCTAGGCCAGCGAGCTCGTCGCCGATTTCTTCGTTGACGTTTTCAACTGCCTTCAAAACGCCCTTGCCCAGGTAGCGATCGCCACCGTCACGCAGCTCATGAGCCTCGTGGACGCCGGTGGATGCGCCGGATGGAACACCTGCGACACCGTGGGAACCGTCATCCAGGAAACCCTCTGCCTCGACGGTTGGGTTACCGCGGGAGTCGAGAATTTCGCGAGCGAATACGTGCATGATTTCAGCCACTGTGGCCTCCTATGCCAACTTGGGAGCTAACTAGAA
>NZ_JAFLEN020000015.1:0-1193 GCF_017306975.2 Salinicola sp. DM10
CCTTCACCGCTCGCGAAATAGACCAAGCCCGGCTTGAGCGTGACTTCATTGGTATCCGGTCGTGCCACCGGATCATCATTGGTGCCAGTGACGGTGATGGTCACCGTCTGCGGGGCACTCACCCCACCGTCGTTGTCGGTGGCGGTGTAGCTGAAGGTGACGTTACGGCTCTCGCCCACGGCCAGACTGTCGAAGTCAGTACCCGGATTGAAGGTGTAGCTGCCGTTGCTATTGAAGCTCAGCGAACCATTGCCCTGGCCCACGTCGGTCGCCAGCTGGTAGCTCTCGACCGTGCCATCGACATCGGTCGCCGCCGGCACCTGAGCGTTCAGGGTGGCGTTTTCACCAGTGGTCTGGGTATCCGCCTTGGCCACCGGTACGTCGTTGGTGCCGGTCACGGTGATGGTCACCGTCTGCGGCGCACTGACCCCGCCGTCGTTGTCGGTGGCGGTGTAGCTGAAGGTGACGTTACGGCTCTCGCCCACGGCCAGACTGTCGAAGTCAGTACCCGGATTGAAGGTGTAGCTGCCGTTGCTATTGAAGCTCAGCGCACCGTTGTTGTTACCAACACCATTGACCAGTTGGTAGCTCTCGACGGTGCCGTCGACGTCAGTCGCTGCCGGCACTTGGCTAGTCAGCGTGGCGTTCTCGCCGGTGGTCTGAGTATCCGCCTTGGCCACCGGCACGTCGTTAGTGCCGGTGACGGTGATGGTCACCGTCTGCGGCGCACTCACCCCACCGTCGTTGTCGGTGGCGGTATAGGTGAAGGTGACGTTACGGCTCTGGCCAGCGGCCAGACCGTCGAAGTCGGTACCCGGGTTGAAGGTGTAGGAACCGTCGGTGTTAAAGCTTAGCGAGCCATTGCCCTGGCCGACGTCGGTCGCGAGCTGATAGCTCTCGACCGTGCCGTCGACGTCGGTCGCCGCTGGCACCTGAGCGCTCAGGGTGGCGTTCTCACCCGTGGTCTGGGTATCCGCCTTGGCCACCGGCAGGTCATTGGTGCCAGTCACGGTGATGGTCACCGTTTGCGGTGTACTCACCTCACCGTCGTTGTCGGTGGCGGTATAAGTGAAGGTGACGTCGCGGCTCTCGCCCGCGGCCAGGCCGTCGAAGTCGGCACCCGGGTTGAAGGTGTAGCTGCCGTCGCTATTGAAGCTCAGCGAACCGTTGTTGTTACCAACACCGTTGACCAG
>NZ_JAFLEN020000016.1:0-1151 GCF_017306975.2 Salinicola sp. DM10
CCGGGTGCAGACTTCGACGGCCTGGCCGCTGGCCAGAGTCGTGATGTCACCTTCAGCTACACCGCCACCGACAACGATGGCGGGGTGAGTGCCCCGCAGACGGTGACCATCACCGTCACTGGCACCAATGACCTGCCGGTCGCCAAGGCGGATACCCAAACTACCGGCGAAAACGCCACCCTGAACGCCCAGGTGCCAGCGGCCACCGATGTGGATGGCACGGTCGAGAGCTATCAGCTCGCGACCGACGTCGGCCAGGGCAATGGCAGCCTCAGCTTCAACAGTGACGGTTCCTACACCTTTAACCCGGGTGCAGACTTCGACGGCCTGGCCGCTGGCCAGAGTCGTGATGTCACCTTCAGCTACACCGCCACCGATAACGATGGCGGCGTCAGCGCCCCGCAGACGGTGACCATCACCGTCACTGGCACCAATGACGTGCCGGTGGCCAAGGCGGATACTCAGACCACGGGCGAAAACGCCACCCTGAATGCCCAAGTGCCGGCGGCGACTGACGTCGACGGTACGGTTGAGAGCTATCAGCTCGCGACCGACGTGGGTCAGGGCAATGGCAGCCTCAGCTTCAATAGCGACGGCTCCTACACCTTCAACCCGGGCACCGACTTCGACAGTCTGGCCGCGGGTGAGAGCCGCGACGTCACCTTCACCTATACCGCCACCGACAACGATGGCGGCGTCAGCGCGCCGCAGACGGTGACCATCACCGTCACTGGCACCAACGACGTGCCGGTCGCCAAGGCGGATACCCAGACCACTGGCGAAAACGCCACGCTGACTAGCCAGGTCCCGGCGGCCACCGATGTGGATGGCACGGTCGAGAGCTATCAGCTCGCGACCGACGTGGGCCAGGGCAATGGCAGCCTCAGCTTCAACAGTGACGGTTCCTACACCTTTAACCCGGGTGCAGACTTCGACGGTCTGGCCGCGGGCCAGAGTCGGGACGTCACCTTTAGCTACACCGCCACCGACAACAACGGCGGCGTCAGCGCGCCGCAGACGGTGACCATTACCGTTACCGGCACTAACGACGTGCCGGTAGCCAAGGCCGACACCCAGACCACCGGTGAAAACGCCACGCTGACTAGCCAAGTGCCGGCAGCGACTGACGTCGACGGCACGGTCGAGAGCTA
>NZ_JAFLEN020000017.1:0-1013 GCF_017306975.2 Salinicola sp. DM10
GGCTGGAGCATGAAACCTGGATCCGTACATCGGCCAGGAGCTCGAAGCTAAGATCATCGAGCTGGACAAGAACCGCAACAACGTCGTTCTGTCCCGTCGCGCATTCCTCGAGCAGACCCAGTCTGAGGTCCGCTCCGAGTTCCTGCACCAGCTCCAGAAGGGCCAGGTCCGCAAGGGCGTCGTCTCTTCCATCGTCAACTTCGGCGCATTCGTCGATCTCGGCGGTGTCGACGGACTGGTTCACGTTTCCGAGCTGTCCTGGAAGCACATCGACCACCCATCTGAGGTTGTCACCGTCGGCGACGAAGTCACCGTTGAGGTTCTCGAGGTCGATCTCGACCGCGAGCGCGTCTCCCTGTCCCTGAAGGCTACCCAGGAAGACCCATGGCGCGTCTTCGCTCGCACTCACGCTGTGGGCCAGATCGTTCCAGGCAAGGTCACCAAGCTGGTTCCATTCGGTGCGTTCGTTCGCGTCGAAGAGGGCATCGAAGGCCTCGTCCACATCTCCGAGCTGGCTCAGCGCCACGTCGAGGTTCCGGACCAGGTTGTCGCAGTTGGCGAAGAGGTCATGGTCAAGGTCATCGACATCGATCTCGAGCGTCGTCGTATCTCCCTGTCCCTCAAGCAGGCTGACGAGGACTACACCGAAGAGTTCGACCCATCCAAGTACGGAATGGCTGACTCCTACGACGAGCAGGGTAACTACATCTTCCCTGAGGGCTTCGACGCCGAGACCAACGAATGGCTCGAAGGCTTCGATGAGCAGCGTCAGGCTTGGGAAGCTCGCTACGCCGAGTCCGAGCGTCGCTTCACCGCTCACACCGCTCAGATCGAGCGTCGTCGTCAGCAGGCTGAAGAGGCAGCTGCCGAGGCTCCGGCCGGCAACTACTCCACTGATTCTGCAGAAGATGCACCTGCAGCAGAAGCAGTTGAAGAGTCCGCTGGCTCCCTCGCTTCCGATGAGCAGCTCGCTGCTCTTCGCGAGAAGCTCGCAGGTAACTAATAGTTCCTGC
>NZ_JAFLEN020000018.1:0-1068 GCF_017306975.2 Salinicola sp. DM10
CTAGGCGCCAAAGATTTAGAAGAACTGCTTCTGAATTTCGCGCAGGGTATTTGCGGAATGCTTGAAGCGTTCCATCTCGTGGTCGGTGATTTCTAGTTCGACAACGCGGCGGATGCCTCGGCGGTTCACCACAGCTGGGGTGCCGATGTAGATGTCTTCCTCACCGTATTCACCGTGGAGCAGTGCAGAGACTGGGACTGCAACGTCTTGGTTCTGCAGGATTGCGCGGGTGATGCGAGCAAGACCCATGCCGATGCCGTAGGAAGTGGAGCCCTTGGCGTCGATAATGTGATAGGCAGCGTCGCGGGTGTCTTCGAAAATTTTCTCTAGACGGCCCTCAAGCTCTGGGTCTTTGTCCAGCATTCGGCTAAGCGATACGCCTGCGATGGTCGCGGAGGACAGGACTGGAAGTTCAGTGTCGCCGTGTTCGCCGATGATGTAGGCGTGGACGGAGCTTGGTGCCACTTCGTAGAGTTCGCCCAGCATGTAGCGGAATCGAGCGGAGTCCAGGACAGTTCCGGAGCCGATCACGCGGTTCCATTCCAAGCCGGAGAATTTCCACACTGCGTAGGTCAGGATATCCACTGGGTTGGACGCCACGAGGAAGATGCCGTCGAATCCGCTGTCCATGACATCGCCGACGATGGATTTCATAATCTTGACGTTTTTGTCCACCAGCTGGAGGCGGGTCTCGCCTGGCTTTTGGGCTGCGCCGGCACAAATGACAACCATGGCTGCGTCTTCGCAGTCAGCGTAGGTGCCCTTGGTGACGCGGGTGCGGGAATCGGCCCACACAACACCATGGTTTAAGTCCATGACGTTGCCTTCGAGTTTCTTTTCATCGATGTCGATGATCGCAAGGTGATCTGCCATGCCCTGGTTGATCAGTGCGTATGCGTATGCAACTCCAACATCTCCTGCGCCAATGAGGACAATCTTGTTACCGACGGTTTCTTTCATTTTCGATCCCACTTCCTGATTTCCCTAACCGGACAACCCACAAAGCAGCTCAGAAAATCAGCAAGAGCTTGTGCCCGGATTCCTTTGTTACACCTTTAATTATGCCCG
>NZ_JAFLEN020000019.1:0-1058 GCF_017306975.2 Salinicola sp. DM10
TTCTTGTTTCCGACGTCGCCGTCGATCTTGAGAACGCCGTTGTAGTTCTCAAACATGTGGGAGACGATTGGGCGGGTGAATGCGTACTGGGTGTCAGTATCAACGTTCATCTTGATGACGCCGTAGGTCAGCGCCTCTTCGATCTTTTCCTTCTCGGAGCCTGAGCCACCGTGGAAGACGAAGTCGAATGGAAGTGCGTCGTCTGCAAGTCCAAGCTTCTTGCGTGCAACCTGCTGGCCCTCAAGGAGGACCTCTGGGCGCAGCTTGACGTTGCCTGGCTTGTAAACGCCGTGGACGTTACCGAAGGTAGCTGCTAGCAGGTAGCGGCCCTTCTCACCGGTGCCGATTGCATCGATGGTCTTCTCAAAGTCTTCTGGGGAGGTGTAGAGGTTTGCGCCAGCCTTAGCCTCAACGCCGTCTTCTTCGCCACCGACAACACCGATCTCAACTTCCAAGATGATGTTCGCTGCCTTGGCCTTAGCCAGCAGCTCCTGTGCGATTTCGAGGTTCTCGTCGATTGGGACAGCGGAACCATCCCACATGTGGGACTGGAACAGTGGAAGCTCGCCGCGGTCGACGCGCTCCTGGGAGATAGCCAGCAGTGGGCGGACGTACTCGTCCAGGACTTCCTTCTGGCAGTGGTCAGTGTGCAGAGCAACGTTGATGCCGTAGCTCTTTGCTGCCTCGTGGGCGAAGGCTGCAAGCGCAACTGCGCCCTTGACCTTGTTCTTTACTGCCAGGCCGGAACCGAACTCTGCACCACCGGTGGAGAACTGGATGATTCCGTCAGATTCAGCCTCTGCGAAGCCCTTGAGAGCTGCGTTGATGGTTTCCGAGGAGGTGCAGTTGATGGCTGGGAAGGCGAATCCGCCTTCCTTAGCACGATCGAGCATCTCGTTATAGACCTCGGGAGTTGCGATAGGCATAAGGTGTCTCCTCCAAAAGGTGACTGTCACTGAACTATGTATGTAATTTCATCATGCAGAAACATGGTGAAGCGCGAACCGATAATCCCACATTCACAATGTCTGATTCTGTTGGATCAAACATTGATTGTG
>NZ_JAFLEN020000001.1:0-548849 GCF_017306975.2 Salinicola sp. DM10
TCGGTGACGTTGGCGTTCGGCGTCAGGGCCGCTGTCCAGGTGATGCCGCCGTCGCTGGAGCTGAGGTTGCTGAGCGCACCGTTGGCGACGCTGAAGTCTGCTATGCCAAGCCCGGTCACCGCCTCGCTGAAGGTGATGGTGACGCTGGTGTTCTGGTCCGCTCTCAAGGCGCTGTCGGCAACCACGATGCTGGCGCTTGGACGCTGGGTGTCGATGGCGTAGTTGTTGGAGTCGGTGCTGCCCGTGCCGGTGTTGCCGGCCAGGTCGGTGATGCCGGTATTGTCCAGAGTGATCAGGTTGGTCGTGTCGGTGACGTTGGCACTAGGCGTCAGGGTGGCGGTATAGGTGATGCCGCCATCACTGGAGCTAAGGTTGCTCAGAGCCCCGTTATCCACTTGGAAATCCGCTGTGGTCAGTCCGCTCACCGCTTCGCTGAAGGTGATGGTCACTGTGGCCGTTTCACCAGCAGCCAGTGCGCTATCGCTCAACTGGATGGTCGCGCTCGGGCGTTGGGTGTCGATGGCATAGTTGCTGGAACTCGTGGTGCCACTGCCGATGTTGCCAGCGGCATCCTGCACACCGGTGTTGTTCAGGGTGATGACATTGCTGCTGTCGGCGATATTGCCGCTGGGCGTCAGGATCGCCGTGTAGTTGATGTTGTCCGTAGTGCTCAGGTTGCTCAGGGTGCCGTTGGCAACGTTGAAGTCTGCCAGGCTCAGGCCCGTCACGGCTTCATTGAAGGTGATGGTCACTGCGGTGGTTTTACCGATGGAAAGGGCAGTGTCAGTCACCACTATGGTGGCCGTCGGCCGTTGGGTGTCGATGGCGTAGTTATTGGAGTCGCTGGTGCCGGTGCCGGTATTGCCTGCAGCATCGGTGTAGCCAGTGTTGTCCAGGGTAATCAGGTTGGTCGTGTCGGTGACGTTGGCGTTCGGCGTCAGGGTCGCTGTCCAGGTGATGCCGCCGTCGCTGGAGCTGAGGTTGCTGAGCGCACCGTTGGCGACGCTGAAGTCTGCTATGCCAAGCCCGGTCACCGCCTCGCTGAAGGTGATGGTGACGGTGGTGTTCTGGCCCGCTCTCAAGGTGGTGTCGGCAACCACGATGCTGGCGCTTGGACGCTGGGTGTCGATGGCGTAGTTGCCCGAATCGGTGCTGCCTGTGCCGGTGTTGCCGGCCAGGTCGGTGATGCCGGTATTGTCCAGGGTGATCAGGTTGCTGGCGTCGGTGACGTTGGCACTGGGCGTCAGGGTGGCGGTATAGGTGATGTTGTCCGAGGTGGACAGATTACTGAGCGCGCCGTTGGCCACACTGAAGTCGCCTGTGCTCAGGCCGGTCACCGCTTCGCTGAAGGTGATGGTGACGCTGGTGGTCTGCCCGGCTTTCAGCGCGCTATCACTGACCACGATGGTCGCCGTGGGGCGCAGGGTGTCGATGGCATAGTTGGCCGAATCGGTGCTGCCGCTGCCGATGTTGCCGGCCAGATCCATCACGCCACTGTTGTTCAGGGTGATCAGGTTGCTGGCATCGCTGACGCTGGCATCTGGTGTGAAGGTGGCCGTCCAGGTCAGGCCGCCATCGTTGCTGCTGAGGCCGCTGAGGCTGCCGTTGGCCACGCTGAAGTCGGCGATGTCCAGGCCCAGCACCGCCTCGTTGAAGGTCACGGTGACGGTGGCAGTCTCGCCGATGCGCAGCGCTGTGTCGCTGAGGTTGATGCTGCTGGCTGCCGGGCG
Source organism: Salinicola sp. DM10 (assembly GCF_017306975.2). Lineage (NCBI taxonomy): Bacteria > Pseudomonadati > Pseudomonadota > Gammaproteobacteria > Oceanospirillales > Halomonadaceae > Salinicola > Salinicola sp. DM10. The sequence goes on from NZ_JAFLEN020000001.1 coordinate 1,731, forward strand.
CACACCATCCACCACCAGGGCCTTGTTGGCGCCCAGGGAACCGCTGGCCCCAGGTGTCGGCAGGGTAAGGAGGGCAGCCTGGCTGGTGCCGTCCTGAATGCTGCCGCCGTTGAGGCTCAGGGCCGCAGTGGAGGCGTAGTCGAGGTCGGCGGAGCTGTCACCGGCCTGTACGGTGTAGCTGAAGCTCAGGGTGTCGCTGCCCGAGCCGGAGACGTAGTTGAGTACGCGGTCGGTGCTGCCGGTTTCCAGGGTCAGGGTTGGGCTGCCGCTGACGTTCACGGCGCTGCTGAACTGGACGGTGACGACTATGGTGTCGCCGATTTTGTAGGTGCCGTTGGCCGTGCTGGACGAAACGCTGGTGACCGTCGGGGCGGTGGGGGCGGTCAGGGTCAGGTCATTGCCAGTGCCGCCGGCGTAGCGGGTGGTCAATTGGGTGCCATTGCCTGCCGCGTTGAAGGTGCCACCCTCGCTGAGGCCACTGAAGGTGCCGGTGATCGCATCGGCGGCATCATTGAGGATGACCTGGTAGGTCTCGCCATTGCCGGCCGCATAACCATGGTTGACCGCCAGGGTCGCATCTACAACCTCGACGGTGCCGTTCACCACGACTTGGTCGTAGCCGGTGCCAGCACTGGCGCCGTTGATATCCAGTGCCAGGGTGCTGCCTGCATCCAGGGTCAGGTTGCCATTGACGGTCATGGTGTCGGCGCCGCCGTTGCCTGGGGAGAGGGTGCCGCCGTTCTGCACGGTGACATCGCCACCCAGGGTGCCGCCGCCGGCCAGGGTGGCGCCATTGGCTACGGTGGTGGTGCTATTGGTGCTGCCGTCGACCAGCAGAGTACCGGCGGAAACGGTGGTGGCCCCACTGTTGGTGTTGCTGCCGGAGAGCGTCAGGCTGCCGCTGCCGGTCTTGGTCAGGCCGCCGCTGCCGCTGATCACCCCGGAGAGCGTCGCGGCGGCGCCAGCATTGAGGGTGGCCACGCCGGTCAAGGCCAGGGCATTGTCGATGGTGGTGTTGCCGGTGATCTGCAGGGTGGTGCCGTTGGCCAGGTTCAGGCTGCCGGCGCCAAGGTTGCCGTCACCGGCGACGCTCAGGGTGCCGGCATTGACGTTGGTGCTGCCGTTGTAGCTGTTGCTGCCGCTCAGGGTCAGGGTCGCGGCGCCGGTCTTGGTCAGGTTGTTGCTGCCGCTGATCACGCCGGAGAGTGTGGTATCTGCGCCTGTGTTGACCGTGGCGTTGCCGCTCAGGGCAATGGCGTTGTCGATGGTGGTGGCGTTGCTGGTGGCCAGGGTGCTGCTGGCAGCCAGGGTCAGTGTGCCGCTGCCCAGGTTGGCGTCGCTGGCCACGCTCAGCGTGCCGGCGCTGACGGTGGTGGCGCCGTAGCTGTTGCTGCCGGACAGGGTCAGGGTGGCGGCGCCCGCCTTGGTCAGGGTATAGGCACCGCTGACCACGCCGGACAGGGTGGCGTTGGCCGCTGCAGAAACCGTGGCATTGCCGCCGAGGACGATGGCGTTGTCGATGGTAGCTGCGCCGGTGAGGGTCAACGTGGTGCCGGCGGCCATATTGACCGATCCCGAGCCCAGGTTGCCGTCGCTGCTTACGCTCAGGGTGCCGGCATTGACATAGGTGGCGGCGTAGCTGTTGCTAGCGGCCAGGGTCAGAGCGCCTGCGCCGGTTTTCGTCAGGTCGTACGCGCCGCTGATGGCGCCACTGAGGGTGGCGGCGTCGCTGTTGTCGATGGTGCTGTTGCCGGTGAGGGCGATGGCATTGTCGATGGTCGTGGCGCCGGTGATTGCGAGTGTGCTGCCAGCCAGGGTCAGGTCGCCCGCGCCGAGGTTGCCATCACCGGTAATCGACAGCGTACCAGCAGAGACGGTGGTGGTGCCGCTGTAGCTGTTGCTGCCGGCCAGGGTCAGGGTGCCGTTGCCCTGTTTGACCAGCGAGCCGCTGCCGGACACTACGCCACTGACCGAGGTGGACGTATTGTCCCCGCCGGCGGACAGGGTATAGCTACCGAGCTGGATACTGGCGGTGGCGGTACTGCTGGCCAGGCTGCCGATGGTCTGATCCGAGAGCAGGGTCAGTACGCTGTTGCCGTTGACCCGTACCGCACTGCTGCTGGACACCGAGGCCTCGCCGTCGAGCTTCAGCCAGCCGTAATTGAGCAGCGTGGTACTGCCGATGTAGCTGTTGTTGCCGGAGAGGGTCAGCGCATGGCTGGCCGAGCCTGTCTGGTTGACAGACAGGCCACCGTTGCCACTGATATCGCCGGAGAACGTGGTGTCTGCGGTCTGTAGGGTGGTCAGGGTATTGCTGCCCAGGGTTATCGAGCCCGCACCGGAGAGGTTGCCGATGGTTTCGCTGCTCGATAGTGCCAGAGTGGCGCCTGCGGCGATGGACACGTTGCTGCTGTCGGAAAGGGCACTGCCTCCGGCAACAGTGAGCGTGCCGGCGCCGATGGTAGTGGCGCCGGAGAAGGTGTTGCCGCCGCCGCTCAGGGTCAGGTTGCCGATCCCTGCCTTGGTCAGTGCGCCGCTGCCGGTGACCAAGCTGACGATGGACGCGGTATCCCCCGCACCGTTACTGAAGGTCTGGGTAGTGCCGCCGGCCAGGGTGAGGGTGCCGCCGGTGAGGGTCAGGCCGCTGACCTGATCCAGGTCGAAGGTCAGGCTCTCGTTGATCGACACGCTATTGAGGTTGAGCGTCTGGCCGGCCAGGGAGGCATTGACGACGATGGTCTGGCTGCCGGTGGTGTCGGTGGCGGCGATGGCCACGGCTTCGCTGAAGCTCACACCGTTACTGACGTTGATGGTGGCCGTGTCGGTGGCGTTGGTTACGTAGATGAAATCGCTGGTGACCGTGGTGGTGGCGTTGGCGCTGGCTCCGGCGCCGTCATTGAGGGTGAAGCGGATGTTGGCATCACCGGCAGGGGTGTCGCTGCGGTAGGTGATGCGCTGTGCCACGTCGTTGATCAACGTCGTGGTGGCGTTGGTGGCGCTGCTGGTGAAGTTGATGGTCAGCACGCCACCGGTATTGGTGAAGGTGGCGAAGGTCTGCCCGTTCGCTTGCAGGTCGCTGCCGCTGACGGTGAACAGAGCGCCAGCGCTGGTGGTGTCGAAACCCAGTACATCGCTGCTCACTGCCGTGCCGTTGCGCTGGATCACCAGGCTGGCGCCGGACCAGTTGCCGTTGCCGCCGTTCAATGCGCCCAGCTCGGCATCGGTCAGGCTGGCGTTGCTGCCCAGGTCGAGGCGCACGGTGTTGCCGACGCCGTTCCAGGCCACGCTGTCGCCGTTGAGATTAGCGATGCTCGGTACACCGTTGGAGGTCAGGCTGATTGCGCTGCCAGGGCTGACGCCGACGCTGGTAGAGTCGCCGGTATTGGCGCTACCGCTCCAGTTGGACCGGTTGGTGATCCGTGCCAGCCAGGTCGCACGGTCGGCGGCAGAGGTGGGGCCGTTGTACTGCACGTTGTCTTGCTGGCTGGCACCGCCAGGTAGACCTACGGCATTGGTGCCGTTGGTCAGCGCGTTCTGGCTGCCGGCGCCGCCAGGGAGTGTCGAGTCTCTGAGGCTCGTAAAGCCCGAGGCGGTGTTCCAGTTATTGGCATCGATGTTCGAACCGGCACTGTTGTTCATGCCGAAAATGAAATAGGGATTGGCATCCGAATCCTGATAAATGAAGACACCGTCGCCAGCGAGGTTCATCGGATCGGCGACCGAGTAGCCGGTTATCACGATGTCGCCAGTGAGGTCGGTGTTCGCCGTTACGTTGGTCAGCGTCGTAATATCATCCGAGCCACCTAGGTACAGGTTGAGTACCGTGCCGGCATTGATGGTGCTACTCGTCGTCCAGGTGATCAGCCCGTCGCCGGTGTTCGTGCCGGTAAAGGCATTGCCCGCCGCATTCCAGCCCCAGTCGGTGATTTTAAGGGTGGTGCCGGCGGGAATGTCGACCAGCGTGGCGAAGGTGATCGTATCGTTCAGGGCGTTCCAGCCGAGAACGACCATATCGCCGGCATTCAGCGTATTGAGCACATGGCTGTAACTCGCATCGGCAAACAGGCTGGCGGCTTCGATGGCGCCGGTGCTGGTCTCCAGTACCCAGTCGCCGCCTTTGCTGGCATCGCCTGTCCAGTCGTTGGAGGCCGCGATGTCGGCGCCCGTGAAGGTGGCGAGTTGCTCGACGAAAACGGCCCCGTCCTCCCCCTTGCTGGTGTCGCAGCCGTAAATCAGGAAGTCACCGTTTTCCGCCAGGCTGCTGCCGATGGCAGAAAGCTGGCTTTGCGCGCTGGCCATATTGTCCAGACCGAGCCGGGTCGAGCCGACCTGCAGGCTGGCCTCGCCGCCGTGGGAAATGAAGTGGATGGCATCGATGCCGGAGCGACCATCGAGGTAGTCGGCCATCTGCTGCAGGCCATCGCTGCCGGCGTCCAGCACGACGACTTCCGTACCCGCGACCAGGCTATCGAGCAATGGCTGCTTGTCTTGGACGCTGGCGTCGATGAACACGACTTCATGGCGCTCGCCCGGTGTGGTCGAGGAGGGGGCGGCAGCCAGGTGTTCGGCTGTTGCATCGCTGTCGTGTGCGCCCGTTGCATCGGCGTTTGCGGCGACGCTCGCGTCTGCGGCTGTGGCCGCCACGGCGCCGTCGAACATCATGCGCGGCTCCAGGGACATGGCCAGAGGGACTTTGGTCACGGTTGCAGGGGAGCTAGCCAGAGATTTTTTGTTGCGAGTCCAGAACATGGTTTGCTCCCGGTGATGACAGCGTGACGCATCTAGGTGGGTGGAGGGCTGCGATAAGACCAGTCGGGTGTTGGGGCAGCGTCGTCATGGCGCTGAGCCTGCGTGATGAAAGCTGTCAGTTGCTACGCACAGGGAACACTCCCGTCAGCGCAATGATGAAGTTGGTGCCCAGGTAGGGGGTGCGAATCCCCACTGGGACGCTGCCAGCGGTATGTGTCGCGGTGGCTTGCACGGGGGCAGTGAAAGGTGCCAACGTCGTGTTTGCTGCGCTGTTGTACAGGCTGACTTCTGCGCCTGCGATTGCATCCACTGGTTTAGCCAGAACCGATGAGTTACCTGGAAGCTGAGCGCTGCCGTCTTCAGTGGAGGCCGGAATGGCTATGCTTGCCACGCCTGTGATGGATAGGGAGAACGCGGGGATATTGTCGTTTGACAGGGTGACAGTTTCCGCACCGCCGGTTGCGGCTTGAGCCACTGGCTGCAATCCAGTGCCCGTACCCATGCCGACGGGGGAGCGGCCCTGAAAATTGGGTAGGCCGAAGGTCGTTGTTCCGTTACCGCCATACAGGGTGCCTAGCACGGCATACAGCGCATCGTTCTGCGCGATCGCCATGATCTGCCCCTGACACATGGCATAGCCTTGGGGCGTGTAGTTACCGCCGAACATCTTGATTTCACCCAGGAATGGATCACTCATTTGCAGCTCCTTTTGCTTCGACGCTGGCGGATCGAGTCCGCCTGGATTCAATCCGGCTTTTCGCTATGGAACGAGGCGTGGAGTACCTTGCGCCCATCACGGCAGGGCAGCCCCGGGGTCATCAGCAAGAGCCAGCCTTCTTCGTTCTGGTGCGATACGCGAAAGACCGCCTGTGGCAGCTCATGGCCGACCGGCAGGGCGAAGTGGGCAGAAAAACACTGATGCCGAGGCGTCATCGGAATACCTTCGGACACCTCGATGAGCTCGACGTCGAGCGCACGATCAGGGCTGATCCAGAGTTGGAAGTGCTGCCCTGCGTTCTGCATGAGCATTTCCTGTGTCGGCATGCTGTACACGATGCATTCCTTGGCTATGGGGTGTTGGCCTGGTTGGCGGGGCGCAGCATCTTGAAATAAACGCCATCTGCTCCCGTGACCTCGAAACCCATGCGGCGATAGAGGTTTTGCGCGGGGTTGTAGCTTTCCACGTACAAGCCGGTATCGAGCCCCTGAGCGTCTGCGCGCGCGAGCCATTGCGCCAGTAACTGACTGCCTAGCCCCTGACCTCGATAGGAGGGGATGAGGCTGATATCGATAATTTGTAGATGGATATCACTCCATAGGAGATAGGCGCGCCCAATGGGCGTGCCGGCGGACTCTATGACCTGAAAGTCGGCATGAGGAAAGTGTGCCTGGTAATAATTATGCTGTGCAGCGAACTGTTGGTTGAGAAAGGCACTTTTGGATGATTGGTCCCATGGTAGCGCTTCGAGCTCACTCATGCGTGAGCTGCAATAGAGATCCTCTAGGAAAGATAAATCTCCGTTATTTATCGGGCGAAGATGAATCTTGTTTTTTTTATCCACAATGCAGGTTCCCTTGCGAAACGTCCCGCACACGTGCCCGGTGGCTACAGTCTGCCCGGGGGCATGAGGTGACTATAATGTAGTCATTGCTTGTCGTCATTACATTCGTTTGCGCAATCTGCACTATTTTTTATCGGGCAATTTTCCGTCGTCTCTATCTTTTATTCAGGCCGAGCGGCGCCTAGACCGAAGTACAAGCGCTGCACTGCGACCGGTGTTGAGACAACGTATCTGCACGCGATATCAGGTCTTTCGGGGCCCTCGAGTATGCGTTAGCAATTCCTCCGTAGGGGAAGGAAGTGCCTGCGGCAGTCGCAAGTGTCTCGGCATGGCATTCCGACTCATCTGGCTCTCCCTATGGCTCTCTTTCAAAAGCCGCTTTCCCGCACACCGAGCGCGGCGATTCGCCGCCAGGCCGCGCCCAGCAGGGATTGGTTTTGCCCCTCGAGCAGCACCACGCCGCGTAGTGGATGATCGGGATGGATGCCGTCATCGAGCAGCGTCAGGCGCACCCCATACTGCGCCTGTACGGGCTCGGCACGCTGCTGGGCGTCGCGGCGCACGGCGATAGGGCCGCCGTGGTCCGAGCTGAGCGCCTCCAGCTCCAGGTAGGCGGCGGCGGTGGGGTTCACTTCGTCCAGGCGCACCGGCATGGCCGGGCGTGCCGGGTCATCGGCAATGAAGCGCCCGCTGCTGCCGGCCTCGACCCGCCAGAGGTTCTCTTCTGCCAGGTAGCCGCGCAGGCGCAGACCGGGTTCGACGATGCGCGCCAGTGTTTCGCTGGGATGCAGCCAGCGACCCGGTCTCAGGTCGCGTTGCAGGTCGCGCACCATGCCGGCCTGTGGCGCCCGCAGTTGCAGGCGCTCACGTTGCGCGGCGTGGCCACGGTATTCGGCCACGGCCTCGGCCAGGCGCTGTTCGAGAACGCCGGCATCGGCCGCCGTCTCGCTGCGCGCCGACAGACGACGTAGCTGCAGCTGCAGGATCTCTATCTCCCGGCGGACGATGGCTTGACGCGAGTCCAGGTCGGGCGAGTCCAGTTCCAGCAGCAGGTCGCCCGCCGCCACGCTCTGCCCGTCCTCTACGTGCACCGCCTTCAGGCGCGCGGCCACCGGGGCGTGCAGGGCATGGGTACGGGAGGCTTCGAGCAGGGCGGGTATCTCCACCGAGCTGCGCCAGGGCACGACCAGCACCAGCAGTATTGCGCCCAGGCTCAGGCCGGTGAGCAAGGCCTTGCGCGGGTTGGCCTGTGCGCGGCGTTGCCACCACTCGCCCAGTTCACGCCAGATCGGCAGGCCGATGAACCAGAGCAGCTCCACCAGCATCAGGAAGATGCCGAGCACCTTGAAGAACAGGTGATAGACCGCCAGGGCGATGCCGAGGAACAGGATCGCGCGCCAGATCCACGCGCCATAGCCCCAGATCAGCAGGCGCCGGGCCATGCTGGGCGACCAGGGCTCGGGCGCCGGCTCGCCATAACCGAACAGTGCTTCGCGCAGGCGCCAGCGACACAGGGCGAAGGCGCGTTGTTGCAGGTTGTCCACGCCCCACAGGTCGCTGATCAGAAAATAACCATCGAAGCGCATGAAGGGGTTGAGGTTGATCACCAGGGTGGTGATCCAGGTGGCGCTGGCCAGCATGAAGGCCGCGGTGCGCGCCGGGCCATCCGGCAGCAGCGACCAGGCCAGCAGCGCCAGCACCGCCAGCAGCAGCTCGGCGAGCACGCCGCCGGCGCCGATCAGCAGCCGCGAACGGCGGTCGCGCACGCGCCAGGCGTCGCTGACATCGGTGTAGAACATCGGCAACAGCACCATGAACGCCAGGCCCATGCTCTGCACCCTGCAGCCGGCGCGCTTGGCCATGAAGGCATGGCCGAATTCGTGACAGAGCTTGGCGAAGGTCAGCGCCACGCCGAAGGCCAGGGCGCCGCCGAGGCTGAACAGATGGGGAAAGGTGGTGAGAAAGCGCTGCCAGTCGCGGATCACCAGGAACAGGCCGAGGGCGAACACCAGCGGCAGCCCCCAGCGCAGCAGCCAGGGGCCGTGGCGTTCCAGCACCGGCCAGGCGCGGTTGAGGAAGGGATCCGGGCGCCACAGCGGGATGCGGAAGAACAGGTACTGGTGCAGCACGCGCTTCCACGGGCTCTGGCGTTGGGCGGCGGCTTTCATGGCATAGCTGGCGCGCTGCTTGTCATCCAGAGCGGCGATCAGGTCATGCTGGCTGAGAAAACCCAGCAGCTCTTGCAGTTCCTCGGCGCCCAGGGGCTGACCGGGCTCGGCGTTGGCCGCTGCCAGCACGCGCTGTGGCTCGCCCAGCGCCCAGTGGCGCAGCAAGCGCACGGCGGCGGCGCCGAGCTTGAAGTAGCGCCCGCGTAGCGGGTCGGCCAGCGTCCACTGCGGCGCGCCATTGAGGCCAGGAGCGGCTGGCGAGAGCTGCAGGTCGGGGCGCAGCGCGGGCAGCATCACAGGCCCAGGCTCTGCCGCGCGGCGGCCAGGGGCCGGCGCAGCAGGTAGTAGGCCAGTGGCGCGCGGTCGCCGAACAGCTTGGCGGTGCCGCGCAGGCCGATGCGCGGCGGCGCGTCGACGAAGGCGGCGTCGAGACGGTAGGCCAGTTGCCCGGCGGCGGTGCTCTGCGCCTCATAAGCGGCGCGCTCCAGCCGCGCCTGGTGACGGTGCAGCGGATCGCTGTCGAGAAACAGTGCCACTTCGGCGCCAGGTTCCAGGGCGATGGCGTCACCCACCGGCAGCTCGATGCGCAGTTCGGCCTGCTCGGGGTCGGCAATCTGCATCAGCCGCTCGCCGGTCTGCACGGGTTTGCCGGTCAGGCGTTCGGCGTCGGCGAACACGGCGATCCCTGCGCGCTCGGCGCGCACCTCGCTGCGCGCCAGCAACTGCTGGGCATAGTCGCGTTCGGCACGCTTCTGCTCGACGCGCGCGGCGAGCAGGTCCAGGCGGGCGCTGGACTCGGCATCGGCGAAGGCGCGTTGGCTGTTGGCCTTGAGTTCGGCCTCGGCCACGCCCAGGGTGCGCTCGGCGACATCGGCCTGGGCCTTGAGGCTGGTGGCATCGAAGCGCACCAGCACGTCTCCGGCAGCCACCTGCTGGTTGGGTTTGACCAGAAACTCGGCGATCACCCCATCCAGAGGTGCGGCCACCACGCGACCATTCAGGGGCACCACTTCGGCGGGGGCCAGCACCGACTGGCGTACCGGGATCAGCAGCACGAGGGCGAGTGCGGCGGCAAGCGCCAGCAGCTTCTTGCGCGGCCAGCGCAGACGCCAGGGCTTGCGCGGTTGCAGGGCCAGCCAGGCGTGGGCGTAGCTGTCGGCCAACTGCGCCAGCAAGGACTGTTCGGCCTCGTTGAAGGGCTGCTCACGAGCCAGCCACAAGCCGCCGAAGGTTTCGCCGTTGCGGTTCTTCAGCGGCAGCCAGTAGGCGTGCGAGGCGGACAGCTCGTTCATGTCCAGGCGCGTCTGCTCGTCCAACTGCGCCGGGTCGACGTTGTGGTGCTGATCCAGCCGGTGCTGTTTGTGCAGGGCCCCGGCCGCGCGCTCGACGAAAGCGACGAAGGGAGCGTGGGGCTCCACCACGCTGACGCCGGTCAGCGCCCGCACCTTGCCGGCGATCAGCAGGGCGGCGTGGCGAAAGCCGAACAGCGCCTGGCCGTCATTGACCATGGCGAAGGCCAGTTGTTCGGTGGTGGCCGCCTTGCGCGCCTGCTGTTCGAGCCCGAGGAACTGGGCGAAGATGCGCTCCGCCGTAGCGGGCGCTGGCGCATTCATGGCGCCTCCTGGAACTGCGCGGTGCCGCTCATGCCGGCTAGCAGGCCCTTGGCGTCCTCTGGCAGGCTGCCGATCAGCAGCAGGGTCTGGCTGCCCTCATCGATCCGCGCGCCCAGGCGTTTGATCCTGGCCTTCAGCGGTTTGCCGGTTTCGTCGGGGATGAAATCGAACGCCTGTCCCGCTTGCAGGCGGCTGAGCCAACTGGAGGGCACCAGCAGATAGATTTCCAGCGTGGTGTTATCCACCACCTCCAGCAGCGGCGCGCCACTGGCAACGCTCTCGTGGGGCTGGGCACGGCGTTGCACCACGTTGCCGGCGAAAGGCGCGGTGACGCTGCAGCGTCTGACCTGCACCTGATACACCTGAGTTTCGGCCTGGGCCTGGGCCTGGCGGGCTTCGGCCAGTGCCACCTCGAAGCGGCCAACCGAGTTGAGGGCGGCCAGTTGCTTGTTGTGATTCAGTTCTTCACGGGTGGCCCGCGCGGCAGCCTGGGCGGCGTTGAGCTGAGCCTGGTAGGCGCTGCAGTCGAAGCGGGCGAGCAGGTCACCCTTGGCGAAACTCTGGCCGTCGCTGTAGGGCATCTCGACGATGCGCCCGGCCAGCTCGCTACTGATCACCGCATGATTATGGGCGCGCAACACGCCGCGGACCTGGCGCTCGCCGTCTTTGGTGGTGGTGTTGGTGGGGGCGAGGGGGCCAAGCAGCGAATCCTCGGCCCAGAGCGAGGGGCTCAAGGAGAGCGCGACAAGACCAAGAGTCAGCCAACGGGCAGAGCGAAGCAGCATGTCACACATCCTTGCTTGATAGATCCGTAGTCTATGGCAGGGCGGAGGTGTGGCAAATTCATCTAAAGGCGACAAAAAAGGGGGTTATTCGTCACGCTCTCGAGAGGGTAGATCCTACGCCTGGCGCGGGCGCCCGATCACGGGCGCCCGGCTCAACTTCGGGGGGCTAGCGCAACTTCGGAGGACTAGCGCGGAGATCGGACGGCTGGGGCGAATGCCTTGGGGCTCACTCCAGATCCTCGTCGAGCTCCTCGGCGGCATCCTCGTGAGACATGCGCAGACCGTGCGGCGGCAACGGCATGTTGTCCAGCGTCACCGTGCCCTCGGCGCCGAGCTTGATCCGGCCTTCGAGGAACCAGCGCACCGCTATCGGGTAGATCAGATGCTCGCGGGCGTGGACCTTGGCGATCAGGGCGTCGAGATCCTGCTCGGGCTCGACCTTGACCGCGGCCTGGATCACCACCGGCCCGCCATCCAGCTCTTCGGTGACGAAGTGCACGCTGACACCGTGTTCGGCGACGCCGTCGTCCAGCGCGCGCTGGTGTGTGTTGAGGCCTTGGTACGCGGGCAGCAGAGACGGATGAATGTTGAGCATCCGCCCGCGGTAGTGATCGACGAACATCGGCGTGAGGATGCGCATGAAACCGGCCAGCACCACCAGATTGGGTTCGTGGCGATCGATCACCTTGATCAGCGCGGCATCGAAGGCCTCGCGGGAGTCGTACTCGCGATGCGGCAGCGCCACGGCATCGACGCCGGCATCCTTGGCCCGCTTGAGCCCGAACGCGTCGGCCTTGTTGGAGACCACCGCGACGATCTCGCCACCCAGTTCGTCGTGGGTCTGGGCATCGAGCAGCGCCTGCAGGTTGCTGCCGTTACCCGAGATCAGCACGACCACGCGCGGCTTCTCGGCGGCCGCGGCCTCGAAGTCGTTCAGCGTATCCTGATGCGGAGAAGAGTGCTCTACGCTCATGCCGGCAGGTTCTCCAGCTGCACGGCGTCGTCACCCTCGTTGCGGGTGACGATCTCACCCAGACGATGGACCTGCTCGCCGGCGTCTTGAAGGTGGGCGATGGCGGCGTCGGCCTGGGCCGCCGGTACCACTACCACCATGCCGATGCCGCAGTTGAGCACGCGGTACATCTCGCGCTCGGCCACGTTGCCCTGCTGCTGCAACCAGTCGAACACCGCCGGGCGCTGCCAGGTGGTGACGTCGACCCGCGCGGCGAGGTTCTCCGGCAGCACCCGAGGCACGTTCTCGAGCAGGCCGCCACCGGTGATGTGCGAGAGCGCGTGCACGGCCACGTCGCTTTCGCGGATCAGCGAGAGCAGCGGCTTGACGTAGATGCGTGTAGGCGCCATCAGCAGATCGGCGAGCGGCTGGCCGTCGAGTGTCTCGTCGAGCTGGCCGCCGCCGACCTCGAGAATCTTGCGGATCAGCGAGTAACCGTTGGAGTGCGGCCCGGAGGAGGCCAGCCCCAGCAGCACGTCGCCGGCGGCGACCCGGCTGCCGTCGAGAATCTCGGACTTCTCCACCACGCCGACACAGAACCCGGCCAGGTCGTAGTCGCTGCCCTCGTACATGCCCGGCATCTCGGCGGTCTCGCCCCCCACCAGGGCGCAGCCGGCCTGGCTGCAGCCCTCACCGATGCCGGTCACCACGTCGGCGGCGATATCGACATCCAGCTTGCCGGTGGCGTAGTAGTCGAGGAACAGCAGCGGCTCCGCGCCGGCGACCACCAGATCGTTGACGCACATGGCGACCAGATCGATGCCGATGGTGTCGTGCTTGCCCAGGTCCATTGCCAGGCGCAGCTTGGTGCCGACCCCGTCGGTGCCGGAGACCAGTACCGGTTCGCGGTAGCCGCTGGGCAGCTGGCACAGGGCGCCGAAGCCGCCCAGGCCGCCCATCACTTCCGGCCGCGAGGTACGCTTGGCCACGCCCTTGATTCGCTCGACCAGCGCGTTGCCGGCGTCGATGTCGACACCCGCATCCCGGTAGGTCAGGGAGGGGGAGTTGGACGAACGGGGCGCGTTCGAAGAATCGGGAGAGGAGCGCGTCATAGTGGACCTTTCTCGCGGAGCCGGGGAGACGCTGCGGGTGACCCAGCGTCCCGCCAATGAATGGGGGTGATGTTCAGCGGGGCGCATTGTAGCATTGCCTACATCCTAGCGGGCAGTCAGGGAACGGCGAGAACGCGATGAGTAAATTACAGATAGGTGGGTTGATCGGTGCCGCGCTGGGGCTCTGGCTGCTGGTGCTGCTCGAACCGATCCTGATGCCGTTCTTCGTCAGCCTGATCCTGGCTTATCTGGGCGATCCGGTGACCGACTGGCTGGAGGCGCGAGGGCTGTCGCGGCGGCTCTCGGTGAGCTTGGTGTTTCTGCTGCTGGCGCTGGTGATGATCGGCTCCCTGCTGATACTGCTGCCGATGCTGGGGCGTCAGTTGGGGCAGCTGATCGCGGCGCTGCCGGAGGTGCTCAACTGGGTCCAGACGACGGTGCTGCCGGAGGTGCGCGAACTCACCGGGGTCGATTTCAGCGCCGACTTCGATCAGTTGCGCAACGCCCTGATGAGCAACTGGCGCGAGACCGGCACCTACGCCGCGGCCTTCCTGGCCCAGGCTTCGCGCTCGGGGCTGGCGCTGGCGATCTGGCTCGGCAATCTGGCGCTGATTCCGGTGGTCACCTTCTATCTGCTGCTCGACTGGGACCGGCTCAAGGGCTATGTGCGCGAGCTGCTGCCGCGCCATGTCGAACCCCGGGTCACGGCGCTGGCGATGGAGTGCGACGAGGTGCTCTCCGCCTTCCTGCGCGGCCAGCTGCTGGTGATGCTGAGCCTGGGCGTGATCTACGCCGTCGGCCTGAGCGTGGTGGGGCTCAAGTTCGGACTGCTGATCGGCCTGATGGCGGGGTTGGCGAGCATCGTGCCCTATCTCGGGGTCATTGTCGGCGTGCTCACCGCCGGCGTGGTGGCGTTCTTCCAGTTCGGTGAGTGGCTGCCGCTGGTGGGGGTGCTGGTGGTGTTCGGCATCGGCCAGGTGGCCGAGAGCACGCTGCTGCAGCCGCTGCTGCTGGGTGACAAGATCGGTCTGCACCCGGTGGCGGTGATCTTTGCCGTACTCGCCGGCGGGCAGCTGTTCGGCTTCACCGGTATCCTGCTGGCGCTGCCGGTGGCTGCGGTGATCATGGTGCTGCTGCGCTACGCCTATCACCGCTATCGCCACAGTCGCCTCTACGATCGAGCGCGCGCCGAGACGCTGACAGCGGGCTGGGACGGGGAGAGCGACAGCTGATGCGCCCGGGACCATCACAGCTGCCGCTAGGGGTGGGGCTGCGCGATGATGCTACCTTCGCCAACTACTTCCCCGGTGACAACGCCCCGCTGGTGGCGCATCTGGCCTCGCAGTTGGAGAGCGCCGGCGAGCCCTTCCTCTATCTCTGGGGGGGCAGCGGCGTGGGCTGTAGCCATCTGCTGCAGGCGGCTTGCCATGCTGCCGATGCCCGCGGCCAGCGCGCGCTCTACCTGCCGCTGGATGCCTTGGGGCACTTTCCGCCGGATATTCTCGAAGAGCCCGAGCGGCTCGATCTGCTGGCGATCGACGACCTGCAGCTGGTGGTCGGACGCAAGCGCTGGGAGGAGGCGCTGTTCCATGGCTTCAACCGCCTGCGTGACGCCGGCAAGCGGCTGGTGATCGCCGCCGACCGCTCGCCGCGCCAGCTCGATATCAAGCTGCCGGACCTGGCCTCGCGCATGACCTGGGGCATGGTCTTTCATGTCCAGCCGCTGGATGACGCCCAGCGGCTGGGGGCGCTGCAACTGCGCGCGCGGGTGCGCGGCATGCAGCTGCCCGACGAGGTCGCGCGCTATATCCTGCATCGCGGTCCGCGCCAGCTCGACCAGCTCTCCGACGTTCTGGCGCGCCTGGACCGCGCCTCGCTCTCCGCCAAGCGCAAGCTCACCATTCCCTTCGTCAAGCAAGCGCTGGAGTGGTGAAGCCTTGCGTGCTGTGTGTCGTTGGCATTGGGTCTTCGTTACTCTGAATATCAAAGTTTAATTAAGTTTTGTGTGCTGCCGCCGATATCAGGGCTGGCCTTTGCTTTTACTTGTATGAGGCGCCCCTCGTATCACGACAGAACTCCCTGCCGCTCGCCTTGGCGGCCACAGGGAGTCTTTCCATGGCCAGGAGGGCCATCATGAGCGCATCAAAAACTCCCTCGCGCCGTCTGACGGTAAGCCTGCAGACCAAGGTCCTAGCCCTGGTATTGATACCCCTGCTGCTGCTCAGCGTACTTTTGATCACCTTCAATATCTTCAAGACTCACCAGGCCAGCGATGCTGCCCTGGAGGCTCAGCGTCAACGTCTTATAGACGACCGCGAGCAGTCAGTGAAGTACGTGGTCGAGACGGCCAAGTCGGCGATCATGCCGCTGGTGCAGCACCCGCCCAACGGCGATGTGGCCGCGGCAAAACGCCAGGCAGAGGCGCTGATTCGGGGTATCACTTTCGAGGGTGACAACTACGTCTTCGTCTACGCCTACGATGGTACCAATCTGGTCCAGCCGCGCCGGCCGCAGCTCGAGGGCAGTGACATGAACCAGGTGCGCGATGCCGAGGGCAACCACATCTTCTCGCATATGCTCGAGACCGCGCGTCAGGGGGGAGGTATCTATCGCTATCTATGGCGCAACCCTGCCACCGGTGCCGATGAGCACAAATACTCCTACGTCGAGGGTATCGATGCCTGGGGATGGGTGATCGGTGCCGGAGTCTACGCCACCTCGATCAATCAGGACATGGAGAGTGTCGAGGCCGACGCCGCTCAGCATCTGCGGGCGTCGATCTGGGAGTCGGTGCTGCTAGGCGGCGCCGCGATGAGCATCGCGGCCCTGTTCACGATCTGGCTGGTGCGGCGGCTGCTTGGCCCGATCCGGCGCACCGCTACGGCGATGGGGGATATTGCCAGCGGCCAGGGCGACCTGACACGCTGTCTGGACGTCGACAGCCGCGATGAGGTGGGTGAACTCGCGACCCAGTTCAACGCTTTCGTCGGGCGTATGCAGGAAACTCTGCGTGACGTGCGCTCGAGCACCCACAGCGTTCATGCAACTTCATCCCAGATCGCCGATGCCAGCGGTGAGCTGGCATCGCGCACCGAGCAGTCGGCGGCGAGTTTACAGCAGACCTCCGCGTCGATGGAGGAGATCACCACCACGGTGGCGCATGCCGCCGATTCGGCCGCCCAGGCGAGTCAGTTGGTGCAGTCGACCAGTCAGGTGGCTCAGGAGGGTGAGCAGGCGATGGCTCAGGTCGAGGCGCGAATGAGCGAGATCACTAAGTCGGCGGCGCAGATCGAGGAGATTATCGGGCTGATAGACTCCATCGCCTTCCAGACCAATATCCTGGCGCTGAATGCCTCGGTCGAGGCGGCGCGCGCCGGTGAGCACGGGCGCGGTTTTGCGGTAGTGGCCAGTGAGGTGCGCTCACTGGCGGGGCGCTCGGCGGAGGCGTCGAAAAATATTCGTGAGTTGATCGCGCAGTCGGCCGAACATACCCGCAGCGGCAGCGAGCTGGTGAATCGGGCCGGGACCACCATGCGCGAGATCGTCGGCAGCGTGAATCGCGTCGCAGACGTGATCGGTGAGATCAGCGCCGGGGCCAAGGAGCAGAACAGCGGTATCGGCCAGATCAATACGGCGGTGGCGGAGATGGATGCGATGACCCAGCAGAACGCGGCCATGGTTCAGCAGTCGGCAACCGCGGCGGCCGATCTACAGCAGGAAGCCGAGCGCCTGCGCGGCTTGATCGATACCTTCGTGCTCGGCGAAGACGCCGACGCGGGCAATGCCTCGGCGCCCGATCCCAGGCCGAAACCCGCCGGCGCGCAGCCGGCAGCGCTAACGGTCAAACGCACTCCCCAAGACGAAGAGGAGTGGCAGACATTCTGATCCGGGGGTAAATCTTAGGTTCTGCACGAAAAGTCAGCGAGCGAAGGCAAGACAAGGCAAAAATCGGCGAAAACGCGGAGTTTACGGGGTGTAAATGAGCATGTGACTCGCTCCGCTCACCCTCCGGGCGTCCTTCGGACGTTCTGAACGTTGTTCAGTGAGCCGATTTTTAACGCCGTATTGCCGAGCGCAGGTAGTTTTCGTACAAAACCTAGCTCGAGGGGCGGCCACTGGCCGCCCCTTGCGTTTGCCTACCGGGGCTGTGAATCCGGTCTGACTCTCGGCGCCGAGTCAGGCCGGCATGTCGACCCGCGATCGATCGCTACGGCGCTGGCGGCATGACTGTCGAGTCGAGAGCTTCACCAGCCGAGCTGGTCGCGCATCCGATAGTACCAGGCGCCGAGGGCGGTCAGCGGCACACGGAAGAGGCGGCCGCCGGGGAAGGGGGTGTGCGGCAGATCGGCGAAGGCGTCGAAGCGCTCGAGTTCGCCGCTCAGCGCCTCCGCCATCAGCCGTCCGGCCAGATGGGTGCAGGTCACACCGTGCCCGGAGTAGCCCTGGGCGTAGTATACGTTGTGGTTGATGCGGCCGAACTGCGGCAGGCGATTGAGCGTCAGCAGGAAATTGCCGCTCCAGGTGTAGTCGACCTTGACCCCCTTGAGCTGGGGAAAAGTCTTTTCCAGATTGGGCCGAATGACCGCTTCGATGCTCGCCGGATCGTGGCCCCCATAGGTCACGCCACCGCCGTAGATGAGTCGGTTGTCGGCCGAGAGGCGGTAGTAGTCGAGCAGATAGTTGCAGTCCTCGACGCAGGCATCGTTGGGCAGCAGCTCGCGGGCGGTGTCGGCATCCAGCGGCGCGGTGGCCAGCACCTGGGTGCCGCAGGGCATGCTCTTGCCCTCGAGCTCCGGCAGTAGACCATTGAGATAGGCGTTACCGGCGACGATCACGCGCTCGGCGCGGACCTGCCCCTGGGCGGTGTGGATCACTACTGGGTCGCCGTGGCGGATCTCGACCACCGGCGAATGCTCGTGTATCACCCCGCCGAGGGACTCGAACGCGGCGGCCTCACCGAGTACCAGGTTGAGCGGGTGCAGGTGCCCCCCGGAATGGTCGAATAGCGCGCCCACGTAGCGCTCGGAGCCGATCTCGCGGCGGTAGCCCTGAGCATCGAGCAGTTCGAGCTGGCGGTGCCCGTAGCGCTCCCACAGCGCCTTGTGCTCGACCAGCCCCTGCATCTGCTTGTTGCTGCAGGCAGCGAACAGGTTGCCTTCCTTGAGATCGCAGCGAATGGCGTAGTCGGCGATGCGCGAGCGGATGATCTGGTTGCCTTCGAACGCCATGCTGCCCAGCGCCTGGGCAGTGGTCTGGCCGTACTTGGCCTCGATCACGTCCATATCGCGGCTGTAGCTATTGACGATCTGCCCGCCGTTGCGCCCCGAAGCGCCGAACCCGATGCGCGTCGCTTCCAGCACCACCACGCGCAGCCCGCGCTCGGCCAGATGCAGCGCCGAGGAGATACCGGTGAAGCCGCCACCGATCACGCACACATCGGCGTCGATCTGGCCGCTTAGCGGCGGACGTTCCGGGGCCGGGTTGGCCGAGGCGGCGTAGTAGGAGTCGACGTGACGCTCGGGGAAGGTCGCAGCAGAGGCTTGAGGCACGATGGCGGGCTCGCGTGTTGAATTTATTCGACGGATGCCAAGAGGGTAGCCGGTCCCGTCACGCGGCTCAACCGGCACCCGGCGTAAACACGACCGCGCCGGCAGAAGCTGCCGGCGCGGTGAGAGAAAGCACTGTGGGCGGGGATGTCAGGCGCCGCCGGCACTCTGCCACTGGGGCTCGCCGTTGCGCATGGAAACGCGGTCGCCTTCGGGCTTCTTGTCGAGCTTGGCCTCGTGGACTTCGCCATCGTAGCGGTAGCGCACGTCGTAGCCGACGGTCTCCTGTTTGGTGTCCTTGACCGTGTTGCAGCGCTGCTCCGTGGTGGTGTAAGTGTCACCCTGCTGCATCTGGCCCTGGACCTGATTACCGGCGATACCACCACCGACCGCACCGGCGGCCGTCATGATTTTCTTGCCACTGCCGCCGCCGAACTGGTTGCCCACGACGCCGCCGACGATGGCGCCGATGGCGGTGCCGGCGATGCGGTGCTCGTCCTGCACCGGGCGGCGGTGAGTGACGGTCACGTTATGACACTCCTGACGGGGTGTCTCGGAGGTCTGAGTGATGGGGTCGACGCTGATGATGTCGGCGTACTGCGGCTGGCTGTCGCCGGACTGGTAGGCGCCGATGGCGACACCGCCGGCGACGCCGAGGGCGGCGATGACGCCGCCGATGATGATCGATTTCTGCATGGCCTTGCTCCTCTTGCGGACCGGCTCGTGTTCCGTCGAGCCCGAGACGGAAACCCCGCGATTTGTTCTGATCCCAAGCACGGATAGCGAGTGCCGATGGCGTCTGCTCGCTGTCTGCCGGACGTTCGTCGCGGTAACTGGGGGAACAACGCGCTACGGGTGACGTCCCTGTCGTGATAGCGGCGAACCGCCTTCCGTCGGTGGCAGCGGCGTGGAAGACGCCGCCACTCGGTAGGCTCAGTTTAGTTCAGGCGGAGGCGAAGAGAAGGGCGCAACGAATTGTTGAACGCTGTTTTCATATTGATAAATGGGTGTCTGCTCGCGGCGACATTGGCGCCGAAGGCCCCGTGAAGCGGGGCTTTCGGCGGCAGCCGCCGACGTGTCTCAGCGGTTGCGGGCTTCGTTGGCCAGCTGCTGGAGCAGTTGCAACTGGTCGCCTTCCAGCTGGGGCGCCGGCGTCAGCTTGACGCGCTGGGCGTCGCTAAGCTGCGAGGCCTGGCGCAGGTCGGCGCTGAGCAGTGGCAGTGCTGCCTGATTGGGGGTGCGGTAGTAGGCGTAGGTGGCCGAGCGTGCAGCGTTCTCCGGGCGCAGCATGAAGCTGATGAATTCACGCGCCAGCTTCGGGTGGGGCGCGCGCTTGGGGATCGCCAGCGTATCCACGCCGAGCTGCGAGCCCTCCTCGGGGATGAAGAACTCGAGCTTGCCGTAGGTCTCGGGCGCGTCCGCCTTGCGATAGTCGAGATCGCCACTGTAGGTGACCGCGGCGCGGGTGACGCCGCGGGCGATCTGATCGATGGCGGCGGTGCTGTCGGCGAAGCCGCTGAAGTTGGGACGATGCAGGGTCTGGCTCACCAGCTTGGCGGCGGCAATCCAGTCGTCGCGCTGGGTGCAGTCGAAGCCGTGGCCTTGATAGGCGCAGGCCATGCCGAACAGCACCTGCGGGTCACCGCCGAGCAGGGCGAAAGGCTGGTCCGGGTTGACCTTCGGGTCGAGCAGCAGTGACCAGGAGTGGGCGGGGTCGGGGAAAACCGTGGTGTCGTAGACGATCCCGGTGACGCCCCACAGATAGGGCACGCTGTAGGCGTCCTGGGGGTCGTAGCTGGGGTGGCGGAAGGCCGGCATCAGGTTGTCACGCCCCTGGATGTCGTCGCCCAGCGGCTGGATCAGCCCGGCTGCTACCAGCCTCGGCACGTAGTAGTCGGTGGGCACCACCACATCGAACTGGGCGTCGCCGCCGGCGACCAGCTTGGAGAACATCTCGGCGTTGGAGGTGAAGTAGCTCTGCACCACCTCGACCCCGTACTGCTTCTCGAAGTCCTCGATCACGCCGGGGTCGGCGTACTCGGTCCAGTTGAAGAGGTAGAGCTTGTCCGGCGTCTGGGCCTGGGCGGCGGCGCTCAGCGACAGGCAGAGCGCGCTCAGGCAGAGGGCGGCGGTCGTGCGCATGCGGTATCACCTCGTGTCGGGGCGGCCGCGCGACGCTGAAAGCCAGACATCGCGCGGCCACCGTTGGGGGTCAGACCCGCAGCAGCAGGTGCTCGCGCTCCCACGAGCTGATGACCCGGAAGTAGGCCGAGTGCTCGGCGCGCTTCACCGCCAGGTAGCTGCGGGTGAAGCGTTCGCCCAGCAGGTCCGCCAGCGGTGCGCACTCGCTCAACGCATTGAGCGCGGGGCCGATGTCGTCGGGCAGGGTATGGCCCATCGACCATGCCGAGCCGGTCAGCGGCGGGCGCGGCTCGATCTGCGAGAGCATGCCCAGATAGCCGCAGGCGAGCGACGCCGCCATCACCAGATAGGGGTTGGCGTCGGCGCCGGCGAGGCGGTTCTCGACCCGCGTGCCGGGCGCCGGGCCCACCGGCACGCGCAGGCCCACGGTGCGGTTGTCGTAGCCCCACTCGGTGTTGATCGGCACCGAGCTGTTGCTGCCGCCGGGCATCAGCCGGCGGTAGGAGTTGACGTTGGGGGCGAAGAACGGCATCGCCGAGGGCAGGTACTGCTGCAGCCCGCCGATGTAGTGATGGAACAGCTTGCTGGGGCTGCCGTCGGCGCCGGCGAACAGGTTGTCGCCGCTGTCGCGGTCGAGCAGGCTCTGGTGCAGATGCATCGAGCTGCCCGGCTCGTTGGCCATCGGCTTGGCCATGAAGGTGGCGTACATGTTGTGGCGCAGCGCGGTCTCGCGCAGGGTGCGCTTGAAGATCACCACCTGGTCGGCGAGACGCAGCGGGTCGCCGTGGCGGAAGTTGACCTCCATCTGCCCGGCACCCTCTTCGTGGGTCAGGGTGTCGATATCCAACTGCTGCGCTTCGCAGTAGTCGTACATCTGCTCGAACAGCGGATCGAACTCGTTGACCGCGTCGATGGAGAACGACTGGCGGCTGCTCTCCTGGCGTCCCGAGCGCCCGATCGGCGGCTCCAGCGGGTAGTCGGAGTCGGTGTTGGTCTTGACCAGGTAGAACTCCAGCTCCGGGGCCATGATCGGCTGCCAGCCGCGGGCCTCGTAGAGCGCGAGGATGTGCTTGAGCACGTGGCGCGGCGAGAGTTCCACCGGCTCGCCGTTCATGTAGAGGCAGTCATGGATGATCTGCGCGGTGGGGTCGTCGGCCCACGGCACAAGATAGGCGGAGTCGGGGTCCGGCACCAGCTGCATGTCGAGCTCGGCCGGGTTCCAGAAGCGGATATCGTCGTCGTCGGGGTAGCCGCCGGTGACCGTCTGGATGAAGATCGAGTCGGGCAGTCGGGTATGCCCGCCGCGCAGATACTTGCCGGCGGGCATGATCTTGCCCTTGAGGATACCGGTGAGATCGGAGACCAGGCACTCAACCTCGGTGATGCCGTGGCGGCTGAACCACTCTTCGAGCACGTGATGCGGTGTTTCGCTCATGACGCTGTCCTTGTGGCGCACGTGGCGCCGTCTGGGAAGCCGCCGGCGCCGCGGGCACCGGCGGTTGACGCTTGCTTACCGCGATTGCACTTCCTGCCACAGCTGCTGGAACAGCTGCAGATTCTGACCGCCCAGGCTGGGCGAGAACTTCAGCCGCGCCAGGTCGGCCTCGTCGGGCAGCGCCGGCGGCTGGGTCAGATCGGCGTCGAGATATGGCTGGGCTGCCTTGTTGGGGCTGGCGTACTGGACGTAGTTGGAGAGCTCGGCGCCGATCTTGGGGTCGAGAATGAAATTGATGAACTTGTGCGCCAGTTCCGGGTGCGGCGCCTTGGCCGGGATCATCATGTTGTCGACCCACATCTCGGTGCCTTCATCGGGGATCATGAAGGCGATGTGCTTGAACGCTTCCGGGTTCTCGCGCTTCTGCTGCAGGTAGTCACCGTTGTAGGAGATGCCGGCACGCACCACGCCGCGCTGGATCTGCTGCAGTACCGGCGTGCCGTCGGTGAAGCCGCTGAAGGTGGCGCGGTGCTTGGTGTCGAGGATCAGTTTGGCCGCCGGCTTCCACGCCTCGGCCCCGGTGCAGTCGTAGCCCGAGCCGAGATAGGCGCAGGCGGCGCCCATGTTGACCTGGCCGTCGCCCATCAGAGCGAAGGGCTGGTTGGCGTTGACCTTGGGGTCGAACAGCAGCGACCAGCTCTTGGGCGCATCGGGGAAGACATTGGTGTCATACACGATCCCGCTGGTGCCCCACTGATAGGGCACCGAGTACTGCGCGCCCGGGTCGTAGCTGGGGTCGGAGAACTGCGCCATCACGTTGCTCAGGTTGGGGATCTGCGACCTGTCGAGTTTCTGCACCAGGCCGCTGTCGATCAGTCGCGGTACGTAGTAGTTGGAAGGCACGATGATGTCGTATTGGGACACGCCGCCGGCGTTGAGCTTGGCGGTCATCTCCGGCAGCGAGTTGTAGTAGCTCTGCACCACCTCGACCCCGTACTTCTTCTCGAAGGCCTCGATGACCTTGGGGTCCATGTACTCCGTCCAGTTGAACAGATACAGCTTGTCGGCGCTCTGGGCGGAAGCCGACCCGGCCAGCAGCATGCCACCCAGGGCCAGGGCGACTCGGGTTGTGATTGTTGTGCGCTTCATCGACGAATACCTCCCGGGGTGATGTCGATACCGGGCCCGACAGGGCTCGGCGGAAAGGGGTCATGCGGGTGCGCCGGCCACCTCGGCCGGCGCGATGTCAGTGCTGCTTTTGCCGATTGAACAGCAGGCTCAGGATCGCGGCGATCAGCACTGCGCCGATCATCAGCGTGGCGATGGCGTTGATCTCCGGTGATACGCCGCGGCGGATCGCGCCCCAGATGTAGATCGGCAGGGTGGCGTTCTCGGGGCCGGCGTTGAAGAAGCTGATCACGAAATCGTCCACCGACAGCGTGAACGAGAGGAAGAAGGCGGCGATCAGCGAGGGCTTCAGCGTCGGCAGCAGGAAGAACCGGGCGCGCTGGAACGGCGAGGCGTAGAGATCCTTGGCCGCCTCGAACAGCGTCGGGTCGAGACCGACGAAGCGCGAGTAGACGATCAGCGCCACGAACGGAATCTGGAAAGTGACGTGGGCGATGATCATGGTCAGCAGGCTGGGGCCGAGAATGCCGAACTGGCGATCGATGCTGATGAAGAACGCCATCTCCGAGATCCCGAAGACGATGTCCGGCATCACGATCGGCAGGTAGATCAGCACGATCAGCCAGCCGAGCTTGCGTGCGCGATGGCGATACATGCCATAACCGATCAGGGTGCCGATGACGAGCGCCAGGAGAGAAGAGGTGATCCCCAGTACCAGGGTATTGCCGAGGGCATCGAGCAACTGGTCGTTGTGGATCAGCTTGTCGTACCAGCGCAGCGAGAAGCCGGCGAAGTAGGCCGAGCTGTTGGCCGAGTTGAACGAGTAGAACACGATGACCGCCAGCGGCAGATAGAGAAAGGCCATCACGACCCACCAGAACAGTGCCAGGCCGCGGTGAAAGGCGCCGCGTTTCATATCACCACCTCCTCACCGCCGCTCAAGCGCTTGCCGATACGGCGCATGGCGAACAGCCCGCCGAAGGTGGCGAGCAGCATGATCAGCGCCCCCGCCGCTCCCAGCGGCCAGTTGGAACCGCCGGCGAACTGGCTGGCGACCAGGTTGCCGAGCATCATCGCGCGGCCGCCGCCGAGCAGCTCCGGCACCACGTACATGCCGAAGGCGGGGATCGACACCAGTACCGTGCCCGCCAGCAGCCCCGGCAGGGTCTGCGGGAAGACCGCCAGCCAGAACGCGCGCAGCGGCGAGGCGTAGAGATCCCGCGCCGCCTCGACCAGGGCGTAGTCGAGTTTCTCGAAGGCGGCGTAGAGCGGCAGCACCATGAACGGCAGGAAGTTGTAGATCAGCCCCAGGGTGACCGCGAAGTTGGACGGGTAGAGGCCCATATTGGGGCCGATCAGGCCGAAGAACTGCGCCAGCTCGGCCAGCGGCGTGCCCGGAGAGAGCAGATTCATCCAGCCGAAGGCGCGGATGACCTGGTTGGTCCAGGAGGGTACCACCACCGCCAGCAGCATCAGCGCGCGCCACTTCTCGCGGCTGATCGAGATGCGATAGGCGAGCGGGTAGGCGACCAGGATCACCAAGCCGGTGGCGAGCAGGGTCTGCCATAGCGAGCGCAGCAGGGTATAGAGATTGCCCGGGCTCCAGCCGAGGAAGCCGAAACCGGCGAGCTGGCTGAAGGCGTCCAGGGTCAGCGGCATCTGCGGCTGGCCGTAGGGGCCGTTGGTCATGAAGGCGACGCCGATCAGATAGAGGCTCGGCAGTACCAGGAAAACGACGATCCAGATCACGCCGGGGGCGACGCTCCACAGCAGATGGCGCGTGTCCGGCGACAGCGAGCCGCTGTGGGCGGCCAGCGGATAGGGGGATTCGGGCTTGCTCATGCGCGTCTCCTCAGGCGTCGAGCCTGACGATGTCTTCGGGGCAGATACTCACCGTCACCCGGTCGCCGACCGCATGCAGGCGCTGGCCGAGGTTGCTGGCGGTGGCCAGCAGCACCACGCCATCGACCTCGAGGCGGTACTCCACCCGACTACCGCGGTAGAGGCGCTCGCGCACCACGCCCTGCAGCGCATTGTAGCCCTCCGGCACTTCCGGCCCCAGCTCGATCACCTCCTGGCGGATCAGCAGCATGCCGTGGCGCTCGTGCTCTGCCAGCGGTTTTTCCAAGCGCAGCTGGCCCAGCGCGGTGGTCACTCGGTCGCCGTTGACCGAGCCGATCTCGAACAGATTGACGTGCCCCATGAAGCGCGCGACGAAGGCGTTGACCGGCGTCTCGTAGACGGTCTGCGGCGGCCCCACCTGCTGGATCACGCCGCCGTCGAGCACGGCGATGCGATCCGACATCACCATCGCCTCCTCCTGGTCATGGGTGACGAAGACGAAGGTCATGCCGAGGCGCTTCTGGGTGCGCTGCAGTTCGACCTGGAGCTGGTTGCGCAGACCGGCGTCGAGCGCCGACAGCGGCTCGTCGAGGAGCAGCACATCGGGCTCGCAGACCAGCGCCCGGGCCAGGGCGACGCGCTGGCGCTGGCCGCCGGAGAGCTGATTGACGCGACGCTCCATCAGCGCGCCGAGCTTGATGAAGTCGGCAATCTCCTGCACCCGGCGCTCGCGCTCGGCGACCGCCACGCCTTTCATGCGCAGGCCGAAGGCGATGTTGTCGTGCACCGACAGGTGCGGAAACAGCGCGTAGGACTGGAACACGGTATTGACGCTGCGCAGATGCGGCGGCGTCGTGGTGACATCCTTGCCGCCGATGGTCAGCGTGCCCTCGTTGGGCGCTTCGAGCCCGGCGAGAATCCTAAGCAAGGTAGTCTTGCCGCAGCCGGAGGGGCCGAGCAGGGTGAAGAACTCGCCGGCGTGAATGTCGAGATCGACACCATCGAGGGCGACGGCGTCGCGTCCGAAGCGCTTGTGCAGGTTGCGCAGGGCGATCGCCGAGGCGTCACGCACCTGCTGGGTGCCGGCGGCGTCGGGCTCGGCAGAAGGAGGCACAGTCATAGGTCACGAGATTCCCATACCCGGTGGTCGAGGCTGTCGATGCCAGCGAGACCGACCCGCGCGAAGCGGTCGGCATGGCGGTGGCGCGACAGGACGAAGCGTAACCCAACGTCAGCCGCGATGCAGCGGGGAACTGTCCCAATCTTGTCGCTGCGGGTGACGGGGTGCTGGGCGGGCCGGGTGAGTGAGACGGGGCGTTGTGATTGTCATACCGTTCTCCTGGGCCTGTATCCGGTGAATGTGTTGGATGAATGTATCCGCTGAGGGTGTCGCAGATAGCGCGTGCTATCAGGTGTTGCGCAAGTACCAGCGATATTCCAAAGCGCTGATCGCCTGGCGCGAGAGTTCGTACTCCGCGCGCCGGTTGGCGTGATAGACCTGGTGGAAGGTCTCGCCGAAGCTGTCGATGAAGACCTCGCTCTCGAGCCAGGCGTCGAGCGCCTGGGGCCAACTGATCGGCAGGCTCGGCTCGACCTGCTCGTAGGCGTTGCCGGTGATCGGCGCTGGCGGCGTCAGTTCGCGTGCCATGCCGTGCTCGATCCCGGCGAGCAGCGCGGCCACCAGCAGATAGGGGTTGGCGTCGGCGCCAGCGACCCGATGTTCGATGCGCCGCGCCCGCGGCGAGCCCGACGGGATGCGCAGCGCCACCGAGCGGTTGTCGTAGCCCCAGGTCGGCGCCATCGGCACGTACAGGCTGGGCTGAAAGCGCCGGTAGGAGTTGAGATTGGGGGCGAAGATCGCCATCGACGCCGGCATCAGCTCGGCCAGCCCGGCGATCGCCTGCTGCAGCCGCGGGCTGCCCAGTTCGCCGCCGTCGGCGGTGGCGAAGACGTTGTCGCCGGCGGCGTCGAGCAGGCTGATGTGCACGTGAGTGCCGTTGCCCGCTTCCTGGCTGTAGGGCTTGGCCATGAAGGTGGCCTCGAAGCCGTGGCGGATCGCCACGCCCTTGATCAGGCGCTTGAGCATCACCGCCTCGTCGCAGGCGCGCAGGGCGTCGGCATGGTGCAGCAGGTTGACCTCGAACTGCCCCGGGGCGCACTCCTTGAGCGCGGTGTCTATCGGCAGTCGCTGGGCCTGCGCGGCGAGGGTGATGTCCTCGAGGAAGTCGGCGTACTCGTCGAGCTCGATCACCGAGTAGAGCTGGCTCTGGCTGGCGCGCTCGCCGGTGGCAGGTGAGCGCGGCGGCTGCGGCGCGCCGACGCTGTCGCGCTCGCGGTCGATCAGATAGAACTCCAGCTCCACCGCGATCACCGGGGTCAGCGCCATGGCCGAGAAGCGGCTCAGCAGACGCTTGAGCAGCTGGCGCGGATCGCAGGCGAAGGGCGTGCCGTCATCCTCCTCCATGGTCATCAGCATCTGCGCCTGGTTGCCGTGCTTGGCCCAGGGGGTGGTGACAAGGGTGCCGGCAACCGGGCTGCAGGTGCGGTCGCCGTCGCCGGAGGCCAGCCCCAGGCCGGTCTCCTCGATGGTATTGCCGCACACGTCGAGGGCGAATACCGAGGCTGGCAGGCGCATGCCGGCATTGAGCACGCCGATCACGTTGTCACGCGGCACGCGCTTGCCGCGAAGCACGCCGTTGAGGTCGCTGATCAACAGATCGACGCTCTGCACCTCGGGGTGCTGGGCCAGGAAATCTTGGGCTTCCTGGAGACGATCGGAGTCGCACATGGGGGCACACGATGAGGTGATGGAGTCTCTTCGTTATTCCAAATGGGCCCGCTGTTGTCAAACTTGCTATGAAATATTTTACACCTGCTTGGCGCTAGGAAAGCGCTTTGCTACCCAGTGAGCCGACCACCTGGCAGTTATGAAGCGTCCAGTGGCGAGGGATGTTAGGGGGATGCCCGGGCTGGGCATTATTCTTGACAGGCGCTCGGAGGGTTGGTCGTAGCAACGTGCGGGTGATAGCGCGCGGGCAGCGGTCTGAGGGGGCGTGGGGGCTAGTCAGGGGCGGGGCTGGCAATCGCCGTGATCAGCGCCAAGCACTTGGCGCTGATCACGGCGTGCGGATCAGACGGTGAAGTCGGGCAGCTTGCGTGCGACCCGGGCCTTCTCCAGCTTGGCCACCTTGGGCAGGCCATTCTCGAACGGCGGGAAGTCCTCACCCTGGATCAGCGGGGCCAGATAGCGGCGTCCGGCCTCACTGATGTAAAGACCATCCTCGCTGATGTAATCGCGCGGCATGAACTTCTCATGGTTGGCGATCTCGGCCAGCGGCGCCGCCTCGATCTGCCACTCATAGGGGCTCTCGGAGACACGTTTGATCGCCGGCATCATCGCATTCTGACCGTCGAGTGCCAGCTCTACCGCAGCCTTGCCCACAGCGTAGGCCTGCTCGACGTCGGTGCGCGAGGCGATATGCCGCGCGGCGCGTTGCAGGTAGTCGGCCACCGCCCAGTGGTACTTGTAGCCGAGATCCGCCTTGACCATCCCGGCCAGGGTCGGCGCCACGCCGCCGAGCTGCTTGTGGCCGAAGGCGTCGGTGCTGCCGGCATCGGCGAGGAAGGTGCCGTCGGCGTACTGGGCGCCTTCGGAGATCACGATTACGCAGAAGCCGTGGCGCTTCACCGCTTCATCGATGCGCGCCATGACCGCGGCGCGGTCGAAGGCGATCTCGGGGAAGATGATCACGTGGGGCGCCTGCTCGGCACTCTCGCCGGCCAGGGCACCGGCCGCCGCGATCCAGCCGGCATGGCGGCCCATGACTTCGAAGATGAACACCTTGGTCGAGGTGGCGCACATCGATTCGATATCGAGCGCCGCTTCGCGGGTGGAGGTGGCGACATACTTGGCCACGCTGCCGAAGCCGGGGGAGTTGTCGGTGATCGGCAGGTCGTTGTCGACCGTCTTGGGCACGTGGATGGCGGTGAGCGGATAGCCCATCTTCTCGGAGAGCTGTGACACCTTGAGGCAGGTATCGGCGCTGTCGCCGCCACCGTTATAGAAGAAGTAGCGGATATCGTGGGCCTTGAACACCTCGATCAGGCGCTCGTACTCGGCGCGGTGGCTCTCGATCGATTTCAGCTTGTAGCGGCAGGAGCCGAAGGCACCCCCCGGGGTGTGGCGCAGGGCGGCGATGGCGGCGTCGCTCTCCTGGTTGGTGTCGATCAGGTCTTCGGTGAGGGCGCCAATGATGCCGTTGTGGCCGGCATAGACGTGCCCGATGCGGTCGGCATGGCGGCGGCAGGCTTCGATCACACCACAGGCGCTGGCGTTGATGACGGCGGTGACGCCACCGGACTGGGCGTAAAAGGCGTTGTGCTTGGCCATATCGGCTCTCATCTCCTGGGATTGGTATCTCATGCACGGCGTCGGGCCGGCCAGGCCGGCAGCGGCGGGGCAGCGTCATCCGTGGCGCCGCCGAATCGAGCCGTACGACGCCCATGTCGACGGGCGCAGCGCGGCCGCGAAGGGCAAGTGTCGGGGGTGCGAGTCTCGGTTGCGCGGCCAAGCATAGCCGAAAGGCCAAGGGCTGTTAATACGAGGCGCTGGTCACCGCGGCGGTCATTTTTCTGGGCCGCGCGATGAGGGAGAGAATGAGAGGCGGTGAAGCGCCGTGCGAGCGTAGATGCCGGGGATGTACTCGCGGCCATGGGCCTGGGCGCTTTGTGGTTCGCCCGCTGCTGGCGTGCTAGGCTCGCCGCTTCGTCATCGCGGCCAAGGCGGCCGCCGTCATTGCGTCAATCGTCCCGAGGGAGAGGGCATGCACGTTCACGTTCTGGGCATCTGCGGCACCTTCATGGGTAGCCTGGCCCGTCTGGCCAAGGCGCTCGGGCATCGGGTGACTGGCTCCGACGCCAACGTCTATCCGCCGATGAGCCATCAGCTGGAGGATGCCGGTATCCAACTGAGTGAGGGCTACCGCGCCAATAATCTGATCCCAAGGCCCGATCTGGTGGTCGTCGGCAACGCCCTGTCCCGCGGCAACCCGGAAGTCGAGGCGCTGCTCAATGCGCGCATCCCTTATGTCTCCGGGCCGCAGTGGCTGGCCCAGTACGTGCTCGGCGGACGCCCGGTGGTGGCGGTGGCCGGGACCCACGGCAAGACCACCACGGCCAGCCTGCTGGCATGGATTCTCGAGGCCGCAGGGCTCGAGCCGGGCTTTCTGATCGGTGGTGTGCCGCGCAACTTCGGCGTCTCTTCAAGGCTGGGCGGCAACGGCGCGCCTTTCGTGATCGAGGCCGACGAGTACGACACCGCCTTCTTCGACAAGCGCTCGAAGTTCGTCCACTACCATCCGGATGTCGCTGTTCTCAACAATCTCGAGTTCGATCACGCGGATATCTTCGAGGATCTGGCGGCGATAGAGCGTCAGTTCCACCATTTCGTGCGTACCGTGCCCGGCGATGGCCGGCTGATCGTGGCCGCCGGCGAGCCCGCCCTGGAACGGGTACTGGCGCGCGGCTGCTGGACCCCGGTGGAGCGGGTCGGCACGCTGCCGGAGAGCGTCTGGCGCCTGGCGCTGGATGCCGACGACAGCCGCGCCTTCGCCCTCGAGCATGGCGGTGAGCGCTACCCGGTGAGCTGGGCGATGAGCGGCAGCCACAATGCCGCCAATGCCGCCGCCGCAGTGGCGGCGGCGAGCCACTTCGGGGTGACGCCGGCAGTCGCATGCCGCGCGTTGGCCGATTTCCTGGCGCCCAAGCGGCGTCAGGAGCTGCGCGGCAGCGTCGCCGGTATCCAGGTGATCGACGACTTCGCCCACCACCCCACGGCGATCGCGCTGACCCTGGAGGGGCTGGCGCGGGATCATCATGGCGGGCGCCTGCTGGCGGTGATCGAGCCGCGCTCCAATACCATGCGTCAGGGCACCATGAAGTCGCGCCTGGCTGAGAGCGTGGCCTTGGCCGAGGCGGTCTGGTGGTATCAGCCGCCGGGCCTTGACTGGTCGCTGAGCGAAGTCGTGGCGGGGCATGCGGGTAGCCGCGTGGCGACCGACCTGGATGCGCTGGTTGGCGAGGTGGTGGTTGAGGCACGTCCGGGCGATCGCGTCGTGGTCATGTCCAACGGCGGCTTCGGTGGCATTCACGCCAAGCTGCTCGCGGCGCTGGAGGTGCAGCATGCAGAGTGACACCCCGCTCGGCGGGCCGGTGGCGGTGGCGTTGACCGGCGCCTCGGGCGCCCAGTACGGGCTGCGCCTGATCGAGTGTCTGGTCGCCGCCGGGCAGCCGCTCTACGTGATGATCTCCAAGGCCGCGCATCGGGTGATCGCGATCGAGACCGAGCTCGACTTGCCGGCTCAGCCCGAGCGTCTGGCTGCGGCCCTGAGCGAGCGCTTCGGCGCAGAAGCGGGGCAGATCCGCTGCTTCGGGCGTGAGGATTGGCTGGCGCCGGTGGCCTCCGGTTCCGGCGACTGGCGCGCGCTGGTGGTCTGCCCCTGCTCCACTGGCACGCTATCGGCGATCGCCTGCGGCGCCAGTGACAACCTGATCGAGCGTGCTGCGGACGTAGCGCTCAAGGAGCGCCGCCCGCTGATCGTGGTGCCGCGGGAGATGCCACTGTCGCAGATCCATCTCGAGAACATGCTGACGCTGACGCGCATGGGGGCGGTGGTCATGCCCGCCTCGCCGGGGTTCTATCATCGCCCGCAGAGTGTCGCTGATATGGTCGACTTCGTGGTCGCGCGGATGCTCGCCCAGCTCGGCATTCCGCAGCGCCTGATGCCGAGCTGGGGCGAGTAGGCCATTTTCCCTAGTTACTGCTACCGGCTCATACCGGCGGGAACAGTATGATGCGGGCTGTCTCCAGCACCAGCGACGCCAGCGCCAGCCACGGCCAGGGCGGCATCGCCAGATCCGGGCGCTGCCAGCGCTGGTAGCTGATGCGGGTCAGCGCGCACACGATCAGCCCGAGCAGGGCGCCCCCGATCAGATCGCTGGCCCAGTGCACACCGATCACCAGCCGCGACAGCGCCATGGGCGTGCACACCAAGATGCCGGCCCAGTAAGCGTAGGCGCGGTAGCGCAGCGGCATGACCTGAGCGGCGAAGGCAGCGGTCAGCCCTACCACCACCACGCTGGTAGAGGTGTGGGCGCTGGGATAGGACATCGAACCGGTGAGATAGTCCGGTGTGTCCGGCCTGGCTCGCCCGGCCAGCGCCTTGAACAGGGTGTTGGCCACGGCCACCGTGACCAGCGCACCGGCCAGATGCAGCAGTGCGGCGAAGCGCCGAGCCCAGGCCAGCCATAGTAGCCAGGGCGCCATCAGCAGCGTGATCCCCAGCGCATCCCCGATCTTGGCCAGCGTCTCGCTGGTGCCCAGTAACCACTGATGCTGCAGCATCGCCGCCAACGCGTGGATCTGACGATCCATCGGCAGCGGGCCGTGGTGGATCAGCACCCAAGTGGTCCAGCCGATCAGTGCGACCAGGCTGGTCAGCAACAGCGAGAGCGACGCCAACGGGAACTCGTTGGCCGGAGGCGGCGAGCGCAGTGCGCGCCACAGACGAGCGCAGGCCGGGTGGCGCTGCTGGTAGCGCTCGAGCCAGCGATGCAGGCGGCCCTGGCCGCTCAACTGGTAGCGGAACCAGGAGAACAGCACCCCCAGGGCCAGCAGCGAGAGCGACAGCACCAGCAGCCAGTGCTCGGCCCCCGGCGGCAGCTGCATCAGCTCGCTCCAGGAGCGTCCCAGCCAGTAGCCTGGCAGCAGATAGACCGGTGCCCAGAGACACGCCGAGAGGGCGTTGACCAGCGCGAAGCGCCGGCTCGGCATCGACAGCATGCCCGCCACGAGTGGCACGAAAGGCCGCACCGGGCCGACGAATCGACCGATCACCACTGACATGGTGCCGTGACGCTGGAAGAAATCGATGCCGCCCTCGAGCCACTCCGGGTGGCGGTCGAGCGGCCACCAGCCGGGAATACGCGTGCGCTGCGAGCGCCCCAGCCAGAAGCTCAGGTTGTCTCCGGCGAACGCGCCCAGGGTGCCGGCGATCAGCACCAGCGCGATCGGCATGTCAGCGTGCCCTGCAAGGCTGGCGGCGGCGCCGAGCAGGACCACGCCGGGCACGACGATACCCACCACCGCCAGCGATTCGAGCAGTGCCACGCCGGCGATGATCAGCAGCAGAAGGGTGGGCGACGGGGAGAGCGAGTAGAGCCAATGGGTGAAGTTCAAGCGAGCGGTTCCAGCAGTTTGGTGGCGGCATTGTCGAGCCGGGTCAGGAAGTGCGCCGTGGCTTCACCGGGTTGGAGCATGCAGACGCGGCTGAAACTCTCCAGCGGGCCGGTCTCCGGGCGCGATATGGTGGCCACGGTAGCGGTCAGTCGGCGACCGGCGGCCAAGGCGCCACTCTCGCCGGCATTGGGCAGTATCAGGCAGAAAACGTTCTCGCGGTACTCACCCAGCAGGTCGCTGTGGCGGCTGTCGTTGACCACTGCGTGGCTGAAGGCGTGGGATAACGCCTCGCGCAGCTCGGTGCCGAACTGGTCATCGGCCTGGTCGATCTGGGGGACGTAGAGCACCAGCACGCTGAGTGGGCGGCCGAGCGCGTGGGCGCGCGCGATTTCGATCGACAGGCTGCGCTGCAATGCCTGGCGCGGCAGCTTGGGGTCGCGGCGCCACTGCGGCAGGAGTAACGCCCGGCGGCGTCGGGCATCTAGACTGCTCAATACCAGTGCGGCGCTGAGTGACAGCCACCAGCCCATGCTGAGGGTCAACAGCGACACATGCGTGCCGCCCAGCAGTAGCATCCAGGCGGGTACCAGGGCGACATTGAGCAGCACCGCCAGAGGTAATGACAGCACCAGCAGGCTGACCGCCGCCGGTAGTCCCAGCCATAGCATGCCGTTGACGCAGCCGGGCGCTTCGATGGCAAACAGAGTCAGCGCTCCTACCAGCATCA
Source organism: Salinicola sp. DM10 (assembly GCF_017306975.2). Classification (NCBI taxonomy): domain Bacteria; kingdom Pseudomonadati; phylum Pseudomonadota; class Gammaproteobacteria; order Oceanospirillales; family Halomonadaceae; genus Salinicola; species Salinicola sp. DM10. The sequence continues at coordinate 35,728 of NZ_JAFLEN020000001.1, forward strand.
GGTAGTCGGCCAGCGCCGGACGCAGCCGGCCGAGCCACTGCAGCGGCAACGACGCCAGCAGCCCGCAGGCCAGCAGCGCCGGGGGCAGGATCAGATCATAGTGGCGCATCAGGTAGTGCCACAGTGCCAGCCCGGTGAACATCGCCAGTGCCAGCAACTGCGCGGCGAGCTTGTAGCGGCTCATGCCCATGGCTGACTCTCGCGACGCTGACTGGTGCGTTTGGTGCGGTAGCGCGCGAAGCGATCGCCAAGCTGTGGCAGCGGTGTGTGCGAGACGATGCGATGGGGAGCGATCGCATGCTGCAGCTGGTGGCGGCGCTGCTCCGCCAGCTTGTCGTCGTTGGCCACCAGCAGGACTGCGATACCATAGTCGTTGAGCCGGTAGGCGCGCTCGTAGAGGGCCAATTGGTCATACAGCAGGCGGCTGAGCTCGCGCATATCGCTGGGCGTGGAGTGAGCGCAGCCGAAGATCACGACCTCGCCATAGAGCGACTCGCGCTCCACACGGCGCTGCTCGTGACGCGCGTCGGCGTCCAGCATCGACGCTGGCAGCAGCCATTGGGCGCCCTGGCGATTGAGCAGCGGCCGGGTTCGCAGGCGCTGTTCCTGAGCCAGTAGCCAGACAATGACCAGTGACGTCGCGGCCAGCAGCGTGGCCGGCAGCGAAAAGTGACGGGCGATGAACGCCACGCCGAGCACGAAGACGGTCAGGTTGAGTGCCACCCCCGCGCGCCCTCTCAGCGGCTGCAGGCACAGCGGCAGTAGCCAGATCCAGGGCAGGGTGGTCGGGTGGCCGGTGGCGAGCAGGGTCGCGGCCAGCACCGCGGCGACCGGGGCGATCCAGCTGCTGCTACGCGCACCGCAGGCGAGTGTGGCGAGCAGCGCTACGGCACCGCCCCAGGCGATCAGCCGCACGCTCCCGTCGGTGAACGCCCCCGTGGCGGCGGCAGCGACCACGCAGGCGAGAGTCAGCGCCACTGTCCCGGGGCTTTTGTACTGGCTTGGCATGGTGGCTTATATTGGGCCGATGGTTCTGCGTGGTTCGGAACGCCGTCTGGCCTTCGCGCAGACGACAGGCGGCATGGCGCTTGCGCCAGGGCGAGTCGCTCGAGCGATGCCATGCGCGACCGTCGCCCCAGCGGGGCAGCGGCTTGCGTCGTGGGCGTCGCGCTATGCGATCGAGCCCGGGCGGATTCCATGCTGCAACTATCGCACGGGCTGTCACTGACCGTACACTGTGAATCACGATTCGAGACAAACTCTTGCCTGCAGCGGTTACGGCCGGGCGAGCATCGTCAGGCAACGTCGGACACGGCGCGCCGGGGCGTGCGTGCCTTGATGCCATCGCTGCCCGGCACCCTTGAAGAGATACCACGTCATGTCACACTCCGCGACCGATAGCGTCGACGACATCCCGCTTTATATGCAGCGTCTCGGGGAGCGTGCCCGCGCTGCCAGTACCGTGCTGCGTGCGCTCGACAGCGGACGCAAGAATGCCGCGCTGGCGGCCATCGTGGCGCGGCTCGATGCGGCCCGCCCGGCGCTCGAAAGCGCCAACGCCGCCGATCTCGAGCGCGGCCGTGCGCGCGGGCTCAGCGAGCCACTGCTCGACCGTCTGGCACTCACGCCGGCACGCATCGATGCCATGCTCGCAGGCGCCCGTCAGGTTGCGGCGCTGCCCGATCCGGTGGGTGAGATCGAGGGGCTGCGCTATCAGCCCAGTGGGATCCAGGTAGGGCAGATGCGGGTGCCGCTCGGGGTGGTCGGGATCATCTACGAGTCTCGCCCCAACGTGACGCTGGAAGCGGCCAGCCTGTGCCTGAAGTCCGGCAATGCCTGCATTCTGCGGGGGGGCTCCGAGGCCGCTGCCAGCAACGCCGCGATCGCAGCCTGCATCCGTGACGGCCTGCGCGATGCGGGGGTGAACGAAGACGCGGTGCAGGTCGTTGCGACCACCGATCGCGCCGCGGTGGGCGAGCTGATCCGTCTCACCGCCAGCGTCGACGTGATCATCCCGCGCGGCGGCAAGTCGCTGATCGCACGTATTGCCGACGAGGCGACGGTGCCGGTGATCAAGCATCTCGACGGTGTCTGCCACGTCTATATCGATGCCGCTGCCGACAGCGACAAGGCGGTGGCGATCGCCGATAACGCCAAGACCCAGCGCTACTCGCCGTGCAACGCCATGGAGACGCTGCTGGTCCACGTCGAGGCGGCGCCGCGGGTGCTGCCGCGACTGGCGGCGATCTATCGCGAAAAAGGGGTGGAGATGCGCGGCTGTGCGCTGACCCGCGAGTGGATCGCCGACGCCGTGGCCGCCGACGAAGCGGACTGGGACGCCGAGTACCTGGCACCGATCATCGCCATCCGCGTGGTCGAGGATTTCGATCAGGCGGTGGCCCATATCAATCGCCATGGCTCGCAGCATACCGATGCCATCGTCACCGAGAGCGTCACGCTGGCGCGGCGCTTTCTCGCCGAGGTCGACTCGAGTTCGGTCATGGTCAACGCTTCGACTCGCTTCGCCGACGGCTTCGAGTATGGCCTGGGCGCCGAGATCGGTATCTCGACCAACAAGCTGCACGCCCGCGGCCCGGTGGGGCTGGAGGGGTTGACCACCCGCAAGTACGTCGTGTTTGGCGATGGTCATGTCCGTCAGTGATGTCAGTGGTGTCAGTGATGTGGGTATGAGCGGTCGGGCGCCGCGCATCGCCATGCTCGGGGGTACCTTCGATCCGGTGCACCTGGGCCATCTGCGCAGCGCGGTCGAGTTGCGTGAGGCGCTGGCGCTGGACCGGGTGCACATGATTCCTGTGCATGTGCCGCCACATCGCGCAGCGCCCGGTATCGCCGCCGGCGATCGCCTGGCGATGCTCGCCGCGGGTATCGGCGACACCCCGGGGCTGCTGGCGGACGACCGCGAGATTCGGCGCAGCGGCCACTCCTTCTCGGTGGATACCCTGGCCTCGCTGCGCGAGGAGTACGGCGAGCAGGCGCGGCTGGTGATGGCCGTGGGGCACGACGCCTTTCTCGGCCTGCCGCAGTGGCATCAATACCAGCGCCTGCTGTCGCTGGCGCACGTGGTGGTGCTCGACCGGCCCGACCATGACGCCCCACTGGCCCCTGAACTGGCGGCGTTGATCGCCGGGCGCGAAGTCGCCACCGCCGAGGCGCTGATGAGTGCACCCGCGGGTGGGGTGCTCAGGCTCAGCCTGCCCAGCCGCATGGCGATCGCCGCTACCGAGGTGCGCCGCCGGCTGCAGCGCGGACAGAGCGTGCGCTACCTGCTGGCCGAGGCGACCGAACGTTATATCGCCGCCCAGGGGCTCTATCGCGAGACGACCGCTGGTGCTGACGAGAGCTGATCCGCGGCGCAGACGAGAGTGTCCGTGGTGCTAGCGAGAGTCGAACAGTGGCGTCGGCGTCTCATCGGAGTAGAATGCGCGTTTCCCTGAATTCGGGGCAGCGATTCCCAAACGAGGAGCTATGCAGACAGATTCTCTCAAATCATTGGTCGTCGACGCGCTGGAGGAGTTGAAAGCGCGCGACGTGGTCGAACTCGACGTTGCCGCGTTGACCAGCGTGACCGACGTCATGGTAGTGGCCAGCGGCACCTCCTCGCGTCACGTCTCGGCACTGGCCGGCAACGTGGTCGAGAAGGCCAAGGAGGCGGGCCTGCGTCCCTTGGGTGTCGAAGGACAGCAGGGCGGCGACTGGGTGCTGGTCGATCTGGGTGACGTCGTCGCCCATGTGATGATGCCGGAAACTCGCCAGCTCTACGATCTCGAGCGGCTGTGGGCCGACCTGCCCGTCGATCGTCAGCAGGGAGCCGGCCACGGCGAGCGGCACGAGTCGCGCGGATGAAGGTACGGCTGCTGGCGGTTGGCACGCGGATGCCTGCCTGGGTCGAGGCGGGTGTCGAGGAGTACCGCAAGCGGCTGCCGCGCGAGATGCCGCTGGAGATCGTCGAGATCGCCCCCGGTGCGCGTGGCAAGAATGCCGATATCGCCCGGGCGATCCACAGCGAAGGCGATCGCATGCTGGAAAAATTGCGCGATCAGGAACATGTGGTCGCACTCGAGGTCAAAGGCTCGGCGTGGACCACCGAGCAGCTGTCGCAGCAGCTCGGTGACTGGCGCCAGGGCGGGCAGGACGTGGCGCTGCTGATCGGCGGCCCCGACGGACTCGACCCGCGCCTCAGCGCCCGTGCGCGCCAGTCGTGGTCGCTCTCGGCGTTGACGTTGCCGCACCCGCTGGTGCGGGTGCTGCTGGCCGAGCAGCTCTATCGTGCCTGGACATTGCTTGCCGGGCACCCGTATCACCGTTGAGTCAGAGAGTCAGTCGCTTGCCGTTATTCGACGCCCCGCAACGCTGTGCCCCCCGCGGGCCGAACACCGCCCTGATCCGGCGCCGTCATGCGTAAGCGCCGCGAGCGAGTCAAGGATCACGAGCAGGAAGTCCGCGTCTTCCGCAACCGTTCTCTGGTTGCCGCCGTACTGATCGTGCTGATGGCCGGCGCCCTGGTGTCGCGACTGTTCTATCTGCAGGTGGTCGAGCACGATGTCTTCATCACCCGCTCCGACAACAACCGCATGCGGGTCGAGCCTCTGCCGCCCCGGCGCGGCCTGATCTACGACCGCAACGGTCAGCTGCTGGCGGAAAACCGCCCCACCTACAATCTCACCATCGTGCGTGAGCGGGTCGATGATCTCGACGCCACGCTCGAGCGTCTGGTGCAGATCCTCGGTCTGCCCGAGGACGAGGTCGAGACCTTCCGCGAGCGCTCGCTGCAGCGTCAGCGGCCCTACCAGCCGGCGCTCTTGATGAGCGACCTCACCGAGGACCAGATCGCCCGCCTGGCGGTCAACCGCTATCTGCTCAGCGGGGTCGAGGTCGAGGCGCAGCTGATGCGTTACTATCCCGATCCGATCGTGATGTCCCACGTGCTCGGCTATGTTGGGCGGATCAACGCCGATGAGCTCGCCGAGCTCGATCCGGGCAACTATGCCGGTACTCACTTCATCGGCAAGACCGGGGTCGAGTACACCTACGAGGACCAGCTCCACGGCAAGGCCGGGTTGCGCAAGGTCGAGACCAACGCCCGTGGGCGCGTGCTGCGCGAACTCGACCGCGAGCCGCCGGTGCCGGGCAAGGATCTCACCCTGACCATCGACAGCCGTCTGCAGCACCTGGCCTACGACCTGCTCGGCGGTCGCCGCGGCGCCATCGTCGCCATTCAGCCCAAGACCGGGGATATCCTGGCGATGGTCTCGGCCCCCGGGTTCGACATCAACAAGTTCGTCACCGGTATCTCCTACGCCGACTACCGTGCGCTGCAGGACGATATCGATCTGCCGCTCTACAACCGCGCCGCCCGTGGCCAATACCCGCCGGGCTCCACGGTCAAGCCGTTCGAGGCGCTGGCGGCGTTGCAGGATCGGGTCGTCGATGCCAACGATATCGTCTACGACCCCGGCTACTTCCAACTGCCCAACGATACCCGGCGCTACCACAACTGGCTGCGCTGGGGGCACGGGCGGGTCGACCTGCGGCGAGCGATCGAGGTCTCCAACAACACCTATTTCTATACCATGGCCTACCGTCTGGGCATCGACCGGCTGTCGTCGTTCATGCACGAGTTCGGCTTCGGCGAGGTCAACTCGCTGGATGTCCAGGGGGCGCTGCCGGGGCTGATGCCGTCGCGGGAGTGGAAGCGCGAGAAGTACAACCAGCCCTGGTTCCCGGGGGAGACCCTCTCCGCGGGCATCGGTCAGGGCTATTTCATGGCCACGCCTCTGCAACTGGCCGCGGCGACCGCGACGCTGGCCAATCATGGCCACTGGGTGCGCCCGCATCTGGCCGAGCGTATCGGCGACCAGCCGGTGAAGCCGCCGTTCCCCGATACCAAGCCGGATGTGCAGGTCGACAAGGCGCAGTGGTGGAACGACGTCTACGAGGGCATGGAAGAGGTCATGAGCGGCCGCGAGGGCACGGCGCGCAAGGCTGGCGCTGGCCTCGAATACACCATGGCGGGCAAGACCGGGACCGCGCAGGTCTTTTCGCTGGGGCAGAATCAGAAGTACAACGCCAGCGAGCTGGCCGAGCGCCTGCGCGACCACGCGCTGTTCATCGGTTTTGCGCCGGTGGAGGATCCGCAGATCGCGGTGGCGGTGATCGTCGAGAACGCCGGCGGCGGGGTGTCGGGGCTCGGCCGTGAGCTCACCGATGCCTGGCTGTTGCCCCAGAGCGAGCTGCACGACCAACCCGGTGCCACCGTTCCTGAAGAGGTCGAGAGTCTCGATGGCGATTGATTTTCAACGCACTGCGCCGAATCACGGCGCGCGGGTCGGCCGCAAGCGCTCGCTGTGGCTGCGGCTGCACCTCGACCCCTGGTTGCTGTCGATTCTGCTGCTGCTGATCGCCTTCGGCCTGGTAGTGCTCTACAGCGCCAGTGGCATGTCGGCGCAGACCACCATGGCCCAGGCGATCCGTATGGGGATCGCGCTGGTCGGGGCGATAGTGATCGCCCAGTTCTCGCCGGCAACGCTTTATCGTTGGACCCCGCTGGCCTATGGCGGGGGGCTGCTGATGCTGATCGCGGTGGAGATCATGGGCGATATCGGCATGGGCGCGCAGCGCTGGCTGGAGATCGGTCCGCTGCGCTTCCAGCCTTCGGAGCTGATGAAGATCGCCATGCCGATGATGCTGGCGGCCTATCTGCATCGCCGCCCGCTGCCGCCATCCTGGCGTGACCTGCTGGTGTGCGGGGTGATCATCGCGGTGCCGGTGCTGCTGATCGCGCGCCAGCCCGATCTGGGCACCTCGATGCTGGTGACCGCGGCGGCGGTGTTCGTGATCCTGCTGGCGGGGCTGTCGTGGCGCTTCATCCTCAGCCTGGCGGTGATGGCAGGGGCGGCGATGCCGCTTTTATGGCTCAACATGCACAACTATCAGCGCCAGCGGGTGCTGACCTTCCTCAACCCCGAGAGCGACCCGCTGGGCGCCGGATGGAACATCATCCAGTCAAAGACCGCCATCGGTAGCGGCGGACTCGAGGGCAAGGGCTGGGGACTGGGCACCCAGTCGCAGCTGGAGTTCCTGCCCGAGCGCCACACCGATTTCATCGTCGCGGTGCTGGGCGAGGAGTTCGGCCTGATCGGCATGGCGACCATTCTGGTGCTCTATCTGCTGCTGGTCTCGCGCGGGCTGGTGATGGCCAATCAGGCCCAGGATACCTACGGCCGCCTGCTCGCCGGCAGTATCGTGCTGACCTTTTTTATTTACGTCTTCGTCAATATCGGCATGGTCAGCGGTATCCTGCCGGTGGTCGGGGTGCCGCTGCCGCTGGTCAGCTATGGCGGGACCTCCAGCGTGACCTTGATGGCCGGTTTCGGTATTCTCATGTCGATTCACACGCACCGCCGCCTGCTCAAGCATTGAGCGTCGCGGCGGGCTGCAGCAGGGAGCACTGGCGCATGGCGCTGCGTTGGAAACAGGGAAGTCTGACCCGGGCAATGGCTCTGGTGGTGGCTCTGGTGGTGGCTCTGGCAGGAGGGCTCTCGAGCGCCGGGACGGCGCTGGCAGAGAGCGATTTCGACCCGGCGACGCACCCCCAGGTGCGCGCCATGCTCGATACCTTGAGCGCGCAAGGGTTGTCGTCGCAGCAGCTCGACGATGCCATGCGTGCCGCCAGCTACCGGCCGCAGGTGCTCGAGGCGATGAACCATGCCGCCGAGCGTCGGCTGCGCTGGGATCAGTACCGCGATATCTTCATCCAGCCCGATCGCGTGGCCCAAGGCGTGGCGTTTCTCCAGCAGCACCGTGAGGCGCTGGATCGTGCCCAGCGCGAGTATGGCGTGCCGCCCGAGGTGATCGTGGCGATTCTCGGCGTCGAGACCCGCTATGGGGCGCACAAGGGTAGCCATCGGGTGCTCGACTCGCTCTCCACGCTGGCCTTTCATCATCCGACCCGCGGCGACTTCTTTCGCCGCGAGTTGATGGCGTTTCTGACCATCACGCTGGGTCAGGGCGTCGACCCTGCGTCGCGCTATGGCTCCTATGCCGGCGCCATGGGCTATCCGCAGTTCATCCCCACCAGCTATCAGGCCTACGCGGTCGATTTCGATGGCGATGGGCTCAAGGATCTGTGGAACGACCCCACCGATGCCATCGGCAGCATCGCCAACTACTTCAGCGAGCACGGCTGGCGCCGCGGGCAGGCGGTGCTGGTCGAAGCCAGCGGGCCGGCGACGCCGCCGGCTCGACTGACGTTCAATCAGACCGAGCCGCCGTCGGTCCGCGTGTCCGAGCTGGCGGCGGCGGGCGTCCGTCCCACCGCCGGCTCGCTCACGCCCGATGACAAGGTAATGCCGCTGGCGCTGGACTACGCCGACGGGCACGTGCGTTACGTGCTCGGGCTCGACAACTTCTACGTCATCACGCGCTACAACCACAGCCATCTCTACGCCATGGCGGTGGCCACCCTGGCGCAGCGCATCCAGCTCGCGCTGGAGGCGGCAAAGACGTGAGACGACTGTGGCTGATGCTGGCCGCCGCGCTGCTGCTCAGCGGCTGTGCCGGCGGCCCTGGCGGCAGCGGGGGCGGGCGCTATGCGGCGAGTCAGGATGGCTATCCCGATGCTCCCCGTGACGTCTCCCGGGTGCCGGATGCGGTGCCCAAGGTGGAGCCGCGCTCGCGCAGCGGCAATCGTCCGACCTACCGCGTGTGGGGCAAGACCTACCACGTGCTCAGCGACCCCAGCGGCTATGTCGCCGAGGGTCGGGCCTCTTTCTACGGCACCAAGTTCCAGGGTTACGATACCGCCAGCGGCGAGCCCTACGACATGTACAAGATGTCGGCGGCGCACCGCTCGTTGCCGTTGCCGACCTATGCCCGGGTGACCAATCTGGACAACGGACGCCAGGTGATCGTGCGTATCAACGACCGTGGACCTTTCCACGACGATCGCCTGATCGATCTCTCCTACGCGGCGGCGGCGCGGCTGGACATTCTCGGCCACGGCACCGGGCGGGTGCGGGTCGAGGCGATCGACCCGGTGGCCTGGGCGAAGACCCACGGCGGTAGCCGCTCGGGGCCCCGGGTCGCCGCCGCGCCGGCCGCACCCGCGCGGGTAGCGGGCACCGCGCAGACCTCGGCGGCACCCCGGCGCAACGATCCGCTGTCGACCGCCGTCGACCGCGCTGCCGCGGCTAGCGACCCGGGTACCCGCGCTGCCGTTGCCGCGCCAGGCCCGGTGACGCAGACCGGTATGACGCAGACCAGAGTGGCGCAGGGTGCACGCGGCGTGCGCTATCTACAGGTCGCTGCGCTGGGCTCGCAGGACAAGGCCCTGGCGCTCCAGTCGAGGCTGCAAGACTTGCTGTCGCAGCCAGTGCGCATCGACAATAGCGCCTCTCTCTATCGCGTTCAGGTCGGCCCGATCGATGACCTGGCATCCCTGGAAACCGTTCGGGCAACCTTGAGTGACGCCGGCTTCGGTCAGACGTTCGTGGTATCGCCCACCCAGTAACCTTCGTTCAACGAGAATTCGATTGTCATGAAAGCGCTGTTCACTTCGTCACTTCCCCGCTGGGTCCTCTCGGCCTCGCTGTGCCTGGGGCTGCTCACGTCCCCGGCCGGCGCGCAGCAGCAACCCACCCCGGACAGTCAGATGCCCGAGGGCAGCAACCCGCAGCCTGAGCAGATGATCCCTTCGCCGCCGGATCTCGCCGCTTCTTCCTGGGTGTTGATGGATGCCGCCACCGGCCAGCTGCTGGTCAATCACAACGGCGATCAGCGCCTGCCGCCGGCTAGCCTGACCAAGATGATGACGGCGTACATCGTCGAACAGGAGATCGAGCGCGGCAATATCCATGACAGCGACATGGTCAGCATTAGCGAGAACGCCTGGCGCACCGGCGGGTCGCGCATGTTCATCCGCGAAGGTACCCAGGTCAGCGTCAAGGATCTGCTCCACGGCGTGGTGATCCAGTCGGGCAACGACGCCAGCGTCGCGCTGTCCGAATACATTGCCGGCAGCGAGTCGGCGTTCGCCGATCTGATGAACCAGCAGGCGCAGCGCATGGGGATGCAGAATTCGCACTTCATGAACCCCACCGGCCTGCCGCACGATGACCACTACTCCTCGGCCCACGATCTCGCGATCCTGGCCCGTCACATCATCGAAGACTACCCCGACCACTATAAGGTCTACTCGCAGAAGTACTTCACCTACAACGATATTCGCCAGCCCAACCGCAACCGTCTGCTGTGGCGCGACCCTGACGTCGATGGCCTCAAGACCGGTCATACCGAAGCGGCTGGCTTCTGTCTGGTGGCCTCGGCCAAGAAGCAGGACACGCGTCTGATCGCGGTGGTGATGGGAACCCAGTCTGACGAGGCGCGTGCCGCCGAGACCCAGCGACTGCTCAACTACGGCTTCCGTTTCTATCAGACACGCAAGCTCTACGACGCCGGCTCGGTGCTCAATCAGGCGCGTGTCTGGGGCGGTGCGCAGGACACGGTGCGTCTGGGCGTGCAGCATGAAGTGAGCATGACCGTGCCGCGGGGCAGCGCCGACAATCTGACCGCGCGTCTGAATATCCCCGAGACGCTGCACGCGCCGATCCAGGCGGGCCAGCAGATCGGTACGCTGGAGATCAAGTCCGGCGACAAGGTGCTGGGTCAGGAGCCGCTGGTGGCGCTGGAAGGCGTCGAAGAGGGCAGTATCTTCAAGCGCGTGTGGGATAGCATCGTGCTGTTCGTCACCGGCCTGTTCAACTGATCCAAGTCATCTGACGCCCGCCGCGGCACGCCGGTTCGACCCGGCGGCCGCGGCGGGCGTGTTGGTGCATGCGGCGTTCTTGCGTAGAATGGGCGGAAATCGCAGCCGGTTCGTAACTCGATGACCCAGACCCCCGATAATGTCGATCTGCCGCGACCCAAGATCGAATTCCCGTGTGACTATCCCATTCGCGTCGTCGGTGACGCGGCCGAGGATTTCGTCGCTGCCATCAGCGCGGTGATCGCGCGCCACTCGCCGGGCTTCGACAGCTCGGCGGTCACGCTCTCGGATAGTCGCAATGGCCGCTTCCAGTCCGCTCGGGCGGTGATCCGGGCGACCAGCGAGGCGCAGCTCAACGCGCTGTTCGAAGAGCTCAAGGCGACCGGTCGCGTGCATATGGTGCTGTGACCGCCATGGCCGAGCTGGAGCTCTATCGCCTGGGCCGCGCGCCATATCGCCCGGTGTGGGAGGCGATGTCGCGCTTTACCGACACCCGCGACGGCGCGAGTGTCGATCAGCTGTGGCTGGTGCAGCACGACCCGGTGTTCACCCAGGGGCGGGCGGGCAAGCCCGAACACCTGCTGCTGCCGGGAGACATTCCGGTGGTGGCGAGTGATCGCGGTGGCCAGGTGACCTACCACGGCCCGGGGCAGATCGTACTCTATCCGCTGCTCGACGTTCGCCGGCTGGGCGTCGGCGTGCGCGAGCTGGTGAGCCTGCTGGAGCAGGCGGTGATCGATCTGCTGGCCGTTCACGGCATCGATGCCCGGGCGCGGGCCGATGCCCCCGGCGTCTATGTCGGTGCGCGCAAGATCGCCTCGCTGGGGCTGCGCATCCGGCGTGGCTGCAGCTTTCACGGCGTCGCGCTCAACGTGGATATGGATCTGGCCCCGTTCTCGCGCATCAATCCGTGCGGTTATGCCGGGCTCGAGATGACCCAGCTGCGTGACCTCGGTGTGGCGACGCCGGATCTCGACGCGGAAGCCACCCGGCTTGCCGGCTGCTTCGCCGCGCGCCTGGGCGCCACCCTGGTCGAGCGCACTGACCGGCCGGCGGCCCTGACAGCGGACGCGATGGCCTGAGCGGCATCGTCAGGGCGCGCGAGACGCCGCCCGAACTCAATGAATCATCAGGATGGGACTTATGACCGAGACCACCGTCATGCAAACGCCCGATTCGAAAAAGCCCGGGCGTGTCGAGCGCGGCGTCAAGCTGCGCGGCGCGGAGAAGGTCGCGCGCATCCCCGTCAAGGTCATCCCGACCGAGACGCTGCCCAAGAAGCCCGACTGGCTGCGCGTGCGCATGCCGGTCTCGCCACAGGTCACCCATATCAAGCAGACGCTGCGCAAGCACGGTCTGCACACGGTGTGCGAGGAGGCCTCGTGCCCCAACCTGGGCGAGTGCTTCAGCGGTGGCACCGCGACCTTCATGATCATGGGCGACATCTGCACCCGGCGCTGCCCGTTCTGCGACGTTGCCCACGGGCGCCCCAATGCGCTCAACGACAAGGAGCCGCGGGAGCTGGCCGAGGCGATCGCCGAGATGGGCCTCAACTACGTGGTAGTGACCTCGGTCGATCGTGACGACCTGCGCGACGGCGGCGCTCAGCACTTCGCCGACTGTATCCGCGAGATTCGCCGCGACAGCCCCGAGATCGAGATCGAGGTGCTGGTGCCCGACTTCCGCGGGCGCATGCAGGTGGCGCTGGACATCCTCGAAGGGGAGGCACCGGACGTCTTCAACCACAATCTGGAGACGGTGCCGTCGCTCTACCGCAAGGTGCGTCCCGGGGCCGACTACCAGTGGTCGCTGGACCTGCTCAAGGGTTACAAGGCGCGCCGCCCCGAGGTCATGACCAAGTCTGGTCTGATGCTCGGCGTCGGCGAGACCGACGAGCAGGTGATCGAGGTCATGCGCGATCTGCGCGCTCATGACGTCGACATGCTCACTCTGGGCCAGTACATGCAGCCGTCGCGCAACCACCTGCCGGTGGATCGCTGGGTGCATCCGAGCATCTTCGACTGGTTCGCCGAGCAGGGTAGGGCGATGGGCTTCACCCATGTGGCTTCCGGGCCGCTGGTGCGCTCCTCCTATCACGCCGACAAGCAGGCCCACGGCGTCGAAGTGAAGTGAGTTTGCGCTGAGGCCGGCGCGCTCACGCAGCGCGCCGGTCTCCATGCCCCTCCGGGCGTGGGCCGCAAGACAATCGGGACGCGGCCGCTGGAACCGGCGCCGCGCCTTTCGGCGGTGTGCCGCCGCGTTCGCAGAGGTCCTGACATGATTGCCCCTTCATCCCCCGATAACGAGCAGACGCGCCTTTCCGCGCTGCACAAGCTCGAGCTGCTGGATACCCAGGCTGACGAAGGCTTCGACCGTTTGACCGAACTGGCCACACGAATCTTCGACGTACCGATGTCGATGATCACTCTGGTCGACGAGGATCGCCAATGGTTCAAGTCGCGTCAGGGCCTGAGCGTGTGCGAGACGCCGCGGCGTATCTCATTCTGTGGGCACGTGGTGGCCGATGGGGTGCCGCTGGTGATCCACAACGCGCTGAAGGATGCGCGCTTCGCTGACAATCCGCTGGTGCTCGGCTCACCGTTCATTCGCTTCTATGCCGGCTATCCGCTGTTCGTCGAGTCCGGGGCATGCATCGGTACGCTGTGCCTGATTGGCACCTTGCCGCGGGCCTTCGATGAAGGCGACATGGATCGCCTGCGCCTGATGGCGGCACTCGCCGAGGAGCTGGTGTCACTGCACGTGCTGCGCGTGCAGACGGCCCGCGGCGGCACCTGAGCGTCGCCGGGGCGGTATTTACCAGGGCGCCGTTCAGGCGTCGGCGCTGGGTAGGCAGACCAGGGTCGGAGTGTCGATCGGGGTCATCGGTGCACGGAAGTGAGCGTTGAGTTCCGGTAGTAGCTCGCGCACGAAGCGCAGGAACAGCTCCGTCACCGGGGTGGGGTAGCGATCCTTGGGGTAGACGGTGCACCACGAGCGGCGTAGCGGGAAGCCCGGCAGGGTGGGGCTGGCGAGCAGGTTCGAGGCCAGTTCGAGCTGTACTGCCAGACGCGGCAGTACCGCCACGCCGAGATGCGCCATCACCCCCTGCTTGATCGCCTCGTTGGTTCCCAGCTCGATGGTGTGGTGCAGCGAGATACGCTCGCGGGCGGCGAAATCCTCGAACGCCGTGCGCGCTCCCGAGCCGGGTTCGCGCATCAGGATGTAGTGGCGCGCGAAGTCCTCCAGCGTCGGCCGTTCGGCGGTCACCAACGGATGCCCCGGCCACACCACCGGAATCAGCTCGTTGTCCAGGATCGGCATGAACACCAGGTTCGGGTCGTCCGGTACCATCCCCATGATCACCAGATCGTCGCGCCGCTCGGCGAGTCGCTCCAGCGCCTGCACCCGATTGCACACGCGCAGCCGCACCTGCACCTCCGGATAGCGCGCGCGAAAGCGCGCCAGGATATGCGGCACCACATACTGCGCGGTGGAGACCGCCGCCAGATTGAGTTCCCCGCGAATCGTCCCCGCCAGCTCTGAAAGCTCCATCTGCAGGCTCGATACCTGACCGAAGATCGACTGTACCGAGGCCGAGAGTGCATCTGCCGCCGGCAGCACGTGCAGCGTCTTGCCCGCGTATTTGAACAGCGGCTGGCCGAGGGCCTGCTCGAGCTGGCGGATCTGCGCGCTTACCGCGGGCTGCGTCAGCCCCAGCTGCTCGGCGGCCCGCGAGTAGGACTGCTGCCGATGAACGGCCTGGAACACCTGGAGCTGCCGGAATGTCAGGCGGTTGAGCAGGTTGGGGCGCGACATGATGGACGTCCTCGCGGTCAGGTATAAGGTCTAGCTTATAGGTCGGCAAAGAAATATCAATTTTTCTATTGGCTCACGGGTGGCTAGCGTAGAAAGCCGATGACAAAGGCGATAGTGAAGCCGATAACAATGACGACGCACAACTCGGAGGGCAGACGGTGTTCAAGAAGCTGCTAATTGCCAACCGCGGCGAGATCGCCGTGCGTATTGTACGAGCCTGTGCCGAGATGGGCATCCGTTCGGTGGCGATCTATACCGAGCCGGATCGCTTCTCGCTCCACGTCAAGGGGGCGGACGAGTCGCACTTCGTCGGCGAGGAGCCGCTGGCGGGCTATCTCGACGCCCACCGGCTGGTCAACCTGGCCCGCGAGACCGGCTGCGACGCGATCCATCCCGGTTATGGCTTTCTTTCCGAGAGCGCCGACTTTGCGCGTATCTGCACCCAGGCGGGGATTACGTTCGTCGGCCCCAGCGCCGAGGTCATCGCGCGCATGGGCGACAAGACCGCTGCGCGTGCGGCGATGCGCGAGGCCGGAGTGCCGGTGACTCCGGGGTCGGCGGGCAATCTGCCGGATCGCGACGCGGCGCTGGAAGTCGCCGCGGAGATCGGCTACCCGGTGATGCTCAAGGCGACCTCCGGCGGCGGCGGGCGCGGCATTCGCCGCTGTGATGACGAGAACCAGCTCAAGCAGGCCTGGGAGCGGGTGATCTCGGAGGCGACCAAGGCCTTCGGCAGTGCCGAAGTGTTCATGGAGAAGTGCGTCGTCGATCCTCACCATATCGAAGTGCAGATCCTCGCCGACGCCCACGGCAACGTGATTCACCTGTTCGAGCGTGACTGCTCGATCCAGCGTCGCAACCAGAAGCTGATCGAGATCGCGCCCAGCCCCCAGCTCACCCCGGAACTGCGCAGCTACGTGGGCAAGATGGCGGTGCGCGCGGCCGAGGCGGTGGGCTACGAGAATGCGGGTACCGTGGAGTTCCTCGTCAAGGACAACGAGGTCTACTTCATGGAGATGAACACCCGGGTCCAGGTCGAGCACACCATCACCGAGGCGATCACCGGCATCGACATCGTGCGCGAGCAGCTGCGCGTGGCGGCGGGAGAGCGCCTCGCCTTCCGCCAGGCGGATGTCGTCCACCACGGCTATGCGATCCAGTTCCGGATCAACGCCGAGGATCCCAAGAACGACTTCCTGCCCAGCTTCGGTCGCATCACCCGCTACTACGCGCCGGGCGGGCCGGGGGTGCGTACCGACACCGCGATCTACACCGGCTACACCATTCCGCCCTATTTCGACTCGATGTGTCTCAAGCTGATCGTGTGGGGCATGACCTGGGAGGAAACGCTGGATCGCGGCATTCGCGCGCTCAACGACATGCGCCTGCAGGGGGTCAAGACGACCACCCCCTACTATCAGGAAATTCTGCGGCATCCCGATTTTCGCGCCGGCCACTTCGATACCGGCTTCGTGCCGGCGCATCCGGAGCTGCTCAACTACTCCGTCAAACGCAACCCGGAAGAGGTAGCGCTGGCGATCGCCGCGGCGATCGCCGCGCATGCCGGCCTTTGAGGCGCCGTGCCGACAGTCATGAGGAGAGAGACAATGAACAACGCCAAGACGACGCCGGTCAAGATAAGTGATGTGGTGCTCCGCGACGGCCACCAGTCGCTGATCGCCACGCGCATGCGCACCGAGGACATGCTGCCGATCTGTGCCAAGCTCGATGCCATCGGTTTTCACGCGCTGGAAGTGTGGGGCGGGGCGACCTTCGACGCCTGCGTGCGCTTCCTCAAGGAGGACCCGTGGGAGCGTTTGACCGCGTTGCGTGAGGCGCTGCCCGATACCCCGCTGCAGATGCTGCTGCGTGGCCAGAACCTGCTCGGCTACCGCCACTACGCCGATGACGTGGTCGAGCGCTTCGTCGCCCGCGCCGCCGACAACGGCATCGACATCTTCCGAGTCTTCGATGCGCTCAACGACCTGCGCAATCTGGAGACCGCGATGAAGGCGGTCAAGGCGAGCGGCAAGCACGCCCAGGGCACGATCTGCTACACCGTGAGCCCGGTGCATACCCTGGAGAGTTATCTGGAGCAGGCCCAGCGCCTGGTCGACATGGGCGCCGACTCGATCGCAATCAAGGACATGGCTGGGCTGTTAACCCCTTACGCCACCAGCGAGCTGGTCGCCGGGCTGGTCGAAACGGTGGACGTGCCGGTGCACCTGCACGCCCACGCCACGGCCGGGCTCGCCTCGCTGTGCCAGTTGAAGGCGGTGGAGGCGGGTTGCCGGCATATCGACACCTGCAACTCGGCCTTTGCCAACGGCACCAGCCACCCCTCCACCGAGGCGATGGTCGCTGCCTTCCAGGGCACGCCCTATGACACCGGCCTCGATCTGGTGGCGCTCAAGGAGATTGGCGACTACTTCCGCGAGGTGCGCAAGAAGTATGCGGCCTTCGAGAGCGAGTACACCCGCGAGGATGTCAGCGTGCAGATCTGGCAGGTGCCCGGCGGGATGATGTCCAACCTGGCCAACCAGATGAAGGAGCAGAACGCGCTCGGCCGTATCATGGACGTGTTCGACGAGATTCCGCGGGTGCGCGCCGACCTCGGCTACCCGCCGCTGGTCACTCCGACCTCGCAGATCGTCGGTACCCAGGCGGCGATGAACGTGCTCACCGGCGAGCGCTACAAGTCGATCACCAATGAAGTGAAGCGCTATCTGCTGGGGGGCTATGGCCAGCCGCCGGCCGCGGTAGACGAAGAGGTGCGGCGCAAGGCGATCGGTAGCGAGCCGGTCGACGAGGGGCGGCCCGCCGACCAGCTGCAGCCGGAAATGGCGCGCCTGGAAAAAGAGATCGGCGAACTCGCCGAGCGCGAGGAGGATGTGCTCACCTTCGCCATGTTCCCGGACCTGGGGCGCGATTTCCTCAAGGGCCGGCGCGACGGGACTCTGGTGCCGGAGGCGATTCCTGCGCCCAGCAGTGGCGGCGGTGGCGGCGAGCGCCCGGTCTCCGAGGGCGTGCCGACGGAGTTCGTCATCGACGTCCACGGCGAATCCTACGAGGTGCAGATCACCGGCGTGGGTAGTGGCAGCGGCAGCAAGCGCCGCGTCTACCTGACCCTGGACGGCATGCCCGAAGAGGTGGTGTTCGAGGCCAAGAACGAGTTCGTTCAGGAGGGCAAGGGCGCGGGGCGTGCCAAGGCCAGCGCGCCGGGGCATGTCACCACCTCGATGCCGGGCAATATCGTCGACGTGCTGGTGGCCGAGGGCGACAGCGTCGAGGCCGGCCAGGCGGTGCTGATCACCGAGGCGATGAAGATGGAGACCGAGGTGCAGTCGCGCATCAAGGGCACGGTCAAGGCGGTTCACGTCGCCAAGGGTGATCGTGTCACGCCGGGTGAGGTACTGGTCGAGATCGAGTGAGGGGCGGCGGCCTCCGCCGCCTTCCCGTCAAGCCCGAGACAAGACGGCGCGGCGTCGAAGGACGCCGCGCCGTCTGTTTCGTTGCCCGCTGCTGCGAGCCGCCTATCGCTAGGCGGCGCCTGGCGCGCCGCCGGCAGGGGCTCAGGCCTCGACCTGAATGATCTTCATGGTGTTGGTCCCGCCGTGGGCATTCATGTGGTCGCCGCGGGTCAGGATCACGTGATCGCCCTTGGCCGCCAGACCGCGGTCCACCAGCTCGTCGATGGCACCGGCGTTGATCTCGGTCAGCGGGAAGCGCGAGCTATCGAACACCAGCGAGACCACGCCACGGTAGAGCGCCATGCGCCGCTGCACCGCCGCGGTCTCGGCCAGCGCCACGATCGGCAGCCCCGAGCGGATGCGCGAGGCGATCAGCGGGGTATAACCGGTGGCGGTGAGACAGGCGATGGCGACCACGCCGGAGAGGTGGTTGGCGGCGTACATCGCCGACAGCGCCACGGTCTCGTCGATGCGCGAGAAGCCCTCGTGGATGCGGTGCTTGGACTCCTGGGCGCTGCGCTCGCGCTCGGCGCCGAGGCACAGCCGGTCCATGGCGCGGATGGTCTCGACCGGGTAGTCGCCGGCGGCGGTCTCGGCCGAGAGCATCACCGCGTCGGTGCCGTCGAGCACCGCGTTGGCGACGTCGAACACCTCGGCGCGGGTCGGCAGCGGCGAGTCGATCATCGACTCCATCATCTGGGTGGCGGTGATCACCACCTTGTTGAGCGAGCGGGCGCGGCCGATGATGCGCTTCTGCACGCCGATCAGCTGGGCGTCGCCGATCTCGACCCCGAGATCGCCGCGGGCGACCATCACCGCCTCCGAGGCGCGGATGATGTCATCCAGCGTCTCCGGGTCGGCGACCGCCTCGGCGCGCTCGATCTTGGCGACCAGACCGATCTCCTGGCCAGCCTCGCCGAGCAGCTCGCGGGCGTACTGCATGTCGGCCCCGCTACGCGGGAAGGAGACCGCCAGATAGTCGACGCCGATATCGATCGCGGTCTTCAGGTCCTCCTTGTCCTTCTCGGTCAGGGCCGCGGCGGAGAGGCCGCCACCCTGCTTGTTGATGCCCTTGTTGTTGGTCAGCTTGCCACCCACCTTTACCTTGGTGACGATCTTGCTGCCGTCGAGGCGTTCGACTTCCAGTACCAGGCGGCCATCGTCGAGCAGCAGCACGTCGCCGGCGTCGACGTCATCGGCCAGCTCCTTGTAGTCGCAGCCCACCTGCTCGCTGGTGCCTTCGTCACGCCCCAGCGAAACGTCGATCACGAATGGCTGGCCCTTTTCCAGCTTGACGCCACCTTCGGCCTTGAAGCGTGCGATACGGATCTTCGGCCCCTGCAGGTCGCCGAGGGCAGCAACCGCGCGGCCCTGGCGTTCGGCGGACTCGCGCACCGCCTTGAGGCGGCGGCGGTGGTCTTCCGGGTTGCCGTGGGAGAAGTTCAGGCGAACCACATCGACACCCGCTTCGATCAGGGCATCCAACACGCCTTCGCGGTCCGTGGCGGGACCTAGCGTAGCGACGATCTTGGTGCGACGAATCGGGCCGTGAAAGGCGTGCTGCATGGAAAATCTCCTGGCGACTGGATGGTGCATCCCGCGTCGACGCGTGTCTGGCGGCGGGTGCGATGACAGGTGGTTATTTTACAACATCGGCTGCGCCTTGTCCGAGGCGATGGCGTCCGGCTGTCTCCGGCGGCGCGCCGTCTCGACCCGAGTGTAACGCGCCAGCGCCGCGAGCGACACGCAAGGCGCGTGGCGCCACTCGATACTCGGGCACCCGCTCGCGGTGGCAAATCCTGGCGTATGGGCAGATTCCGGCTAGGGTATTCACAGATGCCGCCAGCGTGCCGCGTACTCGAAGAGGCCTAGACGCGCGGTGATACATGGCTGGACCGGTGCTTGGAATTCGGCACCGGCAGCCCAATAACGCGGTTCCCGGCGACGGCCAGCGCCGCGTCGTGAAAGTCAAGCTACGGCTGGCGCCGTGTGGAGCGCTAGGGTAGGGTAGGCGGATTTTCCGGCCGCCTCCCTCTGACTCGCGCCATCTCGAGCACGCGTCGACCGGAGCCGCCGCTATATAGAAGAAGCAGGAGCGCTATGGGCAAGTCACTGGTTATCGTCGAGTCTCCGGCCAAAGCCAAGACCATCAACAAGTATCTCGGCAACGACTTCGTCGTGAAGTCGAGTGTCGGGCATATTCGTGATCTGCCGACCAGTGGCTCGTCCAAGCAGGCCAGCGATCCCAAGGAGCGTGCGCGGCAGGCCGCAGCGACGCGCAAGATGTCGCCGGAGGAGAAGGCCGAGTACAAGAAGCAGAAACAGTGGGACCAGCTGGTGCGGCGCATGGGCATCGATCCCGAGCACGGCTGGCGCGCCAACTATGAGGTGCTGCCGGGCAAGGAGAAGGTGGTCGAGGAGCTCAAGAAGCTGGCCGACAAGAGCGACACCATCTATCTCGCGACCGATTTGGACCGCGAAGGGGAGGCGATCGCCTGGCACCTCAAGGAGACCATCGGCGGCGACGACAAGCGCTACAAGCGGGTGGTGTTCAACGAGATCACCAAGAACGCCATCCAGGAGGCGTTCAAGCAGCCCGGCAGCCTCAACGTGGCCCGGGTCGAAGCGCAGCAGACGCGTCGCTTCCTCGATCGCGTGGTCGGCTTCATGGTCTCGCCGCTGCTCTGGAGCAAGGTCGCCCGGGGGCTCTCCGCCGGTCGCGTGCAGTCGGTGGCGGTGCGTCTGATCGTCGACCGCGAGCGTGAGATCCGCGCCTTCGTGCCGGAGGAGTTCTGGGACGTTCATCTCGACACCGCCACCGCCGACGGCGAGGCGGTGCGCTTCGAGGTGGTGCGCGAGAAGGGCGAGACCTTCCGCCCGACCTCCGAGCGCGAGACGCTCGAGCGCATCGCCCCGCTGCGGCGCGACGCCTTCACGGTCACCGAGCGCGAGACCCGGCCGACCCGCTCCAAGCCCAACGCGCCCTTCATCACCTCGACTTTGCAGCAGGCCGCCAGCGGGCGCCTGGGGTTCTCGGTGAAGAAGACCATGACCCTGGCGCAGCGCCTCTATGAGGCGGGCTACATCACCTATATGCGTACCGATTCCACCAACCTGTCCCAGGATGCGGTGGCGAGTGCGCGTGACTACATCCACAGCGAGTACGGCGAGCGCTATCTGCCCGAAGAGGCCATCCGCTATTCGAGCAAGCAGAACGCCCAGGAAGCACACGAGGCGATCCGCCCCTCCAACGTCAAGCAGCGCGCTGATGACCTGCCGGTGGAGCGCGACGCACAGCGTCTCTACGAGCTGATCTGGCGCCAGTTCGTGGCCTGCCAGATGGTGCCGGCGGAGTATCTGGCCACCACCCTGACCATCGAGAGCGATGGCTTCGAGCTCAAGGCGCGGGGCCGTGTGCTCAAGTTCGACGGCTACACCCGGGTGATGAAGCCGATGGCGAAGAAGGATGACGCCACCCAGCTGCCCGACATCGACAAGGGCGATCGCCTCGAGGTGGTCCAGCTCGACCCGCAGCAGCACTTCACCAAGCCGCCGGCGCGCTACACCGAGGCGAGCCTGGTCAAGGAGCTGGAGAAGCGCGGTATCGGCCGCCCCTCGACCTACGCCGCGATCATCTCGACCATTCAGGACCGCGGCTACGTCAAGCTCGACAGCCGCCGCTTCTACGCCGAGAAACTCGGTGAGATCGTCACCGATCGCCTGGTCGAGTCGTTCAACGACCTGCTCGACTACGGCTTCACCGCGCGCATGGAGGATCGGCTCGACGAGGTCGCCGAGGGGCACGAGAACTGGCAGCAGCTGCTCGACGCCTTCTACGCCGACTTCAAGCGCAAGCTCGATCACGCCGAGGGCGAGGACGGCATGCGCCCCAACGAGCCGATCGCCACCGATATCGCCTGCCCGACCTGCGGTCGGCCGATGCAGATCCGTATCGCCTCCACCGGGGTTTTCCTCGGCTGTTCGGGCTACAACCTGCCGCCCAAGGAGCGCTGCAAGACCACCATCGACCTGATCCCCGGCGAGGAGGCGGTGCCGGAGGATGCCGACGAGTCGGCGGAGACCGATGCGCTGCGCGCCAAGCGGCGTAATCCCAACACCGGCACGGCGATGGACAGCTATCTCATCGACGAGGGGCGCAAGCTCTATATCAGCAACGACGATGACGGCTACTACGAGATCGAGCAGGGGCGCTTCCGCATCAAGGGCTACGACGGCCCGGTGATCGAATGCGACAAGTGTGGCTCGGAGATGCAGCTCAAGAGCGGCCGCTTCGGCAAGTACTTCGCCTGCACCAACGAGGCCTGCGGCAACACCCGCAAGCTGCTCAAGAGTGGCGAGGTGGCGCCGCCCAAGATGGACCCGATCCCGATGCCCGAGCTCGCCTGCCAGAAGGTCGACGACCACTACGTGCTGCGTGACGGCGCCAGCGGGTTGTTCCTGGCCGCGAGCCAGTTCCCCAAGAATCGCGAGACCCGCGCGCCGCTGGTCAAGGAGCTCAAGGCGCACGCCGAGGCGCTGCCCGAGAAGTACCACTTCCTGCTCGAAGCGCCGAGCGAGGACCCGGACGGGCGTCCGGCGCAGATCCGCTTCTCGCGCAAGACCAAGAGCCAGTACGTGATGACCGACGAGGATGGCAAGGCGACCGGCTGGCGCGCGATCTTCGAGGATGGCCGCTGGCAGGTGGAGGACAAGCGCAAGTGAGTGCCGTCGCCCGCACCAATCAGCTGCTCTATCAGACCGAGCTGCTGCTGGCCCTGCCGGCGGGTGACGACGAGCACGCGACGGCGCGACGCATGGCACTGGAAGAGGCCGCGCTGGGTCAGCTCGGGCTGGCGTTCGAGGCGCTGCTGCGTGAAGTGACCACCCATGCCCCCGGCGGCGCGCCGGATTGGCGCACATGGCTCGACGCCGCGGGCCAGCGTCAGGCGGGCGGTGATGCGCCGGCGCAAGCCGAGATCGCCGAGCTGGTGTGGCTCGAGTCGCTGGCGGTTCGGCCGGAGAGCTGGTTGGCGCTACTGCTGGCGCGTCTCGCCGCGCTGCAGAGTGACGACGGCGCAGCGCGGCGTGGCGACGGTGTGCCGGGGCTGATCACGAGTGCCGGGGCGACGCCGCTGGGCGATGAGCTGCGCTGGTGCCTGGGTGAGTTCAAGGCGCTGCTGCCGAGCCTGCGCCAGGGCAGTCAGGAGTGGTGACGACCCTGGGTCGACATGGTAGCCTTATCCACCGATCGACGACCGGGGCCCGCGCCCTGGTCGTTTTTTATTGAGCGCCGTCCCGGCTGTGTCGCAGGTCCGGGGTGGTCGCCGTTTCCGCATGCTTTGCAAGAGCAGTCGTTGTCGCCGTGACAGGAGAGAGACCGTGTCTGATACCGCCATTCTGGAAATCGTCGAACTCGCCGACGGCGAGGTGGTGCTGCGACCGGCGGAGGCGAGCGGCGAACCGCTGGTGAGCATTCGATTCTCCGAGGAGGCGCTGGAGCTGCTGCGCCGTAGCCGCTTCGACGTGGCGCGGGAGATGCTCGACCACGCCATCACCCGGACCCATCTGTGGGATGGTGAAGAGGAGGAGGCGCCGCAGGCGCCGGCGACGGTTCACTGAATACCGGCCGCCGCACCGCGGCGGCTCCCCGGCGCCATGTCCGAGCATGGCGCCCCCGCCGTCAGGCGTATCTTCTCTCTGCCTTCCGACGTCTTTCACCTCTCGTCGAGTGTCTATCTCTCGTCTTCTTCGTGTGCCAGCGCTCCGGAGGCTGTCGCCTACGGTCGCACTACCGCTGACGACAGCGTCTGACTACAGCAGGCCCAGACCGGCGGTCAGGCCGGCGCAGACGGCGACACACGCCAGGACCAGGGTCGCGACCAGCAGGCCGCGCCTGCGGGTGGCGCTGAAGACGAAGAAGGTGGCAAAAGCGATGGTCATCGCCAGCGTCGAGATGATCCAGGCGATATCGGCCGTCGACATGAAGACTCCTAGTGGAATGCGTGCGTGGATGCGTGTCAGGCGTGGGCGCGCAGTATAGCGCGTGGCGCGCCCCGATGATGCGCCGCCGTGGCCGGGCGCCCGCGACCGGTGGTCGCGGGCCAGTGGCTGGCGCGGCTCGTCGCTTCTCAGCGCAGTTTGGTGGTGCGCAGCTCGGCTACCGCCGGTGGCGGTGCGAAGGAGTCCGCGCGAGCCAGATGCCAGTACTGCTTGAACACCGTGTGCTCGCTTTCGCCGTCGAGCAGCTGACCCGGGGTGAGGAAGCTGAACAGGCGGTCGTAGGACTGGATCTCGTCGCTGGAGACCCGGCGGATGATGTGCTCCGGCCCCAGCTCGCTGGGGTGTTCCAGGCCCGCCGCGGCGAGCATCTCGGCCAGGGCGGCGAGGGTGTTGCGATGGAAGTGATAGACCCGCTCGCGCTTGTCGGCCACGTCCAGGTGATGGCCGCGCCGCGGATCCTGGGTCGCCACGCCGCTGGGGCACTTGTCCGAGTGGCAGTTGAGCGCCTGGATACAGCCCAGCGAGAACATGAAGCCGCGCGCCGAGTTGCACCAGTCCGCGCCGAGTGCCAGGGTGCGGGCGATATTGAAGGCCGAGGTGATCTTGCCGGCGGCACCGATGCGGATCTCCTCGCGCAGGCCGACCCCGACCAGGGTGTTGTGGACCAGCATCAGCGCTTCGGTCATGGGGACGCCGAGGCGGTTGATGAACTCCAGCGGCGCGGCGCCGGTGCCTCCCTCGCCACCATCGACGACGATGAAGTCGGGGCGCTGGCCGCTTTCGAGCATCGCCTTGACGATCGCGAACCACTCCCAGGGGTGGCCGATGGCGAGCTTGAAGCCCACCGGCTTGCCGCCGGAGAGCTCACGCAGCTGGCCGATGAACGTCATCAGCTCCAGCGGGGTCGAGAAGGCGCTATGGGCCGCCGGCGAGACCACGTCCTGGCCCATCGGCACCTCGCGCGCCTCGGCGATCTCCGCGGTCACCTTGGCCGCCGGCAGGATGCCGCCGTGGCCGGGTTTGGCACCCTGGGAGAGCTTGATCTCGATCATCTTGACCTGCGGCTCGCGGGCGTTGGCGGCAAAGCGTTCGGGATTGAAGCTGCCATCCGCGTGGCGACAGCCGAAGTAGCCCGAGCCGATCTCCCACACCAGGTCGCCGCCGTGGATCCGGTGGTAGCGCGAGATCGAGCCTTCCCCGGTGTCGTGGTAGAAGCCCCCCTTGCGCGCGCCGGCGTTGAGTGCCTCGATGGCGTTGGCCGAGAGCGAGCCGAAGCTCATCGCCGAGATGTTGAACACGCTGGCGGCGTAGGGCTGGCGGCACAGGCTGCCGCCGATGCTGACGCGAAAGTCGTGGTCGCTGATGTGGGTGGGGCGCAGCGAGTGGTTGACCCACTCGTGTCCCGGGCTATACATGTCGAGCAGCGAGCCGAACGGCTTCTTGTCGCTGGCGTTCTTGGCGCGCTGGTAGATCACCGCCCGCTGTTCGCGGGAGAAAGGGCGCTCGTCGAGGTCGGACTGGATGAAGTACTGACGGATCTCCGGGCCGATCGACTCCAGGATGTAGCGAAAGTGCGCCAGAATGGGGTAGTTGCGGCTGATCGTGCGCCGGCGTTGACGCACGTCGTAGACGCCCAGCAGCGCCAGCGCGCCGAAGATCGCCACGCCCCACAGCCACTGCGGCGAGAACGCCAGACCGAGCAGCGATACGCCGAGCAGCGCCAGCGTGGCGACGAAGGCGGCGTTGCGTAGGGGAATGCGGGAGAGACCCTTGGCGTAGATCATGCGAACATCGGCTCCTGGCTCATGGCGGGCGCGACGGCGTCCGCAAAAGGGGCAAGGATAGCGAAAGCGCGCCCCAGCGGCTAACCACACCACTACTGCGCTAGAAGGAATCCCGTCTCTTGCGTCACTCGCTCTTCGTCCTGCGTCTGCGTTTCTGGCTCTTGCTGCTGCATGCCTACATCGGTTGGCGGCTGCTGCCGGATCTCGATCTCGCGCTGCCGGTAGCGGCGCTGGCGTGGGGCTATCTGGCGCTGAGTGCGCTGACGCTGCCGTGGGTGCTGCGGGTGAGCTGGCTCAACGGGCGCTGGTTCGCCTGGCCGATCTCGCTGATGACCGGCGCCTTCTCGTTTCTGCTGGTGCTTACCCTGGCGCGGGACCTGCTGCTGCTGATACTCGTGCTGACGCCGCTACCACCGGGGGCGTGGCTTGTCGCGAGCGCCTGGGGCGTGCTCGCGGCGACCCTGGGGTTGAGCCTGTATGCGCTGTGGCAGGCGCGCCGGGTGCCGCGGGTGGTCGAGGTGAAGGTACCACTGGCGGGGCTGCCGCCGGCGCTGATCGGTCTGCGTATCGTCCAACTGAGCGATCTGCACGTCGGCCCGACCATCAAGCGTCGCCAGCTGGCGCGCTACGTGGCCCGGGCCAACGCGCTGGCACCGGATCTGGTGGCGATCACCGGCGATCTGACCGATGGTCGGGTCGAGGAGCTGGCGCCGGAGCTGGCGCCACTGCGCCAGCTCGCGGCGCGGCACGGGGTCTTCTGCGTCACCGGCAATCACGAGTACTACAGCGAGGCAGAGGCCTGGACCCGGGCCTTCGAGGAGCTGGGGCTGGAGGTGTTGATCAACGCCGCCACCCTGATCACCCACGAGGATGCGCAGCTGGCGGTGGCCGGCATCACCGATCTCACCGCCGGGCACTATGTGGCGGCGCATCGCAGCGACCCCGAGCGCGCGGCCGCCGGCCTGCCCGAGGCGGTGCCGCGGATGCTGCTGGCGCACCAGCCCAATTCGGCCCCGGCGGCGGCCCGCGCCGGCTTCGATCTGCAGCTCTCCGGGCACACCCATGGCGGCCAGCTGTGGCCCTGGAGCCTGGCGGCG
This sequence comes from Salinicola sp. DM10, assembly GCF_017306975.2. NCBI lineage: Bacteria > Pseudomonadati > Pseudomonadota > Gammaproteobacteria > Oceanospirillales > Halomonadaceae > Salinicola > Salinicola sp. DM10. The sequence continues at coordinate 62,678 of NZ_JAFLEN020000001.1, forward strand.
CGGCGCGCTAACCGCTTTTTGGCCGGACTCGGCCGCGAGGGGCGGATGTGGGTCTATACCAGCCGTGGCACTGGCTACTGGGGGCCGCCGATGCGCTTCGGCGCGCCCGCCGAGATCACCCTGATTCGGCTGCAGCGCGCCGACTGAGATGGAATGCCCGCACTCCCCGCCAGTGGGGAGTGCGGCGCCAATCCGATCTCAAAGGGTGTTTACAAACTCGACGAGCGAAGGCAAGGCAAGGCGAAATCGACCGAAAAAACGGAGTTTACACGAGGTAAATGAGTATTTTGAGGTCGATTTCAACGCCGTATTGTCGAGCGTAGACATTTTGTAGACACACTTTCAGGCCGCCTTGGCCTTGCGATTCAGAATATCGAGCAGCGCATCGACCCGGGCCAGGCGTGCCTCCGCCTGTTCCATTTCGGCACTGAAGCGCAGGGTGTCGGCGCCGTCCAGCCGATACTCCTTCGGGTGGCGCTGGATCAGCTCGACCAAGGTCATCGGGTCGACCTGCGGGGCGGCGCCGAAGATCACCCGGCCGCGCTCTGGCCCGGCCTCGAGCCGGGCGATACCCAGGCGCTCGGCGCGCTGACGCAGCCGCGTCTGGCGGAACAGCGTCTTCAGCGGCCCCGGCAGCAGGCCGAAGCGGTCGATCATCTCCACCTGCAGCTCCTTGAGTTCGCCTTCGTCGGCGGCGCTGGAGATGCGCTTGTACATGATCAGGCGCTGCTGGATATCGGGCAGGTAGTCGTCGGGGATCAGGGCCGGCAGATTGAGGCTGATCTCGGTGCCTTCGTCGAGCGGGGCCTCGATATTGGGCGTCTTGCCGGCGCGGATCGCCTTCACGGCGCGGTCGAGCATCTGCATGTAGAGGCTGTAGCCGACCGTCTCCATCTGGCCGCTCTGCTCGTCGCCGAGCAGCTCGCCGGCACCGCGAATCTCCATGTCGTGACTGGCCAGGGTGAAACCGGCCCCCAGATCGTCGCTCTGAGCGATCGCTTCCAGACGCTTGATCGCATCCTTGGTCATCGCCTTGGGCGGAGGGGTCAGCAGATAGGCGTAGGCTTGATGGTGGCTGCGCCCGACCCGCCCGCGCAACTGATGCAGCTGGGCCAGGCCGAACTTGTCGGCGCGCTCGATGATGATGGTATTGGCGCTGGGAACGTCGATACCGGTCTCGATGATGGTCGAGCACACCAGCACATTGAAGCGCTTGTGGTAGAAATCCGACATGACTCGCTCCAGCGCCCGCTCGGGGAGCTGGCCGTGGGCCACGCCGACCCGCGCTTCGGGCACCAGTTCGCGGATCTTGTCGGCGCTGGCCTCGATGGTGCGCACCTCGTTGTGCAGCAGGTAGACCTGGCCCCCGCGCAGGATCTCGCGCAGTAGCGCCTCCTTGACCACCGCCTCGTTGCGGTTCTGGACGAAGGTCTTGACCGAGAGCCGGCGGGCCGGCGGGGTGGCGATGATCGACAGATCGCGGATGCCGTTCATCGCCATGTTGAGGGTGCGCGGGATCGGCGTGGCGGTGAGGGTGAGGATATCGACCTCGGCGCGCAGCTGCTTGAGACGCTCCTTCTGCGCCACGCCGAAGCGGTGCTCCTCGTCGATGATCATCAGCCCCAGATTGGGCAGCTTGATCGACTTCGACAGCAGCTTGTGGGTGCCGATGACGATATCGGCGCGCCCCTCGGCGATACGCGCCAGGGTGTCGCTCTCGCCCTTGCCGCCGGTGAAACGCGAGAGCATTTCGATCTGCACTGCGGTATCGGCGAAGCGGTCGCGGAAATTGTCATAGTGCTGCTGGGCGAGCAGGGTGGTGGGCACCAGGACCACCACCTGGTGACCGGAGCTGACCGCCAGGAAGGCGGCGCGCATGGCGACCTCGGTCTTGCCGAAGCCGACATCGCCGCACACCACTCGATCCATCGGCCTGGGGGCGGTCATGTCGTGGATCACCGCCTCGATCGCGGCCTGCTGATCCGGGGTCTCCTCGAACGGGAAGCTGGCGGCGAAGCGCGCGTATTCGTCCCCCGGCATATCGCTGGCAAAGCCTTCGCGGGCCTCGCGCCGGGCGTAGATGTCGAGTAGCTCGGCGGCGGTGTCGCGCACCTTCTCCGCGGCCTTGCGCTTGGCCTTGTCCCAGCTGTCGGAGCCGAGCTTGTGCAGCGGCGCCAGTTCGTCACTGGCGCCGGCGTAGCGCGAGATCAGCTGCAGGTTGTCCACCGGCACGTAGAGCTTGGCACCGCCGGCGTACTCGAGCGCCAGGAACTCCGCCGCGACGCCGCCGGCGTGGATCGTCTCGAGCCCCTGGTAGCGGCCCACGCCGTGGTGCTGGTGGACCACCGGCGAACCGGGGCGCAGCTCCGACAGATGGCGCACCGCCAGCTCGTTGTCGTCGGTGGCCTTGGCGCGCCGCCGCGATTGGCGCACCACCTCGCCGTAGAGCTCGGTCTCGGTGATCACCGCGAGCTCGGGGTCGCCCAGCCACAGGCCCTCGTCGAGCCCGCCCTCGCCGATGGCGTAGGGCATGCTGCCCTCGCGGAAGGCGTGCCAGTCGTCGACGTGGGGGAGGCTCAGGTGGAGCGGTGCGAGCGCTTCCTCCAACGCCTCGCGGCGCCCGCGGGATTCGGCCACGAACAGCACGCGCAGCCCCTGGTGGCTGGCCAGGAACTGCTCCAGGGTGGCCAGCGGCCGCTGGGCGCGGGCATTGATCGCCACCGCCGGCGGTGCCTGGGTCGTGCTGACGGCGGCGCTACGGGTGTCCTCGGCGGTGACGAACTCGAGCCGCGGGTGGCGCTTGATCGCGGCGAACACCTCGGCCACCGGCACGAACGCCCGCGCCGGCGGCAGCAGCGGCCGCGTGGGGTCGACGCCGAGGTTCTCATAGCGGCTCTCGATGGCGCGCCAGTGACTCTCGGCGGCGGCATGCGTCTCGGGCAGCAGCGCGACTTGGGTGCCGGCGTCGAGATGCTCGAACAGCGTCGCGGTCTCCTCGAAGAACAGCGGCAGATACTGCTCGAGGCCGGGCGAGGGGATGCCCTTGAGCGCGTCGACATAGAGCGGACACTGGCGCGGGTCGACGTCGAACAGCGTCTCGAAACCCTCGCGGAAGCAGGCGATCGCGGAGCGCGACAGCGAGTATTCGTGGGCCGGCAGCAGCTCGACCCGCTCGATCTTGTCCTGGGAGCGCTGGGTATCGGGGTCGAAACGACGCAGGCTGTCGATCTCGTCGTCGAACAGGTCGATGCGCAGCGGCGTCTCGGTGCCCATCGGGAAGAGGTCGATCAGCGCGCCGCGCATGGCGTACTCGCCCGGCTCGTAGACCGTCTCCACCGCGCGGTAGCCGGCGCGCGACAGACGTTCGCGAAAGCCTTCGCGGTCGAGCCGCTCGCCGGTGGTCAGCGTCAGCACGCGGCCGGCCACGTAGTCCCGCGGTGGCAGGCGCTGCATCAGGGTGTTGATCGGCACCAGCACGATGCCGCGGGTACCCTCCTGCAGTTCACGCAGGGTGCGCAGGCGGGCGGAGACGATGTCCTGATGCGGCGAAAAGCTGTCGTAGGGCAGGGTCTCCCAATCCGGGAAGGGCATCACCGGTACTCGGGAATAGAAGCGCAGCGCGCTCTCCAGGCGCTGTGCCGCCGCCGTGTCGGGGGTGATGACCAAAAGCGGTGCGTCGTCGGCCAGACGCGCCAGGGTCAGCGCCAGCGCGCTGCCGTGGGGGCGCTGGCAGTAGATCGTTTCACGCACGCCCTGGGGTTGTGGCGGCGAGAGAGGGCTGAATTGCGACATGGACCTTTCGCTAGCGGAATGGAAGAAGACACTGGCACGGCCGGGCCGGGCGACGGCCGCCGCGCGATGGTCCTTCATGATAGCAGGGGGCAGGCGCGAGCGGGACGCGACCGCCGCCGCCATGCCCGCCTGTAGTCAAACTACAACGCTTGCGACTACGCAGTGATTGCGGCTCGTCTCGTAGGTTACCGATAATGCTCGGGTTTTTGGACGAGTCGGGGTGGCGTAAAGGGCCTTCCCGGCGATCGACGACGATGACACAGAAGAGAGACCCGGCCGTGAGTCAGCAACAGCTCGAGCACGTTTTTCAACAGTGGCAGGACAACGAAGCGCAGGCGGAAGAGATGATCCCGCTGCTGGGCAAGCTCTACCGCCAGTACAACGTGATCCCGTCGCTGTTCGGGCGTTCGCTGATCAACCGCTCGGTGACTCGCATCCTCAAGAACCATCGCTACGTGCGCAAGGTCGAGGGGACCGAGCTGACGGTGGCGGACACGCTGCCCATGGTGCGCGCCATGACCGAGCTCGACCTGGGGCCGGCGCATATCGACATCGGGCGCCTGGCGGTGGCGTTCAAGCACGCCGGCGAGTCTGACGTGCGTGCCTTCCTCCAGCGTGAGCTGGCCGACATCATCGGCGGCCACGACGCCAGCGGCATGGGCGGCGAGCCTCAGGACGTGGTGCTCTACGGCTTCGGCCGTATCGGTCGCATTCTGGCGCGGATCATGATCGAGAAGGCCGGTGGCGGCAACCTGCTGCGGCTGCGGGCGATCGTGGTGCGCGGCAGCAGTGACGACCTCGAGAAGCGCGCCAGTCTGCTGCGCCGTGACTCGGTCCACGGGCCCTTCTCGGGCTCGATCGATATCGACCGTGAGCGTCAGGCGCTGATCGCCAACGGCCATGTGATCCAGATCATCTATGCCGACTCCCCGGCCGAGATCGACTACACCGCCTACGGCATCGACCGTGCCATCGTCGTCGACAACACCGGCAAGTGGCGTGACCGTGAAGGGCTCTCCCAGCACCTGGCCGCCAAGGGCGTGGCCAAGGTGCTGCTGACCGCACCGGGCAAGGGCGATCTCAAGAACGTGGTCCATGGCATCAACCACACCACGATCGGCGACGACGACCGCATCGTCTCGGCCGCCTCGTGCACCACCAACGCCATCGTGCCGGTGCTCAAGGCGATGGACGACGAGTTCGGCATCGTTCATGGCCACGTCGAGACGGTGCACTCCTACACCAACGACCAGAACCTGATCGACAACTACCACAAGGGCGACCGCCGCGGGCGCAGCGCGCCGCTCAACATGGTGCTGACCGAGACCGGCGCGGCCAAGGCGGTGGCCAAGGCACTGCCCGAGCTCTCCGGCAAGCTCACCGGCAACGCCATCCGCGTGCCCACCCCCAACGTCTCGATGGCGATCCTCAACCTGACCCTGGATCGTGGCACCGAGCGCGAGGCGCTCAACGCCTACCTGCGCCAGACCGCGCTGCACTCGCCGATGCACAAGCAGATCGACTACGTCGACTCCCCCGAGGTGGTGTCGTCGGACTTCGTCGGCAACCGCCATGCCGGGGTGATCGATGCCAAGGCGACCATCGCCAACGACAAGCACGCGGTGCTCTACGTCTGGTATGACAACGAGTTCGGCTATAGCTGCCAGGTGGTGCGCATCCTCCAGCACATGTCCAACGTGCGCCATCGCTACCTGCCGGCCACTCCCTGAGACGGGTGCCGCCAGCGCGGTTCCATTTAGACTTTGGTCTTATACAAGTCCCGACGCCGTCGGGACTTTTTCGTTGTGGCGGGCGGAGTGAAGGGACGGCATGAGTGGTCTTTCGAGGCCTGTCTCATTATACTGGTGCGCGTTTTTTGGCGTGGTCCGTGCCGCGCACGGGTCATGGAAGTCACCCTTTCTGATAAGAAAAGCATTCGAAGTCCGTGACGCTGTCTCCTGACTCCACGGCGCTACCGCGGTCGAGCGGGGGTGCCTCGGCGTCCGTCGAAACTCTTTCCTTACGTCAATCAGATTCGATAACTGGGCGAGACTATGATCGAAGTCAAACGAGGCCTGGATCTCCCCATCGCGGGGGCCCCGGAGCAGCGTATCGACGCCGGACGAGCCGTGCGTCACGTGGCGCTGCTCGGGACCGACTACGTCGGCATGAAGCCGACCATGGAGGTTCGCGAGGGCGACCGCGTCAAGCGGGGCCAGCTGCTGTTCACCGACAAGAAGGTGGCGGGTGTGCGTTTCACCGCCCCGGGCGCGGGCGAGGTGGTCGCCATCCATCGCGGTGAAAAGCGGCGTCTGCTGTCGGTGGTGATCAAGCTCGACGAAGACGAGCAGAGCGTGAGCTTCACCGCCCACGGCGCCGACGCGCTGGCGAGCCTGACGCGCGAGCAGGTGGTCGAGCAGCTGGTCGAGTCGGGGCTGTGGACGGCGCTGCGCACGCGCCCGTTCTCGCGCACCCCGGAGCTCGACGCGGTACCCGCCGATCTCTTCGTCACCGCGATCGACACCCATCCGCTGTCGGCGGACCCCAAGGTGGTGATCGATGCCGACGCCGAGGCGTTCCGCCACGGCCTGCAGGCGCTGCGCCACCTGACCCCGGGCAAGGTGTTCGTGTGCCGCCGCGGTTCGGCGCAGCTCCCGGGTGACGAGCTGGAGGGTATCCAGGCCGAGGGTTTCGACGGCCTGCATCCCGCCGGTCTGGTGGGGACGCACATTCATCATCTGTCGCCGGTCGGGCTGCAGCGCCAGGTCTGGCATCTCGGCTACCAGGACGTGATCGCGGTGGGCAAACTGTTCGTCGACGGCGTGCTCGATACCAGCCGTGTGGTGGCGATCGGTGGCCCGCGGGCCAACAATCCGCGTCTGGTGCGCACGCGTCTCGGCGCCAGTAGCCGCGAACTGCTCGATGGCGAAATCGCCAAGCCAGAAGACACCCGGGTGATCTCGGGATCGGTCTTCGGTGGCAGCCAGTGCGAGGGCAGTCGCGAGTTCCTGGGGCGTTTCCACAACCAGTTCTCGCTGCTCGAAGAGGGCAACAAGCGTGCCTTCATGGGCTGGCTCTCGCCGGGGCGCAATCGCCACTCGGTGATGGGTATCTATGTCTCCCAGTTCCTGGGCCTGCCCGACTACGCGCCGAACACGTCGACCAACGGCTCCGAGCGCGCCATGGTGCCGATCGGTGCCTACGAGAAAGTCATGCCGCTGGACATCCTGCCCACGCAGCTGCTGCGCTCGCTGATCGTCGGTGACATCGAGACGTCCATGCAGCTCGGCTGCCTCGAGCTGGATGAAGAGGATCTCTCGCTGTGCACCTATGTGTGCCCGGGCAAGTACGAGTACGGACCGATCCTGCGTGACAACCTGACCATGATCGAGAAAGAGGCCTGACGGAGATGAGGATTCGCAACCTGCCTGATGTCCCGACCTCGTGCGAGTACGGCCTCGTTCCGGGTCCACGCGACAACCTGACCATGATCGAGAAAGAGGCCTGACGATGGGGATTCGCAACACGCTCGACAAGCTGGAGCCTCATTTCGAGAAGGGCGGGAAGTACGAGAAGTTCTACGCCCTGTACGAGGCGGTGGACACGATCTTCTACTCGCCCCCCAGCGTCACCAAGAGCATGACGCACGTGCGCGACGGCATCGACCTGAAGCGCATCATGATCACGGTGTGGATGTGCACCTTTCCGGCGATGTTCTTCGGCATGTACAACGCCGGCTATCAGGCCAATATGGCCATCGCCGACGGCTTCCAGGCCATGGGCGGCTGGCGCGAGGCCATCACCATGGCCCTGGCCGGCAGCCACGATCCGGGCAGCATCTGGGCCAACTTCGTGCTCGGCGCGACCTTCTTCCTGCCCGTCTACTTCGTCACCTTCGTGGTCGGCGGCTTCTGGGAAGTGCTGTTCGCGGTCAAGCGCGGGCATGAAGTCAATGAAGGCTTCTTCGTCACCTCGGTGCTGTTCGCGCTGACCCTGCCGGCGACCATTCCGCTGTGGCAGGTGGCGCTGGGCATCAGCTTCGGTGTGGTGATCGGCAAGGAGATCTTCGGCGGCACCGGCAAGAACTTCCTCAACCCGGCATTGACCGGGCGTGCCTTCCTTTACTTCGCCTATCCGGCGCAGATCTCCGGCGACAGCGTATGGGTGCCGGCTGATGGCTACACCGGTGCGACGGCGCTCTCCAACGCCGCGCTCAACGGCATGGATGGCCTGCACCAGCAGTACAGCTGGCTGGACGCTTTCTTCGGTTTCATCATGGGTTCCATGGGCGAGACCTCGACCCTGGCGATCCTGCTCGGCGCGGCGGTGCTGCTGCTGACCCGTATCGCTTCCTGGCGCATCATGCTGGGCGTGCTGCTGGGCATGGCCGCGACCGCGTCGCTGTTCAACGTCATCGGCTCCGACAGCAATCCAATGTTCGCGATGCCGTGGTACTGGCACCTGGTGCTGGGCGGCTTCGCCTTCGGTATGGTGTTCATGGCCACCGACCCGGTGTCGGCTTCCATGACCAACCCGGGCAAGCTGATCTTCGGCGCGCTGATCGGCGTGATGACGGTGCTCATCCGTGTCGTCAACCCGGCGTTCCCCGAGGGCATCATGCTGGCGATCCTGTTCGCCAACCTGTTCGCGCCGCTCATTGATCACATCTTCGTGCAGGCCAACGTCAAGCGGCGCCAGAAGCGCCTGGCGGCCGTGCTGCCCGCCGAGAAGGAGGCTGTCTGATGGCGAGCAACAACTCGATCAAGAAGACACTCATCGTGGCATTTTCGCTCTGCGTGGTGTGCTCCGTGGTGGTCTCGTCCGCCGCGGTGGTGCTCAAGCCCAAGCAGGTGCAGAATCAGGAGCTGGACCGCAAGTCCAACATCCTGCAGGTGACCGAGCTCTACAAGCCGGGTGACAACGTCGACGAGAAGTACGCCGAGCTGATCACCCCGCGGGTGGTCGATCTGAAGACCGGCCAGTACGCCGACAATCTCGACCCCGAGACCTATGACCAGTTCGAAGCGGCCAAGGACCCGGCGACCTCGCGCACGCTCTCCGGCGAGCAGGATCTGGCCGGTATCGGGCGTCAGGAGAACTACGCCACGGTCTATCTGGTCGGCAATCCCGACGATCCCGAGCAGATCGTGCTGCCTATTCGCGGCCAGGGGCTGTGGGGCCTGATGGAGGGCTTCCTGTCGGTGCGCGGCGACGGCAACACCATCGTCGGGCTATCCTACTATGATCAGTCCGAGACCCCTGGACTCGGCGGCGAGGTGGACAACCCGCGCTGGAAGGCCAAGTGGGACGGCAAGAAGATCTACGCCGACGGCGATTATCAGGACCCCCAGATCCATCTCGTGAAAGGCGGCGCCAGCGGCGAGTATCAGGTCGATGCGCTGTCGGGCGCTTCGCTGACCAGCCGCGGTGTCACCAACATGTTGCGGTTCTGGCTGAGTGACGAGGGCTTTGCGCCTTATCTCGCTCGGTTCCACCACGATTCCCAAGGAGGCGCGTGACCATGGCCAAAGACTCCGTAAGAGACGTCGTTCTCTCGCCGGTGTTCAAGAACAACCCCATCGCGCTGCAGGTGCTGGGGATCTGTTCGGCACTGGCGGTGACCAACTCGATGAGCGTATCGCTGGTCATGGGGCTGGCGGTGATCGCGGTGACCGCGTTCTCGAACCTGTTCGTCTCGCTGATCCGCAGCCATATCCCGTCGTCGATCCGTATCATCGTGCAGATGACGATCATCGCCTCGCTGGTGATCGTGGTCGACCAGGTGCTGCGCGCCTACGCCTATGACATGTCCAAGCAGCTGTCGGTGTTCGTCGGCCTGATCATCACCAACTGTATCGTCATGGGCCGGGCCGAGGCCTATGCCATGCAGAATGGCCCGGTGATGAGCTTCCTGGACGGGGTCGGCAACGGCCTCGGCTACGCCGTGATCCTGCTGATCGTCGGCTTCGTGCGTGAGCTGCTGGGGTCGGGCAGCGTGTTCGGCCTGACAGTGCTGCCGACGGTGCAGAACGGCGGCTGGTACGTTCCCAACGGCCTGATGCTGCTGCCGCCGTCGGCGTTCTTCGTCATCGGCCTGTTCATCTGGGTGCTGCGCTGGTTCAACCCGGAGCAGGTCGAGAAGACCGAATACCGCATCGTTGCCAACAGCAAGGCCAAGATCAAGGAGACCGCCAATGTTTGAGCACTACGTTAGCCTGTTCGTGAAGGCGGTCTTCGTCGAGAACATGGCGCTGGCCTTCTTCCTCGGCATGTGTACCTTCCTTGCCGTGTCGAAGAAGATCTCTTCGGCCATCGGTCTGGGCATCGCCGTGGTGGTGGTCCTCACCATCACAGTGCCGATGAACAACCTGATCCTCAACTATCTGCTCAAGGCGGGCGCGCTGAGCTGGACCGGCATTCCCGGCGCCGACAAGATCGACCTCAGCTTCCTGGGGCTTCTGAGCTACATCGGCGTGATCGCGGCGATCGTGCAGATCCTCGAGATGTTCCTCGACAAGTTCGTGCCGGCGCTCTACAACGCGCTGGGGGTCTTCCTGCCGCTGATCACGGTCAACTGCGCCATCATGGGGGCGTCGCTGTTCATGGTGCAGCGTGACTACACCTTCGGCGAATCGGTGATCTACGGCGCCGGCGCCGGCGCCGGCTGGGCGCTGGCGATCATGGCGCTGGCGGGTATCCGTGAGAAGCTCAAGTACAGTGACGTGCCGGCAAGCCTGCAGGGCCTCGGCATCACCTTCATCACGGCCGGTCTGATGTCGCTGGGCTTCATGTCCTTCTCCGGCATCCAGCTCTGACGCCCAACGCAATCTAGGCAAATAGGAAACCGACATGGTCGATACATCTATCATCGTGCTCGGCGTCGTCATGTTCACCGTGATCGTGCTGGGTCTGGTCGCGGTGATCCTGGCCGCGCGCTCGCGGCTGGTGAGCAGCGGCGACGTGGCGATCGAGATCAATGGCGATCCCGACAACACCGTGACCACCCAGGCCGGCGGCAAGCTGCTGCAGACGCTGGCCGCCAATGGCATCTTCCTGTCGTCGGCGTGCGGCGGCGGCGGCACCTGCGCCCAGTGCAAGTGCCGGGTCCAGGAGGGCGGCGGCTCGATCCTGCCCACCGAGGAGTCGCACTTCACCATGCGCGAGAAGAACGAGGGCTGGCGTCTCTCGTGTCAGGTGCCGGTGAAGCAGGACATGAAGATTCGGGTGCCCGACGAGGTCTTCGGGGTGAAGAAGTGGGAGTGCGAGGTCATCGAGAACCCCAACGTCGCCACCTTCATCAAGGAGCTCAACCTCAAGCTGCCGGAGGGCGAGGAAGTGGCCTTCCGCGCCGGCGGCTACGTGCAGCTGGTGGCGCCGCCCTATGACGTCAAGTTCTCTGACTTCGATATCGAGAAGGAGTACCGGGGCGACTGGGAGAAGTTCGGGCTGTTCGACATCTCGTACAAGAACGACGAGGAGGTCATCCGCGCCTACTCGATGGCGAACTACCCGGAAGAGAAGGGTATTCTCAAGTTCAATATCCGTATCGCCACGCCGCCGCCCAAGTCGAGCCATCCGCCGGGGCTGATGTCGACCTACGTGTTCAGTCTCAAGCCGGGTGACAAGGTCACGGTGATGGGGCCGTTCGGCGAGTTCTTCGCCAAGGACACCGACGCCGAGATGGTCTTCATCGGCGGTGGTGCCGGCATGGCGCCGATGCGCAGCCATATCTTCGACCAGCTCAAGCGCCTCAAGTCCAAGCGCAAGATGTCGTTCTGGTACGGCGCACGCTCCTGGCGCGAGACGTTCTACAACGAAGAGTACGACCAGCTGGCCGAGGAGTTCGACAACTTCGACTGGCATCTGGCGCTCTCCGATCCGCTGCCGGAGGACAACTGGGAAGGCCCGACCGGGTTCATCCACAATGTTCTCTACGAGAACTATCTCAAGGACCATCCGGCGCCGGAGGACTGCGAGTACTACATGTGTGGGCCGCCGATGATGAACGCCTCGGTGATCAAGATGCTCACCGACCTCGGGGTCGAGCCCGAGAACATCATGCTGGATGATTTCGGCGGATGACGCCGCGACCCACGCGCAAGATGGCAGGGCCAATCCTTCGGGGGTTGGCCCTGCTGTCGTTGGTCATGGCGATGGCCGTGGCGCTGGCCGGGTGCCAGCGTGAAGCGCAGGCCTATCGGCTCGAGGGGCCGATCTACGGCACCGGCTTTCATATCACCTTCTACGGCGATTACGACGACGCCCAGCTGGCAAAGATCGAAAGCTCGGTCAAGGCGGCGCTCGAGCAGGTCGATCAGTTGATGTCGACCTACAAGCCCGACTCGGAGCTGTCGCGCTTCAACCGCGCGCCGGTGGGCGAACCCTTCACGCTGTCGCCGCAGACGGCGGCGGTGATCCGCGAGGCGATCCGCATCGGCAAGCTTTCCGATGGCGCCTTCGATGTCACCGTGGGCAGTGCGGTCAACCTGTGGGGGTTCGGCCCCGACAAGCATCCCGACCGGGTGCCGGACGATGCCCAGATCGCCCAGGCGCTGGAGGCGGTGGACTACCGCGCGCTGAAGCTCGATGGCAACACCCTGACCAAGACCAAGCCGGTCTATGTCGATCTTTCGGGGATCGCCAAGGGGTATGGTGTCGATCAGGCGGCCCGGGCGCTCGAGGCCGCCGGGGTGGAGCGCTATCTGGTCGAGGTCGGCGGCGAGATCCGCACCCACGGCGACAAGCCCGGCGGCGAGCCGTGGCGGATCGCGGTGGAAAAGCCGCTCTCGTACGAGCGCAGCGTGCAGCGTATCATTGAACTCGACGCCGCTGCCGTCGCCACCTCGGGGGACTATCGCAACTACTTCGAGGACGACGGTGAGCGCTATTCACACACCATCGATCCGCGCACCGGACGGCCGATCAAGCATCATCTGGTATCGGTGACGGTCATCGCCGCCGATTGCATGACCGCGGACGCCCTGGCCACGGCGGTCGATGTGCTCGGTCCCGAGGCGGGCCTCGAGATGGCTCAGCGGGAGAAGCTCGCGGTCTATCTGGTGGTCAAGACGGCCGATGGGTTCGAGACGCGGGCGTCCGACGCCTTTCAGGCTTATCTCGCGGACACCGATGAGGAGACGCAATCATGACGATCTGGATTCTGGCTTTCGCGCTCATGCTGCTGCTGGTCGCCGGCATGGCGATCGGAGTCATCCTGGGGCGCAAGCCGATCAGCGGTTCCTGCGGGGGGCTCAATACCCTGGGGTTGAAGAATGGCTGTGAGATCTGCGGCGGCAACGACCAGGTGTGCGAGGAAGAGAGCCGCAAGAACGCGGTCGGCGCGCGCCGGCGTAGCGACGAGAACCGCGGTGCCGATCTCGGCTACGACGCCGTCAAGCGCTGAGCCGGCGCGCCATGTGGCGGTCTTGGCGCTTGTTTCCAAAGCCTCTGACGCCCAGTCCCCGATGGGCCCGCGTCGTCTAGCGGGGGAACGGCGCCCTTGGGCTCTGCACTGAGAGTAGCTACCCGCCGACTGGCGGTCCGGTGCGGTCGCGATGACGACCGCACCGGCGTTTTTGCCCACCATCTTCAGAATCAGCCAAGTCAAGGAGCAGGCGAAACCCATGGCAGTCTACAACTACGATGTCGTCGTGATCGGGTCGGGCCCCGCCGGGGAGAGTGCCGCCATCAATGCGGCCAAGCACGGCCAGCGGGTCGCGGTGGTCGAGCGACAGTCGTCGGTAGGCGGGAACTGCACCCACTGGGGCACGATCCCCTCCAAGGCGCTGCGGCATCAGGTCAAGCAGATCATGCAGTTCAACACCAACCGCATGTTTCGCGATATCGGCGAACCGCGCTGGTTCTCGTTTCCCAAGGTGCTCGAGCGCTCGCGGGTCACCATCGACCAGCAGGTCGAACTGCGCACCAAGTTCTATTCGCGCAACCGCATCGACCTGTTCTTCGGCACCGCGCGCTTCCGTGACGAAAATACCGTGGTGGTGCGTGACAACCACGAGGGGGTCGAAGAGCTGAGCGCACGCCAGTTCGTGATCGCTACCGGCTCGCGCCCGTATCGGCCGGCGGACGTCAACTTCCGCCATCCGCGTATCTACTGTTCGGACACCGTGCTGGGCCTGTCGCACACGCCGCGCACGCTGATCATCTACGGCGCCGGGGTGATCGGCTCCGAGTACGCCTCGATCTTCTCGGGGCTCGGGGTCAAGGTCGATCTGATCGATACCCGCGAGCGGCTGCTGTCGTTCCTGGATGACGAGATCAGCGACGCGCTCTCCTACGAGCTGCGCAACAACGGGGTGCTGATCCGTCACAACGAGGAGTACCGCAGCGTCGAGGGCGACGAGTCGGGTGTGGTGGTCAATCTCGAATCGGGCAAGCGGCTGCGCGCCGACGCCTTCCTGTGGGCCAACGGGCGCACCGGTAACACCGATGAACTGGGGCTGGAAACGATCGGCCTTGAGCCCAACGGCCGTGGCCAGCTACAGGTCGACGACCACTATCGCACCGCGATCCCGCACATCTACGCGGTGGGCGATGTGATCGGTTGGCCGAGCCTGGCCAGCGCCGCCTACGACCAGGGACGCAACGCCAGTGACGAGTTCCTGGGCGGCGATTTCCGCTTCGTCGATGACATTCCTACCGGCATCTACACCATCCCGGAGATCAGCTCGGTGGGCAAGACCGAACGCGAGCTGACCGAGGCCAAGGTGCCCTACGAGGTGGCCCAGGCGTTCTTCAAGGATACCGCGCGGGCGCAGATCACCGGCGACACCGCCGGCATGCTCAAGATCCTGTTCCATCGTGAGACCCTGGCGATCCTGGGCATCCACTGCTTCGGTGACCAGGCCTCCGAGATCGTGCACATCGGTCAGGCGATCATGCAGCAGCAGGGCGAGGCCAATACCCTGCGCTACTTCATCAATACCACCTTCAACTATCCCACCATGGCCGAGGCCTACCGCATCGCCGCGCAGAACGGGCTCAACCGGCTGTTCTGACGCGCGTGGCCAATGGTCTTCCTCAGCGCCCGGCCTCGTCGCCGGGCGCTGGCGTTTCTACCTCTTGCGCGGCGCTATCGCGTGCCTGCCGCTCGCGCGCTTCGGCCAGCTGCAGTGCTGGATTGCGGTAGCGGTAGACCCGCAGGCTGGGCAGGAAGGGGTCGTCCTCCAGGCGCTGGTCCGAACGCTTGGCTCGGGTGCGGCTCGCCGGCGGCTGCAGCGGTGGGGCGTTATGGTCGGGCAGCCGGAGAGCCGGGTCGGGGATGAACAGCGGTAGTGGCAGGTTCATGGCGCGCCGCTGCCGGCCATCCGCCAGCGCCTCGCGGAAGAACAGGTTGGCACGCATCACCGGGGCCTGATTCTGGATCTGCGCCAGCGGTTCGTCGCTGGGGATATCACCCAGCTTGCGCAGTTGGATGCGGATATGGGCGCCGGCTGAATCCATGCGCGCCAGCCGCGCCTCGGCCTCGGCCACGCTCAGGCGTTTGATCGAGCGCCCGCTGGTATACCACGCCAGACGTACCCGGGAGAGCGGGGCGTCGGCGATCGGCAGCTGGCGCCAGCACTGCTTGAGGTGCAGCCGCGCCAGCCCCTGGCCGCGCAGATGGTCGTGCAGCGCTGGATGGCGAAAGGGCAGCACCGCCTTGATTTCGGGTACCAGCCGCGGCGCGGCTTCGCGGATGTGCTTGAGGGTGGCGGCGAAGCGTGCCTTGGCGGCGTTGACCGCCTCGACGGCACCCATCAGCTCGGGGCCGGCGACGATCAGCCCGATATAGTTACGCGTCTCGCGCCCATCCTGACCGTCCTGGTACCAGAAGTCGGTCAGCGCGCGGCGCAGCCAGGCCGCGTCGACGGGGGTGTCGCCCAGCGCCCAGGCGGGCGTCGGCGCTTCGGTGTAGGTGTTGGCGAGCCGATCGGTGGCGGCGATCAACTCGTCGAAGTCCGATTCCAGCTCGGCCAGCAGCCGGTATTGCAGTTCCATGATCGCCTCCACGACGGTTTGGATCAATTTATACCGTTATCTTGACGCCTGTCCAACGGCTTGGTAGCGAATCGACGGACATGGGGGCGTTGACAGGTGGGCGATGTGTATATGGGCACCGAAAACGAGGATGAGCTCCGGCGGTGAAAGCACGGGCTCTCGAGACGAGATCCGCGTGGTGCAGTGAACGGGCGATACCGTCAACCGGGCGGGCGCCGGCCGGCCGTGACGCAAGCACGGCCGGCCGTTGTTACACGCGCTGGTTCAGCGGTCGCGATAGCGCTTGGTCAGGTCGCCGTAGGCGTCGACACGCCGATCGCGCAGGTAGGGCCACATGCGGCGCACGTGTTCGCTGCGGCGCATGTCCAGCTCGACCAGGAGATTTTCGCTCTCCTCGCCGGCGTGGGCGAGCAGTTCGCCCTGCGGGCCGCAGATGAAGCTGCCGCCCCAGAAGTCGATGCCGTCGCTCACCTTGGCCAGATCCGGCTCATGCCCGACCCGGTTGGCGACCACCACCGGCAGGCCGTTGGCCACGCCGTGGGCGCGCTGGATCAGGGTCCAGGCATCCTTCTGGCGCTGCTTCTCGGCCTGGTCATCCGGCGGATGCCAGCCGATCGCCGTGGGGTATAGCAGCAGGTCGGCACCCGCCAGCGCCATCAGGCGCGCGGCTTCCGGATACCACTGATCCCAGCACACCAGCACGCCGAGGCGACCCACCGAGGTGTCGATCGGCTCGAAGCCCTGGCGTTCGTCGCCGTCGCCGGGGGTGAAATAGAATTTTTCGTAGAAGCCCGGATCGTCGGGGATATGCATCTTGCGATAGTGGCCGACGCGGCCCTTGGTGCGATCCATCACCACTGCCGTGTTGTGATAGACCCCGGCGGCGCGGCGCTCGAAGATCGAGCCGACGATGACGATATCGAGCTCGCGCGCAAGCTCCGCCAGCGCCTGGGAGGTGGGGCCGTCCAGCGGTTCGGCCAGATCGAACAGCTCCGCGTCCTCGCACTGACAGAAGTAGTGCGTGGCGTGCAGCTCCTGCAGCAGCACCAGCTCGGCGCCCTGTGCGGCGAGCTCGCGCACACCCGCGGTGCTGGCGGCGAGGCTCTGCTGCTTGTCGGGCCACGCCTGCTGTTGAACCAGGCCGACCTTGAGTGTCTTCGACATGCTCCCTCCTTATGGTGGGACGTGGTGACGATGTGGTGCCATGAGCGCATGGCGATAGCGCTGAAGCGCGGTTGATCGACGCCGGATTCAGTCGGCGTCTGCTGCCAACAGCGTGGGCGCGAGCGACCCGCGTGGCAACTGCATGGTCAGGCAGTGCAGGCTGCCATGCTGGCGGATCACGGCGCGACAGTCGATCGGAATCAGGTCGCGGTCGGGGAAGGCTGCCTTGAGCACTTCCAGAGCGCGGAAGTCGGCCGCGTCGCCGTAGGTCGGTACCAGCACCGCGCCATTGATGATCAGGAAGTTGGCGTAGGTGGCCGGCAGACGGTGCCCGTCGTCGGGATCGTGGCAGGGCTTGGGCCAGGGGAGCGCGAACAGCCGATAGGGCGAGCCATCCTCGCGGCGCAGCGCCTTGATCTCACGCTCCATGGCGGCGAGCTCGGCGTAGTGCGGGTCGCTGGGGTCGTCGCAGCGCACGTAGGCGATGCTCGCCGCATCGCAGAAGCGCGCCAGGGTATCGATATGGCTATCGGTGTCGTCACCCTCGAGATGGCCATGCGCCAGCCACAGCACCCGCGTAGCGCCGAGATCCCGGCAGAGACGCGTCTCGACCGCATCGCGATCGAGGTGCGGGTTACGGTTGGGATTGAGCAGGCAGGCGCTGGTGGTCAGCAGCGTGCCCTCGCCGTCGCTGTCGATGGCGCCGCCTTCGAGCACCAGATCCTGGCTCTCGAGCGGTGCCTGAAACACGCCCTGGGCGGCCAGCGCGCGGCTGAGTCGATTGTCGCGTGCCGCCTCGAACTTGCCGCCCCAGCCGGTGAAGACGTAGTCGAGCAGGGTGATCGCGCCATCGCGGGAAACCGCGATCGGGCCATGATCGCGGGCCCAGGTGTCGTCGCTGTCGGCGATGACCAGGGCGCGTCGCCCGGGAGCGACGCCGAGGGCGTCGAAGCGCTGCGTCAGGCGCTCGCACTGGGCCGCGTCATGGACGCACACCAGCACCGGCTGATAGCGCGCGATCGCCACCACCATCGTCTCCAGCGTCGCTTCGATGGTGTCGAGCAGCGGTGCCCAGTCGCTGGTAGGCGTGGGCCAGGTCAGTTGCACGGCATCCTGGGGATGCCACTCCGGAAGCAGGCGCAGGGTCAAGGCGGTCTCCATGGCGCGCGGCGGCGAGTGATGGCAAGGATGCCGGGGGACGCGGCATTTTAGGACTTGCCCGGCGTGATGCAAGCGCGATTTGGCGGCGCGTTTGGGGAACCGCGGGCGGGCTGGCGGCGTCTCAGTCCTGGTCGCTAGTCTAGCCTTTTACGGTTACCGGACAAGTCATCGCACGCGGCCGGTCATGATGCGTGATTGCGACGCCTATCCAGCGTTTGCGGGGCGCATCAAAACCCGTAACATGAGGCGCTGCTGACAAGGAAGCCAACCTGATGCTCGACCGTTTACCCTTTCTGGTGGGCCTGCGATACGTGCGGGCCAAACGCCGGAACCACTTCATTTCCTTCATTTCGCTGACCTCGATGCTGGGCCTGGCCCTGGGTGTGGCGGTGCTCATTCTGGTGCTCTCGGTGATGAACGGTTTCGATCACGAGCTGCGCACCCGGGTGCTGGGCATGGTGCCGCATTCGCGCATCGAGCAGCAGGGCGGCATGCGCGACTGGAAGGCGCTGGCCGAGCGAGTGAGCCAGCATCGTGACGTCGTCGCGGTAGCGCCCTACGTGCAGCAGCAGGGCATGTTCTCCGCCGCCGGGCGCACCCAGGGGGCGCTGGTGACCGGTATCCAGCCCGAATACGAGCGCAAGGTGTCGATCATCGGCCAGCACATGCAGGCAGGCTCCCTCGACGATCTGACGCCGGGCAGTTGGAACGTGATCCTGGGCGACCTGCTGGCGCGCAATCTGGGCGTGGGGGTCGGCGACCGCGTGACGCTGCTGGTGCCGGAAGCGTCGATCACCCCGGGCGGCGTGTTCCCACGGCTCAAGCGCTTCACCGTCAGCGGCATCTTCAAGGTCGGGGCCGATCTCGACGCCAATCTGGCCTACGCCAACATCGAGGACATGCAGGCGCTGGCGCGTCTCGGCGACAAGGTCGATGGCCTGCGCCTGGAGCTCGACGATCTGTTCAAGGCCGGCCCTGTGACCCGCGATATCGTCAGCTCTCTAGGGGCCGGCTACCGCGGTCTGGACTGGACCTACACCCACGGCAATCTGTTCCAGGCGATCCAGATGGAGAAGCATATGATCGGCCTGCTGCTGATGGTGATCGTGGCCGTGGCGGCGTTCAATATCGTCTCGACGCTGGTGATGGTGGTCACCGACAAGCACGCCGATATCGCCATCCTGCGCACCATTGGCGCGACGCCGCGCTCGATCATGGGCATCTTCGTGGTCCAGGGCCTGGCGATCGGCATCATCGGCATCGTGCTCGGGGTGGTCGCGGGCATCGCGCTGGCCCTGAGCGTGTCCGATATCATCGCCTGGTTCCAATCGGTGACCGGTATCCAGTTCCTCGACCCCAACGTCTATTTCATCAGCTATCTGCCATCGCGACTGGAGTGGGACGATGTCTGGGTGATCGTCTCCAGCGCGTTCGTGCTGACCTTCATCTCGACGCTCTATCCCGCCTGGCGGGCGGCCCGAATCCAGCCCGCGGAGGTGCTGCGCTATGAGTGATGTATCCATCGACCGCTCCTCGGGAGCGCCGCGCGGCGAGCCGATGCTGGATTGTCGCCAGTTGACCCGGGTCTACAGTGAAGGGCCGCAGGACATCACCGTGCTCGATCATCTCGATCTGCAGGTCGCGGCGGGTGAGCGCGTGGCGGTGGTGGGCAGCTCGGGCTCGGGCAAGACCACGCTGCTCAATCTGCTGGGGGGGCTCGACCGCCCCAGCGGTGGCGAGGTGGTGATCGGCGGACGGTCGCTGGCGGGATTCGGCGAGGCGGCGCTGGGACGTTTCCGCAATCGCTATGTCGGCTTCGTCTATCAGTTCCACCATCTGCTGGCGGAGTTCACCGCGGCCGAGAACGTGGCGCTGCCGCTGATCATCCGCGGGCAGTCGCGCAAGGTAGCGTTGAAGCGTTCGCTCGAGCTGTTGACCCGGGTTGGCATGGCGCCGCGTGGTGACCACAAGCCCGGCGAGCTTTCCGGCGGCGAGCGCCAGCGCGTGGCGATCGCGCGGGCGCTGGTCACCGACCCCAGCCTGGTGCTGATGGACGAGCCCACCGGTAACCTGGACCAGACTACCGCGTCCAACATTCTGGCACTGATGGACGAGCTCGCCTCGAGCACCGAGTGCGCCTTCGTGGTGGTCACCCACGATCCGGCGGTCGCCGATCATCAGCATCGCAAGCTGCGTCTCGACAAGGGACGCCTGACCCCCGCCTGACATCGCCACCAGCCATCCCGGCTAAAGAGACGCGCCGCCCTGGACGATCAATCGTTCAGGGCGGCGTCGTTTTGGAGCGCCCGCGTGAGGTATCGGTGGGCGCGGAGGCGGGCGTCGTGCTCAGTGGCGCTGGCGCCGGGCGCGATGGCGTGCCCGACGGCGCCAGCTACGCGCGATCTGCCAGCGCCAGATCAGGCGTACCAGTAGATTGCTCGAGAGCGCCAGCACCAGCCCCACCAGCAGCGAGCCGACGAACAGCGGCACTACGATATGCGCCATCTGCCCGGCGATCCAGGCGGTGCTGATGTGATCGGGCACCTGGCGGGCCGGGTAGTCCATGACCCAGGCCCCGACCCGATAGTTGAAGTAGAACACCACTGGCATGGTCAGCGGGTTGGTCATCCAGACCAGGCTCACCGAGAGCGGCAGGTTGCCGCGGAAGCAGTAGGCACCGAAGGCCGCCAGCACCATCTGGAACGGAATCGGCAGCATGGCCGAGAAGCAGCCGACCATACAGGCGTTGCCGACACTCCGTCGGGACAGGATCCACAGTGCCGGGTCGCCCAGCATATGGTGCATGAAGCGCAGTGAGCGCGTGCGCTGCAGTCTCTCCTGACTGGGGATGTAGCGTTGTAACCATCGACGAGACATGAGACCGCTCGCTGGACGAGGAGCGACCATTATCCATACAACACCGAGGGCTCGCCATGTCTTGCAGCGGCCTTTCCCCGGCCTCTTCCGGCGCCTGCGGGCAATGACGGCGCGCTGGTGGATGGGCCGGCCGGGTCTGGCAATGCCGCTGGCGCTGGCGGCGATCGCTGGCGCCCTGGCCGGCGAGGCGCTGCCCGCGGCGACCGGGGTGGGGCTGGCGCTGCTGTTAGGTGCGGTCTGCGTGCGGGTGGTGGGGCGCAGCGGAGCCTGGAGCCTCATGGGTGGGGGGCTGTGTCTGCTGATGGCCGCCTGGTGCGCGCTGATGCTGGCCCATGACCGGGCGGGTCGACTACCCGAGGCGCTGGCGGGGCAAGAGTTTCGCCTTCAGGGTGTGGTCGAGAATCTCGAGCGCGATGACCGGCGAACTCGTCTCGCGCTGCACGTCACCCGGTGTGAGGCGTTGGCGCGGGATATTGTCTGCCCGCCGCTGGGGCGGGTGCGGCTCTCCTGGTATGCCGACAACGCTCTGGCTGCGGGGGAGCGCTGGGCGCTGACGGCGCGTCTGCGTCCGCCGCTGGGTTTTGCCAATCCGGATACTTTCGATTACGCCGCCTGGCTGCGTCGGGAGCATATCCACGCCCTGGGCTACGTGCGCACTGAGGAGACGGCGCGACGTCTGGCGCCGGCGCCGTTCTCGCTGCGCCGGGCGGCGCTCGAACGTCTGGCCAAGGTGCCGATGAGCGCGCTCGGCAAGCGCTGGTTGGCGGCGCTGACGCTGGGGGCCGCTGATGGCCTGACGGCCGCCGACTGGGAGTTGCTCAACGCCTCCGGCACCACCCATCTGATGGTGATCTCGGGCCTTCACGTGGGCATGGTGGCGACGCTGATGCTGTGGCTGTTGCGACGCCTGGCTCGCTGGTTCGCCCCCCGTGACTGGCGGCTGGTCGCGTGGCCGTGGGTGGGGGCGGCGCTGATGGCGTTCGCCTACGCCGGTCTTGCCGGTTTTGCACCGCCGACGCTGCGAGCCGCGCTGATGACCGCGATCGGTCTATGGGTGGCCAGTGGGCGCCATGCCCCGGGCTGGTGGCAGGCGTGGTGGCTGGCTCTGGCGCTGGTGGTGTTCGCTGACCCCATGGCGCCGTGGCGTCCGGGTGTCTGGCTCTCGTTCACGGCGGTGGCGGTGCTGATTCTGGCCTGGGCGGGGCGGCCACGCCCGCGTGGGGTACGCGGCTGGTGCCTGGCGCTGCTGCGCACCCAGTGGCTGCTGGCGCCGGTGATGGCGGCGGCGGTTCTGCTCGCCTTCGGCCGGCTGGCGCCGGCGGCGCCGTTGATCAATCTGCTGGCGGTGCCCGTGGTGGGCAGTCTGATGGTGCCGTTGGGCTTCTGCGGCTGGCTCTGGGTGGCCTGGCCCACGCTGGCCGGCTGGGTATGGGCGCCGTTCGATCTGCTGGCCCGGGGCGTGGCCGCGGCGCTGGCCTGGAGTGCTCAGGTCGTGCCGCTGTGGCAGCCGGCGGCGTGGTGGCACTGGCCGCTGGCCTTGGCGCTACTGCTATGGGCACTGCTCTGGCTGCTGCCGGGCGTCGCCTTCAGGCTGCGGGTCTGGTTCAGCGCGCTGCTGCTGGTGAGCGTGGCTCTGCTGCGTGTGCCGCTATTGCCACCGGGTACGCTGGTGGTGACGGTCTACGATGTCGGTCAGGGTCAACTGGTCGAACTGCGCACTCGTCACCAGCGCGTGCTGGTGGATACCGGGCCGCGGTTCGGCTCCGGCTTCATGCCGTTGACGCTGCTATGGCCGCCGGGTCAGCGCTTCGATGCGGTGGTGGTGAGCCACAGTGATCGCGACCACTCGGGTGGGGTGCCGGGTTTGCGGGCGGACCACCGGGTAGACCGCTGGTGGGCGCCGCGGGGCAACACGCTTGGCCTGCCATCGCGGCCGTGCGTCGCGGGAGAGACCTGGCGTGCGGATGGCGTCACCTGGCGGTTCCTGTCGCCGCCGCGGGAGGCAGCGGCGTTGTCGCGCAACGACCGCTCCTGCGTGCTGCTGGTCACGCTCGGCTCGCGGCGGGTGCTGATCACGGGTGACGCCGGGGTCGCCATCGAGCGCCAGCAGCTTCTGCCGCAGCTGGGCACGGGGCGTATCGATGTGCTCGTGGCCGGTCACCACGGCAGCGCCACCAGTTCGGCGCCGAGCTTCGTAGCGGCGACGCGTCCGCGCGAGGTGGTCTTCAGCAGTGGCCGCCACAACCCTTTTGGCCACCCCAAACCGGCGGTGGTGGCACGCTTCCTGGCGGCGGGTAGCCGCGTCTGGAACACCGCCTACGACGGCGCGGTGCGCCTCGTACTGAGCGCGAGCGGTATCGAGGTCGAGACCCAGCGCCATCCGGGCTGGTCGCGCCGGGCGACTGTCGACGCCGGGGATGTTGGGGTAGAATCCAGCCCCTGAATGCGCCCGCGGCGCGTGTCGCTGGCCTGATGGTTTATCGCCTCGCGTCGGCACAGGCCCGGCCGCTCGTCGAGCCCGCGCGGCCGCGGGCTCGACGCTTTTTATCCAGTCGAACGGAGTCACCGTGTCACAAGCTTCCAGTTGGGCGCTCTATCGACGTCTTCTCACCTATGTGCACTCGGAGTGGCGCTCCTTCGCGCTGGCGGTGGTGGGCTACGCCATCTATGCGGCTTCCAGCACCGCGCTGGCGGAGATGATGAAGCGGCTGATCGACGGTATCCAGCATCCCGATGCCGATTTCCGCTACTTTCTGCCGCTGTTCGTGGTGCTGATGTTCGCCGCGCGGGGTGTGGGCACCTTCCTCGGCACCTACTACATGAGCAACGTGGCACGTAACGTGGTGCACAAGCTGCGCTGCAACGTCTTCAACCATATGCTGCATCTGCCGGGGCGTTTCTTCGACATGCACTCCAGCGGCCATCTGATCTCGCGCGTGACCTATCACGTCGAGCAGGTCACTGGTGCTGCAACCAACGCCATCACCGTCATCCTGCGCGAAGGGCTCTTCGTCATCGGCCTGATCGGCTACCTGCTGTGGACCAACTGGCTGCTGACACTAATCTTCATGGCGGTGACGCCGCTGATCGGGCTGGTGGTGCGTTACACCAGTAAACGTTTTCGGCGTATCTCCCGGCGCATCCAGAATTCGATGGGGGATGTCACGCACGTCGCTTCCGAAGCGCTGACCGGCTATCGCGTGGTGCGTACTCACGGCGCCGAAGCCTACGAGAAGCAACGCTTCGAGGCGGCGAGCAACTACAACCGCGAGCAGAGCATCAAGGAGGCGATGACCAAGGCCACC
Organism: Salinicola sp. DM10; assembly: GCF_017306975.2. NCBI lineage: Bacteria > Pseudomonadati > Pseudomonadota > Gammaproteobacteria > Oceanospirillales > Halomonadaceae > Salinicola > Salinicola sp. DM10. Next base: position 86,974 of record NZ_JAFLEN020000001.1, read on the forward strand.
AGCACCCCGGTGATTCAACTACTGGTGGCGCTGGCGCTGGCGGGTCTGGTATGGCTGGCCATGGCGCCCGAACTGATGAATGCCATGACCCCCGGTGAGTTCGTCGCCTTCATCACCGCCGCGTCGCTGATGGCCAAGCCGATTCGCTCGCTCACCGACGTCAACAGCATCATCCAGAAAGGGCTTTCTGCCTCCCAGGAGCTGTTCGGCCTGCTCGAGCAGCCGACCGAGGTCGACGAAGGCCAGCGCGAGCCGCATCGGCTGACCGGCCAGGTACGGTTCGAGGGCGTGCGCTTCGCCTATGCCGAGGGACAGCCCGAGGTGCTCAAGGGCATCGACCTGGAAGTGCCGGCGGGGCGGATGGTGGCCATCGTCGGACGCTCGGGCAGCGGCAAGTCGACCCTGATGAGCCTGCTGCCGCGCTTCTATCGGCCCACCGCCGGGCGCATTCTGATCGACGACATCGACATTCAGGAATACCAGCTTTCGCCACTGCGCCAGCAGATCGCCCTGGTCTCGCAACAGGTGACGCTGTTCAATACCACGATCGCCGAGAACATCGCCTACGGCGCGCCCGAGGCATCGAGAGAATCGGTGATCGCCAGCGCCAAGGCTGCCTATGCGCATGAGTTCATCGAGCGCCTGCCGCAGGGCTACGACACGCTGGTCGGCGACAACGGCGTCATGCTCTCCGGCGGCCAGCGCCAGCGCCTGGCGATCGCCCGTGCGATCTTCAAGGATGCGCCGATACTGATTCTCGACGAGGCGACCTCGGCGCTGGATACCGAGTCCGAGCGCTATATCCAGCAGGCGCTGGAGACGGTCTGCCAGGGACGCACCACCTTCGTCATCGCCCACCGCTTGTCGACCATCGAGCGTGCCGATCGTATCGTGGTGATGGAGCAGGGCGAGCTGATCGAGAGCGGCACCCACGCCGAGCTGCTGGCCCGGGAGGGCGCCTACGCCTCACTCTATCGGCTGCAGTTCCAGGAGCAGACGTGACGCCACTCGAGCGCGCCTGGTACCAGGGGGCCCCCTGGCTGTGGTTGCTCCAGCCTCTCGAGGCGCTCTACCGCGGTGGCGTGAGTCGCCGCCGCGCGGCTTATCTCGAGGGGCGGCGCGAGGTCTGGCAGCCGCCGGTGCCGCTGGTGGTAGTGGGCAATCTGAGCGTGGGCGGTACCGGCAAGTCGCCGCTGGTGGCCTGGCTGGCGGAGTGGCTGGTGGCCCGTGGCTGGCGCCCGGGGATCGTCTCGCGCGGCTATGGCGGCAAGGCGCCGGACTATCCGCTGCTGGTCGACGCCGCGACGCCGGTGGCGCACAGCGGAGACGAGCCGCTGATGCTGGCACAGCAGAGTGGGGTCGCGGTGGCGGTCGACCCGCGCCGCCCGCGCGCCGCCCAGGCGCTGATCGAGGCGCGTGGCTGCGACGTGCTGCTGGCGGACGACGGCTTGCAGCATTACGCCCTGGGGCGGACACTCGAGATCGCGGTGGTCGATGGCCAGCGCGGTTTCGGCAATCGTCACTGCTTGCCACGCGGACCCCTGCGTGAGCCCCTGGAGCGCCTGGCTGCGGTCGATGCGCTGATCGGTAACGGTGGGCTCGATCCGCTGCGCGACAACGACGCCCCCGGGGTGCCGCGCTTCGTCATGCAGGTGCGTCCACGCGCCTGGCGCCATCTGCTCAGCGGCGCGACCCGGCCGATCGAGACGCCGCCGTTCGCCACCGCTGCGCCGGTGGAGGCGCTGGCGGGAATCGGCCATCCGCAGCGCTTCTTTGACACGCTGACCGCGCTGGGTGTGGCCCATCGCGCCCATCGCTTCGCCGATCACCATGCCTTCAGCGCCGCCGACCTGCCTGCCGGCGATCGGCCGATCGTGATGACGGCCAAGGATGGGGTCAAGTGTCGCGACTTCGCCGACGAGCGCTGCTGGGTGCTGGATGTGATCGCCGCGCCGGATGCCGGCTTCGAACGGTGGTGGGCAGCGCGCGTCGAGCAGTGGCGCCAGCCAACCTGATCGCCACGCCGGTGTTGTTTCCCAGCGAAGACGAAGAAAGACAGCGAACGAAAGACGCCGGCCACCAGAGAGATATCGCGGACGGACCTCTGTCCGCCCTGAATCGCCACGAGGAGAGACCATGGACAAGGAACTGATAGCGATGCTGATCTGTCCCGTCAGCCACAGCGAGTTGACCTTCGACCGCGAACGCAACGAACTCAAGAGCTCGGTCAGCGGGCTGGCCTATCCGATCCGTGACGGCATCCCGGTGATGCTGGAGAGCGAGGCCCGGGTGATGAGCACCGAGGAGAAGCTCGGCAAGGCGGCGCCGACACCATGAGTGAATTCGTCGTCGTCATTCCGGCCCGCTACGGGTCGAGCCGTCTGCCCGGCAAGCCGCTGATGGAGATCGCCGGCCTGCCGATGGTGCAGCATGTGTGGCAGCGCGCCGGTGAGAGCCGTGCTTCACGGATCGTGATCGCCACCGATGATGCGCGGATCGAGACTGCGGCACGGGCGTTCGGCGCCGAGGTCGTGATGACCCGTGGCGATCACCCCTCCGGGACCGACCGCCTGGCCGAGGTCGCTGAGGCGCTGGCGCTGGCAGCCGATACCCTGGTGGTCAACGTGCAGGGCGATGAGCCGCTGCTGCCGGCCGCGGCCATCGACCTGGTGGCGCAGCGTCTGGCAGCCGATTCGCGCGCGTCGATCGCCACCCTGGCCGAGCCGATCCACGATGTGGAGACGCTGTTCAATCCCAACGTGGTCAAGGTGATCACCGATTTCAGCGGCCGGGCTCTCTATTTCTCGCGCGCGCCGATCCCGTGGGACCGCAACGCCTGGAAGACTCAGCCGCCGACGCTGCTGGAGACCGACGCCTGGCGCCGGCATATCGGGCTCTACGCCTATCGCGCCGGCTTTCTCGCCGAGTACATGACCTGGTCGCCGGCGCCGCTGGAGCAGCTCGAGCAGCTCGAGCAGCTGCGCGCGCTGCAGCATGGCCATCTGATCCAGGTCGCCGACGTCACCTCGCCCTATCCCGGCGGTGTGGACACTCAGGAGGATCTGGAGCGCGTGCGCGAGCACTTCGCCGCACGGGGGGCGCATGGCTGACCGTGAGCTGAGCTATCGGGTGCTCTTCGTCTGCCTGGGTAACATCTGCCGCTCGCCGACCGCCGAGGGCATGCTGCGCCAGCGCCTGGTGCAATTGGGTCTGAGCGCGCGAGTCGCGGTCGACTCCTGCGGCACCGGGGCCTGGCATGTGGGGCAGCCTCCGGATCTGCGCGCCCAGCGCGCGGCACGGGAGAGGGGTATCGACCTCAGCGGGCTGCGCGCCCGTCAACTGGTGCGCGAGGATTTCGAGCGCTTCGACGAGATCCTGGTCATGGATGGTGACAATCTCGAACAGGCGCTGATGCTGGCGCCGGCTGCGAGTCGAGCGCGGGTCGTGCGGCTGCTGTCCTACCTCGGCGCGCCCGAGAGCGATGTGCCCGACCCCTACTATGGCGGTGATACCGGATTCACGTTTGCCATCGAGCGGATCGAGGCAGCGGTGGCCTGCCTGGCCGAGAGCCTTGCCCAGCGCTTGTCGGCGGCGCCCCATGCGTGAGCCTGAGGCGCTGGAATACGCGCGCGACCTCGGTCGTGCCAACACCATGGCACTGCCGTGTATCGCCGAGCGTTTCTGGTGCGCGCGGGATAGTGCCGCAGTGGCTGCGGCGCTGCGTCTGGCCAACGCCAACGATTGGCCGCTGAACGTGCTGGGTGGGGGGAGTAATCTGCTGCTGCCGGCGCGTGTTTCTGGCCTGACGCTGGTGCCGGAGCTTCCCGATATGACCTTCACCCCGGGTGAGGGTGACAGCGTGGTGGTGGAGGTGGGGGCCGGTGTCGGCTGGCACGCGCTGGTGACGGCGTGCGTCGAGCGTGGACTGTGGGGGATCGAGAACCTGGCGCTGATCCCCGGTCTTGTCGGGGCCGCGCCGATCCAGAATATTGGCGCCTATGGCGTCGAGCTCAGTGATGTGCTGCTCTGGGTGGAGTTCGTCGATCGCCGCGACGGCGAGTGCCATCGGTTGACGTCCGCATCCTGCGCGCTGGGATATCGTGACAGCGTGTTCAAGCGCGAGTTGGCCAATCAGGTCGTGATCACCCGGCTGGCGCTGCGCCTTTCGCGCCTCCCGCGACCGCAGTTGGGTTACGGTGTGCTCGCCGAGCGTGTGTCGAAGCGTCCGGATCTGCAGGAGATCTTCTCAGCCATCTGCGCCATCCGCCGTGAAAAGCTGCCCGACCCGCGGGAGCTACCCAACGCGGGTAGTTTCTTCAAGAACCCCGTGGTCTGCGCGTCGCGCGCAGCGCAGTTGACGCAGCGCTACCCCGAGCTACCGCGCTATCCGCAGCCCGATGACCGGGTCAAGCTGGCCGCAGGCTGGTTGATCGAACGCTGTGGCCTGAAGGGGTGGCGGCAGGGCGCTTTCGGCGTGCACGAGCGCCAGGCGCTGGTGCTGGTGCATTTCGGCGGTGGCGATCTCGCCGGGTTGTTGACGTTCGCCGCGGCGATCGCCGAGCGTGTTCACGACACTTTCGGTATCACACTGGAGCGGGAGCCGCGCCAGGTCCACGAGTCCGAAGCCTAGCGCCCTATCTGCTTCACCGGCGGATCGATATCGCCGGCCCTGACAGCAAAAAGCCCAGACCGAGGTCTGGGCTTTTTGCGTTCTGGGCGCGTTCAGCTATCGCTGTTGCCCTGTTCACGACGCCGCTTCTCGCGCGGGTCGTTGTGCGCGCGGCGGCGGCGGGGCGGGCGTGAAGCGCCGGCCTCGTCTGCCTTGGTCTCCGGCTGGGTCTCGGCCTGGGCGACCTGCGGCTTGGCGTCGGCTTCCGGCTTGGCCTCGCTCTTGGTGGCGTCAGCCTGAGCGGGCCGCGGCTTGGCTTCGGGCTTGGCAGCTTCAGTCTGGGCGACCTGCGGCTTAGCGTCGGCCTGCGGCTTGGCGTCGAGTTCCGGCTTGGCCTCGCTCTTGGCGGCGTCGGCCTGGGCGACCTGCGGCTTGGCGTCGGCTTCCGGCTTGGCCTCGCTCTTGGTGGCGTCAGCCTGAGCGGGCCGCGGCTTGGCTTCGGGCTTGGCAGCTTCAGTCTGGGCGACCTGCGGCTTAGCGCCGGCTTCCGACTTGGCCTCGCTCTTGGCGGCGTCGGCCTGAGCGGCCTGCGGCTTGGCGTCGGCTTCCGGCTTGGCCTCGGGCTTGGCCGCTTCAGCCTGGGTGGCCTGCGGCTTGGCGTCGGCTTCCGGCTTGGCCTCGGGCTTGGCCGCTTCAGCCTGGGTGGCCTGCGGCTTCGCGTCGGCTTCCGGCTTGGCCTCGGGCTTGGCAGCTTCAGCCTGGGTGGTTTGCGGCTTAGCGTCGGCTTCCGGCTTGGCAGCTTCAGCCTGGGCGGCCTGCGGCTTGGCATCGCTCTTGGCAGCTTCAGCCTGAGCGGCCTGCGGCTTGGCGTCGACTTCCGGCTTGGCCTCGGGCTTGGCAGCTTCGGCCTGAGCTGCCTGCGGCTTGGCGTCGGCTTCCGGCTTGGCCTCGGACTTGGCGGCGTCGGCCTGAGCGGGCTGCGGCTTGGCGTCGGCTTCCGGCTTGGACTCGGACTTGGCGGCGTCTGCCTGAGCGGCCTGCGGCTTGGCGTTGGCTTCCGGCTTGGCCTCGGACTTGGCGACGTCGGCCTGCGGCTTGGCTTCGGTCTTGGCGGCGTCGGCCTGAACGGCCTGCGGCTTGGCCTCGGCAGTGCCTGCCTGGGGCGCTTCGCTATTCGCCGTGGCGGCCGCCGCCTGAAGACGCTGCTGCTCTTCGGCAGCGGCCGGGTTCAGCGCGTGCTGGCGGCTGCGGTTGCGCGGGTTGTTGCGCATCCGCTTCGGCTTGCTGTCAGCGCTCTCCTGCAGTGCGGCAACGCTATCCACGGTGTCGGCCTGACGCGCCGCCTTGGGCTTGCCGGCGTTGTCGGTCTTGGCCGTCTCGGCGCGGTTCTCACTGCTGCGTTCGCTCTTGCCGCGGCTCTCCTGGCGGGGCTGACGATTGCCTTGCTGGCGCGCGTCGTCGCCGCCCTGACGGCTGTCATCTTTCTGGCGGTTGTCGTTACCACCTTGACGGTTGTCGTCCTTCTGGCGGTTGTCGTTACCGCCTTGACGATTGTCGCTGCCGTTCTGGCGATTGCCGTTACGTCCGCTGTCGTTGCGATTGTCGTTACCATTCTGGCGGTCGTCCGACTGCCGGCGGCGGCGGTTGTTGCCGTTGCCCTGGCGGTTGTCGCTCCGATTGCCCTGGCGGCTGTCGTTACCGGCATCGGCCTGCTTGCCATTGTCACCGTCGCGCTTGGCACCACTATTACGCTGCTGCTCGCCGCTGCGCTGCGAGTCGCTGTTCCGGTTGCTGCGGTTGCCGCCAGCGTTGTGCGATGCCGGCTTGTCATTGCCGCCGGTGCTGCGCGCCTGGCTGTCGCTGGCCGGGCGAGAGACCTCCTCGTCGGCGCGACGACGGCCGAACAGGCCGCGGAACAGCTGGATCAGACCGCCGTTATGTGCCGCCTGTGGCTGCGCGGCAACGGGCTCGGACTTGGCCGGCTGCGGTTGCGATTTTGGCTGGGCGGCGGCTGGCTGGGGCGCGGGCGCTTCCGGCTCCTGGTGCAGCGAGTCCGGGGCAGGGGCGGTATGGAGCACGGTCTGCACGGCCGCCTGAGTGCGCTGGATCGGTTTGGCCAGGCTGGTCTCCGGCTCCTTGATCGCTTCGCTCTCGACCGAGAGCTCATAGCTCGACTTGTGCTCGTCGCCCTCTTCGCAGACGTGATCGTCGCGTAGACGCTGGACGTCGTAGTGCGGCGTGTCCATGTCCGGGTTGGGCAGCAACAGTACGCGTACCTTCTGACGCCGCTCGACGTCGGAGAGCACGTTGCGCTTCTCGTTGAGCAGATAGGTGGCGACAGGCACCGGGAGGATGGCGCGAATCTGCGCGCTGCGCTCCTTCATTGCCTCTTCTTCGATCAGACGCAGGATCGAGAGTGCCATCGAGCGCACGTCGCGGATCGTGCCCTGGCCGTCGCAGCGCGGGCAGACCACGCCGCTGGTCTCGCCCAGTGACGGGCGCAGACGCTGGCGCGACATCTCCATCAGGCCGAAGCGGGAGATGCGTCCGATCTGCACTCGGGCCCGGTCGAGCTTGAGCGCATCACGCACGCGGTTTTCCACCTCGCGCTGGTTGCGCGCCGGCGACATGTCGATGAAGTCGATCACCACCAGGCCGCCGATGTCGCGCAGACGCAGCTGGCGGGCGATCTCGTCGGCCGCTTCGAGGTTGGTCTGCAGCGCGGTTTCTTCGATGTCGGCACCGCGGGTGGCGCGTGCCGAGTTGATGTCGATCGAAACCAGGGCCTCGGTGTGGTCGATCACCACCGAGCCGCCAGAGGGCAGCTTGACCTCGCGCTGATAGGCGGTCTCGATCTGGGACTCGATCTGGAAGCGCGAGAACAGCGGCACGTCATCGCTGTAGAGCTTGATCTTCTGCTGATACGAGGGCATCACCTGGCGGATGAAGCTGAGCGCCTCCTCGTGAACCGCGGGGCTGTCGATCAGCACCTCGCCGATATCCTGGCGCAGGTAGTCGCGCATGGCGCGGATGATGACGTTGGATTCGCGGTAGATCAGGAAGGGGGCCGGGCGCTTGACCGCTTCGGCGGTGATCGCTTCCCACACCTGTACCAGATAGTCGAGGTCCCACTGCAGCTCTTCCGACGAGCGGCCGATCCCGGCGGTACGCACGATCACGCCCATCTTGTCGGGCAGAGTGAGCTGGCCCATGGCGTCCTTGAGCTGGCTGCGCTCGTCACCCTCGATGCGCCGTGAGATACCGCCGGCACGTGGGTTGTTGGGCATCAGCACCAGGAAACGACCGGCCAGGCTGATGAAGGTGGTCAGCGCTGCGCCCTTGTTGCCGCGCTCCTCCTTGTCGACCTGGACGATGACTTCCTGCCCCTCCTTGAGCACCTCCTTGATATTGGGGCGCCCCGAGGGTTCCTTGGAGAAGTACTCGCGGGAGATCTCCTTGAGCGGCAGAAAGCCGTGGCGATCGGCACCGAAGTCGACGAAGGCGGCTTCCAGGCTGGGTTCCAGGCGGGTGATCTTGCCCCGATAGATGTTGGCCTTCTTCTGCTCCCGGGCGCCGGACTCGATGTCCAGATCGTAGAGGCGTTGGCCATCGACGAGGGCGACGCGCAACTCTTCCGGTTGGGTCGCGTTGATCAGCATTCTTTTCATGACATCTCGCAAATTCAGCGTGCCGGTGGAAGGCAGGCCTGAATCGGCGACGACGAACCGCAAGCGGTCGTGCTGTGCTCGCGCACATTGGTGGAGCGACCCCGCAGGAGGAACAAGCTTCACGTGAGCCAGAAAGAACTTGGCGTGTCACCAACGCGTGGAACCGCGTCGAGACTCGAAAGGACTGCCCGGTCGCTGCGCGCCGGGTGGTCTCTTGTCCCCCCGGCCACAGTCGGGTCGACGCTCGTCGAGCCCTTTGGCGTGCTGGCTGATTACCTTGGCATCTCTGCTGTCCTGACCTGCTTGTCTGGGTGCTGCACGAACATGTGTTGAGTACGAAACGGTGGCGGAACATGTCACGGTGCGCATCGATCAGCCGCATCCGGTCCCGCAGACTGCCGTCTATATCACTTGGCATTGTTCGGTTCGGCGACGCCTTCCACCGGTACTTGTGGGTTTCCCTGGAGGAGGTGCGCTGACGTTGTCGTCAGTGCATGGCTCCCGGCAGGGGCAGGGCGTTCCAAACGTGTTTTGATCGACCCAGAGCGTGTGACTTTCGCTAACCCTCTGGGGGATCGAGACATTTTTTCGCTCCGGCCAGCGTATTCAGGGGCTGGCGCCGACGTGGAGATAGCCACTGAGCGACATCGCAATATAACAGTAATGGCGCGCGGGCGGCAATTGAGGTCGCGCCGTGCGGGGAGTGCGTTAGAATGGCCGGCCGTCGGCGCCAGAGGCCGCCGATTCGCGTTGCCGAGGAGTCAAGCATGGCCGAGGGCCAGGAAGTCCAGTTCATCGAAGTCAGCGAGTCCCAGGCGGGGCAGCGTATCGACAATTTTCTGCGTACCCGGCTCAAGGGCGCGCCGAAGTCGCTGATCTATCGGATCGTGCGCAAGGGCGAGGTGCGGGTCAACAAGAAGCGGATCAAGGCCGACTATCGGCTGCAGAGTGGCGACCTCGTGCGCGTGCCGCCGCTGCGGCTGACGCCGGAGAGCGCGGTCAAGGAGGCCAGCGAAGGGCTGCGCAATCTGCTCGCCGGCAGCGTGCTGGTCGAGAGCCCTGACTGGCTGGTGATCAACAAGCCCTCGGGGCTGGCGGTACATGGCGGCAGCGGGGTCAAGATCGGGCTGATCGAAGCGCTGCGCCAGGTGCGTGAGGACCTCGACTTTCTCGAACTGGTTCACCGTCTCGACCGTGACACCTCGGGCTGCCTGCTGCTGGCCAAGAATCGCACCGCGCTGCTCTCGCTCAACGCCGCCATGAAGGAGCGGCGCATGGAGAAGAAGTATCTGGCGCTGGTACAGGGGCGCTGGCCGGCGCGGCGCGACTATGTCAGCGCACGGCTGGATCGCTACGACGCCGGCAACGGTGAGCGCCGGGTGCGCGTTGACGACGCCGGCAAGGTCTCGCGCACCCGCTTTGCCGTGCGCGAGACGCTGCCCCGGGTGACCCTGGTCGAGGCCGAGCCGGTCACCGGGCGCACGCACCAGATACGCGTGCATGCCGCCCATGCCGGGCATGCGTTGCTGGGTGACGACAAGTACGGCACGCCGGAGGGTGAGCGCATGGCTCGGGGGCTGGGGCTCGATCGGCTGTTCCTGCACGCGCTGACGCTGACCTTCCCCGATCCCAAGAGCGGTCGCGACGTACAGGCGCGGGCGCCGCTGGAGGCATCGCTGGAACGGGCGCTGGAGCGGGCACGGCATGCCTCTTGACGCTCGTCTGCAGGGGGCGCCGCGGGCCTGCCGTTATCGGCTGGTGATATTCGACTGGGACGGCACGCTGATGGACTCGGCGGCGCGGATCGTCGCTTGCATGGAGGCTGCCGCTGACGAGCTCGGCTGGGTGGCACCGACACCGGCGGCGATCCGCGACATCATCGGGCTGGGTCTGCCCGAGGCGATGGAGGCGCTCTATCCGGGGATCGGGGAGTTGGAGCGGGATACCCTGCAGGCCGCGTTCAGTCGGCAGTTCCGCGTCGCCGACCAGGTGCCGTCGCCGTTCTTTCCCGGCGTGCGCGAAGGCATCGCGCGGCTGCGCGAGGCGCCCGAGTGTCGCCTGGCAGTGGCCACCGGCAAGAGCCGGCGAGGTCTCGATCGCGTCTTCGCCCACCACGGCTGCGGCGAGTGGTTCGCGGCCAGCCGCACCGCCGATCAGACCCGCTCCAAGCCGCATCCGCAAATGCTTGAGGAGCTGCTGGCGGCGTGCAATCTGCCGGCCGCGGCGGCGGTCATGGTCGGTGATACCGAGTACGATCTGGAAATGGCGCGGGCGCTGGGCATGGATCGGGTGGCGGTGAGCTATGGCGTCCATGCGCGTGAGCGGCTGCTCGCCAGTGAGCCGGTACACGTCGTCGATGATTTTGCCGGGCTGGTCGAGTGGCTGTTGCCCAGCCCCGTTCGAGAAGGTAGCGCGTGACACCTGGCATGACCGCGCATTCGTATCGATCGCTGCGCGTCTGGCGCAAGGAGTGAGCAGATGAGTGATCAACGGCACGACGACTGGACCGATGGCCCCGAGCTCTCCGCGGAGGCCGCCCGCGCTCGGCGCGACGCTGCGCAGACCGCCGCCGGCGCGGACGACGAGAGCGTCAGGCTGGCCGAGATTCGGCTGCTCGACCGCTGGATCGGCGATGTGCTGGCCGAGCAGCGACGCGCGCGGCGCTGGAAGATCTTCTTTCGTCTACTCTTCGCCGGCGTGGTGATTGCCGGGCTGGCGCTGAGTGCCTATGGTCTGCTGCTCGCCGAGGGGCAGAGTGGCGCCAGTGGCGAGCGTCATCTGGGCGTGGTCGACGTCTCGGGGCCCATCGATGCCCAGGGGCAGGCGAGCGCCGAGCGCATCATCGAAGGCTTGCGGCGTGCCTGGCGCGATCCCGACAGCGAGGCTGTGGTGCTGCACATCAATAGCCCCGGCGGCAGTCCGGTGCAGTCGCAGCGGGTCTATGACGAAATTCGCTATCTCGAGGCCCAGGGTGACAAGCCGATCCTGGCGGTGATCGAGGATATCGGCGCCAGCGGCGCCTACTATATGGCCTCGGCGGCGGATCGGATCTACGCCTCGCCCGCCAGTCTGGTGGGGTCGATCGGGGTGATCAGCGCGGGCTTCGGTCTGCAGGGGGCGATCGACAAGCTCGGGGTCGAGCGCCGGGTGTTCACCGCGGGCGAGAACAAGGCGTTTCTCGATCCGTTCTCGCCCGTGGCGCCAGCGCAGCGCGAATTCTGGCAGTCGGTGCTCGATACCACGCATCAGCAGTTCATCGATGCGGTGAAGTCGGGGCGTGGCAAGCGCTTGAGCGACGATCCGCGCATCTTCTCCGGGCTGATATGGACCGGTCAGCAGGCCTTACAGCTGGGGCTGATCGATGATATCAGCAATCTCGAGCAGCTCTCGCGCAGCCGCCTGGGCAAGGTCAGTCTGGAGGACTACACGCCGGCGCTCGACCCCTGGTCGCTGTTTTCCCAGAAGCTGACCCAGGCGGCGGCGCACTGGCTGGGAATCAGCGAGGCCGCCTCGCCGGTGCGCTATCAACTGCCCTGAGGCGTCGCTGCCAGCGGGTCCATGCCGGCTTCGCGCAGCAGTTCGCACAGGCGCATCAGCGGTAGCCCGATCAGGGTGTTGGGGTCGCTGCCTTCGAAGCGCTCGAACAGGGCGACACCCAGCCCTTCCATGCGGAAGCTGCCGGCGCTGTCGAGAGGGCGCTCGCGGCTGACGTAGGTCTCGATCTCGGCGTCGCTGAGCTGTCGAAAATGCACGTCGTAGGTGTCGTGGGTGACCCAGTGGCGGCCGCTGGCGGTATCGACCAGGGCGAGGCCGGTCATGAAGCGCACGCGCTGCCCCGAAAAACGGCGCAGGTTGGCACAGGCGGTGGCGTGATCGCCGGGCTTGCCCAGAATGTCATCCTCGAACAGCGCCAGCTGGTCTGAGCCGACGATCAGATGCGCGGGAAACTGCGCAGCGACGGCCTGCGCCTTGCCGAGCGCCAAGCGATGCGCCAGCGCCGTCGGCGTCTCGTTCTTGCGATGGCTCTCATCGATATCGGGTGCGGCCCAGGTGAAGGGGAGTGCCAGGCGCTCGAGTAGCTGGCGGCGATAGGGGGAGCTGGAGGCGAGTACCAGTCGCGACATGGGTTTTCCTTACTCAATGGTTGTCGGGGCGATGGGGTGGCGCTGCGAGGCCGCGCCATCCTGGTGCTGAGTGCCGCGGTGGTCGTGGCTTCTCGACGAGCAGCGAGATGAGATGATTGTCGGCAAGAGGGTTTAGTCAGTCACTATTACTCAGTCAATATTACTCAATTACTAGGACCAGTTTGTTTTAAGTGCGAACGTGTCACGCTTGGCAGGATCTTCCCGGTGACTTGCTGCTCGGCCTATTTATCGGCGACTCGCGCGTGGCGGCACAAAACGAGTGCGCGAACGCCGGGCACTTTCCAGGCTATCATGCCGCCCATGGCGGGGCGTGCAGGCGCGGTCGGCGCCCATTGCGCCGTCTCCCTGCGGCGCCCGCCTATCTGCAACGATGTCTCCAGCATAGTCGCGTTCAAGTGCTTTGACACAGACAGGTCGAATCCCTATTATGGCGCGCCTATGTTGACCAGACGACTTCCCGCGACCGTCGAGCCTTATCGCCTCGCGGCCAACCATGAGCTACTCGAGGGTACCGTTGACCTCGAGTCGCTGTCGCGCCTTGCCGCCGAGATCGGTGCGCAGAGCGGTGAGGCTCAGGTATCGCTGCAGTTCGGGCGCGATGCCCAGCGCCGTCACCTGATCGAAGGTGAGCTGTCGGCGCAGCTGCAGATACCGTGCCGACGCTGCCTGCAGCCGATGAGCGTGCCGGTGTCGAGCCGTTTCCAGCTCGCCGTGGTGAGCGGTGACGCGCTGGCATCCGAGGTGCCGAGTGAGTACGAGCCGGTACTGGTCGACAACGAACATCTCGACCTGCTTGGGGCGATCGAGGACGAGCTGCTGCTGAGTCTTCCTCAGGTGGTCTATCACGAAGAGGCGGACTGTGCCGTCTCGCGTGATCAGATGCAGAGCGGAGAGAGCGCCGACGAACGGGTGCCCGCTCGAGCCGATAGCCCCTTCGATGTCTTGAAGACGTTGAAGGGAAAACTCTAAAACCGAATGACACTGACGTTGGAGTCATCATCATGGCCGTTCAACAGAACCGCAAGACCCGTTCCAAGCGTGGCATGCGCCGCGCACACGATGCGCTGAGCAGCCCGGCCCTGTCCCAGGACAAGGAAACCGGTACCACGCATCGTCGCCACCACGTCGCTCCGGACGGCTACTACCGTGGTCGCAAGGTCATCGACGTTTAATCACGGCGACTGACGCTGACGCGCGGGCAATGCGCATCGCCATCGATGCCATGGGCGGGGACTTCGGTCCCCGCGCTACTGTCGGGGGTATGCTGCTGGCGCTCCAGCGCCATCCGGCCCTCGAACCGACGCTTTTCGGTCCTCGGGCCGAGTTGCAGGGGCTGCTGAATCAGCTGGGCGCCTCGCGCGCGGTGCGCGAGCGCATCGCGCTGCGCGATGCCCCCAGAGTGGTCACCCAGGCGATGGCGCCGATGGATGTGCTCGACAACCCCGGCGAGACCAGTCTCTACGGCATGCTGCAGACGGTGGCGCGGGGCGAGGCGCAGGCCGGCGTCAGCTGCGGCAATACCGGCGCGCTGATGGCGTTGGCGCGGCGCGAGCTCGGCAGCGTGCCGGGGATTTCGCGGCCTGCGATCAGTACCGCTGTGCCCACGCGCCATGGCGGTCGCTGCTATCTTCTCGATCTGGGCGCCAGTGTCGAGGTGCACGCCAGGCACCTGGTCGATTTCGCCTACATGGGCGCGCTGATGTGCCGTGCCGTCGACGACGTGGCGCGCCCGCGGGTGGCGCTGCTCAATATTGGTGTCGAGGCGGGCAAGGGCGCGGCCCGGGTGCGCGAAGCCGACGCCGAGTTGCGCAGGCGCGACAGCGATACCTTCGACTATATCGGCTACCTGGAGGGAGATGGCATCTTCTCCGGCGCGGCCGATGTGGTGGTGTGTGACGGTTTCGTCGGCAACGCAGTGCTCAAGGCCAGTGAAGGGGTTGCTCAGATGCTGCTCAAGCGTTTGCAAGAGACCTTCGAGTCTCACTGGAGCACGCGTTTGGTCAGTGCGCTGGCGCGCCCGGCGCTGATGCGCTTCAAGGCGCAGCTGGATCCGGTGCGTCACAACGGTGCCAGCCTGCTGGGGCTCAATCGGATCGTGGTCAAGAGCCACGGCAACGCCAGTGATCGAGCCTTCGCCTTCGCCATCGACCGCGCGGTTCGTGAGATCGCGGTTGGGCTGCCGGAGCACCTGCGTGGCGCCTGGTCGGCAGTAGCGGCGACATCTGCTATCTCGTCGGTCGACGATGTCGGTCGAGTGGATAGCGGGTCTCGTGATACGACGGGAACCGACGATTCATCACTTCAAGGGTGAGCGCGATGACGCAATCACTGGCTCTGGTCTTTCCCGGGCAGGGCTCTCAGCAGCAGGGAATGCTGCGGGAATTGGCCGAACGCTACAGCGTGGTTCGCACCACGTTCGACGAGGCTTCCGAAGCGCTGGGTTACGACCTGTGGCATGTCGTCCAGGAAGGCCCCGAGGAGAAGCTCAACGCCACTGCCTGCACCCAGCCTGCGCTGCTGGCCTCCAGCGTCGCCGTATGGCGGGTGTGGCAGGAGCTCGAGGGGCCGCGCCCGAGCATGATGGCCGGGCATAGCCTGGGCGAGTACAGTGCCATGGTGTGTGCCGGGGCGCTGGGCTTTGCCGAAGGTATCCGCCTGGTGCGGCTGCGCGGCGAAGCGATGCAGGAGGCTGTGCCGGCGGGCGTGGGTGCCATGGCGGCGGTTCTCGGGCTCGACGATGCGGCGGTGGAACAGGCCTGTCGCGAGGCCGCCGGCGACGAGGTGGTGGCTGCGGTCAACTACAACTCGCCGGGGCAGGTGGTCATCGCCGGGCACCAGGGTGCGGTGGATCGTGCGATCGCGCTGTGCCAGGAGGCCGGCGCCAAGCGTGCGCTACCGCTGCCGGTATCGGTTCCCTCGCACTGTGCGCTGATGAAGCCCGCCGCGGCGCGCGTCGAAGCGGCGATTGCAGAGCTCGATATCAAGCTGCCGCGCTACGCTGTCTACCAGAACGTCAATGCCGAAGTGCCGGCGACGGTGGAGGCGCTGCGCCAGCGCCTGGTCGAGCAGCTCTATCGCCCGGTGCGCTGGACGGACTGCGTCAACGCCATGTTCGAGGCCGGCTCGGGTGTCTTCATCGAGTGCGGGCCGGGTAAGGTCCTGACCGGACTCAACAAGCGCATTCAGCGTCAGATCAAGGGGTTGGCCGTCAATGACCCCGACACGCTGTCCTCCGCCCTCGAGCTGGCGCGCGAGGCGTTGGACGTTCAAGAGCCTTAAAGGATGACATCATGACCGAACGTAGAGTCGCGTTGGTGACCGGTGCCAGTCGGGGTATCGGTCGCGCCGTGGCCCGCGAGCTGGGGCGTCAGGGGCGCATCGTGATCGCCACCGCCACCAGCGAGAGCGGCGCGGCGCGGATCGACGAGGATCTCAAGGCCCACGATATCGAGGGGCTGGGCCTGGCGCTCGACGTCACCGATCAGGCGAGTGTCGAAGCCGTCTTCAAGCGCATCGCCGAGACCTATGCCGCTCCCACCATCGTCGTCAACAATGCCGGTATCACCCGCGACAATCTGCTGATGCGGATGAAGGAAGACGAGTGGGACGCGGTGCTCGATACCAACCTGAAGTCGGTCTATCGTGTGTGCAAGACGAGCCTCAAGGGGATGACGCGGGCGCGTTTCGGCCGTATCGTCAACGTGAGCTCGGTGGTGGCGATGATGGGCAACCTGGGGCAGGCCAATTACGCTGCCGCCAAGGCGGGCCTGGAGGGCTTTACCCGCGCGCTGGCACGTGAAGTCGCCTCGCGCGCCATCACCGTCAATGCGGTGGCGCCCGGTTTCATCGACACCGACATGACTCAGGCGTTGCCGGAAGCCCAGCGCGACGCGCTGCTGGGCCAGATTCCGCTGGCGCGCCTGGGCCAGCCTGAAGAGATCGCCGCCGCCATCGGCTTTCTGACCAGCGATGCGGCCGGTTATATCACCGGTGAAACGCTGCAGGTCAATGGCGGCATGAACATGCGGTAATCCCTCCGCGACGCGGGTTGCGTCGTCTGGGGGTGGTCTATAAACTAGCCGCAGCTTTTTAGCTGGCGGATTCGTACCATTAGGAGTAACGACATAATGAGCACCATCGAAGAGCGCGTTAAGAAGGTTGTTGCCGAACGCCTGAACGTCAAGGAAGAGGACATTCAGAACTCCTCCTCCTTCACCGAAGACCTCGGCGCGGATTCGCTGGATACCGTCGAACTGGTGATGGCGCTCGAAGAGGAATTCGACACCGAAATTCCCGACGAAGAAGCAGAAAAGATCACGACCGTTCAGGAAGCGATCGACTACATCAACGCCCACCAGTAAGGCGGTTATCTCCATCATCCGATGGAGCCAGACTGCCGGCTGATCGGCCGATGTTATGAAAGCCGCTCTCGATGAGAGCGGCTTTCTGCGTTATGGGCCGGCAACGGCACGCCGGTATGGCTGTGATAGCCTGTGCGGATGTCGGCCTGCCGGCAGGCGTTAGGCGCCCCTGCCGGGGCCGCGACGGGCAGTGGGTCGCCCATCGGCGACGGGGATCGGTTATAATTCGCGCGTTTCGGTGTGCGGGCCGGCGGCGGGACTTGGATGAGTCGCCGCCATGGCTCGTGGCAATGACGGAGTTCGGAGGAGATTCGATGCCGCGTAGAAGAGTGGTAGTGACCGGCCTGGGTCTAGTGACCCCGGTCGGCAACACGGTCGAGGAGAGCTGGCAGCAGCTCTTGTCAGGGAAGAGTGGCATCGCGCCGATCGAGCATTTCGACACGGCAGGTTTCAACACGCGTTTCGGCGGGGCGGTCAAGAACTTCGACATTGGCGAGTACTTGAACCCCAAGGAAGCGCGCAAGATGGACCTGTTCATCCAGTACGGCGTGGCCGCCGCCACCCAGGCCATGCGCGACTCCGGCATTGCCTGCACCGAGGAGAACGCCCACCGTATCGGGGTCGCGATCGGTTCGGGCATCGGTGGGCTGCCGATGATCGAGCGCAACCACGATGCGCTCAACAAGGGCGGTCCACGGCGAGTGTCGCCGTTCTTCGTGCCCGGATCGATCATCAACATGATCTCCGGCAGCCTGGCGATCCAGCACGGCTTCAAGGGTCCCAATATCGCCATTACCACCGCCTGCACCACCGGCACCCACAATATCGGCTACAGCGCACGTACCATCGCCTACGGCGATGCCGACGTGATGTTCTGCGGCGGTGCCGAGATGGCCACCACGCCGCTGGGGCTGGGCGGCTTCTCGGCGGCGCGGGCACTGTCGACGCGCAATGACGATCCGCAGGCGGCAAGCCGCCCCTGGGATCGCGATCGCGACGGCTTCGTGCTCTCCGACGGCGCCGGCGTGATGGTGCTCGAAGAGTATGAGCACGCCAAGCGCCGCGGTGCCACTATCTATGCCGAGCTCACCGGTTTCGGCATGAGCGACGACGCCTTCCACATGACCTCGCCGCCGGAAGATGGCAGCGGCGCTGCGGCCTCGATGCAGAATGCGATCAACGATGCCGCTATCGACCCCTCGGCGATCCATTACATCAATGCCCACGGCACCTCGACCTCGGCGGGCGACGTCGCCGAGAGTCGTGCCGTGGAGCGGGTGATGGGAGAGGCGGCGCACAAGGTCGCGGTGAGCTCGACCAAATCGATGATCGGCCATCTGCTGGGTGCCGCCGGAGCGGTGGAGGCGATCTTCTGCGTGCTGTCGATCCGCGATCAGGTCGCGCCGCCGACGATCAATCTCGACAATCCCGACACGGGCTGTGTGCTCGACTACGTGCCGCATACCGCGCGTGAGATGAAGATCGATACCGCGCTCTCCAACTCGTTCGGTTTCGGGGGCACCAACGGTTCGCTGATCTTCTCGCGGGTGTGACGGGCGCATGCGGGATCTGATGCTACCCCTGGACGACCGCGGTCTGGCCTACGGTGACGGGCTGTTCGAGACCGTACTGGTACGCGACGGCCAGGCGCTGCTGTGGGAGGCACATCTGGCCCGGCTCGCCGAGGGGTGCGCTCGCCTGGGCCTGCCGGCGCCGCCACGGGCGCGTCTCGATCCGCTGCCGGCGGCCTGCGGCGCCGGGCTCCAGGTGCTCAAGCTGGTGGTCACCCGCGGCAGCGGCGGGCGTGGCTACCGCCCACCGGCCGAGCCCGAGCCGCGCTGGGCCTGGCGCGCGACCGCGTTCGAGCCGGCGCCCCGGCGCTGGTTCGCCGGGGTCGAGGTGCGTTTGTGCGCGCTGCGCCTGGGGCGACAGCCGCGCCTGGCCGGACTCAAGCATCTGGCTCGGTTGGAGAACGTGCTGGCGCGCCAGGAGTGGGATGACGACACCATCGCCGAAGGGCTGATGTGCGATAGCGAGGGCTATCTGGTCGAAGCGACGGCGATGAATCTGGTGTGGCTGCGCCAGGGACGCCTGGAAACACCGCTGCTCGACCAGGCCGGGGTCGCCGGTACGCTGCTGGCTGCACTCGATGCAGAGACATCGCTGAAGCGCGTGCGTGCCGAGCCGCAGCGCCTGCTGCAGGCCGAGGCCGCCTGGGTCTGCAACAGCGTGCAGGGGGTGTGGCCGATTCGCGTGCTGCGTGACGCCGAGGGGGTGGTGCTGCGGCGTTGGGAGGTCGCGGCCGATGACTCGCTGCGCCGCCTGGCGCATCCGCTGCTGGGCTATCCCGTGGAGCCCGACACCTGAACAGACGGTGCGCGACAGCGCCCTGACATCCGCGTCGCCCGGGCATCCGGGTGGCGGCAGTGAGGCCCGGTAAAGCCGGGCCATCTAAGGAAGTGGCATGCGTCTTCTCAAGATTTTCGTGGTGCTGATGGTGCTGGCGGCGCTCGCCGCCTTCGCCGGCTATCGCTACTGGCAGTCACAGCTCGACGGCCCCATCGCTCTCGACGCTGCGACCATTTATGAAGTGCCGCGGGGTGCGGCGTTCTCGCAGGTGGTCGACGATCTCGCCGCGCGTGGGATCATCGCCGCGGCCTGGCCCTACCAGGTGCTGGCGCGGGTGGAGCCGCGCGCGATGCAGGGGCTGCGCGCCGGCGAGTTCCAGCTCGAGCCGGGCATGAGTGGCCGCCAGCTGATCGCCAAGCTCTCCAGCGACCAGGTGGTCACCTACCGGGTGACGATTCCCGAGGGCTGGACCTTCCGGCAGATGCGCCAGCTCCTGAACGGCGCCGAGAAACTCGATCACCGCACCGCCGAGATGAGTGATGCCGAGATCATGCGCGCATTGGGGCATCCTGACGAGCATCCGGAGGGGCGCTTCTTTCCCGATACCTATCGCTACCACAAGGGCGTGACCGATCTCGAAGTACTGGAGCGCGCCTATGCGCGTATGCACAAGACCCTCGACGAGGTCTGGGCCTCACGCGACGATGGTCTGCCTTTGGACGGCCCCTACCAGGCGCTGATTCTGGCTTCACTGATCGAGCGCGAGACCGGCGTGCCCGCCGAGCGTCGCGAGATTGCCGGCGTCTTCGTGCGGCGGCTGGAGAAGGGGATGCGCCTGCAGACCGACCCGACCGTGATCTACGGCATGGGCGACAGCTATGTCGGCAATATCACCCGCGCCGACCTGCAGCGCCAGAACGCCTACAACACCTACGTGATCGACGGCTTACCGCCGACGCCGATCGCCATGCCCGGGCGCGCCTCGCTGGAGGCGGCGGTGCATCCGGCGCCCGGCGATGCGCTCTACTTCGTGGCCAAGGGCGACGGCTCGCACCAGTTCTCGCGCACGCTCAGCGAGCACAACGCTGCGGTCAGACGCTATATCCTGAACCGCGACCGATAGCACGACGCAGCCACCCGCCGCCTCGGCGGGCGGGCGCTTTCTTCAGCATGAGATCAGCACGAGACGACCGCATGAGCGCACAAGCAGAGCAGCAGTCACGCGGGCGCTTCATCACGCTCGAGGGCGGGGAGGGCGTCGGCAAGACGACCAACGTCGGCGTGGTCTGCGATTGGCTCACCCGCCAGGGTATCGAGGTGGTACGCACGCGGGAGCCCGGCGGCACCTCGGGTGCCGAGGCGATCCGCGAGCTGCTGCTCGACCCCGAACGCGACGAACCCTGGGATGACAGCGCCGAGCTGCTGCTGGTATTCGCTGCCCGTGCCCAGCATCTGGCGCGGCGTATCCGACCGGCGCTGGCACGCGGCGCCTGGGTGGTGTGCGACCGTTTCACCGACGCCACCTTCGCCTATCAGGGTGGCGGGCGCGGGCTCGATCCGGCGCGCATCGCCACGCTCGAGGCACTGGTTCAGCAGGGGCTCGAACCCGACCTGACGCTGCTGCTCGACGTACCGCTGGAGATCGCCGCGCAGCGTGTCAGCGGCCGCGGCGGCGAGCGTGATCGCTTCGAGCGTGAGCGTGAGAGCTTCTTCGAGGCGGTGCGCGACACCTATCTCGCCCGCGCCCAGGCGCAGCCGCGCTTCGCGGTGATCGATGCCACACCGCCGTTGCCTCAGGTTCGCGAGGCCATCGAGCAGTGCCTCGCCTCGCGGGTGGCGCCATGGCTTTAAGCCCCGCGCCCGCGGCAGCGAGGGTCGCCGAGCCCATGCCCTGGCAGCGCGAGCGCTGGCAGCGGCTGATCCAACTGCAGGACAGTGGGCGCCTGCCCCACGCGCTGCTGGTCTCCGGCCCCCACGGTATCGGCAAGCAGCCGCTGGTTGAGGCGCTGATCGCGCGTACCCTGTGCCGCGCGCCGGGCGAGGTCGCCTGCGGTGAGTGTCACGGCTGCCGCATGCTGGCGGCGGGCTACCATCCTGACCTGCTCAGCGTGGCGCCGGCGGAGAAGTCGCGCCAGATTCGTATTGATGCCATCCGCCAGGTCAATGGCTTCGTGTCCCAGACGGCGCAGCAGGGCGGTTATCGGGTGATCCGTATCGAGCCGGCGGAGGCGATGAACGTGGCCGCTTCCAACGCCCTGCTCAAGAGCCTCGAGGAGCCGGGTCAGCGCACGCTGTTCGTGCTGGTGTCGGACATCGCCTCGCGGCTGCTGCCGACCATTCGGTCGCGCTGCCAGCACTGGAACCTGGCCACCCCGCCGGCCGCTGCGGCCGAGCACTGGCTGAGCGAGCGTCTCGGCGATGCCGAAGAGGCCAAGTTCTGGCTGCGGGTCGCCGGTGGGTTGCCGCTGCTCGCCGAGGAGCTGGCCGGCCCCGAGGCGCGCCAGCTGCGCCAGGAGCTTCGCGAGCTGTTCGACGCGCTGGTGCGTGGCGGCGAGCCGGTGGGGGAGGCGGCGCGACTCGATGCCCAAGCGCTCGATCGCGTACTCTGGTATGGCATCGCCTGGCTTGAGGATCTGATTCGCCTGGGGCTCTCCGGCGACAGCCGGCGGGTGCGCAACAGCGACCTGCTGCCGCTCTACCGCCAGGCGGTCAAGAATGCCCGCGTGCGGGACTGGTTTCGGCTGCTGGACTATGCCCGCGAGCAGCGTCGGCTGCTGGCGGCGGGGGGGAATCCCAACCCGCAGCTGGTGATGGAGGCGTGGCTGATTCGCTGGTCGGCACTGCTGAGATCTTGAAACTTCGCGCTCGAGACACGCGGTGCGTTCGTGCAGGCGCTGCTTTCACGTCATCGCCGAGGTTTGTTCACTCTCTCACCGAGGGCTGTCATGAGTTCACACAAGGCGCTGTCGCTGACCATACGCGACGACGATACCCTGCACAGTGCCTACCTGGCGTGGCTGGCTCGCGGGGGGCTGTTCGTACCCACCGAGCGGCACTACAGCCTGGGCCAGCGGGTCTATCTGCTGATCACGCTACCCGACGCCCATGACCGCCTGCCAGTGGAGGGCGAGGTGGTATGGCTGACGCCCCCCGGCACCGCCGATCGGGTAGCAGGTATCGGCGTGCACTTCGGCGCCGATGGCCAGGCGCTGCGTGAGCGCATCGAGGCGCGACTCGAGGCGCATCCGTCGCCGTCGGCGCTGACGCGTCATACGCTTTGAGCCGGCTCTTTATTTAGATTGAGTATTCAACGCCGGCGTGGGCGCGCCGGTCGCGTCGACAATCTCATCCTTACCGTTTTCTGGATATCGTCATGTTCGTAGACTCCCACTGCCATCTCGACCGCCTCGATCTGACGCCCTACGGCGGCGATCTCGGTGCCGCCCTCGACGCGGCGCGGGCGCGGGGCGTGCAGCGCTTCCTGGCCATCGCCACCACGCTGGAAAGTGCGCCGGCGCTGGCTGCAATGACGCGCGAGCATGCCGACGTCGATATCGCACTCGGCCTGCATCCGCTGCAGACGGTGGCGCAGGAGCCCGACGCCGCGGCCATCGCCGAGTGCGCCGAGCGCTACGCGGCGGTGGCCATCGGCGAGACAGGACTCGACTTCCATGTCGATAGTGTGCCGCACGCACTCCAGCGCCAGCGTTTCGTCGCCCACCTGGAGGCGTCGCGGGCGCTGGAGCTGCCGGTGGTGGTGCACACCCGAGAAGCGCGCGAGGAGACGCTGGCACTGATTCGTGAGCATGGCGACCCGGCGGTGGGCGGCGTGCTGCACTGCTTCACCGAGGATCTCGACATGGCTCGGGAAGCGGTGCGCCTGGGTTACTACATCTCGCTCTCGGGCATCGTCACCTTCGCCAGCGCCGAGGCGCTGCGCGAGGTGGCCCGGCGGCTGCCGCTGGATCGCCTGCTGATCGAGACCGACAGTCCGTTCCTGGCCCCGGTACCCCATCGCGGGCGTGCCAACGAGCCCCAGTGGGTGGTGGAGGTCGCCGAGTGTATCGCCGAGGTGCGTGGCATCAGTGTCGACGAGGTGGCGATGCAGACCCGGGCCAATTTCTATCGGCTGTTTCCGGGCTGCCACCAGGAAGATGCGCAGCACACCAATCCCTTTGCGTGAGGCGTGAGCGCGTCCATCTAGTCTCTTGTCACTCTCATCAGGAGCCACCCCATGCGCCTGGATTCGCTATTTCGCCAGCTCGACGCCCGCGGCGTGCCGCCCCTCGACCAGTGGGCCCCGGCGTTCTGCGGTGACATGGATCTGCTGATCACCGCCGGCGGTGAGTGGATTCACGAAGGCGCGCCGATCCGACGCCCCGAGCTGGTACGTCTGCTCGCCAGTGTGCTGCGGCGTGAGAGCGACGGTGACTACTATCTGGTGACCCCGGCCGAGAAACTGCGTATTCGGGTCGAAGATTGCCCGCTGCTGGCGGTCGATGCCGAGGCCGATGCCGACGGCTGGTGTGTCGATCTGCAGTGGGGCGAGCGGCTGCGTCTGGGGGCGGCACATCGCCTGCATCTGGCGTCGGACCCCCAGGGTGAATGGCGGCCGGCACTGCCGGTGCGCCACGGCCTCGAGGCGCGACTGCACCGCAATCTCTATTACCGGCTGGTCGAGGTCGCCGAGTGGCGCGGCGCCGAGTTGGGGCTCACCAGCGACGGTGTGTGGCAGCCGCTAGGACGGCTGGCGGAGGGCGAGGCATGAGCGCGGGCAGTCATGCCGGGGACTCCCATGCAGAGGCCATCCTTGCCGAGGGCTCCCAGGCAGACAGCGCGGCGCTGACCCAAGAGCAGCGCGCCGTGGTCGGGCACGCCGGCGGTCACGCCCGAGTGGCGGCGGTGGCCGGCGCCGGCAAGACCACAACCCTGGTGCAGCGGGTGCTCCATCTGCTTGCCAGCGGTGAGTCACCCCGACGGTTGCTGGTGCTGATGTTCAACCGCGCGGCGCGCGACGACTTCCGCGACAAGCTGGCGCGGCAGGCGCCAGCGGGGGTGGCGCTGCCCGAGGTGAGGACGTTTCACTCCATTGGCCACCGCCTGACCCAGAGCCTGACCCGCTGGGGGTTCCTGCCGCCGCGGCAGCTTTTGCAGGCTGACTGGCAGCACGAGCGGCTGCTGCGCCAGGCAGTGGCCCAGAGCCTCGCCCAGGCCGATGCCGAGACCCAGGAGGGGGCGCTGGAGGCCGAGCGGGTGGAGGCGTTCGCCCAGTTCTGCGACCTGGTCAAGGCCGAGATGGCCGAGCCCGCGGTACTGTTCGAGCGTCTCGACTATAGCCCGGCCGAACGGCACTTCATCGACGCCTTCGCCATCGCCGAGTCGCTGCTCGAAGCCGCCGGCAGCATCACCTACGCCGATCTGCTCTACCGTCCGCTGCGCTGTCTCGAGGCCGAGCCCGAGGCGCGGCGCCGGGTTCAGGGCTATCTCAACCACGTGATCGTCGATGAGTACCAGGACATCAACGAGTCACAGCTGCGGCTGTTGAAACTACTCGCCGGCGAGCAGGCCCAGGTAATGGCGGTGGGCGACGCCAACCAGTGCATCTACGAGTGGCGCGGTGCCCGTGCCGACGCCATGCAGGCGCGTTTCGACGGTCTGTTCGGCGGCGCCAGCGACTATCCGCTCTCGTATACCTTCCGCCACGGTCACGCCCTGGCGTTGGCGGCCAATCACGCGATCCGCGGTAACGCCCAGGGCAGCGATCAGCTGTGCCTGGCGGCACCGGGCAATCCGCACACGCGTCTCGGCAGCGGCGTGGGCGCCGCGGCGCTGCTCGACGAGCTGGGCCGTTGGCAGGCGGGCGGCCGGCGCCATGACGAGGCCTGCGTGCTGGTGCGCAGCTGGTCGCTGTCGGTCTCCGTACAGCTCCAGCTGCTGCGCGCGGGGATTCCTTTCCGGCTGGCCCAGGAGTCGCGCTTCGTCTTCCGCCTGCCGCTGGTCCAGGCCCTGGCCGGCTATCTGCAGTTGGCGCGGGAGCCTCACCGACTCCAGGACCCGGCGCATCTGGGGCTACTGTTCTCGCAGCCGACCACGTTCGTTGCCCAGGAGCGCGTGCGCCGGCTGTGCGAGGCGCTCGCCGCGACCCAGCAGTGGCCGGGGCGGGAGGACCCGCTGCTTGCGGGTCTCAAGCCCGGCCAGCGGCGCCACCTCAAGCGCCGCTGGCAGCTGCTGTGTGAACTGCCGCGGCTGGGCAACTGGCCGCCGGCGAAACTGCTGGCCCATGTGATCGAGGCGATCGATGCCGAGAAGGTGCTGCGCCGCTCGGCCTCACGGCGGGAAAAGGCGGACGACGACGTGCGCCTGCTCGACCTGCTGATCGAGCAGGCCGGCGAGCTGGCCAACGACCCCGACGCCTTCATCGAGCTGCTGCGCAATCCGGTGGAGAATCGTCCCGATGGCGTGCTGATCAGTACCGTCCACGGCGCCAAGGGGCTGGAGTGGCCGCTGGTCATGCTGTGGGGCCTCAACGAAGAGGATTTCCCCCACTTCAGCCGCGACAACCCGCTCTCGCCTCAGCGCCTGGAGGAGGAGCGGCGGCTCTACTACGTCGCCATCACCCGTGCCCGTGAGCGCCTGCTGCTACTGCATGATGGCGGTGAACACCGCCCCAGCCGCTTTCTCGCCGAGAGCGCGGTGACGGAGTGCGAACGTATCGGCCAGGCGCTGGCCAGCGAGAGCGAGGCGAGTGTCAGCGTCAGCGAGCCGGCGCTGGTGGCGCGCTATCTTGAGCGTATCGGTCGTCAACTGGCGCTGACGCCTGCGCGGGACATGTCCGCTGCTGCTACGCCGGCCGCGGGCTGGCGGGTCGGTGAGCGTCTCCATCACGCCAATTTCGGCACCGGTGAGGTGGTCGTGGTCGAGGGCGATCCTGCCGATCCGGTAATCGAGGTGCGCTTCGACGGCGCCGGGCGGCGCCGATTGATCGCCTCGCGGGCGCCCCTGGCGCGTATCGCCTGAGCCCGCTCGACAGCGAATGCGGTACGGCGCAGCATGGGATGACTCCCATGCCTGAGGCGTTGCGCCATGTCGGTACTGATCACCCCCGAAGCACTCCAAGCCCAGCTGCAGACCTCCCAGCCGCCACTGCTGCTCGATTGCCGTGCCTTTCGTCAGAATAGCCCCGAGGCTGCCGTGACCCTGCCGGGCAGCCGGCGCTTCGATCTCGAACGCGACATGTCGGCAGCACCCGGCACCGGCGGTCGCCATCCGCTGCCGACCAAGACGGCATTCACCGCGACGCTCTCGCATCTCGGCGTGACGCCTGGGCGAGCCGTGGTGGTGTTCGACGATCAGGGCGGGCGGCTGGCCGCAGCGCGGGGCTGGTGGATGCTGGCGTGCTGGGCGGGGCACCCGGACGTGCGCGTACTCGACGGCGGCATTCAGGCATGGCAGACGGCGGCGGGGGAGACAGCCCCCCTGGCGCCGGACGACGGCTCGCCTGAGGCGGTGGCCGGTGCCGCGGCCTGGCAGCCCGACTACCACGACACGGCCTGGATCGGGCTGGAGCGGCTGGCGACCGAGGGCGGTCAGCTGATCGACGCCCGCGCCGCGTCGCGCTTCCGCGGTGAGGAGGAGCCCCTCGACCCCGTAGCGGGGCATATCCCCGGCGCCCTGTGTCACCCTTGCGCCGACAATCTTGCCGCCGACGGCCGCTTCCAGTCACCGGCAGCGCTGGCCGCGGCTTTGCCCCAGGCAGAGCGGCTGACCGCCTACTGCGGCTCCGGGGTGACCGCGTGCCACAACATTCTCGCTTATGCGGTGGCCGGCCTGGCGCTGCCGCGGCTCTACGTCGGCTCCTGGAGCGAGTGGATCGAGGATGCGGGTAGGCCGGTGGCCACCGGTCCGGCCTAGCCTCTTGCTGACACCTCCCTAGCCCTAGCGCCACCCGCTCCAGGCACGGCCGTGCATCACATATTGGGGTAGTTGGGACCGCCACCGCCCTCCGGCGCCACCCAGGTGATGTTCTGCGCGGGGTCCTTGATGTCGCAGGTCTTGCAGTGGATGCAGTTCTGGAAGTTGATCTGGAACCGCGGGCCGTCGCTCTCCTCGACCACCTCGTAGACCCCGACCGGGCAGTAGCGCTGTGCCGGCTCGGCGTACTCGGGCAGATTCTTCTCGATCGGGATGCTGGGGTCGCTCAGGCGCAGATGGCAGGGCTGATCCTCGTCGTGATTGGTGTTGGAGAGGAACACCGAAGAGGGCTTGTCGAACGACAGCTTGCCATCCGGCTTGGGGTAGTCGATACGGGTGGCCTCGGCGGCGGGGGTGAGGCGATAGTCCGGCGTGGTGTCGTGCAGTGTGGGCAGCTTGCCGCCACCGAGCAGTTGGTCGACGAAGTAGTAGGCGCCGCCACCGAGGGTGCCGTAGCGATGGACCGCCGGGCCGAAACTGCGGCTGGCCTGCAGCTCCTGCCACGCCCAGCTCGACTCCCACGCCTGGGTGAAAGCGGTGAGCTCGCGGCCGCCGGCATCATCCTCCGCGAGCGCCTCGAACACGCTCTCGGCGGCGACCAGGCCGGACTTCATCGCCGTGTGGATGCCCTTGATCTTGGCGAAGTTGAGGGTGCCGGCGTCGCAGCCGAGTAGCAGCGCCCCGGGCATGGTCATCTTGGGCAGGCAGTTGGCGCCGCCCTTGGCGATCGCCCGCGCGCCGTAGGCGACCCGCTTGCCGCCCTCGAGATAGCGCTTGAGCTGCGGGTGATGCTTGAGCCGCTGGAACTCGTCGAACGGCGACAGATAGGGGTTGCGATAGCTCAAGTCGACGATCAGCCCCACCATCACCTGGTTGTCGTCGCCATGGTAGAGGAACCAGCCGCCGTGGCCGTCACCCCCGGCCGCCTTGTCGCTGAGCGGCCAGCCGGAGCCATGCACTACCAGGCCCGGCTCGTGCTGTTCGGCGGGGATGTCCCACAGCTCCTTGAAGCCGATGGCGTAGTGCTGCGGGTCGCGGCCGGCGGCGAGATCGAAGCGCTCGATCAGGCGCTTGCCGATATGCCCGCGGGCGCCTTCGCAGAACAGCGTGTACTTGGCGCGCAGCTCCATGCCCGGCATGTAGTTGGCGCCCTCGCTGCCGTCGGCGGCCACGCCCATGTCGCCGGTGACGATGCCGCGCACGATGCCGTCGTCGTCGATCAGCGCCTCCTGGGCGGCGAAACCGGGGAAGATCTCCACCCCCAGGGCCTCCGCCTGCTCACCCAGCCAGCGGCACAGGTTGCCGGCGCTGATGATGTAGTTCTGGGTGCCGTGGCCGACGTTGTGCAGGCTCTTGGGGACCAGCGCGCCGGGCAATTTCTGCGCCTTCTCTGCATCCTTGAGCAGATAGAGATCGTCACGCGTGACCGCGGTCTTCAGCGGCGCCCCGCGCTCGGCCCAGTCGGGGAAGAGTTCGGCCAGGGCGCGCGGCTCGAGCACCGCACCGGAGAGGATATGGGCGCCGACCTCGGAGCCTTTCTCGACCACGCACACGGAGAGTTCGCGCCCCGCCGCCTGGGCCTGCTGCATCAGCCGGCACGCTGCTGCCAGTCCGCTCGGCCCCGCGCCGACGATGACTACATCGAAATCCATGGATTCGCGTTCCAAACCGATTCTCCTTGCTAGCGCTACGGTATTGTCGGCCCGGCCCTCGCGCCGGCCGCGGCCTGTTATGGGGCTTGTGCCCGCGCGTCTCGACGTTATGACGCCGCGCGCTTTGCTTATGCCAAGGCGCGGCTTCGGGCCGCGCTCGATAATGGGCTATCATCGCACTTTTACGCCGCCGTTGTCCCTGATCCGGCCGCGCCGCCGCGGGATGGGACCACTGGCGGATTGACCCCGGCCACGTTTGACGCGAGTCTGTTTCGCGTCAATCGGTTTGGTGGAAGCGTTGCGCGTGTCTTGCGTGACGGCGGGCTTTTGCCTGCCGTCAGGTCAGTGACGTTTTCCGCCTCGCGCCGATCTTTTCTTCAGCCTGCGAGGACATCCATGAAAGTACTCGTCGCGGTCAAACGCGTCATCGACTACAACGTCAAGATCCGCGTCAAGCCGGATCACTCCGATGTCGACCTGACCAACGTCAAGATGGCCATGAACCCGTTCTGCGAGATCGCCGTCGAAGAGGCGGTGCGTCTCAAGGAGCAGGGTGTCGCCAGCGAGATCGTCGCTGTCACCGTCGGTCCCAAGGCCGCGCAGGAGCAGCTGCGCACGGCGCTGGCGCTGGGCGCCGATCGCGCCATTCACGTCGAGACCGAGGCGCGGGTCGAATCGCTGGCGGTGGCCAAGCTGCTCAAGGCGGTGGTCGATGAAGAGCAGCCGGACCTGGTGATCCTGGGCAAGCAGGCCATCGACACCGACAATAACCAGACCGGCCAGATGCTGGCGGCACTCACCGGCATGCCCCAGGGCACCTTTGCCTCGAAGGTCGACGTCAAGGAAGGCAGCGTGGACGTCACCCGCGAGATCGACGGTGGTCTGCAGACGGTGGCACTGACGCTGCCGGCGGTGGTCACCACCGACCTGCGTCTCAACGAGCCTCGCTACGCCAAGCTGCCCGACATCATGAAGGCCAAGAAGAAGCCGCTCGAGAGCAAGACGCCGGAAGCGCTGGGTGTCAGCGTCGAGAGCGGACTCGAGCTGCTCGGGGTCGAGACCCCGGCCGAGCGCAAGGGCGGTGTGAAGGTCGGCTCGGTGGATGAGCTGGTAGAGAAACTCAAGACCGAAGCGAAAGTGCTTTGAAGGGAGCGGCTGGCATGAGCATTCTGATTCTCGCCGAACAGCATGATGGCGAACTGTCAACGGGCACGGCGCACGTGGTTGCCGCGGCACGCGCGATCGGTGGTGACATCGACGTGCTGGTCGCCGGCGAAGGGGTCGACGCCGTGGCCCAGGCCGCTGCCGGTCTCGACGGCGTCAGCCGGGTGCGGGTGGCCGACGACGCGGTCTACGCGCACCAGTTGGCCGAGCCGCTGGCCGAGCTGCTGGTGGCACTGGCCGATGACTACACCCATGTGCTGGCGGCCTCCAGCACCACTGGCAAGAACGTGCTGCCGCGGCTGGCTGCGCTGCGCGACGTGGCCCAGATCTCCGATATCCTCGAGGTGGTCGGCGCCGACACCTTCAAGCGGCCGATCTACGCCGGCAACGCCATCGCCACGGTGCGCTCGAGCGACCCGCTGAAGGTGATCACGGTGCGCACCACCGCCTTCGACGCCGTGGCCGAGGGCGGCAGTGCCGCGATCGAGCCGATCAGCGCCGAGGTGAGCAACGCCAGCAGCTGGTTCGTCGGCGAAGAGCTGGCCCAGAGCGATCGCCCCGAGCTGGGCAGTGCCAAGATCGTCATCTCCGGTGGCCGCGGCATGGGTAGCGGCGACAACTTCAAGCTGCTCGAAGGCATCGCCGACAAGCTGGGTGCCGCCATCGGCGCTTCCCGCGCTGCGGTCGATGCCGGTTTCGTGCCCAACGACATGCAGGTGGGGCAGACCGGCAAGATCGTCGCCCCGGAGCTCTACATCGCGGTGGGCATCAGCGGTGCGATCCAGCATCTGGCCGGGATGAAAGACTCCAAGGTGATCGTGGCGATCAACAAGGACGAAGATGCACCGATCTTCCAGGTGGCCGATTACGGCCTGGTCGGCGATCTGTTCGAGATCCTGCCGGCACTGGAGCAGAAGCTGTAACCCGCGGCTGATCGGGGTTCGAAGCCGGCGCCTCAGGGCGCCGGCTTTTTTGTGCGCGCGAGTCTTCAGGAGATGAAGGTAGGGCTTGGATTCTGATTGATAATTGTTCTTGTTTGTACTAGGTTGTCGTCCTCTAGATCGGTGCCCACTTTTCGACGCTGTCGCACCGCTTTGAGACGGTGATCGTCACGTCTTCAGGCCCACTCCCACGGCTTCAGGCCCAATCGTAAGGAGATCGCGTGGTGTTGCATTCCCCGCGTCAGCGAAGCCACCGCCGGCTCACGGCGCTCTGCTTCGTCGCCGCGAGTCTCGTCGGCGTGGCCGCTCAGGCCCCGGCTCAGGACTCGCTCAGTCAGGCCAGCATCGAGGCGCAGCAGACCCAGGCCGCGCTGCAGCGGCGTATCGACAGCGCCGACGACGCCACGCGCGAAGCCCTCGAGCGGCTGCGGCGTGCCACCCGGCAGGCAGACCGCCTGGAGAGCTACAACGCCGAGCTGGCGCCGGTGGTGGCGGATCAGGCCCGCCGCATCGAGTCGCAGCAACAGGCGCTGGCGCAGATCTCGACCACGCGCGAAGCGCTGCCGGGCGAGATGCGCGAGATGGTCGAACAGCTGCGCGGGATGATCGAGGCCGACATGCCGTTTCTGCGCCAGGAGCGCCTGGCGCGGGTCGATACCCTCGAACAGATGCTCGCCAGCGATGAAACCTCCCAGGCCGACAAGCTACAGAAGATCTTCTCGGTGTGGCGCACCGAGCTCGACTACGGTCGCCAGATGGACCAGTGGAGCGGCCCGCTGACGGGTGAGCGTGCGCCGGGCGCGCAGGCCGGTAGCGACTATGCGCGCCAGGTCGATTACCTGCGGGTGGGGCGCACCGGCTTTTACTATGTCACTCCCGACGGTCAAGTCGGTGGCGTGTGGAAGGTCGCGAGCCAGCGCTGGGAGCCGCTCGATCGCGGTCAGATCGACGAGGTGCGCCGGGGAATCCGTATCGCCCGTGACCAGGCCGCCCCGGCACTGCTGGCGCTGCCGGCGTCCATCAGTGTGGTGCCCGGGCAGTCGCCGCAAGCGGCCGGCGACGAGGCTGGACCAGGCGATGCCCAGACCCCGAGCGCGCCGCAGGAAACGGCACAGGAGTCGGCATCATGAAGCAGCATTCGTTCGTTTCCCGTGGGCAGTCGCTGCTGATCGCGCTGATGCTGGCGGCGCCGGTAGCCCAGGCGCAGGATCCGGCCGCACCCGATGCCCAGGATGCTACCGCCTCCCAGTCTTCTTCCACCCAGGCTCAGGCCGAAGCGCCGAATACGCTGCAGCAGGTGCTGGCGCGCTTCCAGGCCGACAGTCGGGAGGCCGAGGCCCGCGACGATGCGCGTCTGGCCGCGCTGGTGGATGACCGCCAAAAGCTCGATGCGGCAGTGGCGGACGCCGAAAGGCGGCTTTCGGCAGCGCAGGCAAAGCGCGAAGAACTGGAACAGCGCCAGCGCGAGCAGCGCCAGACGCTGGCTGACCTGGGGCAGCAACGTGGCGGCGATGCTGCCGATATCGAGGCGGTGTCGCAGGTGATCAAGCAACAGGCCGGTGAGCTGCGCGATGCGCTCAGCGATAGCTGGCTGACCCTGGGCGGTGCGGCGCAGCTGCCGCCACGGCTGGATGATCGTGGGTTGGTCGATATCGATACCCTCGATCGGCTACGCGGTGATCTCGCTGCGCTGATCGCGGAGAGCGCCCGCGGCGTAAGCTTCGAGGCGCCTGTGGCGGCGGCCAATGGTGATGTTAAGGTGCGCCCGGTGGTGCGTCTGGGCGACAGCGTGGCCTTCAGCCAAGGCGATCTGCTGGCGCGTGACAGCGACGCCAAGCTGCCGCTCGATGTCTTCCCGCGCACGCCCGGCGATGTTCGCGCAGCGCTGCGCGACTTCCAGGCCGGGCAGGGCGAGCGCTTCTTCTTCGATCCCACCGACGGCGAGGTGCTGCAGGCAATCGCCCAGCAGCCCAGCCTGTGGCAGCGCTTTCAGCAGGGCGGCTACGTCGGCTACGTGATCGTCGGGCTGGGCGCCATCGGCCTCCTGGTGGCACTGGCGCAATATCTCTATCTGCTGCGGGTGAGTTCACGCATGCAGCGTCAGCTGCGCGACCCTGAGCGGCTGCGTGATGACAACCCCCTCGGGCGGGTACTCGGGCGCTTCGGTGCGCTGGGCCCGAGTCACGCCCCGGAGGCCCTCGAGGCGCGTCTCGACGAGGCGCTGCTGGCGGAGCAGCCGCGTCTCGAGCGCGGCCAGCCGATCGTCAAGCTGATCGCCGCGGTGGCACCGCTGTTGGGGCTGCTGGGAACGGTCACCGGGATGATCATCACCTTCCAGTCGATCACCGTGTTTGGCACCGGCGATCCGCAGCTGATGGCCGGGGGGATCAGCCAGGCGCTGGTGACCACCGTGCTGGGCTTGATCACCGCGGTGCCGTTACTGTTCGTCAACACCGCGCTGAGCAGCCGTAGCCGGCGGCTTGTCGGGCTGCTCGAAGGGCGCGCCAGCGCGGTTCTGGCCGAGCACCTGGAAGCTGCGGGCCAGGATCAGGAGAGCCATCGTGGCGTTCACGCTTGAGCCGATCCGCTGGCTGATCGACGCCGGCGGCGGGGTCCTGGTAGTGATCATGCTGGTCGCCATGGCGCTGTTCGCGCTGGCGCTGGAGCGTCTGATCTACTGGCGCGTCACTCACCGCCGGGCGCGCCGAGCGCTGATCGATGCCTGGATCCAGCGCCGTGACCACGTCAGTTGGAGCGCGCTCACCCTGCGCGAGGTGTGGACCCGGGAGCTACTGGCCCGGCTGCGCCAGCCGTTGCCCTGGCTCAAGCTGCTGGTGGCGATATGCCCGTTGCTGGGGCTGCTGGGTACCGTCACCGGGATGATCCAGGTGTTCGATAGCCTCTCCCTCAGCGACAGCGGCCAGGCGCGGGCGATGGCCGACGGCGTTGCTCGTGCCACGCTGCCCACCCTGGTGGGCATGGCCGTGGCCGTGGTCGGGCTGCTGTTCGTGTCCCGACTGGAACAGATCATTCGGCGTGAGGACCAGCGACTGCACGATCGCATGGCTCGCGCGGTGGAGGATGCCCATGCGTAGGCGGCGCCTGCGGGAAGCGAGCGACGACGCCACCGGGATCGACCTGACCCCGATGCTCGATGTCGTCTTCATCATGCTGATCTTCTTTATCGTCACCACCAGCTTCATCAAGGAGAGTGGGGTCGAGATCGAGCGGCCGCAGTCGAGCGAGGCGACTGCACGCCCCGACACCCAGGTGTTGGTGGCGATCACCCAGGATGGCGCGGTGTGGGTCGACGGCGAGGCGGTGGACGCCCATCGAGTCGGCGC
Source organism: Salinicola sp. DM10 (assembly GCF_017306975.2). Lineage (NCBI taxonomy): Bacteria > Pseudomonadati > Pseudomonadota > Gammaproteobacteria > Oceanospirillales > Halomonadaceae > Salinicola > Salinicola sp. DM10. Next base: position 121,178 of record NZ_JAFLEN020000001.1, read on the forward strand.
CAAGGTGGCGGCACTGGTCTCCGGCGATGGCAGCGTGGTGGTCCAGGCCGACCGCCGCTCGACCACGGGTCTGCTGCTCGAGGTGATGGATCGCATTCGCCAGGCCGGGGTCGACAATGTCGCTGTCGCAGCCAATCGGGACGCGGGCTGATGCGCAGGCTCGTGGGTCTGGTCGCCGGTGGCGTGCTGGCGCTGGTGCTGTTTTATCTGCTGGCGCTGCTGGTGGCACCACCCGCGCCGGAGGATCAGGAGATCGTCAGCGCTGCACCGATCGCCATGGTCGACGCGCCGGAGCAGGCGCAGACAGCACCGGCGACGAGCGCAGCAGCGCCACCGCCTCCGCCGACCGCTCCGCCGCCGCCCCCGGCAGCAGCACCGTCACCGGCGCCGACACCTAGCCCGATCTCTGTGCCCGAACCCGAGGTGGCGCAGCCGCAGACCCCGGCGCCGACGCTGGACGCCTCGTTGCCCGAGCTGAGCGAGGCGCGGCCGACGCCGCGACCCAAGCCGCAGCCGCAACCACAACCTCAGCCACAACCTGAATCGCGGCCCGAGCCCAGTCCGCAGCCTAGCCCGTCGCCGGCGCCCAGCACTGCCCAGGCACCGGCTGCGCAGCCGGCACCCAAGGGTACCCAGGCATCACCGCGTGACGTGGGGCAGCTGCAGCCGACCAGTCGGGTCAATCCGACCTACCCGGTGCGGGCGCAGCGGCGTGGCCTGGAGGGCTACGTCGAGGTCAGCTTCGTGATCCAGCCCGATGGGCGCGTGGATAGCGGCAGCTTGCGGGTGATCGACGCCGAGCCGGCTAACGTGTTCGACCGCGCGGTGGAGGAAGCGGTAGCGCGCTGGCGCTTCCCGCCGGCGGACGACGTGCGCCGTGCCACCCAGCGTATCGAGTTCAAACTGCAAGGTTGACCATGGACGCGTCACAGACTGTCATTCCGCCCGCGGGGCCCGCCCTGGCTGTCACTACGGCCGCCGACGCCGTTAAGGGACGGCAGTGCCGGTATGGCGCTGCACTCCTGCTGCTGGCGTTACTGGTGACCACGCCGGTGATGGCCGAAGGGCCGGCCTTGAGTTCCAGCATGATTGCTTCGCTCGAGTCGCTGCAGCAGCAGTTGGCCGCGGGCGACAACGCCGCGGTGGCGTCGCGGGCCGAGGCCGCCGCGGCGCGTCTCGATGGCGGTAATGCCGCCGATCGCTGGGCCCGGGCGCTGTTTCTGCAACTGGAAGCCAGCGCTCTGGCTCGCCAGGGGAAGAGCGCCGTCGCGGCGCAGCGCCTAGCCTCGGCACGCGCTATCGACGAGGTGCCGGCGCCACGGCGGCTGGCCTGGCTGCGCCAGGAGGCGCAGCTGCGTCTCGCCGCCGGGCAGCGCGAGCGCGGGGCTGATCTGCTCACGCGCTGGGTCGAGGCCAGCGGCGGCGACGCCGAGTCGCGCTGGTTGCTGGTGCAAACGCGCGCTGCCCTCGGCGAGTGGCAGGCGGCAGCAAACTCTCTTGATCGCCTGCGCGAATCGGGCAGCGCCTCCTGGGATGCCGAGCAGCGCCAGCTCGCCAGCACGGTCTATCAGCGCAGTGGGCGTTTCGATGACGCCCTGACACTGCTGGGTGACGATGCCGATTCGCCGCAGGTGTGGCGGCGCGCGGCCGGGCTGGCGCAGCGGGCAGGCGACCCCGGGCGCGCGGCGGCGATCTGGGAGAGCGGCTGGCGTCGCGGCGTGCTGACCCGGCCGCAGGATCTGGTGCAACTGGCCGAGCTGCATATCGCCGGTGGAACACCCGCTCGCGCGGGGGAGTATCTGGCGCGCTGGCTGGCGGACGGCGAGCTGCCACGTTCCGAGGCCAATCTACGCCTGCAGGCGCAGGCGTGGAGTGCCGCGCGCGAACATGACAAGGCCCTGGCGGCGTGGCGCGCACTGGCCAATCGGACCGGGAGCGAGGCGGACTGGCGCCAACTGGCCGAGGCCGCCTACGCCTGGGGCGAGTGGCAGGTGGTACTCGACGCCCTGGGTCATATCGTGCCCGCCGACGACGTTGACCGGAATAAAGTCGACCGAAACCAAGTCGACCGGAACGAAGCTGCGCAGAAGACTGGGAGTAGTGATGCGTCGGGGCAGGCTGCCCAGGGGCGCGACTGGCTGCTGATGGGCGTTGCCGCGGTCCAGCTGCAGCGCCCTGAACTGGCGCGCCGGGCGTTGAAGCGGGCGGCGGCGGCAGGGGAGAGCCAGGCCCAGGCTTGGCTGGTGTCGCTGGGCCAAGGCTAGGAACCCCTGCATAAATGCCTGCACGGACTCGGCGTCCCCAGCGCATGACTACGTTGCCCGGTACTCGAAGGCTCGCCTAACCCCATGTTATGTCTCGCGTGACGCGTTGCCTTCGGCAACTTGCCCTGACGGGCCGCCCTACGGGCGTTCTCTACGCGCTGCTTCGAGTCTGCGTTCCGTGCGCCTTGCCCTTCATCTCGTTCGGCGATTTATTCAACGCTTCCCTAGGCGCTCACTCGAGCGTGAAGTCGCTCCACACCGGGGCGTGATCCGAGGGTTTCTCCATGCCGCGCAGCGCGTAGTCGACGCCGGCGGCGCGGGTGGCTTCGGCCAGCGGGTCGGTGACCAGGATGTAATCGATACGCAGACCCCGTTTGGGCTCGCGATCGAACCCCTTGGAGCGGTAGTCGAACCAGCTGAACAGGTCGCTGCTGTCCGGGTGACACAAGCGGTAGCTATCCTTCAGCCCCCACGCCTTGAGCCGCTCGAGCCATTCGCGCTCTTCCGGCTGGAAGCTGGTCTTGCCTTCACGCAGCCAGCGCTTGCGGTTCTCCTCGCCGATACCGATGTCGATATCCTGAGGTGAAATATTGAAGTCGCCCATGATGGCCAGGCGCTCGGCGGGGTCGTGGCGCGCCTCGAGCAGGGCGCTGAGCCCGGCATAGAAGGCGCGCTTGTGCGGGAACTTGGTCGGGTGAGCGACGTTCTCGCCCTGCGGGAAGTAGCCGTTCCACACCGTCAACGGGCGGCCGTCGGGGCCCGTCAGCGTGGCACCGATCAGTCGCCGCTGGGCGTCCTCCGGGTCGTCGGGCAGGCCGTAGTGGACCTGTTCCGGGCGCGCCTTGGTCATCAGCGCGACCCCGTAGTGCCCTTTCTGGCCATGGATGTGGACGTGATAGCCGAGGGCCTCGACCGCTTCGCGCGGAAACTCGCTGTCCTGGACCTTGGTCTCCTGCAGTCCGATCACGTCCGGATCGTGGGCCTCGACCAGCGCCTCCAGCTGATGCAGGCGGGCGCGAATACCGTTGATGTTGAACGAGACCAGGCGCATCAGTCGGTATCCTTATCGCTGGTGTCGGATTTGTGCAGTGGCAGCGGCGCCACGCTCTGGCGCTTCAGCTTGCGCTCGGCCTGGGCCTTGCGCTGTTGATCCTTCTTGGACACGTAACGGCGCGAGGAGGTGACCTCGTCAGGGTTCTCATGTCGCCAACGACGATAGTCCTTGCGCTTACCGGTGCGGATGCTGACCTTGTCGGCCAGGGAGCGGGTCTTCTTTCTGCGAGTCATTCACGCGGCCTTTGCTAGCGGCGCCCGCGGCCTGAGTGCCGGGGCGTTGTCGTCTCATGCCACCCATTCTAACAGGCCCCAACGCGGCTGACAGGCCGGGCTCGCCGCCCGGCTGGCGACGTCACGCACCCAGGCTGGTACACTAGGGGCTTGCCCGCGCCGACGCCGGGCCTTGGCCTGCCGCCAGCGGCGGCACCAGGCGGTGGTGTCGGATCGAGCGCCAGCACTGCTTCGGCGGCTCTCCATACCCGCGCGGGCTTCACCGTCAATCGAATTCGGACATTCGTCATAACTATGAGTGAGTCGGACAACACCCAGGCACCGGCACAGAACCGCAGACCCAAGCGGCGTCGACGCAAGCCTCGTAAATCGCAGTCGCGCAACGCCAACGGCTGGTCGCTGGATCAGTTCCCGGTCGCGCCCGTGGCCGGCCGCTGGCGGTTCCACGATTTCGATCTGCCGCTGGCGCTGATGCGCGCCATCCACGCCGAGGGATTCGAGTACTGCACCCCGATCCAGGCCGAAGCGCTGATGCACACGCTGCTCGGCGGCGACGTGGTGGGCAAGGCGCAGACCGGTACCGGCAAGACGGCCGCGTTTCTGATTTCGATGCTCGCCTATTTCCTCGAGGAGGAGGCTCCGGACGGCCAGAAGCCGGGGACGCCGCGGGCACTGGTCGTCGCCCCCACCCGCGAGCTGGCGCTGCAGATCGAGAAGGACGCCAAGGCGCTGGCGCGCTTCACCACGCTCAACGTGGCGAGCGTGGTCGGCGGCATGGATTACCAGAAGCAGCGCGAGCAGTTGGGCAAGAACCTGGACATCCTGGTGGCCACGCCGGGCCGGCTGCTGGACTTCCAGCAGAAGCGCGACATCGATCTCTCCCAGGTCGAGGTGCTGGTGCTCGATGAAGCGGATCGCATGCTGTCGATGGGTTTCATCCCCGACGTCAAGCGCATCATCCGCTACACGCCCAAGCGTGAAGAGCGCCAGACCTTTTTGTTCTCGGCGACCTTTACCCCGGATATTCTCAACCTGTCCGAGCAGTGGACCCACAATCCGGCCCACGTCGAGATCGAGGTGACCACCGAGAACGCCGCCAACATCGATCAGCGCGTCTATCTGGTCAGCGACAGTGACAAGCGCCGGCTGCTGATCAACCTGCTCAAGCAGGAGTCGATGGAGCGCGTGATCGTCTTCGGCAACCGCCGCGATCTGGTGCGTGAGCTCGATGGACTGCTGCGCGAGGCGGGCATCAACGTAGCGATGCTCTCCGGCGACGTGCCGCAGAATCAGCGTATCAGCACGCTCGAGAAGTTCCGCGAGGGTGAGATCCAGGTGCTGGTGGCGACCGATGTCGCCGGGCGCGGCATTCATATCGAGGATGTCAGCCACGTGGTCAACTACACCCTGCCCGAGGACCCGGAAGACTACGTGCACCGTATCGGTCGTACCGGTCGCGCCGGCGCCAAGGGAGTCTCGATCAGCTTCGTCGGCGAGGAGGACGCGTTCTCGCTGCCCGAGATCGAGGCCTATATCAAGGATAAGCTGCCGTGCGAGCAGCCGCCGGAGTCGATGCTCGTCTGAGGAAACACTGAATAAATGCCTGCGCGAGCGAATCGCTTCGTTGCGTGGTACTCGAAAACTCGCCTAACTTCATGTTATGTCTCGTTTTCTGCGTTCCATGCGCCTTGCGCTTCATCTCGCTCGCCGATGTATTCAGCGCTTCCCTGAGCGACCCCGAACCGACCGCTCTCCCCCGTGAGCGGTCACCTTGCCTTCCCCACACAGGCCGGCCCGTCCGGAACCCGCATGCTCGACGAGACGCTCAAGCAGGAGATTCAGGACGCCTACCGACGTACGCTCGAGGGTCTTGAACTCACGCCGCGCTATGGCCAGCGGCTGATGATCGCAGAGATCGCGCGCACCCTGGCCGGGATCGAGCACGACGATCAGGGGCGGCGTACCTCTCAGGAGCACGTCTGCGTGCTCGAGGCGGGTACCGGTACCGGCAAGACGCTGGCCTATCTGCTGGCGGCGTTGCCGGTGGCCAAGGCGCGCGGCAAGCGGCTGGTGGTGGCGACCGCGACGGTGGCGCTGCAGGAGCAGGTGCTCAATCAGGATCTGCCACGGCTGCGCGAGCACAGCGGGCTCCATTTCGACTACGCCCTGGCCAAGGGGCGCGGGCGCTATCTGTGCGTCGCCAAGCTCGACCAGGCGCTGGAGGGCAGCGAGCCCAATCCCACGCTGTCGCTGTTCGAGCAGACCATCGCGACCGATGCCGGTGGCGACTTCCCGCAGCTGATCCAGGAGATGGCCGACACCTATGCCTCGGGCAAGTGGGAGGGCGACCGCGACAGCTGGCCGGTGGCGATCGATGACCGCGACTGGCGCCGCCTGACCGTCGACCATCGCCAGTGCACCAACCGTCGCTGCGGTCATTTTGGCGCCTGTGCCTACTTCCGCTCGCGGCGGAATCTGGAGCAGGCCGACATCGTGGTCGCCAACCACGATCTGGTGCTGGCGGATCTGGCCCTCGGTGGCGGCATGGTGCTGCCGCCGCCGAAGGAGTGCATTTACATCTTCGACGAGGGGCACCATCTTCCGGACAAGGCGCTGGATCACTTTCACCACCGCTTCGCCGTCAATGGCACCCTGCGCTGGCTGCGCACGCTGAAGAAGTCGCTCACCGAACTGAATACCGCGCTCGCCGCCCAGCCCACGCTGGCGCGTCTGCTGGCGGCCTTTCCCGAGCGCATCGCAGCGCTCGAGCCGAGTCTGGGTGAGGCCTACGCCATGGGTCATCAGATCGCCGGGCTCGAGCAGGGCGCAGGCGACGAGACCCGGCATCATCGCTTCGTCAACGGCCGTGCGCCGGCACCGCTGGTGGCGCTGGCGCAGCAGCTGGTGATTCCCTTCGCGGCGCTGGCACGCGACCTGGAGACGATGACCGAGATCCTGCGCGAGAGCCTGGATCCGGACAAGTCCACCGGACTCCCCCGCGAGCAGGCCGAACCCTGGCTGCCGCTCAGCGCGCTGCTCCACGGGCGCGCGCTGGATGCCCACGCGCTGTGGCAGGCCATGGCCAGCGAGGACCCGCCGGATCAGAAGCCCCAGGCGCGCTGGCTCACCTTCGAGCGCTTCGGCAGCGAGCCCGAGCTGACCTTCTCGGCCAGCCCGGTCTCCGCCGCCGAGACCCTGGCGCGCCACCTGTGGGGAGCCTGCTACGGGGCGGTGGTGACCTCGGCCACGCTGACCGCGCTCAATCGATTCGAACGTCTCCAGGAGCGTGCCGGTCTGGCCAATCGCTACCGCTATCAGCGCCTGCCGAGCCCGTTCGATTACTCCCGCGCCACTCTCAGCGTGCCGCGCGAGGCGGTGGAGCCCGGCGATCCGGTGGCCCACGACCGGGCCATCGTGCAGTTCATCGAGGGGCGCGAGGACGACGAGGCGATCCTGGTGCTGTTTTCGTCGCGCAAGCAGCTCAAGAGCGTCGCCGAGGCGCTCGGCGAGCCCTGGGCGTCGCGCCTGCTGTCCCAGGACCGCCTGCCAAAGCGCGAACTGCTCGAGCGCCATCGCAAGGCGGTGGACGCGGGGCAGGGCAGCCTGATCTTCGGGCTGGCGAGCTTCGCCGAGGGGATCGACCTGCCGGGGCGCTATCTCACTCATGTGGTGATCACGCGGCTGCCGTTCTCGGTACCGGACGATCCGGTAGGGGCGACGCTGGCGGAGTGGATCGAGAGCCAGGGGGGCAATCCGTTCATGCGCATCTCGGTGCCGGACGCCTCGATCAAGCTGGTCCAGGCCTGCGGTCGGCTGATTCGCAAGGAGAATGACAGCGGGCGTATCTCGCTGCTCGACCGCCGGGTGCTGACCCGACGTTACGGCAAGGCGCTGCTGGATGCGCTGCCGCCGTTCCGGCGCGAGATCGAGGGGGTGGTCAGGGAAACCTCCTGATCCGGCAGTTGCTGGCGCCAGTCTGCGCAGCGCCGTTCACTTTTCGTTGCCCTGAAGACCATTTTTCGAGGCTCTGGATTTCGGGGCTCTGGATTTCGAGGCTCTGGAACCCGCTTTCGATACCCTGAAACGCCGACGCCCGCTGTGATCAGCGGGCGTCGGCATGTCAGAACCGGGCTTTTCAGCTTTCGGGCGCGAGTCGCGCCTTGAGCGTCGGTGCGAGCTGCTCGGCCATCTGGGTCAGGCTGCGCTCGGTGGTGGGCCAGTCGATGCAGGCATCGGTGATCGACACGCCATACTCGAGCTGGCTGCGGTCGGCGGGAATCTTCTGCGCCCCCCAGCCGATGTTGGATTCGATCATCAGGCCGATGATCGAGCGATTGCCATCGAGGATCTGGTGAGTCACGTTCTCCATCACCAACGGCTGCAGTGCCGGGTCCTTGTTGGAGTTAGCGTGGGAGCAGTCGACCATCAGATTGGCCTTGAGACCGGCCTTGGCCAGCTCCTGCTCTGCCAGGGTGACGCTGACGCTGTCGTAGTTGGGTTTGCCGTTGCCGCCGCGCAGGACCACATGGCCGTAGGCGTTGCCGCGGGTACGGATCACCGCGACCTTGCCGGCCTGATCGATGCCCAGGAAGTTGTGCGGGCTGGCCACCGACTGCAGCGCGTTGACCGCCACGTCCAGACTGCCGTCGGTGCCGTTCTTGAAGCCGACCGGGCCGGAGAGCCCCGAGGCCATCTCGCGATGGGTCTGGGATTCGGTAGTGCGGGCGCCGATCGCCGACCAACTGATGCAGTCCTGCAGATACTGCGGCGAGATCGGGTCGAGTGCTTCCGTGGCCAGTGGCAGGCCGATCTCGGCCAGATCCACCAGCAGGCGGCGGGCGATGTGCAGCCCCTCTTCGATCTCGAACGAGTCGTTGAGATGGGGGTCGTTGATCAGGCCCTTCCAGCCCACCGTGGTGCGCGGCTTCTCGAAGTAGACGCGCATCACGATATAGAGGCTGTCGCTCACCGCATCGGCCAGCTTACGCAGGCGCCGGGCATAGTCGCGGGCGGCCTCGGGGTCGTGGATCGAGCAGGGGCCGATCACCACCAACAAGCGCGGGTCCTCGCGGTCGAGGATGCGCTGGATGGTCTGGCGGCCTTCGATGACCGTGCGCTCGGCGGCTTCGCTGAGCGGGATGTGCTGCTTGAGCACTTCGGGAGATATCAGAACGTCCTGCGCCAGGACGTTGAGATTGTTGACCTGCTGTTCCGACATGCTGGGCCCGTTGAAATCTGCGATGGTTCGCGCGTGGACGCGTGGGAGATGGCGCCGTCGAGCGACGCGCGTCTGCGTGTAGAGCGCGTACTATGGCGGCTTGGAAGGACAAAAATCAACTTTCCGCAGGCCGTAAAGGCGGACGACACGGCCGTCGACGACTTGATGGCGGGCGCCAAAACGGCAAGACTGGCAGGCTTTCACCGCGTGCCGCCTCCGGCTTTCTGTTAAATGCCGGGGTTCTGTTATAAGTTGCACGCCTGTCACTGAATCGCGAGTCCCACGGCTCCAGGTTGAATCATGAGCGTATTGTCACCGTCATATCTCGATCGTCACCCGCTGGTTCCCCGATGCGCCGCGCCCATGAACCGGTGGAGTGCCTGAATGGGTGCCAGAGAGACCGATCAGCAGCTGGTCGAGCGCGCCCAGAAGGGAGATACCCGGGCCTTCGATCTTCTGGTCAAGAAGTATCAGCACAAGATTCTGGGGCTCATCGGCCGCTACGTACAGGACCATGCCGAGGTCCAGGACGTGGCCCAGGAGGCCTTCATCAAGGCCTATCGGGCCCTCGGCAGCTTCCGAGCCGAAAGCGCCTTCTATACCTGGATGTACCGTATTGCCATCAACACTGCCAAGAACTACCTGGTCTCCCGCGGCCGGCGCCCGCCGGGCAGCGATCTCGACATCGCCGATGCCGAGGTGGTCGACCAGAGCGGGCGGCTCTCTGACATCGAGTCTCCCGAAGCGTCGATTGCCCGCGATCAGCTCGAGTCGGCGGTCTTCGCGGCGATCGACAATCTACCCGACGATCTGCGCACGGCGATCACCCTGCGCGAGTTCGACGGGCTCTCCTATGAGGATATCGCCACCATCATGGAGTGTCCGGTGGGTACCGTGCGCTCGCGTATCTTTCGCGCGCGGGAGGCGGTCGACAGGCATATCCAGCCGCTGCTGGAGCGGGGGGATTCCAGTGTCGCCAATGACGGCTGAGGCGTGTGCAGCGGGCGACGTATTCGATCTGCAAATAAACATGAATCGAAAATGAACTGTCGTGCGCCTGCGGCGTCATAGAGTGTGAAAGAGACACTGATGTCGTTGCCCGGCGACGCTGCCGGCGGCGATCACGGGCAAGGCACTGGCCGAGTGTGAGGGTGTGACTATGAAGCAGTTACGAGAGTCGTTTTCCGCGTTGATGGACGACGAGGGCGACGAGTTCGATCTCCGGCGCGTCTTCAAGCAGATGGAGACGGCTTCCGGCGAGGCGGACACCTGGCGGCGCTACCATCTGGCGCGCAGCATGATGCAGCGCGAACGCGAGGCGGTGGTGGATATCGATATCTCCGCTGACGTGATGGCGGCGATCGCCGATGAGCCGGCCCCTGGTGTGGCCGAGGCGCCGACGGCGTCTCGCCGTCACTCGTTCTCCTTCATGGGCGGTGCGGCGGTGGCCGCGGCGGTCTCGCTGATGGTGATCACTGGCGTGCAGGTCTACAACGGCTTCGGCGGTGATGCCGCCGTACCGGCCGACATCGCTTCCAGCGGTGAGTCGCTCACGCCGGCGGCTGGCGCGCAGCCCGCTTTCGCGCTTCCTTCCGGCGGCGGTGAAAGTGGCGTGATTCCGGCATCGATGCGCGCGCCGGCCTCCAGCGGCATGCCGATCTTCTCGATGGCAGGCGCCGGCACTGGCGGTGGCGAGCAGCGCGGGCTGATGACCATCGGTGATGACGTCATGCTGCCGCTGTTCAGCGCCAGCGGCGACGCCGGCCTGGATCAGGAGCAGGGCGCTTCGCTGCAGTCCTACCTGGCGCGACGCACCCTAGGTAACGGTGACCTGGGGTTGCTGCACGGCTCCGGCAACTACGCCAGCCAGCTTCACGCGATCGACGCCTCTGCCACGCGCTAAGGCGAGGCTTTCGGCGCCAACGGGGCGCGGCCGTCGCATGACGGCCGCGCCCCGCGCGTTTCCAAGTCGCGGGCGCGAGCCCTTACGTTGCCGGATATCTTCCCCTCCCAACGGCAACCGGCGCGCGCCGCGGCGGTAAAGAATCTTTACATCTCGTTGAACTCTTCGGCTTTTTCCGCATCAATGAAGAGGGTGGCGGCGGCATGAAGCCACCGGCGCCGTGTCCTGGGCGGGGTTCATTGTGACCGCGTTATCTCTCGCCGGGGCCGGCCATCGCAAACGTATGGCTCGCGACGAGTCTTCATGGTGTTAGGAGTGTTTAATGGAACGTATGACAAGATGGTTCGCTCCCTGGCTGGTGCTGATGATCGCGCTGCTCTCGACGCAGGCGGCTCGCGCCAGCGATCTGCCGGACTTCACCGCGCTGGTCAAGCAGGCGGCGCCGGGCGTGGTCAACATCTCCACGACCAGCACGGTCAGTGCCGCCGATGATCCCTTCGGGCAGCAGGATGTTCCCGATATCTTCCGCCGCTTCTTCGGCGACCAGATGCCACCGATGCCCGGCGCGCCGGGGGCAGAAGAGGAGCGCAAGTCGCTCGGTTCGGGCTTCATCATTCGCTCCGATGGCTACATTCTGACCAATGCCCACGTGGTCAAGAACGCCGACGAGATCATGGTACGCCTGAACGATCGGCGTGAACTGCCGGCCAAGCTGGTGGGCTCCGACCCGCGTACCGATGTGGCGCTGCTCAAGGTCGATGCCAAGGATCTGCCGACGCTCAAGATCGGCAACTCCGATGACCTTCAGGTCGGCGAGTGGGTGGCGGCGATCGGCTCGCCGTTCGGCTTCGACCACTCGGTCACCGCGGGCATCGTCAGTGCCATCAATCGTACCCTGCCCAGCGACACCTATGTGCCGTTCATCCAGACCGACGTCGCCATCAACCCGGGCAACTCCGGTGGCCCGCTATTCAATCTGGATGGCCAGGTGGTGGGTATCAACTCCCAGATCTATACCCGCAGTGGTGGCTTCATGGGGCTCTCCTTTGCCATTCCGATCAGCGTGGCGATGAACGTGGCCGATCAGCTGCGCACCGAAGGTCACGTCAGCCGCGGTTGGCTGGGCGTGGTCATCCAGCCGGTGTCCAAGGACCTGGCCGAGTCGTTCGGACTCGACGACACCAAGGGTGCGCTGGTCTCCGACGTCAGCGACGACAGCCCGGCCAAGAAAGCCGGTCTCAAGGCCGGCGACGTGATCTTGAGCGTCAACGGGGATGCCGTCGACGACTCCACCACGCTGCCGCGGATCATCGGCAAGTTCGCCCCGGGCGCGGAGATCAAGCTCAAGGTCCTGCGTGACGGCGACACCCGCAACATCGACGTCACCGTGGGCGACTGGCCCGAGTCGCTGAGCGCCGACGGCTCGTCCGGCGGTCAGTCGACCAACGACCAGACCAAGCTGGGTATCGCCATCAGCGATCTGAGCGCCCAGGAGAAGCAGCAGCTCGAGGTCGGCAGCGGTGTCCTGGTGCGTCGAGTCGATCCGCGCGGTGCGGCGGCCGCCGCCGGTATCCAGCCGGGCGACGTCATCGTCAGCTTCGATCAGAAGCCGGTGGATAGCGCGGATGCGCTGATCAAGGCGGTCAAGCAGGTCAAAGGTGATCGTGCGGTGCCGGTGCGCATCTCACGCGACGGCAACTCGCTGTTCGTCGCCCTGCGGCTCAAGGCTCACGACAGCAAAGAGTGACGCTCCAGCCGCGCATGTGCCCGACGAGCCCCGCCCCCGGCGGGGCTCGTCGCGTGTGGCGCGGCAACGGCGCACGCGGTCGCTGTCCTTGGCACAGCCATGTCGGTACAATGCCGCCATTTCGTCATCAACCGCGTAATGCGTAACCCTTCGGGGCGCGACCTTCTGCGCGTACAACGACTGGTAAGGACTCAATGGCAGACGCCGCAAGCAACGAACAGCTCAAGTACATCCGCAACTTCTCGATCATCGCCCACATCGACCACGGCAAGTCCACGCTGGCCGACCGCATCATCCAGGTGTGCGGCGGGTTGAGCGAGCGCGAATTGAAAGAGCAGGTGCTCGACTCGATGGATCTGGAGCGCGAGCGCGGCATCACCATCAAGGCGCAGTCGGTGACCCTCGACTATCAGGCCGAGGATGGTCATACCTACCAGCTCAACTTCATCGACACCCCGGGTCACGTCGACTTCTCCTACGAAGTGTCGCGTTCGCTCTATGCCTGCGAGGGTGCGCTGCTGGTGGTCGATGCCGCGCAGGGGGTCGAGGCGCAGTCGGTGGCCAACTGCTACACCGCGATCGAGCAGAACCTGGAGGTGCTGCCGGTCCTCAACAAGATGGACCTGCCCCAGGCCGATCCGGACAAGGTGGCCCACGAGATCGAGGAGATCATCGGTCTCGACGCCCACGATGCGGTGCAGGTGTCGGCCAAGAGCGGGCTCAACATCGACAAGCTGCTGGAGCGCCTGGTGCGCGACATCCCGCCGCCCAAGGGCGACCGCGAGGGCCAGCTGCAGGCGCTGATCATCGACTCCTGGTTCGACAACTACCAGGGCGTGGTGTCGCTGGTGCGGCTGTTCGATGGCACCCTCAAGAAGGGTGACAAGATCCACATGAAGTCGACCGGGCGCGATTGGGAAGTGACCGATATCGGCTTCTTCACCCCCAAGCAGCACTCCACTGGCATCCTGCGCGCCGGCGAGGTGGGCTTCGTGATCGCCGGTATCAAGGATATCCACGGCGCGCCGGTGGGTGACACCATCACCCACGCCAAGACCAAGGACGTACCGCGGCTGCCCGGTTTCCAGAAGGTCAAGCCGCAGGTCTACGCCGGCATGTTCCCGGTCAGCTCCGATGACTACGAGGACTTCCGCGACGCCCTCGAGAAGCTCGCGCTCAACGACGCCTCGCTCGACTACGTGCCCGAGAACTCGGATGCGCTGGGCTTCGGCTTCCGCGTCGGTTTCCTCGGTACGCTGCACATGGAGATCATCCAGGAGCGGCTGGAGCGCGAGTACGACCTCGACCTGCTGACCACGGCACCGACGGTCATCTACGAGTTGCTGATGGACGACGGCGAGCTGGTCTACATCTCCAATCCTTCGAAGCTGCCCGACCTGGGTAACGTCGACGAGATGCGCGAGCCGATCGTGCGCGCCAATATCCTGGTGCCGCAGGAGTTCGTCGGCAACGTCATCAGCGAGTGCGTCAATCGGCGCGGCGTGCAGCTCGACATGCAGGTACTGGGCAACCAGATGCAGCTGGTCTACGAGCTGCCGATGGCGGAAGTGGTAATGGACTTCTTCGACCGTCTCAAGTCGATCTCCAAGGGCTACGCCTCGCTCGACTACAGCTTCGAGCGCTTCGAGGCGGCCAAGCTGGTGCGTCTGGACATCCTCATCAACGGCGACCGCGTCGATGCCCTGGCGCTGATCATCCATCGTGACCACGCCCATGCTCGTGGGCGCGTGCTGGTCGAGAAGATGAAAGAGCTGATCCCGCGGCAGATGTTCGACGTCGCGGTGCAGGCGGCGATCGGCGGGCACGTGGTGGCGCGCTCCACGGTCAAGGCGCTGCGCAAGAACGTCACCGCCAAGTGCTACGGTGGCGATGTCACGCGCAAGAAGAAACTGCTGGAGAAGCAGAAAGCCGGCAAGAAACGCATGAAGCAGGTGGGGCGTGTGGAGATCCCCCAGGATGCGTTCCTCGCCGTTCTCAAAGTGAATGAGTAGGAAACGGTCTCATGGATTTTTCGTTGTTACTGGTGGTGGCGGTCGCCATCACGGGGCTGGTGTGGTTACTCGATAGTCTTTTCTGGCGCCGTGCCCGTCGTCAGCGTCAGCGCGCCGCCGCCGAAGAGAAGGGCAGTAGCGAGGCGGTGACCTACAAGGATCCGTGGCCGATCGACTACGCGCGCTCGTTCTTCCCGGTGCTTTTGATCGTGCTGGTGCTGCGCAGCTTCGTCGTCGAGCCGTTCCAGATCCCCTCGGGTTCGATGCGCCCGACCCTCAAGGTCGGTGACTTCATCCTGGTCAACAAGTTCGCCTACGGTCTGCGCCTGCCGGTGATCAACACCGAGATCGCCGATCTCGGCGAACCCCAACGCGGCGACGTCATGGTGTTCCGCTTCCCGGAAGACCCCTCGGTCAACTTCATCAAGCGGGTGATCGGGCTGCCGGGCGATCACATTCGCTACGAGAACAAGCAGCTCTACGTCAACGGCAAGCCGGTACCCAAGACCCTGGTCGACGCCGACCCGGCGCAGGCCCCCGGCGAAGAGCTGCTGCGCGAGCAACTGGGGCAGGTCGAGCACGACATCTACAACAACCCGAGCATGCCGGGGCCGCAGATGCGCGAGATCGTGGTGCCCGACCATGAGTACTTCATGATGGGCGACAACCGCGACCACTCCAACGACAGCCGCTACTGGGGCTTCGTGCCGGAGGCCAATATCGTGGGCAAGGCGTTCGCAGTGTGGATGCACTGGGACGGCGGTCTGCCTAGCTTCAGCACGGTGCGCCAGATACACTGAATCGCATAGCGCGAACCGCCCGCGGTGGCTTTTAGAGTTCACTGCAGTCGCGGTATCGCCACGGCGGGTCGACCAACGACCCGACCACGATGCACTCGTAAAGCGGGCGACGGGGCTACCCGCGCCCGCTTTGCGTCGGACAATGAAAATGGGAATGACGTGAGTGATCCTCTGCAAGGCTTCCGGCGACGTATCGGTCACGAGTTTCGTGACCCGTCGCTGCTGGAGCTGGCTCTGACGCACCGCAGTGTCGGCGGTGCCAACAACGAACGGCTCGAGTTCCTGGGTGACTCGATCGTCAATTTCGTGATCGGCGAGGCGCTGTTCAAGCGCTTCCCGGCGGCGCGCGAAGGGCAGCTCTCGCGCCTGCGCGCCGGACTGGTCAAGGGCCAGACACTGGCCGAAGTGGCGCGCGAGTTCGATCTCGGCGCCTGCCTGCGGCTCGGTTCCGGGGAGATGAAGAGTGGCGGCCACCGGCGCGACTCGATCCTTGCGGACGCGCTCGAGGCGGTGATCGGTGCGATCTATCTCGACGCCGGCATGGATGTGGCACGCAGCCGCGTGCTGGCGTGGTTCGGCACTCGGCTCGAGGCGATCGATCTGCACAACACCCAGAAGGACCCCAAGACCCGGCTGCAGGAGTTTCTGCAGTCGCGCCAGCAGGCGCTGCCCCGCTACGAGGTGACCTCGGTGGAGGGCGAAGCGCATGCCCAGACCTTCAGCGTCGAGTGCCATATCGCCATGCTCGGCGAATCGCCGACCCTGGGTGAAGGCACCAGCCGGCGTCTCGCCGAGCAGCAGGCGGCGGAGCTCGCGCTGGCCAAACTCGAACCTACCAAGAGCAAGCGCGGATGACTGAGACCTGCGGCTTCGTGGCCATCGTCGGGCGCCCCAACGTGGGCAAGTCGACCCTGATGAACCGGATTCTGGGACAGAAGGTCTCGATCACCTCACGGCGGCCGCAGACCACGCGGCACCAGATCATGGGGATCAAGACCGTCGACACGGCGCAGTTCATCTACGTCGACACCCCCGGCATGCACCTTCAGACCCGGGATCGCAACAAGGCGATCAACCGCTTCATGAACCAGGCGGCGTCGCAGGCGCTGCGCGACGTCGACTGCGTGGTGTTCCTGGTCGACCGCACGCGCTGGACCGACGAGGACCAGGTGGTGCTCGACAAGCTGGTCCACGTCGAGGCGCCGGTGATCCTGGCGGTCAACAAGGTCGACTGGCTCGAGGACAAGGCCTCGCTGCTGCCGTGGCTGGAGTCGCTCGCGGCGCGCCGCGACTTCGCCGCGATCCTGCCGCTGTCGGCCAAGCATGGCACCAACGTGCCGGAGCTTGAGGCCGAGGTGGCCAAGCGCCTGCCGGAAGGCATGCACTACTTCCCCGATGACCAGATCACCGACAAGAGCCAGCGCTTCCTGGCCGCCGAGCTGGTGCGTGAGAAGGTCATGCGCCAGCTCGGCGACGAGTTGCCCTACCAGATGACGGTGGAGATCGAGGAGTTTCGCGACGAAGGCCGGGTGGTGCATATCAGCGCCTTGATCCTGGTCGAGCGTCAGGGCCAGAAGAAAATCCTGATCGGCGACAAGGGCGAGCGGATCAAGAAGATCGGCACCGAGGCGCGCCAGGAGATGGAGCGCGCTTTCGATGCCAAGGTCATGCTCAACCTGTGGGTCAAGGTCAAGCGCGGCTGGTCGGACGACGACCGCGCGCTGAAGAGTCTCGGCTACGACCTCGACTAGGGTAGGCGCATGCAACCCCAGCCGGCCTACCTGCTGCACAAGCGCGCCTATCGCGAGACCAGCGCGCTGGTCGACGTGCTCACCCTGGAACATGGCCATATCCGTGCCGTGGCCCAGGGCGTGCAGCGTGCCGGCAGCAAGTCCCGCGCCAAGCTGCAGCCGTTTGCGCCGCTGCATCTCACCTGGATCGGCGAGGGCGACCTCAAGCGTCTGCGCATGATGGAGACTACCCAGAGTGCGGTGCTGCTGGCCGGCGAGGGGCTGCTGTGCGGGCTCTACGCCAACGAGCTGCTGACCCGTTCGCTGCCCGTGGGGCTGCCGGTGGGCGAGGTCTTCGCCATCTATGCCTGGACCCTGGAGCGTTTGACCCGGCCCGCCGAGCGCGCCACGGCGCTGCGCCGCCTGGAGATCACCCTGCTCGAGACGCTCGACGCCGAGCCGGTGTTCGCCGATATCGACGAGCGCGCGCTCGACCCCGCCACACGCTACACCTACAGCCCGTCGAGCCGGCGTTTCTCGCCGGTGGCGGCGGACGCGCCGGGCTGGGACGGGCGCACGCTCAAGCTGCTCGCCCGCGGCGACTGGGACGCCCCCGGTCTGGCCGGGCTCAGCAAGGCGCTGACCCGGGCTGCGCTGGCGCCATTGCTGGGGCCGCAGCCGCTGCGCTCGCGCGAGCTGATGCAGCGCCTGAGCCAGCGCCGACGCGGGCTCTCCTGACTCTTGCGTGGGCGTTGGTTCGCCGACCTCGCGTGCCCCTTGCGCTGGCCGAACGCGCCGCTCGCCGCATCCCTTGACTGCACCCCCACGCCTTAACCACAGGAGTTACCTCCCATGCTCACCACCCGCATCCAACTGGGCGTCAATATCGATCATATCGCCACCCTGCGTCAGGCCCGCGGCACTCGCTACCCGGACCCGGTGCAGGCGGCGCTGCTGGCCGAGGAGGCCGGTGCCGACGGCATCACACTGCATCTGCGTGAGGATCGCCGGCATATCCAGGAGCGCGATGTCGAGCTGATCGCGGCGGTGCTCAATACCCGCATGAACCTCGAGATGGCGGTCACTGAAGAGATGATCGCGCTGGCCGAGCGCCTGCGCCCGGCGGATGTCTGCCTGGTGCCGGAGAAGCGCGAGGAGCTGACCACCGAGGGCGGTCTCGACGTGATCGGTGGGCGCGACGCGATCGCGGACGCCTGCCGTCGGCTCGCCGCCGTGGGGTGCCGGGTGTCGCTGTTCATCGATCCGGAGCCGGATCAGATCGCCGCCGCCCAGGCGGTGGGGGCGCCGCTGATCGAACTGCATACCGGCGCCTACGCTGAAGCCCGTGGCGATGCCCGCGGCGTCGAGTACGCGCGTCTCGCCGCGGCGGCGGAGCTGGCCAGCGAGCTGGGGCTGGTGGTCAACGCCGGCCACGGTCTGCACTATCACAATGTCGAGGCGATCGCGGCGATTCCCGGAATCCATGAGCTCAATATCGGCCACAGCATCATCGCCCGCGCGCTGTTCGTGGGGCTCAAGGAGGCGGTGGCGGAGATGAAGCGACTGATGGTCGCCGGCCAGGAGGCCGGGCTGGTAGCACAGCTCGAGTCCTATGATGAGGACCACGACCACGACCACGACCACGACCACGACCACGCTCACTGAGGCAGGCGTTCCCGCCCGATAAGGGCCGTTCGGTGAGCAGGGCGCCGACCGCGCGCGTCAGCGCGGCGTGGGACGCCGCTCGGCCCAGGCGGCGAGCTGGTCGCAGGCATGGGTGAGCTGCATCCACTCGCGCCGGCAGTCGGCCAGCGGTGCCTGCTGCAGGCGGGTCTCCAGCGCGCTGCAGGCGGCGCTCAGTGCGGGCACACCGCAGTAACGGCAGCCGCCCCCGAGCTGATGCACTGCCTCCCTGAGGGCGTCGGTATCCGCGGCCTGCCACGCCTGCGCCAGCGTCAGGCGGTGGTTCGGCAGTTCGCTCAGCAGCAGGGCCAGCAGTTCGTCGGCCAGCGCTTCGCGGCCGCCGCTCAGCTGCAGGGCGAGGTCGGGGTCGACCACCGCCAGCGCCGGCTCGTCGGCGGGCTCGCTGACGCCGGGCAGGTAGCGCATCAGCAGCGCCCGCAGCTGACGCTCGTCGATCGGTTTGGTCAGCAACTGCTGGCATCCGCCGGGCCCCTGCTCGGGCAGCTCGGCGCCGGGGCTGGCGCTCATGGCGACGATCGGCAGGTGCGACCAGCGCCCGCCAAGGGCACGCAGACGGGCAGTGGTCGCGGCGCCGGAAGCGTCGGGCAGGCGCAGGTCCATCAGCACCAGGTCGATGGCGTGGCCGGCGGCCAGCGCCAGCGCCGCTTCGGCGCTGCCCGCCACCAGTGAGCTGGCGCCGACGATCGGGAGCAGCGCATCCAGGTAGTGCTGGCTCAGCTCGTCGTCGTCGACCACCAGAATGCGCGGCTGGTCGCTGTTCGCCTGGCGCCCGGCGGCATCGAGCATGCCCGCCAGGGTGCGCCCCAGGAGATAGCGTGAGATCGGCAGTCGCAGCACGCTGCTGCCGACCGGCAGACGCCACGGCAGCGGCTGGGTCGGCTCGGCGTTGACCACCAGCAGGCAGGGTCTGGCCATGGCGTCGAAGCGGCGCTGCCAGGCGTCGCGCGCCGCCGGCTCGAGATCCTGCTGATCGAGCCCGATCAGCGTCAGCGCCGGCGGCTCGCGGTCCTGTATCAGAGCATCGGCGTGGGTGATCGGCTGCACTCGGGCCGACCAGCGCTTGAGCGCGTAGGCGAGCAGATGATCGAGGCGGGTATGGCGCTGATAGAGGCCGATCCGCGCCTGGCCGAGGTCGAACTCGGCGGGCCTGATGAACGGCTCGCAGGCGCCCAGCGTGACGCTGGCGACCACGCTGTTGCCGTGTCTGCCATCGTTGCCGAGACGTAGCTCGCCCTCCATCTCGCGCGTCAGCCGCCGGCACACGGCGAGACCGCTGCCGCGCCCCGCGGTCTCCATGGGTGCGGCCAGGGCTCGGCGCAGCTGCTCGCGGTCGCTACCCTCGGCACAGCCGGCATCCTTGACGCTGAGCGTCAGGCGTACGCGCTCGGCGTCGCGGCTCGCCAGCGTGACACGTGTCACCACATCACCTGCGGCGCCGTACTTGACTGCGTTGCTGATCAGATTGGTCAATAGCTGACGCAGGGCCACCGGCTGGCCTATCAGGCGCGGTGGCACGTCGTCGTAGACCATGCCCAGCAGGGTGATGCCGCGGGCCTGCGCCAGCGGCGTCTGCAGGCAGTTAACCTCCCACAGCAGATCGGCGATATCGAAGGTGGTCTCCGTCTGCCGGCGGCGCTCGTCGCCGAGCACGTGATCGACGGTATCCAGCAGACCGTTGGAAGCCAGATGGATATGCCGCAGCCACTCGCGCTGACGCGCGTCGAGGGGGCTGTTCTCGAGCAGCCGGCAGAGCCCGAGCACGCCGGAGAGCGGGGCACGCAGTTCGTGACTGACGTAGGCCAGATCGCTGATCTCATTGGCGGAATCGGGCCAGCGAGTGGGTGGGGCATCCGTCGCGATGGGCGCGGGGGGGATCGCTCCCAGGGCCGTCTCGCCGGGCGCGCGCCCGCCGTTGCTCGGGTCGCCAGCTGCTCCGGCGCGCCGATCCGCGGCGTGGTGCAGCGAAGCCCCGTGGCGTCGCCGGGCCACGCCTGCGCCGAGCAGCAGCAGTAGACTCAGACCCGAGAGTGACAGGGTCAGGATGTGGTAGCGCGAGCGCTCATCGATGTCGACCGCGTCGGGGCTCAGGCGAATGTCCAGCCACAGGCGCTGCGGTAGCTGTGCGGGGGTTAGCCAGTCGATCGGCAGCAGCCAGCGCTGTGCGGACTCCGCGTGCCAGCCACGGGCATCGGCGTTCAGCGGGCGTGGCGGCGGACCGGGAGCCTCGCCGCTGTAGTCGACTTCGCTGCCGTTCGTGTTGCGCAGGGTGACGTTGCGGATGTCGGGATCGTCCGAGAGCTGCATCAGGAGCCGGTGAAGGGTGGCGTGATCCTCGTCGCGAATCGCCTCGGTGAGCGTCGGGACCAGCACGCGACTCATCGTTCCCAGGTGTTCTGGCACCCGTTGGCCGCGCGCCTGCTCGAGCTGCCACAGATGGCGCCCGCTCAGGATCAGGACACCGATCACCAGGATCAGCGCAAGACGTGTCAGCCAGCGTGAGAGCATCGGCGGCAACGAACCCCATGATGTCGATTAGGTTGCATCTATCGGCCGATACGGCGCGATCCGTAGCGCGCGCAGGCGAGATGCCCGCCTGACGCTCGCCGCCAGGCGCCGATCGGGTCGCCCGACCGAGCGGTACACGGCTGCCTATTGAACCATCACTACGCGGCGTTGCGAATTCGTTTTGCGTTTTCCAGCGCGTCGCGGCAGGCTAGCGCTGCCCGCCAGGCGCGTGTCCTGCGACCCTCGTGGCAGCGCTGGCCGGTGGTGTGGCGGCCCCGGCTAGTGGCGTGCGACGTCGCGACCCAGGCGGCGCGTCGTGTTCGATATACGCTGCGTTCGATATACTGGGACGATGTTTTTCGCGTTCACCGCCACCGGCGGTGACGGCGCGTCATCTATACCGACTGCTAGGACATCTGCCATGGCATTTCCCACGCTCGCGCAAACCGTCGGCAATACGCCGCTGGTGAGGCTCGCTCGCATCAACGCCGGCCGCGACAACACGCTGCTGGCCAAGCTCGAAGGCAACAACCCGGCGGGCTCGGTGAAGGATCGGCCGGCGCTGTCGATGCTGCGCGAGGCGCAGGCCCGCGGCGATATCGCCCCCGGCGATACGCTGATCGAAGCCACCTCCGGCAATACCGGCATCGCGCTGGCCATGGCGGCGGCGGTGATGGGCTACCGCATGGTCCTGATCATGCCGGAGAACGCCTCCAGCGAGCGCAAGCAGGCGATGGCCGCCTATGGCGCCGAGCTGATCGGCGTGAGCAAGGAGCAGGGCATGGAGGGCGCGCGCGATCTCGCCAATGCGATGATCGCCCGTGGCGAGGGCAAGTCTCTCGACCAGTTCGCCAACGTTGACAACCCGCTGGCGCACTATCGCTCCACCGGCCCCGAGCTGTGGGAGCAGACTGCCGGGCGCATCACCCACTTCGTCAGTTCCATGGGCACCACCGGCACGATCATGGGCACCTCGCGCTATCTCAAGGAGCGCAACCCGTCGATCGAGATCGTCGGCCTGCAGCCGGCGGACGGCGCCAGCATCGCCGGCATCCGGCGCTGGCCCGAGGCTTACCGCCCGAGCATCTTCGAGCCTGCCCGGGTCGACCGCATCCTCGATATCGAGCAGCACGAGGCGGAGCATCACATGCGCCGGCTGGCGCGCGAAGAGGGCATCCTGGCCGGCGTCTCCTCCGGCGGAGCCCTGGCCGGAGCGCTGCGCATCGCCGAGGAGGTCGACAACGCGGTGATCGTGTTCATCGTGTGTGACCGTGGCGATCGCTATCTCTCCACCGGCCTTTACGCCCCGGACGCCTGAGATGGCGATGCTGGGGAAACGCCGCACGCCGGTGCGCAAACGGGAAAGCATGGCCGCCGCCAGCGGGAAAATCGCAGCGCCGGGGTTGTATATCGAGCGCCTGGCCCACGACGGTCGCGGCGTGGCGCGTGCGGCCAGCGGCAAGACGGTGTTCGTCAGCGGCGCGCTGCCCGGCGAGCGGGTCGAGGTGGCGGTGCATCGTGAGCGGCGGCGCTTCGATGAGGCCCACGTGCGCCAGCGCCTGGTCAGCGCGCCCGAGCGGGTCACCCCGCCCTGCGTCTATTTCGACCGCTGTGGCGGCTGTGATCTGCAGCACATGGATATCGCCGCCCAGCGCGAGCACAAGCGCCGGGTGGTGGGTGAGCTGCTCGCCCGGCAGGGCATCGAATCCCCCGGCGAAGTGGGGCTGATCGCCGGCGCCGATGTCGGCTACCGCCGGCGCGCGCGGCTCGGCGTCAAGCGTGACGGCGAGGGGCGCATGCATCTCGGTTTCCGCGCCCGCGGCAGCGACCAACTGGTCGATATCGTCGGCTGCATGGTGCTGACACCGGCGCTCGCCGCACTGCTGGCGCCGCTGCGCGAGCTGCTCGCAACGCTGGCCGTGCCGCGCCATGTCGGCCATCTGGAGCTGCTGTTGGATGACCACGCCGTGCCGGTGGTGGTGGTGCGCCAACTGCGCGAGGTGAGCGAGGACAGTGAGCGCTGGCGGCGCTTCGGCGAGCGCCATGGCGTCGCGGTGGCCCAGCTGCAGGGCCGTGAGCAGCCGCAGCTGCACTGGCTGGGCGCGTCGCCCACGCTGGCGGTGAGGGTGCAGGGCGCCGCCCATGCGGTGACGCTGGCGCTGGCGCCGGGGGATTTCGTCCAGGTCAACGCCGAGATCAATCAGCGTCTGATCGATACGGTCCGCGCCTGGCTGACACCGACACCGCGCATGCGGCTGCTCGATCTGTTCGCCGGCATCGGCAACTTCTCGCTGGCGCTGGCCGGCGAGGTGGCGGCGGTGACCGCCGTCGAGGGCAGCCAGACGATGGTCGAGCGCCTGCGTGCCAACGCCGACGCCAATGCGCTTCCCGCGGTGACGGCGGTGCAGGCGGACCTGAGTGCACCGGACTCGGCTCTGGAGGCACTGCTGGCGGAGCACGACACCTTGATTCTCGACCCGCCGCGGGATGGCGCCGATGCGCTCTGCCGGCGGGTGGCGCAGAGCGAGGTGGCGCAGGTGCTCTACGTCTCGTGTGACCCGGCCTCGTTGGCGCGTGATGCGGCGCATCTGGTGGCCGGTGGCCTGGTGCTGCGACGGCTGGCGATCGCCGACATGTTCCCGCACACCGCGCATCTGGAGTCGCTGGCGCTGTTCACGCGCCCGGAGGTGGCGCTCGGGGCCGGCGGTACCGATCACGATTGACTTGAATCAACGCGCAAGCGACTAGACAGCTATTATCACGAACAACGGAAGCCCGGTGTCGCGGGGCCTGCCGTTCAGCGGCAGGCGGCGGCATCAAGGGGCTCCAGGAGGCGAGGACAGGCATGGTCAAGGTGCGTGAGGATCAGCCGTCGGTCGGCCCCGGCGGTATCGATCTCGAGGGATGGCTCGAGCGGTTGAACGACGAAGTGACGCTGCGTGACCCGCAGCGCATGCGTCAGGCGTGCGAGCTGGCGCGCGCCGTGGGGGAGAACCCGCAGGCGACGGCTCAGGAGAGTGTACCCGGGCTGAGCCTGCTCACCGGTCTGGAGATGGCCGATATCTTAAGCCAGCTACGGCTCGATCAGCCGACGCTGGAGGCGGCGGTACTCTATCGCAGCGTGCGCCGGGGCCTGATCAGCGTCGAGGGCGTGGCCAAGCGCCTGGGGCGGGAGGTTGCGCAGCTGATCGAAGGCGTGCTCAGCATGGCCGCGATCAGCCAGCTGCAGGCGCCCAAGCAGGGGCTCTCCCAGCACAACCAGCAGGAGAACCTGCGCAAGATGCTGGTAACCATGGTCGACGACGTGCGCGTGGCGCTGATCAAGATCGCCGAGCGCACCTGTGCCCTGCGTCAGGTCAAGGATGCCTCGCGCGAGAAGCGCCTGCGGGTGGCGCGCGAGGTGTTCGATATCTACGCGCCGCTGGCACACCGGCTCGGCGTCGGCCAGGTGAAGTGGGAGCTCGAGGACCTGGCCTTCCGCTATCTCCACGAGAGCGAATACAAGTCGATCGCCAAGCAGCTGGCGGAGAAGCGCCTCGACCGCGACCGCTACATCAAGGAGGTGGTCGCCACCCTCGAGACGCTGCTCGAGCGTCAGGGGATCAGCCAGTACCAGGTCGACGGCCGCGCCAAGCACATCTATTCGATCTGGCGCAAGATGCAGCGCAAGCACATCGACTTCTCCCAGGTCTACGACGTGCGTGCGGTGCGCATCCTGGTGCCCGAGATCGCCGACTGCTACACCACGCTGGGGGTGGTGCACTCGCGCTGGCACCATGTGCCCAACGAGTTCGACGACTATATCGCCAACCCCAAGAAGAACGGCTACCAGTCGCTGCACACCGCGGTCTTCGGCCCCGAGAACAAGGTGCTGGAGATCCAGGTACGGACCTTCGCCATGCACGAAGAGGCCGAACTCGGGGTCTGCGCCCACTGGCGCTACAAGGGCACCGATCTCGATCCCAAGAGCCGTAGCTACGAAGAGAAGATCGCCTGGCTGCGCCAGGTACTGGAGTGGCAGGAGGAGGTCGGCGACGTCGGCGACTTCCGCGAAGGGCTCTCCAGCGACGTGGCCCCGGATCGTATCTATGTGTTCACGCCCGATGGTCACGTCATCGACATGCCGCAGGTGGCGACGCCGATCGACTTCGCCTACCGCGTGCACACCGAGATCGGCCATCGCTGCCGCGGGGCCAAGGTCGACGGGCGCATCGTGCCGTTGACCTACCTGCTCCGGACCGGCCAGCAGGTGGAGATCCTCACCGCGACCAAGAGTGCCCCCAGCCGTGACTGGCTCAACCCCAATCTGGGCTACGTGCGCACCTCGCGGGCGCGGGCCAAGATCCAGGCGTGGTTCAAGCAGCAGGCGCGCGAGCAGAACCTGGAAGAGGGCAAGGCGATCTTCGATCGTGAGTTCCGGCGTCTGGATATCGAAGGCATCGATCTCACCCGGCTCGCCGAGACGGTCAACTACACCAGCGCCGAGGACATGTACGCGGCGATCGGCGCCGGCGACCTGCGCATCGGCCAAGTGCTGCACCAGGCGCAGCAGAAGTTCGGCGAGAGCGACGACCAGGAGCAGCTCGACCGTCTGCTGACCAAGCCCAAGCGCCAGCCGTCGCGGGAGGCCGGCGACGGTATCACCGTCCTCGGCGTGGGCAACCTCAAGACGCTGATGGCCAACTGCTGCCACCCGGTGCCCGGCGATCAGATCATCGGCTACATCACCCAGGGGCGCGGGGTCACCATCCACCGCCAGGACTGCGCCAACGTGCTGCAGCTGCGCAGCGAAGAGCCGCGGCGCATCGTCGACGTCGAGTGGGGCGACCGCGCGCGAACCCAGTATCCGGTGGATATCGAGATCGAAGCCTGGGACCGCTCGGGACTGCTGCGCGATGTCACCCACGTGCTCTCCAGCGACCGGATCAACGTCACCTCGGTGAATACCGCCACCGACAAGCACGACAACATCGCGCGCATGCGCATCACCCTCGAGGTCGATGGGCTCGAGGCGCTGGAGCGTATCTTCTCGCGTATCCAGCAGTTGCCCAACGTGATCGATGTCAAACGCCTGCGCCAGGGACAGATCCAGTGAGCCTGACCGACGAGAGCACCGCGACCCAACGCTACACCCTCGACGATCTGCTGACGCTGATGGCGGTGCTGCGCGACCCCCGTGACGGCTGCCCGTGGGACCTCAAGCAGGACTGGGACTCGATCGTGCCGCACACCCTGGAGGAGGCCTACGAGGTGGCCGACGCGATCGAGCGCCGCGCCTTCGCCGAGCTGCCCGGTGAGCTCGGCGACCTGCTGTTCCAGGTGGTCTATTACAGTCAGTTCGCGCGCGAGGCGGGGCGCTTCGAATTCGCCGACATCGTCCACACCCTGACCGCCAAGATGCTGCGCCGCCATCCGCATGTGTTTCCCGACGGCACCCTGACCTCGCGGCGCAGCGATGGCGCCGTCGCCGAGTCCGAGGTCAAGGCGCGCTGGGAAGCGCTCAAGGCCGAGGAGCGCGAGGCGCGTAGCGCTCAGGCGACGCAACGCCCCTCGGCGCTGGATGACATCCCCGCCGCGCTGCCGGCGCTGACCCGCGCGGCCAAACTGAGCAAGCGCGCCGCCGGCCAGGGCTTCGACTGGCCCGACGAGCACGGCGTCATCGACAAGATTCGGGAAGAGCTGGCGGAAGTCGAGTCGGCGCTCGCCGACGGCGATCGCCAGCACGCCCAGGCCGAGGTGGGCGATCTGCTGTTCGCGGTGGTCAATCTGGCACGGCGGCTGAAGTGCGACCCCGAGCAGATGCTGCGGCGCACCAACCACAAGTTCGAGCACCGCTTCCGCCACGTCGAGGATGGCCTGGCACAAGAGGGTGTCACCCCCGGTGATGCCACGCTGGCACAGATGGAGCGCCACTGGCAGGCGGCCAAGGCGCGAGAGCGCCAGCAGGACTAGCCGCGGGAGCGCCAGCAGCAATAGAGGCTGGAGTGCCAGCAGGACTGGCCGCGGGAGCACCAGCATAAATGGGCGTGCGCTAGCCGAACGCGACCGCGGCGCTTGCCCCCGGCAGGAGAATCAGTGCGCGAGGGCGCTTGCCAGGTGTGCCTCGCTTGTGGCTATTCTGGATCATACTGTCTGCGTCATCCGGCTTGTTGCCGGCGCATCTGTCGTCGTCAGGCCGGGCGTCGCCATCGCCCATCGCCGCCCGCAGAGGAACTTTCATGAGTTCAGAGCAAGACACCAGGACGTCGGACCACGACACTTCGCTGCACGAATCGCTCAGGGAAAACGTCAGGCTGCTGGGTGATAGCCTGGGCAGAACCATCGCCAACGACATGGGCGCCGATTTCGTCGATCGCATCGAGGCGATCCGCGCGCTGGCCAAGCAGGGGCGCCAGCGTGCCGAGGCGTCCGATCGCCACGCGCTGATCGACTATCTGCGCGCGCTGCCCGATGACGAGCTGCTGCCGGTGACCCGCGCCTTCAACCAGTTTCTGAACTTCTCCAACATCGCCGAGCAGCACTATCGAGCGCGCTTTCGTCGGGTCGAGGACTACCGCCCCGGCACCCAGCCCGATCTGGGCGAGCTGATCGGACGTATCGCTTCTGCCGGCAAGTCGCCCCGCGAGATCGTCGATGCGCTGGCCGGGATGCGTGTCGATCTGGTGCTGACCGCGCACCCGACCGAGGTCATCCGGCGCACGCTGATCCAGAAGTACGATGCCATCGACGAGTGCCTGAGTCGGATCGAGACCAGCGCTGAACACCCCGAGGTGCTGCAGCGCGCCCAGGGACGGCTCGAGGAGCTGATCGCCCAGTCCTGGCATACCGACGAGATTCGTCATGAGCGGCCGACACCGGTGGACGAGGCCAAGTGGGGCTTCGCGGTGATCGAGAACGCGCTGTGGCAGGCGGTGCCGACTTTCCATCGTGATCTCGATGCGCTGCTGCTCGACGCCACCGGCGAGCGCCTGCCGCTGGACGCCTCGCCGATCCGTTTCGCCTCGTGGATGGGCGGTGACCGCGACGGCAACCCCAACGTCACTGCGGCGGTCACCCAGGAAGTGTTGCTGCTGGGCCGCTGGATGGCCGCGGATCTCTACCTGCGCGATCTCGAGCAGCTGCGTGCCGAGCTGTCGATGTGGCAGGCCAGCGACGCCCTGCGCGCCGAGGTGGGCGACGATCCCGAACCCTACCGCGCCCTGCTCAAGCAGCTCACCACCCGGCTGGAGGCGACTCGCGCCTGGGCCCGCGCCCGGCTCGATGGCGAACCGGTGGCAGATGCCCCGATCATCGAGACCCGCGCCCAGCTGCATGCGCCACTCTTGGCCTGCTACCGCTCGCTGTGTGACGTCGGTCTGGAGACCATCGCCAACGGTGTGCTGCTCGATACCCTGCGCCGGGTCGGGGTGTTCGGGGTGACTCTGGCCAAGCTCGACGTGCGCCAGGATGGCTCGCGCCACGCCCAGTGCCTCGACGAGCTGACCCGTCATCTCGAGCTCGGCAGCTATCTGGAATGGCCGGAAGCGCAGCGCCAGCAGTTCCTGCTCGACGAGTTGGCCTCGCCGCGGCCGCTGGTGCCGCCGCGCTGGACCTGCTCCGCCGAGGCGCGCGAGGTGCTCGACACCTTCCGCGTGATCGGTCGCGAGCAGCGCGAGGCGCTGGGTACCTACATCATCTCGATGGCCCAGCAGCCCTCCGACGTGCTGGCGGTGGCGCTGCTGCTGAAGGAGGCCGGCGAGGGCCTGAATCTGCCCATCGCGCCGCTGTTCGAGACCCTTGACGATCTCGACCGCGCCGGCGCGGTGATCGAGCGGCTGCTGGCGCTGCCGGGGTATCGGGCGATCGCCGGTGACTATCAGGAAGTGATGATCGGCTACTCCGACTCGGCCAAGGACGCCGGCCAGCTAGCGGCGGCCTGGGCCCAGTACCGCGCCCAGGAGCGGCTGGTCGAGGTGTGCCGCGAGGGCGGCGTGGCGCTGACCCTGTTCCACGGCCGTGGCGGTACCGTGGGGCGCGGCGGCGGCCCGGCCCATGCCGCCATCCTGTCGCAGCCGCCGGGTTCGGTGAACGGCAGTCTTCGGGTCACCGAGCAGGGCGAAATGATCCGCTTCAAGTTCGGGCAGCCGGATATCGCGCTGCGTTCGATGGAGATCTACACCTGCGCGGTGCTGGAGGCGACCCTGCTGCCGCCGCCGGCGCCGCAGCCGGCCTGGCGCGAGGAGATGGATCGCCTGGCCGATGTGGCCCACGCGGCTTATGTCGGCGTGGTGCGCGAGAATCCGGACTTCGTCGACTACTTCCGCGCGGTGACCCCGGAGAGCGCCCTGGGCCGCTTGCCACTGGGCTCGCGCCCGGCCAAGCGGCGTCAACAGGGGGGCATCGAGACGCTGCGCGCGATCCCCTGGATCTTTGCCTGGACACAGATCCGGCTGATGCTGCCGGCCTGGCTGGGCAGTGGCGAAGCCTTCGCCACCCGGGTGGCCGAGGAGGGCGGCCTGGCCCGGCTGCGCGAGATGCGCCAACAGTGGCCGTTCTTCCGCACCTACCTGGACATGCTGGAGATGCTGCTGGCCAAGTCCGATGGTCAGATCGCCGCCTACTACGAGGAGCGGCTGGTCGATGCCCCGGCGCTGCGCGAGCTGGGCGGGGCGTTGCGCCAGCGTCTGGTCGACCTGGAAGCGGTGCTGCTGCAGATCCTGGATCAGCGCACGCTGCTCGAGGATACGCCCCTGATCCGTCAGGCGATCGAGGTGCGCAATCCTTACATCGACCCGCTGCACGGGCTGCAGGCGGAGCTGTTGCAGCGTAACCGCGATGCCGACGGCGACATCAGCCCGGCGCTCTCGCGGGCGCTGATGGTCACCATGGCCGGTATCGCCGCCGGACTGCGCAATACCGGCTGAGGCGTGGCGTCGGGCCGGGGCGAGGTGATCGCCCCGTGGGCTGGGCAAAGGGAGATCGCCGATGGAGTTCAAGGACTACTATGCGGTACTCGGCGTCGAGCGCGACGCCACCCAGGAGGAGATCAAGCGCGCCTATCGCAAGCTGGCGCGCAAGTATCATCCCGATGTCAGCCACGAGGCCGACGCTGAGGCGCGCTTCAAGGCGCTGGGCGAAGCCTACGAGGTGCTCAAGGATCCGGAGAAGCGCGCCGCCTATGATGGTCTCGGTGGGCGTGAAGGCGAACGATTCGAGGCGCCGCCCGACTGGGATGCCGGCTTCGAGTTCAGCGGCGGCGGCTATACCCATGGTGAGAGTGCCGATTTCAGCGACTTCTTCGAGACGCTGTTCGGCCGCCGTGGCGCCAGGGGCGGATTCTCAGGCTTCGACGCCGCGGGCGGTTTCGAGCGCGGTGGTCGGGCCCACGGGCACGCGCTGCACGGCGAGGACCACCACGCCAAGGTGTTGATCGAGCTGGAGGATGCCTATCAGGGGGCCACGCGCACGTTGTCGCTGCAGCGCGCCGAGTTCGACCCGCAGGGGCATCTGCGCCCGCGCGAGCGCACGCTCAAGGTGCGGATCCCCAAGGGCGTCAAGGCGGGGCAGCGCATCCGCCTCGCCGGGCAGGGTGGTCCTGGCGCCAACGGCGCCGCCGCCGGCGATCTCTATCTGGAGGTGGAGTTCCGCCCGCATCCGCGCTATCGGGTCGAGGGACGTGACGTCGCCATGACGCTACCAGTGGCGCCGTGGGAGGCGGCGCTGGGCACCACGCTGTCGCTGCCGACGCCGGGCGGCGAGGTGACCCTCAAGGTGCCTGCCGGTTCCCGCGGCGGGCGCCGTCTACGCCTCAAGGGGCGAGGCATTCCCGGCACGCCGCCCGGCGATCTCTACGTCGATCTGACGCTGGTGACACCGCCGGCCGACAGTGAGGCGGTGGCGGCCGCCTATCGCCAACTGGCCGAGGCCAGCGCTTTCGACCCCCGTGCCGACCTGGGAGGTAACGGATCATGACGCGACATCTCTCATCTGCCGATGCCGACTCGGTGCTCGAGGGGGACAACCTCGACGAGCGTCCGCTGCTGACCCTGGGCGAGCTTTGCCGTAGCTGCACCGTGCACGCCGAGTGGGTGATCGAGCTGGTCGACGAGGGCATTCTCACGCCCGCTGGGCGCCAGCGTGAGCAGTGGCGCTTCTACGGCAGCAGCCTGGCCCGCGTGCGCACGGTCCGACGCCTGCAGCGCGACCTGGGGGTCAACCTGGCGGGTGCCGCGCTCGCCCTGGAGCTGATGGAAGAGCTAGAGACGCTGCGCCGGCGCCTCGATGGCGGCCCGGGCTGAGCCCCCGCTCAGCGTCAGGGCCACTCTACGTGTATGGCCGCCGCGCCCCGGGGGCCCCGGCGGTCAGCCTGGGGTGGCGTGATAGCAGGCGCGCAGCCCAGGTACCGCGAGGGCGTGGGTATCGGCGAGCGCTAGCAGTGGCGCGAGAATGGCGTCGCGCTCGGTGCGACGCCCGGCCAGCACGTCCTGGAGCATCGACGAACGGTTGCCAGCGGTGGCCTCGATCACCGCGCTGACCCATCCCTGCCACCCCGCGGCCGGGGGCGCTATCTGTGCTGCCGCCATCAGCTGCGCGATCTCCGCGCACAGCGCTGCGACCTCGGCGCGGAGCGGCGGCTCGGCGAGGGCACCATTGAGTACCCGATGGCGTGCCGTCAGCGTATTGATCACGGCGTTGACCGCCAGCTTGTGCCACAGCTTCTCATCGATGTCGTCGCAGGCGCTGGCTGCCAGGCCTGCGCGGGTGAGGGTCGCGGCGACCGCGGCCGCCATGGCGCGATGCTCTCCGGCCAGATCGCCGAGCCAGGTGTGGCCGGCTGCTGCGTGGACCACCCCGGTTGCCGGCAGCGGCCGGCGATAGGCCGCTTCGGTGGTCGCCGCGCACAGCACCGGGCCCGGCCACTCTCTGCTCAGACGCGGCTGGACGCTGAAGCCATTCTGCAACAGCAGCAGCGGAGTAGCCGGTGCCAGCCGGGCCTGCGCTAGCGCCTGCTCGGCATCGAACGCCTTGGTGGCGACGATCACCAGCGCCGGCGCCGCCGCGGAGGGCGTTAGCGTCCGAGTCTGCCAGTTGCCGTCGGCCGTCTGCAGGTGTACCTGATTCACCGCCCCCTGGCGCCCGCGCAGCATGATCTGCCCGCTATCGCTCGCCGCGGCGAGGCGCGCCGCGAACAGTTGCCCCAGCGCCCCCGCGCCGAGTACCAGCCAGGGCCCCGACGTCACGAGCCGGACCCCTGGGTGCGGCTGCCGCGGCGGCTACGCGGCTTGCGGGTGGTGCCCGTGCCGCTCTTTGTGTCGGTACTGCTCTGGGTGCCAGTACTGCTCTTGGTGCCGCTACGCCGACGCGACTGCCCGCCGCTGCCGCGCTTGGCCGTGTGGCGTTTGCCGCGAGCCG
Source organism: Salinicola sp. DM10 (assembly GCF_017306975.2). Classification (NCBI taxonomy): domain Bacteria; kingdom Pseudomonadati; phylum Pseudomonadota; class Gammaproteobacteria; order Oceanospirillales; family Halomonadaceae; genus Salinicola; species Salinicola sp. DM10. The sequence goes on from NZ_JAFLEN020000001.1 coordinate 153,739, forward strand.
GTTTGGCGGCCTCTGGTGCGGCGCTCTGGCGTGCCGCCTTGAGCGCCTGGTCGAGCTTGCCCGCACTGGCCTGACCGAGCAGCTGGCGCAGGTCCGTGAGCAGGGCGTCGACGAAAGGCTGCGCCGCGGCATTGCCCTCGGCGATGCGGGTCAGACGCTGCTCCCACAGTGCGGTGCGTTCCGGCTGCGAGGCCGCCGGCGGCAGCGAATCGATCAGGGCGTGACCAGTCCGCGAAGCGCGCAGCGCCTTGGCCTCGCGCACCAGATAGCCGCGGGTGAGCAGGGTCTCGATGATGCCGGCCCGCGTCGCCTCGGTACCCAGGCCGTCGGTCTCGCGCAGGGTGCGCTTGACCTCGGGATCATCGACGTAGCGTGCGATGTTCATCATCGCCTTGATTAGACTGGCATCGGTGAACGGCTCTGGCGGGCGCGTCTCGCGGCTTTCGACCTCGGCGCCCAGCACGCGGGCCGTCTCGCCCTGGTGCAGCGCGGGCAGCGTAGGTACGTCGTCGCGGGTGGTGAACAGCGGCTTCCAGCCCGGCTCGAGGATTTCGCGCCCCTTGGCCTGGAAACGCTCGTCGAGAATCTCGAACAGCGCTCGGGTCTCGAAGGTCTCCAGCGGCGGGTAGAACTGCGCCAGCACGTTACGCGCGATGAGCCGGAACAGATTGGCTTCGTCGCGGGTCAGGCGTTCGACATCGGCCGGGCGACCGCTCGGCGCCAGGGCGTGGTGAGCGCCGACCTTGGCATCGTCCCAGGCTTTGGAGCGCCGGGTGAAGTCGGCCCCGCGCACCCACTGTGTGAGTGTCGCATCGTGCTGGCAGGCGCTCGCCAGGGTGCGTGCCGCCTCGCCGTGGTGAGCCGCCGGCAGATAGCGGCAGTCCGAGCGCGGGTAGGTGATCAGCTGGTGCCGCTCGTAGAGCGCCTGACACACGTCCAGCACCCGCTTGGCGGAGAGCCCGAAACGCCGCGCGGCGTCCACCTGCAGCGCCGAGAGCGAGTAGGGCAGGGGCGCCGCCTGGCGCTGGCGGCGCTGCTCCAGCGTCGCCAGCCGGCCCTGACTGCCGGGCAGGCGCGCGGCCAGGGCCTGAGCGGGACGCGGGTCGAGCAGGCGGCTCTGGGCATCCAGCGGCTGGTTCTCGCCGGGCAGCCACCAGGCGCGCAGCTCGCCGGCGGCGACCGCGAGGTCTGCCCATAGTGGATAGAACGGATAGGGTTCGAAAGCGGCGATCTCCCGGTCGCGGCGCACCACTAGCCCGAGTACCGGGGTCTGCACCCGGCCCACCGAGAGCAGGCCGTCGTAACCCGCCTGGCGGCCGATCAGCGTCCACGCCCGGGTCAGGTTGATGCCATACAGCCAGTCCGCCCGCGAGCGCGCCTCGGCGGCGGCGAACAGCGGCTGATAGCGCTGGTTGTCCTCGAGCCGGGCCAGCGCCTTGGCCACCGCCGGGCGGTTGAGATCCTGTACCAGCAGGCGCTGCAGCGGGCCGCGCCAGCCCAGGTAATCGAGCGCCTCCTGCACCAGCAGCTGGCCCTCGCGGTCGGGGTCGCCGGCGTGGACCACGCTGGTGGCGCGCTTGAGCAGTTTGCGCAGCACCGCGAGCTGACCACGGGCCTGGGGGCGCGGTACCAGCTGCCAGCGGCCCGGCACGATGGGCAGGTCGTCGAGCCGCCACTGCTGGTAGCGGGGGTCGTAGGCCTCCGGCGGGGCCTGTTCCAGCAGATGGCCCAGACACCAGCTGACGCAGGTATCCCCGGCTTCCAGATAGCCTTCGCGGCGTACCGCCGGGGCGGGCAGGGCCGCGGCGATGGCCCGGGCCAGGCTGGGCTTTTCGGCGACGATCAGACGCATGCGCGGTTCACTTCTCCAGGTGCCGGCGGGCGCGTACCAGGGCGCGGTACCACTGGCGGTGCGGTGTGCCCACCGCCGGTGGCGCCATGCTCAGATAGCTGACGTTGGGCGTTTCGCTGCGCTCCAGATTGACGTTGGTGAGCATCGTCAGGGTGGCCTCGCGGGCACCGTACTGGCGCTGCAGAAAGGCCATCGCCTCCGGTTCCAGCGCCACCCGATAGTGACGCACCAGCGCCAATGCCAGGGACTCGGCGGTACGCGACAGGTCGGTCTCGATCTCGCGTACCATCGCCGAGCCCATGGCCGCCTTGGCCGCGGCCGAGAGGTTGGGTTCGAGCTGGCCGAAGTCGGCCGCGTTGGAGCTGTTGATGGCGCGCTGTACCGCCGGGCGCGATAGCTGCACGTGGGGCTCCAGAGCGAGGAAGATCTCCACTGCCACACGCTTGGCGGTATCGACGCCGACGCTCAGCTGGGTGTCGCGCTCGGCCTGGCGCAGGCGATCGCGGAAGGTGCCGATGTTGGCCTTCTCCATATAGCGGCCGAGCAGCTTGCACACCTCTGCCTTGGCCTCGTCGTCGAGGGCGATCTTGCTCTCGCGAATGCGCAGACCGCGCCGCCCCGGCCCCAACCGCAGGCGGGTGGTGCTGTCGGAGAGGTTGGCGCTGAGCGCTTCCCAGCGCTCGGCCATGCGCAGGCGGTGAGCATGGCTGCGCCCGACCGACTCGTAGGCGCTGGAGACGCTCTTGTAGAGCTTGATCGCGTTGGTCAGCACCTCGGCGTTGTCGCGCAGCGTCTGGCGCTCCTCCTTACGCCCGTTCTGGATCGCCCGCACCTGGGCGTCGATACGCGCGCTGAGGTCGTCGATCGCCGCCACGCTGTGGGCGAGCAGGGCATCGGCGCGCTGGCCGGAGACGCTCTCGGCCAGCGGCGTGGCGGAGCGTTCGGTGAGATAGGTGTTGAGCGCCTTGAGTCGCGAGAGCCCGGTGGCCTGGGCGATGCGGTGGCGGGCGCGCGCCTCCTCGAGGTTGTCGAAGGCGCGCGCCAGCTTCCAGCGCCCGCGGTACTCGAACGAGAGCACCGGGATCTGGCGGCCGCTGATCAGTTCGAAGGCCAGAATCACCATCTCCTCGACGTCCTGCAGCGTCATCAGCAGGTCGTTGTCGTTCTCGATCGCCGCCATCACGCGTTCGATGAAGTTCTCGTCCCGCGCTACGCCATAGCGCGGGTCGGGGGCGTGCCCCTCGAAGCGCTCGCGCAGCAGGGTGATGGCCTGGGGCGCGAGGTCGAACAGCTCGCCGAACTGCGGTTCGATACGCTCGCGGTAGGTCGTGAAGAGATCGCTGATACGGGCGTGCAGGCCGACCCGGCGGTAGACCTCGATCTGGCCGATCAGGCGCGCGCTTTCGGGGTCGTCGAGCAGCTCCAGCGCGGCCAGCTCGACGCCCGCCGGCGACAGGTCCTGCTTGCGCAGCAGCATGGCCGCGGCCTCGCGGCGACGGGCGTCGCCGTCGAGGCTCTCGACGATCAGGTTGCGCGTCGCCAGCAGCAGTTCCGGCAGGGTCTTGATCACCCGCTCGATGCGCTGCGAGGTGCGCTCGACGCGTCGCCCGCGGGTCAGGTGATGGGTCAGGTTGGCGAGTACGCCGAAGATGCCGGTGATGACCGTGAACGAGATGAAGAAGATGTAGTTCTCGATCGTCGGCGCCTTGCCGTAGCCGAGCAGATAGCCGCCCCAGGCGCCGAGCAGGGTCACCGGACCGGCGGTCCAGAGGATCTGCAGCAGGCTCACGGTCCACGGCACTTTTTCCACCGCGGCGGTGATACGGCGGATCTCGTCGCGCCCTTCACGCTCCAGGCGCACCTGGGGGGTGTCGCTGGCGGTGGCGTGGGATCGGCGGCGAAGCATGGGGGGAATCAACGAGAGCAAGCTTGCTCCTTGCAAACAGCGGCGGACACAGCGGGCGGCGGCTAACTTAGCACCCCAGGTCGAGCCTCGCCAGCGCTGTTGCCGAGCATGCTAGGATGGGGCCAACCGGACGGAGGAACGCCATGCTGACTGCTTGGGTCGAACAGCTGCTGGGCTATGCCAGCGGCGCCCTCGAGACAATTCGCGACAACGAACACTACCCGGCACTGATGGCATGGGCGCGCACGCAGGGCGCCGAGCATTGCGGCGGCAGTCTGGACATGGCACAGGCGCTGGCGCCGATCATCTGGAACCAGACGCCGCTGGTGCGGCGCCAATTCGACTGCGAACCGCTGGCCGAGCCCAGGCCCGATGAACCCTGCTGGTGCGATTCGGGGCGCGCTTACCGCGACTGCTGTCGGCGGGTGAGCCTGCCGAGTGGGGTGCCGGCGCATCTGATGTGGATGCTGTCGCTGCGTGAATGGCGCGGCGAGACGCTGAAGGCCGCGCTGGAGAGCCGCAAGGCGCCGGCGCAGGCGCTGCTCGAAGCGGGTATCGTATCCGCCGAAAGCGGCAACAACGGCCGCGCCCAGCAGATTCTCGAGTCGCTGTTCGCCGGCGAGCGTGACTGGCAGGCGCTGGCCGAGCAGATCGAGCCGGCCTTCGAGATCCTGATCGACCTCTATCAGGAGCGCGGCTTCCTGCGCAAGCGCACGACGCTGATCGAACGCGTCATCGCCAGTGGCCCCGATTTCCTGCGCGCCGCGGCCTACGAGCGACTGTGTCTGATGCATCTCGACAGCGGAGACCTGGCCAGTGCCCGCGAGGCGTTCCAGAGCGCCCAGCGCACTCTGCCGGACTCGCCGTCGCTGGCCTATATCGAAGCCATGGTGCTGCTGCATGAGGGCAACGTGGGCAAGGCGCGCCAACGCGCGGCGTTCTGGTGGCGGCGGCTGGCACGCCAACACCAGGCCGACCCCGATCAGCTCGACTTCATCGCCGAGCTGGCCGACGACCCCGAGTCGACCCTCGCCGAACAGGTGATCAACTCCGAGGAGGCACTGGCCGGGCCGCTGACCGCGCTGCAGGCGCTGCTGCACACTCAGCAGCGGCCGCCGCGGCTGGTGCTGTCGCGTTCGCCGGAGGGGGCGCTGCTCTACGAGCCCAGCCGGCGCGAGGCATCACTCTACGCTGGCTGGATCGAAGCCTGTGAGATCGAGATCGACGAGGACGCCGCGCTCGGATTCCTCGGTGACCCCTGGGTCACTGCGCCGCAGTGGCTTCAAGGGCTGTGTGCCAACCCCGAGTGGCTCGGCGCGCCCAAGGTGATGCAGGCATTGACCCTGGCGCTGGCGAGCCGCTTCGGCAGCCTGCCATGGATGGTCGATACCTTCTTCACCCCTTTGGCCGAGCGCTACGGCGCCTGGCTGACCCAGCTCGAGGATGCCGGCGGCACCTTCTCCTGGCACGACGCTGACAACGCCACGCTGCTGCGCACCGGCCTGGCGCTGGTGATCGGTATGGAGCGTGGCGCCGGGCCCCAGGCGCGGGCGCTGGCGCAGCGGCTTTTAGCGCTGGACGCCGAGGATAGCCTGGGCCTGCGCGAGCTGGTGATCGATCAGCTGCTGCGTGAGGGCAACGACGACCAGGCGCTGGCGGTGAGCGAGGCCGGACCGGAAGGCGCCGACATGCTGGGTGTGCAGATGGGGCGGGTGCTGGCGCTCTACCGTCTGGCGCGGCATGACGATGCGCGTGCGGTACTCGGTGAGGTGTGTGCCGCCAACCCCTATATCGTGCGCGTACTGTGCGAGGATCGCCCGCGCCCGGCGCGCTTGAGCGTCGATATGCCTGAGCCTGGCACCCGCGCCGAGGCGTGGCAATACCGCCAACTGATGCGCGATCAATGGGCGGCCTCGGACGGCGCGCTGGAGTGGCTCTCGCGTCAGCCCTGCGCGCGCGCCGGCGAGGGCCGCCGCAGTCAGTGATCGCCGAGGAGGCCGGCCGCCGCTTCAGCGCGCCGGCGTGTCGCGTGCCCCGCCGAGTGCCGGCAGGCGCCGGCCCAGCCACCAGGCCAGGGCGATCGCCGGGACTCCGAGCAGCCCGCTCAGCACGAAAAAGGGGGCGAAGCCCAGGTGGGCCACGGCAACCCCCGAAAAGCCGCCGATGAACTTGCCCGGCAGCGTCATCAGCGACGAGAACAGTGCGTACTGAGTCGCGGTGTAGGCGCGTGAGGTGAGGCTCGACAGGAAGGCGATGAACACCGTGCTGGCGAGGCCGTTGGCGAGGTTGTCGCCGGTGATGGTGAGTACCAGCAGCGGCAGGCTCTTTCCGCCCAGAGCCAGCACCGCGAACGCCATGTTGGTCAGCGCCACCGCGATACCGCCGATCACCAGCATGCGTGCCAGGCCGTAGCGCACCACCAGCAGCCCGCCGAGCACGCCACCGCCAATGGTCATGGCGACGCCGAACACCTTGGTCACGCTGGCGATCTCGCTCTTGGTGAAGCCCAGACTCAGGTAGAGCGGGTTGGCCATCGCCGCCATCACGATGTCGCCGATGCGGTAGATTGCCACGAACAGCAGCAGGGCGAAGGCCAGGCGCGCGTAACGCTGGAAGAAGTCCGCCACCGGACAAGCCACGGCGGCGATCAGCCATACCCCGGCGCGGCGCTGCCACTCGGGGCGCGAAGCGCCGGCGCGCAAAAAGCGCCTGACCCGTGGATGGAACAGGACCCGGCCCAGCCCCTGCTGGCGCGGCGGCTCGGGACGCAGCAGCACCGTGAGCATGCCGATGCCGACCAGCGCGGCCATGCTCAGATAGGCCACCGACCAGGACGCGGCGTCGGCGATATACAGCGCCCCGGCGCCGGCGACCACGATGCCGATGCGGTAGCCGATGATATAGGTCGATGCCATCGCCGCCTGGATCTCGGCCTCGCCGGATTCGATGCGGTAGGCGTCGATGACGATATCCTGAGTCGCCGCGCCGAAGGCGGTGAGCAGGGCAAAGGCGGCGACCAGCGGCAGATGTCCCAGCGGATCGACCCCGGAGAGCCCGAACAGCCCGGCGGCGATCAGCGCCTGCCCCAGCAGCATCCAGCTACGCCGCTGGCCGAGGGCACGCCCCAGCAGCGGCAGGCGCACGCGGTCGACGATCGGCGCCCAGAACAGCTTGATCGAGTAGAGCATGCCGATCCAGCTGAAGAAGCCGATGGCGGCGACATCGACGCCGCTGTCCTCGAGCCAGGCGGTCAGGGTGGAGAACACCAGGAGATAGGGCAGGCCCGCGGAAAACCCCAGAAACAGCAGGGTGATGACCGGGGCGCGCAGATAGACCCGGCACGATGTCAGCCAGTCGCGTGGCTCGCGTTGCATGCAACCTCCAGACAGGGTCCGCCGCGTCGCGGGCGGACGTGGTGACGCGAAAAATGCTACTCTAGCCGATCGTGTCGCGTCTGGCGCGGGGGATCTGATGACCACGCTTCCCTGCCCGGGCACGCCACGGGATTATGATCGCGATCAGGAAGACGAGCATGACCACGGAGTCGACGAACGACGGTGACGCGCTGCCTCGCTGGTATGTGATCCAGTGCAAGGGTGGTGAGTCGTTTCGCGCCAGCGAACATCTGGACAACCAGGGCTACGAGGTGTTCCACCCGGTGCTGGAAGTCCAGAAGCGCCGCCGCGGCAAGCTGGTCTGGGTAGCCGAGCCGCTGTTTCCCCACTATCTGTTCATTCGCCTCGACCGCCTCGCCAGCAACTGGCGCCCGATTCGCTCCACCCGTGGCGTGCTGCGGCTGGTCGGCTTCGGCCACGAGCCGGTGGCGGTGCAGGATGCACTGATCGCGACCCTGCGCGACCGTGTCGCTGCGGATACCAGCCGCGAGCGCGCCAATGTCTACTACCGGCGTGGCGACCTGGTCGAGATCACCGACGGGCCGTTTCGCGCCCTGCAGGCGATATTCGACGCCCAGAAGGGCGAGGAGCGCGCCATCGTGCTGCTCAACCTGCTGCAGCAGACCCAGCGGCTGGAGCTGCCAGTGGAGGCGCTGCGCAAGCCGGTTTCCTAGGCACTGGCTGAAAAGGACTGCGCTCGCTGACTTGTCGTACAAACCCCAGGGTTGGCAAGCAAAGCCGCCGATATTCTCTCTTTCCAGGAACGATCTTCAGCCACGACTTTCAGGAACGACCCATGACGGCAATGACCATCACCCCCGGACGTGTCGCCACGCTGCACTACCGCTTGAGCGATGCCGACGGGCGCACCCTCGATGACTCCCGCGCGCGCCAGCAGCCGCTGAGCTATCTGCACGGCCACGGTAACCTGTTCGCGGCGCTCGAAGCGCACTTGGCGGATGCCGCGCCCGGCGCGCAGATGCGTGTGACGCTGAGCCCGGCGCAGAGCTATGGCGAGCGCGACGAAGCGCTGGTCAGCGAGACCGCGCGTAGCGCCTTTCCCGCCGACCAGCCGCTGCAGGCGGGCGCGCGCTTCCAGGCCCAGGGGCCGGAGGGGCCGCATACGGTGACGGTGATCGCCGCCGGCGCCGACAGCGTCACCGTGGACGCCAATCATCCGCTGGCCGGCCAGACGCTGAGCTACGAGATCGAGATCCTTGAGGTGCGCGAGGCCACCCGTGCCGAGCGGGTCAAGGGGCATCCGCTGCCGCCGGGCACTTCGCACACCGAGGTCGAGGACCGCAAGCAGGTCTGATCCGACGCCGCTCGCGCGGCGCTCAGCGAACTACCCACCAGCGCTGGTACCACGCCGCCATCACGCGCTCTGGATAGGTGGTGCGCCCAAGGCTGCCGTTGTACCGGGCCAGGGCGCGGGTCCAGTCACCGTTCTCCCGGGCCAGATAGTGGGCGAGGATGGTACAGCCGTAGCGCAGATTGGTGGCGGCGTCCTCCAGATCGTCCCCCGGGCGGCCGATCTCGGCCTTCCAGAACGGCATCACCTGCATCAGCCCGCGCGCCCCGGCGCCCGAGCGGGCCGCGGGGTGAAAGCGACTCTCGACGTCGATCAGTGCCAGCACCAGCGCCGGTGGCAGGGCGACGCGACGCGCTTCGACGTAAATGCGCTGCAGCAGGCGCAAGCGCGCCTGGCGATCGGGGTAGGCAGTGGGGTGACGCCGGGCCAGGCGCGACTGCATGTCGAGCAGCCACACCTGGGCATCGAAGTTATCGCCGCTGTCGGGTTCGGCGGCCATCGCCCGTGCCAGCGCCTGGATCAGCGCCGGATCGGGCGGTGTGTGCGCCGGGTCGATGTCCGCGGCGGGCGCGGCGAGTCGGGAAGGAGGCGATGCCGCGGCCTGGGCCGCGGCGGCAGGCAGCGGGCCGGCCGCCAGCAGCAGCGCTGCCAGCGTGCCGGCGAGGGCTCGCCGGGTTAGGCGATGATCAGCCCAGGCGCTCAGCGAGGAACGCATCGAGATCCTCGACGGCGACCATGGTGACTTCGCTGTCGCGGCGCCCCTTGTACTCCAGCTCGCCGTTGTCCAGGCCGCGGTCGCCGATCACCAGGCGGTGGGGGATACCCATCAGTTCCTGATCGGCGAACTTGACCCCGGGGCGCAGGTCGCGGTCGTCGAGCAGCACATCGATACCCGCGGCGGTGAGGCGGGTGTAGAGCGCCTCGGCAGTATCGCGCACGCGCTCTGACTTGTGCGCGTTCATCGGCACGATCGCCAGTTGGAACGGGGCGATGGCATCGGGCCAGATGATGCCGCCGGCGTCGTGATTCTGCTCGATGGCGGCGGCGACCACGCGGGTGATGCCGATGCCGTAGCAGCCCATGTGCAGGGTGGCGGGCTGGCCGTTGTCACCCAGCACGGTGGCGTTCATCGCCTGCGAGTACTTCTGGCCCAGTTGGAACACGTGGCCGACCTCGATGCCGCGGGTGATGGCGAGGGTGCCCTGGCCGTCCGGCGAGGGGTCACCTTCGACCACGTTACGCAGGTCGGCAACCTCGGGCAGCGGCAGATCGCGCTCCCAGTTGATCCCGAACAGGTGCTGATCGTCGATGTTGGCACCGGCGCCGAAATCGCTCATCAGGGCTACGCTGCGGTCGACGATCAGCGGCATCGGCAGCCCCACCGGGCCCAGCGAACCGGGGCCGGCGCCCACCGCGGCGCGAATCTCGCTCTCCTCGGCCATGGTCAGCGGCGCCTTGACCTGGGGTAGGTGCTCCGCCTTGATCTCGTTGAGCTGATGGTCACCACGCACCATCAGGGCCACCAGGCCACCCTCGGCGCCGTGCACGATCAAGGTCTTGACCGTCTTTTCGATCGGCAGGTCGAACCCTTCGACCAGCGCCGCAATGGTGCGTACGCCGGGGGTGGGCACCTGACGCAGGCTCTCCTGCGGCGCCGCGCGCTCGGCGCCGACCGGGGGCATGGCTTCGGCCTTCTCGATATTGGCGGCGTAGTCCGAGCCGGTGGAGAAGATCACCGCGTCTTCACCGGAGTCGGCGAGGACGTGGAACTCGTGGGAGCCGGTGCCGCCGATCGAGCCGTTGTCGGCGAGCACCGCGCGGAAATCGAGCCCCAGGCGGGTGAAGATGCGCACGTAGGCGTCGTACATCTTCTGGTACGAGCGCGCCAGCCCGGCCTCGTCGACGTCGAAGGAGTAGGCATCCTTCATAATGAACTCGCGCGAACGCATGACGCCGAAGCGCGGGCGGATCTCGTCGCGGAACTTGGTCTGGATCTGATAGAAGTTGGTCGGCAACTGTTTGTAGCTCGACAGCTCGCGCCGCACCAGATCAGTGATCACCTCTTCATGCGTCGGGCCGACGCAGTAGTCGCGCTGATGGCGATCCTTGAGACGCAGCAGTTCGGGGCCGTACTGCTCCCAGCGGCCGGACTCCTGCCACAGCTCGGCCGGCTGCACCGCCGGCATCAGCACCTCCTGGGCGCCAGCGAGATCCATCTCCTCGCGCACGATGCGCTCGACCTTGCGCAGGGTACGCAGGCCCACCGGCAGCCAGGTGTAGAGCCCCGAGGTCAGACGGCGGATCATGCCGGCACGCAGCATCAGCTGGTGGCTGATGATTTCCGCATCCGCCGGCGTTTCCTTGAGGGTCGAGATCTGTAGTTGGCTGGCGCGCATGGCGTGTTCGTTCCTGTATTCAGCAGCGGTGTCCGGGACCGGCGGTGAGCCGGGTGCGGCACGGCGATGAGTCGATCGTGAGCCGGCCAGTATAGAGATGGCAGCCGCCCACGGGGAGGGGGCCGGGTAAAATCCCTGGGCGTCGAGGCGAGTTCGGCCTAGCCACAGGTCTAGCTACCGCTCGGCGAATTCTTTTCTATAGTGAAGGCAGGGTCGCGACCGACATCGCCCGCCGGGCGAGCGGTGGCATTCACGGAAGCCGTCGTTGGCGACCCGCGGCGGTGTGGAGAGGCGCGTCATGATCAACCATGTCTGGGGACTTCTCACGCATCCCAATCGCGAGTGGCAGGAGATCAGCAGCGAGAACGAGACCGTTTCCCACCTCTACGGCCATCACGTGCTGCTGTTGGCGGCGGTGCCCGTCGTCTGCTCGTTCATCGGCACCACGCTGGTGGGTTGGCACTTCGGCACGTCGGAAACCGGCCTGGCGGAGCGCGTGCAGGTGGCGCCCTCCACGGCGGTCCTGCTCGCGATCATCTTCTATGCGCTGATTCTGGCTGCGGTCTGGCTGATGGGTAACGTGGTGCACTGGCTGGCCCGGCGCTATCCGTCGCGGCCGAGCCTCAACCGCTGCGTGGTGTTTGCAGGCTACATGGCGACACCGATGTTTCTGAGCGGTATCGTCGCCCTCTATCCCATCGTCTGGCTGTGCCTGCTCGCGGGTATCGTCGGTCTCTGCTACACCGCCTATCTGCTGTTTGCCGGGCTGCCGTCGTTTCTCGGCATCGACCGCGGCGAGGGCCTGCGCGCCTCCAGTGCGGCGCTGGCGATCGGTATCCTGGTGCTGGAGGCGCTGCTGGCGCTGACCGTACTGCTGTGGAGCTACGGCGCTGCGCTGGTGTGAGTAGGAAGACGCCAGACGCTGGCCTCCTGCTTCTGGCTTCTGGCTCCTGTCTCCCAAGACGCCCGCCACTATAGGCGGGCGTTTTCGTGCCGGCCGGCGGTGGACGTCGAAAGCGCGTTACTTTAGGTTAACGCTCGATCTATACAGGTCAGCGCTCGATCTCCACCGCAGGATTCCAACGATGTCACTGCTCGACCCCAGGCGCGCCGTCGCCACCGCGCTCATCGTCTGTCTGACACTGTCGCTCGCCGGCTGCGGCACGCTGTTCTATCCCGAACGCAAGGGCCAGCTGCCCGGGCGTATCGACCCCGGCGTGGCCATCGCCGACGGCGTCGGGCTGCTCTTCTTCATCGTGCCCGGCGTGATCGCCTACGCCATCGATTTCTCCAACAACACCATCTATCTGCCCAGCGAGGCGGGGGCGGGTATCGATGCCACTCATCTCGACGACCCTGCCGACACCGCCCAGGTCGATGCGCTGCTGGCCTCGCGCGGGCTGCCGCGGGGCTGGCAGGCCGAGGTGGTGCGGGTCGAACGCCCGCGGGACCTGGGCCAGGCGCTGGCCTGGATCGAGGCCTCCCGGGTCGATCTCGCCGCACGCTGAGCGTAGATATCGGTAGCCGCGTCACGTTTGGCGCGGCTGGGCTCTGCTAAGCTCTCAGGCAGGGGCGCGGCGGCGCTCCGACGCTGCCCCGCCACGGTTTGGGGCGGCGGATAATCGCCAACCGGGCTGGCCGCCGCGCTCGACGCCGTCTTGAGAGAGAGCGCATGCGCACCTTCGAGTGTCACTGCTGCCAGCCGCCGACTCGGCTGTTCTTCGATAATACCCGCTGCACCGTGTGCCATGCCGAGGTCGGATGGTGTCCGGTGTGCTCGAGCGTGACCGCGCTGATCCCGCAGGGGGTAGACTATCGCTGCGCCAATCCGGCCTGTGGCGCGACCCTGGTCAAGTGCTTCAACTACGCTCACCACGATGTCTGCAACCGCCTGCTGACGCCGGCGGACGCGGCACGCTACCACGGCCTGTGCGACTGCTGCCGTCACAACACGGTGATTCCCGATCTCTCCATCGAGGGCCATCGCGAGCGCTGGGCGGCGCTGGAGGCGGCCAAGCGACGGCTGTTCTATACCCTGGACCTGATGGGCCTGCCGCACCCGGCGCCTCAGGATGGCGTGGCTCTGCCGCTGCGTTTCGCGTTCATGGCCGATGCGCTTCCCGATGCCGGCCTGTGGCGCAGCGCCGAGGGCAGCGACAAGGTCTATACCGGCCACGCCGAGGGGCTGATCACGATCAACCTCAAGGAGGCCGACGACGTCGAGCGTGAGCGCCTGCGGGTCGACCTCAACGAGCCTCTACGCACCCTGATCGGGCACTTTCGTCACGAGATCGGCCACTACTACTGGGATCTGCTGGTCAAGGGGCAGGACGAGGCGGCCTGCCGCGCCGTGTTCGGCGATCACGACACGCCCACCTACGCCGAGGCGCTGGAGCGCTATTACGCCGAGGGGCCGATGCCCGATTGGCGCGAGCGCCATGTCTCGGCCTACGCCACCATGCATCCGTGGGAGGACTTCGCCGAGACGTTCTCGCTCTACGAGGATGTCGTCTCGGTGCTGGACACCGCCGGCGATCTGGGACTGACCCGAGCCGCTCCGGAGAGCGGCATCGATGCCATGATCCTGGCCTTCCAGCGGGTTGGAATGGGGCTCAACGAACTCAATCGTGAAATGGGACTTCTCGACGTGGTGCCGGTGATCATCACCCCGGCCATCCGCGACAAGCTGGCCTATGTCCACGATCTGGTGATCCGCGCGGCGACGGCGCCGCGCGGGTGAGGGTGGGGCTCAATCGTCGTCGTCGCCGAGGTCGCGCTCCTGGGTGCTGGCACTCTTGACCGGGCGCACCACGAAGTAGGCGCTGGCGATCGCTTCGTGCAGATTGTTGAAGCCGATCTGGAACTCGTCGATGAGCTGGTGCAACTGCTCCGGGGCGCGGGCCAGGGTCTGGACGTCGGCCTCGGCGACCTCGGCGCGCACCAGCGTCGCCACTGCCAGCGGCCGGTCGTGGTTGGGCAGGGTCTGCAGCTCCCAGCTCACTTCCTCCAGGCTGCGCAGCACCGAGCGCGGCAGGTCGTGATCCTGGAGCAGAAAGCGCAGCACGTCGGGTCCGCGCACCCGCAGCCTGACCGCCTGGCGGTACATCTGGTAGGCGGTCAGCGACTTGAGCACGCTCATCCACTGCAGGTGCTCGAACGGGATCAGCTCCTCGGGATTGCGTGGCAACAGGTTGTCCGAGCGCACGTCGAGGATCCGGGTGGTCATGTCGGCGCGCTCCAGATGCCGCCCCAGCGAGAGAAAGGTGCGCGCCTCGGTGTGGCTCAGGGTGCCTTCGATCAGCCCGGTGAGGGTCTGGCAGGCGCGTACCACGCTCTTGAGGAAGGCATCGCGGTGACGCGGCTTGAGCCCGTTCTGGGTCTGCTCCTGGATCTCCAGATAGCACTGATTGATCTCCTCCCAGATCTCCCGCGGTACCACGTCGCGGGTGGTACGCAGGTTCTCGCGGGCGTTGGCCAGGGAGGAGAGGATCGAACCGGTGTGCTCGCGGGACAGGCACAGGAAGTCGATGACGTTGCGCTCGCTACGCTCGCTGTAGAGCGCGTCGAAGGTCTCTTCGCTGCCGGTGATGTCGATCAGGGTCGACCAGCTCAGCGCAGCGCGTGCCGGCATGTCGAGCATCAGGTTGCTGTTGACGCTGATCAGGCGTGCGGTGTCCTCCGCGCGTTCGACGTAGCGGGCCATCCAGTACAGGTTTTCGGCGACACGTGACAGCATGGCTCAATCCTCCTCGGTATCGACGATCCAGGTGTCCTTGCTGCCCCCGCCCTGGGAGGAGTTGACTACCAGTGAATCCTTTACCAGCGCCACCCGGGTCAGCCCGCCCATGGTGACGTGGGTCTCCGGCCCCGAGAGGATGAACGGGCGCAGGTCGACGTGGCGCGGCTCGGGTGCGCCGTCGAACAGGGTCGGTGCGGTGGAGAGTGCCAGGGTCGGCTGTGCCATGTAGTTACGCGGATCGGCCTGGATGCGCTCGGCGAAGGCAGCGCGCTCCTCGGCAGTGGCGCGTGGGCCGATCAGCATGCCGTAGCCGCCGGATTCGTTGGCCGGCTTGACCACCAGCTCGTCGAGATGCTCGAGCACGTAGCGGCGCTCGTCGTCGAACATGCACAGGTAGCTGGGCACGTTGGGTAGCGTCGCCTCCTGGTCGAGGTAGTAGCGAATCAGCTTGGGTACGAAGGCATAGACCACCTTGTCGTCGGCGACGCCGGCGCCTGGGGCGTTGGCCAGTGCCACCTTGCCGGCGCGCCAGGCGCGCAGCAGGCCCGGCGTGCCGAGCATCGAGTCGGGGCGGAACGCCTCCGGGTCGAGGAACAGATCGTCGATCCGCCGATAGATCACGTCGACTCGCTTGAGCCCGTCGACGGTGTGCATATAGACCACGTCCTCGTCGTCGACGATCAGGTCGGAGCCCTGAACCAGTTCGACCCCCATCTGCTGCGCCAGATAGGCGTGCTCGTAGTAGGCGGAGTTGTAGATGCCGGGAGTCAAGACCACGATCTGAGGCTCGTCGCCGGGGCGCGGCGAGAGGCTGGCCAGGGTGTCGTAGAGCTGCGCCGGATAGTCATCCACCGGCAGGATGCGCCCGGTCTGGAATAGCTCCGGCAGCACGCGCTTGGTCACGTTGCGGTTCTCGAGCATGTAGGAGACGCCGGAGGGGACGCGCAGATTGTCCTCGAGCACGTAGACCGTACCGTCGCCATCACGCACCAGGTCGGAGCCGCAGATATGGGCCCAGATCCCGTGGGGTGGGTCGATACCGCGGCATTGGGGGCGAAAATTGACCGACTGGGCCAGAATCTCGCCGGGCAGGATGCCGTCCTTGATCACTTTCTGATCGTGGTAGAGGTCGTCGATGAACAGGTTGAGGGCATCGACGCGCTGCTTCAGGCCAGCCTCGATACCGCGCCACTCGCTGGCGGGGATGATGCGCGGCACGATGTCGAACGGCCAGGCGCGGTCGATGGTGCTGCCTTCGGAGTAGACGGTGAAGGTGATCCCCATGGTGCGGATCGCCACTTCGGCGGCCAGCTTGCGTTCGTTGAGCTCGCGCGGGGTGAAACTCTCCAGCATGTCGCATAGCGGCGCCGCGGCTTCGCGTGGCGCGCCGTTGGCGTCGATCAGTTCGTCGTAGAATTGCTTGCCGGGATACTGCTGCCAATCCACATTGCCCATCGCTCAAGCTCCTGCCGGCGAATCGGTCTGGCCGGTCGTCGTGTTGTTGTAGCGTTATGGCTTGCTGCCGGGCGCGATTCGATCGCCGGCGGCCCAGGTCGCCTCCTGCGACGGATGGGCTGGGGCGAAGAGCTGCCACCTTCCTTTCTGGCGCCGCTCTCTCGGTGCGTTGTCTCGGCCCGTTCCTTCAGCATAGTGAGCGCCAGGCCAGGCTGTCACCTGCGTTGTGCGATGAAGGTGACTGAGTTTTCTCGCCGTCGCGGGCCAGGCGGTGGGTGAGCGATCTGCGGCGCGCAAGACTGCAGCGACAGCACCGCCGGCCGATAAAGCGATCAGAGGTGACGCCGGCGGGTGGTGCGATTAAGCTGGCGCCAGGGCGCGCGGGCTAGGTGCGCGCCGCCGTCGGCCTGGCGTAGCGGGTCGACGCCCTGCGTGAAAATGGACGGGCCGCCCCTGGGTGGCTCGCGTGGTCCGGCAGGAGGCCGGACTCGATGCTGGCCGGATGTGCCCGTGCAAAGGTAGCAAGGCGGCGATGGCTGAGACCGACACCCGCACCACACCCTGGCTCGGTGACTATGAGACCGAGTCGGGCTTTGATCTACTGGTGACCCCGCGCGGTTCGCTGCGGCGACGCTGGCAGCCGCTGCTGGCGGCACTCGAGCGCCTCGACGGCGACACCCTGGCCCAGCGGGTCGAAGAGATTCAGCGCCTGCTGCACGAAAACGGCGTCACCTACGGCCGTTCGGCCGACGACCCGGAGAGTTTGCGCCAATGGCGGCTCGACCCGCTGCCGTTGGTGATCACGCCGACCGAGTGGCAGCATCTGGAGCGCGCGCTGCAGCAGCGCATGCGTCTGCTCGATGCGCTGCTGGCGGATATCTACGGCCCCCGGCGCATGCTCGAGGAGGGTGTGCTGCCGGCCGATGCGCTGTTCGCCAATCCGGGCTTTCTGCTCGCCTGCGACCGTCTCTACGGCAAGCGTGGGCCGGCGCTTTCCCTGCTCGCGGTGGATCTGAGCCGCGATAGCGACGGCCGCTGGTGCGTGCTCGCCGACCACCTGCAGACACCCACCGGCATGGGCTTCGCGCTGGAGAACCGGATCGCCATGGCGCGTGCCTTTCCCGGTGTCTATCGCAACGCGCCGCTGCGTCGTCTGGCGGGCTTCCTCGAGCGTCAGCACCACGCCCTGGGCGCACTCTCGCCGCTGACACTCAACCAACCGCGTATTGCGCTGCTGGCCCCGGGATCGGCGCACGCCAGTCATTTCGAACACGCCTACCTGGCCAACTATCTCAATCTGGCGCTGGTCGAGGGCAGTGATCTGGTGGTGCGCGATGCGCGGGTATGGATGCGCACCCTGGGCGGACTGGAGCCGGTGGACGTGCTGCTCAAGCAGATCGGCGATGCCTGGAGCGACCCGCTGGAGCTGGAGGCCGACTCGCTGATCGGCGTGCCCGGGCTGCTCGCGGCGATTCGCGGTGGGGGTGTCGGGGTGGCCAACCCGCCGGGTGTCGGCGTGCTGGAGAATCCACTGATCGCGGCCTATCTGCCGCGTTTGTGCGAGCGCCTGCTGGGCGAACCGCTGGCGATCTCGGGGCCCGAGTCGCACTGGTGCGGCGAGGCGGCGGGCCTGGCCTGGGCGCTTGCCGACTTCGAGCGGCTGCGCTTTCAGCGCATCGACGCCGGCCACGCGATCAGCGAGCCCAAAAGCCTGGCGCCGGCGGCACAAGCGGCGCTGCGCGCGGCGCTGGTGGCGCATCCCGAGCGCTATGTGGCGTCGCGTCCGCTGGAGGGGGCCACGGCGCCATTCATGACCCACGTCGGCGCCGGGCTGACGCCGGCGACCTTCAATCTGCGCTGCTTCGTGCAGGCGCGCTACGACGATCAGCGCCGGCCGGCGGGCTTCGAAGCGATGCCGGGGGGCGTAGCGTGGCAAGGGCTGCCCGGGGCGGCAATGGCGACGAGTCAGTGC
Organism: Salinicola sp. DM10; assembly: GCF_017306975.2. Classification (NCBI taxonomy): domain Bacteria; kingdom Pseudomonadati; phylum Pseudomonadota; class Gammaproteobacteria; order Oceanospirillales; family Halomonadaceae; genus Salinicola; species Salinicola sp. DM10. The sequence goes on from NZ_JAFLEN020000001.1 coordinate 171,766, forward strand.
GTCAAGGACGTGTGGGTCAGCGCTACCTCGCCGCAGCCCCACGTCAGCCGGCTGCGACGCGCGTCACAGCCGTTCGTGGTCACCCGTGACGGCGCCGACCTGCCCAGCCGGGTGGCCGAGAGCCTGTTCTGGTTGGGGCGCTACGGTGAGCGTCTGGACGGCCACGCCAGGCTGCTGCGTGAAGCGATCTATCGCCTGATGGAGCAGGATCAGGAAACCCTCGCCGACCCGGCGCTGGATGATCTGCTGCGTCTGCTGGGGCTCGAGCGGGGTCCGGCCGATTCCGCTCAGAACCGCTTCCAGCACGATCGTGAGCAGCTTCTGTCGCTGTTCAAGGAGGGGCATTCTGAGGCGCTACCCAGCTTGCTGGCGCGGCTGGTGGCCAACGGCCGGGCGGTGCGCGACCATCTCGGCGACGACGCCTGGCGGGTATTCAACCAGCTGCATCAGGAGGGCGTGCGGCTGCCGCAGGCGGGCATCCATGAGGGGCGACGCGCGGTGGAAGCGCTGATCACCCAGTCGGCGGCGTTCTTCGGCTTCTGCAACGAGACCATGCCGCACCATTACGGCTGGCGTTTCCTCGATATCGGGCGCTTCATCGAGCGTGCCATGCTCACCCTGCGTCTGCTGCGGGTGGCGCTGATCGAGGCGCTCCAGGTCGCACCCGAGAACGACGGTGGGCCGGCCGCTGGTGATGGCCTGTGGGAAGTGGTACTGGCGACTACCGACAACGCGAGCGCCTACCGCCGACGCTACCGCAGTGAGCTCTATCCGGCGGCGATTCTCGATCTGCTGCTGTTCGATGAGGGCAATCCGCGCTCGATCGGCTATATGTTCAAGCGTCTGGAGCGCCAGATCGCGCATCTACCCCAGCCGCAGGATACGCCCTATCGCAGCGACGAGGCGAGGCTGTTGATTCGCGCGCGGGCCGCGCTGCATCTGGCGGATCTCGATTCGTTGGCCGAGAGCGCGCTGATGCCGCAGGCGAGGCAGGCTCTGGCGAGCCTGCTGGACGCCCTTGCCGAGCCGCTGGCGGCACTGTCCCAGGCGATCGAGTATAGCCACTTCAGCCATGCCGAGGCGCCACGCCAGCTGATTCCGATGCAGGCACCCTGAGCACACCGTGAAGGGCGGAGTGCTTGGCTTTACGACGTGTCGGACGTGATTCTCGGGCATCCAGACAGGCGTCTCGGGTGTCGCTAGAGAGAAGTCTTGGGTATCGCTAGAGAGAAGTCGCGGGTGTCGCTAGAGAGGGAAACGGATTTCATGCGCTATCGCGTCAGCCACAGCACCCGTTACGATTACGCCGCGCCAGTCTCGCTGTGCCACAACGAGGCGCGCCTGACGCCGCGGCGCTTGACCTGGCAGCTCCCCGAACCGACCCGCCTGACGGTGACGCCGGCGCCGGCCGTACTGCAGACGCGGCGCGACGCGTTCGGCAACGAGGTCAACTACTTCAGCGTTCAAGAGGTGCATCAGAGCCTGACCGTGACTGCCGAAACCTGCTTGACCGTCGACGCTCGCCCGCAGCCGCCTTCAGTCGGCGCCTGGGAGGCAGTGCGCGCGGCCAGCCGCGAGCGGGTGGCGTGCCGGCTCTATCAGCTCGACTCGCCATTCGTCACCCGCCACGCGGCGCTTTACGACTTTGCCGCCATCAGCTTCACGCCGGGGCGGCCGCTGCTCGAGGCTGCCGCCGAACTCAATCGGCGCATCTTCGAAGATTTCATCTACGATCCCGACTACACCACGCTGGCGACACCGGTGCTCGACGTGCTCGAGGCGCGCCGCGGTGTATGTCAGGACTTCGCCCACCTGATGGTCGGCTGTCTGCGCTCACTTGGGCTCGCTGCGCGCTACGTCAGCGGCTATCTCGAAACGCGACCGCCGCCGGGTCAACCACGGCTGGTGGGGGCGGATGCCTCCCATGCCTGGAGTGCGCTCTATCTGCCGGGCTGGGGGTGGCTGGAGTTCGATCCGACCAACGGTACGCTGCCCGGTGAGCGGCATCTGATCACCGGCTGGGGCCGCGACTACGGCGACGTGCCGCCGCTGAAAGGGGTGATGAGCGGCGGCGGCTCGCATGTGCTGGAGGTGGCGGTGGATGTGGAGCCGTTGACCACCGACCCCGCCTAAAATCTTGATCTGCGACGAAAACCGGCGATACCCAGCGCCAGCATGCCCGCGACCAGCCCCCAGAATGCCGCGCCGATACCGAACAGGCTCACCCCGGAGCCGGTGACCAGGAAGGTGATCAACGCTGGCTCGCGCTGGGCCTCCTCGCGCAGCGCGCGGTGCAGGCTGCTGGCGATGGTCGGTAGCAGTGCCAGGCCGGCCAGGGCCAAGACCAGCTCCCGCGGGAGGGCGTCGAACAGGCTGCCGATCGAGCCGCCGCATACCGCCGCGAGCAGATAGAAAAGCCCCGCCCAGACCGCAGCCGGATAGCGCCGTGCCGGATCGGCGTGGACGTCACCGCCCATGCAGATTGCCGCGGTGATGGCGGCGAGGCACACGCTGAAGGCCCCGAAGGGGGCCAGCAGCAGCGTGGCTATACCGGTCCAGATCATCAGCGGCGATATCGGGGTGTCGTAGCCCGCAGCACGCAGCGTGGCGACGCCGGGCGCGTTCTGCGAGGCCATGGTGACCACGAACAGGGGCAAGCCGATGCCGAGCAGGCTGGCGAGACTGAAATGGGGCATGACGGCTGACGGCAGCGCGAACGACCAGCGTGCTGCTGCGGTATCGATCTTGCCCAGCGCGGCGGCGCACGCGAGCCCTAGTGTCAGCACCAGCAGGATGGCGTAGCGGGGCAGCCAGCGCTTGGCGATCAGATAGGTCGCTAGCATCACCAGCACCAAAGTGAACTCGTGGCCCAATGAGACGAAGGCATCGACACCGAAGCGCAGCAGCACCCCGGCCAGCATCGCCGCTGCGATCGACTGCGGGATCACCTGCATCAGCCGAGCGAACCAGCCGGTGATGCCGCAGATCAGCACCAGTAGGGCGCAGAACATGAATACCCCGATCGCTTCGTTGAGCGAGCTGCCAGGCAGGCTGACCGCGAGCAGCGCGGCGCCGGGTGTCGACCAGGCGGTGAGAATCGGCTGGCGGTAGCGCAGCGAGAGCCCGATCGAGGTGATGCCCATCGCCAGCCCAAGCGCGCTCAGCCAGGCCCCGATCTGGCTCGGTGAGGCTCCCGCAGCGGCGGCCGCCTGGAAGATGATGATCGCAGAGCTGCTATAGCCGACCAGCACGGCGACGAAGCCGGCCGTGGCGTGGGCGGGGCTGCTGTCGCGCCAGAAGTTGGAGTGGGGCATGGCGAGGATCTCGAAAAGGATTCGTGCGTTATAGCGCACGAGCTCTACGGAAGCAATGTGCGCTATAACGTACATTGCTTCTGGCACGTGCATTGCTTCTGACACGTGCATTGCCGAAGATAGCTGTGCGAACCGCCATGTAACCTAAGAGGGTGTTTACAAAATGCCTGCGCTCGACGATACGGCGTTGAAATCGACCTCAAAGTACTCATTTACACCACGTAAACTCCGTCTTTTCGGCCGATTTCGCCTTGTCTCGCCTTCGCTCGTCGAATTTGTAAACACCCTCTAAGAGGAGTTGTCATGGAAGCCGATCTTGCGGCGCTGGGTCAGCGACTCAAGGCGCGTCGCCAGGCTTGCCGGCTGAGTCTGGACGGTGTCGCCCGGGAGACCGGTGTGAGCAAGGCGATGCTGGGGCAGATCGAACGCGGGGAGTCGACTCCCACGGTGGCTACGCTGTGGAAGATCGCCAGTGGCCTGCGCGTCCCGATGAGTTACTTTCTGGCCCCCGGTCTGGCCCCGGCCAGCCGCTCATCGATCCCCTGGCACCAGGATGCCTCCGGTATGACGGTGCAGCCGCTGTTCGCCTTCGATCCCGGCCTGGGATTCGAGATGTTCGTCATCGATCTTCCGCAGGGCACGCTGAGTGAGTCGCCGGCCCATGCGCCGGGGATCGTCGAGCACGTCGTCGTTATCGAGGGCGCCATGGAGCTCGCGATCGAGGGGCAGTGGCATCGTCTCGAGGCCGGCGATGCCATGCGCTTCGCCGCAGACCGGCCCCACGCCTATCGCAATCTCGACGCGTCTAGGGCGCGAATCCACGACCTGATCCACTATCCGGCGGGCATGTGAGCGTGGTCAGACGTGCATCCTGCAGGGCCTCGGGACGGTACTTGGCGAGCAGCGCCCAGGCGATCACTGCACTCTCGATGTCAGGCTCGCCGCGGTAATCCGACGCTCGGAAGTGCATCTGGAAGGCGCGCAGCACCGCTTGGGTCCGCGCATCGCGCTCGCCGCTGACGGGTAGCGCATAACCGTAAGCGGCAAGCGCCCGCTGCAACTGAGTGAGTGTCGGTGGACAGTGTTCAAAGCGTTGCCGATAGCGGGCGACGCTATCGGCATCCGGCCAGGCGCCGATGCCGGCGGCGTAGAGGCGCTGCCAGGGAAAGGCCGGGCCCGGATCTATCTTGCGTTCTGGGGCGATATCGGCGTGACCGACGATCGCCGTGGGCGGCAGCCGATAGCGCCGAACGATGTCGCCGACCAGCGCAATGACGGCCGCGATCTGCGCCTCGGAGTAGGGCTCCCAGTGCTGCACCGCAGCGTCGTGGTTCGGGCCGCGATTGACGATCTCGATACCGATCGATGAGTCGTTGAGCTGAGTGCGGTCCTCCCAGGCGCTGACGCCGGCGTGCCAGGCGCGCTTTTGCTCGTCGACCAGCTGCCACACCACCGGCTCGCCACCCCGCTCCTCGGGCATGCGCGCGACCACATAGTGCGCGCTGACCCTGGGGCCCATCAGCGTTTTCAGTGCGCGCGGCGCCTCGGAATCGGTGTAGTGCAATACCACGTAGCGCACACGTTCATTGAACGCGCTCGACTGCTGGCGGCGATCTGCCACATAGCCGTCGCGCTGCGCCAGGCCGGAACTGGCACAGCCGGCGATGACGGTGAACAGAGCGGCGAAGACCGCCAGTTGCCAGGTGCGTGCAGGCAAGGTCTTGCATCTCGGAGATATCACGGTGTGTCATTTTCCAAGCTGAAAGTTCCAGCGGTAGTAGTTCCTGGGGGCCGATGTCTGATATTGGCGGCAGTCGGCCGCTAAGGCGCATGGTAGTCGTCTAGCATAGCCCTGGCGGCAACGCTCTACACCAGTCGGTATGCGGGCTTTGCCCATGGCAAAAAAATATGTACCAAATGGTCCACTCGATGGGGTCGAGCGGTATGAGAAAGTTCATTATACAGCGCTACCTGAGTTGCTTTATCTACGTTGCACGGTGGGTATCCGGAAAGCCGCTTATTAACCAGTGGTAAGCAAAAAATATCATTGCAAAAGGGTTGCATGTTGCGATTTTAGCGCAATAATGTGAGGGCCAATCAATCTGCAACGGAACTCAGAATGTCTCTTCTCAGTGACTACGTCAAAAAGGAACAGCTCCTTAAGCAGTTAGAAGAAGAGCTGAAGCGTATGGAAGGTGACCAGCGCCTCAAGGCCGAGCTCGAATTCAAAGAGAAGCTCGAGGCCCTGATGGCGGAGTATGGTAAGTCCGCTTCCGACGTCATCGAACTGCTCAGCCCGCGTCCCAGCAGTGCTGCTGCCAGTACTCAACCCGCAAGCGCTGGCGGTCGTCGCAAACGCAAGCTCAAGATCTACAAGAACCCCAATACGGGTGAAGTGGTCGAGACGCGTGGCGGCAACCACAAAACGCTGAAAGCGTGGAAAGAAGAGCACGGCGGCGACACCGTGGAGTCTTGGGTCGTGCGCACCGAAGAGTGATCCGATTCGACGCCCGGCGAGTGTGGCAGGCAGCTGGAAAGCCTTCTGACACAGCCTTGGCCGTGCTCGAGCAGGTCGCCAGAGAAAGAGCGTCTACCCGATAAGGGTGGGCGCTCTTTGTTGTCAAGCCTTTTCATGTCGTCTCGCTTTTCCAAGACCTTACCGCATCCTTGCCGTCAGTTGGGCACTGAAGCGAACCCCATTTAGGGTGTCTACGCGATAGATGATTTCGCGGCAGAATTCCGCTATGCTTTTCGACGACCCGCTGAAAGCCTGTTGTGGGGGCCGCGTTCGCTCCCGTTTGCGCACGCTCCTGTCTAGAGTGGTTTGTTTAGAGAGGTTCGTCCGGCCGTCACAGGCGTGTTCCTGTTCGGGTCATTCATCTCAACTGCCTACACCTGACGGTGTCTGGCCATTGCTGCCAACGATCGTTACTCTATGCCACGCCAACACATGAACGAACGCGATAAACTCCGTAAGTTCCGAGAATTGGATGATGCTTTCGCGCAGGCGCTACGAGAGCTCGACGGTGGTTCACGTCAAGCCTCTTCGTCCCCCGTCGATGAACGCCCACGGTTCGAAGATCGCCTCCATGCGCTGATGTCGGAGTATGCACTGAGCCAGCAATGCGTGCTCGATATGCTGACGACACTGACCCGGTTGAAATATCTTTCTTGAAGTGCGTACGTGCCGTTTTTAGCCTGATGTGACTTATCTCGCGCTGTTTCCGCCTGGAAACGTAGCGTTGCGTTATGTGAGAGCGTGGCGTTACGTGATGTTATGTGGATACGTAGCGTCGCGGTATGCAAAAACCGGGATTGCGACAACATTTACCGAAGTCCCTTATGCGATTGTCGCGAGTTAAAGTATTCCGCGACGCTAGGTGGCGTTTTATGCAATTGTCCAATAGTTTTAAGCATGTCAGCGCCTGCCTGCCAGCGAACCACTGCCTGCTGGTCGATCCTCTTTCGGCGTTCTGCCAATTGGCCTCGTCGAACCGCCGATAGCGTAGGCCTAGCGGGCGGTGTCTCGCGGTTTCGATCTGCCCGGAGCGCGCCACGCAGACCAAAACCCTTTACCATTGGCACCAGCTATCCTGTGCTCGATGGTCGTCGCGGTAGCGGTATCGCGGCGCTCGGGCGCTCTCATTCGAAGTCGAAGGAACCGCAATGCGAATCACGATTTTCGGCACGGGCTACGTCGGCCTGGTCACGGGGGCCTGTCTGGCGGATGCAGGTCACGACGTCATGTGCATGGATATCGACGAACACAAGGTCGCGCGGCTCAAGCGTGGCGAGATTCCGATCTACGAGCCCGGGTTGGAAGCGCTGGTCACCGAGAACGTGGCCCACGGGCGGCTGACCTTTACCACCGATGTCCGCCAGGCGGTGGCATTCGGGACGCTGCAGTTCATCGCCGTAGGCACGCCGCCCGATGAGGACGGCAGCGCCGACCTGCAGTACGTGCTCGCCGTGGCGCGCTCGATCGGTGAGCATATGGACGCCTACAAGGTGGTGGTCGATAAATCCACCGTGCCGGTGGGCACCGCCGATCGCGTGCACGAGGCGATTGCCGAGACCCTCGCCGGGCGCGGCGTCGAGCTGCCGTTCGATGTCTGCTCCAACCCCGAGTTTCTCAAGGAGGGCGCTGCGATCGAGGACTTCACCCACGGCGCGCGGATCGTGGTGGGGACCGACGCCGAACGCGTCAAGGCGCTCATGCGCGAGTGCTACGCGCCTTACAACCGGCGCGCCGAGAAGCTGATGTTCATGGACGTGCGCAGCGCCGAGCTGACCAAGTACGCCGCCAACGCCATGCTGGCGACCAAGATCAGCTTCATGAACGAAATCGCCAACCTGGCCGAGCGCTTGGGCGCCGACGTCGAGAACGTGCGCCGGGGGATCGGCAGCGACCCGCGTATCGGCTATCACTTCATCTATCCGGGCTGTGGCTACGGCGGCTCCTGCTTCCCCAAGGACGTCCAGGCGCTGTCGCGCACCGCGGCCCAGATCGGTTATCCGGCACAGCTGCTGGAAGCGGTGGAAGCGGTCAACGAGCGTCAGAAGGCCACGCTGTTCGCGAAGCTCGAACAGGCGTTCGATGGCGCCCTGGCGGGCAAGGTGGTGGCGATCTGGGGACTAGCATTCAAGCCCAACACCGACGACATGCGTGAAGCGCCGAGCCGAGCGCTGATGGAAGCGCTGTGGGCCGCCGGTGCCAAGGTGCGTGCCTTCGACCCCGAGGCGATGGAGGAGTGCACCCGGCTTTATGGCGAGCGCGACGACCTGACTTTGGTCGACGCCCGTGACGAGGCGGTGATGGGGGCCGATGCGCTGGTCATTTGCACCGAGTGGAAGTCTTTCCGGACGGTCGATTTCGCTCAGCTCAAGCGGGAACTCACCACGCCGGTAATCGTCGATGGCCGCAATCTGTTCGACCCGCTGGCGGTGCGCGACGCCGGGCTGCTCTATTTCGCTGTGGGGCGCGGCGACTCGCTCGCGCAACAGGCGCCGCGCGCACGGTGATCGCGTGGTGATAGAGAGAGGTACCGCGACCGGCAGGTCGCGGTGGTCTCGACGTCAGGCGGGCTCGGCCTGAGATATCATAGATTTATTATCTATCGACCCACTAAGGACGTCAGCACATGTTGATTCCCGTGGTGCTCGCCGGCGGCGCCGGTACCCGGCTGTGGCCGATGTCGCGGGCAAGCTTTCCCAAGCAGTTCCTGCCTGTGGTAGGGCCGCGCAGCATGCTGCTCGAGACCCTGGATCGCTTCATCAGCCTCGAACCTGCTGATCCTATCGTGGTCTGCCAGGAAGCGCATCGCTTCGTGCTCGCCGAGCAGCTGCGCGAGGCGGGCTGGCGCGCGGAGATTCTGCTCGAGCCGGCGCCGCGCAATACCGCGCCGGCCATTGCCCTGGCCGCGCTGCAGGCGATGGTGCGGGATCCCGACGCCATGCTGCTGGTACTGCCGGCGGATCACGCCATCCGTGACCCCGAGGCGCTGCGCGCGGCGCTGGGGCCGGCCCAGGCGGCGGCTCGCCAGGGCCGGCTGGTGACCTTCGGAGTGACCCCAACCCGCGCCGAGACCGGCTACGGCTATATCGAGGCCAGCGAGTCGCCGAGTGAAGCATTCGCGGTGCCGATCCAGCGCTTCGTCGAGAAGCCCGACGCCGCGACCGCCGAAGCCTATCTCGCCAGCGGCCGCTATCTGTGGAACAGCGGCATGTTCCTGATGCGCGCCGACCGCTATCTGGAGGAGCTGGGCGCACACCGTCCGGACATGCTCGATGCGGTGACCGCCGCCTGGGAGGCGCGCCAGTCGGATCTCGATTTTCTGCGCGTGGCACCGGCGCCCTTCGCCGCCTGCGAAGCCGAATCGGTGGATTTCGCGGTGATGGAGAATACCGCCGAGGGCTGCGTGGTGGCGCTCGACGCCGGCTGGTCCGATGTCGGCTCGTGGCAAGCGCTATGGGAGATCGCCGACAAGGATGCCGCGGGCAATGCGCTCAGTGGCGACGTCATCACCGAAGACGTGCACGGTAGTCTGATCCGCGCCGAGAGCCGCCTGGTCACGGCAGTGGGGGTCGACGATCTGCTGATCGTGGAGACCCCGGATGCGGTGCTGGTGACCCACCGCGAGCAGGCCCAGGAGGTCAAGCGGATCGCCGCGGCGCTCAAGCGCGACAATCGCAGCGAGTGGGATCTCCACCGTCGCGTTCATCGCCCCTGGGGCAGCTACGATGGCGTGCATCGCGCCGCGCGCTATCAGGTCAAGCATATCTGCGTGGCGCCGGGTGGGCGCCTCTCGCTGCAGCAGCACTTCCACCGCGCCGAGCACTGGGTTGTGGTGTGCGGTACCGCACGGGTGACCTGTGGCGACGACACCTTCCTGCTGACCGAGAACCAGTCCACCTATATCCCGCTGGGGGTGGTGCACCGGCTCGAGAATCCGGGCAAGATCCCGCTCGAACTGATCGAGATCCAGAGCGGCAGCTATCTGGGCGAGGACGACATCGAGCGTTTCGACGACGTCTATCGGCGCGACTAGACATCTATCGGCGCGACTAGACGTCTTCGGCGGGCCGTTTGGTGTCGACGGCCCGCGTCTCGCCGTGGCTGGAGGCGCCGCTGCGCTCGGCGGCCGCGGTCAGGTGGTCGACCATCTCGCGCGCGATCAGCGGCAGCGAGTCGTAGTCGCGCATGCCGATCACCAGTTCGCGCTCGGCCCAGGTGTCGCTCAGCGGGACCGTCGCCAGCGACAGGCTACCGCGGTAGGCCGAGACCGCGCGTGCCGGCAGAATGCCCACCCCCATGCCGCGATCGATCATGCGGCAGATCCCCTCGAAGCTGCGCACCTGGATGCGCATGCGCAGCGCGCGCTTCAGGCGCTGGGCGTCCTGCTGCAGCAGACTGTGCAGCGAGGAGTCCTGCTCCAGCCCGATGAAGTCGTAGTCCAGGGTCTCGGCGAAGGCGATGCTGGCGTGCCCGGCGAGCGGATGGTCGCTGGCGGTCACCAGTGCCAGGCGGTCGCGGCGATAGGCGCGGGTCTGCAGCTCGGCGGCGGGAATATGCGCTGAGAAGATGCCGATATCGGTGAGCCCTTCGCGCACCGCGGCGATGATCTCGTGGCTCAGGCGCTCCTGCATGTCGATGCGGATCTGCGGGTAGCGCCAGGTGAAGTCGCTCAGATCCTCGGGCAGGAACTCGATCACCGCTGAGGTGTTGGCGTGCATGCGCACATGCCCGCGGACCCCCACGCTGTACTCGCTCAGATCCGCGGTCAGATGGTCGAGGCTATCGAGCATGTGGCGTGCGTGGTGCAGCAGCGCATGCCCCGCCGGGGTCAGCTCGACGCCGCGGGGGCGTCGGTAGAGCAGGGCGGTCGAGAGCTGCGTCTCGAGATCGCTGATGCGTTTGCTCACCGCCGCCAGCGCCAGGTGCTCGCGCGCCGCCGCCCGGGTCAGGCTGTGCGAGTCGGCGATGGCGATGAACAGGCGCAGGGTGGTGAAATCGAGTCGCTTCATGATGGGCCGCAGGCTGGCGATGGGCCCCCGAGCCTAACTCAGCTTTCGCCTTTGGCGAAGCCTTGCTTGACGATTGCGCAATTGTCGCCGTCGCCGGGCTACGCCATGCTGGCGGGCATCCGCGGCCGGCGCGCGCCACCCTTTATGGTGCCGGCGCCTGTCGCTGCCAATCATGGGAGAAGGCGATGTCGGCAAGCGACGGTGCCCAGGCTCTGGCCGGGCTCAAGGTGATCGAACTGGGACAGCTGATCGCGGGCCCCTTCGCCAGCAAGCTGCTGGGCGAATTCGGCGCCGATGTGATCAAGATCGAGCCGCCCGGCACGGGGGACCCGCTGCGCAAATGGCGCGTGCTGAAGGACGGCACTTCGCTGTGGTGGCACGTGCAGACCCGCAACAAGCGCTCGCTGGCGCTGGACCTGCGCACGGCCGAGGGGCAGGCGGTGGTGCGCCGACTGGTGGCGGAGGCGGACATCGTGATCGAGAACTTCCGCCCCGGCACGCTGGAGCAGTGGGATCTGGGCTGGGAGGCGCTGAGCGAGCTCAATCCGCGGCTGATCATGGTGCGCATCTCCGGCTATGGCCAGACCGGTCCCTACCGCGATCGCCCGGGCTTTGGCGTGATCGGTGAGGCCATGGGCGGCCTGCGCTATCTTTCCGGCCACCCGGACCAGCCCTCGGTGCGGGTCGGTATCAGCATCGGCGACTCGCTGTCGGCGCTCTACGGCGTGATCGGCGCGCTGCTCGCGCTGCAGGAGCGCCAGCGCAGCGGTCGCGGCCAGTATATCGACGTCGCCCTCTACGAGTCGGTCTTCGCCATGATGGAGAGTCTGCTGCCCGAGTACGACGCCGCCGGCGTGGTGCGCGAACCTGCCGGCAGCGCGCTGCCCGGTATCACCCCCTCCAACGCCTATCGCTGCGCCGGCGGCGAATACGTGCTGATCGCCGGCAACGGCGACAGCATCTTCAAACGCTTGATGCAGGCGATCGGGCGTGACGATCTGGCCGCTGACCCGCGCTTCGCCCACAACGACGGTCGCAGCCAGCACGCCGAACTGATCGACGGTGCGATCGAGGCGTGGACCCGTCAGCACCCGCGGGATCAGGTCCTGGACACCCTCGAGAACGCCCAGGTGCCGGTAGGTTACCCCTACACCGCCGAAGATATCGTCGCCGACCCGCACTATCTGGCCCGCGAGATGATCGAGCGCGTGCGCCTGGATGACGGCGCCGAACTCAAGGTGCCCGGGGTGCTGCCCAAGCTGAGCCGCACGCCGGGGCGTATCCACGGCGGCGGCCCGGCGCTGGGACAGCACACCCAGGATGTGCTCGACGAGCTCGGCATCGACCGCGAAACCCAGGCCAGAATGCGCGAGCGGGGGGTGATCTGATGGCTCGCCATACGCTGACGCCGGCCAGCGGCATGCCGCGGGGCAGCGAGCGGGTGACGCTCAACGAGGTAGCACCCCGCGATGGCCTGCAAATCGAGTCTCGATTCGTGCCCACGGCGGAGAAGATCCGCTGGATCGATGCGCTGTCGCGCACCGGAGTGGCCAAGATCGAGGCGACCTCCTTCACCTCACCTAAAGCGATTCCCACGCTGCGCGATGCCGAGGCGGTGATGCAGGGGATCGAGCGCGTCGCCGGGGTCGATTACGCCGTCCTGGTGCCCAACGAGAAGGGCGCCGAGCGTGCCCTGGCGGTGGGTGTCGACGAGATCAATCTGGTGCTCTCGGCCAGCGATAGCCACGGCCGTGCCAATCTACGTATGAGCGCCGAGCAGTCGCTTTCACGCTTCGCCGGCATTGTCGAGCTCACCCGCGACAGCGGGGTCCGGGTCAACGCCTCGATCTCCACCGCCTTCGGCTGTCCGTTCGAGGGCAGGGTGGCGCAGCGACGGGTGATGGAGATCATCGAACGCCTGCTGGCGCTGGGCATACAGGGCATCAGCCTGTGCGATACCACCGGCATGGCCAATCCGCAGCAGGTCGCGACCCTGTGCGGCGCGGTGCTGGCGCGCTGGCCGTGGCTGGCGCTGACCCTGCACGTCCACGACACCCGCGGGATGGGGCTGGTCAACGCCTTCAGCGCCTGGCAGCAGGGGGTGACGCGCTTCGACGCTGCCCTGGGTGGCCTGGGCGGTTGCCCCTTCGCGCCGGGGGCCAGCGGTAATGTGTGCACCGAGGATCTGGCCCACATGTTCGCCCAGATGGGCGTGGAGACCGGCGTCGATCTGGCGCGCCTGCTCGCCGTGGCCGAGGCGCTGCCGGCGCTGGTCGGCCATGCGGTGCCCGGCCAGGTGGTCAAGGCCGGTACCGCCGAGCGGCGCTATCCGCTGCCCACGGGGAGCGAATAGCGAGTCGCGCTGGCCCGGGCGTCGGCGGCGCGATTCAGTCGCTGCCCACGGCTGCGGCATCGCGCACGTGCACCGGCTGCCCGTTGGCCCAGGTAGCAGCCACGGTGCGGTCGTCACCCAGCATCATCAGCGCGAACAGGCGCTCGGCCAGCGTCGTGGCACCGCTCAGGCGGCGCGACAGCAGCGGCGTGGCGTCCGGGTCGAGTACCACGATATCGGCCTCGTAGCCGGGCTGCAGGCTGCCGATCTTGTCCGCCAGATGCAGCGCGCGGGCGTTGCCCAGCGTCAGCCGATAGAACCCCTGCCAGCCGGTCAGCGGCTGGCCCAGCAGTGCTCCCACCTGATACGCCCCCTGCAGCGTGCCGAAACCCGACAGCGAGGTGCCGGCGCCGACGTCGCTGGCCAGCGAGGTGGCCAGCCCGGCGTCGCGGCAGGCCAGGCGGTCCATCAGCCCGCTGCCGAGGAACAGATTCGAGGTCGGGCAGAAGGCGATGTTGGCACCCGGGTCGGCCAGACGGCGGCGCTGCCCGTCATCCAGATGGATACCGTGGGCGAAGGTACTGCGCGGGCCCACCAGGCCGTAGTGTTCGTAGACCTCGAGATAATCGCGCCGCTCCGGGAAGAGTTCGGCGACCCAGGCGATCTCGCCGCGGTTCTCCGACAGATGGGTCTGCAGGTAGAGATCCGGCGCGCTGCGCAGTACCCCGCCCACGGCGTCGAGCTGCTCGCGGGTGGAGGTCGGGGCGAAGCGCGGCGTCAGGGTGTAGGCGAGACGGTCGCGGCCGTGCCAGTCGGCGATCAGCCGTTCGCTGTCGCGCACGCCGCCGAGGGTATCGTCGGTGAGCGCTGCGGGGGCGTTGCGGTCCATCAGGACCTTGCCGGCGAGCATGCGCAGCCGACGCCGCTGGGCGGCGCCGAAGAAGCTATCGACCGAGACCGGATGCGACGAGCAGAACACCTGAGCGGTGGTGGTGCCGGCGCGCAGCAGCTCGTCGAGGAAGCGCTCCGCGGATTGCCGGGCGTGCTCGGCGTCGGCGAAGCGGCACTCGGCGGGGAAGGTGTAGTCGTTGAGCCAGTCGAGCAGTTGGTGGCCGTAGGAGGCCATGATATCGAGCTGCACATAGTGGACATGGCTATCGATGAAGCCTGGCATCATCAGCTTGCCGCGGTAGTCGACCACCTCGATCTCCGGCGGCAGCCGGGCGGCCAGGGCGGCGTAGTCGTCGACGGCGTGGATATGCCCGTCGACGATCCAGATCGCGCCATCCTCGAGATAGCGCGTGGTGTCGGGCAGCGGGGTGTTGTCCTCGCCGGGATCGTCGAGGCAGGTGAACAGGGCGCCGCGGAGCAGTCGGTGCGATTGGGTCATGATGGCAAGGTCATCGTCAGCGGGCAGAGGGGAAGGCATCCCGCAGCGTGGCCGCAGGAATGCCGCGATGGTGATCGTCGTCCGCCTCGGCGGGCGGCGTGGAGAGCGCCAGCAGCTCGGCGGCGACGCTGATGGCGATCTCCTGGGGGCGCTTGGCGGCGCTGGCGGCGAGGCCGATGGGGCAGCGCACCCGCGCCAGATCGGCCTCGCCGAGCCCGGCCCGCCCCAGCGCCGCGCGAAAGCTCGACCACTTGCTGGCCGAGCCGATCAGCCCCAGCGAGGCGAGATCGGCACGCGGCGCCAGGGCAGCCACCAGCCGGCGGTCGAGGGCGTGGTCGTGGGTCATGATCAGCACGTGGCCGTCTCCGACCAGCTCCGCCAGCGCGGCGTCCGAAGCGTCGGCATCGACCGTGTGACAGTGCACGCGGGGGCCGCCGGCGGCACCCTCGAACGCCGTGGCACGGCTGTCGAACCAGTCGATCCGCCACGGCAGCGGTGCCAGTAGAGCGACCAGCGCCTGGCCCACGTGGCCGGCGCCGAACAGGCTCAGATGCTGCTCGGCGCCGGGGAAGTGCTCGATCAGCACCTGCACGCAGCCGCCGCAGCACTGGCCCGAGCGGGCGCCGAGCACGAAGGTCTCCAGATGCGTCTGCGGCGTGGCGGACGGTGTCGCTAGTGCTTCCCGCGCCAGTGCGATCACCTGCTGCTCGAAGTGGCCGCCGCCCAGGGTATCGATCACCTGCCCCGGCGTGATGACCAGTTTGGCTCCGGGCTCCCGCGGGGTCGAGCCGCTGGCGGCGACGATGCTCGCCAGCACGTGGGCCTCGCCCGCCTGCTGCAGGCGATGCAGTGCCGCATGCCAGGGCTCCGGTGCCCACCCGTTCTTGGCCTTGTCGGGGGTGGGTATCATGGCTCGTCTCGCCGGCGCAGGGCCTCGGCCGCCAGCAGCACGCGCTCGGGGGTGGCCGGCGTATCCAGGTCGGGGCTCTCGCGGTAGTCGACCAGGCTGGCCAAGGCGTCGCGCAGCGCCGACCACACCGAGATCGCCAGCATGAACGGCGGCTCGCCCACTGCCTTGGAACGATAGAGGCTGGCCTGGGAGTTGGGGTGGCCCTCCAGCAGCTCGACGTTGAACACCGGTGGCAGGTCGCCGAAGGTGGGAATCTTGTAGGTCGCCGGACCGTCGCTGAGCAGGCGGCCCTCGGCGTTCCACTTCAGCTCCTCGCTGGTCAGCCAGCCCATCCCCTGGATGAACCCGCCCTCCACCTGGCCGCGGTCGATAGCCGGATTGAGCGAGTCGCCGACGTCGTGGAGCACGTCGACGCGCTCGACCCGGTACTCGCCGCTCAGGGTGTCCACGCGCACCTCGCTCACCGCGGCGCCGTAGGCGAAGTAGTAGAACGGGCGCCCCTGGCCGCTGTCGCGGTCGTAGTGGATCAGCGGCGTGGCGTAGAAGCCGGTGGCCGAGAGCGAGACCCGGGCCAGATAGGCGGCCTGGATCAGCTCGCCCCAGGCGACCCGATGGCCGGCATCGCCGTCACCGGCGACCAGCGCGCCCGCCTGCAGTGCCAGCCCCTCGCGGTCCCACTGGAAGTGCTCGGCGGCGAAGTCGAGCAGCCGCCGGCGTATCTGAATCGCTGCATCGCGCGCCGCCATGCCGTTGAGATCGGCGCCGCTGGAGGCTGCGGTGGGCGAGGTGTTGGGCACCTTGTCGGTGCGGGTGGCGCTGATCCGCACCGCCGCCAGATCGAGCCCCAGCTCCCGTGCCACCACCTGGCAGATCTTGGTATGCAGGCCCTGACCCATCTCGGTGCCGCCGTGATTGATCATCACGCTGCCGTCGGTATAGACGTGGAGCAGGGCGCCGGCCTGGTTGAGGTGCTTGGCGGTGAAGGAGATACCGAATTTGACCGGGGTCAGCGCCAGGCCACGCTTGACCACCGAGCTCTGGCGGTTGAACGCGGTGATCGCCTCGCGGCGCTGCCAGTAGTCGCTGCTCTGGGTCAGGCGTTCGACGATGTGGTGCAGCAGCGGGTGCTGGTCGACGCGCTGGCCATAGTGGGTGGTCTCGCGGCCTGGGCGGTAGAGATTGCGCTGGCGGATGGTCAGCGGGTCCTCGCCGCGATGGCGAGCGATATCGTCCATGGCCCGCTCGATGATCATCATCCCCTGGGGGCCACCGAAGCCGCGAAAAGCCGTGTTGGAGGCAGTGTGGGTGCGCGCGCGATGCCCGGTGACGCGTGCCGCACCCAGCGAGTAGGCGTTGTCGGCGTGGAACATGGCGCGGTCGACCACCGCCTCGGAGAGATCCGGTGAGTGGCCGCAGTCGCCGATCAGCTCGATGTCGCCGCCGAGGATCACGCCGTCGTCGTCGATACCCAGGCGGTAGCGGTTGTGGAACGGATGGCGCTTGCCGGTGGCACGGGTGTCCTCCACCCGGGGCAGGCGCAGGCGCACCGCGCGCCCGCTGCGCCGGGCGAGCAGCGCCGCCATGCAGGCCCAGGGTGCGGCCTGGGTCTCCTTGCCGCCGAAGCCGCCGCCCATGCGCCGGTTCTCCACCGTCACTGCATGGAACGGGATATCGAGCACCTCGGCGACCAGCTTCTGGGTTTCGCTGGGGTGCTGGTTAGAGGTGTGGACGGTCACGCCCTCGTCTTCGCTGGGGATGACCAGGCACGCCTGCCCCTCGAGATAGAAGTGCTCCTGACCACCGACGAACTGACGCGCTTCCAGCACGTGGGGCGCCTGCGCCAGTGCCTGGTCCCAGTCGCCGCCGACCTGGCGGTGGGAGGGGCGCACGAACTCACCGGCCGCGGCGGCGGCGACCGCATCGAAGCGTGGCGTCAGCGCTTCGATCTCGACCACGGCGGCGCGCACCGCACGGCGTGCCGCGGCATAGCTGGTGGCTGCCACCGCGAACAGCGGCTGGCCGACATAGCTCACACTGGTCTCGGCGAACAGCGGGTCGCCGGGAAAGACCGGGCCGATATCACGGTGTCCGGGAATGTCGCCGGCGCTGATGACGTCGACCACCCCGGGGCTTTTGGCCACGGCGTCGAGATCGAGCCGGAGCAGGCGGCCGTGGGCGACTTCGCTCAAGCCGACCATGGCATGCAGCGCTCCCGCCGGCGCGGGGAGGTCATCGATATAGTGGGCGCGTCCGGTGACATGCTTGACCGCACTTTCGTGGCGTGCGGCCTGCGGCTGGCGTGACGCGTCGTGGGTGGGTGCGATGGCTTCCCGCGCCAGCGGCTCGTCGCCCTGCACCGGGGCTTCGGCGGCGGGCGCCTGCGGGCGCGTCTCGGCGCTGGAGTGACTGGCCTGCAGACGTTTAGTGAGCGTACGCATCGAGCGCCACCTCCTGAGTATCGTCGCGGCTCGGGTCGAGGATCAGCGCCCAGCGCTCGAGCAGGTTGGTGGCGGCGGTCAGGCGATAGTCGGCGGAGCCGCGCACGTCGTCCAGCGGCGTCAGCGCCGCACGCAGGGCCCGCTTGGCGTCGGCGAAGGTCGCCGCCGTGGCCGGCTGGCCTTCGAGTGCAGCCTCCACCGTGGGCACCCGCAGCGGGGTCGCCGCCATGCCGCCGAAGGCCACGCGCACGTCGTGCAGCCGCGCTCCGGTGTGACGCCAATGGAAGGCGCCGAGCAGGGTCGAGATGTCGTCCTCACGGCGCTTGGAAAGTTTCCATACCCGCAGCTGTGCGTCGTCCTCGGGTCGCGGCAGCCAGATGGCCACGATGCACTCGCCCGGGCGCAGGGCGGTCTTGCGGTAGTCGAGGAAGAACGCCGAGAGCGGCAGTTCGCGTTCGCCCTCGGGGCCTGCCAGTCTCAGCCGCGCCTCGAGTGCCAGCAGTACCGGCGGGGTGTCGCCGATGGGCGAGGCGTTGGCGATATTGCCGCCGACCGTGGCGCGATGGCGAATCTGCGCCGAGCCGAGGCGTTCGAGCAGATGGGCGAAGGCTGGGTAGTGGGTCTGCAGCAGTGGCTCCCACTCGCGGTAGGTGACCGCTGCACCGATCCACCACCCCTTGTCCTCTGCCTCGATGCGGCGCAGCTCGGCGACCTGACTGAGATCGATCACCTCGGGCCACTGTTCGAGCCGTTGGGTGACGCCGAGCCACAGATCGGTGGCGCCGGCCACCAGCGGCGCCTGCGGATGTTCGCGGCGCAGTTGCTTAAGCTCGGCGAGATTCTGCGGCGTGTGGTAGTGCGTGGCGCGGCTGGCGCGACCGAGCGCGCGCCACGCCGTCTCGAGCTCCGGGTCGTCAGTCCAGCTCGGCCGGCTGTCCGGCTGCGTGGCCATGGCATGGGCGGCATCGCGGATCGGGCGGTAGCCGGTGCAGCGGCAAAGATTGCCGCCCAGCGCGGCTTCCAGCGCCTGGGGCGCGAGCGGGGCGGCAGGCGTCTGGCGGCGCGACTCGTGCAGGGCGAACAGCGACATTACGATGCCGGGGGTACAGAAACCGCACTGACTGGCATGGCACTCGACCATGGCGGCCTGGGCCGGATGCAACGCCTCTCCCCGCGCCAACCCCTCCACCGTGACCAGATGGCAGCCCTGAAGCTGATGCGCCGGGGTAATGCAGGCGTTGGCGGTACGCCACGCCGCCGGCGAGTCGGGGTCGGAGATCGCCACGGTACAGGCGCCGCAGTCGCCGGAGGCGCAGCCCTCCTTGGTGCCGCAGTGGCCCAGCGTCTCGCGCAGCAACGCCAGCACGCTGGTAGCGGGGGCTGCCTCCACGCACTGGCGTCGGCCGTTGAGGAAGAATTCGATCATCGCTCACCCCTGGTGGTGTTGTCGTTGTCGTTGTATTGGACGTCAGGCGGCCAAGCCGGCGGGAAGACCGAGCGGTGCGTGACGAGAGTCGGTAAAAACTGACCGATCGGTCAAGTCGCTACAGGTTCTCCGATCGTACGCCCCTAGGCAAGAGGGTTCGGGTAAGATTGCGCGTGGACCTTCGACGATTCAAGGAGAGCGCGTGAGTGATTCGATTGCAGCGGAACCGACGGTTCGCGAGCGCAACGAACGGCGGATCTTCGACGCCGCGGAGCTGGTCTTCGCGCGCCACGGCTATCGTGGGGCCAGCATCCAGGCGATCGCCGCCGCCGCCGAGCTGCCCAAGTCCAATGTGCTCTATTACGTGGGCAGTAAACGCAGGCTCTACGTGGCACTGCTGGAACGCACCATGGCGCGCTGGAACACCGCCCTCAGCGATATCAGCGAAGACGATGATCCGGCCACGGTGATCGAGACGTTCATCCGCAGCAAGATGGCGCTGAGCCAGACGCACCCGCTCAGCTCGCGGCTGTTTGCCAATGAAATACTGCAGGGAGCGCCATTTCTGCAGGAGACCCTTGCCGGCAGCATGCGCGAGTGGGTCGAGTCGCGTGCAGCGATCTTCCGGCGCTGGGCCGAGCAGGGGCGCATGGATCCGGTGGACCCGGTCTGGCTGATCTTCCTGATCTGGTCGGCGACCCAGCACTATGCTGATTTCGAGGCGCAGGTGCTTGGTATCACCGGGCAGGCCGGTCTGGCGGACGCCGATTTCGCCGCCGCCACCGACTGTCTATGTCAGGTCATTCTAAAGGGGTGTGGGCTGACGCGTGGGTGAAAGACCAGAGGGATAAAAACCAGAGGTGTAAAAAGGGGTGCAACAACGACATTGGGGAAGTCAAGCAAGGCCGCGAAGGGGAAACGACGGGAACAAGACGATGAGGCATCGAAAAACGATACGACGGAAGCGAGTCCCTTCGCACTCGACCTCCTGTCGAGTCTCGACCTTGAGCGCCGGCAAGCTCCTTTTGCTCTGGATCGATCCCTGGGCTCTCCCTGGCGCGATCCCTGCCAAAACGCTGCGTCCCTGAGCGGGTTCCTTGGGTGGCATCCTGCCACGGCCATTCTAGCCGAGCGATGAGTCCGTTCGCTAATGACTTTTTCGTTTAAAATCCAATAATTACAAAAAGAAACAGTGCTCGGTAAACGCTTTCTCCGGGCGCCGGGAAGCCGTTGTTTCGGTTAAAGAAAATTCTGCCAACAGTTCTCGTGAGGGGCGCCGTATGGTCCTTGCGCCGCTCACTTCGTGCGGCTCCCCTCGTTTGGTTCTATTCAAACGGTCTGCGCGTGCGGTCCCGGTGACGATCGGCCATTGGGGCGATTCATACCGGCGCTTCGAAGGCGACACTGCGAATCAGCGCGATCACCTCCCGCCCCGGTGTCAGCTGCATCTCGTCGCAAGCCTGCCGGGTCAGGCGCGCGCGCAGCGACTGCTCGCCGACCGTCAGGCGTAGCTCCTGGGCGCTGGGATCGTGGGTCGAAGGGGCGGTGTCGACGATACGTGCGGCGAGGCCGTTGCGATAGCTGGTATCTGCTGGCATCGCCAGGGCGATGGCGACGTCGCGCACGCCGATGCGCAGACGTACCTCACCGCCGAGCGGCTGGTCGATACGCGGCACGCGCAGTGTCTGGCCATCGGCCAGGGTGATCCGGGTCAGCGCGTAGTGTGCATCCTGGGCAGTGATGTTGCCGCACAGGCGTGAGGCGGCGTCGAAGCCGCCCAGGCGACCACCGAGGTCGAGCCGCTGCAGCAGCGCATCGAGCGAGCCGTGCGCCACCAGGCGCCCGCTGTCGATCAGCGCCAGATGGTCGGCGATGGCGGTGATCTCCTGGGTGTCGTGGCTGACATAGAGCACGGGAATGTCGATCTCTCGGGTCAAGCGCATCAGATAGCGCAGCAGCTCCTGCTTGCGCTCGCCATCGAGGCCGGTGAGCGGCTCGTCCAGCAGCAGCAGGCGCGGCTGGGTCAGCAGCGCACGGCCGATGGCGACGCGTCGGGCTTCGCCGCCGGAGAGCGTGCCCGGTAGGCGCTCGAGCAGCGGCTCGATACCCAGTAGCGCGACCAGATCGTCGAAGCGCCCACGGCCTGCCCGCGGCATGCCGTAAGTGAGGTTGCCGCGCACTCGGTAGTGGGGGAACAGGCGCGGCTCCTGGAACACCACGCCGAGTCGACGGCGATGCACCGGCACCGCGATGCCGCGCTGGCAGTGGGTCAGCCACCGCTGATCCAGGCGCACATGCCCGGCGTCCGGGCGGTCGAGGCCGGCGATCAGACGCAGCAGGCTGGTCTTGCCGCTGCCGGATTCCCCGAACAGCGCGGTGACCCCGCTCGCTGCCACCTCCAGCTTCATCTCCAGGGTGAAATCGCCGAGGCGCTTGCGCAGGTCGAGCGAGAGCGCATTGCGGGAGGTCATCGGTCACGCTCCTGCAGGCGCCGCCGGGCGCGGCGAGCGAGCCACTCGGAGGCGATCAGCGAGAGCATCGCGATGGCAATGGAGATCGCGCACAGTCGCGCGGCGGCGGCCTCCTTGCCGGGGGTCTGGATCAGCGTGTAGAGCGCCAGCGGCAGGGTGCGGGTCTCGCCGGGAATGTTCGAGGCGAAGGTGATGGTGGCGCCGAACTCCGACAGTGCGCGGGCGAAGGCCAGCACGCTGCCGGTGAGCAGGCCGGGTAGGGCGAGCGGCAGGGTGATGGTGAACAGCACCCGCCAGCGTCCGGCACCGAGGGTCGCCGCGGCGGCCTCGAGCTTGGGGTCGACCGCTTCCAGCGACAGCCGTACCGCGCGCACCAGCAGGGGAAAGGCCATGACCCCGCCGGCCACGGCGGCACCCTGCCAGGTGAACGGCAGGGTGATGCCGAGACTCGCCTGCAACCAGTGCCCGAGCCAGCCCTGGCGGCCCAGCGTCAGCAGCAGCAGATAGCCCACCACCACCGGTGGCAACACCAGCGGCAAGTGGATGACACCATCCAGCAGTGACTTGCCACGGAAGTCGTGCCGCGCCAGCAGCCAGGCCAGCGCGATCCCGGGGATCAGGGTCCAGCCCACCGCGCTGCCAGCGATCTTGAGGCTCAGCGCCAGCGCCTGCCATTCGGCGTCCGAAAGCACCCGGTTCAGTCGCCGGTGAGCGGGGTGAAGCCGTACTGGCTGAAGATCTGGCGCGCCGCGTCACCGGCCAGCCACTGGCGCAGCGCCTCGGTGGCGGCGCTGGGCGATGGCGTGACCACCGCCATGGGATAGGTGATCGGCGTATGGCTGGCGTCGGGAAAGACGCCGATCTGACGCACGCCGTCGCTGGCCTTGGCATCCGTCTGGTAGACGATCCCCAGCGGCGCTTCGCCGCGCTCGACCAGGGCCATGGCTGCGCGCACGTTGTCGCCGCTGGCCAGGCGTGCCTGCAGCGCCGGCCACTCGCCCAGGGACTCGAGCGCCTGCTTGGCATAGATACCCGCCGGCACGTGGTCGGTATTGCCCACCGAGAGCCGCTCGTCGGGGCCCAGGCGGGTGGCGATAGCGGTGCCATCGCCGGGGGTGAAGGGCGCGATCTCGCTGTCGCGCGGGGCGATCAGCACCAGTCGGTTGGCGAGCAGATCGATACGCTGGTCGACCGTGGCGCCCTGATCGGCGAGCCAATCCATCCACTGCTCGTTGGCCGAGAGGTAGAGATCCGCCGGGGCGCCGTTGGCGATCTGGCGCGCCAGGGTCGAGGAGGAGGCATAGACCGGCACTACCTCGACATCGTGCGACTGCTCGTAGCGGGCGATGGCGCTGTTCATGGCATCGGTGAGCGAGGCCGCGGCGAACACCTGGATGCGCTCGGCGGCGCTGGCGTTGAGCGGAAGCAGTGTCAACAGCAGGGCGCCGAGGGTGGCGGCGGTGCGCAGCGCGGGCATGGCGTTCTCGCTATGTATGTTTGGAAATAACGGGAATGACTATAGACCAGCCGGGCACGAGCGTCGACTCTACTCGCCGGCAGCGAGTAGGGTCGGCAACCGCTGCCCGCTCAGGACTCGGGGGAGGGAGCGTGCGGCGAGCGCAGCAGTCCACGCAGGGCCGCGCTCTCCGGCGCGGCGTCGAGGCGCTGCAGCAGCGCGTGATAATGGGAGATGAGCTCGCGGGCCAAGGGGGTCAGGGTGGCGCCGCCGCGCTGGCTGCCACCGGAGCTGGTGTCGACCAGCGCGGCGTCGAAGTGACGGCTCATGGTCTCCAGCAGCTGCCACGCCTTCTTGTAGCTCAGACGCATCTCGCGGCAGGCGGCGGCGATCGAGCCGTGGCGCTCGATCGCCTCGAGCAGCGCGATCTTGCCCGGGCCGAGCACGATGTCGCGCTCGGCGACCAGACGCAGCTGGAGCTGGGGACGGGGATGATGGGTGCGGGTCATCGAGGTCAAGCCGTGGCTGGGGAGCGAGGACCTACCATAGCACTCGGCTCCGGCCAGACCAGAGCCGAACCAGGCGAGCGCAGCGTCTGGCGCTGCGCTCGCGATCGAGTTCAGGCGGTGCTAGCGACACTCGCGGGGCTCGACAGCCGCCAGCGCAGCCAGTCGATCACCACGAACAGCACCAGGCTCGCCCCCATCACCGGCAGCGCCAGGCCCAGCGCCAGCGCCACCAGCAACACGCCCAGACGCGGCCCCCAGCCGAGCTGTGCGAACAGTGCGCTCAGAGTCTGCGGCGCGGCGCGCGTGCCGCTGGCCGGACGCCGCTGCCACCACATCCGATAGCCCCAGCAGATCAGCGTTGCCAGACTGCCGGCTACTGCCACCAGCACCAACTGATTGGGCAGGCCGAAGAGCACGCCCATATGCAGGTCGATGCCCCAGCGGGTGAGCTTGGCCGCCAGCGGGAAGGTGGAGAAATCGGTACGGTCGAGTACCGCGAAGCTGTGCGGGTCGAGCGCTACCTGGTCTACCTCGGTGGGCCACTCGCGGCCGATCTCGCGCACTTTCCAGGCGCGATCCGCTGCCGGCGGCGGCTGCAATTCGATCTTGCCCGCCATCAGGCCGGCATGGCGGGCTGCGGCCAGCGCGCGGTCGAAGTCGGCGCCGGTGACGCCCGAAGATGTCATGCCCATGCCGCCCGCAGCGTGGTGATGCTCGGCGTGGGGGTCCGCGGCGGCGGCGTCCTGCCCTTTCAGCGTCGTGGAGACACTTGGCGTACCCCAGCCCCAGGCATGGCGCAGTTCGGCGATATTGCCGCCGGCCCATTTCGACCAGGTGAGCCCGGTGGCGGAGAAGAACACCAGCCCCAGCGCGGCGACGATGCCCAGCGTGGCATGGCGTTGGCGCCGACGCTGCGGGCTGGCCGCCGGGGCGCGGCGGGCGCCACGGCGCTGCCACCACAGCACTACGCCACCCAGCGCCAGCAGCCACAGCCAGGAGGCGGCGAGTTCGCTATAGATGCGCCCGGGCTGCCCCAGCAGCAGGCTGCGGTGGAACTGACTGATAGTGGTGCGCAGCGGTAGCGAGCCGCTGGTGCCGTAGGCGGGCATGTCGCCACGCACCGCCAGTGTCACCGGGTCGATGAACAGCGCGCGTTGCTGGAATTCCCCTACGCTGGGGTCATCGAACATCACCCGGGTGGTCTGGCCCGCGGCGGGCGCCGGGCGCACCGCGGCAGGGGCTTGGCTGATGCCAGCCGCGGCCTGGGCGGCTGTGATCTGGCGCGCTAGCGGCTGCGCCTCACCCTTGCTCTGGGTGGTCAAGGCGTCGTGGTAGACCCACTGTTCGAGCTGCGGGGTCAGGGCGTAGGCGATGCCCGAAAGGGCTGCGATCAGCAGAAAGGGTCCCACGAAGAGACCGACGTAGAAGTGCAGCCGCGTGATCATCGCGAGCAGCAGTTGACGAGTGCGGCGGCGCTCGGCCGCTGCCATGGGGGTAGACATGGATATCTCCGAATTGGCGACGTCGGCAGCGCAGCATTGGCGTGCCGACAGAGCCCGACGCAATGCGACGGCGGGCGCTGGAAGTCAGCTCAAGACGAAGGCGCCGGGTGGCGCGCGGGGAGAAAAACGGGCGTGCGGGTCGGGCGGCGCCGCCAGCGGCGTGGGCGCTGAGACGCTGGGGGCGGCGGGCGACACGATGGGCGGCGGTATCACCGCGGGCGTGGCAATACCCGGGGCGTGCAAGAACAGCTCGCAGTAGCCGCAGGCCGCCAAGTGCCAGTGGTCGCTGGCACTGAAGCGCGATTCGGCGCGCATCCCGTGGCCGCCGCTCATGGCGGCGGAGGGCGCGGCAGCGTGATGCGTCGGCGCCTGCAGCGCGTGCAGCGGCATGCCGCCGTGGGCGGGCATCTCCATCAGGCGCTGTGACTGGCTCACCAGCGGACCGACGAACGCCATCAGCATGGCGAATAGCGCCAGCCAGGTCAGCGGTCGGTAACAGTGGTGCCACAGGCGGGTCATGGCCGGAGTCCGTCGCGTCGTCGACCCGCGACTCTAGCGTGTCCGGGCGGTGGCGCCAATCATCGGCGCCAGGGTGTGTAACTATGTCGCAGGCACGGGCTGCTCAATGCGTCACCATCTGGCCGTCGAGGCGATAGCCGTGCTGGTAGATACTCTGCAGACGTACGCCGTGGCGGCCGTCCAGCTCCAGTTTGCGGCGCAGGCGGCTAACGTGGGTGTCCAGGGTTCGCGTGGAGAGACTGCCGTTCTGCCCCCACACGACTTCGAGCAGATGCGCCCTCGACAGCAGCTCTCCGCTGTGGGCGAAAAACAGGCTGATCAAGCGATATTCCCGTTCGGTCAGGGAGACCGGGCTATCGGATAGCAGTACCTGACGCTGATCCGCATCCAGCGCGTAGGGTCCCAGGCGGTAGCGCTCGCGCTCCCTGTTCTGATCCAGCCGACGCGTCAGGGCGTTGACCCTGGCCACCAGCTCCAACGGCCGCAGCGGCTTGCCCAGGAAGTCGTCGGCACCCAGCTCCAGCGCCTTGACCACCGACGACTCCTCGTCATTGGCGGTGATGAACAGGATCGGCCCCTGCCAGCCATCGTGGGTACGCAGATGACTCAGCACATCCATACCGCTGGCATCGGGGAGATACCAGTCGAGAATGATGAGATCGAACCGCTGGCTCTTCAGCGCGCGCTGGAACTCGCTGGCACGGGCATAGGTGTGCACGTGATGACCGGCGCCCTCCAGGCAGATAGTGATGAATGCCTGCTGATCGGGATCGTCTTCCAGCACGCCGATGTGTATCGATGAACTCATGCGACAACCTGTCCTTGAATGATCGTTATCGTTCTCGATCCAGTCTGCCTTAGCGACATACAAGTTCCCAGTCGAACTGGAGAGTGCGAGAGTGCATTACGCTCACGTTTAAACCTTTATCGGCAAGATGCCGATAAAAGTGTGGGTTTGCCAGAACGATATCGCTACTTGGTCGCCGGCTCCCCCGAATTCTGTCTGACATGCGCCGCCATGGGCATGGGCTCGATTGACCGCGTACCGGAGATGGCCCCTCGTGTTACACAACTCAGTGATGTCTCGCTGGAAAGACGTGCTGCCGCTGACCCGTCGATTCTCCGCGGTGATCGTGGTCACGCTACTGTTTCTCGTCAGCACGGTCACCACGGCTGGCATCACCTTGTTGCGCCAGCATACTGGC
This sequence comes from Salinicola sp. DM10, assembly GCF_017306975.2. Lineage (NCBI taxonomy): Bacteria > Pseudomonadati > Pseudomonadota > Gammaproteobacteria > Oceanospirillales > Halomonadaceae > Salinicola > Salinicola sp. DM10. The sequence goes on from NZ_JAFLEN020000001.1 coordinate 198,762, forward strand.
GGGGAGCATTCGCTGGATGATGTGATGTGGGCGGCCCATCAGTTGAACCGTGATAGCTACAGGGTTGCTCTGCAGATAGAGACGTTGTCTTCCGAGCCCGACTGGGTTGCCCTGCAGCGACAGGTCGATAGCCTGGCGCAACAGGTCGCCAAGCTATCGCTTGAGGCGTCGCTCGAGGCGAGCGAATCGGCGTCTTCCGATGCTGCCGGGCGCGGGGACCTGGCACTGGGCCAAGCGGTGGGGTGGCTGAAGGCGGAGCTGGCCTCGCTCGCATCGCTGCCGTTCTCCCGTCGTCTTGCGGCGATACCCGAACTCCGCAGCATGACCGTGCCCATCCTGTGGGCTTCGCAGGCCCTGGCAATGCGTACTCAAGCCCGGGCCGAGTCGCTGCACCGTTCCGAGCACCATCGACTGTCGCTGCTCTATGTCTTCGTGATGGGCCAACTGGTCATGACGCTGCTCTCTGCGGCCTTCCTGGTCCGAGCGCTGTGTCGCGAGGCGAAAGCGTGGAAACGTCAGCTGCGTGAACTCGAGAGCCAACGGGAGGCGTTGAACGAGGCGCGCCAACGCGCGGAGTCCGCCAGCGTCGCCAAATCGGAATTCATGGCCATGATGAGCCATGAAATACGCACGCCGCTCAACGGGATCGTCGGTATGGCGGATTTGCTGGATGCCGAAATAGGCTCGCGTCAGGGAAAGCACCATCTCGCTGCCTTGAAACAGAGTGCGGGCAGCTTGCAGGTCATCATCAACGATATTCTCGACTACTCGAAGCTGGAAGCGGGTACGCTGGTTCTGGACCTTAGCGCCTTCGATCTCGAGGCGTTCGTCGCCCAGGTTCGTGATGCCTATCGTTACGCCGATACCGGCGTGGCGTTCTCGGCCGCACTCGCTGCCGGACTACCCAGACGCGTCATGGGAGACGTGACGCGTCTGCGGCAAGTGGTGGTGAACCTGCTCGACAACGCATTCAAATTCACGCCGTCTGGCCAGGTGACACTGAGCGTGTGTCGAGAGGGCGAGGGCTGGCTGCGGTTCGAGGTGAGTGACACCGGCTGTGGTATCCCGGCGGAGAAGCGAGATCGCCTGTTCGCGCCATTTTCACAAGTCGATAGCTCGATCACCCGGCGGCATGAAGGTACCGGGCTGGGACTGGCGATATGCAAACGCCTGATCAAGGCGATGCAGGGAGAGATCGGCTTCGAGAGCCGGGAGAATGAGGGCAGTCGCTTCTGGTTTCGCCTGCCGCTGATCGAGGTATCGGCCGAGGATGCCGAGGCAGCAGCGCCAAGACCGCATGATTGGGCCTCGATGGCGCTGCAGCGCTGCCATGTGCTGCTGGTCGAAGACAATCCGATCAATCAGCAGGTGGCCAAGGGGTTGATGGAGTCGCTGGGGCTGCGGGTGACGCTGGCCGACAACGGCAGCACGGCACTGTCACTGATGGCCAGCCAACACGACTCGTTCGATCTCGTTCTGATGGATATGCAGATGCCCGTACTGGACGGCGTGGAGACCACGCGACGCTGGCGTGCCGGCGAGCAGGGCCGGCGTCTACCGATCGTGGCGCTGACCGCCAACGTCATGCCCGAAGATCATCAGCGCTGTTTCGACAGCGGTATGCAGGGGGTGATCACCAAACCCTTTACCCGGGTGAGTCTGCAGCGGGAGCTCGCCAAATATCTACCGAACCACGATGCCGGCGGGCCTGGCGAGAGGCCGATGGCCTCCCCCGGGGTCGATGCGCCGGCATTGCCCCCGGCGGTCGATGTACACGCTGGGGATATCTGTGAATCGACATTGCAGGAGCTTTGCGCATCGCTACCGCAGACGGCGGTCGCCTCGCTCTATCGGCAGTTCTTCCAGCGCCTGTCGGCCCGGTTCGATGCCCTGCGCCAGGCGCTCGAGACTCAGGATATCTCGGCCCTGCAGCGCGAGGCGCACGCCTTGAAGGGAGCGGCGGCAGCGCTGGGATGCCAACGGCTTGCCGCCCTGGCGGCGGGCTGTGAGGGCTTGGCCAAGCAGCGTGCCAGCGAGGGACTGCCTGGTGCTGTCATGGCTCTGATCGACAGCGGGGCGCCAGCGCGGGCGGCCGTGCTCGCCCGCCTGGACATCTCGCTTCCCGAGCTCACGGCCTCGGCCGCGCGGGCGTAAACGGGGTGATCAGATGATGGCACCAGTGGATGAAGTCTTCCTCGGCGAGCGGGCGCGCCAGCCAGAACCCTTGTCCCAGATCATAGCCGGCGGACTTGAGCAGTGCGTGTTGCCCGGGGTTTTCTATGCCTTCAGCGACCACGGTCATACCGAGCCGATGCCCTAGATCGAGGATGGAGAGCGCGATCGCCTCGGCGCGTTCATCCTGTTCGAGACGCGAGATGAAGCTACGGTCGACCTTCAACTCATCGAACGTGAGCCGATGGAGTTGCATCAGCGACGAGTAGCCGGTGCCGAAGTCATCGAGTGACAAGCGACAGCCGCGCTGACGCAGTCCGCTGAGAACATGCTTGGCATAGCCCAGACAGCCCAGCGTGGTGGATTCGGTGACTTCGAGAATGAGGTTTCCGGTAGTGACGCCGTAACGTGCCACCAAGCGATCGAATGTCTCGAACAGGTCGGCGGACCGGATCCATGCCGCGGGCACATTGACCGCTAGGCTGAGATGCCAGCCCAGCCGGCGCCAGCGTTGTAGCTGACGGCAGGCGAGACCGAGCACCCGCCAGGTCAGCTCGACCATCATCTCATGGCGTTCTGCCAGGGGAATGATGACATCCGGAGAGATGACGCCACGACTCGGCTCCTGCCAGCGCAGCAGCGCTTCGACGCCGACCACGCGGTTGAGACGCAGATCGAACTTCGGCTGGTAGACCAGAAACAGCTCCTCCTCGGCCAGCGCCCGCGACAGATCCTCCGCGGTGGGCGCACTGGGTCTGCTGGTGGCCGGTATCAACCAACCTTCTAGCTCCGCGATCAGCTTCGACTTGTGCAGAAAGCCGAGCATGTCGAGACCGCGCTGTTTCCCGTAGCGGATGATGCGAGTGGCAATGTCCTGGTGACAGCCACTGATGACGAGAATGCTGGCGCCGATCTTCAGGTCGAAGAGGTACTCCAGAATATCGAGCCCGGTAAACTCACCCAGGGAGAAATCCAGCAGTATCAGGTCTACCTGCAGTCTGTGGGGGGATCTCGCCAGCTCCTCCAGGCCCGTGGCGGTATCCACGCAGTAGCCGCGCTGGACCAGCAATTGCTCACACAGAGAGCGAATGTCGGCGTCGTCATCGACGACCAAGGCGAGTTTGCGCATGCTGCCTCCCGGAAAAAGCGGTGGCAAACATCGCTATCGAGGCGATGTCTGCCGGTGGCGATATCAGAAGGAGGCCCACTCTTCTTCAGTGCTCACGGGGCTTTTCGCCGATGGGCGCGTGGGATGCTGAGGTGCGACTGGCGCCGCGGGGGCTCGCCGAGGCGCGGGCAGGGTGGGGGCGTCTGCCGTGTCGCTCAGCTTGAAGCTCGCGAGCAGATCGTTCAGCAGCGCAACCTGGTCGCGCATCTCCGAGGCGGCCGCCCGCGACTGCTCCACCATCGACGCATTGTGCTGGGTCATGCTGTCGAGATCGGAAACCGCCGTATTGACCTGACTGATACCCACGCTCTGCTCCTTGGTGCCGGCGCTGATCTCGGCGATGACGTCGTTGACGCGTCTGGCGCTCGTCATGATTTTCTGCATCGCGTCACCCGCCTCGTCCACCAGTTTCGCACCGCTCTGGGTATGCGAGACCGAGGTGTCGATCAGCTCGCGAATCTGAGTCGAGGCGGCGCTGGAGCGGCTGGCCAGGGTCCTGACTTCCTGCGCGACCACCGCGAAACCGCGGCCGTGTTCTCCGGCGCGGGCCGCCTCCACCGAGGCATTCAGCGCCAGAATATTGGTCTGGAAGGCGATGCTGTCGATCATACTGATGATATCGCTGATCTGGGTCGAAGACTGGCGAATATCGTTCATGGTAGCGATGACCGACTGCATGGTTTGCTGACCGGCTTCGGCATCCTCCAGGGTCTCTTGTGTCAGGATGATGGCCTGCTGTGACGAGTCCGCCGTATTTTTGACCGTGGCCGATATCTGTTCCATGGAAGCTGACGTCTGCTGCAGATTCGATGCGGCCTGTTCGGTCTTGGCGGCCAGATTGGTGCTGCCATTGGCGATTTCATTGGCGGCGACATTGACCGATTCCGTGCTACTTCTGACATCCTGGAGGACGCCATCGATACGCGCGATGAAGTCATCGACGCGGTTGGCGAGATCGCCGATCTCATCCTTTCTTTCACTGGCGATACGCGCGGTGAGGTCGCCATCACCCTCGGAGATTTCGCGAACCCGGGCGGTGATCTTACGCAGCGCCCTGGACATCAGTACCGGCCCCGCGAAAGCCAGCGAGATGGCACCCACCAGCACGACGAGGCTGAATATCAGAACGAACAGGCCCTGGACGTCTGCCCACCCCAGCACCTCTTCCTCGACGGCGTGGACCTTCTTGAGTGTGGCAACCTCCGCAACGTCGAGGAGCTCACGCATATCGTTCAGGGTAGCGATAGAGGCGTTGTCTGCCTGATTTATCGCTGCCGTCGACTCGCCGCTCTTGTGTAGTCTCAGCGTTTCCGCGGACGCTGCCGACCAGGCGGAATAGCGTTGCGCGAAGTCTTGGGTAGCCTGGACGATATCCGGATAGTCTTGCATCAGTTTCTGGAAAGCGAGCATCCGGTCCTTGACCTGTTGAGCGTTCTCGCGATACGAAGCTTCCAGTTCAGCCGCGGCGGGCGAATCGGCGGGCACCAGGAGATAGGCCAGCTCCGCCGCCCTGGCTTGGTAGATATCTCTATCGGCGTTGAGTACCGTATTCGTTGCTTCGTTGAAGGTATCGCTGAATTCCATGAGGCGGAATTTCAGCGCTTCGATGAGTCGATAATCCGCGGCACCGATGATGATCAGTGCGATAGGCACCATCAAGAAAGCCAGCGTATATTTCACTCGGATTTGGTGCAGTTTTTCCAACATGGCGTAGGCCCCCTGCGTGAGTAGTGAGGGGGAAGATAAGGCCCGCTGCCATCATTAGTCGACTAGTGTTCTCGAATGTTTACACTTGTTGACAAATTGGCTTTTCCCACCGCTTCCCGGGGATATCGTGAAGCGCTTTCTGCCGGAAATTTTTGCCGGTTGCAATTCTCGCTTTTGGGCGCGCGTCACCCGCGAACATCTCGTCTTTAGTCGGCAATGGCGTGGCCCTCATGGCCCAGCAGCCAACGCTTGCGCTCGAGCCCGCCGGCGTATCCGGTGAGCCGGCCGTTGGCGCCGATCACCCGATGACACGGCACCACGATCGACAGCGGATTGCGGCCATTGGCGGCACCCACCGCGCGGGTGGCACTGGGGCGGCCGATGGCTTCGGCTTGTGCGGCGTAGGAGCGGATCTCGCCGAAGGCGATGGTGGTCAGCGCCTGCCATACCCGGCGCTGGAACTCGGTGCCGGCGGGCGCCAGCGGGAGATCGAAATGAGTGAGTTCGCCGGCGAAGTACGCGTCGAGCTGCTGCGCACAGCGGCCGGTCAGAGTGTTCGGCCTGGCGTCGGCGCAGGGGGCGGTGACGAAGCCGACCCAGGTCAGGCCTGCCTCGCTGGCGCGAATCTCGATCTCGCCCAGTGGCACCCCAGCGGGTGGGGTGTAGCGCTGGCACGCCTCGGCGTGATGGGGGAGCGGGCAGGGGGCGACGAAAGAAAGCGGTGTGTTCATATCACGGTATCCCACAGTTGTAGCGTGAGGTAGCTGCGCCAGGGCGCGGCACGGGCGGGGTCGAGCGGCTGCGGCTGATGCGCTAGTGCGCGACGCAGGCCGACATCGCCATCGAGCCAGACGTCGGGGTCGCTGAGGCCACGGAAGGCCGCAACCTTGGCGGTCCAGGGGCCGATGCCCTTGAGCCGCTGCCAGCTTGCGGGGTCGTCGCCGAGCTCACCATCCCGATAGGCGGTGGCGAAGCGCTTCAGCGTCTCGCGCCGCGCCCCCGGCAGCTTGAGGAAGGCCAGATCGCTGGCGGCGATCGCCGCCGGCGTGGGGAAGCGACGGCGGCCGGCATCATCCTGCTCGCCCAGCTGGTCGATCAGCTGCTGCAGTAGACGGGTGGCGGCGGCAATCGAGATCTGCTGGCCGAGCACCGCACGCACGCCCGCCTCGAATAGATCCCACACCCCGGGCAGACGCAGCCCCGGCCTCGGCGTGAGCCCCGGCAGCGCCGCGGCGAGATGGCCTTCGATCGTCTGGGTATCGGCATCCAGATCGAGCAGCCGGCGCAGGCAGCGGACCACCTCGTCGAGCGCGGCGAGATCGCTCAGCGCCAGGCTGACGGCGAAGGCGTGGCGCTCGGGCAGGTGGCGCGCTGTGAAATGGCCGGTAACCGCGCCCAGGCGGAAGGTGCGTCCGAAGCGCTCGTCATCGATCCACTCCAGCCCGGTGAGCTGATGCAGGGCGTGGAAGTGGCGCAGACGTGACCAGGCGTAGGGCGGGCGATAGGTGAGCGTCAGTGTCAGTGGCGCCTGTGGATCGCCGCGCCGGCGGCGCACCGCGCTGGGGCTGAGGTGCAGCTGGCGCTGGAAGGCGTCATTGAAGCGGCGCAGGCTGCCAAAGCCGCTGGCGTAGGCGATATCGGTGATCGGCAGGGCGGTGTCATGGAGCAGTTGCTTGGCGAACAGGCACTGGCGATAGAGCGCATAGGTCTTGGGCGATACCCCCAGATGACGCTGGAACAGCTGGCGCAGATAGCGCTCACCGATGCCCAGACGCTGACACAGCGCGGCCACGCTGCCGCGCTGCAGGCTACCGGCATCGATCAGCGCCAGCGCCCGGCTCAGGGTGGTATGGGTGCCGCGCCAGGCAGGCGAGCGAGGGGCACTGTCCGGGCGGCAGCGCAGGCAGGGACGGAAACCCGCGGCAGCGGCGGCGATAGCCGAGCCGAAGTAGCGCACGTTCTCCTCGTGCGGGGGCATGACCGGGCAGATCGGACGGCAGTAGATACCGGTGGTGACGACACCGATGAAGAAGCGACCGTCGAAGCGCGCGTCCCGGGCCAGGCGTGCCCGCCGGCACTGCTCGGGGGCGAGCGAGAACGGCGCTTCGAGCTCGCTCGTCTGGGGAGGCGAGGCGTCTAGCCGGGCGGCGTCGGGCAGAGACGTGCTGGCGTCGGTAACGTCGAGTGGAGATGCGTGGTGCATGGATACGAGTCCGGCGAGCCGCAGGTGACCCCAGTGTAGCGCCTGGGAGCGCGCGAACTCGCCGGATTCGGCACCCTAGTCAAACGGCTATCCTTCAGGGCTCATCCCATACTCGATCGTAGTCCTGCCAGTAGTGCCCCATCTCGCGGTCCTGGGTCAGCCCGTAGAGGGTGTAGCGTCGCGCCAGGCGCGCCCCGCCGTCACGCGTCAGCGGCTGCCAGGCGATGGTGGTGGCGCTGCGGCTCGAGGTATCGAAGAAGGCGTCGAACGGAATCGAGACGTAGAAGCCCTTGTCGAAGCTGCCCTCGCCGTAGTCGTCGCCGGCGTCGGTGAAGGTCGACCAGGCGCCCACGCGGACCCCGGAATCGAACTGGCGCGAGAGATCGAAGGTGACTCCCAGATCGCCGGCCAGATAGCGCCCCACGCTGACCTGGGCGAGCACGTCCTCGACCCCGGTCTCGATATAGGCGGTGGCGTGCCCGGTCCAGGTCGAGTAGTCACGCAGGCCGAAGCGCTGGTCGAAGTCGCGCTGTTTGACCCAGTTGAGATCGACGCCGAAGGCGACCCGGCTGTCGAAGGGGCGATAGAGCACCTCGCCGCCGCCGCCGGCGTACATCATCTCCAGCAGGCCGGCGTAGGCCATGCCGTACCAGTTCTCGCCCAGGCGCGCGGTACGCGTGTACTGCAGGTTGTAGATGCCGAGGCTGGTCTGGTCGAGATAGTCGCCGATATGCGTGCGCACCCGCGGCAGTTTGGAGTCGGCGATATAGTCGTAGCGGTCCAGGTTGTCGAACAGGTTGAGCGCCAGCTGGCCGCTGAACCAGCCGTTGGCGTCGGTGCGGTAGTTGGCATCGAGCTTGGCGTAGAGCTGGTAGAGGAAGCCGTCCGGGCCACCGATGTTCTGGTTGAGACCCGGCGCCAGCTGCCAGTCGAAGCCTGCGAGATCGTCGGTATAGAGCCGCTCCCCATCCGGTGCGCTGTCGTCGGGCTGGGTCAGGGCAGAGGCGTAGAGTCCGTAGTGATACTGCTGATCATAGGCGGCCGAGGCGGCGGCGCGACGAAAGGCGTGGCGGTCGTGAACGTCGTCGCGCAGGCCCATGCCAGCGCTTTGCCAGCGGTAGCGGTAGGTGTCGATGTCGTCGGCGGTGTGGTTGTTGAGGATGCGGTTGGCGCGCCCTTCGCTGACCAGCAACGAACGGTAGCGGGTGGCTTCCGCCTCGACCACCAGCTCGTCATCGCGCCGGGTGATGCGATGCACGCGCATCCCGGCATTGGCTTGGAGGTCGCGGCTGACCGCCTGCCAGTCGTCAGTGCTGCGCGGCGGCGGCTCGGCCACCGCGACCGGGCGCGGGTCACCGGTCTTGGCCTGGCTCGCGCCGGCCAGATTGGCACTCAGGGTGAGGCCGAGCATGGCGGTGTCGCCACGCTCCCAGCCCGCCGCTAGCGCGAGACTGTCGCTGAGGCGCCAGCGCGCGCCCAGGTTGAACGGCGAGCGCTGACGCTGAGGGTTGTCGAGGGGCTCCGAGCGGTAGTCGTTGCCGTCGTACTCGAGCTGCAGCGTCAGCGGCTCCCACGGGGTCTGGTACTCGACCCCGCCGAACACGCCGATATCGCCGCTGAACAGATCGCCGAATTCGAAGTCGCCGGCCTCTTCCGGGTTCTCGCTGCGGCGCGAATCGAAGCGTCCGGAGAGCGCCGAGAGCGGGTTGCCGAGCCCGCCGCCGGCGCCGAGATAGCCCCAACCCAGGCCCAGGGTGAAGTCGAGGTCGTTCCAGCGCTTGCTCGCCACCAGATATTCGCTGCCGAACAGCCCGGTACCGCCGAAGTCGCGAAAGCCGAGCGCCAGCGCCGGGGTGTAGCGATCTTCCTGATGCAGTCTGAATTTGAAATCGATGCCCTTGTCGAGGTAATCCCGCTCGGCGTCCCCGGAGGCGCGGTAGTCGCGGTTACCGATCGAGGTATAGCGGAAGCCCGCCTCGAGCCAATCCATCGGCTGCACGCTGACCTGATAGCGCGAATAGGGCGAGACGTGGTTGTAGTGCAGCGAGATTTCGCCCAGCGGCGCCATGCGTGCGCTGGGTGTCTGCATCAGGCCGACACCCCCGAAATCGCTCTGGGACGTGCCGAGTTCGGCCACGGCGTGGGGGGCGGTGGCGAGCAGCAAGGGCAGCGAGAGCCCCATGGCGGGGGTCGCGCGGCGTAGCGTGCGGGAACGGCGGGAGGTTGGAAGCATCATGCTCGGAGCGTCGTCAGTCGGTGGCGGTAGTAGCGCCTGAAGCGGCGTCGGGCGTGAAGGTGTGGCAGGTGTCGCCGGGCAGGCGCGTGGCCAGGAAATCGGGCAGGCTGGCATCGACCCAGCGCGCGCTCACTCCATTCAGGGGCAGTTGCAGCACCACGCGGCTACCCGGCACCAGCGTGGCCGATTGGCGATTCCATGCCGCCATGCCCAGCCGACGTATCCCACCACGTGGGTCGACCAGCGCCAGCTGCTCGCTCTGGGCGCGGGCGGACTCGGGCAGCGCCTCCAGCAGCGCCTCGGTGGTCATGCCGGGGCGCCAGTCGAGCCGCGTCACGCCTTGCGGGGTCCACGCTTCGACCCAGTCCGGGGTCTCGCACCAGCCGAGGCGGTCGAGATCGGCCAGTGCCGGCATCTGGCGCGTGTGTGCCATCAGCCAACTAGGATCGACCCGGCCCGGAATACGTCCGGGCGCTTTGGTGGCTAGCGCCCGCGACCACTCATCGAGTCCGCTGGCCAGCGCTGGCTGTCGCTGCAGTCGGGCCTGCATGGCGAGCCCGTCTAGTTCGGCGCGTAGGCGACGTTGCGTCTGGCGGGTCGAGCTATCGGTGCGCTCGGCACCCACATAGGCGAATGGCCAGTTCACCCGATCGTGGCGCGATAGCGCCGACCACGCCTCCAGCAGTGTCGTTGCCGTAGCCGTTCGGCCCTCGATCTCGATGGTGACGGGGGCCTCGTCGGCCGGCGGCGCGGCCGCGGCATCCAACGCGAGTGCACCCAGCGCCAGCAGGCCCAGCGCAAAGGGGAAAGGGGATCGCATGTGTCGGTCATGTCCCTGACGGTGGATAGGAGCAGCGTGCCGATCCTTCGGCATGTCGTTCACCAGGGGCGGGCGATCTGCCAGGTCAGTGTCGGTGCGTCCGGCCACGGCTGGCCCGCATAAGCCCACAGCCGCCGATCCTCGGGATCGCGCCATAGCGTCGCCTCGGTGATGGCGCCGCCAGCCCAGTGTGATGTTTCCTGGCAGCGCGCCAGTCGGCGCCGTGTCAACGGTAACTCGACGGTTGCCGGTGCCGCGCAATCGAGCGCTACCCGGGCGCTGTCCTGATGCAGATTACCTTCGGCATCCTGCCACTGGCGCTCGATCCGGTAGTGCACTTCGCTGCCAGGCTGACGCCATGGATAGGGCGGTGGCGATGCCTCGTTGGCGTCGAGAATGCGCGTACCCAGCAGCTCGTCGCGCAGCCCGGCGCTGGCCACCGGATAACCATCCTCGAGCGCCAGCGTCGCACCATCGCGGAACTGCCAGTAGGTGGTACTGGCCTGCTGGCTGGCCAGTACCACCAGCCCGCCGTGGCCGGCCAGGTCCAGTGCCAGCGAGGCGTAGGGCAAATCCGCGGCCTGGGCCGCCAGGTCGGGCCCGCGCAGGCTGGCGACGACGTCACTGGGCGAGCGCTGGCTGCCGATGGTGCAGCCCGACAGCACTAGTGCCATGCCGATGAAGAAGACCGCCCGAGGGCGGCCTTCCCGGCAACGCTGAGCCAATACGCTCATCAACGTGTGCCAGTCGTACCGGTGGTGCCGGTGGTACCGGTACCACCACTTCCATCGCTGCCACCAGCGGCGGCCAGCGCGCCCACCGAAGAGGCGGTCGTGCTGGCGCCCATGGCCGAGGCCGTAGACGCGCTGGCGGCGGTGCCCACGCCGGCTGCGCTGCCCGTAGCGACTTCCTGGGCTGCAGCGAGCGAAGAGACCGCCATGAAGGCGACTGCCAAGATGGCTCGCTTCTTCATAGGTAGCTCCTACTAGTTGAGTGGAAAGATAAACGAGTGCGATTGACGCCTCGCCTGTGGTCCGAAGACCGAGGACATTCTTGCCAATATTATGCTGCGGGGCAATCGGAACTTGTCAAATATTTGGGGGCGGGAAGTCTGCTAATAGCGAGGCCGTTTAGGTAGGTGATTTCATTATCGAAAGATGACGATAGTGTGAGGAATAAAATGCGGATTATTGTTGCTAGATCGTAACGATGGGCGCGCTGAGTGCGATCGCAAAGTGAGCTGAATCGTGTCTTTTAGCAATGTTTGAACGTGATTTGTAAAGCGCTAAGCCAACTTGTCAGTGATTGGCGACAACCTTGCCGTTGCGTGCAGGCATGCACCAAAAAGGGCTGATTCGCGGGAGAGGTTGCGACATTATCACGCCGTGCTGCTAGAGGGAGTACGACCAACGTCCAAGCCGTCTGGCGTGGCTCCTGGCGGGGGCAAGCTATTGAAAATCGGCTGCAATAGGGGTCTGTTCGGTGGCTTTCTCCAGTGCTTATGGGCGAGTGGCGAGCTGCTCGAGTGCTCGGGTGCTGCCCCCAATAGGTGCTTCTCGCAGATAACCTGTCGCCATTTCGTTACAGCTGGCTAACGCGAAGAGCAGTGTCAAATACGCAAGAAAATGATTTTTCACTGGTGTCATGCAGTCTTGCCGCCTGCTACGTAATCCTAATGTTTCCGAGGTGTGTCGTTTCATGAAGTTGGCACGACTTTGGCATTGCTTGAATGGAAGCGGGTTGCCGCCAAGGATAGCCAAGCTTAAATCGTGCCGACTTGGGAGATTCATCTTGTAGAAAGGCTTCGGGGAATGCCATGACAACCTCGGGGCGGTAGCGTGTTTAAATTTAAATTCGTCGGGTCTGTGTCGTTTTGACCCGTCGTTTTGACCCATTGAGTCAATGTGCATGTGTCGGACAAAAGGCACGAGTGACGTCGAGCGACAGGGATGGCGCGAATGGCAGAGGCGAGAGGGATGAGACGCAAGAATCGAGAGGTGGGTACGGTCGAAGTCGGGTTGTCGCTAGCTGGGGCGATCAGGTCAGTGGCTGGCAGCGGCCGAGGCCTCGCTGCGTTGCTACTGGTCACCAGCCTTAGCGGCTGTGCTTTCGCCCCGGGCGGTCATATCGGCTATGAGACCGATTCGGCGCCCATCGACGATCTGGTCGATGTCGAGCCGATTACGCTGGGGCTGATTCGTACCCAACAGGCCGGCACGGTGGATGCCGCAAAGCCCGATCCGGCAGCGCTGAGCCGCGCGGCCGAAGGCGCTGGAGATACGTCGTCAGCCCCGTCTTATCAGTATCGTGTCGGGGTGGGCGATGTGCTCTCGGTGACCGTCTATGACCATCCTGAGCTGACCATCCCCGCCGGTGGCGAGCGCCCCAGCACTGAGTCCGGCAGCACCGTCGGCAGCGATGGCACCATCTTCTATCCCTATGTGGGTCGAATGAAGGTGGCTGGGCGCACCGTGGACGCGGTGCGCGACGAGCTGCAGCGGCGGCTGACGGCGTACATCGCCTCGCCTCAGGTCGACGTCAAGGTGGCCGGCTTCAACTCTCAGAAGGTCTATGTGACCGGTGAGGTCGACAAGCCCGGTGTCATGCCGGTCACCAACGTGCCGCTGACGCTGCTCGATGCCATCAATCAGGCGGGCGGCATGCGCGAGAGTGCCAACTGGCATGACGTGGTGCTGACCCGTGGCGACGAGATCGAGCATATCGATGTCCACGCCATGCTCCAGGACGGCGACCTCAGCGCCAACCGCCGCCTGCGGGACGGCGATGTGGTGCACGTCCCCGACCTGGGCAACCAGAAGGTGTTCGTGATGGGCGAAGTGGTCGACCCGGTCTCGCTGCCGATGGGCAATTCGCGGCTGTCACTGACCGATGCGCTCTCCCAGGCCGGTGGTATGAACGAGGCCGAAGCCGATGCCAAGGGTATCTTCGTGATCCGCCAGGCGCCGGCCGCCAGCGGCAAGCTGGCGACGGTCTATCAGCTCGATGCGCGCAATGCCACGGCGCTAGTGTTGGGCACCCAGTTCATGCTCCAGCCCACCGATATCGTCTATGTCACTGCGGCGCCGTTGAGCCGTTGGAACCGGGTGATCAATCAGCTTACCCCGACCATTACCTCGGTCTACCAGGTGACCCGGGCCACGCGTGATTTCGATGAACTCAGGGACGGTAATTGATCGATGTTTCAGCGCATTCTGGTGGTCTGTATCGGCAACGTATGCCGTAGTCCGGTGGCCGCGGCGCTGCTGCGCCAGCGCTTCCCTGGGCGCCGGATCGAGTCCGCAGGTCTGGGCGCACTGGTCGGCCAGGACGTCGATCCTCGCGCCCGATTGCTGGCGGAGCGCAACGGTCTGACCCTCGACGCCCACGTCGCGCGCCAGCTCGATGCCGACATGCTCAAGGACGCCGAGCTGATCCTGGTCATGAGCGAAGGGCAGCGCCGGGCGGTCACCGAGCGCGACCCGGCCGCGACGGGCAAGACGCTGCTGTTCGGGCGCTGGCTCGCCGAGCCCGAGATCCCCGATCCCTACCACAAGAGCGAGAGTGCCTTCGCGCACGTCCACGGTCTGTTGGTGAGCGCTGCCGACGGCTGGATCGGCAAGCTGCCGGAACGATGAAAGGATGCAAGGACCCACGATGACTCACGCCTCGAACGCTCAGTCGGGCACTCAAGCCCCGACGCCCTCCGCGAGCGCGCCGCGCAGCCACGAAGAGATCGATATCCGGCGTCTGTTCGGGATTCTGGTCGATCACAAGAAGTGGGTGCTGGCGAGCGTCGCCGCCTTCGCCCTGCTGGGGCTTATCTATGTCAGCGTGGCGACTCCGATCTATCGCGCCGATGCGCTGGTACAGATCGAGAGTTCCTCACCCGGCAGCAATCCGCTCAAGGAGGTATCGACGCTGCTGGGCCAGGAGCCGCCGACGCTGTCGGAGATCGAGATCATCCAGTCGCGCATGGTCCTTGGACGTGCAGTGGATCTGCTCAATCTCGATATCTCCGTGGCCCCGGTGACGCTGCCGGTGATCGGTGGGCTGCTCGAGCGCCAGCATGTCTCTCGGCCTGGTTTCGCCGCCGGCTGGCACTACGCCTTCAGCGGCGAGTCTATCGCGGTCAGCGAGATGCCGGTGGCCGATGCCTATGAGGGGCAGCCGTTCCGCCTGCGGGTTATCGACAGCTATCACTATCGCCTGTTCGATGCCGACGGCAACGACCTGGGCGAAGGCAAGCTGGGCGAACTGAGCAACTTCGCCGACGGCGGGGTGGCGCTGCGGGTGACCTCGATCGACGCCGGCGCCGGCGCCACCTTCGAGCTGCGCCACGGCTCGCGTCTCGCCGCCATCAATGCCCTGCGCGGGCGCCTTACGGTGGCCGAGGCGGGCAGCGAGACCGGCATTCTGAGCTGGAGCCTTACCGGGCCCGACCCGCAGGAGACCGAGAAGACCCTCAACACCATTGCCGATATCTATTACTCGCAGAACGTTCAGCGCCAGTCCGAGGAGGCCCGTAAGAGCCTAGAGTTTCTCGATGGCCAGGTGCCCAAGATCCGCGCCCAGGTCGATCGCGCGGAGGAGAAGCTCAATCGCTATCGCGAGTCCCAGGACAGTGTCGATCTGTCGCTGGAGACCAAGTCGGTGCTCGACCGTCTGGTCAATCTGGAGGCTCAGCTCAACGAGCTGGATATGAACGAGGCCGAGATCGCCCAGCGCTTCACCAAAAGCCATCCGACCTATCAGGCGTTGCTTGAGAAGAAGGCCCAGCTCCAGCGTGAGCGCGCCAATCTCGACCAGCAGATCAAGGCGATGCCCAAGACCCAGCAGGAGATCCTGCGTCTCAAGCGTGATGCCGAGGTCAACAACGAGATCTACGTGCAACTGCTCAACAAGGTGCAGGAGACGCGGATCGCCGAGGCCAGTACCGTGGGCAACGTTCGCGTGCTCGACTCGGCCCAGGTCTTGGCAACCCCGGTAGCACCCAACAAGCCGCTGCTGCTGGCGGTGGCGGTGATCGTCGGCCTGATCGTCGGCGTCGCCGGGGTGTTCCTGCGCGCGCTCTTCCATCGCGGTATCGAGACCCAGGAGCAGATCGAGGAGACCGGCCTGGCGGTCTATGCGACGGTGCCGCTGTCGGACGAGCAGCGCAAACTCAATCGCCGCGAGCAGCGCGGGCGCCGTGGCACGCGCCGCGATCCGCGCTACCCGCAGGGGCTTTTGTCGCTGCGCAATCCGGCGGACGTCACGGTCGAGGCCCTGCGCGGCTTGCGCACCAGTCTGCACTTCGCGATGCTCGAAGCGAGCGATAACCGCCTGATGATCACCGGCCCCAGCCCCGGCGTGGGCAAGAGCTTCGTCAGCGTCAATCTGGCGGCTGTCTGCGCCCAGGCCGGACAGCGCGTGCTGGTGATCGACGCCGACATGCGCAAGGGGCAGGTGCACAGCGTCTTCGGCGCGACCTCGGAGTCGGGGCTGAGCGACGTGCTCGGTGGCCGTCTGACGCTGGATGAAGTGATCCGCGACGTCGATGAGTGCGAAGGGCTCAACTACGTGGCTCGGGGTATGGCACCGCCCAACCCCTCGGAACTGCTGATGGGGTCGCGCTTCAGTGCCTTCCTCGCTGCGGCGAGTGAACGCTTCGACCTGGTGATCGTCGACTCGCCGCCGATTCTGGCGGTCACCGATGCTGCGATCATCGGCAAGCAGGTCGGCACCTCGCTGATGCTGGTGCGCTTCGAGCGCAATCCGGTCAAGGAGCTGGAGCTGGCGATCGCTCGCCTGCGCACCGCCGGGGTCGAACCGCGCGGCGCCATCCTCAACGCGGTCGAGCGCAAGGCGTCAACCGCCTATGGCTACGGCTACTACCACTACAACTATCAGTGATCCCGCGAGCCGCCATGAAACCCACCACCGTCGATGTCGCCGGAGCTCGGAGCCTGTCTCGTCCGGCGCGGACAAAGGCTGCGAGGGCATATCCATGACGCCTGCGTTCGCGGTGATCCGCACCCGGCTGCGCGGTGAGCTCGTGGTCAACCTCTGCCGCACCTTCGCTGCGCGCGGTGTGGCCGCTCTGGGCACGGTGATGCTCGGGGTGGTGCTGGGCCGTCTCTATGGAGCCCAGGGGGTGGGGCTGTTCGCGCTGGCGCAGAGCTTGATATTCGGTGCCGGCATCATCGCCTGCTATGGCCTCAACGGCTCGCTGATGCGCTATGTCAGCCAGGATAGCGACAGCCCGAATGTACGCCGCTATCTGCGTTGGGCGCTGCTGCGGGCACTCATGCTGAGTGTGCTCTTCGCCGTGGCGATCTGGCTGTTGCGCGCACCGATCGCCGGCGTCTTCGCCGCACCCACCCTGGGTGAGATGCTGCCGGCGATCGCCGTGGCCACGCCTGCTTTCACGCTCTCGTTCGTGCTCGCCGGATTCCTCAAGGGCGCCAATATGCCGGCGCGTGCCAGCCTGCAGGAGAATGGCGCCATCTCGCTGTGGGCGGCAATCGCCATTCTCACGCTGGTGCTCGTCGGCGAGAGCCGTTCGCTGGTGCTGGCCAGTTGGGCCTTCTGCGCTGCCGCCTGGCTGGTCTTTGCCCAGGGCGCGCTGCACACCCTGCGCTGGTTGCGTCGGCATGCCACGGTGGTCAGCGGTGCGCCGGACCTGGCTACGCTGGCCAGCAAGGGCGCCTTCTTTGCCACCGCGCAGAGCTTCATCATGCTCAATCTGTCGATGTTCCTGCAGCAGGTGCTGGGGATGTTCATCGCCGGTGCGCTGTTGAGCCACGTCGACCTGGGGCTGTTCAAGTCGGCGGAGCGGGTGGGCATGATCATCAGCTTCATCCTGCTGGTGATCAATGCGGTTTTCCCGCCGCGCTTCTCGCGGCTCTATCACCAGGGTGACCACCGAGGGCTGGCGCGGCTGGCGCGCCAGAGCACGCGTGTGGCTACGGCCATGGCGCTGCCGCTGGCGCTACTCTGCCTGCTCTTTCCGACCTGGGTGCTGGGCTGGTTCGGGCCCGAATTCGGCGCCGCGGCATCGCTTCTACGCATCATCGCCATCGGCCATCTGGTCAATGTCGCAACCGGTTCGGTGGCTTTCCTGCTGACCATGACCGGGCGCGAGCGGCTGATGCGCAACATCTCGCTGATCTGCGCCACCCTGGGACTGATCGCCTTTCTGGTGCTGATCCCGCTGCTGGGTGCGCTGGGGGCGGCGTTGTCGCTGGCGCTGGTGCTCTCGTTGCAGAACGTCGTCGCGGCGATCTTCGTCTGGCGCGACATGGGCATCGTCATGCTGCCGTTGACGCTGCCTGGGCGTGCGGCGGCCGCTGACACGCCGCGCCGCCACACCCATCCGTGATCAAGACCCATACGTGAGTGAGTAAGACAAGGAGTCTCTCGAGCATGTGCCGATACCCCCACGCGACAGGCAGGGCGATGGAAACGCCCGTTACCTCGTCTGCCGGCGCCTCCGACATTGCCACCGATACCGCCTCGGCGACCGCGACCGAGGCGCCCGAGAATGGTCGCGATGCGTCAGCATGTTTGCCGTTGGCGGCACTGTTGCAGGCGGTGCACGCCGCCGGCGAGCGGGTCATGGCGATCTATCGCGGCGACGCCGAGGTCACCTGGAAGGCCGACGACTCGCCGCTGACAGCGGCCGATCTGGCCGCTCACGAGGCGCTGGTACAGGCGCTCGAACGGCTCGCACCGGGGTATCCGGTGGTCTCGGAAGAGGCTGCCGACGTCACGTTCGAGACCCGTCGCGGCTGGTCGCGCTACTGGCTGGTCGACCCGCTCGACGGCACCAAGGAGTTTCTCAAGCAAAACGGTGAGTTCACCCTCAACGTGGCGCTGATCGAGGCGGGGGTGCCGGTGTTTGGCATCGTCCACGCCCCGGCGCTGCCGGCCGGGCCCACCACCTGGTGGGGCGGAGAAGAGGGCGCCTTCAAGCAGGTCGGAGCGGGCGTGGTCGAGCAGATCCGCGTGCGTGCTTTGCCCGATCCGGCGGCCGAACCCTGGGTGGTGGTGGGCAGCCGCTCCCACGCCGCCGAGGCGCTCGAGAGCTTCTGTGACGGGCTGCCGGCACATCGCCTTACCAGCCTCGGCAGCTCGCTCAAGCTCTGCCTGGTGGCGGAGGGGAGCGCCGATCTCTACCCGCGGCTGGCCCCGACCTGCGAGTGGGACACCGCCGCCGCCCAGGCAGTGGTGCTGGCGGCGGGGGGCGAGGTGCTCGAGGCCGAGACGCTGGCGCCGTTGCGCTGCACCCAGGGCGAGAGCTACCTCAATCCTGCCTTCATCGTCTGCGCACAGCGCGATGAGCGCTGGGAAAGCGCGCTGCAGCGCGCACTGTGACCGTGGCGTGTGCCGCCGCTCGCGATGGCGCGAGTGCCGGCACGCGCGGATAGGGACATCAAACCGTACGGAAACCCTCATGCTGGAAATCACACCGGAACGTCAAACCCACCTCAAGCAGCTCGAGGCGGAGTCGATGCACATCATCCGTGAGGTCGCGGCCGAGTTCCGCAACCCGGTGATGCTCTACTCGATCGGCAAGGACTCCTCGGTGATGCTGCATCTGGCGCGCAAGGCGTTCTATCCGGGGACGCCGCCGTTTCCGCTGATGCACGTCAACACCACCTGGAAGTTCAAGGAGATGATCGAGTTCCGCGACCGCATGGCGGCGAGCGTGGGCATGGAGCTGATCGAACATATCAACGAGGAGGGGCGCGCCGCCGGCATCAACCCCTTCGATCACGGCAGCGCCAAGTACACCGACATCATGAAGACCCAGTCGCTGAAGATGGCGCTGGACAAGTACGGCTTCGATGCCGCCTTCGGCGGCGCGCGACGCGATGAAGAAGCGTCCCGGGCCAAGGAGCGGGTCTACTCCTTCCGTGACAAGCACCACCGCTGGGACCCCAAGAACCAGCGCCCGGAGCTGTGGCGGCTCTACAACGGCAAGGTCAACCAGGGCGAGTCGATCCGCGTCTTCCCGCTCTCCAACTGGACCGAGCTGGATATCTGGCAGTACATCTACCTCGAATCGATCCCCATCGTGCCGCTCTACTTTGCCGCGCCGCGCCCGGTGGTCGAGCGTGACGGCATGCAGGTGATGGTCGATGACGAGCGCCTGCCGCTGGAACCGGGCGAAGTGCCGGAAGAGAAGTGGGTGCGTTTTCGCACCCTCGGCTGCTACCCGCTCACCGGGGCGGTGGAGTCGCGGGCGGCGACGCTGCCCGAGATCATCCAGGAGATGCTGCTGACCCGCACCAGCGAGCGCTCGGGCCGGGCCATCGACCGCGATCAAGCCGGGTCGATGGAGAAGAAGAAACGCGAGGGGTATTTTTAAATGTCACATCAGTCTTCGCTCATCGCCGACAACATCGAGCAGTACCTGCACGAGCACGAGAACAAGGACCTGCTGCGCTTCATCACCTGCGGCAGCGTCGATGACGGCAAGTCGACCCTGATCGGGCGCCTGCTGCACGACTCCAAGATGATCTACGAAGATCAGCTCGCCGCCATCACTCGCGACTCCAAGACCAGCGGCACCACCGGTGACAAGGTCGACCTGGCGCTGCTGGTCGACGGCCTGCAGTCGGAGCGCGAGCAGGGCATCACCATCGATGTCGCTTACCGCTTCTTCTCCACCGACAAGCGCAAGTTCATCATCGCCGACACCCCGGGGCACGAGCAGTACACCCGCAACATGGCCACCGGCGCCTCCACCGCCAGCCTCGCGGTGATCCTGATCGACGCCCGCCACGGGGTGCAGACGCAGACCCGCCGGCACAGCTTCATCGCCGACCTGCTGGGTATCCAGCACCTGGTGATCGCGGTCAACAAGATGGATCTGGTCGACTACGCCGAAGCGCGCTTCGACGAGATCGTCGCCGAGTACCGCGCCTTCGCCGAGAAGCTCGACGCCCGCGATATCCGCTTCGTGCCGCTCTCGGCGCTGGAGGGCGACAACGTCGTCAACCCCAGCGAGCAGATGGATTGGTACGCCGATCCGCCGTTACTCGAGTTGCTGGAGACGGTCGAGATCGCGCACGACGCCAACCTCTCCGATCTGCGACTGCCGGTGCAGTACGTCAACCGCCCGCACCTCGACTTCCGCGGCTACTGCGGCACGCTCGAAGCCGGCATCCTGCGCCCCGGTCAGGCGGTCAAGGCGCTGCCCTCGGGCAAGCGCTCGCGGGTGGCGCGCATCGTCACCTTCGACGGCGACCTCGAAGAGGCGTATCCCGGGCAGGCGGTGACGGTGACCCTGGAAGACGAGATCGATCTTTCCCGCGGTGACTGGCTGGTGGCGGCGGATGCCGAGGTGACCCAGGCCAGCGCGCTGGAGGCGGACATCGTGTGGATGCACGAGAACGCCCTCGAACCCGGTCGGCTCTACGACTTCAAGCTGGGCACCCAGGAAGTGGCCGGGCGAGTGGCCGAGATCGACTATCAGATCGACGTCAACAGCCTGGCGCAGCTGCCGGCGGAGCAGCTGGCGCTCAACGCCATCGGGCGCTGCCGGGTGGAGCTGACCGCGAGCGTGCCGCTGGACGACTACCGGCGCAGCCCGGGGACCGGCAGCTTCGTGGTGATCGACCGGCTGAGCAACGTCACCGTGGGCGCGGGTCTGATCCGCGGCGCGGCGGCGGGCCGCGAGGTGAGCGGCGAGGTCGACTGGCAGGCCTTCGAGGTCGAGTTCAACGCGCTGATCCGCAAGCACTTCCCGCACTGGGAAGCCAAGGACTTGCGCACCGTGCTGCGCGGCATCGGCGACTGAAGCGCGCCGCGACACCGCTAAACCCCACCGCTATGCCAAGCCTCCGGCGCGTCGCCAGACGCCGCCGGAGCGCCTCGATTCACTGCGATCACTCATCGACGGGAGTGCCATGAGCCTGCTGATACAGACCCGCTATCGCCTGAAAAAGAGCCCCCTGGCCAAGTCCTTGATCCTGGGCGTCAACGACCGCCTGCCGCTGGAGGTGAAGGATCGCCTCTATCGTCATCTGGTCGACCCCTATTCGGAGCATGAGGAGAACAACGATGTGGTCTTCGTGCACGTGCCCAAGACCGCCGGCAACAGTATCTTCCAGGCGCTGTTCGGGGTGCCGGCCCACGGCCACGATCCGGCCGAGCGCTATCGCCGCTTCGATGCCGAGCGCTTCGCGCGCTACTACAAGTTCGGCTTCGTGCGCCATCCGTTGGATCGTCTGGTCTCCGCCTACGTCTACCTCGAGAAGGGCGGTATCGGCCGCTACGACCGCGCCTTCCGCGACAAGTATCTGCGCGGCGTGTCCGGTTTCGATGATTTTCTGCGCCGGCTGGCGTCGCGGTCGCGCTATCGCCGCCGGGTGATGCGCTGGGTCCACTTCCGGCCCCAGGCCGAGTTCCTGTGCGACGCCGAGGGCCAGCCGCTGGTCGACTATGTCGGGCGCTACGAGAACATCGATGCCGATTACCGGCGTATCGCCGCCGATCTGCGCATCAGTCGGGTGGCACCGCTGGAAGTGGTCAACGCCACCGCGCGCCGGGACTACCGCGACTACTACGACAGTGAGCTTACCGCGATCGCCTCACGCCTCTATCGGCGCGATTTCGAGATCTTCGGCTACACGCCCTGAGCGCCGCATGACCCCTTCGTACTCATGGACCCGAGACATGCTGGTCATCGATGCCAAGCGCGTTTTCGTGGCGCTGGTGGCGATCTTCGCCATCGCGCTACCCAAGTCGGGTGTCGCCCTCGGCGGCATTCCGCTCAACACCATCTATCTGCTGATCGTGGTGACGTTCCCGATCCTGTTCCTCAAGGCGATGCTGGGCACTGGCAAGCTCTTTCGCCAGGATCGCTACGCCTGCTACGTGTGGCTGCTGGTGCCGTTCTGGCTGCTGTTTCTGGCGGTCACGCTGCTCAACGGGATCGCCAGCGTGGGCATCTACTTCGGCTACGTGATGGCGCTGATCGTGGTGCCGGTATTCGTCTATGTCTGGTCGAAGCGCCTGGGACCCGAGCAGATCGCCTATCTGCTCGTCTGCCTGCGCCACTGTATCCGTTTCGCCGTCGTCTTCGGCCTGGCGCTGTTCCTCTACAAGATCGCCACCGGCCAGTACTTCTCGATCCCCATGCTGACCACCACCTATGGGGCCGAGCTGACGCTGGAGGCGAAGATGAACGACCGCGGCGGCCTGTTCAAGCTCTTCTCGACCTACAACAACGGCAACATCTACGCCGTGTGCATGATCATGCTGCTGCCGCTCTACAGCGTGATCGAGACCCGCCGCCTGTGGGTACTGGGGCTGATGCTGACGATCATGCTGACGCTGTCTCGCACCGCCTGGGCGCTGCTGCTGGTCTACTGCATCTTCGAATATCTGCTCTTCAATCGCGCCATCTCGGTCAAGAAGCTGATCCTGATCTGCTTTGCGCTGTGCCTGGTGGTGCCGGGCATCGTCGGTCTGCTGGGGCTGATGGGGCGCGACGTCACCTTCCTGTTCGACAGCGATCTGGGGGGGCGGGCGGGGTATCTGCAGTACTTCTTCGACGCCGGACTGATCTCACACACGCCGCTCTACTGGTCCTACGAGATTCCCTACGTTTCGATCGCCGAGTTCGTGGGGCTGATCGGTCTGCTGCCGTTTTTGTTGTTCTTCTCCAACGTGGTCATGGCGCGCAGTCTGTTCGACCCCTCGCGCCCCGTGAGCCGCAGTGCCTGTATCGGCTGCGTCATGTACTGGGTGGCCACCTTCTCCGATGCGGCACTGGTCCTGGTGCCGACCTTCATCATCTTTTCTTTGCTGGTAATGCTCTCCTTCAGCGAGTGATCCCATGAAAATCATGCATGTATGCGAGACGGTGACGGGCGGCATCGCCACCTATCTCAACAATGTCGCGGGCGAGCAGCTGCGCCATCCCGATGTCAGCGGGGTCTCCATGGTGCTGCCGGCGGCGCAGCGTGAGGAGATCGCGCTGGGGGATGCGGTGCGTATCCACGACTTCCCCGGCGAGAGTCGGCCGCAGCGTCTGCGCCATCTGGCCACACGGCTGTCGGCGGCGGTGGCGGCCGAGAGGCCGGACGTGGTCCACGTCCACAGCACCTTCGCCGGGCTTGTCTGCCGCGGGCTGCCGCTGTCGCTGCGCGGTGCCAAGCTGGTCTATCAGCCCCACGGGGTGGCCTTCGATCCGCACCGTGTCGGCGGGCTCAAGCGCCGCGCGATCCAGTGGGTGGAGCGTGCACTCTATGCGCGCAGCGATGCGCTGGTGGCGATCTCCGAATACGAGCAGACGCTGCTGAACGCGGCGGGCATGGGCGAGCGCACGCTGCTGATAAAGAACTGCGTGCGCGACACCCGCGAACCGCGTGTCGGTGTCGACAAGGAGGATTTCTACCTGTTCATCGGACGCTTCGACCGCCAGAAGGGGTTCGATCGTCTCTATACCAGCTGGGGTGAAGCCCATGGCGAGCTGCGAGTGGTCGGTGGCAGCGTGGTGGATGCCGGTACGGCGTTCGCGCCCAAGGCGAACATGCATCTGCTCGGCTGGCTCGATAACGCCAGCCTCGACGGCCTGATCGCCCGGGCCAAGGCGCTGATCGTGCCCAGCCGCTGGGAGGGATTCGGCCTCGTGGTCCTCGAGGCCTACCGTAACGCGACCCCGGTGATCTGCTCCAACCGCGGCGCGCTGCCGGAGCTGGTGCGCGATGGCGAGACCGGCCAGGTGTTCGATTTCGACGATTTCGCGCCGTCGCTGGACGCCGCGCTGGCGCGCTTCGAGGCGGGCGACCGCGAGGCCATGGGGCGTCGCTGCCGCGAGCGCTACGAGCGTGAATTCTCGCCCGCCAGCATGAATTCGGCGCTTCTCAAACTCTACCGCTCGAGCGAGCACTGCTATGTATAGTCGGATCCTGATCAATATCTCCAACCCGGAAGACTACCGTTTCTTCAAACGCGTTTTCGCCGCCCCCGGCGCCCAGGCGTGCCGCGTCGATTTCGTGGCCAACAACCTGATCATGTACGTCTACCTGAAGCTCAAGCGCGAGACGGTGTTCATGCCGCGCCGCGGCCATGGCCGGCACTGCCGCGAGGACAACTTCAGCATCAAGACCGGGCGGCTGACGCAGCGCCAGGCGGATCGGGTCTATTCGGGCTTCGCCGATTTCATCGAGCGCGAGCAGCCGCGGCGCGGCTGGGAGCTCTACATTCTCCCCAGCGGCCGGCTGGCGTCGCAGTCGGCGCTGACCGCCCACGCCCGCGCCCAGGGGATCGATGTGCTCTATACGGGTTACGGCAATATCGGCAACAAGACCTTCGCCGATCCCCAGGGCACCGATATGCAGTCCTATCTCTACGCCCATGTGGAGCTGCTCGACGACTATGCGGTCGACCTCGATGCCTTCCGCCGCTGGAAGCGCGACTACACCCAGGCGCGCATGCAGAAGCACGTGATCGGGCAGGCGCGCAAGCTGGACCTGAAGACGGTACTGCAGAAGTGTGTGCAGGTGGCCGGTTGCCGGCTCGAGGCGCTGCTCGGGCTCGCCGGCGAGAACGCCTATGGGCTGTCGGAACTGGCCAAGCTGCGCAAGGCCGATGACGTCGCGCTCGACACCATGGATTGGCAGACACCCTATCTGTTCTTTCCGATGCAGGTGAGCACCGACGCCCAGATCATTCTCAATTACCCCCAGGGCAGCGTGATCGATGGGCTCAAGCGGGCGATACAGATCGCAGCGGAAAGGGGGCTTAAACTGGTGATCAAGCCGCATCCGGCGGAGATCAATCAGGCGATCCCGGC
Source organism: Salinicola sp. DM10 (assembly GCF_017306975.2). Taxonomy (NCBI): domain Bacteria; kingdom Pseudomonadati; phylum Pseudomonadota; class Gammaproteobacteria; order Oceanospirillales; family Halomonadaceae; genus Salinicola; species Salinicola sp. DM10. The sequence goes on from NZ_JAFLEN020000001.1 coordinate 223,859, forward strand.
GGTGCTGGCGCGGCTGCGCCGCGAGCATGGCTTCAAGATCGTCAACGAGAACACCTTCCGCCTGCTCGATGGCGCCGAGTCGGTGGTGACGATCAACTCCACCGTGGGGCTCGAGGCCAAGCTGCTCGACAAGCCGGTCACCTTCCTCGGCAACACCTTCTATGCGCAGTTCGACGAGCGCCGCCTGGCGGCCTATGTCGACCATTACCTAGTGAACGAAGACTATTTTCGGGATACTCCGTTCAGCGCGGCGAACTTCGCCAAGCTGATGCAAAGAGCCCGATTGCCCATTCTGGATCGAAGCGAGGTAGCTTGATGAAATCCGTACCCATTGCCGGTCTGACGGTAGCGAACGATGCCCCTTTCACGCTGTTCGGTGGCATCAACGTGCTCGAGGACAGGGAGAGTACGTTGAAGGCGTGCGAGACCTACGTCGAGGTCACGCGCAGACTGGGCATCCCCTATGTGTTCAAGGCCAGTTTCGACAAGGCCAACCGCTCCTCGATCCACTCCTTCCGCGGTGTCGGTATGGACGAGGGGCTCGAGATCTTCGCCGCGGTCAAGCGCGAGTTCGGCGTGCCGGTGATCACCGACGTGCATGAAGTCGCCCAGGCGGCACCGGTGGCCGAGGTCGCCGATATCATCCAACTGCCGGCGTTCCTCGCCCGCCAGACCGACCTGGTGGTGGCGATGGCGCGCACCGGTCGCCCGATCAACGTCAAGAAGCCGCAGTTCCTGAGCCCGGGACAGATGAAGAACATCGTCGACAAGTGTGCCGAGGCGGGCAATCAGCAGATCGTGCTGTGCGAGCGCGGCAGCTGCTTCGGCTATGACAACCTGGTCGTCGACATGCTCGGCTTCCGCGAGATGATGGACGTCAGCGGCAATGCGCCGGTGATCTTCGACGTCACCCACAGTCTGCAGCGCCGCGACCCGTCGAGCGAGGCCTCCGGCGGACGCCGGCGCCAGGCGCTGGAGCTTGCCCGTGCCGGCATGGCCGTGGGGCTGGCGGGGCTGTTCCTGGAAGGGCATCCGGACCCGGATCGCGCTCGCTGTGACGGCCCCAGCGCGCTGCCGCTGGACCAGCTCGAGCCGTTCCTGGCCCAGATCAAGGCGTTGGATGATCTGGTCAAGGGCTTCCCCTCGCTGGAGATCCGTTGATGGCAGGGGGCGGCCAGGCCGATGCGCGCAACGACATCGAGCTCGTGCTGTTCGATGTCGATGGTGTGCTCACCGACGGCACGCTGCTGATCGGTCCCGAGGGCGAGGCGCTCAAGCCGTTCAACGTCCGCGACGGCGTGGCGGTGGGGCTGCTGCGCCAGCACGGGATCAAGAGTGGGGTGCTCTCGGCCAAGTCGAGCCAGCCGCTGCTCACCCGCGCCACCCAACTGGGCATGGACGTGGTCAAGCTCGGCTTCAGTCGCAAGCTGGAGGCGATCGCTCAGATCAGCGCCGAGTGGCAGATTCCGCCGGCGCGCATCGCCTTCGCCGGTGACGACATCATCGATATTCCGGTGATGCGTCGAATCGGCGTCGCCTATGCGCCGGCGGACGCTCATCCGCTGGTACGCAAGGTCGCCACGTATGTGACCGCCAGCCGTGGCGGCCGCGGCGTGGCGCGCGAGATCGCCGAGGATCTGCTCGCGGCCCGGGGGCTGACCCTGGCCGAGATGTACGCCCATCTGCTCGAGGACGATGACGCGCTGGGCGATCTGGTCCAGTAGTCATCCGCCACGGGCCGCACCCACGACCTAGCGACCCCGTCCCCCACGGCGCCTGGCGCCAAACGGAGGCGGGCATTGCGCCGCCAGCGCCCGCTGGCAGCGGCATCGCCGAGGCAGGGCTGAGATCTTCACTCGGCATTGCCTCGAAAGCGGCCAAAGGGCGCGCCTGCGTCCGCCGCTCGATACGTCGGCGCTGATTCCGGCGCGCATTCATTCAGTCATCACGCATTCATCACCCAGGCATCACCCAGTACGACCCCGCGCTATCTCAGCAGACGCCGCCGGCGCGGCGTGCCTTGCCCGATTACGGGCCGGGTGCGTCGCGGCGTGGCCGGGCGTCTCTCAAGCGGGTCATCCCATCGGTCATTCAGCCGCTCATGAGACACATTCATGAGACACATGGAGGTCCCTATGAATCTGACCTATCTCGATACCGCCCGGCAGGTGTTCGCCAAGGAAGCCGAATCCCTGCTCGAAGTCTCGCGCAAGCTCGACAACGACCTGATCTCCGCGGTCGATGCCATCCTGCGCACGCCGGGGCGGGTGGTGGTGTGCGGTATGGGCAAGTCCGGCATCGTCGGGCGCAAGATCGCCGCTACCCTGGCCAGCACCGGTACGCCGAGCTTCTTCATGCATCCCGGGGAGGCCTACCACGGCGACCTGGGCATGGTCACCGAGCACGACGTCTTCCTGGCCATCTCCAACTCCGGTGAGACCGAGGAGGTGGTCAAGCTGATCCCGTTCCTCAAGGACAACGGCAACTATCTGGTGGGGCTGACCGGCAGCCCCGGTTCGACCCTGGCGCAGGCGGCGCACAGTCATCTCGACATCGGTGTATTGGAGGAGGCGTGCCCGCTGCAGCTGGCGCCGACCTCTTCGACCACGGCCACGCTGGCGATGGGCGACGCGCTGGCGGTGACGCTGATGAAGGCGCGCGACTTCCAGCCTGAGAACTTCGCCCGCTTTCATCCCGGCGGCTCGCTCGGGCGGCGTCTGCTGAGCCGAGTCGAGCACGAGATGCGCAGCGACAACCTGCCACTGGTCGAGGCCGACGCCCAGGTACTCGATGTGATCCAGGCGATGTCCCGCGGCCAGCTCGGCATGGCCGTGGTCCGCCACGGCGAGCGCTGGGGAATCATCACCGATGGCGATCTGCGCCGGGCGATCGAGAAGTACGGCGAGCGCGTGTTCAGTCGCCGGGCGTTCGACTTCATGACGCCGCAGGCGTCGCGGATCGCGCCCACTGCCCGGGTCGAGGATGCGCTGGCGCTGATGGACAGCAAGCAGATCAGTGTACTGCTGGTGTTCGACCACGAGCGCCTGGTCGGTGTGTTCAAGAAATGAAGGAGGCGGGCATGCAGGGCAAGGGAGTGCAGGACATGGGAATGCAGGGTGAGAAAGAAAGCGCGTGCATGAGCGACAACACCGTCTGGCATGCCCATCGGGTGGATCGGGCTCAGCGCGAGGCGCTCAACGCTCAGCGTGCCTGCCTGCTCTGGTTCACTGGGCTCAGCGGCTCCGGCAAGTCGACCATCGCCGGGCTGGTCGAGGAGCGGCTGCACCGGTTGGGCAAGCTGACCTATCTGCTCGACGGCGACAACGTGCGCCAGGGACTGAACGGCGATCTCGGCTTCTCCGACGCCGACCGGGTCGAAAACGTGCGGCGCATCGGCGAGCTGTCGGGGCTGTTCGTGGATGCCGGGGTGATCACGCTGTCGGCGTTCATCTCGCCGTTTCGCAGCGAGCGAGCCGCGGTGCGCCAGCGGCTGGCGGCGGGGGACTTCATCGAGGTGTTCGTCGACGCGCCGCTGGCGACCTGCGAGGCGCGCGACCCCAAGGGGCTCTACCGGCGCGCGCGGGCTGGCGAGATCGCTGACTTCACCGGTATCGACTCGCCCTACGAGGCGCCCCAGGCGCCCGAGGTGCATCTGCACAACGACGGCAGCCGCTCGCCGTCGGCGATGGCACAGCAGGTGGTGGACTATCTCGCGGGCCGGCGCTGCGTATGACAGGCCGAGCGTTGGTGGCGTCTGCGGCGATGGCAAGCCAGGTGCAAGCGGTCATTGAGACTCACGCGTCCAAGGAGAACTACGCGTTCAGGGATAACCACGCGTTCAAGGGAGAACCACGATGAAAAGCCTGAATCCGGTCCGGCGTCTGGCGCCGCTGATGGATGTGATGGCCATAGCGCTGGCGGGCGTGCTGGCCAGCGAGGTGCGTTTCGGCAGTGCGCGGCTCGATAGCGGCAACGCGCTGGTGTTGGTGCTGGTGGCGCTGGCGGTGGTGTTGATCAATCTGTTCGGTGGCGGCTACAGCAAGTGGCGCTCGACCCGGCTGCGCAGCCGTATCTACCGACTCTTGTGGGTGTGGGCGGCGGTGTTCGCGGTGCTCGCCAGCCTGCTCTATCTGTTCAAGCTCTCCGAGAGCGTGTCGCGGCAGTGGCTGGTGTTCACCTTCCTGCTGTCGTTCTGCCTGGTGTGCGCGTCGCGGGCGCTGCTGATGATGCTGACCCTCTATCACAACGCCAGCGCCAAGAACCGGCGCAAGGTGTTTCTGGTCGGTCCCGAGGAGAACCTGCTCGATGTGGCACGCTCGCTGCGCCGCCACCGCGAGCAGGGCTATGCGCTCGCCGGTATCTGCCGCGCGCGAGTGCTGCGCAGCCAGAAGGCTCCGCGCCATCTGGCCCAGCGGGTAGAGAAGTCGGGCGCCGACGAGGTGTGGATCTGTCTGCCGGTCTCCGAAGGGGCCCATGTGCGGGCGATCATGTACAACCTGCGCCATCTGCCGCTGGAGATCCGCTTCATCCCGCACTTCGCCGATATCCCGCTGCTCAACCATCGGGTCAGCCAGGTCGCCGGCAATCACGCCTTCGATCTCAGCGTCAGCCCCATCGCCGGCAGCGCGCAGTGGGCCAAACGCCTGGAAGACATCGTGATCGGCGGCTTGATTCTGCTGTTGATCGCGCCGGTGTGCCTGGCCTGTGCGCTGGCGGTGAAGCTGTCGTCGCCGGGTCCGGTGCTGTTCAAGCAGTTGCGCACCGGGGCCAACGGCCACGATGTCCAGGTCTACAAGTTTCGCTCGATGAAGGTGCATCAGGAGTCCGCCGGCCAGGTCTCCCAGGCGACCCGGCGCGATCCGCGCATCACCCGGGTCGGTGCCTTCCTGCGCCGGACCTCGCTTGACGAGCTGCCCCAGTTCATCAATGTGCTGCAGGGGCGCATGTCGATCGTCGGGCCGCGTCCGCACGCCCTGGCGCACAACGACTACTACAAGGATCTGGTCGAGTCCTACATGCAGCGGCACATGGTCAAGCCGGGCATCACCGGCTGGGCCCAGGTGTGCGGCTATCGGGGTGAGACCGACACCCTGGACAAGATGCAGCGCCGGGTCGAGCACGATCTCTGGTACATCAACAACTGGTCGCTGCTGCTCGACCTGAAGATCATCTTTCTCACCGTATTCAAGGGCTTCACCGGTCAGAACGCATACTGATACGGCGCTCTCGACCTTTCATCCGTTACGTTCGAAGGAGCTGAACGTTGGCTAGACACACAAGCTACCTGTACGAGATTCAGGGCTTGCGCGCGGTGGCGGCGCTGATGGTCGCCGTCTATCACATCTGGATCCAGAAGGTCTCCGGCGGTGTCGACGTGTTCTTCGTCGTCGCTGCTTTCTTCATCGTCGGTTCGCTGACCCGCGGCGGCCCACCCACGCTGGGCGGGCTGTTCGACTACTACGCCAAGACCCTGCGCCGGGTGGTACCCAGCGCGGCGGTAGTGATCGTGACCACAGTGGCGCTGTCGCTGTGGTTGATGCCGGATTCGATGTGGCGCAATCAGATCAAGCACGCCCTGGCCTCGACGCTGTTTCTCGAGAACTGGGCACTGGCCTTCACCGCCACCGACTATCTGCAGCAGGGCTCGCCGCCGTCGCCGTTCCAGCAGCTGTGGGCGCTGGCGGTGCAGGTGCAGTTCTACTGCCTGTTCCCGCTGCTGCTGTGGGTGGCGGGTCGCGTCGGCCGTGACCAGCAGGGCTATCGCCGACGGGTGATCGTCGCGCTGGTGCTGATCGGGCTGCTGTCGCTGGGTTACAGCGTCTACATGACCGCGCGCAACCAGCCGTGGGCCTACTTCGATAGCGGCGCGCGGGCCTGGGAGTTCGCCATCGGCGGTTTGCTCGCCTTTGCGGTGACGCGGATGACGCTGTCGCGTCTGGCGGCCAAGCTGCTCGGCTGGGTGTCGCTGGCGGTGCTGCTCACCTTTGCGCTGTTTCTCGAGGTGTCGTCGTCGTTCCCCGGGGTGGTAGCGCTGATACCGGTATTGGCGGCCTGCGGCATCATCGTCGCGGCGCGCAACCAGTGCGACATCTGGCTGCTCAACAATCGCGGCGTGGTGTGGTTCGGCGATCTCTCGTTCGCCTTCTATCTGTGGCACTGGCCGCTGCTCTCCTGCTATCGCTACGCCACCGGCGGCTTCGACGTCGGGCTGCTGCCGGGGCTGGCGATCATCGGCGGCGCCGCGCTGCTGGCGGGCTTGACCACCTGGGGCTTCGAGAACCCGGTGCGCCGTTCGGCGTGTCTGTCGCGTCACAGGTTCGCCACCTATGCGGCCTGCGCTGCACTGCTGGCGCTGCCGATGGCGGCCCTGGGCGGCTGGTATCATGACTACCAGGGGCGCCGCGCCAGCGCCGAGGCGGCACTCGATCAGTTCCTGCACCACGCCCGGCCGGCAGAGGCAGCAGTCTACCCGCCGACCTTGATCGCCAGCATGGATCTGCCACCGTCGTCCCGGGATGGTTGCCATCAGACCGCGACGGATGCCGAGCTGGTGGAGTGCAGCTACGGTGACCCTGACGCCGACAAGACGGTGGTGCTGGCCGGCGGTTCCCACGCCCAGCAGTGGCTGGCGGCGCTCCAACGGGTGGCGGCGCGCGAGCGCTTCCGTCTGGTCACCCTGACCAAGGGCGGCTGCATGCTCTCCCTCGACGCCGATGCCGACTACATGGCGTACCCCTCCTGCCATGCCTGGAACGAGCGGGTGATCGAGCGCATCCGTCAGATCCAGCCCGACTATGTGTTCACCAACTCGACTCGTGGGCAGGGTTCGGCGGAGTACGTGCCCGAGGGCTATCTGGCGGCGTGGCACGCGCTGGCGGAAGGGGGCGTGCGGGTGCTGGCGCTGCGCGACAATCCCTGGTTCGGCTTCGACGTGCCCGAGTGTGTCGATCTGCACGAGGAGGCCGCGGACGCCTGCGCCAAGCCGCGGGATGCGCTGCTCAGTCGGCGTTCGCCCACCGCTGATTATCACCTCGACAACGTCTACTTCGCGGATATCAGCGATCTCTTCTGCGATGAGCGCCTGTGTCGGCCGCTGCAGGGCCAGGTGCTGCTCTACCGCGACGACCATCACATCACCAACACCTTTTCGCAGCTGGCGGCGCCCCGTATCGCCCACACCTTGGCTCAGGCCGAGGCGGCATTCGCGATGGCGGATGCGGGGCACTGGATCGCCGGCGCTTCCCAGGGCAGTCAACCAGCCGAACCCAAGGAGGGATCATGAGTCTGACACGTCGTCGATTCATCACTGCCATGCTGGCCGTGGCCGCGACCCCCGCGCTGCCCGCGCTCTCCGGGCCAATACGCACGCCTTTGGACCGGCGCTCGACGCGGTCGGCATCCGGCGGCCTGCGAATCGTGGGGGAGGCCAACCGGGTCATGCTCGGCTGAGTCGGCAGGCGGCGCCTTCGCTCTGAGCCACTATGCGCCGTCAACGCCCCGCCGAATGCAAGACGCCCGCCGAATCCGGCGGGCGTCTTGCGTTGGTGCCTGGGTGACTGCGGCCGGCGGTGTCAGTCGCCGCCGCGGGCCACGTCGAGGCCGAAGGCGAGTGCGGCATAGCGCCGGGTGCCTCCCTCTTCCAGTGCCTGCACCTGCACAAGAGAGAAGTCGAGGGTGCGATTGTCACCCGCGTCGAGCTGCAGGGCGTCGCCACCCGACTGCCGATTGAGGGCGAGATCGGTGATGCCGCTGTGGGCCGGGATCAGATTGCGCCCGAGGCGGAAGGCGTGGCCGGGGCGGCGCCCGGCCTGGCGCGCATCGCACACGGCGATCGCGGTCTCGACCCCGGGGACGTCGATGCGCAGGTCGTCGAGATCGAATATCGCGGTACCGGCATAGGCGCTCAGCTGCCCGAGTAGCGGCACCACGCCGGCCGGCTGCGGCACTTCTGAGACGATCGCGCCGCCTTTCCAGTAGCCGTAATCGCTGCGGTTGGTGCCCAGCGCCACCAGCACGTCGCCGTCACGCGCGGGACGGGTGAAGGTGAAGCGGCAATCCTTGAGATAGGGCGACTGGGCGTTGCTGTGGCCGCGCAGGTCCATGACCACGTCATGGTGGCTGACGTTGCGATAAGTGACGTCGGCCCAGGAGTCGACGATCACCGCGCCGAAGCCTTCGCCCTCATAGACGAAGGCGCCGGTATCCAGGGTCACGTCCTGGCTGAAGTCAGGGTCCTCGAACCCGGCCAGGCGGCGGAACAGGGTGCGGCCCAGGCCGGGGCCGAACTTGGGCTCTGCCAGGCGCTCGTGCAGGGTGCCGGCGCTGGCGCTCTGACGGGCGACGAAGTTCTTGATCACGTTGCCGCGGGTGGCATAGAAGATCGAGATGCCGAAGTTGGCTGCGTTCTCGGCGTAGAGACCGTCGAACAGACAGTAAGTGCAGCCCTCGAGGTCGAAGGCGGTGTCGCTTACCTCCTTGGCGCTGCAGCCGTAGACCTTGATGTTGTGGGCGTTGTTGAAATAGATCGCGCCATTGGTCCAGCGGCAGTGGACGTCCTGGATGAAGCCGTCGCGCAGGCGCCGCATCCACCTGAGTTCACCGCCCTTGCCGGGGCGCGCCGAGCCGCCCCAGCCGGAGACGTTGCAGTAGTCCATGTGCACGTGGGAGATGCTGAAGTCGCGCACGAAGTTGAGACGCACGGCACCCGCGCGCCTGCTGTCTCCTGGTGAGAGAGTATAGCGACCGGCACCGCCGGAGAGGTCGCTGATACGGATGCGCTCGCTCAGGTCGTCGGGCACCTCGGGGTTGAAACCCGCGGTCACGGCGTTGTCGCTCTCCGGGTCCTCCTCCCGGGTGGAGTAGCGCCCGTTCAGCTCCAGCTCATGGAACACTTTCAGCCCGCCGCAGCGCACGTGATGAATATCGCGGTAGACCGCGTCTCGCACGCAGACCAGGGCCACCGCGCCGCGGCAGAAGTCGCGCGCCTCCAGGGTGAGGCCGCTGACATGGATATCGTGGCTGAAGGCGGCGTCCAGATCGCCCTGCGGCCGCCCCTCGGCCCAGGCGGCGATCACGTGGGGTTCGCGCAGCAGGAACATGCCATCGCGAAAGCCGCTGGCGACATAATCGCTGACCAGGCGGCTGTTGGCGCGCGCGCCGGCGCCCACCAGACGGGTGCCCGAGCGCAGCGCGATACGCCGCTTGCCCAGATAGAGCGCACAGCCCTGGGGCAGATCGGGCAGATACTTGGTGCGGTAGGGGGTCTTGTCCAGAGTTTCCTGGAACCACGCCGATTCGTCGCTGCCGCTGCCCTCGGCGTCAGTGTAATCGGCGCGAAAGCCGACCTTGAGCAGGTCGATGTCGTCGCCGGGCTGGACATAGGCGGCGCCATCGGCGGCCCACAGGGTGAAGCGATGGAAGTCGTCGTGGTGTGGGTGATCAATGGGCAGCCACGCCATCTGATTGGCCTGCCCGGGGTCGTCAAGGGCGACGACGCGCTGTAGCTGGATATCCAACTCGAAGGGGCGGTCGCGGTAGAAGCTGCGGCAGACCAGCCAGCAGCCGTCGGCGACACGGGCACCCGGCCACTCGCGCAGGGTATCCACGCTGTCGACCACCACCAGGCGCTGATCGAGCGCCTGGGCCAGCGGCTGAGTGCCGGAGGCGGAATGAATCTCGCCTTGATCGAAGAACTGGGCGTGCAAGCGCTGCTGCTGGGTGCCATCGCCCACCTCCACCACATAGTGGCCGTTGGGGGCGGCGAACTGGATGCGACCGTCCGCATCGGCGTGGAACGGGTTGGACAGCGGCTGACCACGGCCATCCTCCAGGCCGGCTGCCAGCGTCTCCTCGCCCTGGGGCAGGACGCTGACGGCAGCGCGTGGCAGCGCTCGACCGTCGGCGCGCTGGGCGAAGAAGGTTTTGACTTCCATGGGGCGCACTCTCGCGTCGTGAACTTGCCGAGCATTATCCGCGACTCGCCGCCCGCGCTCTTTTGCGACTTGGTGTGGTTTTGTCAGCCGGTGATGGAGGTGCGTATCCGCCACCGGCAGTGCCCGCGCTAACGCTGGGGAATCAGAGGCCGAAAAGCTGTACCAGGGGTGGCAGCACGAAGGCGGTGACCAGCCCGGAGAGCCCCATGGCCAGGCCGGAGAAGGCCCCGGCAATGGCGCCATAGGTGGAGAAACAGTAAGCGGTCCCGAAGCCGTGGGCGGCCAAACCCATGGAGAAGCCGCGGATGGCCGGATCGGTGACGCGGCCCAGGCGCAGGACCCAGGGGCCGATGATGCAGCCGATGACCCCGGTGAGCAGGACCAGCCCGGCGGTCAGCGAGGGAATACCGCCGATCTTCTCGGCGATGCCCATGGCGATCGGTGATGTCACCGACTTGGGCGCCAGCGATAGCACGGTGGCGTGGGCGGCACCCAGTACCAGGCTGATACCTACCGCCGATACCACCGCAGTGGCGACACCGGCGAGGGTGCCGGCACATACCGGCCACAGCAGGCGGCGTACGCGCTCGCGCTGGTCGAACAGCGGGATCGCCAGGGCCACGGTGGCGGGGCCGAGCAGAAAGTGCAGGAACTGCGCGCCGGCGAAGTAGGTGGGGTAGTCGGTATGGGTGAGGAGCAGAAAGGCGATCAGCAGCGCGATCGACAGGATCACCGGGTGCAGCAGCGGCGTGCCGCCGGCCCAGCGATTGATGCGACTGGCGATGACGAAGGCGATCAGGGTGGCGAACAGATGCAGTAGCGGGCTGGCGGCCAGATAGACCCACACCTGGCCCAGCGGTAGCGGGCTCATGCCTCCTCCTCCTGCGCTGTGCCGTTGCGCTGGGCGAGCCGCTGCATCACCTGACTGGTCACCCACAGGGTCACTGCTGCCGATAGCACCAGCGTGACCAGCAGGATCCAGAACTCCTGCCGGATCAGCCCGACGTGCTCGATCAGCCCGACGCCGGCGGGCACGAACAGCAGGGTGAGGTACTTGAGCAGGCCTTCACCCATGCTGCGCAGACTGGCCGGAACGCTGCCGCGAATGACGAGGCCGATGAGCAGGATCAGCATGCCGATGACCGGGCCGGGAATCGGCAGCGACAGTGCCAGACTCAGCACCTCTCCGAGAAATTGACAGCCGAGCAGAATGCTCATGCCGATGATCAGGGACATGGTGACCTCTTGCGCGCGTGGTGGAAGACGGGGAACAGGCAGAGCGCCTGGAAAGCGGGCTATTGTACGTCGATTGCGGCGATCACCAAGTGCGTCCCGCCGTCCTCCTGCAAGCGATTGATAAAAAAGATGAAAGAAGCGCTTTTCATTTCCGGGAACGCAAGGTAGTATACGCGTCGTTTCGCAGGGTAGCCCACGGGCAAGCCTGGGCGAAGCCGGAGCGTGGCGCAGCTTGGTAGCGCGCTGCAATGGGGTTGCAGAGGTCGCAGGTTCGAATCCTGTCGCTCCGACCAAATCGAGAAAATGGCCAATCGGATTCGCTCCGATTGGCCATTTTTTTTGTGTCGATTTTTCCGTCCAGCCGTTTTGCCATGCGGCTCTCTTTTTGTCCCTCTGTCCGCTGTCCTTCCATCCCGCTGTATGCCGAGGCGCCGACCGTCAGCCGTCGCGCGTCTTGGCTAGAGCCAGAACGCCTCGACCACCGCCACGCTGATCAACGTCACCAGCACGGCGCCGACCAAGTTGAGCAGCAAGCCGGCCTGGATCATCGATTGGATCTTCATCTTGCCGGTGGCGAAGACGATGGCGTTGGGCGGCGTCGCCACCGGCATCATGAAGGCGCAGCTGGCGGCAATCGCCGCGGGCACGGTGATCAGCAGCGGGTCGACGCCCAGCGAGATCGCCAGCGCGCCGAGCAGCGGCAGAAAGGCCGCGGCGGTGGCGGTGTTCGAGGTCAGCTCGGTGAGAAAGATGATCACCAGCACCACGGCGCCGATCAGCAGGAGTAGCGGTAGCACCTCGAACAGGCTCAGCTGATTGGCGATCCAGTCGGCGAGCCCCGAGCTGCTGATGCTGCCGGCCAGTGCCAGGCCGCCGCCGAACAGCAGCAGGATGCCCCAGGGGAGATCCTTGGTGTCCTCCCACAGCAGTAGCGGGCGGTGCGGCTCGTTGCCGCTGGGAATCAGGAACAGGCCCACCCCGGCGATCAGCGCGATCGAGGTGTCGGAGAGCCAGTCCACGCCCATGTCGTTGAGCAGCGGTCGGGTGATCCATGCCAGCGCGGCGAGCAGGAAGACCACGCTGACGCGCATCTCTGCGGCACTCAGCGGGCCCAGCTTGCTCAGCTCGTCGCGGATCACGTTACCGTCCCGGCTGTCGTTCTTGCCGCTGTTCTCGCTGCTGTTGGCACTTGCCTGCAGGCGCAGATCGAAACCGCCGCGGGTCAGCCACCACCAGGCCACGGCCATCATCGCGAGACTCACCGGCAGCCCCACGGCCATCCACTCGGCGAAGCCCAGTTCGATGTTCTGCTCGCTGGAGAGATAGCCGGCGAGGATAGCGTTGGGCGGTGTGCCGATCAGGGTGGCGATGCCGCCGATGCTCGCCGCATAGGCGATCGCCAGCAGCAGGGCGGTGGCGTAGCGTTCGACCTCGCGGGCGTCGGCGCTGGCGAACAGCGACACCACCGACATGCCGATCGGCAGCATCATGATCGCGGTGGCGGTGTTGGAGACCCACATGCTGATGAACCCGGTGGCGAGCATGAAGCCGGCGATCTGCTGGCGTGGCTTTTGACCCATCAGAGCGAGGATACGCAGGGCGATCCGGCGATGCAGATTCCAGCGCTGCATCGCGATGCCGAGCAGAAAGCCCCCCAGGAACAGATAGATTGTCGGGTTGGCGTAGCTGGCGGCAGTGCTCTTGAGTTCGGCAATACCCAGCGCGGGTGCCAGCGGAATCGGCAGTAGCGACGTCGCGGGGATGGGGATCGCCTCGGTGGCCCACCAGATCGCCAGCAGCAGCGCCAGGCCGACACAGTGCCAGGCGGCGGGCGACATCCCGGCGGGTGACGGCAGCAGTAGCGTCGTCAGCACCCAGAGCGGTCCCAGGATCAGGCCGATCCTGGCGGCGAGGGAGGGGGGCGAATGCGCATCCGTGCGAGTGGCGGTCATGACGTCTCTCCGGTTGACGAAGCCATGGATCGAGCAACGGGATGGATGACCCAGAACCGGTCATGCACCCCATTCCCATGCCTCCAGTCTATCAACGGATCGGCACACTGCACCTGGCATGCCGGCTGTCGCCGAGGGTGCGGTATGTGCGGTGGTCTAATATCATGCGCGCACGCCGCGGTCGTCCTCGGATCGGCCGCCCACCCGCAGCACGGCGACGGCGGTAGCGCCGCCGGTGACCTAGGATGACTGCATGAGCGCATCTCTCTATCCCTCTTTCGACGCCTTGGCGTCGCTCTGCCGGCGTGCCGGCGAGGCGATCCTGAGCGTCGCCGCCGGCGGGCTGGAGACGCGCTTCAAGTCCGATGCCAGCCCGGTGACCGACGCCGATCTCGCCGCCCACCAGGTATTGATGGCGGCGCTGCCGACGCTGGGCGATGCCCGTTTGCCGGTGCTCTCCGAGGAGGCGGCCGCCACCCCCTGGGAGACGCGCCGGCGCTGGTCGCGCTACTGGCTGATCGACCCGCTGGATGGGACCAAGGAGTTCATTCGCGGCTCCGACGAGTACAGTGTCAATGTGGCGCTGATTCGTGATCAGCGCCCAGTGCTGGGGGTGATCGCCAAGCCCGGTAGCGGCGAGGTATGGGCCGGCGGCGCTGAATCGGGCGCCTGGTATCAGCCAGCCGCCGGGGCTGCCTGGATTCGACTCGGCGTCGAGTCGTGCACGCCGCCACGGGTGATGGTGAGCCGCCATCACTGCGACGCGCACACCCGGGCGTTTATCGCGCGCCTGCCCGGGGCCCGGGTGGAGGCCCTCGGCAGCTCGCTCAAGTGCTGTCGCATCGCCGCCGGCGAGGCGGATCTCTATCCGCGTTTCGGCCCGACCAGCGAGTGGGATACCGCGGCGGCGCAAGCGATTCTGGAAGGCGCCGGCGGGGCGCTGGTCGATCCACGAGACTGGCAACCGTTGCGTTACAACACCAAGGCGTCGCTGCTCAACCCGGATTTCGTCGCCTGTGCCGACCCCCAGGGAGACTGGCGGGCGGCTTGGCAGGCGGCGCGGTGAGTGCGGCGTCGGCGAAGACAACCGATCGGCTCAGGAGAGTGTGATGTCTGCATGGGGAGTGAGTGCGCTGGCGCTGGTGGCGCTGGCCGTGGTGGTGGGGCTGGCGCTCTACGCCCGCCGACTGTGGCGCGAGGTGCGGCGACGCGAAGCGTTTCGCCGCGACGAGATCGCGCGCGCCAATCGCAACTGCATCGATAGCCTGGCGGCGATCTCGCAAGCGATGCTCGAACGCCAGGTAGACCTGGTCGAGGGCGCCCTGCGCTGCAAGGTACTGCTAGACATCGTCGATCATCAGTTGGTGACACACGAACGCTTCAAGGTGATTGCCGAGGTCCAGGCGCAGGCGGCGCATCTGCGCACGCACGCGGCACGGCGCGAGCTGACGCCGCGCCAGCGCCACCGCGAGGATCTCGCTCGGGTGGCGATCGCCGAACAGTACCAGACTCGGCTGGACGACGCTGCCCGGGCGTTGCAGACGCTATGTGCCGACTGGCCCGAGAAGGGGGCGGCAATCACGCAAGCGGCGTGAACTTTTCGCCGCTACGCTTTGCCAATCTCGTAAATGATGCTAAAAAAGAACAGTGTTTCCGACGCGGGTTTGCATACCGGCAAGGAATCGACAATGCTGTTACGGAGCTGCAAAGAAAAAGGGACAATGGGAACATTGACCGCTACTCGACTCGATGGGTTCCCATCGCGAGAGATTTCTTTGTCGTTGAGGGAGGTGAATGACTTTCTCCCAACGAAATCGGCTTCTATACTCGAAGCCGCTGGGTAACGCCCGTTACGACTAGCGCTGTGTTAAGAAGGAGTCTTACATGAAAAAATCAACGACTGGCCTGCTGCTGGGCTCTGCTCTGGTAGTCGGTCTTTCTGGTTGTGCCAGTTCTGGCATGGAGTCCACCGGTAGCTCTTCCGATCAGGCGTGGTACAACTCGCCGTTCGTCTGTGGCATCGCTGGTGGTCTGATCGGCGGTGGTCTGGGCTACGCAACCAGCGGTAGTTCCGACGAAGACACTGGCGCAGCCGTGGGCGGCGTTGCCGGCGCGACGGCAGGTGCTCTGCTGTGTGCCGACTACTCCTCCAATGTCGTCGACAGCGACGGCGACGGCGTGCCGGACGATCGTGACCAGTGCCCGAACACCCCGGCCGGCGTCGCGGTTGACGCGGTAGGCTGCCCGCTGGACACCGACGGTGACGGCGTGCCGGACTACATGGACCAGTGCCCGGGCACCCCGGCTGGCGTCGAAGTCAACGCCCAAGGCTGCCCGCTGGATTCCGACGGTGACGGCGTGCCTGACTACCAGGACCAGTGCCCGAACACCCCGGCTGGCGCCAAGGTCAACTCTCTGGGCTGTGAAGAGAGCGTCATTCTGCGTGACGTCAACTTCAAGTTCGATTCCGCTGAGCTGACGCCGCAGGCCGAGTCGATCCTCGACGGTATCTCCCAGAAGCTGATGGCCAGCTCCAACGCCAACGCCAAGCTGCGTATCCGTCTCGACGGCTACACTGACTCCGTGGGTCCGGACGCTTACAACCAGAAGCTGTCCCAGCGTCGCGCTGACTCCGTCAAAGCGTACCTGGTCAACAAGGGCTTCAATGCTGACAACATCATGACCTACGGTCACGGTGAGAGCGATCCGATCGCCAGCAACGACACCGCTGAAGGTCGTGCCCAGAACCGTCGCGTCGAACTGGACGAGTGGAAGTAAGCTCGCCACCAGATCGATGTGATCAAGAGGGCGCCTTCGGGCGCCCTCTGTCGTTGTGGGGCAGGTCTGACCGCTGCATCGACGCCTTTCCCCGCCATACCTGCCCGGACAACCGCGTAATCGATGGCGTCGGTGTCTCGGCGCTGCTACGCTAGTGCCCCCAAACTCGCCTCACGGCGATATCGTCAAGTCGACGCCTTTCCGCCGAACATCGGCCTGCCCGTATGCGGGCTGATCGTGGATAGCGACGTCACCGTATCGAACCGTTCACGTGGTCCTTGGTGTGGACCACCACTGAACATAAGGATGTCTTCATGCCTATTGTCACGCTGCCCGACGGCAGTCAGAGAACCTTCGAACATCCCATCAGCATCATGGCGCTGGCCGAGTCCATCGGGCCGGGTCTGGCCAAGGCGTGCATTGCCGGCAAGATCGATGGGGTCGAGGTCGATGCCGCGGATCTGATCGACCATGATGCCGAGGTCGCCATCATCACCGCGCGCGATCCGGAAGGGGTGGATATCATCCGCCACTCCTGCGCTCACCTGATGGGGCATGCGATCAAGCAGCTCTATCCGGCGGCGAAGATGGCGATCGGTCCGGTCATCGACGACGGCTTCTATTACGACATCGACTTTGGCGAGTCGATCTCGTCGGAGGATCTGGAGCAGATCGAGGCGCGCATGAAGGCGCTGATCGACCAGGATTACGACGTCGTGCGTGAGTACGTCGACAAGGCCGAGGCGCTGGCGACCTTCGTCTCGCGTGACGAACCTTACAAGCAGCAGATCGTCGAGGGGATTCCCGATGGCGAGACGATTCGTCTCTACCATCATCAGGAGTACATCGACATGTGCCGCGGGCCTCATGTGCCCAACACCCGGCACCTCAAGGCATTCAAGCTGACCAAGCTGGCCGGCGCCTACTGGCGGGGTGATTCCGCCAACCCCATGCTGACCCGCATCTACGGCACGGCCTGGGCCGACAAGAAAGCGCTCAAGGCCTATCTCCAGCGTCTGGAAGAGGCCGAGAAGCGTGATCATCGCAAGCTGGCGCGGCGCTTCGACTTCTTCCATATGCAGGAAGAGGCGCCCGGCATGGTGTTCTGGCACCCCCGCGGCTGGACCTTGTGGCAGGTCGTCGAGCAGTACATGCGTAAGGTCTACAAGAGCGGCGGCTATCAGGAGATCAAGTGCCCTCAGGTGATGGACGTGTCGCTGTGGAAGAAGTCCGGCCACTGGGACAACTACGCCGAGAACATGTTCTTCACCGAGTCGGAGAAGCGCGAGTATGCACTCAAGCCGATGAACTGCCCCGGCCATGTCCAGGTCTTCAATTCGGGGCTGCGCAGCTACCGCGAGCTACCGATCCGCTACGGGGAGTTCGGCGGCTGTCATCGCAACGAGCCTTCCGGTGCGCTGCACGGTATCATGCGCGTGCGCGCCTTCACCCAGGACGACGGCCACGTCTTCTGTACGCCCGAGCAGATCGAGCCCGAGGTGACTGCTTTCCACCGTCAGGCGCTCAAGGTCTATGCTGACTTCGGCTTCGACGATATCGCGGTGAAGATCGCGTTGCGCCCGGACAAGCGCCTGGGTAGTGACGAGACTTGGGATCGGGCCGAGGGTGCGCTGCGCGCTGCACTCGCCAACTGCGATGTAGAGTGGCAGGAGTTGCCAGGCGAAGGTGCTTTCTATGGTCCGAAGATCGAGTACCATATGAAGGATTGCCTCGGCCGCGAATGGCAGGTCGGTACCATGCAGGTGGATTTCATGATGCCTGGCCGCCTCGGCGCCCAGTACGTGGCCGAGGATGGCTCGCGCCAGACCCCGGTCATGCTGCACCGTGCCATTGTCGGCTCGATGGAGCGCTTCGTGGGTATCCTGATCGAGCACTACGCCGGAGCTCTGCCGCTATGGCTGGCGCCGGTCCAGGCGGTGGTGTTGAACATCACCGATGCACAGCGCGAATACGCCGAAAATCTCCTGAAACGCTTGCGTGAAGCGGGCTTCCGCGTCGAAGCGGACTTGAGGAATGAGAAGATCGGCTTTAAAATTCGCGAACATACGCTGCAGAAGATCCCTTATCTGCTGGTTGTCGGAGATAAGGAAGTCGAATCGGGTGCCGTTGCCGTGCGTACTCGGTCCGGCGAGGATCTGGGCTCCCTGTCGGTAGAGGCGCTGCTGGCGCAGCTCGAACATGCAGGCAAGCCGGATCAGCACTGAGCAGCAACGTGAATCGCCAAACGGAGATCTAACGATCAAGCGTAATAATCAGCGCGGGCGCCCTCAGGAAAAGCGCGCGCCCATCAATGACCGTATTCGTGCAGACGAAGTTCGCCTTATCGATGCCGAGGGCGAGCAGGTGGGGGTCGTCCCCATGCAGGAGGCGCTGGAGCGTGCCGAGGAAGCCGGTATGGACCTCGTGCAGATTTCCAATGCCGATCCCATCGTCTGCAAGATCATGGACTACGGTAAATTCCTCTTCGAGCAGAAGAAGCAGAAATCGGCTCAGAAGAAGAAGACCAAGCAGATTCAGGTCAAGGAAGTGAAATTCCGGCCTGGCACGGACGAGGGTGACTATCAGGTGAAGCTCAAGAACCTGATACGTTTCCTCGAAGGTGGCGACAAGGGCAAGGTCACCCTCCGCTTCCGCGGTCGCGAGATGGCGCACCAGGACATCGGTCGTCGACTGATGGAACGGATCGCCGGCGATCTCGAGGAGATGGCCGCTGTCGAGTCCTTTCCCAAGATGGAAGGCCGGCAGATGATCATGATCCTTGCGCCCAAGAAGAAGTGATCCGCGGGCAAGTCGAACGGGGTGTGGCGCCTATGTGCCACGCCCGGCCTCGGGTTTTCTAAAGAAATCGGATCGGAGTTCTTACTCATGCCGAAAATCAAGAGCAACAGTGGCGCTGCCAAGCGCTTCAAGAAGACCGCCAATGGCTTCAAGCACAAGCAGTCTTTCCGTAGTCACATCCTGACCAAGAAGTCCACCAAGCGTAAGCGTCAGCTGCGCGGTATGAAGCAGGTCCACGCTGCCGACAAGCAGCTCGTGGCCCGCATGCTGCCGAACCTCTGAGCCCCTTTGGTCGACCTTTTTTAACGTCAGGAGAGTACTATGTCTCGCGTCAAGCGTGGTGTCGTCGCACGTCGTCGTCACAAGAAGATCATGAAGCAGGCCAAGGGTTACTACGGTGCGCGTTCGCGCGTCTTCCGCGTAGCCAAGCAGGCGGTCATCAAAGCCGGTCAGTACGCCTATCGTGACCGTCGTCAGCGCAAGCGTCAGTTCCGCGCGCTGTGGATCACCCGTATCAATGCGGCGGCACGCAACAACGGCCTGTCCTACAGCCGTTTCGTTGCCGGCCTCAAGAAGGCGGGTATCGAGATCGACCGCAAGGTGCTGGCCGATCTGGCCGTTCACGAGAAAGCCGCGTTTACGGCGCTCGTCGAGAAAGCCAAGGCTGCATAAGCCGGTCATCCCCGGCCCTTCGCGGGTCGGAGTAATCGCGTGACCGATCCAGGGGAAGAGCAGCCGCTCTTCCCCTGTTTTTTTCCCATACCCTGTTTTTGAGTGCACTGCAGCAGCGATACGCGGTGCGTCAAGAGAGACAAGCGGAGCTCGACGGATGGATCATCTTCCTGCCCTGGTCAACGAGGCGAGTGCGGCCATCGCCGCGGCCGAGGACGCCCAGGCTCTGGACCAGGTGCGTGTGCGCTATCTGGGCAAGAAAGGCGAGATCACGGCGCTGTTGAAGGGGCTCGGCCAGTTGCCTCCGGAGGAGAGGCCGGCTGCCGGCGAGCGCATCAACGAGGCCAAGCAGGCGCTGCAGCAGGAGCTCGAGCAGCGCCGCCAAACCTTGGAGCAGGCGGCGCTGTCGGCACAGCTCGAAGCCGAGCGTATCGACGTCACCCTGCCCGGGCGCGGCGAGGTCAATGGCGGTCTGCATCCGGTGACCCAGACCCTGGAGCGCATCGAGGCGCTATTCCAGCACATCGGGTTCGATGTCGCCGTGGGCCCCGAGATCGAGGATGACTTCCATAACTTCGAGGCGCTCAACATCCCGGCCCACCATCCGGCGCGGGGCATGGCGGATACCTTCTACTTCGACGCCACGCGGCTGTTGCGCACCCATACCTCTCCGGTCCAGGTGCGCACCATGCAGTCGCAGGAGCCGCCGATCCGTATCGTCTGCCCGGGACGCGTCTATCGCAGCGACTCCGATTTGACCCATACCCCGATGTTTCACCAGGTCGAGGGCTTGCTGGTCGACGAAGGGATCAGCTTCGCCGATCTCAAGGGCACTATCGCCGATTTCCTGCAGGCGTTCTTCGAGCGTGACGATCTGCAGGTCCGCTTCCGGCCTTCCTACTTCCCGTTCACCGAGCCCTCCGCCGAGGTCGACATCCAGTGTGTGATGTGCCGCGGCGAGGGTTGCCGGGTCTGCTCGCACAGCGGCTGGCTGGAGGTGATGGGGTGCGGCATGGTGCATCCCGAAGTCTTCCGTCACTCGGGTATCGATGCCAGCCGCTTCACTGGCTTCGCCTTCGGCATGGGGGCGGAGCGTCTGGCGATGCTGCGCTACGGCGTCAACGATCTGCGCCTGTTCTTCGACAACGATCTGCGGTTCCTGCGCCAGTTCAACTGAGTTCTTCGCCAGTCAAGGAGTATCAAGATGAAGTTTTCCGAAGCGTGGCTGCGCGAGTGGGTCTCTCCTCAGCTCGATACCCAGGCCCTGGCGGATGCCATCACCATGGCCGGCCTGGAGGTCGATGCGATCGAGCCGGTCGGGGCGGTTTTCACGGGCGTCGTGGTCGCGGAAGTGGTGGCCAAGGCGCCGCATCCGGACGCCGACAAGCTCAACGTCTGCCAGGTTCAGGACGGCAGTGGCGAGCCGGTTCAGGTGGTGTGCGGCGCGCCCAATGTCGCCGTGGGCCAGAAGGTGCCGTTCGCCCGGGTCGGCGCGGTGCTGCCCGAGGATTTCAAGATCAAGCGCGCCAAGCTGCGCGGGGTCGAGTCCCACGGCATGATCTGCTCCGCCTCGGAGCTGGGGCTGGAGGAGGGGCACTCCGAGGGGATCTACGTGCTGCCCGCGGACGCGCCGGTCGGCAAGGACTTCCGTGCCTGGATGACGCTGGACGACAGCACCATCGACGTCGACCTGACCCCCAACCGTGGCGACTGTCTCAGTCTGCGCGGTATCGCCCGTGAAGTTGGCTGCGTTACCGCGACCCGGGTGGTGGAGCCAAATATCGCGCCGGTGGTGGCGCGCAGCAATGCCCAGTTCCCGGTTACGGTGAGCGACGAAGCGGGCTGCCCGCGCTATCTCGGCCGGGTCATCCGTGATGTCGACCTGAGCGCGCAGACGCCGCTGTGGATGCGTGAACGCCTGCGCCGCAGCGGTATTCGCAGCATCGATCCGGCGGTCGATGTCACCAACTACGTGATGCTCGAGCTGGGACAGCCGATGCATGCCTTCGATCTCGACGTGCTCGAAGGGGGCATCGAGGTGCGCCGGGCCCACGACGGCGAGCGGTTGACCCTGCTCGACGGTCAGGAGGTAGTGCTGGATGGCACCACCCTGGTGATCGCCGACCAGACCAAGGCGCTGGCGATCGCCGGTGTCATGGGGGGCGAAGATAGCGGCGTCGGCGCCGAGACGCGTCATCTGTTCCTCGAGGCCGCCTTCTTCGCGCCGCTTGCGGTCTCGGGCAAGGCGCGTGAATTCGGACTACACACTGATGCCTCCCACCGCTTCGAGCGCGGCGTCGACCCGGACATCACTCGTCCGGCGATGGAGCGTGCCACCGAGCTGCTGCTGGCGATCGTCGGTGGCACCCCGGGCCCGATCTCCGAGGTGCGCAAGCCGGCGCACCTGCCCCAGCGTGACGACGTCGCGCTGAGCCGCGAACGCCTCGCCGCCTGCCTCGACGTACGCCTGCCCGACGAGGAAATCCAGCGTATCTTCCGCGGCCTGGGCATCACCGCGTCGGCGCCCGGCGACCGTTGGCGGGTGCAGATCCCGAGCTGGCGTTTCGATATCGCCATCGAGGAGGATCTGATCGAGGAGCTGGCGCGTGTCCACGGCTACAACCGGCTGCCCGTACGCCGGCCCCAGGCGCGACTGAGCCTGAAGCCGGCCGACGAGGCGCTGCAGCCGCTGCGCCGGGTGCGCCGCCATCTGGTCTCGCGTGGCTATCAGGAGGCGGTGACCTACAGCTTCGTCTCCCCCGAGCTGCAGTCGCTGCTGCTGCCGGAAGCGGTATCGCCGACCCTGGCCAACCCTATCTCCAGCGATATGTCGGTGATGCGTCACAGCCTCTTCCCGGGGCTGCTCAAGGCGCTGACGCACAACCTCAACCGTCAACAGCAGCGGGTGCGCCTGTTCGAGACCGGGCTGGTGTTCCAGGGCGAGCTCGATGCGCTGACGCAGACGCCGATGATTGGCGGTCTGGTGTGCGGTAGTCGCGACGTCGAGGGCTGGGCCGCCGGGCGTGAGAGCGTCGACTTCTTCGATCTCAAGGGCGACCTCGAAAGCCTGCTGGCGCTCGGCGGCTGCGCCGACGAGTGGCAGTTCGTCGCCGCCAGCCATCCCGCGCTGCATCCGGGGCGTACCGCCGAGCTCTATCGGGGTGGCCAGGCCCAGGGCTGGATCGGTGCGCTGCACCCGTCGATCCGGGCGCAGTTGGGCATCAAGCCGGAGGTCTATCTGTTCGAAGTCGCCCAGCAGGCGGTGCTCGAAGGGCGGATCGCGGCCTTCCAGCCGCTGTCGCGCTATCCGGAGGTGCGTCGCGATCTGGCCTTCGTGGTCGATGCCGAGGTAGGCGTGGCACCGCTGCTGGAAGCGATCCGGGCACGTGCCGGTGAGTGGCTCACCCAGTGGCAGCTGTTCGATGTCTACCAGGGGCAGGGGGTTGCCGAGGGGCACAAGAGCATCGCCCTGGGCTTGACCTGGCAGCATCCTTCGCGCACTCTCAATGACGATGAAATCAATCAGTTAATTGCAGCCGTGGTGGACGAAGCCGAGTCCCGTTTCGGTGCCAGGCTGCGCAGTTGATCTGTCGTCCTGTGCGAAGGAGCGATCATGGGAGCGCTGACCAAGGCTGAACTCGCCGAGCACCTGCATACGGAGCTCGGCTTCTCCAAGCGGGAAGCCAAGTACATGGTGGAGACGTTCTTCGAGGAGATTCGTGGCTGCCTACGCGAAAACGAGCAGGTGAAGCTGTCGGGGTTCGGCAACTTCGATCTGCGCGACAAGCGCGAGCGGCCGGGACGCAACCCGAAGACGGGCGAGGAGATACCGATCTCCGCCCGGCGCGTGGTCACCTTTCGACCTGGGCAGAAGCTCAAGGCCAAGGTCGAAAGCTTCGACGGCGAGCTGCAGGACCCCTGAGCAGGGCTCTCACTTCCAAGACCGCCTGCCGGCGACCCCGGCGGGCGGTCTTGCGTTGAGACGGCGTCGGATGAGCCGCCCCGGGCGGGTGTGCTAAGCTCGCGCCCACGGCGGGCGGCGGCTGGTTGCCCGTGCTTTTCACCCATTCTAGACCTAACCCATATGCCCAGACTGAAGATCTACGTTGGAACCGTCTACGGCGGCGCACTCGATGTCGCCGAGCAAATCTCGCCGCTGTTCGAGCAGGCCGGCTACGAGGTCGCCGTGATCGAGCAGCCGACGCTGGCCGATCTGGTCGACGACCGCCCCGATCTGGCACTGTTCTGCCTCTCGACCACCGGCAGTGGGGATTTCCCCGGCGACTTCGTCGCCTTCGTGCGTGCCTTGAAGGAGACACCGCCGGCGCTGAACGGGTTGCGCTACGGCCTGATCGCGCTGGGCGACAGCTCCTATGGCGACACCTTCTGTGGCTCCGGCCGCGCGCTCGACGAGATCCTTGCCGATCTCGGCGCGCAGCGTCTGGGTGAACGCCTGGAGATCGATGCCATGGAGACCTTCATGGCGGATGACGCCGCGCTGCCCTGGGCCGAGGCGTGGATCGCCGAGCAGGGGCTGAGTGCATGAGTGACACCACCACCTCCGCGCGGGCGCTGACTGCGACCCGCTTCAGTACGCTGCTGGGACTCTGGCTGGTGATGCTGCTCTCGCTGCCACGCTACTGGCTGCTCGGTGATCAGACGCGCCTGGCCCTGCTGGGCGCCTTCGTGGTGGCGGTGAGCGTGGCGCTGGCGGCAATCTGGCGGCTGATGTCGACGGCGGAGCGCGGCCGCTGCCCGCGGGCGATCCGTCATCTGCTGATCTGCCTGGTGGCGGGGCTGATAGTGGTGGCCGGCTGGCATCTATTCAGCGCGGCCGGCGTGGTCTGGGCGGTGACGCTCTCTCAGGGTATGGCGCTGGGGCTGGTGCTGCACGTGGTGCTGCGGCTATGGCGGCGTCGCGGAGAGTAGTAGTACGAAAGGGCGCAGGCGCCAGCTGAGACACCAAAGCCAACGGGCGACGGGGAGATCCCCGTCGCCCGTTGGCGTTCATGGCCTTCTGCCCGCGCGGTGTGTGCCGCGCGGGCGCTGACTCAGTTCGGCGCGGCCAGCGTATAGCAGGGCACGTATTCGCTACCTGGTAACTTCATGCGCCCCTGGGCCACGAAGGAGGTGAGCAGGGCATCTAGGCGCTCCATCAGCTCGGGCTCGGCATGCAGGCGGAACGGGCCATGTTCGGCGATCGCGCGCACCCCCGGCTCCTTGACGTTGCCGGCGACGATCCCCGAGAACGCCCGGCGCAGGTTGGCGGCCAGCTCGTGACGCGGCTGGTCGCGATGCAGCGCCAGGCCCGCCATGGCCTGATGGGTCGGTTCGAACGTCTGCTGGAAGCCGCGCTCGATATTGAGACGCCAGTTGAAATAGAAGGCGTCGTTCTGAGTGCGGCGGAATTCGGCGACATCGTCGATGCCGTGGCGCATCTCGCGGGCGACGCTGATCGGGTCGTCGACGATGATGCGGTAGTGACGACGCACCGACTCACCCAGCGTATAGCAGAGAAACTCGTCGATGCGCTGGAAGTAGTCGCTGGCGCTGGCCGGCCCGGTCAGGATCACCGGGAAGGGGATGTCGCGGTTGTCCGGGTGCATCAGGATGCCGAGCAGATAGAGAATCTCCTCGGCGGTGCCGACCCCGCCGGGAAACACCACGATGCCGTGACCCACGCGCACGAAGGCCTCGAGGCGCTTCTCGATGTCCGGCATGATCACCAGCTCGTTGACGATCGGGTTGGGCGACTCCGCGGCGATGATGCCGGGTTCGGAGATGCCCAGATAGCGACCGCCGCGCCGGCGCTGCTTGGCGTGGGCCAGGTTGGCGCCCTTCATCGGGCCCTTCATGGCCCCGGGACCACAGCCGGTGCAGATGTCGAGTTCACGCAAGCCCAGGTGGTAGCCCACCGCCTTGGTGTAGTCGTACTCCTCGCGGCTGATCGAGTGGCCGCCCCAGCACACCACCATGCTCGGCTCGTGGGCGGTACGCAGGGCGCTGGCGTTGCGCAGAATATGGAATACCGCGTTGGTGGCGCCCTCGTTGGTGTCGAGGTCGAAGCGCGGGTTGTTCTGGATCTCGTTGTAGACGTAGACGATGTCGCGCAGGACCGAGGAGAGCTGCTCACGGATGCCGCGGATCATGCGGCCGTCGACGAAGGCGCAAGCCGGGGCGTTGGAGAGCTTCAGGCGGATGCCGCGATCCTGCTGCAGCACCTCGATATCGAAGTCGTGATACGCCTGCATCACCGCCAGACCATCGTCGGTGGGGGTGTCGCAGTTGAGGATCGCCAGCGCGCAGCGCCGCAGCAGGTCATGCAGACCGCTGCCCGACGTGTCGCGCAGGCGATTGACTTCGGATTGGGAGAGAACTTCGAGGCTTCCTTCGGGGGAGACGATGGTGGAGAGCGTCTCGGGCATGGCCGTTTCCTTGCACAGAGAGCGCCCGCCGGGGCGGGCGACATGAGGGATTATTGGGGAGTACGGTCGACGGCGCGCTGCCACAGTGCGGCGATCTGCGCGCGGTCGGCGTCGCTCATACCGTCCTGGGCGAAAGTGCTCTCGAGCCACTGCCAGTAGGTGGCGTCGAAATCTTCCGCCACTACCTCGGCAGGGTCGTAGTCGGCCATCTCCTGGACCAGGCCGATCTGCGGAATCATGTAGCCGAGAGCGAACAGGTCGTTCTCCGCGGCGTTCTCTTCCATCTCGAGCAGGGTGCGCTGGACGGCCTGGGCGCGTTGCGCGAAGGGATCTGACATAGGGCTCTGAACTATCCAAAAAAGGGGATTACGCATGCTAACACGGGTGTTGGAGCGGCGCAGTGACGCCGGCGGCGGTGCGTCTCGGGGTATAAATTGCTATGATGATTCAGAGGCCATGATAACAATCAGCCGTTATCCAGCCACGGTGGCGCGACGTTCTCGCGCGCCTCGACTCTCTTCTGCCCTGCCCGCGTGAGTGAATCGCGTTTTCCATGTTCAACGCCCAGTATTTTCGTACCTTCATGATGCTCGTCGAAACCGGCAGCTTCACCCAGACCGCGGGCAAGCTCGACATGACCCAACCCGGGGTCAGTCAGCATGTGCGCAAGCTCGAGGAGTACCTCGGGCGCTCGCTGCTCAACCGCCAGGGGCGCAAGTTCTCGCTGACCGATGCCGGCCGCCGCGCTTACGACTATGCGGTCAAGCTGTTCGCCGAGCACGAGCATTTTCGCCACTCGCTGGACGACGACTCCCCTGACAGCGGCGAGTGCCGTATCGCCTCGCCGGGCAGCGTGGGGCTGATGTTCTATCCGTTCCTGCTCGGCTATCAGCAGATGCACCCGGGACTCACGGTCAACTACAGCTTCGCCTTCAATCACGAGATCGCCGCCGACGTGCTGGCGGGGCGCTACGACGTGGGCATCGTCACCGAGGTGGGCAAGCAGCCGGATCTGCACTTCGAGGCGTGGCACCAGGAGCCGCTGTGCCTGGTGGTGCCGGCGGATTTCTCCGGTACCACCTTCGCCGAGCTGCAGGCGCTGGGCTTCGTCAACTACACCGACGGCAATACCAACGCCAGTCTGGTGCTGCGCAACAACTTCGGCGGTGAATTCCGCAGCATGACGCATTTGCCGCGTCAGGGATTCACCAACGAAGTGGGGCAGGTGCTGGACGCGGTCGCCCGCGGCCTGGGCTTCACCGTGGTCTCGCGGCCGGTGCTGGAGACCTCGCCCTGGCAGCGTCAGGTACGTGAGCTGCCGCTGGCGCAACCGGTCTATGACACCCTCTATCTGGTCAGCCGTAGTGACGTCGAGCTGCCCAAGCGCTACCGGCAGCTGCTCGAGACCTTCCGTCAGCAGCGCCTCAATTCGCTCTATGGCTACAGCGAGCTGCCGTCTCTGGAGGACGCCTGACAGGGTGTCCAGCGAGAAGAGATGTCTCGCTAGAAGACAGCGCGCATAGCCCGACATCGGTTCGATGGGTTCCCCAGACAAGGCAACGGCCGCTCGATGAGCGGCCGTTGCTTTTTCACGCGTGCCTCTTATGAGCCTGTCGCTTTTGCGCGTATCTCAGACGGCGTCGCGGTAAGCGTCCATCGGCGGACAGCTGCAGATCAGGTTGCGGTCGCCGAAGACGTTGTCGACCCGATTGACCGCCGGCCAGTACTTGGCTTCCCGCGAGGCCTGGGAGGGGAAGGCGCCGAGTTCGCGGGAGTAGGCGCGCTCCCAGTGTTCGGCGGCCAGGTCGGCCATGGTGTGGGGGGCCATCACCAGCGGGTTGTCATCCTTGGGCCAGGTGCCGTCCTCGACCTGGGCGATCTCCTCGCGAATCGCGATCATGGCGTCGCAGAAACGGTCGATCTCATAGCGCGACTCGGACTCGGTCGGCTCGACCATCAGCGTGCCGGCGACCGGGAAGGACATGGTCGGGGCGTGGAAGCCGTAATCCATCAGGCGCTTGGCGATATCCTCCTCGCCGATTCCCGACGCCGCCTTGAGCGGGCGAATGTCGAGGATGCACTCGTGGGCCACGGTGCCATTGGCGCCGCGATAGAGCACCGGGTAGTGGCGTTCGAGCCGCTTGGCGATGTAGTTGGCGTTGAGGATCGCCAGCTCGGTCGCCTCGCGCAGCCCGCGCGCGCCCATCATCTTGATGTAGGCCCACGAGATCGGCAGGATCGAGGCGCTGCCGAAGGCCGCCGCGGAGACCGCGCCGGCAGCCGGGTCGATCCCCTCCTGCGGGGTCACCACGTGGTTGGGCAGATGATGCGCCAGGTGCGCCTTGACCCCGATCGGCCCCATGCCCGGACCACCGCCGCCGTGGGGGATGCAGAACGTCTTGTGCAGGTTGAGGTGGGAGACGTCGCCGCCGTAGTCGCCGGGGCGGCAGAGGCCGACCTGGGCGTTCATGTTGGCGCCATCGATATAGACCTGGCCGCCATGCTCATGGACGATCTGACAGGCGTCGCGGACGCTCTCCTCGAACACCCCGTGGGTCGAGGGGTAGGTGAGCATGATCGCCGAGAGGCGCTCACTGTACTTCTCCGCCTTGGCCTGCAGGTCGCTCAGGTCGATGTTGCCGTCGCGGTCACACTCCACCACCACCACCTGCATCTGCGCCATCGCCGCCGAGGCCGGGTTGGTGCCGTGGGCCGAGCTGGGGATCAGGCAGATATCGCGATGGCCCTCGCCGTTGGCCTGCTGATAGCGGCGAATCGCCACCAGGCCCGCGTACTCGCCTTGGGCCCCCGAGTTCGGCTGCATCGAAATGGCATCGTAACCGGTGATCTCGACCAGAAAGTCGTTCAGTTCGGTGATCATCTGGCGGTAGCCGGCGACCTGCTCGGCGGGCGCAAACGGGTGGATGTTGGCGAACTCGGGCCAGGTGATCGGGATCATCTCGCTGGTGGCGTTGAGCTTCATGGTGCACGAACCCAGCGGGATCATCGCATGGGTCAGCGACAGGTCGCGGTTTTCCAGGCGCTTGAGATAGCGCAGCATTTCCGTCTCGCTGCGAAAGCGCTGGAAGTTGGGGTGGGTCAGGAAGTCGCTGTGGCGTGCAAGCGCCGCGGGAACGCCGGTGATCGCCTCGCGCTGGGCCTGGCGATCGAGCTCGCTCACCGAGAGGCCGTGCTCGTCGCCCAGCAGCACATCGAACAGCTCGGCCAGATCGGCCGCGGTGGTGGTATCGTTGAGACTCACGCCGACTTCGCCGTCGCCGGGATAGCGCAGGTTGAGCTCGCGGGTCAGCGCGCGCCCCTGGATGCGGTGGCTGTCGACGCCGCACAGGGTCAGGGTGTCGAACCAGCTGTCGTGCTTGAGCGCGACACCGTGCTGAGCCAGGCCCGTCGCCAGCAGCGAGGTGAGACGGTGGATGCGAGTGGCGATGGTGCGCAGCCCCTCGGCACCGTGATAGGTGGCGTAGAAGCCAGCGATGTTGGCCAGCAGCGCCTGGGCGGTACAGATGTTGGAGGTCGCTTTCTCGCGCCGGATATGCTGTTCGCGGGTCTGCATCGCCATGCGCAGTGCCGGGCGGCCACGGCTGTCCTTGGAGACGCCGATCACGCGTCCCGGCAGCGAGCGCTTGAGCGCATCGCTGGCGGCGAAGTAGGCCGCGTGCGGACCGCCGTAGCCCATCGGCACGCCGAAGCGCTGGGAGTTGCCGAGCACGATATCGGCGCCCATCTCGCCCGGCGGCTTGAGCAGCACCAGGCTCATCAGGTCGGCGGCGACGCAGGTCATGATCTGACGCTCGCCGGCGGCCGCGATCAGTGCTTCGAGATCCGCCGGGACTTCACCATCGACCCCGGGATACTGCAGCAGGGCTCCGAACACTTCCTCCTCGGCCAGGCGCGCACGCGGGGCGACCACCAACTCGAAGCCGAGATAGGCCGCCCGCGTGCGCAGCACGTCGAGGGTCTGCGGAAGCACGTCGTCGGCGACGAAGAAGCGTTCGCTCTTGTTCTTCTTGTTGGCGCGTCGGCACAGCGCCATTGCCTCGGCGGCGGCGGTCGCCTCGTCGAGCAGCGAGGCGTTGGCGATCGCCATGCCGGTCAGGTCCATCACCATCTGCTGGAAGTTGAGCAGGCCTTCGAGACGCCCCTGGGCGATCTCCGGCTGATACGGCGTGTAGGCGGTGTACCAGCCCGGATTCTCGAGCACGTTGCGCTGGATCACCGGCGGCAGATGAGTGGGGTAGTAGCCTTGGCCGATGTAGCTCTTGAATACCCGATTCTGACGCGCCAGGCCCTTGAGATAGTCGAGCGCCTCCGCCTCACCCTTGGGGCCGTCCAGCGCCAGTTCCCGCTTCAGGCGGATGCCCTGGGGCACGGTCTGCTCGATCAGCGTCGGCAGCGAGGTCATGCCGAGCGTCTTGAGCATAGCGGTGACGTCTTCACCGCTCGGGCCGTTGTGGCGCTTGAGGAAATCGTCGTGGTTGGCCAGCTCGGCCAGGGTGCGGGTATCGGTAGGCATGGTGCGTCCAGCGGATCGGCGGTGGGAGAGGGGCCACCCGGCGGGGCGGGTGGCCGCGACTGGGGCTAGTGGGTCAGTCGTCCTGATCTGCCTCGGCGGCGACCAGGTCCGCGTAGGCCTCGGCGGAGAGCAGTGACTCCAGCTCACCCTGATCGGCCAGCTTGAGCTTGAGAATCCAGCCATCGCTGTAGGGCGAGTCGTTGACGGTCTCGGGGGCATCCTCGAGCGTTTCGTTGACCTCGAGAATTTCACCGGCCAGCGGCGCGTAGAGGTCGGAGGCCGCCTTGACCGACTCGATGACGCCGAATTCGTCACCGGCGTCGAGGTTCTTGCCTGGCTCGGGCAGTTCGACGAAGACGACGTCGCCCAGTGCTTCCTGAGCGTGGTCGGTGATGCCGACAGTGACGCTGCCGTCGCCGTTGTCCAGCACCCATTCGTGGCTATCGGTATAGAGCAGGTTGTTGGGGATATCGCTCATGAGGGTTTCCTATAAGAAACGTGTTTCGGCACAAGAGACTCTGGCGAGCATTATGCATCAATGTTTCGTCAATTGGCATAGGCCCGCGATCGCTGTGATCACGATCGCCGTCGCCACGTCATAGGTTGGGGCGAGAAGGCGCCGGCGTCCAGTGGCAACCGCCCGCTAGAGCCGCGGGTCGCGCCACTGGCGGCTTGCGCCTGCCGACTTCGCGGCGTGGCGGTGGTCGAAAGAGGCGGTGGTGGGGCGCATGCCTCAGCGCTCGTGCGCCTGGCGGTCGAGAGACGCGTTTCTGATCGACGCTTATGTTTCTTATTGGAAACAAGAACGCTTTTCGCGCCTCACCTTTTCGCATAAGGTTAGCCACATCCTCAGTGTCGTCGCTGCTGCACTTCCGATCCGCCACGGGTCTGATTGTGAAGTCGCAGTACAATCCTCTATCGTTGCAGGGTTTTTTCGACACAAGCGTCTGGCAGGTCGCGCCACGACTGGCCGTCGGGGCGCTGGGCAATAACAATCTCAACAGGGGGTTGCCATGGAACTTTTGACCAATATCTTCGGATCCATCAACGGGGTCGTGTGGGGCCCGTTGATGCTGATACTGCTGTTCGGGGTGGGGATCTATCTCCAGCTGGGCCTCAAGCTGCTGCCGATCCGCAAGCTCGGGCTCGGCTTCAGTCTGCTCTGGCAGGGGCGTCGGAGCGCCGACGACGACCGCAACGATGGCGAGATCTCGCCGTTCAATGCGCTGATGACCGCGCTCTCGGCGACCATCGGCACGGGCAATATCGCCGGCGTGGCGACGGCGATCGCGCTCGGCGGCCCCGGGGCGGTGTTCTGGATGTGGCTCACCGCGCTGGTCGGCATGGCGACCAAGTTTTCGGAGGCGGTGCTGGCGGTGCGCTACCGCGAGACCGACTCCCAGGGTAACCATGTCGGCGGGCCGATGTACTATATTCGTAACGGTCTCGGCCGACGCTGGGCGTGGCTCGGCGGGCTGTTCGCCTTCTTCGGCGCGGTGGCGGCGTTCGGCATCGGCAATACGGTGCAGGCCAACTCGGTGGCGGATGCGTTGACCACCTCCTTCGGGGTGCCGGCGTGGCTGACCGGGGTGATCATCATGCTGCTGGCGGGTGCCGTGATCCTGGGCGGTATCAAGCGCATCTCCCAGGTCGCGGGCAAGCTGGTACCGCTGATGGCGGTGGCCTACGTGGTTTCGGGGCTGATCATCCTGGTCATCAACGTCGATCAGATCGGCAACGCTTTCGCGCTGATCTTCAATCACGCCTTCAATCCGATCGCCGCCACCGGCGGTTTCGCCGGCGCTGCCGTGGCCGCAGCGATCCGTTTCGGCGTGGCCCGGGGCATCTTCTCCAACGAAGCGGGCCTGGGTAGTGCGCCGATCGCCCACGCTGCGGCCCAGACCCGCAACCCGGTGCGCCAGGGGCTGATCGCGATGCTCGGCACCTTCATCGACACTCTGGTGGTGTGCACCATGACCGCGCTGGTGATTCTCACCTCGACCCACTGGCTGGACGGCGAGAGCGGTGCCGGCTTGACCTCGCTCTCCTTCGACAGCGCGCTACCGGGGGTGGGCCAGCACGTGGTCGCCATCGCGCTGGCGGTCTTCGCCTTCACCACCATCCTCGGCTGGTCGTTCTATGGCGAGAAGTGCTTCCAGTATCTGTTCGGCGACAAGCCGATCATGCTCTACCGTATCGTCTTCGTGCTCGCGGTGCCGGTGGGGGCCATGGCCAAGCTGGATTTCATCTGGCTGGTGGCGGACACCTTCAACGCCATGATGGCGATTCCCAACCTGATCGCGCTGGCACTGCTGTCACCGGTAGTGTTCAAGCTGACCCGCGATCACTTCGCCGGCAAGACGGTGCTGCCGGGCGAGGATCTCGAACGCCACCGCGACTGATGCCGCGGGCCGCTGCCTCGCGTAGCGGCCCTGTGGCACGGTTTCCTTCTCGACCCGATCTGGAGAATCCTCATGTCCGACCTCAAACAGACACCGCTTCACGCCCTGCATCAAGAGCTGGGTGGCAAGATGGTGCCCTTCGCCGGCTACAGCATGCCGGTCCAGTTCCCCCTCGGGGTCAAGAAGGAGCACGAGCACACCCGTCAAGCCTGCGGCCTGTTCGACGTCTCCCACATGGGCCAGGTGCGGGTGAGCGGGCCGTCGCCGGCGCAGGCGATGGAGACGCTGGTGTGTGCGGACGTGGTGGGTATCCCCGAGGGCGGTCAGCGCTATGCGCTGTTCACCAACAGTGAGGGGGGCATCCTCGACGACATGATGATCGTCAACCAGGGGGATGCGCTCTACGTGGTGGTCAACGCGGCCTGCAAGGATGCGGACGTGGCGCTGATGCGGGTCGGTCTGGGTACCGAGCACGAGGTGGAGGTGCTCGACCGCGCGCTGCTGGCGCTGCAGGGGCCGCAGGCGAGCCAGGTGATGGATCGGCTGTGCCCCGCGGCCTGCGAACTCAGCTTCATGCAGCATGGACGTTTCGAGGTCGACGGTGACACTCTGTGGATCAGCCGCAGCGGTTACACCGGAGAGGACGGCTTCGAAATCTCGGTCGCCGCCGAGGCTGCCGAAAAGCTGGCGCGCTGGTTCCTGGCGCAGACAGAGGTGGCGCCGATCGGCCTGGGGGCGCGCGATTCGCTGCGCCTGGAGGCAGGGCTATGCCTCTATGGCCACGATATCGACGCCACCACTACGCCGGTGGAGGCGAGCCTCGCCTGGGCGGTGGGCAAGGCGCGCCGGATAGGCGGCGAGCGCGAAGCGGGCTTCCCCGGTGCGGATATCATCCTGCACCAGATGCAGGCCAAGGATCACCGGCGCAAGCGGGTCGGGCTGGTCGGCGAAGGGCGGGCGCCGGTACGCGAAGGGTGCGCGCTCTACGATGCCGACGACAACGCCGTCGGCGAGGTCACCTCCGGCAGCTTCGGCCCCAGTGTCGGGGCGCCGGTGGCCATGGCTTACGTCAAGCCCGAGGTGGCACAGCTTGAGACCACGCTCTACGCCGACGTGCGCGGCAAACGCTTGCCGATGCGCGTCAGCCGGATGCCGTTCGTCGAGGCCAACTATCAGCGCTGAGCGCTGGCGGTCAGGCTGAGCCACGATGGCGCCTCGCCCTATTTATACCGTTATCTTATTTGGTCGCGGATAACCTTTCGAAGCCTCCCATTCGGGAGGCTTTTTTGGTTTCCAGGATAAGCACGCAGGGTAACAGGCCGGGGTGTCAGCGCGGCTCGGCTATCGCTGCTCATGATGAGGCGTGTTGAATCGGCTCAGCCGTGGACGCGGCGAAAGGTGAGGCTGATACGCGGACCGGGGATCGCCCGTGGGGCCAGGGCATGCTGCCAGCGGGACTGAACGCCGGGGCCCATCAGCAGCAGGCTGCCGTGGGGCAGCCAGACGTTGAACGCCCGCCGCCCGGGGCCACGGCGACGCTCACGGAAGCGTAGCGGGCGCTCGGCCCCGAGCGAAACCGCGGCGACGATCGGGTCCGGACCCAGCTCCGGCTCGTCGTCGCTGTGCCAGCCCATGCGCTGCTGACCGTCGTGATAGCGGTTGAGCAGCACACTGTTGAACTCGGTGGTCGGCAGTGCGGCCTGGGCCAGGGCTTGCTGCACCCGCGTGGCCAGTTCGGCCACCGCCGGGTGCCAGGCTGTCGGCACCAGCTGGCTGCCGGAGTAGCGGTAGCTGGCTTCGGGATCACCCATCCAGCACTGGGCGCGGGGGATGACATGGTCGCGCCCGTAGACACGGATGGCCGGGCTCTCCCACGCGACCTCGTGAAGCAGTGTCTCGAGCAGCGCGCTGGCCGCCGCCGGGGCGATGAAGGCGTCCAGTCGGGCCAGCAGCGGCTCGGTCTTGAGCCACTGCCACGCCTCGCGGGATGTGGCGCCGGGGCTCAAAGCGGGGGGAAGATCAACACAGCCAGTGCCTGGCTCGACCAGGCGAGCCCGGCGCCGATCAGGCCACCGATCAGCACATCGCTGAGGTAGTGCAGCCCCAGTATCACGCGTGAGGCGGCGATCAGACAGGCCAGGGGGAAGACCACCGGCAGCAGGCTGGGTGTGGTGGTGGCGGTGAGCAGGGTGAACATCACCGCATGCAGGGTGTGTCCGCTGGGGAAGCTGTAGCGGTCCACCGGCGGCATGCTGCAGCGAATGGTCGAGAAGGTGATGTAGGGGCGCTCGCGGCACAGGCGGGTCTTGAGCAGTCGGTAGAGCAGGGCGGCGACCGCGGTGGTCAGCCCCCAGTAGACAGCGATCAGCCAGCCACGGGCACCGTGCCATAGCGGTTGGCACAGGCACAGCAGCACCCATGCCGGCCAGTCGCCCAGCCGGCTGACCAGCCGGAACAGCCATAGCGTCGGCGAGTGGCGCGAGAGCTCGGCGAAGCGGTGGCTGAGCCGGCTCTCGAAGCGATCGAGACGTTCAAACGTGAGACGTGTAGTGCGCGGCAGCATGCTGTGGCCTCTGGACCTGGATCATGTGGGCGAGAAAGCGATCACCGATGTTGGCCCAGCTCAGTGCGGCGGCGCGTTGCCGCGCCTGCCGGCCGAGCCGAGCGTAGAGGGCCGGCTGGCCGCTCAGCTGACTGGCGGCTTGGATGAAGCCATGGCGATCGTCGGCGGCGATCAGGCGCCCATCGACGCCATCGGTGATCAGTTCCTGGGCGGCGGCGTGCTCGAAGGCGATCACGGCCAGGCCGCTGGCCATGGCCTCGGGCACGACGTTGCCGAAGGTCTCGGAGAGCGAGGGGAAGACGAACAGGTCCGCGCTGGCATAGTGTGCCGCCAGCGCCTCGCCGGTCTGAAAACCGGTGAAGATCGCCTCCGGCAGACGTCGCGCGAGTGTCTTGCGTGCCGGGCCGTCGCCCACCAGAACCTGGGTCAGGGCGGGGTTGCTGCGCTGCATCGCCGCCATGCTGTCGGCGAGCAGCTCGATGTTCTTTTCCGAGGCGAGGCGGCCCACGTAGAGCGCCACCGGCTGGTGCGGGCCGACGCCCCACTGGCGACGCAGCTCGGCGCTGCGTTTCTCGGGCGTGTAGCGGCGCGCATCGACGCCGCGGGCGAGCACCGAGACGCGCTGGTAGCCCTGGCGTTCGAGGTGCTGGCGCTGGGCCTGGGTGGGCACCAGGGTGGCTTCGCAGCGATTGTGGAAATAACGCAGGCCGCGCCGGGCGATGGGGATGCTCCAGCCTAGATGATAGTTGCCGGCGTACTGGTCGAAATTGGTGTGAAAACCGCTGACCACGGGGATCTGCAGATCGCGGGCGGCGTTGAGTGCCGACCAGCCGAGCGGTCCCTCGGTGGCGATATAGAGCGCATCGGGGCGCTCCTCGCGCCACAGCTTCAACAGTCGCCGCCGACACGGCAAGCCGATATGCACGTCGGCATAGATCGGCAGCGACATGCCCCTGACATGCACATCGCGTTCGGCCAACTGGTCACGCTCGCCGCCGACCGGCTGCGGGCGGATCACCTGCAGAGTGACGCCCTTGGCGACGAGGTGGTTGGCCAGGTGGCGCAGCGTGTGCGCCACCCCGTTGACTTCCGGAGACCAGGTTTCGCTGACCAGGGCTATCCGCATCACGATCACTCCCTTGCACGGCGCACGACCGCGTTGGCGGCGCGTGCGACCGTGTTGACCCTTCCTAGATCCTGCGTATCGGCAGTGACGTCAATGCGTCAAAGCGATGACGGTTCCATGACAAACCCCGTTGTCGATCAGCGTAGCACGCGCGCGGGATCGATGGGTTTGCCGCCATGACGTAGATCGAACAGCAGATGGTAGTTATTGGCGTTGTCATCGTGGGCGATGTCGCACACCGGATCGCCGCGGTTCACGCTCTGGCCCTCGCTCACCAGCAGTTTGCTGCAGAAGGCGTAGACGCTCTGCATGTTGTCGGCGTGGTGCAGGATCACCACCTGGCCGAGCTGACGCATGCCGCTGGCGAAGCGCACCTTGCCGGCGTTGGTCGCCTTGGCCTGGGCGGGCGCGGTGGTGGCGAGCAGCATCGGTTGCAGCGTGCCGTTGGCATCGCGACCGAAGGGGCGCGCGATGCGGTAATCGGACAGTGGCCATGCCCAGCCGTGCGCCGAGCGCGGCAGTGGGCCCGGGTCGGGCAGACTGCGGCGCGCGGCTGGGGCGCTGGTACGCGCGCCGCTGCTGCGACTGCCGGCACTGCTCAGTGGCACCTGAATCAGCTGGCCCACGGCGAGATTGCTCGGGTCGAGCCCCGGGTTGGCGGTCTGAACCCGCTGCGGGTCGGCGCCGAAGTAGCGAGCGATGCCGTAGAGCGTATCACCACGGCGCACCTGATAGCGGTAGGGGCCGCCACCGGGGGCGCGCTCCTGGCGCGAGGGCAGCATCAGGCGCTGGCCCACCGCCAGGCGACGTGCATCGACGCCGGGGTTGAAGCGCTGCAGACGCAGCAGCGGAATGTCCGCCTGACTGGCGATCTTGCCCAGGGTGTCGCCGCGCTGGACCGTGATCCAGCCGGGGCCGGCGCGACCGTTGCCACCCCCACCGCTGGCGCAGCCGCCGAGCAGCAGGATCAGGGCCAGGAGTAGGAGGAGAGCGCCGCGTCTTTTTCCTGCCACAGGGTGTTGAGCCATGAATAGAAACGTTCCTTGTATTGGGCATCGTCGTAACGGCCCTCGAGCATCCAGTTCGGTCGGTCGAGGCGTCTGACCACCAGCGCGATCTGACCCTCGCGGCCGCACAGGAAGTCCCAGAAGTCGGGTTGCTGGCGCCGGTAGTGCAGGGTGGCGTCGAGAATGCCGTCGAGGCGTTCACCGAGCAGCCCGATCACCTGCGCCACGCCGCCGGCCTTGGGGCGCAGCAGATGCTCGAACGGGCTCGACTGGGCCTGGCGCTTGGCCGCGGTGAAGCGGGTGCCCTCGACGAAGTTGTAGATCGTCATCGGCATCTCGCGGGCGTGGTCGCACATGCGCTGGGTCGCCTGACGGTCGCGCTCGGCGAGTCTGGGGTTGCGCGCCAGGCGCTCGCGGCTATAGCGGCGCATGAACGGGAACTCCAGCGCCCACCAGGCGAGACCGACGATAGGCACCAGGATCAGCTCGCGCTTGAGGAAGAACTTGGGCATCGGCAGGCGCCCGGTGAGCACGTAGAGCATGACGATGATATCGGTCCAGCTGCGGTGGTTGGCGATCACCAGCCACCACTGTGCCGGCGAGAGGCCCTCTGGCAGCTCGTGGTGAATGCGCGGGCGCAACCAGAGGCGGATCCAGACGTTGTTGGTGCGAATCCAGGCCAGGGCGAGCCAATGCAGCCCGCCGAGCACGTGGAGTCGCGCCCGACGCGTGGGCGTGACCAGCTTGACCGCGGTGAGCGCGATCAGCGGGGTGCCCCAGAACAGGGTGTTGGCGATCAACAGCAGTACGCTGACGAGCCCCTTGAGGGTCGACATGCCATGCTCCATCAAAGACTTGGGGCAATGTTACTGGAATGTCGTCGAACTGCACAGATGACCATGGCGGTGTCCGGGTCAAGGGTCAAAATCGTCATGCCATCGGGGTGAGCGAGTGCCGAAAAACTGATCAATCCGAGCGCGATGCCGAGAGGCTCGGCGAGCGTCGCGGCAGGCCACCGGAAATGCACAGCGTTATCCACAGAAGATGTGAATAATTCGTGGCACGCCGCGCCGGGTGGCGTTCGCGAGTCGGAATAGGGTAGGCAAGTTGTTAGAATGCCGCTCCTTTTGCTTCTGCCTCACCCCGCGTGCGGCGGGATGCAGCTCGCCGGCCGTCGATGGTCGCGTGCCGCCATCGCGCCGTCTCGTCATCTATCGGAGGACGTCTTGCGCTCACTGCCTGCGACACTGCCCATTCTGTTCCTGTGCGAGATCAGTTTCCTGCTCGGCCACGGCCTGATCATGACGCTGCTCGGCGTGCGTATGTCGCTCGAGTCGTTTCCGTCACAGATGGCGGGGTTGTTGATGTCCTGCTTCTCGCTGGGTTTCGTCGCCGGTAGCTACTGGCTCGAGAAGCGCATCCGCAGCGTCGGGCATATCCGTGTCTTCGCCGCCTGCGCGGCGCTGCTCGCGGCGACCGCGATTCTCCACGGCCTGTGGGTCAACCCCTGGGCCTGGCTGGTGTGGCGGCTGTTCGGCGGTGCGGCGACCGCCGGCCTGCTGATGGTGATGGAGTCGTGGGTCTCGGGGGAGTCGACCAACGAGAACCGCGGCCGGGTGCTCGGCTGGTATCTGGTGATCTCGACCCTGTCGCTGGCTGGCGGTCAGTGGATGCTCAATGCCGCCGACCCTGGCACCTTCGTGCTGTTCTCGGTCGCCGGCATTCTGTTCGCACTGTCACTGGTGCCGCTTTCGATCCACCGTATTCACGGCCCGCTGCGCGGTCAGCACAGCGCGGCGGCGAAGATCTCGCTGGCCCAGCTGTTCAAGCGCGCCCCGGTGGGCCTGACCGGGGCCTTCGTCGCCGGGCTGATGGTCCAGGCGTTTTTCGCCATGACGCCTTTCTATGGTCAGGAGATTGGCCTGAGCACCGGCCAGACCGCCCAGTTCATGTCGATCACCACGCTGGTGGCGCTGGTCGCCCAGTGGACCCTTGGCCGGGTCTCGGACCGCTTCGATCGGCGCAAGGTGATTCTGTGCATGGCGATCGTGATGACGATCTCCGGGATACTGATCACCTTCGCCGCGCGCTCCAGCTTCTGGCTGCTGGTGTTCGTGGCCAGTTTCCACACCGCCATGCTGCACACACTCTATTCGTTGAGCCTGGCCCACACCCACGACTGGCTGGAGCCGGAGGAGACGATCCAGGCCAATGGCAAGATCCTGATGTGCTACGGCGTGGGCTCGGTGATCGGCCCATTCAGCGCCTCGCTGCTGATGGATATCGCGGGGCCCGATGGGCTGTGGTACTTCCTCGGCGCTGCGGCCCTGTCACTGGCGGCGTTCATTCTCTATCGCCTGTGGCGGCGCGAGCCGGTCAAGACGCCGCAGGAGCAGGAGCCCTACACGCCGATGGTGCCGCTGGTGGAGTCGACCCACTACATCAACGAGCTCGATCCGCGCCATGGACCGATCCAGTACGAGCTCGACCTCGACGGTCACGATTGGGAAGCCGGGCCAGACAGGGAGGCGGCCTGAGCCGGGTGGCCGGTGCCACACGAAAACGCCCGCGACCGAGGAGGTCGCGGGCGTCGTCTTATCGGAGTCGTCGTATCCGGGTCGTCGTTCGGAGCCGGCGCTGAAGGCGGGCCTGCCGAGGACGTCGCGACTCAGGCGTTTTCCGGCATCAGGGCGTGATCGCGGACGTACTGATCGAACTCGGTGAAACCGCCGATATGGGTCTGGTCGACGAAGATCTGCGGCACGGTCTCCACCGGCTTGCCGATGGTCTTCTCCATGTCCGCCTTGGTGATGCCTTCGGCATGGATGTCGATATAGCGGAAATCGAAATCGTCACGCGCCTGCTTGAGCTGTTCGGAGAGCTCCTTGGCACGCACGCAGAAGGGGCAGCCGGGACGGCCAAAAATGACGGTCAACATCGAGCGGTCTCCTGTGAAAAAGGGGAAGACGGAATCCAGGGTGTGGATTGGTAGAGTCAGTGGGGACTTATTCTTTCGTATTAAACCCCCGGTCGCCAATAGCGTCGGCCTACTCGATCCATTGTGCGGGACTATAGTCCCGCTCTCAGACCCGTCGGCTCGGTGTCATATCATGCCGACGCGATAGTTTTCCGACGCTACGGCGGGGCGATCGACCCCGGGGAGATGCTGCTCCCCGGGACGTGGCTCAGTGCCGGAGCCGGCCACCCGCGTCGGCGTGGCGCAGCAGCTCGCCCAGATCGCGGTGGATGTCCGGCGCGCTCACCAGCAGGTTTTCGCCATAGAGGTCGGCCGGCAGGTTGTCCGGGCAGGCGTAGAGGTGGCCGGTGCGCGCACCCGCTTCGCGGGCGATCAGCAGCCCGGCGGCGAAATCCCAGGGCGAGACGCTTTCGTAGTAGGCGTCCAGGCGAGCGCAGGCGACATGGCACAGGTCGAGTGCGGCAGAGCCGTTACGGCGAATATCGCGGCAGGCGCCGAGAACATGGCTGAGACGGCGCACCAGCGGCTCGCGCTTGTCGCGGCCGTAAGGGAAGCCGGTGGCGACCAGGCTGCGCGCCAGGCTATCGGCCTGGCTGCAGCGGATCGCCTGGTCATTGCACCAGGCGCCCTGGCCACGTACCGCGCTGAAGGTCTCGCCCATGAAGGGGGCGTGGACCACGCCCAGCTCGAGTTCGCCATCCACCGCCCAGGCGATGGAGACCGCCACGTGAACGTGGTCGTAGGCGAAGTTGACCGTGCCGTCGATCGGGTCGACGACCCACAGCGGCCCCTCACGTTCGAGCCGGCTGCGGTCGGGGGAGAGCTCTTCGGTCAGCCGGGCCTCTCCGGAGAAGTTGGCCTCCAGCTCATCGGCGATCAACTGGTCGACGGCGACGTCGACGTCGGTGACCAGTTCGTCGCCGCCCTTGTAGCGGTGGGCGTAGTCCTGGGCGCGGCGGGCTTCTTTGATGCGCTCGCCGGCCTGATGGGCAATGCGAATCATCTGTTCCAGACGCTGGGCGTGATCCAAGTGAAACTCCTGCGGGGTCGAAAGCGAATGAAGGCGGAGAGCCGAGCGGCGCTCAGTGGCGCACCGGACGTTTCTGCAGCTTGCGCTGCAGGGTGCGCCGGTGCATGCCCAGCGCACGCGCGGTGGCCGAGATATTGCCGTCGTGCTCCTGGAGCACCTTCTGAATGTGCTCCCAGGTCACGCGGTTGACCGAGGGCGGGTTGTCGGCGATCTCGACGTCGACGTCGCCACTGTCGCGCTCCAGGGCGTGCAGGATCTCGTCGGCGTCGGCCGGCTTGCACAGATAGTTGACCGCGCCGAGTTTGATCGCCTCGACCGCGGTGGCGATGCTCGAGTAGCCGGTGAGCACGATCACCCGGCACTCGGGGGCCACCGCCAGCAGCTCCGGCAACAGCTTGAGCCCGGAGTCCGACTCCAGCTTGAGATCCAGGGTGGCCAGATCCGGCGGCGCCAGACGCGCGGCCTCGAGCGCCTCGGCCTGAGTATGGGCGACGCTCACCTCATAGCCGCGCCGGCGCATGGCGCGCTCCATCACGAAGCAGAACTGATCATCGTCGTCGACGATCAGCAGACGTTCCTGATCACTCATGGCTATCCGTCCTCGATCCTTTTCTTGCTAGTTGATGCATGGAGCGACGGCATGGCCGTCGGGGCAGGCGGCTGGCGCTCAGGGTAGCTCGCCGGCGGTGACCCGCGGCAGTTTGACCTCGGTCAGGGTGCCGCCCTCCTCGTGATTGTAGAGACTCACGCCGCCGCCGAAGCGGTTGATGGTGGCGTGGCTCAGAAACAGGCCGATGCCCATGCCCTTGCTCTTGGTCGAGACGAAGGTGTCGCCGAGCTGGTCGGCGATCGACATCGGCACACCGGGGCCGTGGTCGCGGATATCGATGATCAGCTCCTCGACGTTCCAGTCGAGGCTGGTCACCACCGCTTCCGGGCTGGCATCGGCGGCGTTGTTGAGCAGATTGATCAGCGCCTGCTCCAAGGTGGTGTCGACCGCGATCCACGGCTGACCGCGGCGGCCGACGATCTCCAGTTGATGGTTCACATCCGGGCGCAGCACCAGCCAGCGCTGGATCAGCGACTCCATCCACGGAATGGCGCGCAGTGTCTCCGGCTTTTCCAGACGGCGGCGGTCGGCATTGGCGACCAGGGTTTGCAGGCGCTGCTTGCAGGTGTCGACCTGGCGGCGCAGCAGCTCGATGTCTTCGAGCAGCTGC
This sequence comes from Salinicola sp. DM10, assembly GCF_017306975.2. Classification (NCBI taxonomy): domain Bacteria; kingdom Pseudomonadati; phylum Pseudomonadota; class Gammaproteobacteria; order Oceanospirillales; family Halomonadaceae; genus Salinicola; species Salinicola sp. DM10. The sequence goes on from NZ_JAFLEN020000001.1 coordinate 266,512, forward strand.
GGCTGGTCGGCGGCGTCGTGGCGCATTTCGTTGAGCAGTACCGCCATGGTCGATAGCGGCGTGCCCAGCTCGTGTGCGGTGCCGGCGGCCTGGGTCGCCACGGCGAGAATCTGCTCGTTGCGCAGCGCCGCCTCGCGGGTCCGCGAGAGGGTCAGGTCACGCCGGCGCAGGGCGTGGGCCATCTTGAAGATGAAGAAGCTGAGCAGGCCGCCGGAGAGGATGAAGTTGAGCCACATGCCCACGGTGTGCAGCTGGATGCCCGAGACCAGCTCGGCGCTGGCGAGCTGCGGGACCGGCTCGTAGAACAGCATCATGAAGGTGTAGCTGGCGGTGGCGGCGAAGGCGATGATCCAGGCGTAGGACCAGGGCAGGGTGGAAGCGGCGATCGCCAGCGGTACCAGCAGATAGGTGATGAAAGGGTTGGTCGAGCCGCCGGTGTAGTAGAACAACAGGCTCAGGCCGGCGATATCCAGCAGCCAGTGCAGCAGATACTCGGTGTCGGTCACCGCCAGCGGGCGCCCCAGACGCCACCAGGTGGCTACGTTGCACAGCCCCATGGCGACGATCACGCTGATGATCGGCAACACATGCAGCTGGAACTTGAGCACTTCGATGCCGAAGATGATCGCCGCCAGGAAGCCGGTCCAGGTGATGCCGCGCACGATCGTCAGGCGCACCAGATTGCGATTCGGGGTCGAAAGGGGTAGCGCCTGCAACATGATCTCTCCGCAATCGCGATCGGCGATGTCGCCGCGCCGGTGGTCGAATACCCGCCTATGGTAACGCAGCCAGCGAGCTGGCGTGAGCGCGCAGCACCAGTGTCGGCAGGCCGCGTCGGGTTCGCTGTCCCTCAGCCGCTACAACTCGCCGCCGCCAGCGCGTACAATCGCGCCCATTCTGAACCTCTCGATACCCTTTCTACACTCTCGCACGCGCGGCCCACCGGCCGACGTGCCCTGTTTCGGTCAGCGAACTCTTCATGTCAGACATTCAGATAGCCCAGGAAGCGGCACTGCGGCGCACCTTCGCCATCATCAGCCACCCCGATGCGGGCAAGACCACCATCACCGAGAAGATGCTGCTGTTCGGCAACGCGATCCAGCTGGCGGGCTCGGTCAAGAGCAAGCGCGCCGAGCGCCACGCCACTTCCGACTGGATGAAGATGGAGCAGGAGCGCGGCATCTCGGTGACCACCTCGGTGATGCAGTTTCCCTATAACGGGCGGGTGGTCAATCTGCTCGATACCCCGGGACACGAGGACTTCTCTGAGGACACCTACCGCACGCTGACCGCGGTGGATTCGGCGCTGATGGTGATCGACGGCGCCAAGGGCGTCGAGGACCGTACGATCAAGCTGATGGAGGTGTGCCGCCTGCGCACCACGCCGATCCTGACCTTCGTCAACAAGATGGACCGCGAGACTCGCGATCCGGTCGAGGTGATGGACGAGGTCGAGACGGTGCTCAATATCCAGTGTGCACCGATGACCTGGCCGATCGGCATGGGCCGGGCGTTCAAGGGCGTCTATCACCTCTATGACGACGTCGTGCACCTCTACACCCAGGGCCAGGGCAACCGGATTCCCGAGGACAAGCGCATCGAAGGCCTCGACAGCGAAGAGGTGGATCGGGTGCTGGGTGCGAGCGTGGCCGAGGAGCTGCGCATGGAGGTGGAACTGGTGCGCGGCGCGTCGCACGAATTCGATCTCGAGGCCTACCGCCGCGGCGAACTGACGCCGGTCTACTTCGGGACCGCCATGGGCAACTTCGGGGTGCGCGAGATGCTCAACGGCTTCGTCGAGTTCGCCCCGGCGCCCCAGCCGCGGGAGACCGACGCCCGTGAAGTGGTCTCCGACGATGGCCGCTTCTCCGGCTTCGTGTTCAAGATCCAGGCCAACATGGACCCCAAGCACCGCGACCGGGTCGCCTTCCTGCGCATCTGCTCGGGCAAGTACGAGCGCAACATGAAGATGCGCCACGTACGCATCGGCAAGGACGTCAAGATCGCCGACGCCCTGACCTTCATGGCTTCCGATCGGGCCCATGTCGAGGAGGCCTGGCCGGGCGATATCATCGGCCTGCACAACCACGGCACGATCCAGATCGGCGATACCTTCACCGCCGGTGAGGACATGCGCTTTCTCGGTATCCCGCACTTCGCCCCGGAGCTGTTCCGCCGCGTGCGGCTGCGGGACCCGCTCAAGATGAAGGCGCTGCAGAAGGGGCTGCAACAGCTCTCCGAGGAGGGCGCGACCCAGGTCTTTTTGCCGCTGGACAACAACGACCTGATCGTTGGCGCGGTGGGGACACTGCAGTTCGACGTGGTCGCCCACCGGCTCAAGGAGGAGTACAAGGTCGACTGCCTCTATGAGCCGGTCAATGTCCATACCGCGCGCTGGATCTACTGTGACGATGCCCGCAAACTCGACGAGTTCAAGCGCAAGGCGAGCCTCAACCTGGCCTACGATGGCGGAAACTATCTCACCTATCTGGCGCCGACCCGGGTCAATCTACAAATGACTCAGGAGCGCTGGCCGGATATCACCTTCCGCGCCACGCGTGAGCACTGATAGCGCGAGCACCGATGGCTCGAAAAGCGACAGCGCGAGCCGCTGGCAGGCCAGGCGTGGCCAGCGCTGAGCCATCAGCGACGCCGCTCGCTTGTCGCCCGTCGGCGCCTGGGCCATGCTGTCGGCGTGGGACACGCAACAAGGGAAGGGCGCGCTCGGCCGGCGGGTGCGCCTCGTAGCGCGTAATCGACTCAGTCAAAGGGAACGTCGATGGCTTCCAAGTTTCTCAAGGAGTTCCGCGAATTCGCGGTCAAGGGCAATGTCGTCGACATGGCCGTGGGTATCATCATCGGTGGTGCCTTCACGCTGATCGTGCAGAGCCTGGTCAAGAACGTCATGAACCCGCTGCTGGGGTTGCTGATCGGCGGCGTGGATTTCTCCAACTTCTTCGTCGTGCTCAAGGAGGGCGCCACGCCCGGGCCCTATCTGTCGCTGGCGGCGGCGCAGCAGGCAGGCGCGGTGACCCTGGACTACGGGCTGTTCCTCAACGCCGTGATCAGCTTCGTCATCGTCGCCTTTGCGGTCTTTCTGCTGGTGCGCACCATCAACCGGCTCAAGCGCGAGGAGGCGGTGGCCCCCAAGGCGCCCACCGACAAGGCCTGCCCTTACTGCTTCATGACCATCCCGATCAAGGCGACTCGCTGCGGCCACTGCACCGCTGACCTGCCCAGCGAGGAGCGCACCACGTCCTGACGATGCTGTTCGACGCCCACTGTCATCTCGATTTCGCCGCTTTCGACGCCGACCGCGGGGCTGTTTTCGCAAGAGCCCACGCGGCCGGCGTCAGGCGTTTCATGGTGCCGGGCACGACGCGCGCACGTTGGCCGGCGGTCAGCGCACTGGCGGCCCGTGACGATGTGAGCGTGGGGCTGGGGCTGCACCCCTATTTCATCGATGACCACCGCGACGAGGATCTCGACGCGCTGGAAGAGGCGTTGACGCAGCGAGGCGAGGTGGTTGCCATCGGCGAGTGCGGTATCGATGCCCGCTTCGAAGAGACGCTGCCACGCCAGTGGCAGCTGTTCGAGGCCCAGTTGCAGCTGGCCAAGCAGCACCGGCTACCGCTGGTGATCCATTGCGTGCACGCCAACGACCAGGTGGCCAAGCGGCTGCGGCAGCTGGCGCTGCCCGCGGGGGGGCTGATCCATGCCTTTGCCGGCAGCGCGCAGCAGGCCAGTCGTTTCGTCGATCTCGGCTACCATCTGGGCCTGGGTGGCGCTGCCACCCACGCCCGCGCCCAGCGGCTGCAGCGGGCCATTGCCGCGCTGCCCGACGACGCCTTCGTGCTCGAGACCGACAGCCCCGACATGCCGCCGGCCGGGCGCCACGAGCAGCGCAACGAGCCGGCCAATCTCACCGAAGTGTTGACCCGGGTCGCCGCGCTGCGCCGCCGACCCGAGGCCGAGGTCGCCGCCCAGGCCTATGCCAATACCTGTCGCCTGTTCGCCTGCGCCTAGCCCGCGAGATCATGATCCGCGGCGTTGGCCGCTGTCACGCCTGGGCGGGCTCGCTGGCGGCGGCCAGAGTCTCCGGGTCGAGGCGTTCGAGGGGGTAGGGCAGCGGTGCGCGTGTCAGCTCGCGGCCCTCGACCTGGAGCGGCTCGTCGTCCGCTACCGCAGTGTTGATCACGATCAGCAGCTGGCAGCCGTCGCCGCTGGGGTCGGTCTCCGCCTGGCACACTTCGCCGACACGTTTGTCCTGAGCATCGCGAATCTCGCTGCCGAGCACTGGCGGCGTGTCGCCGGCGAGCCGTGCCACTCCCAGACGGCGCTTCACCTGGCCGCGGAAGTGTGCGCGCGCCACCACCTCCTGCCCGGTATAGCAGCCCTTGCGGAAACTGATGCCACCCAGTGCCTCCCAGTTGATCATCTGCGGCAGATAGCTGTCGCTGTGTGCCTGGGTCAGCCAGGCCAGGCCGGCGGCGATATCGGCGCGCAGCCAGCGGTCGGTACCTTTCAGCGCCACCTCGGCGGTCAGCGCCGCCCATCGTGTCTCGGCCTGATCCGCGGGCAGCGCCACTAGCCAGCGCGGCTGGGGCCCGGGATGGCGCACCACCACGCTGGCGTCGTCATGCGTCATGTGCCAGGCGCTCGAGGGCCAGGTGGCGGCAATCGGCGTGTCGCCGACCACGCCCAGCAGCACGAGATCGTCTCGGGCGGCCAGGCTCATCTTGTAGAACGGCGCGTACTTGTCGAGCTGCTGCTTGAGCGGCGCGACCAGCGAGGCGTGCAGCACCAGCCAGTAGTGCTCGGGTGCCACCTTGAGCAGCTCGGCATTGGCCAGCACCCGCCCCTTGGGGGTGCAGAACACCGTCAGTGGCGCCAGGGTGCCATTGGCATGCTCTACGTTGGCGCTGGTCTGCCCCTGCAGAAAGCGCGCGGCATCGGCGCCACGGCACTCGAGCACCGCCAGATGGGTTAGCGGCACCAGCGCCGGGGCGTCATCCGCTCGATGTGCGTCGTCGGGGAACTGCCAATGCAGCGCGTCGCGTGGCTGGCCGCCCTGGGCTTCGAGATGCGCCGTCCAATCGTGCATCGGGTCACTCCGGTGGTCATGGTGAGTGGGGGTCGCGGATCACGATCACCAGAGGCGATCGGGGCGGGCGCTCATGACGCCCGACAATGGCCCCAACATGGCGGCGATGGTGGCACATTGCAACGCTGGCGAGGCGCTGAAGTGCTATTCTCATCGATGGTTTCGAATTCATTCTGCGGTTAGCGAGTCATCCATGTCCCGAATCAATCTGGCCCTCGAAGGCGTCACCACGCCCGAGGATCTCAATCGTGTCACCACGGCGCTGATGATGGTCGACGGCGTCGAGAGCGTCGATATCGGTCGCGACTGGGCCGAGGTCGAAGGCAGTGCAACTCGCGCTGCGCTGATCAAAGCCGTCAGCGAGCTGAAAAAGGGCTACGTTGCCCGCTAAGACCTCATCAGCGCGATCATCGCGTGCGCCGCCCTTGAAGCGAACGGCTCTGGACCCTACCTAACGATCATGAACAAACCCTTCAAGATTCACTCCAAGTACCGCCCCGCGGGTGACCAGCCGGCCGCCATCGAGGGGCTGGTACGTGGGCTCGGGGCGGGGCTGTCGCACCAGACGCTGCTCGGGGTCACCGGGTCGGGCAAGACCTTCACCGTCGCCAACGTAGTCGAGACACTGCAGCGTCCGACCATCGTGCTGGCGCCCAACAAGACCTTGGCGGCGCAGCTCTACGGTGAGTTCAAGAGCTTCTTCCCCGACAACGCCATCGAGTACTTCGTTTCCTACTATGACTACTACCAGCCGGAAGCCTATGTGCCGTCGTCGGACACCTTCATCGAGAAGGATGCCTCGATCAACGACCATATCGAGCAGATGCGGCTATCGGCGACCAAGGCGCTGCTCGAGCGTCGCGACGCGCTGATCGTGGTCTCGGTGTCGGCGATCTACGGTCTGGGCGATCCCGAGCAGTACATGAAGATGCGGCTGCACTTCAACCGCGGCGAGCAGATCGACCAGCGCCAGTTCCTGCGCCGCCTCGCCGAGCTGCAGTACACGCGTAACGACGCCGACTTTCGCCGGGGTACCTACCGCGTGCGCGGCGATGTCATCGATATCTTCCCGGCGGACGCCGAGGACGAGGGCGTGAGGGTGGAGCTGTTCGACGACGAGATCGACTCGATCCGGCTGTTCGACCCGCTCACCGGCGAGGTGCGAGGTCAGGTGCCGCGCATGACCATCTACCCCAAGACCCACTACGTCACCCCGCGCGACACCATTCTCTCGGCCGTGGATGCGATCAAGCAGGAGCTGGCCGAGCGGCTCGACTATCTGCGTAAGCACGAGCGGCTGGTCGAAGCGCAGCGGCTCGAGCAGCGCACCCTCTACGACATCGAGATGATGCTCGAACTGGGCTACTGCAACGGTATCGAGAACTACTCGCGCTATCTTTCCGGTCGCGAGCCGGGGCAGGCGCCGCCGACCTTCTTCGACTATCTGCCCGACGATGCGCTGCTGTTCATCGACGAATCCCACGTCAGCGTGCCCCAGGTGGGCGGCATGTACAAAGGCGACCGTTCGCGCAAGGAGACCTTGGTGGAGTACGGCTTCCGCCTGCCCTCGGCGCTCGACAACCGTCCGATGCAGTTCGAAGAGTGGGAGAACATCCTGCCGCAGACGGTGTTCGTCTCGGCCACGCCCGGCCCCTACGAGCAGGCCCACGCCGGGCAGGTGGTGGAGCAGGTGGTGCGCCCCACCGGGCTGGTCGACCCGCAGATCGAAGTGCGCCCGGCGTCGACCCAGGTCGACGATCTGCTCTCCGAGATCCGCCTGCGCCTCGAGGTCGATGAGCGGGTGCTGGTGACCACGCTGACCAAGCGCATGGCCGAGGATCTCACCGAGTATCTCGACGAGCACGATGTGCGGGTGCGCTATCTGCACTCGGACATCGATACGGTAGAACGGGTCGAGATCATTCGCGACCTGCGCCTGGGCAAGTTCGACGTGCTGGTGGGGATCAACCTGCTGCGTGAGGGCCTGGATATCCCCGAGGTGTCGCTGGTGGCTATCCTGGATGCCGACAAGGAGGGTTTCCTGCGCGCCGAGCGCTCGCTGATCCAGACCATCGGCCGCGCCGCACGTAACGCCAACGGCAAGGCGATCCTCTATGGTGACCGAGTCACCGACTCGATGCGCCGGGCGATCGACGAGACCGAGCGTCGCCGCGCCAAGCAGATTGCCCACAACGAGGAGCACGGCATCGTTCCGCGTACGGTGACCAAGTCGGTCGCCGATATCATGGAAGGGGCCCAGGCGCCGGGGCGCAAGGGTGGCCGCAAGCGTGCCGAACAGCGCGTCGCCGAAGCGCCTGGCAGCTACACCCGCGACGAGCTGAGTGCGATGAGCGCGCCGCAGCTGACCAAGGAGATCGGCAAGCTCGAGGATCGCATGTTCGAGGCGGCGCAGAACCTGGAGTTCGAGCAGGCCGCCAAGCTGCGCGATCAGTTGCAGACGCTCAAGGCGCGTCTGCTCGAGCTGGGTTGAGAGGCGAGGGTAGTGCATGCCGGAAGGACCCGAGATTCGGCGCGTCGCCGACCGCCTCGGCAAGCTGCTGGTCGACGCGCCGCTGTGCGAGGTGTGGTTCGCTTACGCCGACCTCGCGCAGCAGGCACCAGCGCTTGCCAAAAGCCGCGTGGCGGCGGTGGATAGCTGGGGCAAGGCGCTGCTGATCACCTTCGCCGATGATCAGGTGCTCTATTCTCATAACCAGCTCTATGGCGTGTGGAAGGTGCACCGGCGCGAGCGCGAGCCGGACACGGGGCGTGTGCTGCGGGCGCGATTGGTCACGCCGACCCACGCCGCCAGCCTCTACAGCGCTTCGGACATCTCGCTGTGGACCCGCGATACCCTCGACCAGCAACCGTTCCTGGCGCGCCTGGGGCCGGATCTGCTCACCCATGACGTCAGCCCCGAGCAGATCGTCGAGCGTCTGATGCTGCCAGCGTTTCGCCGCCGCGGGCTGGGCGGACTGCTGCTGGATCAGGGCTTCTACGCCGGTATCGGCAACTATCTGCGCTCAGAAATCCTTTTCTATGCCGGGCTGCCGCCCAAGATCAGCGCCGAGCGACTGTCGCCGCGCAAGCGCCGGCGTCTCGCCGAGGTGATGCTGCGCACCGTCGCCCAGGCGTATCACGAGGCCGGGGTGACCAACCGGCCGACCTGGCGTCGACGTCTGCAGCGCCAGGGGCTCAAGCGGGCGCGCTGGCGGCATGCGGTGTTCAACCGCGCCGGCTTGCCGTGCCACGCCTGTGGCAGCGAGATCGTCAAGCTCATGGTCGCCTCCCGGCGACTCTACCACTGCCCGCACTGCCAGCCCGATTCGCCTGCCGCCTGATCTCCCCCCGGCTTGTCTGACCGAGAAAAGACCTGTGAACATCCAGATTTATACCGTTATCTTGAATCGCCAAAAAACGATCCAACCTGCCGATCGTCATCAATTGCGGTAAGATGCCGGCCACCCGAATACCCGCTACCCACGCCGAACAGTGGGAGCAGTCACCGTGATAGCAGGAGTGCCGTGATGACCGTGATCCGTCAGGAGGATCTCATCCAGAGCGTGGCCGATGCGCTGCAGTACATCTCTTACTACCATCCCAAGGATTTCATCGATGCCATGCACGCGGCCTACCAGCGGGAGGAGAACCCCGCGGCTCGCGATGCCATCGCCCAGATCCTGATCAACTCGCGCATGTGCGCTACCGGCCACCGGCCGATCTGCCAGGACACCGGCATCGTCACCGTTTTCGTCCATGTCGGCATGAACGTGCGCTGGGAGTGCGAGCTGAGCCTGGATGAGATGATCAACGAAGGCGTGCGGCGCGCCTATACGCTGCCGGACAACGTCCTGCGCGCCTCGGTGCTGGCGGACCCGGACGGCAAGCGCAAGAATACCGGTGACAACACGCCGGCGGTGATCCACCACAAGCTGGTGCCGGGCGATCGCGTCGAGGTGCACGTGGCGGCCAAGGGCGGCGGCAGCGAGGCCAAGTCCAAGTTCGCCATGCTCAACCCGTCCGACAGCGTGGTCGACTGGGTACTCGAGCAGCTACCCAAGATGGGTGCCGGCTGGTGCCCGCCGGGCATGCTGGGCATCGGCATCGGTGGCACCGCGGAGAAGGCGATGGCGCTGGCCAAGGAGGCACTGCTCGACCCCATCGACATCCAGGCGCTGCAGGCGCGTGGTGCCAGTAACCGCGCCGAGGAATTGCGTCTGGAGCTGTTCGACAAGGTCAATCAGAGCGGCATCGGCGCTCAAGGGCTGGGCGGTCTGACCACGGTGCTCGACATCAAGGTCAAGGACTATCCGACGCATGCCGCCAACAAGCCGGTGGCGATCATTCCCAACTGTGCCGCCACGCGTCACGTGCATTTCACGCTGGATGGCAGCGGGGCGGCCGCACTGCCGGCACCCAAGCTCGACGACTGGCCCGAGATCACCTGGGAAGTGGGCGAGGGCGTGCGCCGGGTCGATCTGGATACGCTGACCCCGGAGATGGTGCGCGAGTGGCAGCCGGGCGATACCGTGCTGCTCTCGGGCAAGCTGTTGACCGGGCGCGATGCGGCGCACAAGCGCATGATCGACATGCTGGCCAAGGGCGAGTCGCTGCCGGTGGATCTGAAGAACCGCTTCATCTACTACGTCGGCCCGGTCGATCCGGTGGGTGACGAGGTGGTCGGTCCGGCGGGCCCCACCACGGCGACACGCATGGACAAGTTTACCCGCACCCTGCTCGAGCAGACCGGGCTGCTGGGCATGGTCGGCAAGGCCGAGCGTGGCCCGCTGGCGATCGAGGCGATCCGCGACAATCAGGCGGTCTACCTGATGGCCGTCGGCGGTGCCGCCTATCTGGTCGCCCAGGCGATCAAGAAGGCCGAGGTGATCGCGTTCGACGATCTGGGCATGGAAGCGATCTACGAGTTCGAGGTCGAGGACATGCCGGTCACCGTGGCGGTCGATCATCTCGGCACCTCGGTGCATCAGACCGGCCCGGCCAAGTGGAAGGAGATCATTGCCGCGCGGGGCTGAACGAACGCGAGGCAGAGCGGGCGGGCGCCGCGATGGCGCTTGTCCCGATGACGAGAGGGCCCTGGGGCTCTCTCGTTTTTTTTGGGTATGATGGCCGGATCGATCAATTCGACAGGAGTCGGTGCATGGCGCAGGGCAGCGTGGAGTCTCGGCAATGACATGGATCATCGGCACGCTGCTGTTTCTGTGCCACGTGGTGGGCACCATCTCCGCTGTCTTCGCGCTGATGTCCAGCCGTACCTCCCAGGGTGCGGTGGCCTGGATCATCACGCTGGTGCTGTTTCCCTACTTCAGTGTCCCGATCTTCTGGATCTTCGGCCGGCCGCGCTTCTACGGCTATGTGTCGGCACGCGGCGAGCGCGATACCGTGCTGCGCCAGGTACTCAAGCGCTACCGCCCGCACATGGATGATTACGTTTCGCGCCCGGAGGCGGTGAGCGGGCGCATCCGCGCGGTGGAGCAGCTGGCGATGATGCCGATGACCCGCGGCAATCGGGTCGAGCTGCTGATCGACGGCGAGCGCACCTTCGACAGTCTTTTCGCCGGCATCGACCAGGCCGAAGAGTACATTCTGGTGCAATTCTTCATCGTCCGCGCCGATGAGATCGGTCTTGCCTTCAAGCGCAAGCTGATCCATCAGGCCGAGCACGGGCTCAACGTCTATTTCCTGTACGACGAGATCGGCAGCCGCGGCCTGCCCGGTGGCTATCTGCGTGACCTGGAGGAGGCCGGGGTGCGGGTCTCGGCGTTCAACTCTTCGAGGGGCTGGCGCCACCGCTTCCAGGTCAATTTCCGCAATCATCGCAAGATCGTGGTGGTCGACGGTCGCTCTGGCTGGACCGGCGGGCTCAATGTCGCCGACGAGTACCTGGGCCGGGTCGAGCGCTACGGTGCCTGGCGCGATACCCATCTCAAGCTGGAAGGGCCGAGCGTGCTGGCGCTGCAGGAGGCGTTCTGGGAGGACTGGTACTGGGCCACCGGCGATATTCTCGCCCTCGGCTGGCGTATCCATCATGTCGCGGAGGCGGCCCAGCACGTGGCGATCGTGCCCTCCGGACCCGCCGACGGTCGCGAGACCGCGAGCCTGCTGGTCCAGCACGCCATTCACGGCGCCCGCCACCGGCTGTGGGTCACCAGCCCCTATTTCGTACCCGATCACGGGGTTCAGGACGCGCTGATCCTGGCCGCGCTGCGTGGTGTCGACGTGCGCGTACTGATCCCCGAGCGGCCGGATCATCTGCTGGTGTTCCTGTCGGCGTTCGCCTTCCTGCCCGAAATGATCCGTAACGGCGTCAAGATCTACCGCTATCAGCCGGGTTTTCTGCATCAGAAGACGCTGCTGGTCGATGATCACACTGCCATGGTCGGTACCGTGAACCTGGACAATCGCTCGTTCCGGCTCAACTTCGAGGTGACCGCCTACGTGCCCGACAAGACCTTCGCCGCCGAAGTGACAACTATGCTGGAGCAGGATTTCGCGCATAGCCGCGAGGTGACCGAGCGCGAGCTGGCAGCGCGGCCGCTGTGGCGCAAGGTGGTGTCGCGGGCGACCTACCTGCTGTCGCCGGTCCAGTGAAGGCCTTACCGACTCTGATACCCAAGCGCAGCTGCGTCGGCCGGGACCGGCGCGTGAAACCCATCGTCAAGGAGTCCCCTTGAACCTAGAGACCAAATGGCTGGAAGATTTCGTGGCGCTCGCCAATACGCGCAGCTTCTCCGCCTCGGCACGCCAGCGCCACGTGACCCAGCCCGCCTTCAGCCGCCGTATCCGCTCGCTGGAGCAGGCCGTCGGTGCGACTCTGGTCGACCGCTCGACCACGCCGGTCAGCCTGACCCCGGAAGGGCAGCTGTTTCTGGTGACGGCGCGCAACATGGTCGAGCAGCTCAACGACAGCCTGGCCCACCTGCGCGGCCTGGCGATGGACAACGAGGCGCTCGACATCGTTGCCGCCCACTCCCTGGCGCTGGCCTTCTACCCGCAGTGGATCTCGCGACTGCAGAAGGGCGTGGGTGAGCTGCCCACACGGCTGGTGGCGATGAACGTGGGGGATGCCATTCATGTGCTGCGCGAGGGCAACTGCGATCTGATGCTGGCCTATCACGACCCCTACGCCACCATGCAGTTGGATGCCGAGATCTTCCCCTCGTTCTCGATCGGGCAGGTCAAGATGCTTCCGGTGAGCGTGCCCAAGGCCAATGGCGAGGCCAAGTTCTCGTTCGACGGCGAGGGCTCGATCCCGTTTCTGGCCTATACCCAGGGCGCCTTCCTCGGCCGCAGCGTGCGCATGCTGCTGAAGAACGAACCCGCCCGCATGCGCCTCAAGACGGTCTACGAGACCGCGATGGCGGAGGGGCTGAAGGGCATGGCGCTGCAGGGGGTGGGGCTGGCCTGGATTCCTGATTTCTGCATTCGCGAGGAGCTGGCCAACGGCAAGCTGGTGCGCGCCGCGGGTGAGAGCTGGGACATTCCGCTGGAGATCCGCCTCTACCGCTGCTCGCTGGTGCACAAGCCCGGCGTCGAGAAGCTGTGGAAGCGCATGATGAAGCTGCCGAGTGACTTCCTGCGCGCCTGATCCCGGGCGGGAGGCACGCTCGGGGCGCCTTGGGCTGCTAGACTGGCCAGACGAGCGTCGCGCGCTGTGTACAACGCCTGCGCCAGCATGGGCTGGACAGAGTGGCGGGATGGCGCCGCGGGGCCCATGACGACGAGACGGGAAAGGATGCCGTGACGATGGTGAAGAGCGTCAAGTACTGGTTCAACGTGATTCGCGATTCGATCAAGCTGTGGCTCGATCGTAACGCCTTCAGCTACGCCGGGTCGCTGGCGTTCTACACCCTGTTCTCGCTGGCGCCGACGGTGATCATCGCGGTCACCGTGGTGGGGCTGTGGCTGGGCGAGGACGCTGCCCGCGGCGAGATCGTCGCCCGCCTGCAGGATACCCTCGGCCCCGCCGCGGCCAAGGCGATCGAGGATGCCGTCGCACAGTCGAGCATCCAGGCGTCGGGCATTCTGCCCACCGTGGCCGGCTTCGTCACGCTGCTGATCGGGGCGACCACCGTCTTTGGCCAGATGCAGTTCTCGCTCAACACCATCTGGGGCGTGGCCCCCAATCCCGATCGCAACAGCCTGTGGCTGTTCGCCAAGAAGCGCCTGCTGTCGTTGGCGGTGGTGCTGGCGATCGGTTTCGTGCTGCTGGTGTCGCTGGTGCTCGGGGTCATCGTCCAGGCCACCTTCAGCTACGCCGGTGGCTGGGTGCCGGGTAGCGTGATGCTGCTCGAACTGGCGCAGTTCGCGCTCTCGCTGGCTGTGGTGACGCTGTTCTTCGCCGCCATCTTCAAGGTGCTGCCGGACGTGGTGCTCTCCTATCGTGACGTCTTCCTGGGCGCCCTGGTGACTGCGGTGCTGTTCATGCTGGGGCGCAATGCGATCGCCGCCTATCTCGCCCACACTGCCACGGCATCCACCTATGGGGCCGCTGGGTCGGTGGTCCTGGTGCTGCTGTGGGTCTACTACTCGTCGCTGATCCTGCTCTACGGTGCGGCCTTCACGCGAACCCACGTGGTGTCGAAGGGCCGCCGGGTGATTCCACGCAATACCGCGGTACTGGTACGCCACGAGGTGCTGCGCAAGGAGACCGTGGAGCAGGAGGCGCCACCAACACCAATGTCAATGCGCAAGCAGCAGGAGGAGGCCTCACATGACCAAGCGCACGATTCGAGCCCGGGTGAGCGGTCACGTGCAGGGCGTGGGCTATCGTGAGTTCGTGCGCCGCCACGCCGAGCGCTGGGGGCTCACGGGGCATGCCATCAATCAGGAAGACGGTGCGGTCGAGGTGATCGCGTGCGGCGAAGCGACCGCCATTGCCGAGCTGATCGATCTGCTGTGGGAAGGGCCGCCGGCAGCGGACGTGATCGAGGTGAGCGTGGAGGAGGCCACGCTGATCGCCCCGGCGAGTTTCACCACTAGTTGAGGGAGGCGGCCGCCAGCGACGTACTCTATAAGGCGCTTAGAACGCCTTTTACAACCGCTAGACGACATGGGCTTATCCGGCGGCAGGGCGTCGCGAGGGCGCTGTGAACCCCTCCCTGGGCGCTACCTTTGCCATCCCTGGCAAAGGCCCCTCGCTTTGCCCTGCCCCCGGCGCCCATCGCTAGAGCGTTTCGAAATCGGCTGTTAGGTGCCCGCGGTCAGCGTCTCGACGATCCACTCGACCACCGCCGGGCCATCGGCGTTCATGCACACCTCGGCAGTGGCGTCGCGCGTCCAGCGTGCATCCACGAATTCTCGTGTCTGCGGGGCCAGGATCGTCTGCCCTTCGGCCAGCCCTTCGGTGACCACGCTGAGCGTACCGCGGGTGGTGGTGAACAGCTCCGGACGCAGCAGCCAGGCCAGGGCACAGCTATCGTGGGGGCAGCAGCCATCGATACCAAGCGCCTGCTGATAGAAAGCGCGATAGAAGGCGTAGCTCTCTCCCAGTACCCGCCCCAGTTTGCCTTGAGCCTCGACGATCCGCGCCATGCTGTCGGGGTCGAGCACGCAGCGATGGGTGGCGTCGAGCCCCACCAGGGTCAGCGGCCAGCGCGCCTCCAGTACCGCCTTGGCGGCGTGCGGATCGTTGAAGATATTGGCTTCGGCGACCGGCGTTACGTTGCCGCCCTCGCGGATCGAACCGCCCATCACCACCACCTGCTTGACCTTGTCCACCAGCGATGGGTCGAGCTGCAGCGCCGCGGCCAGGTTGCCCAGCGGCCCGACCGCCACCAGCACCACTTCGCCCGGGCGCGCGTTGACCTGTTCGACGATGAACTGGGGTGCGCTCTGGGCCAGCGCCTGGGTGCTGATGTCGGGCAGGGCGATGTTGCCCAGGCCGTTGTCGCCGTGGATATGCCCCGGCGGCGGGTTCTTGGGCTTGACCATGGGTGTGGCGGCGCCCTGGGCGACGGGGATCTTTTGCCCGCCCAGCTCGGCCAGCAGCAGGGCGTTGTGGGTCGCGACCTCGATGGTGACGTTGCCGAAGGTGGTCGTCATCCCCAGCAGCTCGATCTCCGGGTGGGCCAGGGCGATGGCGATGGCCTGGGCGTCGTCGACACCCGGGTCGGTGTCGAAAATGATAGGCGTGGTCATGCTCTCTCTCGATACGGATAACGATGGATTGGCCCCGGCGCTCGCTGCCGGGGCCTCGGGGTCAGGCGCGCTCGATACGTAACGGCGGCAGGCTTTCGAGCGCTGACTCGACCGCTGCGGCCAGCGGAATGCTCGGCGCCGCGCCGGCCTGCTGTACGCACAGGGCCGAGGCCGCGCTGGCCAGTCGCAGGGCCTGTTCGACGTCGTCGCCGCGCTGGCGTGCGGCCATGAAGTAGCCGATGAAGGTATCGCCGGCCGCGGTGGTGTCGACCGCCTCGACCTGGTGCGCCGAGGCGCGGATGCGCTCGCCGGCGAGCTGATGGCAGACGCCGTCGCGCCCCAGGGTGAGCACGATCTCCACCTCGGGCAGACGCTCGGCTAGGGCGTTGAGCAGCGTATCGACCTCGCTCTCTTCGTCGAGCTCGACCAGCGCTGCGGCCTCGCCACGGTTGAGAAACAGAATACGGCACAGCGACAGTGGCAGAGCAGCCACTTCCGGGCCCAGCGGCGCCGGATTGAAGGCGATCGCCAGACCGCGTTCACTGGCCAAGCGGATGATGCGTTCGGCGGCGTTGCACTCATTCTGCATCAGCAGCCAACTGTCGTCGTCGGCGGCGCCGATGAGCGCCTCGAGATGCTTGTCGCTGAAGCCGTGGTTGGCGCCGGGGTAGAGAATGATCGCATTCTCGGCGTCGTCGTCGACCTGAATCAGCGCGTGACCGCTGGCGTCGGCGGTCAGCTCCACATGGGCGGTGTCGACGCCCGCCTTGGTCAGCGGCTCCAGCGCCCAGCGATCGGCCTGTCCCAGGCGGCCCCAGTGGGCCACCTGGCCACCGGCGCGGGCCAGCGCCAGCGACTGGTTGGCGCCCTTGCCGCCGAGCACCTGACGAAAGCCGGTACTGGACAGCGTCTCGCCGGGGCGCACCAGGTGCGGTACGCGATAGACGTAGTCGATATTGATCGAGCCGTAGTTGTAGATCATGGCTAACTCACTGCTGGAGAATCTGGGTCAATGCCGCCAGGCGCGAAGATTGTCGGCGGTCAGGGTCACCACGCGCTGTCGTGCCTCGGGGCTGATCCAGGCATTGTGCGGGGTGACGATGAGATTGAGCGGCTCGTGCAAGGCGTCGAGCAGGGCATGGCCCTCCCGCGGCGGCTCGCTCGGCAGGCTATCCACCGCGAGTCCGCCGAGCCGGCCCTGACGCAGCGCCTCGAGCGCGGCGTGCTCGTCGATGATACCGCCGCGGGCGCAGTTGATCAGCAGCGCCTCGGGTTTCATCGCCGCCAATGCCTGGGCATCGATCAGGCCGCGGGTGGCCTCGGTCAGCGGGCAGTGCAGGCTGAGCACGTCCAGCTCGCCCAGCAGATCGGCGAGCGGCGGGCGCGCGTCACTGGCCTCGTTGCCGGGGCGCGCTGCGAAGGTCACGCGCATGCCGAAGGCTTCACCCAGCCGGGCCACCGCGGAGCCCAGCTCACCGCTGCCGACGATCACCAGGTGCTTGCCGGCGAGCTGCAGCGTGGGCTGATCGAGCAGGCAGAAAATCTCGCTGCGCTGCCAGGCACCGTCGCGCAGCGCGGACTGGTAGTGCGGCAGGCGCGCGGCCAGTGCCAGCATCAGCATCAGGGTGTGCTGGGCGACGCTGGCGGTACCATAGGCGGTGACGTTGCGCACGGCGATGCCACGCCGCTCGGCGGCCTGCGTGTCGATATTGTTGGTACCGGTGGCGAGCACGCAGATCAGAGCCAGATCGGGCAGGGCGTCGATCAGCTCGGCGTCGAGCACCACCTTGTTGACCAGTGCCACCTGGGCGCCGGCAAGGCGCTCGCGGCGCTGCTCGGGGGCGGTCAGCGCATGGACCTCCAGGTCGTCGACCAGCGCGCGCAGCGGGCTGAGATCGATATCGTCACCGAGTGACGCGGCGTCCAGCAGAACGGCTTTCATGCAGGCTTCCTCTCTCCAGCGTGCGGGCCCCGTACTCTCCGTCCGGGCCGGGGCCACAGTCGCCACGTCGCGGCGGGCGACAGCGATTTCCTGAGCCGGTAATATTGCCCGCGACCGGCCGCTGCGCGCTATACTATGCGGCTTTCGAACACGGCTTGGAAAGGGCGCGCGGCAGTGCGTATCGATTCCGGCTTGGAAAGCCCGTGCGTCGCCCCTATTTGCCTGGAAGATCGCCCGGCTGTCTGGATGCGTGTCGGAATGGCCTGGGCGAGCGCAAGGGGCGCAGCGGCTGCGCATCGCGATCATCGATGCCGTTATGCCGCTGCGACGTGGCGCGACTCGATCGCGCATCTTTGAGAGAGTGACACGACCATGCCCATCTACGAGTACGAGTGCAAAGCCTGCGGCCATCGTCTGGAGAAGCTCCAGAAGATCAGCGCCGCGCCGTTGACCGACTGCCCCGCCTGTACCGAGCCGACGCTGTCGCGCCTGGTATCGGCCGCCGGGTTCCGGCTCGCGGGTGGCGGCTGGTACGAAACCGATTTCAAGTCGGGCAGCAAGAAGAACCTCGCCGGTGACAGCGCCAGCAAGCCAGCGTCGAGCGAGAGCGGCAGCGCCAAGCCTGCCGGTGAGAGCAAGGCTTCGGCCTGAGCCATAGCATTCATAACACAGGATCCCTCATGCGCAGTCATTATTGCGGCCAGTTGAATGAGTCATTGATCGATCAAGAAGTCACGCTTTGCGGGTGGGTGCATCGCCGCCGCGATCACGGTGGGGTCATCTTCCTCGATATGCGCGATCGAGACGGTGTCGCTCAGGTGGTGGTGGATCCCGATACGGCGGAGGCCTTCGCCACCGCCGATCGCGCGCGCAGCGAATACGTGCTGCGGATTCGCGGGCGCATTCGCCTGCGTCCCGAAGGCACCCAGAATCCCAACATGCCCACCGGCCTGATCGAAGTGCTGGCCAAGGACGTGGAGGTACTCAATACCGCGGCCACGCCGCCGTTCCAGCTCGACGAGCACGGCAAGGTCGGCGAAGAGGTGCGTCTCAAGTATCGCTACGTCGATTTGCGCCGTCCGGAGATGATCGAGAAGCTGCGCCTGCGTTCACGGATCACCCACAGCGTGCGCGCCTATCTGGAGGGCGAGGGCTTTCTCGACATCGAGACCCCGATCCTGACCCGCGCCACCCCCGAAGGGGCGCGCGACTATCTGGTGCCCAGCCGTACCCACGAAGGCCACTTCTTCGCGCTGCCGCAGTCGCCACAGCTGTTCAAGCAGCTGCTGATGGTGTCGGGCTTCGATCGCTACTACCAGATCGCCAAGTGTTTCCGTGACGAGGACCTGCGCGCCGATCGCCAGCCCGAGTTCACCCAGATCGATATCGAAGCGTCGTTCATCGAAGAGCGCGACATCATGGGTATCACCGAGACCATGGTGCGCCAGCTGTTCCAGGACGTGCTCGACGTGACGCTACCCGAGTTTCCGCGCATGCCCTACAGCGAGGCGATGCAGCGCTACGGTTCCGACAAGCCGGACCTGCGTATTCCGCTGGAGCTGGTCGACGTCGACGACCTGATGCAATCGGTCGACTTCAAGGTCTTCTCCGGCCCGGCCAAGGCCGACGACGGCCGTGTCGCTGCGCTCAAGATCAGCGGCGGGGCCAAGCTCTCGCGCAAGGAGATCGACGACTACACCAAGTTCGTGGGTATCTACGGTGCCAAGGGCCTGGCCTGGATCAAGGTCAACGAGCGCGCCAAGGGGCTCGACGGGCTGCAGTCGCCGATCGTCAAGTTCATGGAAGGCGTGATCGAGGAGCTGCTCGACCGTGTGGGCGCGGAGGATGGCGATATCGTCTTCTTCGGCGCCGACAAGGCACGGGTGGTCAATGAGGCGCTGGGCGCGCTGCGCGTCAAGCTGGGCGAGGATCTCGATCTCTACACCGCCGACTGGGCGCCGCTGTGGGTGGTCGACTTCCCCATGTTCGAAGCCGACGACAACGGCCGCCTGGCCGCGCTGCACCACCCGTTCACCGCGCCTTCCTGCGCGCCGGAAGCGCTCAAGGCCTCGCCGGCTACGGCGCTGTCGCGGGCCTATGACATGGTGCTCAACGGCACCGAACTGGGTGGCGGCTCGATCCGTATCCACGACCAGGAGATGCAGCGCGTGGTCTTCGACGTGCTCGGCATCGGCAAGGAAGAGGCGGAAGAGAAATTCGGCTTCCTGCTCGACGCGCTTAAGTTCGGTGCGCCGCCCCACGGTGGCCTGGCCTTCGGCCTCGACCGCCTGGTAATGCTGATGACCGGTTCGCGTACCATTCGCGACGTCATTGCCTTCCCCAAGACCCAGAGCGCTGCGGACCTGATGACCGACGCCCCGGGCGAGGTGAGCAAGGAGCAGCTGCGCGATCTGCACATCCGTCTGCGTCCCAAGGCCAAGCCGGAGAGCGCCGGCGAATAATATCGCCCGGCGTTCGACGTGCCCCGAACCGGCGCCCCGCGAGGCGCCGGTTCTTTTATGCGTGGCGGCTAGGGGATACGCTGCCGGGTGATACGCCCAATCGCGCGGCATACCCCTCGAGTCGCCCCCGTAGGCGCCGAACGGAAAAGGTGAACCCAGCATGAAGCGCACGACGGAGCGAGCGATGATCATCCGCATGACGCACAGGGGCCAAAGCGCGATGGCGAGGCCAAGGCGATGATTCTGCTGGGTATCGACCCGGGCTCGCGTGTTACCGGCTACGGCTTAATCGACGTCGACGCGACGCGACCCCGCTACGTCGCCAGCGGCTGCATTCGTATCTCCGGTGACGATCTGGCGCAGAAGCTGGCCCAGGTCTATGCCGGCGTCGCCGAGCTGATCGGGCGCTACCGACCTCAGGAGTTCGCCATCGAGCGGGTGTTCATGGCCAAGAATCCTGACTCCGCGCTCAAGCTGGGCCAAGCCCGCGGCACCGCGATCGTCTGCGCCGCCAACCACGGCCTCCCGGTGCACGAATACGCCGCGCGTCAGATCAAGCAGGCGGTCACGGGCACCGGCGGCGCCGAAAAGGCCCAAGTCCAGCATATGGTGACGGCGCTACTCACGCTGGACGCGTTACCCCCCGAAGATGCTGCCGACGCGCTGGCCATCGCGCTCACCCACGCCTACGCGCGTCAGGGGCTGGTAGCGACCAGCAGCCGCCGGCGCAGCAGCGGCAGCGCTGGCCGCAACCGCTGGCGCGACTTCAGGCCGGAGTGAGAGAAGGGGAAGAATCCAATGTGCCAGTCCCATTCACGAGTGACAGGCACGCGGCTATGAGCGGCCGAAGCGCTCTAGCTGCATCTCGCGCAAACGGCTGAGCGTGCGGCGAAAGGCAAATTCGAGGTAGCCCTGGGTGTACAGCTCATCCAACGCCACCTCGGCCTCGATGCACAACGGCACGCGGCGGTCATAGCACTCGTCGACCAGGGCGATGAAGCGGCGCACCGCATCGTCGTTCTGGGCCAGTGCCGGCAGTTGCCGATCGCCGGCATCGACCCGCTCGGCAGCATCCTCGGTGCCACGGGCAATGCGCCCCGCGCGTGGCTCGCCCCCCAGGCGCGGCACCTCGCCCAGCAGGATGGCCGGAAAGCGCCCGCACAGTTCGATGAAATCCGGCGCGGCCAGCGCCTGTTCGCATAGATCACTGAAGCGGCACCACAGCGCTGCCGGGCTGTGGCCCAGATTGGCGATATGCCGATGGCTCAGTTCGACCGGCTCATGGCTGACCACCTGGCCCGCGCTCAGGCGGGCGAACAGCTCAAACAGCGCCTGGGGCTGCTGCACCCAGTAACGCTGCACCTCAGCGCCGGGGTGCAGGCGATGATCCTGCTCACCGTCCACGGCCACCACCTGCATGTGCGCCTCCAATGCGGCAATGGCTGGCAGGAAACGCTCGCGGTTGAAACCGTCGGCATAAAGCTGATTCGGTGGCTGATTGGAGGTGGCCATCAGCACCACGCGCTGCTGTACCACCAGGCTGAGCAAGCGGCCCAGCAACATGGCATCGCCGATATCGCTGACGAACAGTTCATCGAAGCACAGCACGCGCACCTCGCGTCCCAGCTCCTCGGCCAGCAGGCGCAGTGGGTCGGCATTACCGGTGAGCTGGAACTGACGCCGATGCACCCACTGCATGAAGTGATGGAAATGCTGGCGCCGCGCCGGCACACGCAGAGCGTTGTAGAAGGCGTCCATCAGCCAGGTCTTGCCGCTTCCCACCGGGCCCCAGAGATACACGCCGGGCGGGCATTCGCCACGATGCGTGGCCTCGAAGCACCGTTGCAGCGCTGCCACTGCCCGGCGCTGGGCAGCATCGGCGACGAAGCCTGCGGTCAAGGCTTGTTCATAAGCAGCCCGCGGGGATCCCGGTGATGTCTCTGGCGCGTTCAACGCAGCACCCGCCGGCTTTCGTCGAACTGCGTCGGCCAGTCGCGCCGGGTGAATACCTGGCCGGTTTCACGCACCCGGCGCACCTCGGCCAGATCCAGCTCGGCGATCAGCCAGCGGCTGTGCGTAAGGCTCAGCGCTTCGCTCTCGGCGATCACCCCGTTGGCCGGCATGCCGTAGTCCGACGGCACGTAGAGCGCGGCGCGGCCGATATTCTCGTCCAGCGCCGGTGACCAGGGCGCCAGGCCGACCGTGGGTGACTGCAGCACGGCAATCTGGTTCTCCAGCGCGCGCGCCTGGGCGCCGATCCGCACACGATAGAAGCCCGCCTCGGTGTCCGTACAACTGGGCGCCAGGATCAAGTCCACCCCGGCCTCGGCTAGGGTGCGCGCCAGCAGCGGAAACTCGTTGTCGTAGCAGATCAGGATGCCCAGCTTGCCCAATGCCGTGTCGAACACCTTGAGCCCGCTGCCGGCGGCGATCTGCCATTGCTCCAGCTCGAAGCGGGTCATCATCAGCTTGTCCTGGCTGCCCAGGCAGCCGTCCGGGCCGAAAAGCCAGGCGCGATTGCGGTAGAGGCCGTCGTCATCCCGCACGGCTACCGAACCGGGTTGCAGATAGATCTGCAGCCGCCGCGCCAGGCTCTCGCACAGTTCCAGCCAGCGCGGCAGCAGCACCTGGATGCCGGCGATGGAGCCGTGCAGGTCGCTGCGCTGGGCCTCTGGCAACTGGCCCGTGAGCACCATGCCGGCGTATTCCGGTAGCAGCAGCAGCTCGGCACCCTGGTCGGCGGCGGCCTCGCACAGCTCGGTCAGGTGTTCGGCATAGGCTTCCCAGCTCGTCAGCAGATCGATGTGATATTGGCAGGCGGCAACCTTGATCATGAGGTGAGTTCCTTGAGCCAGAACGACATGGGCTTGGCCGACTCCTCGGCTTCGTCCAGATCGCGCCAATGATACTGGGTGTGCAGTTCGGGATGATGACGATAGCCGCGGCGTGCCCAGAAGGCGTCCAGCGGCTGGTAGTCGGCTGGCCGGCGCGGGTGGTCGGCCGGGCGCTGCACGGCGCAGAAGGCGCACCAATCGAAGCGACCCAGCCGCCGCGCATGCGCCTCGCGCTCGGCGAAGAAGCGCACGCCCAGACCACGCCCGCGCCAGGCCGGCAACACCACCGACTCGGCGCAGTAGAAGATGCGCGCAGGATCCCAGCCCGCCGAGAGGAACGGCTGCTGGAATTCCAGGGTTTCATCGGCCAACGGCAGTGCCGTGGACGCACCGACCACGCGGCCCGCGTCCCGCACCAGCACGCACAGGCTGTCCGCGCTGCGCACGTAGGTGTCGAGATACTCGGCCTCATAGTCGAGGCTGCCGTCGTAGAGGTAGGGAAATTCGCGGAAGACCGTGATCCGCAAATGCGCCAGGTCTTCGACATGGGGTGCAATCTGCGGCCCCCGGAGCAGTTCGATATCCATCTGGAGTCGTTCGCCAGCAGCAGGGTGACGCCGGCGGCTATGCCGGCTGGAAGGCGCGAACTTATCATGCGAGCCAACCCATCACTAAGGAAGCGCTGAATAAATCGACGAGCGAGATGAAGCGCAAGGCGCATGGAACACAGAACACGAGACATAACATGGGGTTAGGCGAGTGTTCGAGTACCACGCAACGCAGCGATTCGATCGCGCAGGCATTTATGCAGTGGTTCCCTAACCACGCTACGCAAGGAACCTAGCCATGACCGCCACCGAACTGGTTCAGGCCTACTACGCCGCCTTCAACGCCGGCGACATGCCCGCCTTTCTCGACCTGCTGGACGAGGATGTGGTGCACGACATCAATCAGGGCGAGCGCCAGATCGGCAAGGCTACCTTCGCCGCCTTCATGGGCAAGATGAACCGCTGCTACCGCGAGCGCCTGGCCGATATCGTGGTGATGCAGAACGCCGCCGGCGACCGCGCCGCTGCCGAATTCGTGGTGCACGGTGAGTACCTGGCCGACGACGAAGGCCTGCCGCCGGCCAACGGCCAGACCTACGTCCTGCCGGCCGGCGCCTTCTTCGAGATCAAAGGCGGCAAGGTCGCGCGCATCAGTAACTACTACAACCTCAATGAGTGGGTGGCACAGGTGGGCTGAATATCGCCAGGCAGGGGGCCATGTAGCAGCTAGTCAGCCGATTCGGCGATGCGTATAGTGGACGCCGTCACGGAAAGGACGTTGAATGGAATGATTGGACGCCTGCACGGCACCCTGCTGGAAAAGCTCCCTCCCTGGATCGTGGTCGACGTCAACGGCGTCGGTTATGAACTCGAAACCTCGATGACGACACTGGTCGCGCTACCCGCCGTGGGCGAGGAGGTCCGCCTCTATACTCACCTGAGCGTGCGCGATGATGCGCATCTGCTCTACGGTTTCGGGCGTGACGAGGAGCGCCAGCTGTTTCGCGCGCTGATCAAGGTCAACGGCGTGGGGCCGAAACTCGCCCTGGCGATCCTTTCCGGCATGGATCGCGACGCCTTCGTCGGCTGCGTCATGGA
Source organism: Salinicola sp. DM10 (assembly GCF_017306975.2). Taxonomy (NCBI): domain Bacteria; kingdom Pseudomonadati; phylum Pseudomonadota; class Gammaproteobacteria; order Oceanospirillales; family Halomonadaceae; genus Salinicola; species Salinicola sp. DM10. Next base: position 290,658 of record NZ_JAFLEN020000001.1, read on the forward strand.
AGGCGACAGCAAGGCGTTGACCAAACTACCGGGCGTGGGCAAGAAGACCGCCGACCGCTTGATCGTCGAGATGCGCGATCGCTTTCCCCACTGGCAGGAAGAGCAGGGGTCGCTGCTGGAGATGCCGCGCCAGCCCGTGGTCAAGCCGCGGGACCCGTTCGCCGATGCCGAGGCGGCGCTGGTATCGCTGGGCTACAAGCCGACCGAGGCGTCGCGCATGCTGTCCGGGCTCGACGAGGGCCTGCCTACCGAGGCCCTGATCAAGGCGGCGCTGGCGCGCCAGATGGCCGGGTAAGCCGACATGATCGAACCCGATCGTCTTATCGAAGCCTCGCCGCGACAGGGTGAGCAGCAGGCCGATCACGCCATTCGCCCGCGCCGGCTGGGTGACTACATCGGTCAGCCGCGGGTGCGCGAGCAGATGGATATCTTCATCTCGGCGGCGCGCAATCGCGGTGACTCGCTCGATCACACCCTGGTCTTCGGCCCCCCGGGGCTGGGCAAGACCACGCTGGCCAATATCATCGCCACCGAAATGGAGGTCGATATCAAGTCGACCTCGGGCCCGGTGCTGGAGCGGGCCGGCGATCTCGCCGCCATGCTCACCAATCTGCAGCCGGGCGATGTCCTCTTCATCGACGAGATTCATCGGCTGTCGGCGGCGGTCGAGGAAGTGCTCTATCCGGCGATGGAGGATTTCCAGCTCGACATCATGATCGGCGATGGCCCCGCGGCGCGGTCGATCAAGCTCGATCTGCCGCCGTTCACGCTGGTCGGTGCCACCACCCGTGCAGGGCTCTTGACCTCGCCGCTGCGCGATCGCTTCGGCATTGTCCAGCGTCTGGAGTTCTACGCCATCGACGAGCTGAGCGAGATCGTCGCGCGTTCGGCGCGGCTGCTCGGGGTGCCCGCCGACGCCGCCGGGGCGCGTGAGATCGCGCGCCGCGCCCGCGGCACGCCGCGTATCGCCAACCGCCTGCTGCGGCGCGTGCGCGACTTCGCCGAGGTGAAGGGCGACGGTACCCTGAGCGCGCTGATCGCCGATCAGGCGCTGAACATGCTCAACGTCGATAGCCACGGGCTCGATCACATGGATCGCCGTCTGCTGCTGGCGATGATCGAGAAGTTCGACGGCGGGCCGGTAGGGGTCGACAGTCTGGCGGCGGCGATCAGCGAGGAGCGCGACACCATCGAGGACGTGATCGAGCCCTATCTGATCCAGCAGGGGTTCATGATGCGCACCACGCGGGGGCGGGTGGTGACCCGTTCGGCGTACACCCACTTTGGCCTGGCGCCGCACGATCAGGCACCCGAAGGGGGCGAGAGCGGGTGAGCGAATTTCTCCTGCCGCTCAAGGTGTATATCGAAGACACCGACGCCGGCGGCATCGTGTACTACGTTAACTATCTGAAATTCATGGAGCGTGCCCGCAGCGAGTGGCTGAATGCCCGGGGCTTTGCCCAGCGCGAGCTGCTAGAACAGGGCGTACAGCTGGTGGTGCATAACCTCAGCTGTCGCTACGCACGCCCGGCGCGGCTCGACGATCGGCTGGAAGTGAGTGCCGTCGTCGAGCAGCTCGCCGCCTGCTCGGTGCGATTCACCCAGGCGGTGCGGTATCGCGGGGATACATTATGCGAGGCGGTGGTCGATATAGCATGCGTCGACACGCAGAGCCTGAAACCCAGGCGGTGGCCACAGGCGCTTCGCGCGGTGCTGACGCCAGACATTCATAGCCAGTGATTCGAGGATTCACGTGAACGACTCCATGTCCATCCCCCATCTGATCATGAACGCCAGCCTGGTCGTCCAGGTGGTCATGCTGCTGCTGCTGGCCGCTTCGGTCGCCTCCTGGGTGGTGATCTTCCAGCGCAGCTTTGCGCTGGCGCGGGCCAAGAAGGCGCAGCGCGAGTTCGACGAGCGCTTCTGGTCCGGCATCGATCTCAACGAGCTCTATCAGGACGTGCCGGAGAACCATGAAGCCCAGGGTGCCGAGCATGTCTTCCGCGCCGGCTTTCGCGAGTTCAATCGGCTGATGCCCAAGACCCGCAGCAGCGAGGCGGTGCTCGATGGCGTTCAGCGCTCGCAGCGCGTGGCACTGTCACGCGAAGAGGATCGTCTCAACGCCAACCTGACGCTACTGGCCACGGTGGCCTCGGCAAGCCCCTACATCGGCCTGTTCGGTACCGTATGGGGCATCATGGGGTCGTTCCAGAGCCTCTCCATGGCCCAGCAAGCCACGCTCTCCACGGTCGCGCCGTGGATCGCCGAGGCGCTGGTGGCGACCGCCATGGGCCTGTTCGCGGCCATCCCCGCGGTGATCTTCTACAACCGTCTCTCTTCCATCGCCAGCCGTCTGCTCGGCGAGTACGAAGATTTCGCCGAAGAGTTCCACTCGATCCTGCACCGCAATCTGCAGGGTCGCGGCAGCAGTCAGTCGGCCTGAGCCGGAGGTGAGTCATGGGTGGACCCTATAGCCGACACCACCGGCGCAAGCCGATGGGCGAAATCAACGTCGTCCCCTTCATCGACGTCATGCTGGTGCTGCTGGTGATCTTCATGATCACCGCGCCCATGCTGACTCAGGGCGTCAAGGTCGACCTGCCGCAGGTCACCTCGGAGCCCATCGATACCCAGGAGCAGGAGCCGATCATCGTCTCGGTCGACAATAAAGGCGAGTACTACATCTCGCTGGGTGACAAGGACAAGCCGGTGACCCTGCAGACCGTGGGTGATCAGGTGGTGGCGATTCTCGAGCGCAAGCCCAACACGCCGGTCATGGTCCGGGGCGACAAGAACGCCTCCTACGGTCAGGTGGTGACGTTGATGAGCACGTTGCAGATGGCCGGCGTGGCGAACGTCGGGTTGATTTCCGAACCGCCCTCGGGTGACAACAAGGGGTAAGGAGTCAGCATGGCGAAGCGAACGCGCCGTGTCGGCTACGGCTTGCCCGTCGTCCTGGCGATCGGGGTGCACATTGTGGCCCTGCTGTTGACGATGTTGCGACTGCCGGAGAGCGAGCCGATCCCTAGCTCCTCTTCGGTGGTGCAGGCGACGCTGGTCAGTGATGTGACCGCGACCGACAAGGCTCAATATGCCAAGGAGGCCAAAGCGCGTGCGGCCAAGCGCCAGGCCGAGGAGGCCGCGCAGCAGGCTGCCGAGCAGCAGGCGCAGGAAGCCGCCCGTGAGCAGGCCGAACAGCAGGCGGCACAGGCGCAAGCCGAACAGCAGGCAGCGGCCGATGCTGCTCGTGCCGAGGCTCAGCGGCGTCAACAGGCGGCCGAACAGGCAGCCGCGGAGCGCGCCGAAGCGGCACGTCAGCAAAAGGCGGCAGAAGCCGAGCAGCAGCGGCAGGTGCAGATCCAGAAGCAGAAGGCCGAAGCGGCCAAGAAGCAGGCCGAAGCCGAGAAGCAGCGCCAGGCCGAAGAGGCCAAGAAGAAAGCCGAGGCCGAGAAGCAGCGCCAGGCGGAAGAAGCTAAGAAGCAGGCCGAGGCCGAGAAGCAGCGCGAGGCAGAAGAGGCCAAGAAACAAGCCGAGGCCGAGAAAAAACGCGAGGCAGAAGAGGCCAAGAAGAAAGCCGAGGCGGAGAAGAAGCGTCAGGCCGAGGAAGCCAAGAAAAAGGCCGAGGCCGAGAAGAAACGTCAGGCGGAAGAGGCCAAGAAGAAGGCCGCAGCGGAGGCCAAGAAAAAGGCCGAGGCCGCAGCCAAGGCGGCGAGCCAGAACGCGCTCAATGACTCGATTGCCAACGAAGAGGAGCGTATTGCCAATGCGCAGCAGTCGAATCAGGCCTCCAACAGCTTCATCAATCTGGTCAAGCGTGCGGTCGAGGATCAGTGGCACTTGCCGCCCAACGCCGATGGTTCGCTGGTGACGCAGGTCCGAGTGCGGCTGGGGCCGTCAGGGGAGCTGCTCGCGGCGACCGTGACCCGCAGCAGTGGCAACCCCAGTTTCGACCGCTCGGCGACGCAGGCGGTAGAGGCGGCGGCACCGTTCCGTGAGCTGCAGCAGCTGGATGCCGGACTGCAGCGACGGTTCCGCGATTTCAATCTTAAGTTCACACCCGGGGATATACAGTGATGAAACAACGGATGTCTCAAAGCTTGCGACGACTGGCGGCTGCCTGGCTGGCATCGCTCGTCGCGCTGTGCCTGGCGGCGAACGCCCAGGCCCAGAATCTCACCATCGAGATCACCCGCGGCAGCGACCAGGCGATTCCGATCGCCATCGTGCCGTTCGAGTCCCAGGCGGCGGGCGGTCTGCCTCAGGATGTGGCGCAGATCGTCAGCGATGACCTCGAGCACAGCGGTCAGTTCGAGCCGCTCAGCCGCAGTGCGCTGATCTCGCTGCCGAGCAGCAGCAAGGACGTGTTCTACGATGACTGGAAGCGGGTCAACGCGCGCTATCTGGTGGTCGGCAAGATCGAGCCCCAGGGCAGCGACTATCGCATCCAGTACGAACTGATGGATATCGCCGGCGGCAAGCGCATGCTCGGCGAAACGGTGACCTCCAGTGCCAGCGACCTGCGCGCCAGCGCCCACTACATCAGCGACCAGATCTTCGAAGCGATCACCGGTATTCGCGGTGCCTTCTCGACCCGTATCGCCTACGTGGCAGCCTCGGGCAGCGGTGACAACGCGCGCTATGCGCTCTACGTCGCCGATGCCGATGGTTACAATGCCCAGCAGGTGCTTTCATCCGACGACCCGATCCTGTCGCCGGCCTGGTCGCCTGACGGCAGCAAACTCGCCTACGTCTCCTTCGAGTCCGGCAACTCCGCCATTTACGTGCAGAACGTGGCCACCGGTGAGCGCCTGCGCCTGACCTCTTTCCCGGGTATCAACGGTGCGCCGGCGTGGTCGCCGGACGGGCGCAAGATGGCGATGTCGCTGTCCAAGGATGGCCAGCCGGAGATCTACGTGATGGATCTGGCCTCGCGTCAGCTCACCCGCTTGACCAACAACCGCGCCATCGAGACCGAGCCCGACTGGTCGCCGGACGGGCGCTCGCTGATCTTCACGTCCGATCGTAGCGGCGCGCCCCAGCTCTATCGCATGCCGGCCAGCGGCGGCGAGGCTCAGCGCGTCACGTTCACCGGCAGCTACAACTCCGATGGGCGCTTCTCGCCGGACGGCAAGGCGCTGTTCATGATCACTCGCGACGAAAACGGTTTTCATGTCGCAAAACAGGACCTGGACACCAGCCGTGTAACAGTCTTGACTGATACACGTTGGGATGAATCACCTAGTGTCGCACCGAACGGCACCATGGTAATCTTCGCGACGCAACAAGGGTCGCAAGGGGTGTTGGGGGCAGTCTCTTCCGATGGACGCGCGTCCTTCCGGCTGCCCTCACAACAAGGTGACGTGCGGGAACCCGCATGGTCACCATATTTGAACTAAACGACGAAAGTCGACTGTGTCATTCGACATCCGAGCAAGGAGATGACAATGCAATTCAAGACTTACGCCAAGACGCTAGCGGTCGCGCTGTCACTGGCAGTGGTTGCGGGCTGTTCCAGCAGCGGCGGCACCCAGGAAGGGAACATGGATGGCACCTCCGGCAACATGTCCGGCCAGGGCATGACCTCCGGTCAAGGCGCAAACGGTTCGCAGATGAACGCCAACCAGCAGCGTCCCAGCGTCGACACGATCTACTTCGCGTTCGACAGCGACGAAATCCGCCCGGAGTTCGAATCCGTTCTGCGCGGCCACGCTCAGTACCTGATGGCCAACCCGAGCGTCAACGTGACGCTGGAAGGCTATGCCGACGAGCGCGGCACGCGTGAATACAACCTGGGCCTCGGCGAGCGTCGTGCGCAGTCGGTCGAGCAGTACCTGACCGTCCAGGGCGTGTCCCCGTCGCAGATCTCCATCGTCAGCTACGGTGAAGAGCGTCCTGCCGTTCAGGGCCACACCGAAGAAGCCTACGCGAAGAACCGTCGCGTCGTGTTCGACTACAAGTAATAGTCGACGGAGATCAGCATGAAACACGGTCTGAAAAGACTGTGCGGCGCGGGAGCCTTGGTGCTCCCGCTGTCCGTATGGGCTCAGCAGCCGGTCGTGGATGACCTCACCGGTCAGTCGTCCGGCGGTTTCTACAGTCAGACGCAGGCGCGCGAAAGCGGCGGCGGCACCCTGACGATCCTCAACGAATTACAGGACAACCGCCAGCAGATCCAGCAGCTGCGCGGGCAGGTCGAGGAACTGCGCTATCAGCTCGATCAGCTGAAGCAGCAGACTCAGCAGCAGTATCTCGATCTCGATGACCGTCTCTCGGGTAGCGGGAGCGGCAATGGTGGTGACATGTCGGGCAGTAGCGTCGACACCGGCGCGGCGAGTCAGGTCACCGAAAACAGTGGGGCGGCAGGCAGCAGCGCCGGAGCAGCCAGCGCCACGACCGCTGACAGCGGTGCCGGCGCACCGGCAGCAGGTGGCAGTGGCGATGGGCGTGATGCCTACCAGGCCGCCTTCCAGCAGGTACAGGCGCGCCAGTTCGACGCTGCCATCAGCTCGTTCAAACGCTTCATCGCCGATTATCCGCAGTCGAGCCTGATCCCCAATGCTCACTATTGGCTCGGCGAACTCTACTCGGCGCAGTCGCAGCTCGACGCTGCTGCCACGGCCTTCAACACCGTCATCGACGACTACCCGCAGAGCAGCAAGGTACCCGATGCGCTCTACAAGCTGGGTCTGTTGAAAGCGCGTCAGGGCGACACCGCGGGCAGCCGTGAACTGCTCAAGCGCGTGCAGAGCGACTATCCCAAGAGTAGCGCCGCGCAGATGGCAGGGGATTTTCTCAACCAGCTGGGCAACTGACGTAGATTCACGCCGGCCAGAGGCGCGAGGCGGCCGGGCCGATGGTCGGCGACTCGGTGACTTGCCGCCCTACGCGCCTCGGTGTCAGCGAGTGCGATCGCTTATCACCAGAACCAAGAGGAGATGAACCATGCCTTGTCATAGCGACTATCAGGCGCCCGCGGATCTGCTCGCGGGTAAGGTGATTCTGGTGACCGGGGCGAGCGCCGGCATCGGGCGGGCAGCGGCCATGGCCTATGCCAGGCACGGTGCCACCGTGGTGCTGCTCGGGCGTAGCCTGAGCCGATTGGAAACGGTGTATGACGCCATCGAAGCGGCCAAGGCGCCGCAGCCGGCGATCTTCCCGCTCAATCTCGAGAGCGCCACGGCGCAGGACTTCGGGGTCGTCGCGGCCAAGCTCGAGCAGGCCTTCGGGCGGCTCGACGGTCTGTTGCACAATGCCAGCCTGCTGGGGGAGCGCAAGTCGGTCGCCGACTCCGATCTCGAGGTCTGGGCACAGGTGATGCAGGTCAACTTCACCGCCAGCCTCGGTTTGACCCAGGCCCTGTTGCCGCTGCTCGAGGCGTCCACTGACGCCTCGGTGGTGTTCACCTCGTCCAGCGTGGGACGGCGCGGGCGTGCCGAGTGGGGCGCCTACTCGACGTCCAAGTTCGCTACCGAGGGCCTGATGCAGATTCTCGCCGACGAGTATCGTGACTCGGCGCTACGCTTCAACTCGATCAATCCCGGCGGTACGCGCACCGCCATGCGCCGTGCGGCCTATCCCCAGGAAGACCCGCAGCGCGTACCCACGCCGGAATCGATCATGCCCACCTATCTCTGGTTGATGGGCTGTGAGAGTCGCGGCACCACCGGCGAAGCTTTCGACGCCCAGCCGCCGCGGCAGTGAGCCGCGGCGGTGGACAGAGGTGGTGTCACGCCGATGACGCAGCCTGACCGTTCCCTCGCTGGCCAATCATGCTAGCCATTCACTCTCGCTCTCACTCTCATTCTCATTCTGGCCACAGCCGCACCAGCACCTTGCCCGAGGTCTGGGCATCCTTGGCGATCTTGAACGCCTCGACCGCGTCATCGGCGGCGAGTTCATGCGTGATCACCTGATCGAAGCGCGCGTCCCGGTCGAGCAGCTCGATCGCTTCGTCGACCTCGTCGTTGAAGCGGAAGCAGCCCCGTAGCTGAATCTCCTTGGAGATCAGCGTCGCCAGCTCCAGCGGCTGGGGGCCGGCACCCATCATGCCGATCTGGGCGATCACCCCGGCACGCCGCACGGCGCGGATGGCGACATCGATCGACGCGGGCACGCCTGAGCACTCCAGCGCCACATCGAATGCCTCTGCCGCCGGCTCCGCCTCGCCGATGCGTACGGTGGCGTGTACGCCGAGTGCCCGCGCCCGGGCCAGCGGCCCCTCGAAGACGTCAGTCGCGGTGACCTCGCTCGCGCCCTTGGCCAGCGCCGCGGCGGCCACCAGCAGGCCGATCGGCCCTGAACCGCAGACCAGCACGCGCTTGCCCTCGACGCCGCCGGCGATACGAATCCCGTGTAGTGCCACCGCCAGCGGCTCGGTCAGTGCCGCGCGCTTGAGCGGCAGCGTCGCCGGCAGGGGGCGGATCATGCTGCGCTTGACCACCAGATATTCGCTCATGCCGCCCTGGGTGTGCGGCGTGGTCGAGGCCGACCCGAGATAACCGCCGCGTGGCCACAGATGCGGATGCTGCTCCAGCCCCGGCTGGCATTCACCGAAGGTGGCTGGATGGAAAGTCACCGGGGTGCCCGCAGCCAGCGCTCCGCTGGGGTCGAGATCCACCGTGCCAGAGAGTTCATGCCCCGGAATCAGCGGCTCACGCACCACGAAAGCACCGTTGGCGCCCTCGTGGTAGTAGTGCAGATCGGAGCCGCAGATACCGCCCCAGGCAATGCGCACGCGCACCTCGTCGTCGCCCGGTTCCGGGGTGTCCCAGGCCTCTGCTCGCAGATCCTGCTTGCCATGTATCACCAGCGCTTTCATGCCCTTGTCGCTCCTGTATGACGCCGCCGGCCCCGGTGCGATGCCAGGCACCCGGCGTTAATGAATGAATCAGGCTTTCGACAGCCAGATCGTCGGCGGTCGGCTCGTAGGCCTTCGAGACTCAGACCACGGAGGTCATGCCGCCGTCGACGAAGATGTTCTGGCCCGAGACGAAGGCCGAGGCGTCCGAGCAGAGATAGACCAGGGTACCCACCAGCTCTTCGACGTTACCCCAGCGCTGGGCCGGCGTGCGCGTTTCCACCCAGCTGTTGAAGGCCTCGTCCTGCCACAGCGCGGTGTTCATGTCGGTCTTGAAGTAGCCCGGCGAGATGCAGTTGACCTGGATATCGAAGCGCGCCAGATCGGCGGCCATGCCCTTGGTCAGCATCACCACGCCGCCCTTGGAGGCGGCATAGGGGGCGATGGTCTGGCGTGCCAGCTGCGACTGCACCGAACCGATATTGACGATCTTGCCCGACCCGCGCTGCGACATGCGCCCGACCAGCGCACGCGAGACATAGAAGGCGCTGGAGAGGTTGGTGGCGAGCACCGCATCCCAGTCGGCGGGATCGAACTCGGTGAACGGGGCGCGCCGCTGGAGCCCGGCGTTGTTGACCAGGATATCCGGCGTGCCCAGGCTCGCCGTCAGCCCATCCAGCGCCTCGCGCACGGCGGCGCTGTCAGTGACATCGAAGGTCACGCTGTCGACGTCGGCACCGGTCTCGGCGCGGATCGCCTCGGCGGCGCGGGCCACCGCCTCGGCCTGGCGCCCGTGCACGATCACACGCGCTCCCTGGCGTGCCAGCCCCAGGGCCAGGGTGAATCCCAGCCCCCGTGACGAACCGGTCACCAGGGCCAGGCGGCCGCTGATATCGAAAAGCTTCATGCAGTGTCTCCCGATGCGGTGTTTAGCGATAGGTACAGACATCGTGTGATCCGCCATCAGACCCGGATTGCGCCCCCGGTTTCAAGCACCGGGAGGCGGGCTGCCTGAGACGAGATACTCGAACCAGACCGCGACCAAAGGCGGGGTTACGTCGATAGCCTAGCATTGTACAGTCCGCTGAACGACGTTCAGCTCATTGGACAATGGTCGCGCTCGCGACAGCCAGAATGGCGGCCCGAGAGAGGTCTGAGAGAGGCCCGAGAGCCGCGCGCCGAAGACCCTAAAGCCAAGACCGTAAAGCCAAGACCGCGAACCTACACGACACGAGGAGCGAGCCATGCAGCAGACACCAGCGCCGGCGGCGGGGGGCCACGCAAATCCATCGGCGAGCCACAAGCTGAGAGTGGCGGTGGCCACGCCGTTGAGCGAAACGCTGTGCGCCATGATCGAAGCCCGCGAGCCGCGTCTCGAGCTGATCCGTGATCAGGCGCTGTTGCCGCCCATGCGTCATCCCGCGGATTTCGCCGGCGACCCCAGCTTCCAGCGCAGCGCCGAGGCCCAGGCGCGCTTCGAGACGCTGCTCGCCGATGCCGAGGTGCTCTACGGCATTCCCGATCTCGACCCGGCGGCACTGGCACGTGTGGTCGTGGCCAACCCGCGCCTGCGCTGGGTCCATCTGATGGCCGCGGGAGGCGGTGGCCAGGTCAAGGCGGCGCGACTCTCCCGCGAGCAGCTCGACCGGGTCGCTTTCACTACCTCGGCCGGGGTGCACGGCGGGCCGCTGGCCGAGTACGCGCTGTTCGGCGTGCTCGCCGGCGCCAAGCAGCTGCCACGGGTACAGGCTCAGCAGCGCGCACACCACTGGAGCGGGCGCTGGGCGATGGGGCAGGTCAGCGAACAGACCGTGCTGCTGCTGGGGCTCGGCGGGATCGGCCGCGAGGTAGCGCGCAAACTCTCGCTGCTGGGCGCGCGGGTGATCGGCGTCTCGCGCCATGGCCGGGCGGTCGAGCACGTCGACGAGATCGTGGCCCCGGAGGATCTGCACGCGGCAGCGGCACGCGCCGACGCCGTGGTCTGCTCGCTGCCGGGCACCGCCGCCACCGAAGGGCTGGTGGATGCGGATTTCCTCGCCGCGCTGCCTCCGGGTGCCACCTTCGTCAACGTCGGCCGCGGCACGGTGGTCGACGAGCCGGCGCTGATCGAGGCCCTGCGCGCCGAGCATCTGGGTCTGGCAGTGCTGGATGTCACCGCCAGCGAGCCGCTGGCCGCCGATTCGCCGCTATGGGATCTGCCCAATGTGCTACTGACCCCGCATACCGCTGCGCTCAACGCTGCCGAGGATCGCCTGATTGCCGAGCTGTTCGTCGACAACGCGCGGCGCTATCTCGACGGCCAGCCGCTGCGCAACCGCGTCGATACGGTGGAGTTCTACTGATGGCGGGGGAGGCCGAGCGCAGCCCGGCGGTGACCCGGGCGATCCGCGTGCTGGCGCTGCTGGAGCAGGCGGGTGACACCGCGCTGGGGGTCAGCGAGATGGCGCGGCAACTGTCGGTGGCGCGTTCGTCGCTGTTCAACATCTGTCTGGCGCTGGAGGCCGAGGGGCTGATCGCGCGCAGCGCCGGGGGCTACCGCCTGGGACGGCGCCTGGTCGAGCTTGGCGGGGCCTATCTGCGCGGCGTCGACCCGGTCCAGGCGTTCTATCAGGCGTGCAACGAGACCCCGCTGCTGCACGACGAGATCTGCCAGCTGGCGGTGCTCGACGGCACCGAGGTGCTCTATCTCGCCGCCCACGCCGGGCGTATGCCGCTGCGCATGACCGCGAGCATCGGCAGCCGTTTTCCGGCCTCGATCACCGCGGTGGGCAACGCGCTGCTGGCGCGCCTCGACGATGCCGAGATTCGGCGGCGTTTCGCCGACCCGGCGACTCGCCCGGGCTGGACCGAGCGCTCGGTCACCGAGCTCGAGGCGCTGGTGGCCAAGATCGCCCGGGTGCGCGAACGCGGCTACGGCCGTGACCTGGGCGAGGTCTTTCCCGGGGTGCGCGGGCTGGCGCTGGTGGTGGCGCCGCAATACAGCGGCGAGCAGGCCTATGCCCTTGGCACCTCACTGATGGAAGAGCGCTGTGACGATGCGCTGGAGGCGGACGCCGTGGCGGCGCTGGATGCCATGGCGCGGCGTATCGCCAACCCCATGAACCTGGCCGCCGACCCCCACGATAGCGCCATGCGCGGTGCCCGCGACGCCGCGCGCTGAACATCCACTGATCGAGGAGTGAACGAGATGTCGTCTGCCATCGATGACGCCTCTGTCGAGAGGCCGAATGACACTGAGGCGGCCAGTTTCGAGCGCGTCTTCGCCCGCCCCGGCAAGCGCCGGGTCGGCATGCTCGGCCTGGGCAACATGGGCATGCCCATGGCGCGCAATCTGCTGGCCGCCGGGGTGGCGGCGCAGGTGAGCGTGTATGGGCGCTCGCCCGACAAGCTGGCGCCGCTGATCACTGCCGGCGCCCAACTGGCAGAGACACCGCGGGCGCTGGCCACTGCCAGCGACGTGCTGATCACGGTGCTGCCCGATCTCGACCCGCTGCGCGAGCTGCTGTGGGGCGAGCAGGGCATCGTCGCCGGTGCCGGCGAGGCGCTGCTGATCGTGATCTGCTCCACCTCGTCGCCCCAGGGCGTGCGCGATCTGGCCGCCGAACTCGAGTCGGCGAGCGCGGGGCGTGTTCGCCTGCTCGACGCGCCGCTCTCCGGGGGTACCGACGGCGCCGACGCCGGGCGGTTGTCGATCATGGTCGGCGGCGAGGTGGCGCTCTTCGAAGCGGCGCGGCCGCTGCTGGCGAGCCTGGGCACGCCTTTGCATCTGGGCCCTCTGGGGGCGGGCGAGGTGGCCAAGGCGTGCAACCAGATGGTGGTGGCTTCGACCATGGTGGCCCTGTCGGAGGCGACGGTGATCGCCGAGCGCGCCGGGCTCGATGTCGCCTCGCTGCTTGAGTGTCTGGGCGGCGGCTATGCCGGCGGGCGCCTGCTGGAAGCGCGTAAGCAGCGCCTGATCGACAAGGTTTACACCCCCACGGGAGTGGCCCGCTACATGATCAAGGATCTTGCCTTCGCGCGTGACGAGGCGGAGCGCGGCGGGGTAGTGACGCCACAGCTGGCGACGCTCTCGCGGCTGTTCGACGATCTCGGCGAGCGTGGCCTGGGGGATCAGGATCTGTGCGTCACCCAGCGCTACATCGATGAACTGGATCGCCTGCCCTGAACGCGAGCGCCGCGCCCGGGCGCGGCGGGAGGAGCCGAGATGACGACACTGAAGGCGTTCTGGCGCGGTATCGAATGGATCATCGCGCTGTTGATGTTACTCACCATGGTGCTGGTCTTCGTCAACGTGGTGCTGCGCTATGGCTTCTCCTCGGGGTTGCGCTCGGGGATCGAGCTGTCGCGGCTGGGCTTTGTCTGGATCGTGATGCTCGGCGCCTCGCTGTGCCTCAAGGAGGGCGAGCACCTGGCAGTGTCCGAACTGTTTGATCGTCTGCCGCGGGGGCTGCGCAGAATCGTCGGGCGGCTCGCGTGGCTGGCGATTCTGGTCGCCTCGCTGATGCTGCTGGTCGGCTGCTGTCGCCAGACCATGGCCAACTGGCACAACATCTCGCCGCTCACCGGGCTGCCCACGGCGCTGTTCTATCTCGCCGGCGTGGTCTCGGGAGCGCTGATGAGCGTGACCGCCGCCCTCGGCGCCGTACTGCCCGGGGGGCCTGACGCACCGGGGGCACCGGAAGCCCACCATCACGCCAGCGCAGCCGAGGAGACACGGCCATGACTCTGGGACTCTTCCTGGCGGTGCTGATCGGCACCATTCTGCTGCGCCTGCCGGTGGCGTTCGCGCTGCTCGCGGCGGCGGTGGCGCTGATGCTGCACATGGGGCTGTTCAGCGCCGACATCCTGGCCCAGTCGCTGATCAACGGCGTCGATAACTTCGCCCTGCTGGCGATTCCATTCTTCATGGTCGCCGGCGAAGTGATGGCGGTCGGTGGGCTCTCCGATCGCATCGTGCGCCTGGCGATGACGCTGGTCGGCCACTGGCGCGGCGGTCTCGGCTATGTCGCCATCCTCACCTCGCTGCTGCTGGCAGGGCTTTCCGGCTCGGCGGTGGCGGATGCGGCGGCGCTGGTCAGTATCCTCTATCCGATGATGCGCAAGAGTGGCTATCCGGCTTCGCGCTCGGTGGGGCTGCTGGCCGCCGGCGGCATCATCGCCCCGGTCATCCCGCCGTCGCTGCCGCTGATCATTCTCGGGGTGGCGGGCAACCTGTCGATCGCCAAGCTGTTCATCGGCGGCATCGTGCCGGGTCTGTTCATGGGGCTGGCGCTGATGATCACCTGGCGGGTGATGATGCGCCGCTCGGACCTGGCCCCACAGCCCCGCGCCAGCCGCGGCGAGCGTCTCAAGGCGCTGCGCGAGAGCGTGTGGGCGCTGCTGCTGCCGTTGATCATCATCGTCGGTATCCGCTTCGGCGTGTTCACCCCGACCGAAGCCGCGGTGGTCGCGGCGGTCTACGCCATTCTGGTCTCGGCGCTGGTCTACCGCGAGCTGAGCCCGCGCAAGCTGCTCGGCGTGCTGATCCGGGCGGGGCGTTCGACGGCGCTGGTGATGTTCCTGGTGGGCGCGGCGATGGCCGCCTCCTGGGTGATCACCATCGCCCAGCTGCCGCAGCAGCTTGCCGCCATGCTCGGGCCGCTGGTCGAGCATCCAATCCTGCTGATGGCGGCGATCATGCTGGTGGTACTGCTGGTGGGCATGGTCATGGATCTGGCCCCGGCGATCCTGATTTTGGTGCCGCTGTTCATGCCGCTGGTGATCCAGGCCGGGATCGACCCGATCTATTTCGGCCTGATGTTCGTGATCAACTGCTGCATCGGCTTGATCACGCCGCCGGTGGGCACCGTGCTCAACGTGGTCTGCGGGGTGGGCAACACCTCGATGAGCGAAGCCGTGCGCGGCGTATACCCCTTCGTACTGGTCTATATCGGTCTGCTGGCGCTGTTCGTGCTGGTGCCGCAGATCATCACGGTGCCGATGCATTGGCTGATCGGCTAGGCAAGAGCAAGGAGACGATGACAATGAACAAGAAACTGCTGGGAATGGCATCCATGCTGTGCGGTCTGGCGCTGCTGTCGACCACCGCCACCGCAGCCACCACGTTGCGTTTTGCTCACCCCGCGCCGCAGAGCGACCTGCAACAGGTGCTGGCCGAAGCCTTCAAGAAAGAGGTGGAGCGCGAGAGCGACGGCGAGCTTCAGGTACAGATATTTCCCAACGGCCAGCTCGGCAACGATGCCCAGATGATCGACGGCACCCGTTCGGGGATCATCGATATCACGCTGTCGGGGCTCAACAACTTCACCGGCCTGGTGCCGGAAGCGGCGGCTTTTACGCTGCCGTTCATGTTCCCGGACCATGAGGCCGCCTACCGCGCGCTGGATGGCAAGCCGGGGCAGCAGGTGATGGCCAAGCTCGGCGAGTTCGGTCTCGAGGGGCTGGCGTTCCCCGAGAACGGGTTTCGCGAAATGACCAACAATCGTGGCCCGATCCGCGAGCCCAAGGACCTCGAGGGCCTGCGCATGCGCGTCAACAACTCCATCGCGCTCAACGACATGTTCGAGCTGCTCGGCGCCAACCCGCAGCAGATTCCGGTCAACGAGCTCTACACCGCGCTCGAAACCGGTGTCGTCGACGCCCAGGATCACCCGCTGGGGATCGTGGTGTCGTTCAACTTCAATGAGGTGCAGAAGTATCTATCACTCACCAATCACGCCTATGCCGCGCTGACGCTGGTGATGAACAAGCGGCGGTTCGACGGCCTGACCCCGGCGCAGCAGCAGATCGTGCGCAAGGCGGCGTCGGACGCCACCCGCATGCAGCGAGAGATGAACATCCAGCGCAGCGAATCCATGGTCCGCGAGCTCGAGCAGAAGGGCATGCAGGTGAACCGGGACGTCGATACCACAGCCTTCCAGCAGGCGGTGAAGCCGGTGTGGGACAAGTTCATCGAAGCGCACGGCGAGGCGATGATCGACGCCATTCAGCAGGCCTCCGGCCAGGCACAGTCTGACGCAGAGACCCAGAGCTGAGGTCGGCTCGCGGAGCCGAAGTGAGTGCAAAACGCCGGCTTCCCGCATCGCGGGTGGCCGGCGTGCCGCTAGTAACTATACCTCGATGAGGGCGGAGGCCAGCGCCGAGCCGCTCTCGAACCAGCGATCCGCCGGCCAGTCGGCGGTAGGCTCGTCTTCGGGGATATAGCCGTAGCGCACGGCAACCGCGGTCATACCGGCGCGCTGGGCCGCTTCCATGTCACGCCGATGATCGCCGATATACCAGCAATCCGCCGGGGCGACGCCCAGCTCGCGGGCCGCGAACCACAGCGGCTCCGGGTCGGGCTTGCGCACCGGCAGATCGTCGGCGCACACCAGGACACCGGGGCTCAGCGCCAACGCTTCCACCAGCGGCGCGGCATAGCGGCGCGGCTTGTTGGTGACGATTCCCCAGGGGCGCCCGTTCGCCTGCCACGTTTCGAGCAGCGGCATCAGCCCGTCGAACACGCGGCTGTGCTCGGCCACCGCCTCACCGTAGCGTGCCAGCAGATAGTCGCGCGCCGCGGCGTGATCGGGGTGCTCCAGCGACAGCCCCAGGGCCAGGGTGACCAGGGCGCTGCCGCCGTTGGAGACCTGGGCACGCAGGGTCTCATAGGGCAGGGGAGCCAGGCCGTGGTGGTCTCGCAGGCGGTTGGTCGCCGCCGCCAGGTCCGGCGCGGTGTCGACCAGGGTGCCGTCGAGATCGAACAGCAGGCCGGCGGGCGGTGCCGGCTGGCTCATGCCGACGTCTCCGCAGGGTAAGGCTCGTCGTTTTCTCCGGCCTCGCCGCCGCCCCACTGGGGGGTGACGTGGACCATGTAGTTAACCGACACGTCGTGTGGGTCGAGACGATAATGGCGGGTGAAGGGGTTGTAGGTGAGCCCGGTCTGGTCGCGCAGGCGCAGCCCGTGCTCGCGGCACCATGCCGAGAGTTCGGAGGGCCGGATCAGCTTGTGGTAATCGTGGGTGCCTCGCGGCAGCAGCCTGAGCACGTATTCGGCGCCGATGATGGCGAAGACGTAGGACTTGGGATTGCGGTTGATGGTCGAGAAGAAGAGGTGGCCGCCGGGCTTCACCAGCTTGGCGCAGGCTTCCACCACTGCGCCCGGGTCGGGCACGTGCTCGAGCATTTCCAGACAGGTGACGACATCGAATTCGCCCGCATGGGCCTCGGCCATCGACTCAACGCTTGCGTGGCGGTAGTCGACCTCGACCCCGGACTCCTGCTGGTGCAGGCGTGCCACCGCCAGCGGCGCTTCACCGAGATCGATGCCGACGACATCGGCACCGCGCTGGGCCATGGCCTCGCTGAGAATGCCGCCGCCGCAGCCGACATCCAGCACGCGCTTGCCGGCCAGTGCCACGTGGCGATCGATGAAGCCCAGACGCAGCGGGTTGATATCGTGCAGCGGCTTGAAGTCGCCTTCTCGATCCCACCACCGGCTCGCCAGCGCGTCGAACTTGGCGATTTCGGCGTGATCGACGTTGTCGTGTTGCGATTGTGCCATGCAGAGATTCCTTGCACTCGAGAGACTGACAGTGCCCCGGGCCGGGGCAGCATGGGCGTCGCCGCCATCCTGGCGGCGGCGCCTGGCGAATTGGAGGCATAGTCTACTATGGACGCAGACGTTGCTGGGCGCCATGCGGGGATAAAACCCCAGGGCGTTCGCTCGCAAGACGCTGTTACGCGACACCGGGTGTCGACATTCTGCGACTGTGCTTTCGGCGCTCGCGCCGTTAAGCTACGGCGACAGGGGTCAGACGACCCGATAGCGATCGACACGCTTTTGCACGCGGCGCGAAGCAAGGGTTCGTACGAACTATCACACCCAGGAAGGGAAGGAATAACACGATGATTCGCAAGGCTGTATTGCCCGTTGCCGGCTTCGGCACCCGCTGCCTGCCGGCGTCCAAGGCGATCCCCAAA
The DNA here is from genome assembly GCF_017306975.2 of Salinicola sp. DM10. Classification (NCBI taxonomy): domain Bacteria; kingdom Pseudomonadati; phylum Pseudomonadota; class Gammaproteobacteria; order Oceanospirillales; family Halomonadaceae; genus Salinicola; species Salinicola sp. DM10. The sequence goes on from NZ_JAFLEN020000001.1 coordinate 308,416, forward strand.
GAGATGATCACCATCGTCGACAAGCCGGTGATCCAGTACGTGGTGAGCGAGGCGGTCAAGGCAGGGATCAAGGAGATCGTGCTCGTCACCCATTCGTCCAAGAGCGCCATCGAGAACCACTTCGATAAGCACTTCGAGCTCGAGACCCAGCTCGAGGCCAAGGGCAAGCAGGCGCTGCTCGACGAGCTGCGCAACATCATTCCCGACGACGTCAACATCATCAGCGTGCGCCAGCCGGAAGCGCTCGGTCTGGGCCACGCCATCCTGTGCGCGCGCCCGGTGGTCGGCGACGAGCCTTTTGCAGTGCTGCTGCCGGACGTGCTGATCGACGACGACAACGCGCCGCAGAACGATCTGGCCGGGATGATCGCGGCCTATGAGGCGAGCGGCAAGGCGCAGATCATGGTCGAGACCGTGCCCCATGAGCTGACCTACAAGTACGGCATCGTCGCACTCGAGGGTGACGAACCGGTTGCAGGGCAGAGCGCGCCGCTGACCGGCGTGGTCGAGAAGCCCAAGGTCGAGGAGGCGCCGTCGACGCTGGCGGTGATCGGGCGCTATCTGCTACCCGGCGAAATCTTCCCGCTGCTGGCCGAGACCCGGCCGGGCGCCGGTAACGAGATCCAGTTGACCGACGCCATCGAGGCGCTGCGCCGTGAGTCCGGTGCCGAGGCCTACCGCATGCAGGGCCAGACCTACGACTGCGGCAGTCAACTGGGCTATCTGGAAGCCACCTTGGCGCTGGGGCGCAAGCACCCGACACTGGGTGAAGGTTTCCGCGAATTGGTCAAGCAATACGCAGCCGAGGAATAACGCCATGCGGGTGGTCGTACACGGTAGCGAACTGGCAGCGGCCACCGCCGCTGCGGCACTCTGCTCGGTAGGGCATCAGGTGACCTGGATGCCCCATGCCGACTTTCCCTGGGAGAGCCTCTCCCGGGCGGACTGGCTGATCAGCGAGCCGGGCTTGAAGGATCAGATTCTCGCCGGCGAAGCCTCAGGGCAGCTCACCATTGTCGATCGGGTGGGTCCGGAGAGCGATGCCGAGGTGCACTGGCTGGCGCTGTCGCCGGATCAGCGCGAGGCCGCCGAGCGCTATGTCGAGGAGGTGCCAGGGCGGCAGACGACGCCCCTGGTGATCGTCAACAACTCGACCTTCCCCGTGGGGCAGACCGAAAAGCTGGAAGCGCGGCTGGGCCACGCCAGCCAGATCGCCGTGGCGCTGCCGGATCGGCTTGAGGAAGGGCGTGCCTGGGACACCTTCACCCGCCCGGCACACTGGCTGCTGGGTAGCGAGGACGAGTGGGCGACCCAGCAGATCCGTGAGCTGCTGCGCGCCTTCAGCCGGCGTCACGAGGTCTATCAGCTGATGCCGCGCAAGGCCGCCGAGCTGACCAAGCTGGCGATCAACGGCATGCTGGCCACGCGTATCAGCTTCATGAACGAGCTGGCGGGGCTCGCCGACTCCCTCGGGGTCGACGTCGAGTATGTGCGCCAGGGCATGGGCGCCGATACCCGTATCGGTTTCGAGTATCTCTATCCCGGCTGTGGTTTCGGCGGCCCCAACTTCTCCCGCGACCTGATGCGGCTGGCCGATGTGCAGCACTCCACCGGACGCGAGTCGCATCTGCTCGAGCACGTGCTCGACATCAACGAGAGCAAGAAGGAAACGCTATTCCGCAAGCTGTGGAATCATTTCCAGGGCGAGCTGGAAGGGCGCACGATCGCCATCTGGGGCGCGGCCTTCAAGCCGGGTACCGCGCGTATCGACCAGGCACCGGTGCTGACCATCCTCGAGGCGCTGTGGGCCCAGGGCGTCAAGGTCAAGCTCCACGATCCGGCGGCCCTCCACGCGCTGGCGGAACTCTATCCGGCGCATCCGCAGCTCGAACTCGTCGAGGGCGACTTCTACGCCGCCTGCGAAGGCGCCGACGCGCTGATGCTGGTCACCGAGTGGAAGTGCTACTGGAACCCGGACTGGCGCCGTCTGCTGCAGGCGCTGAAGACGCCGCTGATCCTCGATGGGCGCAATATCTTCGATCCCACCTACGTGGCTTCCCGCGGTTTCGTCTATCGCGGTATCGGCCGTCGCGCCTGACGCTACCCACGGCCACCGCCGATGACGGTGGCCGTGGCCTCATTCGGCGTGTGGCATGGCCTGCGCGCTCACGGGTGACAGGCCGAGCAGCAGCGTGACCGTTTCCCAGTTGAGCCGCGACCACAGCGCCGTGAAGTAGGCGCTGCGGTCGTCGCCGAAGTCGATGCGATACGCCTCCTCACACAGGGCGATGGCCAGCAGCGGCTTGATCCCCGAGGGCATGTCCCCCGCAGGCGTCTCCCTCAGTGTCAGGGTTTCGTCCGAGGCCACGCCCAGCCAACTGAAGCCTCCTGACGCGGACGCGACCACGCGCTGTCTCCAGGTCGACTCGAACCGTTCCCAGTCACCGAAATCGTGTGCCAGCCGGGCCTTCAACCCTGCCTCGGGCGCTGCCGGACGCGCCGCCAAGCCGTGCCAGAACAGCGTCATGCCCCAGGCCTGGACCGCCGCCGGGCGCAGCTGCGCGGGGCCTTCGGCGGCAAGCGTCGCCAACGAGCGCGGGTCATCGGCGGCCAGGGCCGCGTTCAGGGTCGTCAACTGCTGACGGTGATAGTGGCTGTAGAGCAGATCGATCTGGGCCCGTGACAGCGCCGGCTCCAGCGAGTGGCGCTCGAAGGGTAGCGCGGGGAGTTCGAATCGGACGTCGGGCGTCGCTGTCGTCGGCATGGGGCTCCTGGTGGTAGCGGTGAAGCGTGTGGGTGAGAGATCATGTGCCTGTGGCATGTGGTTTTAACTGTGGCCGTGAAACGCGCTGGCTAGCATGCCTGGCAAGCGCTGCCAAGCCTAGGCTTGCGGGGCGCTTTCACGTAACGTGACGCAGTGAGCGCCGGGGTCGCCCGCGTCGGCTGCGCGGCGCTCACCCCAGATCTCAAAGGAGACGCTGAATCCAGCATGCAGCGTCTCCCAAGTCTGCATCTTCATCGTTAAGGTACAAGACGGCAATGCCCCCCAATTCCGACGAGGCGCGCACCGCGCAGACGATCGTTCCCGACCGCGGCGATATGAGCGGGCGCCGCGCTGGCCCGCGTGGCAGCCATGGCGCTGGTGCGTCTGCCGGGCGCCGGCCACCGCGGGTCTGGCCCTTGTGGTGCCTGACGCTGCTGCTCGGCGGCGCGCTCGCCGCCGGCGGCTGGCAGTACTGGCAGGACCGGCAAACCTTCGAGGCGCGACTCGCCAAGCTCAATCAGCGCCTCGACGCCACGGGCAATACCCTGGACGCCTCGGGCGAGAGCCTGCGCGGCGAGTTCGACCGCCTACGCGGTCAGCTCGAGGCCACCCGCGCCGCTGTCGGCAGCCTCGAGACCCGGGTCGCCCAGGGTTCTAGCGACGATCTCGAGACGCGCCTGGCCGCGCTGAAGAGCGGCCTGGACGACCAGCAGGGCGTCATCGCGGCGCTGCAGACCTCGCTCTCGGCGCTGGAGAGTACCGCCAAGGATGCCCGTGCGACGCTGGCCACCCGCCTGCAGACGCTGAGCGACGCCCAGCAGCAGCAGGCGACACGGCTTGCCGAACAGGATCAGACCTTGGACGAGAACGCCAAGTCGGATCAGGCGCTGGTGGCGCGAGTGGACACGCTGGCCCAGACTCAGAAGGCGCAGGCCGAGGCACTCGAGGCGGCGCCCGGTGCAGATCTGTCAAAGCGCGTCGATCAATTGAGCACTCAGCTGGCCGACATCGACCAGCGGGTCGACGATGTCGCCGCGCGCAAGGTGCCCTCGGCGCAGTCGATCGAGCAGTTACGTAGCGCCGTGGCGGAACTTCGCCAGGGTCAGACCGCTCTTAGTGCAGGGATCGAATCGCTGCAGTCGCGCCTTGCCAATCTGCCCAAAGGAGTTAGCAGCGCGCAGATAAAGACCTTGAACGAGCGCATCGCCTCCCTGGAGGCGAGCCGTGCCCAGCTGACGCGGCGCGTCACCGGTCTGATCACCGACGTTTCTCAACTGCAGCGCCGCGGAGGCTGATGCATGCCCCAGCTCAAGGTCCTACGGACGGGACTGACGCTACTCACGCTACCCATCGTCACACTCCCCCTTGCAAGTCAGGCCTGGGCGCTGGATGTGGAGGTGAAAGGCATCAGCGGCGCGCCGGCCGACAATATCGTCAATATCCTCTCCGAGCTGGAACCTGACAGCCAAGCCACCCGCGAGCGCCTCGACGGCGTGGTACGTCAGCGCGCCGAGCAGGCGCTGCAGGCTTACGGCTACTACGGCGCGACCCTGGCCACTCACTACCCGGACAAGGACAACGCGCGGGTGGTGATCGACGTCAAGCCCGGCGAGCGCACCCGCATCACCCAGGTCGATGCCGAGCTCGAGGGCGATGCCCGCCAGGATGACGCCTTCACCAAGGTCATGGTGGACAACCCGCTCAAGGTCGGCGATCCGCTGGTGCACTCGCGCTACGATGGCTTCAAGAGTCGGCTCTCGACGCTGGCGCTGGAACGCGGCTATTTCGATGCGCGATTCAGCCAGCAGCGTATCGAGGTCCGCCCCTGGGAGGAGAGTGCGCGCATCTATCTCGAGCTCGACAGCGGCACCCGCTACCGCTTCGGCCACGTGCACTTCCGCGGCAGCCAGATCGAGCCCGAGCGGCTGCGCAACCTGGTGCCGTTCGCCCCGGGCGACCCGTATATCGCCGGCGACCTCGCCACGCTCAATCAGAACCTCGGCCAGACCGACTGGTTCCGTGGTGTCGCGGTGCGCCCGCGGGTCAACGAGGATACGCCCTCGTTCGCGCCCAGCCTGTGGTGGCAGGAGGCGACCGGGCGCGATACCACCGCGGACACCTCCCGCGTGCTCGGCGGCCCGGGGCTGCGCGCCGCGCGCGAGCTGACCGATAGCCAGCCCAAGATAGTGCCGGTGGATGTCGAAGTGACCCCGGCCGATCGCCATCAGTTCGAGGTGGGTATCGGCTACGCCACCGACGTGGGCCCGCGTACCCAGTTCTCGTGGACCATGCCGTGGCTCAACCGCTACGGCCACAGCCTGACCAATTCGCTCTATCTCTCTTCGCCGGAGCAGCGCTTCTCGGGCGAGTACACCATTCCCCTGGCCAACCCGCTGCGCGATAGCTACCACCTGCGCTACGGCCTGGAGAGCGTCGACAACGAGGACACCAAGAGCTTCGAGAGCTCGGTGCAGCTGGCGCGGCACTGGGAGTTCGCCAATGGCTGGAGTCAGGATCTCTACTGGCAGACCACCTACGAAGACTTCACCCAGGCCGATCAGGACGACGCGGTACTGCTGCTCTATCCCGGGATCAGCTGGTCACGCACACGCAAGCGCAATCCGACCTTCCCCAGCTGGGGGGACCGGCAGCAGCTCACGCTGGAGTGGTCGGACCCCGCCTGGGGCTCGGACGCGCGCTTCGTTAGGACCACCTTCAGCACCCAGTGGATTCGTATGCTGGGCAGCGAGAACCGCTTCCTGTGGCGCCTCGGTGGCGGCGCCATGGCTACCGATACCTTCGACAAGGTGCCGCCATCGCTGCGCTTCTTCGCCGGTGGCGACCAGAGCATCCGCGGCTACAGCTATGAGAGCCTGTCACCGGAGAACGCCGACGGCGAGCTGCTCGGCGGCCAGCAGATGCTCACCGGCAGCCTCGAGTATCAGCGCCACCTGAGCGGCAACTTCTGGGGCGCGAGCTTCATCGACAGCGGCAACGCCTTCGACGACTGGTGGCCGAACACGCTCAAGACCGGTGCCGGTCTGGGCATTCGCTGGATATCACCCGTGGGGCCGATTCGCTTCGATATCGCCCATCCGTTTGACGACGAGGAGGACTCTTGGCGTCTCCATTTCTCCATCGGACCGGAGTTCTGATTCGGCTCGCGTTCTGGCTGCTACTGTGGCTGCTGGGACTGGTACTGCTGCTCGCGGGCGTGGCGCTGTCATCCTGGGGCTCGCAGTGGCTATTCGAGCAGGCGCAGTCGCGCGGGTGGGTTCAGGCAACGCGCTTCGAGGGCGCGCCGCTCGACGAGTTGACCATCGACGATCTGGCGCTCGACGCCGGCCCGCTGTCGCTGCGGGTGGCGCACCTGCACCTCGCATGGGGTGACGACTGCCTGTGGAAAGGGCGGCTGTGCCTCGACGACCTCACGCTTTCCGGTGCGCGCATTCGCCTGGCGGCCAGCGAGACCCAGGCGCCGCCGCCGCAAGAGGACAGCGGTGGGGCGCTGGGGCCGATTGCGGTGCCGCTGCCGATCGAGATCCGTCAGGTACGTCTGAACGACGTGGGGGCCGAACTCGCCGACGGCACCGCGCTGCACTGGGATCACTTCCAGACCGGCGCCAGCATGCAGGGCAACCGGCTGACGCTGTCGCCGACGACCCTGGCGGGCGTCGATATCACGCTGCCTGCGGCCACCGATGACGGTCTATCGAAGACGCTGGCGCAGGCCTCGCTGGGCGATGGCGTGATCAGCCCCGCGGCGCTGGCGGCGGCCGAGAGCCTCTACCCGTCGACATCCCCGGCGCGCGCCGCCACGGCGTCAGCCAGTGCGAGCGAGGCGTCCGACGGGCGGACGCCAGCGACGGCCGGCAGCAAGGTAAGCGCCGATCAGACACCGTCTAGCGCCACACCGTTGCAGACATTACCCCCGCTGGTGCTGTCGCCGCTGACGCTGGCCGCGGCGGCCAATGTGGCGGCGGCGACGGACACCGCCGATCCGCGGGTCGCGGCAATCGAGGACCAGCTCCAGGCGCTGCGCCAACAGTTGCCCAAGTTTGCGCTGCCGCTACAGCTGGAGGTGCCCAGTCTGACGATCCGCGACGTCAGCCTGAACGGGCCCACGCCGCAGCGGCTCGATCGCCTGACGTTGTCGTTGGCGGCGGTCGATCGCCAGTTGGAGATTCGTCGCCTGACCCTCGATTCGCCGGATGGCCAGGCCGAGCTCAGCGCCCGGGTCGAGCTCAGCGGTGACGTGCCGATCGCGCTGTCGCTGCGTAGCCGTATCACCCGCGCCCCTCTCTATGGCCAACAGACCACCCTCGACGTCTCCGGCACGCTGGCCGATCTGGACCTGACGCTGCATACCCGCGGCGTCGCCGAGGCCACGTTGAAGGCGCGGCTGCAAGCCTTTGCCCCGGGGCTGCCGTTCACCCTCGAGCTGAACGGCCAGGACCTGCGCTGGCCGCTCGCGCAGCAGCCGTTCGCCGCGTTCCGCGCGCTCCCCGGCGCGCTCAATGCCAGTGCCATCCGTAGTGCCCGCGATCTCGCCGGCGTCGCGCCAGCGCCTGCGTCGGCGCCACAGTATCGGCTCGACAGGCTGGCACTGTCGCTGTCGGGGTCGTTGGCGGCCTACCAGGCGCGGCTCGATCTCGCCGGGCAGGGCCAGGGCCTGCCGCCGGTCACCCTCGGCGTGCGTGGTGAGGGCGACCTGCAGGCATTCCACTGGCAGCCGCTCGAGGTCGCCAGCGACGGCGGCGAACTGCGCAGCCAGGGTAGCGTGCGCTGGTCACCGCTGCTCTCGGCCAACTTGAGCCTCGACCTCAGCCGGCTGCCGCTGGAAGCCTTCACCCAGGCCGTCACCGGGCAGCTCAACGGTCAGGCCCGGGCCGCCTTCGCCATGGGCCACGACGGCGGCTGGCAGCTGGCACTGCCACAGCTCGACATCGACGGTCGCCTGCAGCAGCGCGAGCTGCGCCTGGCGGCGAGCCTCGACGGCAACAGCGACATGGCCTGGCACATTCGCCAGCTGGACCTGCGTCAAGGGCGTAACCGGGTAACGGCGACAGGCAGCATCGACCACACGTTGAACATCGACGGGCGTATCGACGCTCCTGCGCTGGGCACGATTCTGCCTCAGCTGGCCGGCGCGCTGCGCGGCCAGTTCCAGGGTCGTGGCACGCTCGACAAGCCGAGCGTGACGCTCGACCTCAACGGCAGCGGCGTTGCCTATGGCGACAATCGCGTGGGGCAGCTGGCGCTGAAGGCCAATAGCACCGGCACTGCGGACCCGCAGTTCGACGTCGATCTGCAGGCGGCGGATATCGCCGCCGCCAATCAGCAGATTCGCCGCCTCGAGCTGGGTCTCGACGGGCGGCTGTCGCAGCATAAGCTGTCACTCGACGTCACCGGCGGCGAAGGCCTGCCGGCATCGCAACTGGCATTGCGCCTGCGTGGCGGCCTGGACGACGCGCATCGCCACTATCGTGGCGCCCTGGCGTCGCTATCGGCGGCCACCGACTATGGCGATCTCGCGCTGCGCGACGCGCTCGATTTTAGCGCCGACCTCCAGGCCGCCAGTGTGACGCTGGCACCATTCTGTCTCGATCGCCGCCAGGGCGGCGCGCTCTGTCTGACCGAACGCATGACCGCCTCGGCCGACCAGGGACGGGCCGCGCTGTCGCTGGACGAGATTCCGATGGCGCTGCTGGATGACTTCATGCCCGAGGGCTGGCGGGTCGCCGGCAGCACCGCCGGCAAGCTCATCGCCAGCTGGTCGCGCGGTGGTCAGGCCTGGACCGCCAAGGCCGATATCGACGCCCAGGCCCAGGTCTCCGGGGTCGATGCCCGCGGGGCACCGTGGCAGGTACCGGCGGCGCGGGTGGCGTTGACCCTCGACGCCGATCAGCAGCGTGCGCGAACCGATGTCACCCTGAATCTTGCCGATGCCGGCCAGGTGCAGCTGCAGGCGCAGATCGACGACCCCGCCGGTGAGGGACGCTTGCAGGGCCGGCTCGCCGTCGATGATCTGCGTTTCTCGCCTTACCGCCCGCTGGTCGCAGGCATCAGCCAGCTGGAAGGGGCCATCAATGGTGACGTGGCGCTCGGCGGCAGCATCGCCGAGCCGGCGCTGAACGGCAACCTGGTGATCGACGGGGTCAAGGTCAAGGGGGGTGTGTCGCCGGTGGCGGTGACCGATGCCCGGCTGACGCTGGCGCTGGCCGGCCAGTCCTCGACCCTCGACGGCTACGTGCAGAGTGAGGATGGACGCTTGGCGCTAAGTGGTGATGCCGACTGGCAGGACCCCGCCGAGTGGCGCGCCAACGTCAATATCGACGGCAAGGAGCAGCCGATTCTGGTCGCCATGCCGGCCTACGGCCGCCTGCGCATCGCGCCGGACCTGCAGATCCGCGCCACGCCGCAGCGGCTGCAGGTGCGTGGCGATGTCAACGTGCCCTGGGCGCGCCTCGAGATCGGCCAGCTGCCGGCCTCGGCGCAGGTACCCAGCAGCGATACCGTGATCATCACCGAAGAGCAGGATCGCCAGCAGCAGGCAGCGGCCGCCGCGCGCGCCAACGACGAGGGGGCGGGCACTGCCCAGGCCCTGGCCGAGGCCGGCATGCAGCTCGATATCCGCGTCAAGCTGCACCTGGGGCCGGACATGAAGCTCGAAGCCTACGGGCTGAAGTCCGGGCTGCGCGGCGAACTCGAGATTCGCCAGGGCACCGGACCGGTGCAACTCTACGGCGATGTCAATCTGATCGGTGGCACCTATACCTCCTTCGGTCAGGATCTGATCATTCGCCAGGGGCAGGTGATCTTCAGCGGACCGGCGTCGCAGCCCAACCTGCAGTTCGAGGCGATCCGTAACCCCGACACCACCGAAGACGACGTGATCGCCGGGCTGCGGGTGACCGGCCCGGCCTCGGCGCCGCGTCTGACCATCTTCTCCGAGCCGGCGATGAGCGAGAGCCGCGCGCTCTCCTACATCCTGCGCGGGCGTGCGCCGGACGACAGCGGCGGCGGTGACGACGCCTTGACCTCGGCGCTGATCGGGCTGTCGTTGTCGCAGACCGGCAGTGCCGTCGGCAAGGTGGGCGAGAGCTTCGGGGTGCAGGATCTGAGCCTCGATGCCTCCGGCTCCGGCGACGATAGCCAGGTCGTGGTCAGCGGCTATGTCTTCGATGACTTGAAGGTGAGCTATGGCGTCGGCATATTCTCTCCCATCGCCGAGCTGACCCTGCGCTACCGCCTGATCCAGAATCTCTATCTGCAGGCGGTATCGGGGGCGTCACAGGCGCTGGATCTCATCTACACCTTCAGCCTGGGCCGCAGCGGCGGCCCCTGAGGATCGCGGCCACGCGCCGGCGCGGATGGGCAGGCTAGACATGCCGCCCACCCGCGACCACCAGGAGACACACCATGTTCAAGCAACGTCCCGCTACGCTACCCGATGCCAGCCAGGCCCTGCCGGGGCGCGACACGCCGCTGGCCATCAGCGGTGTGCATCGGGTCAACGGCGCCTCGATGGTGCCGCCGTTTCCCGCCGGCAGTCAGGAGATCGTGCTGGGTCTCGGCTGCTTCTGGGGCGCCGAGCGGCTGTTCTGGGAGCTCGATGGCGTACTGGTCACGGCGGTGGGCTATGCCGGCGGCATCACCCCTAATCCGACCTACGACGAGACCTGCACCGGGATGACCGGCCACGCCGAGGTGGTGCGGGTGGTGTTCGACCCCCAGCGGCTGTCGCTCGAGCAACTGCTGGCGGTGTTCTGGGAAGCCCACGATCCGACCCAGGGCATGCGCCAGGGCAACGATCTCGGCACCCAGTATCGTTCGGCGATCTATATCCTCGACGACGACCAGCGCGAGATCGCCGAGGCGAGCCGCGATGACTACGCCGAGGCGCTGGCCGCGCGCGGCCTGGGGCCGATCACCACCGAGATCGCCCCGCTGGAGACCTTCTATTATGCCGAGGAGTATCACCAGCAGTATCTGGCCAAGAATCCCAACGGCTACTGCGGGCTGAAAGGCACCGGCGTGAGCTGCCCGATCTCGGCCTGAGGAACTTCTCTACCCGAGGCCGATCAAGCACCGATCAACGCCTACCCATGCACGGGGCCGGTTAGACCGGCCTCGCTCAGCGATGCACGACTCTCTCCGCACTCGTCTTTCTGCACTTCTCTGCGCTGCGTTCACGCCTCGCGCTACTCAGCGATCCTCGAGCGCCGAATGCGGCGCCGGCGTCAGCGGCACCTACCGCTGCGGTATCCATGTCAGCAACTGCTGGCCAACGCGGCGCGATAGCCACGAGCTGAAGTGCCCGTCACGTCGCTCGATATAGCCTACGTGGCCGCCATGGCGCGCCACTTCCACACGCGTGCTCGCCGAGGGCACGGCAATTCGCGCCAGTAGATCGCTGGGCATGAACGGGTCGTCACTGGCATGCAGGATCAGCGTGGGCACCTCGATCTCGCCCAGCAGCGGGCCGGCCGAGGCGCGGCGATAGTAGTCGCTGGCCGAGGTGAAGCCGTGCAGCGGGGCGGTCACCGCGTCGTCGTAGTCCCAGAAGGTGCGCAGGGCGGCGAGCCGTTTGGGCGTCAGCGCCAGCGGGAAGGGGGCGCTGGCCATGCGCATCGCTACCTTGCGCTTGAGCTGGCCCAGCAGATAGCGCTGGTAGAGCCGTGCGGCACCACGATCCAGGGCATCGGCACAGGCGGCCAGATCGAGCGGGGCGTTGATGGCGATGGCGCCACTCAACCCCAGGTCGTCGCGGCCCTGTTCGGCGACCAGCTTGAGCAGCATGTTGGCACCCAGCGAGACGCCGGCGGCGACCATCGCCGCGTGGGGATAGCGCTGGGCGAGCAGGCCGATGAGCCAGTAGGCGTCCGCGGTATCGCCGGAGTGGTAGGCGCGGGGCAGGCGATTGGGCGCCGCCCCGCAGCCGCGGAAGTGCATCAACAGGGGCCGAAAGCCGAGCGTGCTCGCCTGGTAGAGCAGTTCACGCGCATAGGGTGAATCGAACGACCCTTCCAGGCCATGGAACAGCAGGAAGATCGGTGCCTCTGGATCCCGAGGGGCCGGTTCCGCCCAGGCCAGCTCGACGAAATCGCCATCGGGGAGATTGACCACTTCGGTGCGCTGAGCCAGCGCACGTTTGGGCAGCAGGCGCGGCAGCAGGGTCTGCAGATGGCGGTTGCGCAGTGCGGCGGGCGGATCGAAGGCCGCGGAGAACGCCCACGGCTGCCTGTCGGTCGCCATCACCGCGCGTCGAGCGCCGAGGCCGGGGTCAGGTTGGTATGCCCCTCGGCGGTGATCAGAACGTTGTCCTCGATGCGAATACCTCCGTGATCGGTGAGCCGGTCGACCCGATCCCAGTCGACCGCCTGGCGCTCGCTACCCTCGCGGAAGGGGGCGAGCAGGAACGGAATGATGTAGAGCCCGGGCTCGATCGTCACCACCATGCCGGGCGCCAGTGTCCGCGTCAGGCGCAGTGCCGGGTCAGGCGTCGGCGGTGGCAACGGGGTGCCGCTGGCATCACGCTGAAGACCACCGACATCGTGCACCTGCACGCCGAGGCTGTGGCCCAGGCCGTGGGGGCAGAAAGCCCGCGTCAGGCCGCTGGCCACCGCGGCCTCGGCGCTGCCCCGGACGATCCCGGTATCAGCCAGCAAATCGCCCAGGTAGTGGTGCATGCGCTGGTGCAGGTCGACGAAGTCGACTCCCGGCGCCAGCTCGGCGATCAGGCGTTGTTGAAACGCAGTGACTCCTTCGATCAGCGCCGCGAAAAGCGGGTCGGCATCGAGTGCCGCCCAGGTACGCGTGATGTCGGCGCAGTAGCCGGCGTGGCGGTGTCCGGCATCCACCAACAGCGAACGCAGAGGGTCCGGGGCCTCGGTGGCGTAGTGCTGGTAGTGCAGGGTAGCGGCGTGGGCGTTGATGCCGACGATGTTCTGATAGGGCAGTTCGCTTTCGCGCTGACGCGTAGCCGCGAGGTAGGCGAGTTGGATATCCAGCTCGCTGGCGCCGGCGGCGAACGCCTCGCGGGCCGCGGCGTGGCCGGCCAGGGCCTGCCGGTTGGCTAGGCGTAGGCAGTCACTCTCGTAGTCGTCCTTGTAGAGCCGCAGCTCATCCAGCGCGTGCAGCAGGCTGGGCGGATTGAGCGTGGCGGTGGCGGGCACGGCATCTTCAGGTACGTCGCCGAGCACCGCTACACGGGGGTGGGCGCCGATCAGCGCCCCCGCCGTGGTCGGCTGGGAGAGTGGGGTAGGATCGAGACACGCGGCGCGCACCCCCTGTGGCGGGGGTGTCGGCAGATGCCAGAAATCGGTCGGCGCGTAGTAGAACCAGCGCGGCGTGGTGCCGGGGGCGATCCACAGCCACTCATGCTGGTGGTGAGGGGCGCCGGTCCAGTGAACGAAATGCCCGAAAGCGCTGAAGCTGCTCTCCTGGTCATCGCCATGTTGAGGGCGAGCGTGGCCGCTGTAGATCAGCGCGGCATCGAAACCGCTGTGTTCGAGAAGCTCGGCGTAGGCTTGCTGCAGGCGGTCGAGGTGAGCCCGGTGGGCGCTATCGCGATCGGTGGAGGTCATCGAGTCCTTCCTGAAGTTGGGCCAGCGTGTCGTGAAGTGCCGGATGGCGGCCATCGTGACGAAAATAGAGACGAATCGACAGCGGCACGTCCCAGCGACGGTCGCCGGCGCGGGTCAGTTCGCCCTGGGCCAGCGCCTGGCGCACGGTGCGGAAGGGCAGCCAGCCCAGGCCATAGCCCTGCAGCACTAGCTCGCGGATATTGGAGGTCTGCACGCTCTCGTTGAGGGTACTCAGATGGACCTCCTGGCGCGAACGGTCACAGTGTGCCCTGAGCGCGGCGGCGATCAGTCCACTGGCATGATAGGCGATATGCGGCAGCGGGCGGCGCTTGTCACCGGGCAGGCTGAAGCGTGGCATGCCGGCGCCATCGGCGGCGCTCACCGGTACCAGCAGCTCCTCGCCCAGCGTCAGGTAGCGCAGGCCGCTCAGATCCAGGTCCAGGGCCATGCGCCCCTCGGGCCAGTAGCAGAGCGCCAGATCCACCTCGCCGCGTTCGAGCGCTTCGACATAGTCGCCGATCAGCCAGCTGGTGGCGCGCAGATAGGGCTCGATCCGGGCGTGGAGTGCGTGCTGCTCGAGCCACCCGGGCACGAAGTGGGTGAGCAGGCTCTGCGGTGCCGCCAGTCTGAGGCGCCGGGTGGCGTCGTGATGCAGATGCTGCAAGCGCTCGCGGGTCACCCGCACCCGCTCGGTGATCTGCTTGCACAGCGTCAGGAACTCTTCACCCGCCGGGGTCAGGCTGAGCGGCATCGTCTGGCGGTTGACCAGGGTCGCGTCCATCGCCTCCTCGAGCAGCTTGATGCGGCGCGAGAAGGTCGGCTGCGTCACGTTCTGCTGTTCGGCAGCCCGGGAGAAGTGGCGGGTTTCGGCCAAGACGATGAAGTCTTCCAGCCAGCGTAGTTCCATGCGGCTCTCTGTGATGAATCGAATTCAAGGGCGTGGCGCCGTCATGATCACGGTCGCGGGTGCGCCTCCGTGTCCATCCGGACCGCGTCCGCGTCGACGGTATGGCAGGCGACCGCGTGGCCGTCGCCAAGTGACGCCAGGCGTGGCGGTTCCCGCGCGCAGCGTGGCGTGGCCAAAGGGCAGTGCTGACGGTAGACGCAGCCCCCCGTGATCGATAAATCAGCGGACGTGTCGGTGCTGGCGGCGATGTGCTGAGCGCCAGCATCGTCGAAACGTGGCCGCGCTGCCAGCAGCGCCCGGGTGTAAGGGTGGCGTGGTGCAGCGAAGATCTGCGCCGCCGGCCCGACCTCGCACAGCGTGCCGCGGTAGAGCACGGCGACATGGGTCGCCAGATACTCGATCACGGCGAGATCATGGCTGATGAACAGATAGGTCAGGCGGCGGGCGAGCTGGGTGTCGACGAGCAGGTTGAGCACCTGAGCCTGGACCGAGAGATCCAGCGCCGACAGCGGCTCGTCGGCAACGATCAGTTCCGGTGAGACGCTCAACGCCCGGGCGATGGCCACGCGCTGGCGCTGTCCGCCGGAGAGCTCGTGGGGGTAGCGCTCACCCCAACCGCGATCGAGCCCGACGTCGCTCAACAGGGCTTCTACCCGCTCGCGCACCTGCTGGCGCGATGATTCCGGGAAGTGCACGCGGATCGGTTCTTCCAGTGCCTGGGCGATACGCAAGCGGGGATTGAGCGAGGCATAGGGGTCCTGAAAGATCATCTGCATGCGCCGGCGATAGCGCTGGCGCTGACGATCCTCGAGATGATCGATGCGCGTCCCTGCATAGTGCACCTCGCCTGCTTCTGGGGTCAGCAGCCCCATGATCAGGCGGGCCAGGGTCGACTTGCCGCTGCCTGACTCGCCCACCACGCAGAGCGCATCGCCGCGCCAGAGTGTCAGGCTGACCGCGTCCAGGGCCTGGATCTCCATAGGCCGGCGCCGGCCGAACACGCCCCGTGGCAGTCGATAGCGATGGCTCAGCCCGCGCACCTCGAGCAGCGGCTGCGTGATATCCGCGGGCTGGCCGAGGTCGCCGAGCGCGGATGCCGGGGTAGATGCGAGCGTGGAACGCATCTCAGCCGAGCGATTCATCGTGCACCTCCGTGGCGTCGATCGCCTCGTGATCGGTCATCTCGTGGTCGATCAATTGCGCCACCCAGTGGCAGGCGACTTCGCTGCCGCCGCTGGGGATGAGCCCGGGGGATATCCCCTCGCAGCGCCGGCGCAAATCGTCGTCCCCTGCATGACGGTAGCGGCAGCGCGGATGAAAGGTGCAGCCGGTGGGCGCTGCGCCAGGCGCGGGCGGGCTGCCGGGAATCGGGCGCAGCGGCGCCCGCGGCGGATACATCTGCGGCAGGGCATCGACCAGCGCCTGGGTGTAGGGGTGCTGGGGGTCGTTGATCACTTCGCGCGTCGGCCCGCTTTCGACCACCCGACCGGCATACATCACCAGCACGCGCTGGGTCAGCTGCTGGATCACCGCGAGATCGTGGGAGATGACGATCAGGCTCAGGTCGAGGGTCCGGCAGAGTGAGGTGAGCAGGGCGACGAGTTCGCCCTGAGTGGTGACATCCAGCGCGGTAGTGGGTTCGTCGGCGATGATGATGTCCGGGTCCAGCAGCAGCGCCATGGCGATCACCACGCGCTGACACTGGCCACCGGAGAGCTGGTGCGGATAGCGTGAAAGCTGACTCTCCGGCGCCTCGAGACCTACCTGGTGTAGCCGATGCAGCACCATCCTGCGCGCCAGACGTCGGGAAAGACGCCGATGGGCGCGCAGGGTCTCGTGCATCTGCTGGCCCACGGTGAACAGCGGATCGAGCGTCGCGCGAGGGTCCTGGAATATCACCGCCATGCGTCGGCCTCGAATGGCGCGCCAGCGCCGCTCGGAGAGTGTGGTCAATTCGCGCCCCTCGAGGCGGATGCGGCCGCTGGCGATGCGACCCGGTGGCGCCAGCAGATTGACCAGACTGAAGCCGAGCACCGACTTGCCCGCACCGGACTCACCGACGATGCCCAGACACTCGCCGCGCCCCAGGCGAAAGCTCACCCCGGCCACGGCCTCCAGCACCGTCCCGGGCAGCGTGAAGTGCACGCTGAGATCGTCGACTTCCAGCAGTGCCATGCGCGCTAGCCTCCCCTCGAGCTGGGTGCGACGGGCGTCCGATACGGGTCGAGATGCTCGCGCCAGGCGTCACCCAGCAGATTGACCGCCAACACCGTCAGCACCAGATAGGCCCCGGGCAGCAGAGTGATCCACCAGGCCCCGGACTGCAGATAGTCGAACCCGGACTTGATCAGCGACCCCAGCGACGGTTGGGTCTCGGGCAGACCCAGGCCGAGGAAGGAGAGCGCTGCCTCGGCCATGATCGCCTGTCCGATCTGGGACCCCGAGATCACCAGCAGCGCTGGCAGGGTATTGGGCAGCAGATGACGCAGCACGATACGGGTAGCCGAGAATCCCAGCACCCGCGCCGCCTCGATGTAATCCTTACGCTTTTCTGCCATCACGCTGGCGCGCACCGTGCGCGCATAGAGCGGCCACTCGCTGACACCGATAATCAGGATCAGCAGCCAGATACCGTAGTGGCCGTAGAAGGCGCCGCCGAAAGCGGCCTTGACCACGGCCCCGATCACGATTGCCATCATCAGCGTGGAAAACGCCAGCTGGACGTCCGCCCAGCGCATCAGCAGGGCATCGAGGCGCCCACCGCGATAGCCGGCGAGCAGCCCGAGGGTCACGCCCAGCAGCAGTTGCAGCAGTACCGCGCCGAAGCCGATCGCCAGCGACACCCGTGCACCGTAGAGCATCAGCGAGAGCAGGTCGCGTCCCTGAATATCGGTACCCAGTGGATGGCCGGGCAGGCTGCCGGCGAGCCACCCAGGCGGGCGCAGGGAGTCGCGCAGCTCGACCTGGGAGAGATCGTAGGGATCGCTGGGCGCGAGCCAGGGAGCCAATAGCGCCGCCCCCGCCAGGAACACGAACAGACCCAGGCATAGCCATAGCCGGCGACGCTGCGCGAGGCGGCGCAGCGCGCTTGTCAGCGGCCCCGACGACGCCTTCGAGGAGAGCGAATTCACTGCATCCCCCCTGGCGCCACGACCCGAGGATCGAGCAGCCGGCAGCAGAGATCGACCAGAGTGTTGATCAGTAGAAACAGCACGCCGGCCACCAGCAGATAGGTCACGATCAGCGGGCGGTCGCCGCGCTCCACCGCATCGAGAAACATCAGCCCCACGCCGGGCCACTGGAACACGCTCTCGACCAGCAGGGTATAGGCCATCAGTGAACCGAGCTGGATGCCGCCCAGGGTCACCACCGGTAGCAGCGCGTTCTTGAGCGCATGGCGGGCGTAGATCCGCCATGGTGACAACCCGCGAGCGCGGGCGAAGCGGATATAGTCGCTCGCCAGCACGCGGCGCATCTCGGTATGGATCAGACGCACGAATAGCGGCAGCATGCCCACGGCCAGCGACAGCGCCGGCAGGGCGAGATAGGTGAGCCCCTGCCACGAGGCGAAGTTGGTCGCCCAGCCGCCCCACAGCGCTACCGGATTGCCGCGCCCATAGG
Organism: Salinicola sp. DM10; assembly: GCF_017306975.2. NCBI lineage: Bacteria > Pseudomonadati > Pseudomonadota > Gammaproteobacteria > Oceanospirillales > Halomonadaceae > Salinicola > Salinicola sp. DM10. Next base: position 326,297 of record NZ_JAFLEN020000001.1, read on the forward strand.
CGGGCATGCCACCGAGGCTGGCCAGCCAGCCCGCGGAGTCGCCGGACGCAGCGCTGGAAAGGCCCAGCGAGAACACCTGGATCAGTAGAATGGCGGTCAGGAACACCGGCAGCGAGACGCCCAGTGCCGCCAGGCGCAGGATCAGACGCGCCCCGGCGGCGTGTGGCTTGATCGCGCTGTAGATTCCCAGCGGCACGGCGAACAGGGCGGTGAGCAGCCCGCCGGCAAAGACCAGCTCCAGGGTCGCCGGCAGGTAGCCGAGCACCACCTCGAGCGCCGGGCGATGGAAAAAGCTCGAGGTGCCGAAATCCAGCCGCAGCAGCTGCCCCAGGAACTGCGGATAGCGACGCCAGGCAGCGCCGCTGCCGTCCGCATCCGCGCCGGGCAGGGCGTCGCGCAGCAAGAAGGCGATCAGACTGATCGCCAGCAGTACCCCTATCGCCTGCAGCAAGCGCTTCAACAGAAAGCGCGTCATCGACATCCAGCGTCTCTCCTTTCCCCAGCGCGTACGCTCAGCGGCTGTGGGTCTCTGTGGCGCGCGGTGTCACCACCACATCGCCCAGGTACGGCATATTCATGACGTTGAGCACCGGCTCGATGGCGACCCGATCTGACGCCGCCCAGGCCAGATTCTGCCAGTAGAGCGGGATGAACGGGGCGTCGGCGTAGACCATCGCTTCGGCCTGGCGCAGCATGCTGGTGCGCCGGCGCATGTCGGTCTCGCTGTTGGCCAGCGCGACCAGCGAGTCGAGCTCCGGGTTGCAGTACTCGCTGGCATTGTACTGGCCGGTGCCGCTGCGGCTATCAGGGCAGAAGGTGAGGTATTCGAAGAAGTTGGCCGAGTCGCCGGTGTCCGAGTACCACCCCATCATCATGATATCGGCGGCGCGACGGTCGTACTCCGTCCAGTACTGATTCTTCGGCAGCGTCTTGAAATCGACCCGGATATGGATCTTGGCCAGCATCGCCGCCACGGCCAACGCCACCTGCGCGGTCTGGGCATCGTTGACATAGCGGTTGTTGGGCGCCATCAGGGTGACTTCGAAGCCATCCGGATAACCGGCCTCGCGCATCAGCCGTCGGGCCTTGGCCAGATCGTAGCGTGGGGTGAGCTGTTCGTCGTGCCCGGCATACCCTTCAGGGGACATCTGCGCCGCCGGGGTGACGAACCCCTCGAGCAGGTGCTTGGCGATCGCGCGCTGATCGACGGCGTAATTCATCGCCAGGCGCACGCGGCGATCGCGGAAAGCCGGCACCCGGCGTTGATTGAGCTGCAGCAGGGTGATGCGTATCCCGGGCATGGTGATCAGATCGATCCTTGGCGCATGCTCGAGGCGGCTCAGGGCGGTGGCCGGCACCGGTGCGATGAAGTCGACATCTCCGGCCAGCAGGGCGGCCACCCGGGTCGCACTCTCACCGATCGCCACCTCGGAGAGGTGCTCGACATTGCCTGGCGAGGCGTGATCCCAATAGTCGGGGAAACGTGTCAGCTCTATCCGCGCGCCGGGTTGAAAGCGGGTGACCTCGAACGGCCCGGTACCCGACATATGGCGCGAGGCGAAGGTATCGCCACCCTTGACGATCGCCGCCTTGTCCTGACTCTGGCTGTCAGCGGTAGTCGCCGCTCGCTCGCCACTGTAGAAGCGGCTATCCATGGGAAAGATGTAGGTCGCCAGGTTGAGCAGCAGCGGAAAGGGGCTGCGCGTATGCAGGTCGACGGTGGCATCGTCGACCACCGTGACGTCGACGATGGGGGCGAAGATCGCCTTGAAGTCGGGGCTGCGCTTGAGCCGCGCCACGGTCCAGGCGACATCGCGCGCGCTGAACGGGTTGCCACTGTGGAAATGCACCCCGCGGCGCAGATGCAGGCGCAGCGTGGTGTCGTCCAGACGCTCCCAGGACGTGGCGAGACGCGGCTCGAGCCCCAGGTGGCGGTCCCAGCGAACCAAGGGGTCGAACACCAGGTGCGCCAATCTTAGCACGCCCACCGTGAGCTGCTCATGAATATCCAGCGATACCGGCAGGGTGTCGTAGGCCACATCGAGGGTGACATCGTCGGCACGGGCCGTCGCCGAGAGCGCGCAGACGCAGAGCAGGAGCGCGCTCAGGAGACGCCATCGTCGCGCCTTGAAAAGAGCAGCCTGCCGGGCTTCGAACCGGTTGCTGTTGCGCATGCGTGCCTCATCGAAGTGCTTGTCTATTGTCATCGATCGGCGACGTGGTGATCGCTCCGGTCGCTCAGCAGGCGCCTGGCATGATGCGGATGGTGCCGGTCTGGTCGGCACGCGATACGGTGCAGCCGAGATCGTTGACGCGGCCATCCTTGAGCCCGTAGACCCAACCGTGTACCGACAGCGGCTGTTCGCGCTCCCAGGCGCGCTGGATGATCTTGGTCCGGCACAGATTGGCGACCTGCAGGCGGACGTTGTGCTCACACAGGCGGTCCACCTGCTCATCCAACGGCAACGCCTCGAGTTCGCGCTTGTGCTGCTGGTACAGCTCACTGACGCTGTGCAGCCAGTAGTCGACGATACCGTGCTCGCCGCCGGTGATCGACGCCTTGACCCCACCGCAGCCGTAGTGGCCGACCACCATGATGTGCTTGACCTTGAGCACGTCGACGGCGAACTGCACCACCGAGAGGGCGTTCATGTCGTTGTGATAGATCAGATTGGCGACATTGCGGTGAACGAAGACCTCGCCCGGCGGCAGATCGACGATCTGGTTGGCGGGTACGCGGCTATCGGAGCAGCCGATCCACAGATAATCGGGGTTCTGCTGCTGGGAAAGGCGCGTGAAGAAATCGGGATCCTGCTGCTGGATGCTGTCCGCCCATTGACGGTTCTGCTTGAGGAGCGTGTCGATGCTCATGGAGGTCACCTGAAACCTGAAGGGAGACGGACGCTGGACGCCGCACGAAGGGAAGAATTCTAGGCTATTCCGATCGGTATGCGTAGTGAGATGCCCGGGAAAGGGGTATTGGGCCATGTCGAGAGGAGCAGGTGAGATACCCGGGGAGCCCTCGCGTGAGCCGACTATGCTGGAGCGATGACCGGGTTGGCGGGCGGGTCGCATTGGCTGGATATATGGCCCTGATAGGCAAGGTCTTTCCCGCCCCACGAACTGGGCTGGTATGATCGCGACAACATTTCTCAAGGAGTCAGACAGTGGCGAGTTACGATTACGACCTGTTCGTCATCGGCGCCGGTTCCGGCGGCGTGCGTGCCGCGAGAACCGCGGCGGCAAATGGGGCGCGCGTGGGGGTGGCCGAAGATCGCTACCTCGGCGGTACCTGCGTCAATGTCGGTTGCGTGCCGAAGAAGCTCTACTCCTACGCCGCTCACTTCCATGACGCCTTCGAGGATAGTGCCGGGTTCGGCTGGACCCTGCCGCAGGCGCCCAGCTTCGACTGGGCCACGCTGCGCGACAACAAGGTCGCTGAGATCGCGCGTCTCAACGGGATTTACGGGCGGCTGCTCGACAACGCCGGCGTGACCCTGATCAACGGTCGCGCCAAGGTCGTGGATGCCCACAGCGTGGAGATCGACGGCGAGCGTATCAGCGCCGAGAAGATCCTGGTGGCAGTGGGAGGCTGGCCCTGGGTGCCGCCGTTCGAAGGCAGCGAGCTCGCCATCAGCTCCAACCAGGTGTTCGATCTCGAACGCTTCCCCGAGCGCTTCCTGGTGCTGGGCGGCGGCTACATCGCGGTGGAGTTCGCCAGTATCTTCAATGGCCTGGGGGCCGAGACTCATCTGATCTATCGTGGCGACCTGTTCCTGCGCGGATTCGATCAGGAAGTGCGCGAATTCACCCGCGACGAGATGGCCAAGAAGGGCGTCAACCTCCACTTCGAGGCCAACATCGAGCGGATTCGTCAGGTCGACGGCGGTCTGGAAGTGACCCTGACCAATGGCGAGAGCCTCGAGGTCGATGCGGTACTCGCGGCGACAGGCCGCCGGCCGCATCTGGAAGGGCTAGGGCTCGATACCCTCGCCGTGACGCTGAACGACGATGGCACGCTCAAGGTCAATGAGCGTTTCGAGACATCGATTCCGTCGATCCTGGCGATTGGCGATGTCACCGGCGGTCCGGAGCTGACCCCCGTGGCGCTGGCGGAGGCGATGCATCTGGTGGCGCATCACTTCGTCGATCACCAGGATGGCAGCACCCCGGGGTCGCTCGATTACGACGATATCGCCACCGCCGTCTTCTGCCACCCCAATATCGGTACCGTGGGGCTCTCTGAGGAGGCCGCGCGTGAGCGCTATGCAGCAATTCGGGTCTACAGCGCCGACTTCCGGCCGATGAAGCACACCCTCTCCGGAAGTGATGAGCGCTGCCTGATGAAGCTGATCGTCGATGACGAGAGCGATCGCGTGGTTGGCGCCCACATGGTCGGTGAAGAAGCCGGCGAGATCATCCAGGGTCTGGCCATCGCCGTCCGCGCTCGGCTGACCAAACGTGACTTCGACGCCACCGTGGGTATCCACCCGACCGCGGCGGAAGAGTTCGTCACCATGCGCAGCGTCACCCGCCGCTGAACCTCCCAGCACAGTGCACATCGACGGCCACCCACGGGTGGCCGTTTGCGTTGGCGGACGGTCGTCCGCCGTCTCCTCCGTGATCCTGCCCCGGGCGTTTTTTCCCTGCTGGTCTAGACTGGAAGCTGCGATTGACGGTGTCTCCAAGACGCTCGCCAATATGACATAACCATTGTTTATTGAAATCGGATGGGTGGATAACCTGCCGTTTGAAGCAGGCGCGACACCTTGTTATCCTGTTAAGACATTAGTCATGGCGATGGACAAGATGACCAATCCCAACCCGGCATTCACCCCTTCGGCGGATCTGGCAAGACCTACGGTGGCAGACGCGGTGGTCGGTAAGCCCGACATGCCGCTGTTCATCCGCAAGCCGACCACGGAGGACGGCTGGGGGATCTACGAGCTGGTCAAGGCGTGCCCGCCGCTCGATGTGAACTCCGGCTATGCCTATCTGCTGCTGGCAACGCAGTTTCGCGACAGCTGCGCCGTGGCGACCACCGAGGAGGGCGAGATCGTTGGTTTCGTCTCCGGCTACGTCAAGGCTGCCGCTCCCGATATCTACTTTCTGTGGCAGGTCGCGGTAGGCGAGAAGGCGCGCGGTACGGGGCTGGCCCGCCGCTTGGTGGAGGCGGTGCTGAGCCGCCCGGAGCTTGCAGGCGTCAATCATCTCGAGACCACCATCACCCCGGACAACCAGGCGTCCTGGGGGCTGTTCAAGCGGCTGGCGGACCGCTGGCAGGCACCGCTGATCAGCCGCGAATACTTCTCCACCGATCAGCTCGGCGGCGAACACGATCCGGAAAATCTCGTCCGTATCGGTCCGTTCGATCCGCAGCACATCTGACTTCCGGCGCCGGCAGCCGGTCATTCCACGCTGCCGGGCCGTCTCCAAGCTTCATCACTTGCACATCATCAGCCAGGGAGGTTGCATGCAGACCCAGATTCTCGAACGTATGGAGTCCGAGGTACGGACTTATTCGCGCTCTTTCCCGACCGTCTTCACCAAAGCCAAGGGCGCGCGTCTGACCGACGAGGCCGGGCGCGAGTACATCGACTTTCTCGCCGGTGCCGGTACGCTCAACTACGGCCACAATCACCCCAAGCTGCAGGAAGCGCTGGTCGACTACATCACCAGTGACGGCATCACCCACGGGTTGGACATGTGGTCCCAGGCCAAACGCGACTATCTGGAAACCCTGGAAGAGGTGATCCTCAAGCCGCGCGGTCTCGACTACAAGGTGCATCTGCCGGGGCCGACCGGCACCAACGCGGTCGAGGCGGCGATCCGCCTGGCGCGTGTCGCCAAGGGCCGTCATAACATCGTCACTTTCACCAACGGCTTCCACGGCGTGACCATGGGGGCGCTGGCGACCACCGGTAACCGCAAGTTCCGCGAAGCCACCGGTGGCATCCCCACCCAGGGCGCCAGCTTCATGCCGTTCGATGGCTATCTGGGTGATGGCAACGACACCCTCGACTACTTCGAGAAACTGCTGGGGGACAACTCCGGCGGCCTCGACGTGCCCGCCGGTGTCATCGTCGAGACCGTGCAGGGCGAGGGCGGTATCAATCCCGCCGGCCTCGACTGGCTGAAACGCCTGGAGAGCATTTGCCGGGCCCACGACATTCTGCTGATCGTCGATGATATCCAAGCCGGCTGCGGGCGTACCGGCAAGTTCTTCAGCTTCGAGCACGCCGGTATCGTACCCGACATCGTGACCAACTCGAAGTCGCTCTCGGCTTACGGTCTGCCGTTTGCCCATGTGCTGATGCGCCCCGAGCTGGACAAGTGGAAACCGGGCCAATACAACGGCACCTTCCGCGGCTTCAACATGGCTTTCGTCACCGCCGCTGCCGCGTTCAAGCACTTCTGGAGTGATGACAAGCTCGAGCGCGACGTCCAGCGCAAGGGCCGTATCGTCGAGGAGCGCTTCACCAAGATCGCGGCTTGGCTGACCGAGCGCGGCCATGAAGCAAGTGAGCGCGGCCGTGGTCTGATGCGCGGTATCGACGTGCGCAAGGGCGAGATCGCCGACAAGATCACCGCCAAGGCGTTCGAGAACGGCCTGATCATCGAGACAGCCGGCCATGACGGCCAGGTGATCAAGTGCCTGTGCCCGCTGGTGATCAGTGACGAAGATCTGCTCGAAGGGCTGGATATTCTCGAGCGCAGCGTGGAAGAAGCCATTGGTTGAGACATGACGTCTCTGGCCGGCGCGGGCGCCGGGTTCACGGATGCCGCGCCGGGTAAGTGTCACCCCGGGGCTTGTCTCGCGCAGGCAGACCCCGAGTTCATCCCCAAGGAGCAGAATCGATGATCGTACGTAACCTGGAAGAGTGCCGTAAGACCGAGCGTTTCGTCGAAGCCGAGAACGGCAACTGGGACAGCACCCGTCTGATGCTGGCCGACGACAATTGCGGTTTCTCCTTCAACATCACCCGGATCCACCCGGGCACGGAAACCCATATCCACTACAAGAACCATATCGAGGCGGTGTTCTGCTACGAGGGCGAGGGTGAGGTCGAGACCATCGCCGATGGCAAGATCCACACCATCAAGGCCGGCGATATGTATCTGCTCGATCAGCACGACGAGCACTGGCTGCGTGGCAAGGAGAAGGGCATGACCGTGGCCTGCGTCTTCCTGCCGGCGCTGACGGGCCGCGAAGTCCACCGCGAAGATGGCTCTTACGCGCCGCCGGAAGCGTGATCTGCGCGCCTGACGGACGTAACGAAAAAGCAGTACCAAAAAAGACGGGCAGCCCTGGGGCTGCCCGTCTTTCTATTACCACATATCTATTACCACCTACTAGCACGTTACTGCTCGCCAACGAAGGGCTGGTGCGAGAGCGCGCCTCAACCCAACGCCAGCGACACGATCGACTCCGCCATCGGCAGGCGGCTGTCGACCGACATCATCACGCTCAGCGCGGTGACCACCATGATCGAAAAGCCGAACACCTTGCGGGCCCAGGCCTGATCATCCTCCGCGCGGTAACCGCGCAGGGTGATCACTAGCCAGTAGAGACCCACTGCGACGGCCACGATCGCGTAGATCCAGCCGGTGTAGCCGGCCACGCTCAGCATCACCGACGCCACCACGAAGAGTGCGGTATAGATCACGATATGCCGCTTGGCCACCCCGATGCCGCACTTGACTGGCAGCACGGGAATCGACGCCGAGGCGTAGTCGTTGAAGCGGAAAATCGCGATCGCGTAAGAGTGGGGCATCTGCCAGATACTGAAAATGATCAGCAGCAGCAGGGCGCCCAAGTCGAACTGACCGCTGACGGCGCAGTAGCCGATCACCGGTGGCGAGGCCCCGGAAAGACTCCCCACCAGCGTGCCGTAGACCGAATGGCGTTTCAGATAGAGGCTGTAGGCACCAACGTAGATCGCGAACCCGAAGGCAGCGAAGCCGGTGGCCAGTGCCGTGGTCTGCCACGCCAGTAGACCGAAACCGAGCACACCCAGTACGCCACCCATCAACAGTGCGACCGGAATCGAGATCTGACCGGTGACCATGGCGCGCGACCTTGTGCGCGCCATGTGCTGGTCGATGTCTCGATCGATCACGTTGTTGAAAACGCAGCCGGAGGCCACGACCAACGAGGTGCCGATCACCGCAGCAAAGAACAGCAGGGGATCGAAACGGCCACCGGCGGCCAAAAAATAGCCGCCGATGACTGTTACGAGGTTACCGAAGATGATGCCGGGCTTGGTCAGCAGCAAGTAGGGCTTGAGGGCCATTTGCGTGCTTAGTTCAGCATCATGTTGACGTGGATGTTGTGCATGATCCATAGGGAACCACCAATGATCAGCCCCAGGATACCGACCGTGAAGACGATGGCGATGAAGTTCCAGCCGCCTTCGGCCTTGGTATTCAGGTGCATGAATAGGACCAGCTGCACCAGCACCTGCGCGATGGCGGTGACCACCACGGTCACCATCATCACCGGGACGCTGAAGCCACCGGCCATGACCACACCGAACGCGATCAGCGTCAGTACGATCGAGAGGACCAAGCCGATGAAGTACGACTTGTAGCTGCCATGGCTGGCGCCGTCATGAGAGGTATGGATATCGCTCATGGTTACATGGCTCCAAACAGGTAGACGAAGGAGAAGACGCAGATCCAGACGATGTCCAGGAAGTGCCAGAACAGGCTCAGGCACAGCATGCGCGGCTTGGTGACGCTGTCGAGACCGCGGCGCGAGATCTGGATGAACATGGTCGCGATCCAGATCAGACCGAAGGTCACGTGCAGACCGTGGGTGCCGACCAGGGTGAAGAAGGACGACAGGAAGGCGCTGCGATCCGGGCCATGGCCTGCGACGATGAGGTGATGGAACTCGTACACCTCCATCGCGACGAAGCCGAAGCCGAGCAGGAAGGTCACGGCCAGCCACTTGAGCACGGCACCGCGATCACCGGCGTTCTGAGCCAGCACGGCGAGGCCGAAGGTGAAACTACTCACCAGCAGCAGGAAGGTCTCGACCAGCACGAAGGGCAGCTCGAAGATCTCCTGTGAGGTCGGGCCGCCGGCGGTGGCGGTGCCCAGAACCCCGTATGTGGCGAACAGCGATCCGAAGATCACCAGGTCGCTCATCAGGTAGATCCAGAAGCCGAACACCTTCATCGCGCCGGCATCGTGGTGCTCATGCCCGTCGTGGGCATGAGCGTCGTGGTTAGTCAGGGTATCGGTTGCCATGGTTACGCCTGCATCTCCAACCGTTTGTGGTATTCACGCTCGGTCTTTTCGACCTCGGCAGCGGGGATGTGATAGTCCACGTCATCGTTGTGGATACGCACCATGAAGGTCACGAACATGCCGATGGCGCCGACGGCGACCAGCCACCAGATGTGCCACACCAGGGCGAAGCCGAAGATCAGGCTGAACAGCCCCAGGATCGGACCTTCGTTGGTGTTCTTGGGCATGTGCACGTCTTCGAAGTGGGTCGACAGCTCACGCTTGAAGCCACCCGGCTGCTGCTTCATCTCCCAGTAGCTGTCGATGGAGTGAACCTCCGGCAGATGGGCGAAGTTGTAGTTCGGGGGCGGCGAGGAGGTGGACCACTCCAGGGTGCGGGCATCCCACGGGTCGCCGGTGACGTCGCGGTTCTTCTCGCGGTCGCGGATACTCACCACGAGCTGGATCACGATGCAGGCGATACCCAGGGCGATGATCACGGCGCCCACCCAGGCGACGATCATCAGCGGCTGCCACTCGGTCTGCTCGTAAGACTGCATGCGACGCATGGCACCGAAGAAGCTCAGCGCGTAGAGCGGCATGAAGGCCATGTAGAAGCCGACCAGCCAGCACCAGAAGGAGCGCTTGCCCCATTTCTCGCTCAGGGTGAAACCGAACGCTTTCGGGAACCAGTAAGTGAAGCCAGCCAGCATGCCGAAGACCACGCCGCCGATGATGACGTTGTGGAAGTGGGCGATGACGAACAGGCTGTTGTGCAGCACGAAGTTGGCGCCCGGCACGGCCAGCATGACACCGGTCATGCCACCCAGGGTGAAGGTGATGATGAAACCGATGGTCCACAGTACCGGCGCGGTGAACTCGAGACGCCCGCGGTACATGGTGAACAGCCAGTTGAAGATCTTCACACCCGTGGGTATTGCGATGATCATCGTCGTGATGCCGAAGAAGGCGTTGACGTTGGCACCGGCACCCATGGTGAAGAAGTGGTGCAGCCAGACGATGAACGACAGGAAGGTGATCGCCACCGTGGCCCAGACCATGGTCTTGTAGCCGAACAGACGCTTCTTGGTGAAGGTCGAGATGACCTCGGAGAAGACACCGAACGCCGGCAGGATCAGGATGTACACCTCGGGGTGGCCCCAGGCCCAGATGAGGTTGACGTACATCATCTGGCTGCCGCCCATGTCATTGGTGAAGAAGTGCATCCCCAGATAGCGATCCAGCGTGAGCAGGGCGATGGTCGCGGTCAGGATCGGGAACGACAGGATGATCAGGACGTTGGTGCACAGCGCCGTCCAGGTGAAGATCGGCATGCGGAACAGGGTCATGCCCTTGGTGCGCATCTTCAGGATGGTGACGAAGAAGTTGATACCGGTCAGGGTCGTCCCGATACCCGATATCTGCAGTGACCATATCCAGTAGTCGACCCCGACGTCCGGACTGTACTGCAACTCCGATAGTGGCGCGTAGGCGAGCCAGCCGGTCTTGGCGAACTCACCGATGACCAGCGAGACGTTGACCAGAATGACGCCGGCAGCGAACAGCCAGAAGCTGACGTTGTTCATGAACGGGAAGGCAACGTCGCGGGCGCCGATCTGCAGCGGCACCACCAGGTTCATCAGACCGATGACCATGGGCATGGCGACGAAGAAGATCATGATCACGCCGTGGGCGGTGAAGATCTGATCGTAGTGGTGGGGCGGTAGATAGCCCTCGGCACCCCCGGCCGCGATGGCCTGCTGAGTACGCATCATGATCGCATCGGCAAAGCCGCGGATCAGCATCACCAGGGCGACCAGGAAGTACATGATCCCGATCTTCTTGTGGTCGATGGAGGTGATCCATTCACGCCACAGATAGCCCCACTTGCGATAGTAGGTAACGAGCCCGACGACCAGGGCGCCGACGATTCCGATGACCGTCGCCGTGACCATGATGATCGGCTCATGGTAGGGAATCGAATCTAAGCTGAGTTTTCCGAACATGACGTTACTCCGCTGCCTGCGCACTCATGGGCATTGAAGGCTCCTGTGCTTGGTTGTGCTCGCCATGGCTCTGCGGACCACCGTGACCAGACTTGTAGCTTCTGATCAGGTCGCCGTAGAAGTCGGGCGAAACCTGCGAGAAATATTGCACCGGCGCGCCGATGGTCGGCTGTGCCAGCTTGTTGTAGTCGTCCGGGAACATCATCGTGTTTGGCGACTGCTTGACCTTGTCGACCCAGGCCTGGAAATCGGCTTGCGACGTCACGTGGGCGTCGAACAGCATTTCCGAGAAACCTTCGCCGCTGTAGTGGGTCGAACGACCACGGAAGGTGCCGATCTCGCTGCCTTCGAGATAGACGTCGTTGTTCATCCCGGCCATGGCGTAGATCTGGCTGCCGAGGTTGGGAATCATGAACGAGTTCATCACCGTGCCCGAGGTGACCCGGAAGTGCACCGGCGTATTCACCGGCATGGCCAGCTCGTTGACCGTGGCGATGCCTTGCTCGGGATAGATGAACAGCCATTTCCAGTCGAGCGAGATCGCATCGATGGTCATGGTTTCGTCTTCACTGGCGATCGGCTTGTGCGGATCGTAGGAGTGCGACGTCTGCCAGGTGAGGATCCCCAGGAAGAGGATGATGACGCATGGGATGGCCCATACGAACAGCTCGATGACGTTGGAGTGCTCCCAGTTCGGCGTGTACTTGGCCGCCAGGTTGGTGCCACGATACTTCCAGGCGAACAGGATGGTCATCACGATGACCGGAATGACCACGATCAGCATCAAACCGAAAGCGGTGATGATCAGTGACTTGAGCCCCTGACCAACAGGACCACTCGGGTCCATCAGTGCCGAACCGCAACCGCTCAACAGCAGTGGCACGGTCAGCCACGTCATCACACTCAAATACTTGAGGGAGTTCCTTTTTCTCATCTCACGACCCCAGTGGAGGAAAGCTTTTGGCCCTGCAACATCGGCTAGCGGCCTGCATCATACGCCGCTCGCCAGGGCTGACAACTCGAATGACGAGAACCGCCGTTGCCATCGGCCTCGACAAGTCGCCAACGAAGTAGGGATTTCGCGGACGACATTGTACCTAAAAAAACCTTGCCCAGCAGGCCGGTGGCGGCAAAGTGCCGCGTGTGTGGCGATTTGTCGCACTGTTTTTCTTACTATCTGTCGCACCACCTGTAGCAGCCGTCGACATCGGGCGACGCAGGCTGTGTGGCGGTGCCACTCAGACTAGTCCATCGGCACGCGACGTGCGCCCTGAAGGCCAGCGCAGTCGACAGGTCGGACCCGCGGCATTAGACGCAGAGGAAAAACGGCGCCCATGGTGTCGAGATGCCAACACTCGGATCAGACCCGTGTGCGCCGTAGTGGGCTGTTGATTAGCTGTTCCGGTGACTGGACATTGGCCACCCTCACCCCGCGCGGCCTGTATTTCGCATAATATATATTATGTTAAATACACTATGCGAAGGTTTTTCCGACTGTTGCTGACAGCGGCTGGCGTCGTCTTCCTGATTCCCGCCGTCGCCCTTCAGATCAGCACCCTTGCGAGCATTCAATGCTTACCCTCGCGCGCGCGAAGCCTCTGGCCAGGTGCTCGGTGGCTCTGCTCAAGGTGAGCGCGTAGAATGATGAATTCTTTGTACAACGGCTCGGGATTGTCGATGATCGACTCGGATGCCCTGCTCAGACAGGCAGACCAACAGTGCCAGGAACGCGGCGTGCGCTTCACGCCGATCCGGCGCCGCGTGCTCGAACTGATATCCGCCACGCCCGGCGGGCTCAAGGCTTACGATCTGCTCGACCGGCTCTCCGACGAACACGCTGCGGCGCGTCCGCCGACCGTCTACCGCGCGCTCGACTTTCTCATCGAGCAGGGTCTGGTGCATCGCATCGAATCGCTCAATGCCTATATTGCCTGCCCGTGTCCGGAGCATGTGCATCGCTTCCAGCTATTGATCTGTCGCCACTGTGGTCGTGTCGAGGAGCTGCATCAGGAAGCGGTTGGCGAAATACTGGCGAGTACGGCGCGGGAGCGCGGTTTTACCATTCAGCGCCAGACCATCGAGCTGCTGGGTACCTGCGATGCCTGTCGCGACGGCGCCGAGCGCGCCTGATTGTCCGCGAACACCCCGCGAATCCATCCCTTTGATCTTATTCGGCGAAAGCCTATTTACCCCAGTCAACGAGAGACGCCATGTCACGCCTGTTTGACGATCTGGAGACCGCAGCCCCCGGCACTCGGGTGGCGCTGGACGAGCTGGTCGAGAACGCCCGCTGGAACGCCGACGGCCTGATGCCGGCGATCGCCCAGCAGCACGATAGCGGCGAAGTGCTGATGATGGCGTGGATGAACGCTGCCGCCCTGCGCGAAACCCTGCACACCGGCCAGGTCTGCTACTGGTCGCGCTCACGCCAGACCTTCTGGCGCAAGGGCGAGACCTCTGGCCAGCGCCAGCGGCTGGTCGAGGCGCGACTCGACTGTGATGGCGACACCCTGCTGCTCAAGGTCGAGCAGACCGGCCCCGCCTGCCACACCGGGCGGCGTGACTGCTTCTACATTCGGCTATCGGAAGAGATCGGCGAGGTCGATCGTGAACCGCTGATCGCCCCCGAGGCGCTCTACGGCAAGCCACGCTGATCGTATGCTGCGCCGCCTGGCCGCTGCCCTGATGACCGGGATGATCCAAGGCTATCGTTACCTGATCAGCCCCCTGCTCGGCCCCCGCTGCCGCTTCTGGCCGACCTGTTCCAGCTATGCGCTGGAGGCGATCAAGCTGCACGGGCCTTGGCGTGGCGGCTGGTTGACGCTAAAGCGGTTGGGCAAGTGTCACCCGTTCCATCCGGGAGGCGTCGACCCGGTGCCCGAGCCGCGTCGTCGCTGCAGCTGCGCGGCTCGCGAGCCGTTCCGCGACGGCGCTATCCAAGACACTCCGGTTCATGACACCCACGATGGCACACGCGACGGCAGTTGCCAGAGAACAGCTGACGCCACGGCAGCCTCCGAACACGACAAAGACCGCGACGCGCGCTGACGAGTGCAGGCGATGTCGCGGCGCGGCGGCTTAGGCGGCCTGAGCCTCACGCGCAGTGGCATGAATACGCTCGAGCATCGCATGCAGCCCGTTGCTGCGGGTGGGTGACAGATGCTTGTCCAGCCCCAGCTCGGCGAGGAAGGTCGGCTGGCTGTCGAGGATCTCCTGCGGTTCGCGATCGTCGTAGATGCGCAACAGAATCGCGATCAGCCCGCTGACGATCGCCGCATCCGAAGTGGCGCGGAAACGTAACCGCCCTGCTTCCGGTGTCGCGGTCATCCACACGTTGGACTGACATCCTTCTATCTTGTGCGCCGGGGTACGGTCCGCTTCCGGGAACGCCGGCAATTGGCGCCCCATGTCGATGACGTACTGGTAGCGATCCATCCAGTTGTCGAACATCGAGAATTCTTCGAGCAGTTCGGCCTGGGCCTGTGCGATGCTCATGGGCTCTCCTTGGTTGTCGATCGCGCCATTATAGAGGCTGTGACCGGCCGACCCCAGCCACACCTGCAGCCCGCGCATTATGACTCGATTTTACGTATCGTTTTTACGTAAATGGCCTATGCTGTGAGCAAGACCATCGTCAGTGGCCCAGCGCCCTGCCGGTGGCAAGCGTGAAGGCGCCGCAGAAGCGCTTCCAAGACGCTATCGAAGATACGAAATCATCAAGACAGGGAGCACACCCATGGCCCGTAACGGCATCCGCTACGACGATGTCTGTCGCGCGATCGAGACGTTGAAACATCGCGGTGAGACGGTCAGCGTACAGAAGATTCGCGACTTCCTCGGCACCGGCAGCTACACCACCATCAGCGATCACTTGCGCGAATGGCGCCTGCGCCAGGATACCGGCGCGGTCAACAGCATTCCGCGTAACCACGAGCGCCCGGAGCTGCTCGAAAGCTGGGTCGCCGACATCTGGGACAAGGCGCAGCAGGCCGCCTATGAGAAGCTCGCGGTCTATCGTCAGCAGGCCGACGAGCAGATTCTCGACGCCAACGAGGCCAGCCAGGCCGCACAGCGCCAGTGCGAGGATGCCGAACAGCGTCTCGCTGCGCTCAACGAGCACATGCTCATCGTCCAGGAGCGGCTCGAGAACAAGACCAACGAAGCCGCCCATCTGCAGGCGGAACTACAGGCACTGCAGGCCCAGCAACAGCAGCAGCAGAAACGGCTGAACCAGCTGGAGCAGACCTGCCAGCGCCACCAGCAGGCGCTGGAACAGGCCGAGCGCCAGCATCGCGAAGCCTTGGCCAAGCAGCAGCAGACGCACCAGACCAAGCTGGCCCAGGAAGAGAAACGCCACGAAGCCGCCGAGAGTCGCCTGATGACGCTGCTCGACGAGGCGCGCCAAGAGCGGCTCAAGCAAGAGAAGCAGTACGAGCAGCGTCTAGCGACGCTGGACCAGCGCAGCGAGCGGCTACAGATCGATCTCTCCGAGCAGCGGCGCCAGTACACTCAGCTGCAGGAATCACTGCGCGCGGACAAGGTGCACACCGAGCAGCTCGAGAGCGAGCGCCGTCTCAGCGACGATCGACAGCAGACGCTGCAGCAGGAGAAGCAGCGCCTGGAGGCCGAACTCAAGAACCTGCGCGCGGCCAACCGCGAGCTGCATGAGCGCCTCTCCCGCGCCGCCCTGCCCCCGACCGCCGTTTGAGCGCTGGCCTGGCGCCCAGGGGCTTTCGCCAACAACCCGCTCGAAAGCACATGAAAAAAGCGCTCTGGCGAGCGCTTTTCGAGACAGCCTTGGCGGTCCGGCGGTAGCCGCCGGACCTGGCCTGATCGGTAGTAGGCCTTATCAGTAGTAGGCGTTGGTGGTATCGGTATGGTCGGTGACGTCACGGATGCCGGCGAGCTCGGGAATCCGCTCCATCAGCGTGCGCTCGACGCCCTCCTTCAGCGTCAGGTCGACTGCAGCGCAGCCCTGACAGCCGCCGCCGAACTGCAGCACGGCGACCTGCTCTTCGGTGAGCTGGATCAGACGAATCTCGCCGCCGTGCGCCGCGAGCCCGGGGTTGATCTCACTGTAGAGGATGTAATTGACGCGATCCTCCAGCGGGCTGTCGGCGTTGACCTTGGGCATCTTGGCGTTGGGCGCCTTGATCGTCAGCTGCCCGCCCATGCGGTCCGGATTGAAGTCGACCACGGCCTCTTCCAGGAACGGCACGCTGTTCTTGTCCAGGAAGACATCGAACTTCTCCAGCGTGAGGCGCTCGTCGCTGGGCTCTTCTTCGCCCGGGCGGCAGTAGGCCAGGCAGGTCTCGGCATAGGGCGTGCCCGGCTGGGTGATGAAGACCCGCACCGCGATGCCCTCGACGTTCTGCTTGGCCAGCAGTTCGGCCAGGTACTCCTGCCCGCTTTCGGTGATCTGAATCGGTTGGCTCATGTCGCTGCGAACTCTGCTTGAGACGTAGTGGAACGAGATGGCGTGACGCTGGGCTTCGATCTCGTGGATGGTGACCATGGTAGAAAAAAGTGGGCACCAAGACAATCCCGAGTGATTTAGTCAGGAAAGTATCGGTACGCTACCGACAGTCCCGGCCAGTCTCGCCCGCCCGCGCTTTCTGCTACCCTGTGGCCCCCGCCGTGCTCGACTGAGCCAGGGGCGCGCGAGCGCGCATCCACCCCCTCTTTTACGAGCCGTTTTGCCGCAGGAGATCCGCATGGCCGTTCACCGCAGACCGTCGTTCGAGGCGCTGAGTCAGACCCTCGCAGCACGCATCGTGATTCTCGACGGCGGCATGGGCACCATGCTTCAGGAGTACCGCCTCGACGAGGCCGATTTCCGCGGCGATCGCTTCGCCGACTGGCCCAGTGAACTCAAGGGCAACAACGACCTGCTGACCCTGACCCAGCCGGCGGTGGTCGGTGCAATTCACCGCGCCTATCTGGAAGCGGGCGC
This sequence comes from Salinicola sp. DM10, assembly GCF_017306975.2. Classification (NCBI taxonomy): domain Bacteria; kingdom Pseudomonadati; phylum Pseudomonadota; class Gammaproteobacteria; order Oceanospirillales; family Halomonadaceae; genus Salinicola; species Salinicola sp. DM10. The sequence goes on from NZ_JAFLEN020000001.1 coordinate 343,490, forward strand.
CGATATCGTCGAGACCAACACCTTCAACGCCACCCGGCTGTCGCAGTCGGACTACGGCATGGAGGCACTGGTCCCCGAGCTCAATCGCGAGGCCGCCCGCCTGGCCCGTGAGGCCTGCGATGCGGTAGCCGCCGAGAGCGGCGTGCCGCGCTACGTGGCCGGGGTCCTCGGCCCCACCTCGCGTACGGCGTCACTCTCCCCCGATGTCAACGATCCGGCCAAGCGCAACGTCACCTTCGACGCCCTGCGTGACAACTACACCGAAGCCGCGAGCGCGCTGATCGAAGGCGGTGCCGATCTGATCCTGATCGAGACCATTTTCGACACCCTCAACGCCAAGGCGGCGATCTATGCTTTAGAGGCGCTGTTCGAAGCCCGCGGCGAGCGGCTGCCGGTGATGATCTCCGGCACCATCACCGATGCCTCCGGACGCACCCTCTCAGGGCAGACCACTGAAGCGTTCTGGAATGCGGTACGCCACGCGCGACCGCTGTCGGTGGGGCTCAATTGCGCCCTGGGCGCGGAGGAACTGCGCCCCTATCTCGAGGAGCTCTCGCTCAAGGCCGATACCTTCGTCTCCGCGCACCCCAATGCCGGCCTGCCCAACGAGTTCGGTGAGTACGACCAGAGCGCCGAGGAGATGGCCGCGATCGTGCGCGAGTTCGCCGAGAGCGGCATGCTCAACGTGATCGGCGGCTGCTGCGGCACCACGCCCGAGCATATCGCCGCGGTCCGGCGGGCGGTCGACGGCCTGGCGCCGCGGCGCATCCCCGAGCGCCCCGCGGCCTGCCGCCTCTCGGGGCTCGAGCCGTTCAACATCGAGGCGCAGTCGCTGTTCGTCAATGTCGGCGAGCGCACCAATGTCACCGGCTCGGCGCGCTTCAAGCGCCTGATTCAGGAGGAGGACTACACTACCGCCCTGGAAGTGGCGCTGGAGCAGGTCGAGAACGGTGCCCAGGTGATCGACATCAACATGGACGAGGGCATGCTGGAGTCGCAGGAGGCGATGGTGCGCTTCCTCAACCTGATCGCCGGCGAGCCCGATATCGCCCGGGTGCCGATCATGGTCGACTCCTCCAAGTGGGAGATCATCGAAGCCGGTCTCAAGTGCATCCAGGGCAAGGCGATCGTCAACTCGATCTCGCTCAAGGAGGGCGAAGCGTCGTTCCGCCACCAGGCCACCGAGTGCCGGCGTCACGGCGCCGCCATCGTGGTCATGGCGTTCGATGAGCAGGGCCAGGCCGACACCTTCGCGCGCAAGACCGAGATCTGCGAGCGCGCCTATCGGCTGCTGGTGGACGATATCGGCTTCCCCGCCGAGGACATCATCTTCGACCCCAACATCTTCGCCATCGCCACCGGGATCGAGGAGCACGACAACTACGCCGTCGACTTCATCGAAGCCACCCGCTGGATCCATGAACATCTGCCCCATGCGATGATCTCCGGCGGGGTGTCCAACGTGTCGTTCTCTTTCCGCGGCAACAATACCGTGCGCGAGGCGATCCACTCGGTCTTCCTTTATCACGCGATCAAGGCGGGCCTGACCATGGGCATCGTCAACGCCGGCCAGCTGGCGGTCTACGACGACCTTCCCGCGGCCCTGCGCGAGGCGGTCGAGGATGTCGTCCTCAATCGCCGCAGCGATGGCACCGAGCGGCTGCTCGAGATCGCCGAGCGCTATCGTCAGAGCGAAGGTGGCGGTGCCGCCGGCGGGCCCAAGAAAGAGGATCTCGAGTGGCGCGGTTGGGCGGTCGACAAGCGTATCGAGCACGCCCTGGTCAAGGGCATCACGGCCTATATCGAAGAGGATACCGAAGCCGCGCGGGCGGCGGCCGAGCGCCCCATCGAGGTGATCGAAGGCCCACTGATGGACGGCATGAACGTGGTCGGTGACCTCTTCGGCGCGGGCAAGATGTTCCTGCCCCAGGTGGTCAAGTCGGCCCGGGTGATGAAGCAGGCGGTGGCCTATCTGATCCCCTACATCGAGGCGGAGAAGTCCGGCGAGAGCCAGTCCAAGGGCAAGATCGTGATGGCCACGGTCAAGGGCGATGTCCACGATATCGGCAAGAACATCGTCGGCGTGGTCCTGCAGTGCAACAACTACGAGGTGATCGATCTCGGCGTGATGGTCCCCGCAGAGAAGATCCTCAAGACCGCCCGCGATGAGGGCGCCGATATCATCGGTCTCTCGGGGCTGATCACACCCTCGCTCGACGAGATGGTTCATGTGGCCAAGGAGATGCAGCGCCAGGGCTTCACCCTGCCGCTGCTGATCGGCGGCGCCACCACCTCCAAGGCCCACACCGCGGTGAAGATCGCCCCGCAGTATGCCGAGCCGGTGATCTACGTCAGCGACGCCTCGCGCGCCGTGGGCGTGGCCAGCCGCCTGCTCTCGCCCACGCTCAAGCCGGATTATGTCGCCGAGATCCGGCGCGAGTACGATCAGGTGCGTGAACGCAACGCCAAGCGCCGGCCCAAGGCGGCCGACCTGGGCTACGCCGAGGCGCGCCAGCGTCGATTCCAGGCGGACTGGCAGAACTTCACCCCGGTAACGCCGGCACAGCCCGGTCTGACGGTGTTCGACGACTACGATCTCGAAGAGCTGGTCCCGCGCATCGACTGGACCCCCTTCTTCATGACCTGGCAGCTGGCGGGCAAGTATCCGCGTATTCTCGACGACGAAGTGGTCGGCGAAGCCGCGCGCAACCTGTTTCGCGACGCCCAGGCGATGCTGCGCCGGCTGATCGACGAAAAGCATCTGCGCGCGCGCGGCGTGATCGGGCTGTGGCCGGCCAACAGCGTCGACGACGACGTCATCGAGGTCTATGCCGACCCGCAGCGCTCACGGGTCGTCGAGCGCCTTCATCATGTGCGTCAACAGAGCACCAAGGGGCGCGACGGGCTCTGCTACAGCCTGGCCGACTTCATCGCCCCGCGCTACGCCGCGGATGGCCGCGAGCGCGATCAGCTCGACTGGATCGGCGGCTTCGCCGTCACCACCGGACACGGCGCGGACGAGCTGGCCAAGCGCTATGAGGCGGCCGGCGACGACTACAACGCGATTCTGGTCCAGGCCCTGGCCGACCGCCTCGCCGAGGCGTTTGCCGAGCGCCTGCACGAGCGCGTGCGCAAGGAGTTCTGGGGCTACGTGCCCGAAGAGACGCTGGACAACGACGCCCTGATCGCGGAGAAATATCAGGGGATCCGCCCTGCCCCGGGCTACCCGGCGTGCCCCGATCATACCGAGAAGGCGACGCTGTTCCGGCTGCTGGATGCCACCGAGCACAGTGGCCTCACCCTGACCGACAGCTTCGCCATGTGGCCCGCGGCGGCGGTCTCCGGCTGGTACTTCGCGCATCCGGCGTCGAAGTACTTCTCCACCGGCAAGATCGGCCGCGATCAGGTCGAGGTGCTAGCCGCGCGCAAGGGGCTCACTCTGCCCGAGATGGAGCGCTGGCTGGCGCCGGTGCTCTCTTATGATCCGGACGACGCGGTAGCGCCGGCCGCCCAGGCGTCATGAGTGGAACCCGGCGGCTAATAACGCTTAAGCAACAAATTATGATCATTTATTCTTTTGTAGAATAAAGCAGAGGCGCTAAGGTGCCCTTGTTGGCAATCCATGACTAGCAGGATTCGGCCCGATGTATCGCTACGATGCCTATGACCAGACGCTCGTCGACGAGCGCGTGAACCAGTTTCGCGACCAGATGGATCGCTACCTCGCCGGTAAGCTGGGTGAGGAAGAATTCCGTCCCGTTCGCCTTCAGAACGGTCTCTATATTCAACGCCATGCGCCGATGCTGCGTATCGCCATCCCCTACGGCATGCTCAGCAGCGAGCAGCTGCGCGCGCTGGCGGCGATCACCCGCCGCTACGACCGCGGCTACGGCCACTTCACCACGCGCCAGAACCTGCAGCTCAACTGGCCGGCGCTGGAAGACGTGCCCGAGATCCTGGCCGATCTGGCCAAGGTGCAGATGCACGCCATCCAGACCAGCGGCAACTGTATCCGCAACACCACCAGCGACCAGTTCGCGGGTATCGCCAAGGACGAAGTGGTCGATCCACGGCCCTGGTGCGAGCTGATCCGGCAGTGGTCCACCCTCCACCCGGAGTTCGCCTATCTGCCGCGCAAGTTCAAGATCGCGGTGACCGGCGCTACCGACGACCGCGCGGCGATCCATGTTCACGACATCGGCCTGCGGCTGTGGCTCGACGATGCCGGCGAGCTGCGTGTACGCGTGCTGGCCGGGGGTGGCATGGGGCGCACGCCGATGATTGGTGAAGTGGTGCGCGAGGATCTGCCGTGGCAGCACCTGCTCACCTATCTCGAAGCGATCGTGCGCGTCTACAACCAGTTCGGCCGCCGCGACAACAAGTTCAAGGCGCGCATCAAGATTCTGGTCAAGGCGCTGGGCATCGAGGAGTTCACCCGTCGCGTCGAGGCCGAATGGGCGCATCTCAAGGATGGCTCGCAGACCCTCAACGAGGCCGCCGTCGAGGCTGCCCGGGTCCACTTCCCCGAGCCGGCCCGCCGCCCGGTCGACGAAGCCGCCATCGCCGAGTACGAACGGCTCCGACAGGACAACCGCGCCTTCGCGCGCTTCGTCACCAACAACGTGATGGATCACAAGGTACCGGGCTACAAGGCAGTCACGCTGTCGTTGAAACGCCGCGAGGCGGCCCCGGGCGATATTACCGCCGATCAGATGGACGCGGTGGCAGAGCTCGCCGAGCGCTACGGCTTCGGTGAACTGCGCGTCACCCACGAGCAGAACCTGGTGCTCTCCGATGTGCCGGTGGACGAGATCGAGACCCTGTGGCAAAAGCTCGATGCGCTGAGCATGGCCAACCCCACGGTAGGCACGCTCAACGACATCATCTGCTGCCCCGGCGGTGATTTCTGCTCGCTGGCCAACGCGGTATCGATCCCGATTGCCCAGGCGATCCAGGAGCGCTTCGAGGACCTCGACTACCTCTACGACCTGGGGCCGATCGATCTCAACATCTCCGGCTGCATGAACGCCTGCGGTCACCACCATGTGGGCAATATCGGCATTCTCGGCGTCGACAAGAAAGGCGAGGAGTACTATCAGATCTCGCTGGGTGGCAACGCCGACGACGACGTTTCGCTGGGCAAGATCCTCGGCCCGTCGTTCTATCGCGAAGACGTGCCCGGGGTCATCGACAAGGTGCTCCAGGTCTACGTCGAGAAGCGTCTCGACGACGAGCGCTTCCTGGATACCTATCGCCGTGTCGGTCACCAGGCTTTCAAGGAGCGGGTCTATGCCTGAATCGGATACCTCACTCGAAGCACGCGAAGTCGTCACGACTCGCGCGCCACTGATCAAGCTGGGTCAGCAGGTCGAGGACACCTGGGTGCTGTCGCGCGATACCGAGACGCTACCCGATAGCCGTCCGGCGATCGTGCCGTTGGCGCTGTGGCAGGCGCACAGTGAAGACGGCGAGCTGGCGCCCTGGCTGCCCAGCGATACCGAGCTGACGCCGGCGCTGGCCGCCACCCTCGAGCAGGCGGCGCTGGTCGCGATCGACTTCCCCGCTTTCACCGATGGCCGCGGCTATACGCTGGCCCGGCTGCTGCGCGAGCGTTTCGGCTACGCCGGCGAGATTCGCGCCATCGGCGATGTGCTCATCGATCAGCTCTACTACATGAGCCGCTGCGGCTTCGATGCCCTGGCTCTGCGCGAAGATCAGGATATCGAAGCGGCGCTGCGCGCGCTCACCGCGTTCAGCGTCAGCTATCAGCCGGCGGTGGATCTCCACGAGCCGCTGTTCGCCCGCCGTCTGCGCGAGCATCGAGCCGGCTGAGCCTGGCTCGGCAACGCAAAAACCCCGGTACAAACCGGGGTTTTTTATGGTCTTGCGCTGACTCGCACGTCCTCTCTAGCCGCGGCGCTTCTGCTGGCGCTCGCGGTTGGCGGCGCGGGCGCGCTCCGACTTGCGCAGCATCACGAAAGTCGCGCCGAGCCCGCCCTGCTGCGGTGGCGCCGAGGCAAATGCCTGCACCTCCTCGAACTGCTGCAGCCAGTGATGGAGATAGGAGCGCACGACGTTGGCACGCCCGTTGTCCTCGCTGGAACGCCCGTGCACGACCAGCACACTGCGCAGATCGTGGGCGTAGGCGTCCTTGAGAAAGCCAAACAGCGCGCGCCGACACTCGAGTACCGGCATGCGCATGATGTGCAGACGCGCCTCGGCGGCGTAGCCACCATGGCGCAGGCGTTCGAGCACGCCGATCTGGATACCGTCGCGGCGGTACTCGATCGGATCGTGGGCGCCGACCAGGTCGACGAACTCGTCGGAGAGAAAATCGTGCTCGTCGGCGAGCCCCTGCTGTGCACTTTCGCGGCGGGCCAGCTGCGCTTCCGAGGGCACTGCGCGCCGTCGCTCGACCCGGGCCTTGTCGCCCCCCTTGGTCAGCGGGCGAACGTCATTGCCCAAAGCTTGTCGGAAGGCCTGATGCTCGTTGGTGGCATGACTCATGGTGGCGCTCCTCCTGTAATCGGCTCGGGCACCCCGCACCGCGGGCGATGGGGTGGCACCACGTGATGACTGACATACGGCGTGGTGGCACATGGCTGACAAGCGCATCAGCCTCTTCGAATGCTAGCACGAGGATCGACGCCTGCCTCAATCCGTGAGCGTAGACTCCCGCCATCGCGCGGGCACCGCTATGCTCCAGGGGTATGCCGCCCCGGTCATCGTATCGACCAACCCAAACTCACGCTCAGGAACCCCGATACACCCATGCTACGTACGCTGAAATGGATTTTCGTCGCGCTCCTGGTGCTGCTGGCCACGGCAGCCGGCTGGTTCTGGTACACCTACAAGAGCCCCTACGGCTATCACCCTGTCGAGCCGGCGATGGTGGATACACGCATTCCGCGCCAGGATGTCTTTGTCTACGGCACTTTGCGCCAAGGCTGGATTCGCTGGCTGGTCACCGGTCGCGCCGGAGATAGCCGCCCCGCTACGCTGGCTGGCTACCGCAAGCAGGATCTCGACGTCATCGCAGATGACGAGGGTCAGGTCGACGGCGAGATCATCAGCGTCACGCCGGACGAATTACGCGCGCTCGATCGCTACGAACGCGTTGGCGTCCGTTACCAGCGCGAAAGCGTCAAACTCGAAGACGGCAACATCGTCTGGATCTATCGACTCATCGATAAGTAGATGCCCATTGCCAAACAAAAGATAACGGTATAAATAAAGCAACACAGAACGCCTCCCAGGGCTCCTGGTTTGAGACCGATCCGGGGCGAACGTACAATACCGTTTCTTCCCCGATCGGACCTGCAGGCGCCATGGCCACGCTCACGCTCTACCACAACCCGCGCTGCTCCAAGTCACGCGAAGCCCTGTCGCTGCTGGAATCGAGACGTATCGATGTCACCCTGCACCGCTATCTGGACGATCCGCTCGACCGCGAACAGCTCGCAGCGCTGGCCCGCCGCCTGGGTGACGACGCCCCGCTGATGCTGCGCCGCGACGAGTCGGAGTGGCGCCAGTTGGGCATCGACGACCCGACCCTAGCGCAGATCCTCGATGCCATTGCCGAACACCCCCGTCTGCTGCAGCGTCCCATTGCCGATGATGGCGAGTACGCGGTCATCGGGCGGCCGCCGCAGGCCGTGCTGCAGCTGATCTGAACGCCGCTCGACGCTTCTCCGACAAGGCTTGTCCCAAAAAGGGCCACCCCCCACTACGCCACCGACTCCCGAGGAGATCCAATGAGCTCTGACAGCGCTACCCGAGGCACCGACCTGCCCTACGTGCTGGTGCTCTACTATTCGCGCCACGGCGCGACCCGGACCCTGGCCGATGAGTTGGCCAAAGGCGTCGACAGCGTGGCCGGCATCGAGGCGCGTCTGCGCACCGTGCCGGCGGTCTCCCCGGTCAGCGAGGCGACTGCGCCGGCGATTCCCGAGGAGGGGGCTATCTACGTCGAGGAGGACGATCTACGCCAGTGCGCCGGTCTGGCCCTCGGCAGCCCCACCCGCTTCGGCAACATGGCCGCGCCGCTCAAGTACTTTCTGGATACCACCAGCGGTCTGTGGATGAACGGTGTCCTGGTGGATCGCCCGGCCACCGCCTTCACCTCCACCGCGAGCCTGCACGGCGGTCAGGAGAGCACCCTGCTGACCATGCTGATCCCGCTGCTGCACCACGGCATGGTCTATGCTGGTGTGCCCTACAGCGAAACCCGCCTGGTCCATACCCGCAGTGGCGGCACGCCCTACGGCACCAGCCATGTCGCCGGCGCCGACGGCTCGCGTGAAGTCGACGACGACGAGCGCCACCTGGCCCGCGCCCAAGGCCGGCGCATCGCCGAGCTGTCGCTGGGCCTGAAGCGGATGCGGGAGGCGCGCGGATGAGTGAGCGACCCGCAGCCGACGTTTCTGCCGATGCCTCGTCAGACGCCTCGATCAAGGCACGCCGTGGCGTGTGGATCGCCTATCTGGTGCTGCTGGCGCTGCTGATCCTCGGCGGCGTCTGGCGCTACTCACAGGCTCACGCCGAAGCCGCGGCCCTGGTGGTCCGGGCGCTGCCGCTGGTGCTGTTCCTGCCGACCCTGCTGCTGCGCCGCCGGCGTGGCCATCTGTGGCTGACCGCGGTGGGTCTGCTCTACCTGGCCCAGGGCGGGTTGATCATGGCCAACGGCGGCGTGTCAGCGCTGGTGATCGCCGAGATGCTGGCCGCGGCGGCGCTCGCGGTCTGTGCCTTCCGCTATTTCCGTAGCCAGAGCCCGCGCCAACCCCCTGCCTCATGAGGCCATCCGGTGCGCTGATCCTGGCCATGCTGGCGCTCAGCGTCATCGCCAGCCTGCTCGACTGGCCGCTATGGCCGGCGGCGATCCTCGCCTGGCTGGCGACCCTGCGCCTGCTGCGCGGTCTACCGCGCGCCTCACGCCGGCAGGCAGGACTGCTGCTGGCCGCGGGTATCCTATTGTGGGGAATCGCGCTGGCGCGAGGTACGCCGTACCCGCTATGGCACGCCTTCACCACCAACCAGACCTTGCTGATGATGTTCGCCGGGGTCAGCTTCCTGACTCTGGCGACCCCGGCAGTGCGTAGCGATGAAGCGCGCAGCGGCAGCCGTCTGGGGACGCTGCTGGGCGCGCATCTGTTCGGCGCAGCTATCAATCTTTCGGTGGTGTTTCTGTTCGGTGAGCGCATGCAGCGCGACGGCCGCCTCAACCGCACCCAGGCATCGATCCTGGGGCGCAGCTTCGCCGCCGCCGCGACCTGGTCACCCTTCTTCGTCGCCATGGGCGTGGCGCTGACCTACGCGCCCGGGCTCGACTATCTGGCGCTGCTGCCCTGGGGCCTGCTGGCCGGTGCGGCACTGTTGCTGGTCAATCTGGCCGACGTGGCGCGCCTGGACGAGCCCTTTCAGGGCTACCCGATCGAGCGCAGCGCCCTGCTGCTGCCCTGCCTGCTGGCGCTTGCGGTGATCTCCCTCCACCTGCTGTGGCCGGCACTCTCGATTCCGCTGATCATTGCCCTGGTGGCACCGCCCTTCGCTTTACTGCTGATGCCGCGTGACGACCGCCGCACGCGGCTGCGACGCCATTTCACCCAAGGGCTGCAGGGCTTGGCGCCACAGTTCGCCTTGTTTCTTGCCGCCGGGGTCATCTCCACCGGGTTGACAGCACTGCTGGCGAGCCTGCCCCAGAGTCTCGACCTGCCGCTGTCGCACTTCGGCCACTGGCAGGCATGGTTTGCTCTGGGGCTGATCGTGGCCATCGCCTTCACCGGGGTGCATCCGCTGATCGGTATCGCCACCCTGGCGCCACTGGTGGCACCGTTGCAGCCCGATCCGACGCTGCTCGGCATGCTGTTTCTGATGAGCTGGGCACTGGGCACCGGCAGCAGCCCGCTCTCCGGCAGCAACCTGGCGATCTGCGTGCGCTATGGCATCAAGGCGCGCCACATGTTGCGCTGGAATCTGGCCTACGCGCTCGCCGGCTGGCTCGCCTGTGGCGCGGTTTTCGCGCTGCACGCCGCCGCGGCATGATGCCGCCCGCGCGAGGAACGCCTTGACGTCGGCCACCGGGCTGCAATGATGACAGTCAAAGACACGCCAACGGAGAACCATCATGAGCGACCTGGCCGGCCTGCGCCGCGATTACGAGGGCGAGTCCCTGGCACCCGAGCACACCCCTGACGATCCGATGGCGCTGTTCGACCACTGGCTCGAGCAGGCGATTGCCAGTGAGGGGCTAGACGCCAATGCCATGACCCTGGCCACGGTCGACGGCGCCGGCTATCCGCACGCGCGTATCGTGCTGCTCAAAGGGGTCGATCCCGACGGCCTGCTGTTCTACACCAACTACCAGAGTCAGAAAGGCAACGAGCTGGCCCACGTCGCTCAGGCCGCGCTGGTGTTCTGGTGGCCCGGCCTGCAGCGTCAGGTGCGGGTCGAGGGGCGCGTGGAGAAGGTCACGCTCGAACGCTCGGACGACTATTTCGCCAGCCGCCCGCGCAAGAGTCAGCTGGCGGCCTGGGTCTCCCAGCAGAGCGTGGAGATTCCCGGGCGTGACTGGCTCAAGGAGCGCCTGGCGCGCTTCGAGCAGGTGTATGCGGACAAGGACGTCGAGCGCCCGCCGCACTGGGGTGGATACCGTGTGGTGCCGCAGGCGATGGAGTTCTGGCAGGGGCAGCGCAGCCGCCTGCACGACCGCGTGCGCTACTCACGCCACGACGAGCACGACGCCACCTGGCACCGCACTCGCCTAGCGCCCTGAGGCAGGCGTCACCGGGAGCGCCCCACTGGGCCGATAGCGCCAGTCAGAAAAGAAACCGCCCGGTCGTCATGACCGGGCGTTCTCGTTCGGACTCGGGCGCCAGCTTACTCGGCAGTGCCTTCGGTCCACTTCTTGACCAGCTCAGGATGCTCGCTGACCCACTTCTTGGCGTTCGCGTACGGGTCGCTACCCGGCTCCTGGTTCATCAGCATCACCTCGCTCATCTGCTCCGGCGTCCAGTAGAAGTTGTCGAGGATCGCGTAAGCCTGCGGCATGCGCTCCTTGAGCCCCTTGTGAACGACGGTGTCGATGTGCTCGGCGTCACCATAGGCTTTCTTGGGATCTTCGAGATACTTCAGGTCCCAGCGCGCGAACATCCAGTGCGGGGTCCAACCGGTGACCACGATGTCCTCATGGTTCTTGATCGCATTGCCCAGCGCCGAGGTCATCGCCGCGCCGCTGCTCGACTGCAGCGAGAGGTCGTCGATGCCGTAATCTTTCATCGCTTTTTCGGTCATCGACATCAGGCCGGCACCCGGATCGATCCCCACGATCTTGTCATCGAACAGATCGGCATTGGCGTTGAGATCGGCGATCGAAGAGACCTTCTCGTAGGTGTACTCGGGCACTACCAGCCCCAGCTTGGTGCCATCGAGATTCGGACCGAGGTCTTCGACCTTGTCCTTCACCTTGGCCAGATAGTCGCCGTGGGTGGTCGGCAACCAGGCGGCGACAATGGCATCGGCATCGCCGGTGCCCACCGCTTGCCACATCACCGCGGCGGAAAGCGAATCCATGTTGACCTTGTAGCCCTCCTGCTCGAGCACCGCGCGCACCACGTTGGTGGAAGCGACTTCGGAAGCCCACTCCACATAGGCGAGATTGATCGTGCCCTTGTTCTCCTGGGCCTGGGCGGCACCCGCACTGAGACTGATCCCCGCGGCCATGGCGAGCATGGTGTAACGAACCGATTGCGACAGTAGATTGCGTGTCATCGACTTTCCCTTCTTGTGCTTGGTTTGGCTTGACGTACTGACTTGCTTGACGCACTAACGCTCGGTACTGATCCGGGTCGCGGCTGGGCCGTGACCCGGGGCTGCCGGTAGCAGCGCTCGCGGCGGCCTAAGCCGACGCGCCGAACCCGGCTGGCCACGCCGCCGGCTGCGGCCGGCGGCGCAGCGTCACTTGGCCCGCTTGCGACCGCGGAAGGACTGCGTCAGACGGTCCAGCAGCATGGCCATGATGACCACCGCGAGACCCGCCTCGAAGCCGTCACCCGGGCGCAGGCGCTGGATCGCCCGCCACACTTCGCTGCCCAGACCGTTGGCACCGATCATGGCGGCGATCACCACCATCGACAGCGACAGCATGATGGTCTGGTTGATCCCGCCCATCAGCGTCGGCAGCGACAGCGGCAACTGCACCTTGACCAGCTTCTGGGTCCGTGTCGAACCGAAGGCGTCGGCGGCCTCGACCAGCTCCGTGGGCACCTGACGAATCCCCAGGGTGGTGAAGCGGATCGCCGGCGGCATCGCAAAGATGACCGTGGCGAAGATGCCGGAGACCGAACCGATACCGAAGAACGGAATCGCCGGGATCAGGTAGACGAAGGCCGGCATCGTCTGCATGAAATCCAGCACCGGCATGATGACACGATAGAAGCGATCGGAGACCGCCGCCAGAATGCCCAGCGGCAAGGCGATCACCACCGCCACCAGGGTGGCGATCACCACCAGGGTGAGCGTCTGGATCATCGGGTTCCACAGACCCAGGTTCCAGATCAGCGCCAGACCCAGGGCCGCCCCGATGGCGAGCCGATGTCCGCTGAGCCGCCAGCACAGCAGCACGATCAGCCCCAGCAAGGCCCACTCCGGCAGCCACATCAGGCCGTCGTTGAGCAGATTGATGCCCGCCTGGGTGGTGCGCGAGATGGCCCGCGTCACCCCGGAGAACTCGGTGGTCAGAAAGTTCAGGCCGCTCTCGATCCAGCTACCGAGCGGGATTCTTGGAATCTCGAAGTCCATTTATGCCTCTCCCGCCGTCGCCAGTTGTTCGAGTACTGCGCCCTTGACCACTACACCGAGCAGCCGCTGCTCCTCATCGACCACGGCAATCGGACAGTGGCGCTTGGTAAACATGGAGTAGAGCCGGGAGAGCGATTCGTCCGGCCCGACGCTGGGATAGTCGTCATCGATCAGATCACGAATCGAGTCCGAGCCAGCCTTGGCCGCTTCATCGGCCTTCTCGGCATCGACGACGCCCAGCAGCTTGCGTTCGCGGTCGATCACATAAATCGAGTCGAGACTGCTCTCGACCATCTTGCGCAGCACGGTACGCGGACCGTCTTCGATGCGGGCAGTCGCCCGTACCGGGCGCATGGCCCGACGTGCCGTCACCACCCGCGATCTGTCGACCCCCTGGGTGAAGCGCGCCACGTAGTCGTCGGCCGGAGAGGTGAGAATCTCCTCAGGCGTACCGATCTGCACTACCTCGCCATCGCGCAAGAGGATGATGCGGTCACCGATATTGAGCGCCTCGTCGAGATCGTGGGTGATGAAGATGGTGGTCTTTTGCATGCGGTGCTGAAGCTCGATCAGCTCCTGCTGCATGTCACGCCGAATCAGCGGGTCCAGCGCCGAGAAGGCTTCGTCCATCAGCAGCACGCTGGAGTCGTTGGCCAGCGCGCGGGCCAGGCCGACGCGCTGCTGCATGCCGCCGGAGAGCTGATTGGGGTAGGAGTCCTCCCAGCCCTCGAGCCCGACCTGCTTGAGCGCATCGGCCGCTTTCTTGGCCCGCTCTTCCTTGGGAATGCCGCGAATCTCGAGCCCATACTCGGCATTCATGCGCACGGTACGGTGGGGAAACAGCGCGAAGTTCTGGAACACCATCGAGAAGTGCTTGCGACGGCACTGCAGCAGCGCCTTCTCGCTCAGTTGGGGGATATTCTCCCCATCGATGATGATATCGCCCTCGGTGGGCTCGATGAGACGGTTGAGACAGCGGATGAGGGTGGACTTGCCTGACCCCGAGAGCCCCATGATGACCAGGAGCTCGCCCTCATGGACGTCGAAATCGATGTTGGAAAGGCCGAGTGTCTGCCCCGTTTGCTCCAGAATCTGGGACCGGTTGAGCCCCTGGTCACGTAGTTGGAGCGCTTTCTTGGTGTCGCTACCAAACACCTTGCTCAAGTTACGAACTTGAATCTTGGCTTGCTGTGCGTTTGTCATTTTGTGGCCTGGTTTGGCTGAGCAAAAAGGTCCCGCGCGAGTGTCACCAAAAGGCCGCCGAAGACACACTGTGTTGCTTTGGATACGCAGTGTTTCTGATGGCTTACACGCGCTCGGCCCGGTCGCATCATACGAAATTATGAAAAACCCTTCAAACGACGATGATTTGTAATTGGAAACTCATTCAAGGCGTCATTTCTGCTGGCGCACGATAGCGTGGCGCTCGGTCCCTCCCCTTCGTCTGCGCTAGCCCTCCCGGGCTCCGTACGAAAACCGCCTGCGCTCGCCGGCTTTTCGTCACAACCCTGGATGGCAACATCGCCGGCATCGACGCGACGCATCGCGTCTCGGCCGGCATCAATCCAGCGCCGCCTCCAGACGGTGGCGCTGCCATTCACTCTGCGGCGCATTGAGTTTCAGCGTCGCCTCGATCACCCCCTCCTCGAGATTGGTGACGAGCGTGAATCCCAGCTGCTTGAGCAGCCGTCGCATGGGCTGGTTATCGGTCATGACGGTACCGACCATGACCAGGGTGCCCACCTGCCGGCTGTAGCGAATCATCTTCTCCATCAGGAGTCGGCCGAGTCCGATTCCGTGGAGATCATCACGCACGATGATCGAGAATTCGGTACGGATATTGTCGGGGTCGTTCCACACTCGAACCACGCCGAGCATCTCTTCACGGCCTCTCTTTTCCGCCGCCATTTCATGCCCCTCGTCGGCCTCTCCGGGCGGCAGGCGGCGAACCGCAATGAACGCCATCTGGCGGTCGTAATTGATCTGGCTGAGCTGGGCCAGTTCGCGCATCGACAGCACCGCCTTGTGATGGAAATAGCGGTAGCGAATGCTCTGCTCCGAGAGCCGGGTGTGGAACTGGGTGATCAGTGGGGCGTCTTCGCCGCGGATCGGGCGCACCTCGACCTCGCTACCCGCCAGCGTCACCGTCTCACGCAACTCTTCGGGGTAAGGCATGATCGCCTGCACCGCGCGCTCGCCCAGATCGAGGGCGAAGTCGACCGCAGTGAGCCCGTCGCGATTGAGCAGCAAGGGGTTGAGTTCGAGCCCCTTGAGCCGTGGCAGATCCGACGCCATCTGCGACAGCTTGACCAGCAGCTGGGCGACCTGGGTGATCTCCGCCGCGGCATCCTCGCTGTGGGCGCGAATCAGCCGCCCGGCACGGGTGCGATCGATCAGCTCCTCGGCCAGGCGCATGTTGAGCGGGGGCAGCGCGATCTGGCGATCCGCCATCACGTCGATCTTGTAGCCGCCGCTGCCGAAGACGATCACCGGACCCAGCTCGGGGTCGCGGGTGATCCCGGCGCTCAGCTGCCAGGAGCCCTTGCCGCGCTGCATGGTCTGCAGGCAGTAGCTGTAGATGGGACTCTGCGGCAGCGTCTCGGCGATCCGCTCTCCCAGCCGCACCACCGCATCGACCACGCTGCCGGGCTGCTCCAGGTCCTGCGCCAGCGCGCTGGTCTGACGCGAGGCTTCCCGCCAGTAGCGAAACGGCTCGCAGTTGTCGCGATGCACCACCTTGACCGCCCATGGGCCCGGCAGTGTCTGGGTGGCGCGCTCGGCCTCCTCGAAATCCGCCACATAGCGACTGGGCGCACTCTCGATGCCGTAGGCGGCGAGCACCTGGGCCGTCTCTTCATGCGTCAGGCGGTCGCGCCCGCGGCTCAGCGACGCGTCGATCAGGGCATGGCAGCGTTGGCGGATCTCGGTGTTGGAGTCGAACGGCAGCGAAGGCGGCGTCTCGTGGAGCAGCGCCTGGACCCGGCGATAGCGCACCAGGTGCAGGAAGGCACGTACCGCTTTCTCCGGCGACAGGTAGCTGGGAATCCCGGCGCGATTGAAGGCCGCCCGGGCCGCCAGCGCCTCCTTGAGGCCCATCCAGCTCACCAGCAGCCGATGACGATAACGTTGCCGGGCCGTGATCAGCGCCTCGGCGGTGGCTTGCGCCGGTGCCAGCCGGGTCGGCGCGTGGAGCACCAGCACCGCATCCACCTGGGGGTCGCGGGTGACGATATCCAGCGCCGCCAGATAGTCTGCGGGGGTTGCCGAGCCGCCGAGATCGATCGGGTTGCGCCCCGGCCGGCTGACGTCGAGCCCCGCCTCAAGCAGTGCAGCCACCGTGGTCTCGCCGAACTCCGCCAGCTGGCCCCCGCCGTCGATCAGTTTGTCGATCGCCAGCAGCGCCGGCCCCACGCCGTTGGAGACGATCGCCAGCCGGTCACCGCGCGGCGGCTTGAGTCGGGAGAGCGTCTCCAGCGCGTCGAACAGCTCGTCGGAGTCCTCCACCCGCACCACGCCGGCCCGCGCCAGGGCGGCCTCGATCACCGCATCGCGGCGTTCGATACCGGGCGTTTCCGGTAACTGGTCCAGGGTGGCCTGGGGCGTACGCCCGCTCTTGATCGCCAGCACCAGACGGTTGCGCGAGGCATCGCGCAGGGCGGTCATGAAATGGCGCGCATTGCGGATACTTTCCAGGTGCAGCAGCAACGCCCGGCACTTGCTGGAGAGATTGAGATAGTCGATGACATCGGGCAGGCGCACGTCGAGGCTGTCGCCAAGGGTGACCAGGTGCGAGAACCCCACTTCGCGCCCCGCCGCCCAGTCGATCATGGCATTGCCGAGCATGCCCGACTGCCCCAGGTAGGCGACGCTGCCATCGGCGATCGGCTGCGCGGCATAGGTGGCGTTGAGCCGCCAGGAGGGCACCGCCACTCCCAGGCACTCCGGCCCCAGCACGCGCATGCCCGAACGCCGGGCGGCCTTTTGCAAGCGCCCACGCAAAGACGCCTCGCGTTCGAGCGAGGCGCCTCCGGAAAGAATGAGTGCCGCACGCACCCCGATCGCACTCAAGTCGTCGATCACCTTGGGCAGGCTGCGTAGCGGCGAACAGATCACGGCCAGATCGGGCGGGCGTGGCAGATCGGCAATGCGGCGCAGGCACTCGACACCGTGCACGTCGGCGTAGCCGCGCGGATTGACCGCCCAGAGCGGCTTGTCGAACTGCCCTTCCAGCAGGTTGCGCAATACCACTCCTCCCAGCGACTCGGGCTTGGGGGACGCTCCGATCACGACCAGTGACTGGGGCGCGAAAAATCGACGCAGGAATTGCGTGGCCACGGTGGACCTCACGGCTCGGGTTATGGTTATTTCAACCCTACACGCTCAGCGCTCCCGCGTTGAGCCCTGGTCTGGATTTAGCCATACCGCCCGAACCCATGGGGGTCGGTACCCCAGCATGCCAGCGCCCCGGAGGGTCGAAACCGCCGATGATCACGTCGTACCTCACTCACCCCGACTTCGCTCGGCACGACATGGGCGGCTCGCATCCGGAAGCGCCCGTGCGCCTGGAGGTGATTCGCAAGCGCCTGATGCTCAGCGGCCTGCTGCAACAGACCATGCAGTCGGAGGCGCCGCCGGCGAAACCGCTCGCTCTGGCGCGCGTTCACGCCCCAGACTACCTGGAAACACTCGCGTGCCAGCGTCCCCAAAACGGCTTGCAGACGCTGGATAACGACACGCGTATGGGCCCGTGGACGCTCGAAGCGGCGGCGCTTGCCGCCGGTGCCGCCATCAAGGGTGTCGACCTGGTCTGCGGTAATCGCGCCGACAACGTCTTCTGCGCCGTGCGCCCCCCCGGGCATCACGCCGAACGTGCCCTGGCGATGGGCTTTTGCTTCTACAACAACGTCGCCGTCGCCGCGGCGCATGCGCGTGCCGTGCATGGCCTGGAGCGTATCGCCATCCTCGATTTCGACGTCCACCAGGGCAACGGCACCCTGGACATCTTTCACGACGACCCGAGCGTGCTGATTTGCAGCAGCTATCAGGAGGCGTTCTATCCCTGGCGCTACCTCGAGGGCGACTGGCCCAACGTGGTCAACACCCCGCTGCCCGCCGGTACCGCCAGCCGTGACTTCCGCCTGGCAATCGAGCGTGACTGGCTGCCGGCACTGGAGCGCCACCGCCCGCAGCTGGTGCTGCTCTCCAGCGGCTTCGATGCCCACCGCGACGACCCGCTGGGTGAACTGGCGCTGGAGCACGGCGACTTCTACTGGATCACCCACCTGGCGATGGACATCGCCCGCCGCTACGCCGGGGGCAAGCTGGTATCGGTACTCGAGGGCGGCTATCACCCCAAGGCGCTGCCGCTGAGTGTAGAGGCGCACCTCACCGCGCTGCTCGGCCAGCCGTATCCGGGTTAGATTGTCCTTCCACGCTAGACCGTCTGTCTGGACGAGACCGGTTATCTCGAAGAGACAGACAGGCACCCCGGCGACGCTCTCGTCACGCGCAGCGTCGTCATGTGGCAGAGCCGGGCCGTGGCGCTGTGATATTCTGGGCCCAAACCGACCCAGACAGAGATTTTCATGGCCGCCAGCAACGATCAGGATGCCGCGCTGCGCATCGCCTCGGGCCGCAAGCCCTTCGTCGAGCCCCTGCGCCTGGGTGAACGGCTCAAGCAGATTCGCCTCTCCAATCAGTGGACCCTGGGCGACGTCAGCGCACGCACGGGGCTGGCGCGTTCGACCCTGTCCAAGATCGAGAACGACCAGATCTCGCCCACCTTCAGCGCGGTGCAGAAGCTGATCACCGGGCTGGGCATCGATCTGCCGCAACTGCTGACCCCGGCCAAGTCGCGCTCCCACTCCCGCGGGCGGCGCGATCTCACCCCTAGTGGCGATGGCAAGCAGCACCCCACCCCCACCTACGAACATGAACTACTCTCTTGGCAGCTGGCGCAGAAACGCATGGTGCCGTTCAAGACCATCGTGCGGGCACGCCGCTTCGACGAATTCCAGGAGTGGGTGCGCCACGCCGGCGAAGAGTTCCTGATGGTGCTGGAGGGCGAGATCCTGATCTACACCGAGTTCTACGAACCGCTCGCCATGGCCACAGGCGATTCGCTCTACTTCGACAGCGACATGGGCCATGCGCTGGTCTCCACCAGCGACACCGATGCCGTAGTGCTGTCGGTCTGCACGCCGGGCGAAGGTGACTAGTCAGGCGACGACGATGGCCTGGACACGCCTTCTCGTCTGCTTTTACCGCGTTCTCAGTCCTGTCTTCCCGATCCGAGGAGCCCCTACCGATGCAACATCTCGATGACGCCACGCGTACCGAACTCGAGGCGGCCGCTTTCCGCCGCCTGCTGCGCCATCTCGACGCCAACAAGGACGTACAGAACATCGACCTGATGATCCTTGCCGACTTCTGCCGCAACTGCCTCTCCAAGTGGCTGGTGAGCGCCGCCGAAGAGCGCGGCGAGACGCTCGACTATGAAGCCGCGCGCGAATACGTCTACGGCATGCCTTACTCAGAGTGGAAGGCCAACCATCAGGCGCCGGCCAGCGATGCGCAGCTGGCCGCACTGGAAGCACGCCAGCAGCGCAAGACCAACGGCGGAGCGGACGCATGAGCGAGGCGCTGATCCCGCTGTCGATCGCGGTGCTGACCGTCTCCGACACCCGCGATGAGCAGAGCGACCGCTCCGGCCAGACCCTGGTCGAGCGGCTCGAAGGGGCCGGCCACCGGCTGGCCGAAAAGCGCATCGTGCCGGATGACGTCTATCGTATCCGCGCGGTCGTCGCCACCTGGATCGCCGACCCCGAGGTGCAGGTGGTGCTGACTACCGGTGGCACCGGCTTCACCGGGCGCGATTCGACCCCGGAGGCGATTGCACCGCTGCTCGACAAGCATATCGAGGGCTTCGGCGAGCTGTTCCGCCAGGTCTCGTTCGAAGAGATCGGCAGCTCCACGGTGCAGAGCCGCTGTCTCGGCGGCCTGGCCAATCGCACCGTGATCTTTGCCCTGCCCGGCTCCACCGGCGCCTGTCGCACCGGTTGGGACCGCATCCTCGGCGAGCAGCTCGACAGCCGCCACCGCCCGTGCAACTTCGCCAATCTGGTGATTCCGGAACGAGGCACCCACACACATGGCTGAAACGACACCCCCGCTGGAGAGCGTCGAGCGCGCCCGGGAAGCCCTGCTCGACGGCGTGACCCCATTGGGCGCCGAGCGCATCGCCTGTGCCGAAGCGGCCGGCCGCGTGCTGGCGCGGGAGGTGGCCGCGGCGCTTGACGTGCCGCCTGCCGACAACAGCGCCATGGACGGCTACGCCCTGGCCAGCGGCGACTCCGGGGGCGCCCTGCCGATCTCGCAGCGCATCGCCGCCGGCCAGGCGCCGCAGCCGCTGGCACCTGGCACCTGCGCACGCCTGTTCACCGGCAGCGAGATACCGCCCGGCGCCGACTGCGTGGCGATCCAGGAAAACGTTACCCTCGAGGATGGGCTGGCACGCATACCCCCCACCCAGCCGGGCCAGAACGTGCGCCGCCGCGGGCTCGACGTCAGTGTGGGCAGCCGCCTGCTCAGTGCCGGCACCCGCCTGGGCGCCGCCGCCCTGGGTCTGCTTGCAGGCCAAGGGCTAGAGACTGTCGAGGTGGTGAGGCGCCCACGGGTGGCGCTGCTGCTGACCGGGGATGAGATCGTCGAACCGGGACAGCCGCTGGCGCCGGGGCAGATCTATAACAGCAACGGGGCGATGCTGGCGAGCCTGATCGCGCGCTTCGGCGGCGAGCTGGTGGCCCAGGTGCGGGTCGCCGACAGTTTCGATACCACCCGCGCCCGGCTCGCCGAGGCGGCGGCACTGGCCGATGTGATCGTCACTACCGGCGGGGTCAGTGTCGGCGAGGAGGATCACGTCAAACCGGCGCTGGAGCAGCTCGGTGAGCTAACGCTGTGGCGCCTGGCCATGCGCCCGGGCAAACCGCTGGCACTGGGGACCATCGGCACCACGCGGGTGGTCGGCCTGCCGGGCAACCCGGTATCCAGCTATGTCGGCGCCTGGCTCTATCTGCGCCCGCTGCTGGGCGCACTGATGGGATGCACGGATCAACTGGAGCTGCCACGGGTCCCCGCCGAGGCGGATTTCAGCACCCGCACCGAGGGCCGCCGCCACTATCTGCGCGCCACCCTGGCATTCGAGGGCGAGCGCATCGTGGCGCGGGCCTATCCGGAACAGAGCTCCGCCGTGCTCACCTCCTGCGCGGCCACCAACGCCTTCGCGGTGATTCCGCCGCACAGCGACATCTCTCCCGGCGATCGGGTCGAATGCCTCTGGCTCGAAGCCTGACCCAGGCGCAGAAACAGAAGCCGTTTGAAGACAGCCGGCGAGCCGCTGGGCTCGCCGGCGCTAGCTTACGTTGACGACCGATTCAGCGATGGCAGCTCCCGGCTCACATCACCGATCAGCCGGCAAAGCGCGCCTGCATCTCCGGCCACAATCGCGCAAATGCCGCCTCGAGCCTTGGATACTCGTCATCCAGCCAGAGGGTCAGTTCCGCCAGCCGATTGGGGCCGCGGAGCCGGCTGCCGATACCGGCAATCGCGCGGCAGGTGAAGGCGAAATCGGCATAGCGCGCCAGCCAGTCACCCTCGATCATCGCTGGTACCAGGCGCCCCAGCCGGTCCGGCGCCGGAGCCTTGCCGAGCACGCGATAACAGCGGATGACCAGCTGACGATCGGGATGGCAGGCGGCGAGGAAGTGATCCCACACCAGATCCAGCGCAATACCCACGAAGCGCCGCTGTGCGGCCGGGGCGCTGGCACGCAGCGCCATCACCTCGGGGTGGCAGTCGATGGCGGCATCCACCTGGCGATGGTGACGGATACCTGCCGCCACCGCTGCCGGCCACGCCGCCAGCTGCTGCCCCTTGACGCCATCGGCGATCAGATTGCCCAGCAGGAAATCGTCACTGCCGTGGCGAGCGAGCTCGGCATGGGCGAGAAAGTTCATCGCTTGGCGCTCATGTACGATCGCTCATGCGGGGTCACAGGCAGTTGGTCGGCTTGGGCAACCCGGCCAGACGTGCGCCGACCTTGGCCGGGCTCTCCGGGAAAAGCCGCATCAGATAGATCGAGCTGCCCTTCTCTTCGCCCAGTGCCTGGCGCACCGCCTTGACCAGCGGGCGCATCGCCGGCGCCGCCTCGTAGCGCTGGTAGAAGTCGCGCAGCACCGTCAGCACCTCCCAGTGCGCGGCGCTCAACGCGCGCCCCTCCTCACTCGCCAGTGCCTCCGCCACCGCCGGCGTCCAGTCGGCAAGCGAAACCAGATACCCTTCGGGGTCGAGCGCGATCTCGCGCCCCTCGACCGTTATCGTGCGTGCCGTCGTCGTCATCAGAACCAGCTCAAGCTATGGGGGAAGGTCGCCGTCAACGCGACGAAGCCTGCCATATCGACCAGTGCCACATCGTCACTCAGACGCCCCAGCAGGCCGCGTGATTCGGCGTCTTCCGAGAGCACCGAGACGCGCCCGCCGAAAGCCGCCAGGCTGGCTGCGGCAGCGGGCAGTGCGGCGTAGCAGGCATCTTCGATCAGTAGCAGGTGATCGTCGGCACCGAACGCCTCGCTCAAGTCCCAGTAGAGACCGTCGAACTGGGGCGAGCGGTTGAGCAGGTGCAGCATCATCGAAATCTCCTCGCTCAGAAGAGCAGCGTGCGCGGCTGCGCGTGGACCAGGCGTTCGAGCGCATCGGCCTCGAGCAGTTGCACCGGCAGCATGAGATCCGCCGGCGTGAGCCCGCGGGCGCGCAGAGCGCTCGCGCTGACCCAGAGCCGCTCGATATCGTACATCTCCAGCATGGCCAGCTGCGCATGGGTGCCCTTCTGGCCCAGTGGCCCGGCACGCTGACCCTCGATTAGCGCAAAGACACCGTCACCCTGGAACAGCAAACCCACTGACTGGCCGAAGGCCGCCGCCACCAGCGCGACATCGACGCCCTCGCGCAGCCAGCTGCTGCCGTGGGGCGGATGGCGCAGGATCACCAGCAAATCGAGCGGCGTTATCGGGGTGGCGGCGGCCAGCGCCGCCTCATCGTCTTGCATGGCACGTACTCTGACACTCAATCTCGGACACTCAATCTGTGACAGTCACTCGTCGGTCGGCGCTCAGGGGGCAAAGGTGATCACGCGATCGTTGGCCTGCATCGCATCGACCAGCTGCCCCAGGCCGGTCAATACGAACGGCGGCTCGAGGTTATGCGCCTCGCGACCGTGGCGCTGGCCCTCCTCGGCGTTCATCAGGCCACGACGCAGGCCCGCCGCAATGCACACTAGCAGCTCAGTGCCATGTTCCTGGGCCAGCGCGCGCCAGCCCTCGGCCAGGTGCACCTCGTCCTGCGGCGGCGCCATCAGCGTCGAGGCGTTGTGCACGCCATCGCGGTAGAAGAATACGCTCGACACCCGGTGGCCCTGAGCCACCGCCGCCTGGGCGAAACGCAGCGCCGAGAGCGCACCCTGCTCGCTGTAGGGCGCGGCGTGTACCAGCAGCGCATAGCTCAACACGTCGTAGGGCCTATCGATCAGGAGAAAAGCCGCATCTTACCAAAGCCGCCCCCACCACCAAACCTCAACCCCAAACGCAGAAAACCCCACCGAAGTGGGGTTTTCATTCAGCGATTGTACCGGTCATTGCCCGGCGCGCGGATCAATCGTCGGACATCACACCCAGAATCGACAGCAGGCTGATGAACAGGTTGTAGATCGACACGTAGAGCGTGATGGTGGCGAGAATGTAGTTGGTCTCGCCCGCACGGTGAATGATCTCACTGGTCTGGAACAAGATCGCCGCCGACGAGAACAGCACGAAGCCCGCCGACACCGCCAGCGCCAGACCCGGGATGTTGAAGATCAGCGCCGCGACCATCGCCAGCACCAGCACGATGGCACCCGCCACCATGAAGTTGCCCAGGAAGCTGAAGTCCTTGCGCGTGATCAACGCCACCGCCGACAGCCCCAGGAAGGTGGCCGCGGTCATGCCCAGCGCGGTCATCACCAGCTGCGCCCCATTGGGGATGGACAGGTAGAGATCGATGATCGGCCCCAACGTGAAGCCCATGAACCCGGTGAACGCGAAGGTCGCCAGAATGCCGGCAGACGAGTTGGCGGTCTTGTGCACCAGGAACATCAGGCCATAGGCACCGATGAAGAAGATGAAGATGTTGATCTGTGTGACGCCCAGCGCCATCGCGACGCCCGCGGTCACGGCAGAGAACATCAGGGTCATGGCCAGCAGCATGTAGGTGTTGCGTAACACCTTGTTGGTGCTGGCCACGCTCGATCGACGCTCGGTGACGTCGTGCGATGTGCGGTAGTCCATACGTATCCCCTCGGTTATGTCGATTACACCCATGGACCAGAATGCCCTTGCAAAGTTCCCCTGACAAGCGTAAACGGCACCGCCGGAAGTGAAATAACCCTTTGAAAGCTAAAGAACCTGTTGACGACCGAGGGAGAGCTGGTACTATCTCCCGCCGTAAGCCGGAGGGATGGCAGAGCGGTTGAATGCACCGGTCTTGAAAACCGGCAAGGGTTAACGCCCTTCCAGGGTTCGAATCCCTGTCCCTCCGCCACTTTTTCTTTAAGGGTCAGCTACTTAGCTGGCCCTTTTTCTTGCCTGAGACCTTTTGGAAACGCCGTTTCTATAACGCCTATAACGATCACCGTTATAGAGCTTGCGCCGGACCGGTGCTTAAACGCTTGTTGCTAGACGAAAGTCGCACTCCCCCTCGCCGGTTCTCCTGCAGACATGCAATATTTTCATGATCGCCACGAGCCGGGCTGTTGCCTGGCCCCGCTCCGTTTTCACCCACCAGATCCCCAAAGAATCATTTGCCTCTCCAGGGCTTTCTCTGAATACTGTATGCACATACAGTTTATTAGGGAAGGCCATGAATCATGTCCCGCATCCAACTCATCGGCCAGGCGCCGAGTAGCCCGCCCCGTCTCGACATCCCCTGCCCTGAGGTGCTGGCCCGCGCCGGCATCGCCGGTTTCGCTAGCCCTGCCGAGGACTACGCCGGGCGCTCCTTCGACCTCAATGAACGCTTCATCAAGCACCAAGCCGCAACGTTCATCTTCCAGGTGGCTGGCGATTCGATGGAGGAGTACCGCATCTACGAAGGCGACTTCCTAGTCGTCGATCGCTCGATCACGCCCCGCCCCGGGCATATCGTCGTCGCCCTGGTCGAGGGCGAGCTGACGGTGAAGAAGTGGATCACCCGCGGGCAGTGGGAACTGCTGTGCTCCGGCGGCGATCGCTATCCCCCGATCCCCATGAACGACGTCGAGACTCAGATCTGGGGCGTGGTGCGCTCCGGGCATGTCGAGTTCTGCGTATGATCGCCATCGTCGACTGCAACTCGTTCTACGTGAGCTGCGAGCGGCTCTTTCGGCCAGAGCTCAATGGCTGCGCCGTCGGTGTCATGAGCAACAACGACGGCTGTATCATCGCCCTCAGCAATGAGCTGAAGGCCCTGGGCGTGAAGATGGGCACGCCCGCCCACTACCTGCGCGATCAAGTCCGCCGCGGCGAAATCACGCTCTTCTCAAGCAACTATGAACTCTATGGGGACATCAGCCAGCGCGTGCAGGCTGTGCTCGAAGAATTCAGCGCTGGCATCGAGCCCTACAGCATCGACGAGTGCTGGGTCGATTTTTCCGGCTTCGCTCCCGGCCAGCTCGAAGACCACGCCCGCGAACTGCGCCGCCAGGTGAGGCAGTACACCGGCATCCCGGTGTCGATCGGCGTCGCGCCGACGCGCACGCTGGCCAAGGTCGCCAACCGCGCTGCCAAGAAGATCGCCGGCTTCGGGGGCGTCTGTGTGCTCTACCCAGACAGCCCCCAGACCAAGGGATTACTGCAGCGCTTCGAGCTGAGCGACGTCTGGGGCGTCGGCCGCCGGCTGGTCGATAAGCTCACCGCCATGGGCATCGAAACAGCGTGGGACCTGCGCAGCCAGAACGCCAAGGAGATTCGCCGGCGCTTCTCGGTCACACTCGAACGCACCGTGCTCGAGCTGCAGGAGACACCCGCGATCGAGATGATGGGAATGGATTTCGCCCGCGAGCGGATCATGACCAGTCGCAGCTTCGGCCGGCTCACCAACGACCTGAGCGAGCTGCGCGAAGCAATACGGCAGCACGCCCAGCGCAGCGCCGAAAAGCTGCGAAAACAGGGCTCGCTTTGCCGCGCCGTGCTCGTATTTCTGCGTACCAACCCCCACCGCCAGGATCTCGCCCAGCACAACCCCAGCATGATCGCAGAGCTGGACACCCCTACCGACGATAGCCGCGTGATTGCCGCCGCCGCGATCCGTACGCTGGCGCGGTTGCACGCGCCGGGGCGCCTCTACATGAAAGGTGGTGTGATGCTGATGGAGATCTGCGACCGGGGTAGCGAGCAACTATCGCTTTTGGGTAGCGTGCAGAGCGATGCCCAGCGCCAGCGTAGTGAGAAGCTGATGGACGTGATGGATGCGCTGAATCAACGGATGGGACGTGGCACGGTCAGGATCGGCTCACCCAGCGCCGGCGCCGCCTGGCACCTGCGCTGCGCGCATAGGTCGCCTAGGTACACTACGCGATGGGAGGAAACGCCTACCGTAAAGTGGTAAAAAAGAACGGAGTATAAGTAAAATCACTCTAGCACCTACCTTTAGGCCTTCATAATGCCACACGCAAAAAATGTCAAAAAAGCAAAATTCTTAATTAAAAAGATGCGCACAATGATTCACGCGCACATATCCCATCATTACTCCCGCCACATCAGGCCACAAAAAAATGAGATTTTAAAATACTCAACCTATGCTTTGCTATTTCTTGCAATATGCTTGCTCATTAAAAGCGGCGTCAAACTTGGGGACCTAGCAGACGTCGGCCTATTAATCGTCGCAGTAGTGGCACTAAAAATCACCAAAGAGCAATCTTTGGAATGGCGTAGGAAAGAGTGCGCAAGCATATTTTCTGACTGCCTTGAAAACTTAGAACCAGTAGAATCCCCATTAACGATAATGGTTAACGACAGCCAGATCGGGTCAGGCAGGAGCTTGCCAGAAATATATGAAATGCTAGAGCTACCCTACATCTGCAAGGATAAAGAATTAAAAACCATAAGAAGGGTAATAGATGGTCTGCGCCATGCAAAAATACACATGGACGAACTAAAAAAAAGAAACTCACTGGAAACGATGGTCGCACTACTAGAGAACCTGATAGTATTAAACAAGTACATCATGAGCAATAATACCAACTACCCTTTGGACGGCCACTATTTGACATCATACGAAGAAAAAAGAAGGGAAATAAAAATCTTGTATGAGAGGCTCAACCTGTTCATCTTTGGCCAAGAAACGCCTTTAAGCAATGCCATTCAGAAAGATAGAGACTTGGCATTAAAGAGGTAGAAGCATACAACCCCGTGCCAAAGCCCAAATAAATCATGATTGATTCATCCCCTTATTGGATCATGATTAGCGCCGCGTTGCAGCGCGGCGCCAGCTAGTTTTAAGTGGCAAATAGGCCGCTACATGTCGCAAACTCGTCCGCTGTCGGCAATCTGATCCACCCTCGTCGGGCCGAGCCCATCGACGCGAGATAGATCGCTCACGCTGGCCCATGGCCTCCCAGCAATGATATCGGCGGCCCGGGCGGGCCCGACATTCGGGAGCTCGTCGAGCTCCGAAGCCGACGCGGTGTTGAGATCGATGCACGTCTCCGAAGGGTGTTCGCCCTCCGACACACCAGACATCTCGGTGACGCTGTCGAATCCAGCCGTGGCGCTGCCCGTTGTCAGGAAAATCGGAGCGTGGTCCGAGACGATATCGCGTGCGGTAACATGGTCGATACCAAGCATCTCTGGGAACTTTACGATACCTGCACTGCCGATGTGCAGCGCGTCGGGGTCGAACCAGAAATTGTCGTAGAGGCTGGAATAAACGCCGTTCGTCTCACTCAGCGTAGTCGCCCCTGACGTGATTGCCGGCCGGGCGCCGGCGTCGCGCAGCGGCTGCCAGGAGGCGTCTGTCGGAGGCATGTTGAAATCCCCCGTGATCAGCCGATCACTACCCGGATACACTTCATGCATCCAGGTCCAGATATCCGCCAAGTCTCGGATCTCAGGCGTCCGGTCAGAGCGGCCATCGCCATAGGTGATATGGACTGTCGCGATTGCGATCTTCTCTCCGGTCCCCTTGTCTCGGAACTCGGCCAGGTATGGCTCTCGCGCAAAGTTGTCGGCCGAGTCCAGATAGCTCAGAGCACCCTGCGTGTACTCGACTGCGCTGTCACGCCAGACGAAAGCATAGCTCTCGGTGTAGGAGCTGCGGCCTACCTGGTCTGAGGTCATCGCCGACCATCCCTCCCCGGTCTGGCGCTCCAGCTCGTGCTCCAGATTTGTGATGGCTTGATCGTTCATCACTTCCTGGAGCGCCCAGAGGTCCGCGCCCTTGGCCACATCGGCAACGGCATCCAGGCGCTTGCCGTTGTTCCAGCCGAAGTGAAGCAGATTCCAGCTACCGATGGTGATATCCGCCGAGGCGGCTGGTGAAGCCGCCAGGGCGGCGGCGAGGAACGATGCGAGTATAGCGCGGTGATGCATGAAGCCATCCAGATCGGAGAATTGCCACGTAGCAATCTATCTGATCAGCCATTGGACATCGAGCACTATGCATTGAGAAGATGTGTATGAGGCGGAGCCAGCCCCCTGGCTGCGACATGATCCGCACCCATTTATAACAAACCACATTTGAAGCACAAAGACCACCATAAATATTTGCACATAGACATTCAAAGGAACGAAAGAAAAATGATTCGCAAGTTAGCTGCCCTATTACTACTCACGCCTTCGATAGCGCTGGCTCAAGACATAGAAAGATTCATTCCGGCAGAAAAAGCGCTGGGGCTGATACAGAGCGCAGAAATTTACGTAGAGGATGATGTCGACGGAAATTGCTGGACGAACAAAAGTGAGATCCAGAAGAAGGCTAGGCTTACACTAGAGAGCAATGGAATACCTGTATTCCAAGAGCCAATGAATGGGATTTTCCCCACAGTGGCAAGAGTGGTAATAAGAGGCGTAGCATATAAACTCGAAGGCCCGAATGCCTGCATCGGCTCGATCGGAGTCACCATCTCAGACGCTGGGGCCAGGTATGTCGGGAAAACAGTCCTTGTGGGAGATACGTTCTATTACAGGGTTCAAAAAATATTTTCTTCAGGAAGCACCCTGAACAACCAGTTTTCTGAATATGCTGATGGCGCCATTTCGGATATAGCGGCAGGCATCATATCCGCCAGAAGAGACCCAGATGTAATCGAGACAGCCAAAGAGTACAAGCAGCGCCTAGATATTTCATCTCTTATCACATTAGAAGAGGCTGAAAAAAGGGCTGAAAAGAGTAAGTAGGGCTTAGCCTAAACAACAAAGAGGCACATACAATGCCAATGCCGCCACCCGATGTCGCCTTCGGATTGATATTCGGCCTGCCGTTGCTTGCCCTGCTAGTCATGACTGTCGTTCCGCCATCATGGCAGAACGTCCAGGGCTGGTTGCTGATCAGCTTCATCGGTATCCCCGGGTTTCTGATCGTGGTGGCATTGGCTGTAAACCTGCCGATGCTGCTGTTCGGTGCACTGTTCCTTGGCGGCGTTGCCGCCGCCAAGGTGAAACGCTGATCAACTGCCGGCGCGCTGCTCAAGGATCTTCTCGCCCAGAATCTGCTGGATCCGGTTCTTGAGCGCGGTGAGCCGATCGATTCGTTGCCGCTTCAGCTCGCCATCGAGGTTAGATCGACGAATCGCCTCGATCTGCTTGCGCACATCGTTGAGCTTGCGCTGCGCACGCATCAGCGGTTTGCGTAGCTTCAGCACGTCGGCCTTGCTTCTGGCCAGGGCGCGGGCCTCCTCAAGCCGCCCCATCTCGCCCATCTCCTTGACGTCGGCATAGGCGCGCTCTGCCTCACGAAGGCCGTCATAGAAAACGGTGCCGTATCGGGTATAGCGCGGCTCGTCGCCCAGATTGGTGTAGAAGCGCCGGATAGGCTGGTACTCGTACCAGCGCTTCGCGGGCTCGTCCTTACCGTCAAACACGTTCCAGGCCACGTCGAGCGACCCAGCCGCCCAGGCGCCAACTTGCCCCAGATAGCCCTGAATCAGATAGTCGACCTGCAGCGGCGACAGTGCCGCCGGATTGGTCTCGGGATTCCCGATCGCCCCAAGGGTGTGGTTGAGCGCCCAGCTTGTGCCGCGCGCGACCCGGGACGTGCTATCGCGCCGGCGCAGCATGGGTGAAAGGCGCTGATCCCCCATCCCCTCGATCGGCCGATCGGTGAACGAATCACGGTTGGCGTAGACATCCAGCGCCGGCTGCATCATCTGCGGCACCGGGCTGAATGCGAACGTTCCAGTCAGCATATGGCCCATCCGCTGGGCAAAGAGTGCGCCAGTCGCTTCGTCGTCGACGAACTGCTGCGTGATTCGCTCGGCCATCGTAGCGATCGCCCCAACCTCGAATGGCTTGGGAATGAAGAACGCCTGATCGCCCACCTTGAAGAACCAATAGGTGTCCTTCTGCCAGTCCTCCAGCTTCTGATAGTCCTCGTCGTCACGGTTGTTCAGGTAGAGGGCAATGGTGGCCAGCGTGGTAACGCCCGCCACGGACCAGAAGCGCGCAGCGGCCTGCTTGTCGCTCACCCCGGCCTGCCCTTTCCCGAACGCCGCACCGAGTACGTTAGCGCCGGGCTTGATGCCGCTACGGTAGATCTTGTCGAGCCCTTGGATGCGGGCATTCAGGAACGGGACGATGTCAGTCAGGATGCGCACCGCCGGCCAGGCGCCGCGGGCGCTGAAGTCGATCAGGTCTCGAGCTTCGAACGCAGCCTTGAGCTTTCCATAGTCCTGGTTCTGATCGTAGATCGCTGCGCGGTTGACGTTCTCGACGAAGTTGTTGACGTCGCCCCACTTCGCCCACCCGGCCCGGATCAGCTTCGCCGGCGCGGCAACGACAGACGACCTTGAGCCCGGGACACCGACAACCTTAGCGTCGCGCAGATTGCGCGTGAGCTGAGCGCGCAGCTCGTCAGGGTTGTTGCCGTAGAGGTGGCCGAAGTGGAAGCTGCCGCCAGCCGCCAGCATGCGGGCCCGCTTTTTCTGATCGCGCAGTGTGCCCGCGCCGTCGTAGATATTCTTGAAGACGTTGGCGCTAACCTCATTGGTGGCCACCGCCTGCAGGGTGTCACGCATCAGGTTGGCGGCGATGAACTGCGGCGTGGTGGTGGTCATGTTGGTGAAGACGCGCTTGAAGCCGCGCATGATCTTCATGATGGCGTTGTTCATGCCCGGGTGCGCGAGTGCCGAGACCGCGCTGAATACCATCGGGTCGTTGATCTCGTAGAAAGTCTTCCTGCCGCCCTGCATCACGAACGTCGATTTAGTGGTGTCGCGCCCGCTCTCGGGCACGACATGCGCGATGCCCATGGCCTCCGCATTGGTCATTGCCTGCTGCGCGGCCTGGTTCTTGAGACTGGCATCGAGCAGATGATGGAAGTTCATCATCGTGTTCTGCAGCAGGTCGTTGATGTTGTCGGTACCGCCCTTCAGCCGCTTGTAGGCCTGCTGCCGGGAGAGTCCGCTGGTACAGAGCTGCACATTGACGTCTTTGTCGTCCTTGAGCCGGTAGAACGGCACATAAAACTCATCACGCCACATCGCCCGCTGATCGGGACGAATCACGCCAGACTGCTCGGCGATAGCCAGGACGTCGTCGCGGTACTGCTGGAACTCGTCGAAGGCTTTCTGGTAGCGCTCGCGCCGGCTACTGCCGTCGGCCAGCCGCCCTTCGTTGAGTTGCATGCCGGCACGAATCTCCGCTTCCGTGAACAGGAACTCCCGACCCTCGCCCGCCAGCTTCGACGAGCGGTTGGCGGCGATCCACATCATGAAGCGCTCGATCTCCGCTGGCCGGCCGAGCTGGCCCAGCACGGCGCCAAGGCCCTTGGCGTCGTCGTCGCGGATGTCGATGACTTTCTGGTCGGGGTCGAGATAGATGCGGCCATTGTGAAGCATGGCATGCAGTGCGCCGCTGGCAGCGTTCGACATGCGGGCCAGCACCCAACTGGAGCTGGTGATGTCCTCGGCGAGCGCACCATCCTTGCCGAAGCGCTTCTCGTCCAGCTCCTTGAGCGCGGCGTACTGATCGACCATCCCCTGGCGAATGCGCAACATGGCGCGGCGAGTTAGGTCGCGATACCAGTCCATGGCACGTCGAGTCGCGGTTTTCGAGCCGAACTTAGCCATGAAGTCGCGCTGTTCGGCGTCCAGATCGTCGAACTGGTCGGCGGTGGGCTCGCGCCGCGGGCGCAAGCTGTACAGAGAGGGGTCTAGAGGTGCTTCAGGTCCGGATCGACTGCCAGTTGCTCCCTCGCCCAGGCCATCGACGTTTGCATCTCGGAGCGCAGGGATTCGATCTCGGAGTTCGTCAGGCGATAGACGTCCGCGCTCGAACGTGAGGAGCGTTCGGGCTTCTGACTGGGTGAGGCCTTCGAAGCCGTAGCCGAAGGCGGCACGCCATTGGTCTTCAACGGAACCGAATCGGTCACGGACCTGGTCCAAAGTGGCGGGATCTACGGCAATTTTCCGCGAGAACTGCTTACCGGTCAACGCGGCAACACCGAGCACCCGGCCGCCCTGGTCTTCGATGTGGGTCTTGAGCTGTGCCAGGGTGCCGCCCTGGGTCAGCGTGTCATCGATCAGCAGATAATCGCCATCGGTCACATCGCCATCGAACGTCGGCTGCCGCTGCAACCGCTCCATCGCATTGGCGCCGGTACGCGAAACGCGCTCACGTTGCGCAAGGGTGTCGACCGTCTCGATGCCGAGGCGATTAGCCAGCACCTCAGCAGTCATCGCGGGGATCCGATTGCGTCCGGCGCTTTCCTGAGCGAGCACAGGCACGATGCGCGGTTGAGAGCCGGCGGGGATCAGGCCGCGGACCTGTTCAACGAACTCGGGCGTGACGGCATCGCGAGCAAGGCGCAGCGCAGCCCTGTCGTCGCCGGCCTTCGCCGCCTCGTAATCAGGATGTTGGCTCGCCCAGCGAAGAGGATGCGCCAACACGGCATTGGGAAAGTCGTCTTGCCAGCCCCGACGCGAATACCGTTGCTCGCTGTCACCGCGGCCTGTTGCCTGGCTCCGTAGGAAATCGCGCGAGCGCTCGCCCAGCGCCAGAACGTCGGTATAGGTCCAGTCCATCGCCGGGAACAGCCGGCGCAGCAGCTCACGAATCTTGGCCACGGCGCGCTGCCACACCTTGGGGCGATACCCTTTTTCCAGAAGGTGGGCGACCATCTCCTCTGCAATCGCTACCTGATCATCGGGATCGTTGCGATCGAGATGGGTGTAGGTGTCGAGCACCTCCTGCAGCGCCTCACGGCCGCGCTTGTCGTGAGGCAGTGACCTGTAGAGCTGGCGCATCACCGGTACGATCTCGTCGCCAAGCACTCCACGAATACCCTTGTGGCCTACGGCCTCGTGCACAGCGGTCTGGATCGCTTGCTGCAGTGAGTCATTGTTACCGGCGACGAGGTAGAGCTGATCGCCGATATACAGCCCGCGCACCTCGTCGGCGTCTACGCCATCCCGCAGCATCTGCAACTGAGAGGCCAGCGGCAGTTCTGACGTGGAGCCGATGACGCTGATGTCGCCGAGCTGGTCACGCATGCCTTCGAGCGCATCAATAACCTGGTCAACGCTTGGGGGCTCCCACCCTTGGCGATCACCACTACTCTCGCGCTTCGCGTACATCTGCTCGCCGTGGTCCGTGACTCCACCACGCTCGATAAGCCGCTGGGCCTCCTGCAGGGCGCCATTTGGCCCGGCAAGCTGGCTAACAGCCTGGCCACTGGCGTCGATCACCTCATACAGGCCATCGTGGACCTTGGCGATTCGATATTGGCCCACTTCCGTGTAGCTCCTGGCGCTGCGAGACTGCCCCGAGTAGCCGGTGTATTCGAGCGGCTTGTTTCGGCGCCTCGCTGTCGGAATCTCATTGTCCGGTTGGCGGCGACCGGGAATACCGGCTTGCGCACGGTCGCTCTCCCGGCGGCTCTGATCGGAGCCGGCCGGCTCGCTAAGTGCTTGGCTCGCATGATCTTGGGCCAACTGCTTCGCTTCACGCACGGAGTTGCCAGTGGCGAAATTGTCACCTCGCTGATAAGCCTGTTGGTCTTTGAACACCATCAGCATAGGGATACGTTCACCGCCGACCTGGAATCCATGATCAACGATCAGGTTGCCATTACTTCCGTCCCAAACCCGGCTCTTGCCTCGTCGCTGCCAGGTTATCGGTGCATTCGTTGATGGCCGCTCACGACCCGATTCGCGGGAAGATTCAGCGCCATTCGAGTCCGTAGCGTTGGTGCTCGCGCGAGATGCCGCCCTGTCTCGCGCGCGCTGCTCGATCCGCTGACGCGCTTCAGCGCGCTGCTGGGATTGGCTTGGCAAAGCCTGCATGAGGTCGTTACGACGGGCGAGTTCATCATCTGTCGCGAAATGTGTTCGAGGCAGGTAGATATTTGAGCCAGCGCCCCGCATTCCCTGGTTATATCGCTCGTCGAGCCTACTTGTGAGGGCGTCCAGTTCTGCCCGGATCTCGCCTGGCGACATCTGCTGGGCGATCTCTGCCGCTCGGCGTTCAGAAGCGGGGGTGTGTTCCTCCTCTAGGGTCGCATCGCGCCCGCCTGCTCTCGGTGCAGTGCGCTCACTGTCACGATCAACCAGCTCCTGCTCGTCGTAGGTCGACAGCAGCGAATCGTCTAACCCCGGCTCTTCTGAAGGTGCTTGGGCACGATCAGCTTCTTGCCCTGAGGCCGTCTCGCCTGAGCCTGTGCGATCCCCTCTCGTAGCGTCTCCGCCACCGCCGGGTTGTCCGTCGTCCGTCGCAAGTGGATCTTGTCGCGTGGCTGCATGGGTGATGTCCTCGTTAGATACCGGGTCGTCGAAGAGCGCGCCGTTGCGCTGACTCTCGGCACGGCGCCGCGTGGCAGCGGCGATCATCGCGAGCGAGTCGGCCAGTCCGCGGCGACTGCGCGCGTTGTTGGCCATGAACATGGCAAGCGCCGCTGTATCGCGCGGCACAGCCTGAGCAAAGGCGTCGTTTTGCCCAACTAGCTCACGTACAGCCACCCCAGAGGTGCGCGCCTGCCGCACGACACGCACGGCATCAACGACCGTGTCGATCATGGCCGCGGCTTGCTCGCCACCGTAATCGCGCGCGACAGCGAAGTCGGGCGCAGCCGATTGTAGCGCCAGGGTGAGGTTACGCAGACTGCCTTGGCGCTCGGTGACCATCTCCAGCATGTCGGGCGAGGGTCGACCCTGCTCGTCGGCATAGCCCTTGGCGAACACGGCGCGCAGCATGCGCTCGCCGAGCTCTGCCGATGGCATGCCATCGCGGCCACGATAGCGGCTGGCCTCGTTGTTGCCGAGGCGCTGGGCGAAGCGTCGCGTGAACGCGCGATTGGATGCCGCCAAAGGGTCGCCGCTCTCGTCAGTGGTCCACTCTGCCATGTCCTCGGCACTCAGCCGGTCAGCATCCGCCACTGCCGTCTCGAAAGGGGTCATGCTGGCCACGTCTGCCTCGTTGGCCCGTCGGGCGAATTCAGCGCGGTCGATACTCCCCGTGCGCTCCCGCACCAGCACCGGGTTGCGCATGCCGTTCACCACCTCGGGGTCGATGCCGAAATCCTGAGCGCGCTGCTGCACGAACTGCCGATAGCGCCGCGCCTGCGGGCTGCCACTGCGGTAGGCCTGGGCGATGGCCATGGTGCGACCATTGCCGGATTCGACGACGCCATCCGGGCCGACGATCGGCGATCCGCTGCCGGCATCCATGGACTCGGCCAGACGCTCGGGGTTGAGCCGCGCGGCGATGTTGCGAACCTGCACCTGGCTGTTCTTGCCAGTGCGATCGCGCGGCTGCAGCTCAGCGGGAAATGCCGGGTTCACTGCGCCGTCGGGATCGTTGGACGGCGTCAGCTCGTCGAGGTCCATGACGCGGTAGCGGACCGGAACCGGCGTGTTGTCTGCCAGATAGGCCTGCGCGCGCCGGCCACTGGTCTGCTCCCGGCGGCGGTGTCGGGGCGTGTCGGCCGCCTGGGTCGGGTCGTAGCTGCTCTTGGGCGCTTCGCTCGCCGTATCTGTAGCGCGAGCACCGGCGAACGGCTGATCCATACCAGTATTTGCATTGCCTCGGCGCGCGACAGGCCCGTCGCCATAGATCAGGCTTTCCCCGGTTTCCTGATCACCCTGGCGAAGCCGCGCGGCGGGCTGGGAAAGGCGCTCGTCTGGCGTGCCGTCCAGCATCTCACCGCGCCGCGGCGCCGGCCCGGCCGCCGGCGGCCGGCCCGCCGCCTCAAGCTCTCCGTCGAACTCATAGGGCACGGGAAAGGACG
The DNA here is from genome assembly GCF_017306975.2 of Salinicola sp. DM10. Lineage (NCBI taxonomy): Bacteria > Pseudomonadati > Pseudomonadota > Gammaproteobacteria > Oceanospirillales > Halomonadaceae > Salinicola > Salinicola sp. DM10. The sequence goes on from NZ_JAFLEN020000001.1 coordinate 379,787, forward strand.
CCGGGCGCTCCGGCATCAGCGACTCAGGGTCACCGTAAATCTCGCGATGGATGTCGAGCCCGCGCTGGCGCAGACGTGACCCCATTTCCCGGTCGCCAGCGGCGTCGCGCTCCATGGCGCGCACGAAAAGTGCCTTGGCATTGCGCAGCCTGGCCGCGTCCTCGTCGGCCCCCACCTTCTCGGCAACGCGGATATCGTTGTCGATGCCAAGCCGCCGCTCGCGAGGGTTGGGGATGGTGCCGGTGTCATCGGTGGCTTGCGCTTCTCCGGGCGGGGTATCGGCTGCGCGCAGCTCGTCGAGGGGCACGAACGACTCTTGCCCGTCGCGCTCCACTCGGGCATAGCGCCGACCAGCCTCATCGGGCTCCGGTTCGATGCCGCGGATACGCACGGGCAAGTCGTGGTCGGCGTTTTGCCAGACGGCGGCGCCCTCTTCGCCGAACTGCTCGCTCACCTCAGCCCGGGAGCGTTCGTCAGCACGGCGACGCTCAAACCACTGGCGCGCCTCCGCATCCAGATCAGCCTGGTGCTGCTCCTCAGCGGCAGCGATGTCCTCCGGTCCGCGCTCACGCACCAGATCATCAGGTGTCGGCATCCGCCGGCTTGGTAGCCTCTCGCCCATGGCGGCCCCCAGACCGGCATGCCCGCCACCAGCCACGGCGCCGAGCACGACGTCGCCGAATGTGCCATCCGTGGTGTCACGGTTGCCGCCAGTGGCCTGGTTCTGCGCCGCGCGCCCGGTGACAGTCTCGGCGGCTTCCTGCGCCCCTTCCGCCGGCGCGTCGACGGCCAGGCCATAACCCAGTCGCCGGCCGACACCGCCGCCGATGGCCTTTTGGAACGGCCCCAGGATGTAATGGGTCAGCGCGCCGCCGCCAGCAGCGACAGGCGCAGCGCCGGCAAATGCCGCGCCCCGAGCGGCGGCCGCCGTCTGGCGTCGTGCCTCCTGCGGCTCCAGGCCCTGGCTCACCAGATCGCGATACATACCGGAGTTCTTCGACAGGTCGTCATCGCTCTGCTGCATGACGTACTGCTCAGCGTCCTCGCCGGCGGCGCCCCCGCCCTGAAGCCCACCGACGCCGGCCATCGCGAGGCCGCGCGCCTGGCTGCCCGGCGCCAGCAGCGCGGCAGCCTGGGGTGCAAACTGTCCAATCAAGTTGGCAATCTGCATGCCGTAGCCCGCGGCGCTGGGATCATCGCCCAGGCTCCAGGATGACGGATCAGTGATGTCGCCTTGCGGTGTGCTGTCGGCTCGCGCCTGTTTCGCCGCCTCGGATTGCCGCTCACGCAGGGCGTCACCGCCATCCTGGAAGTAATCACCGACACCGCGTGCGGCTGAGGCTGGGCTATGACCACCCAGCGCCCGGTCGCCAGCATCGATAGCATCACCTAGCCCGATAGAGCGCAGCCCTCGATCGACCCATTGGCCACCTTGGTCGAGCAGCTCCCCTGCGCCCTGCAAGACTGCCCCGGTGCCCTCCTCGAGCCCGGCGCCGAACTCATTGACGTAATCCATGACGCCGACACCCTCAGAGGCATTCTCCTGCTGTCCGAAGACGTCGCGCTCTGTGCGAGTGAAGAACGCGCTTTGCACCTCCGCCAGCAGCGCGGCTGGCGCGTTGGGGCGGATCTCACGATCGAAGAAAGCACCCCGCACCGCTTGCCGCTGGGTCGCGTCCAGCGCCTGAAATTTCTCGCTCTGGGCGACCTGATCCCACTTGCCTGCCACGGGCAACTCCTAGATTCCGAGGTCGTTGAGGAACGCGTCAGCGTCGAAGTCGCCAGTCGAGCGCGCGCCAGTGTCACGCGAAGCGGGGCCGCTCGTTCCGCGAGGCAATTGAGCCTCGCCCGCGCCGCGCTGGCGATCGCCGCCGGGGCTCCATGCGTCTTGCGCGAGTTGATCGCGACGGCGAACCAACTCAGCGCGTTCATTAAGAAGCTCCTGTGATGCTGGCCCAACGCCGGTATCGCCTTTAGAGGCCTGGATCGCTTTATCGAGATCGCTGATCTGTCTGCTCATGAACTTGAGCTGATCCAGCCGCCGCGAGTAACTGCTGTCGCGGGATGGTTGCGATGTCATCTCGTATGCCGACTGGATGTCGGGTGCGATGCCCTGCTGCACGAGCCACTGCGCTTCCTTCATCGAGGACGTCGGCGCATAGCCACTGGTGCCGCCGCGCTGAGGCGCGCGCCCTACTACCGAGCTCATCTCGCCGGTGCGAGTGTTGCGTTGCAGCAGGCTGCCGCCGGGGCCTTGCACGGTCTCCCAACGATCCTCTCGCGCCGCCTCCGGCAGGAAACCAAGCTGACGGCCGTAGGCCAGTGCCCGCTGCCGGGCCTCCGGGGAGAGCGCGCCGCGGAGCTGCTGGTATCCCGCCACCTGGTTGATGATGTCGCCGACGTCGGTCTGCATGACCTCGTCGTCCTCGCCGGCTTTGCCGCGGTTGCGCGTCATGGGCGCGGTGTAGCGATTCCCGTCCTCGTCTTCGACGTCCAGGTCGATCGCCACGGTGCCCGGATTCTGGCCCGGGATCATGGCGCGGATGCGCTTCTTGGCGCCGTGCCCGCGGTTGATGCGCGGCCCAAACAGCGCGTTGACCGCTTGCAAGGACTGGGCGTCGTTGATGTCGGCCGGGTCGTTGGGGTCCATCACGCGGCGCGCCTGATCGATGGCCTGGCCCACCTCGTCGCTGGCGACATGCCACGGCGCCATCCAGGGGTTGCGCTTGAAGGCTTCGAGCTGCTGCTCGTCCAGGTCCTGGCCGGCGGCGAGCCGCGCATACCCGCTCTGCGCGATCATCTTGTCCTGCTCGAGCTGGTGCGCTTTCTGCTGCTGGGCGAACTCCTGCTCACGCATGTCCAGCCCGCGGGCATATTGCTGCGTGCGGGCTTCGTCGTAGCGCTGCTGACGCTCCTGGTTGTTGATCTGCATGCCGAGGCCGAGGCCCTGGGCCAGCCCGTCGGCGAGCCCTCGCGTGTCCAATCCAGCCATGCCGTCCTCCTAGAAAAGTTCGCTGGCCAGCAGCCCGACACCGGCGCCGATGGCCATGCCGGCCGGGCCCCCCATCGCACCGAATTGGGCGCCCGCCATGGCGCCGACGCCGGCACCCATGCCGATCATCTGGGTCTTCTGCTGGCGCGCTGCCTGCTCCATCTGATCGCCGAGCGCCTTGTCGCGGCGCTGATCGCCGGCGATGTCGGAGAGCCCCTGAAGTGCCTCGCCTTCCATCTGGTCGCGCAGGCCGAGTAGTCCGTAAGCCATGTGTCGCCTCCCGGCGAGTTACTGGTTGAGCACCTGATCGGGGATGTTCGAGAGCCCGAGCCCGCCGCCGAGGATGGCGTTCTGGCGATCTTGGGCCGAGACCCGGGCGAGGTTGGCAGCCGACGCCGTGCTCGCCGTCTGCGCGATGTTGGCCCGCCGCGAGTTCGCCTGCTGCTGGCGCGGGGTCATGTCGATCCCGTATCCCTGCCGCTGCATTTGCTGCGCCTTCTCGCTGTTCTGGTAGGCGTTGGTCATCGAGTCAGCAGCCTGCTGGGCGGCGTTGCCCGGCACAGCGGAGTCGGTGGCGTAATCGCCCAGCGTCTCGACGTACGGCAGAAAGCGGGCACGGTAGTCCTCCCACTGCGCCCGCGAGAGCTGGCCGAATAGCTTCGAGGCGCCCTGATCGCCCGCGAAGGCCTGGCCGGCGTCCACAAGCTGCATGCCAGACGACTGCTCGGTGCTGGGCATCGAGAGCCCGAGGCTGTTCTGTGTGCGTGTCACCATGGGTCACCTCAGTAGAGCTTCAGGCCTTGGCCTGGCGCGTAATCGGGCTGTGCTGTTCCGCCCATGGCGAGCCCCTGGCCCGCGGAAGGCAGATAGGAGCTGCCAGCCATGCCCGCGGCAGTGCCGAGAAGTTGGAGATTCGCCGAGCCGCGGTTGTAGCTCGTCGCGGCATCGCTTCGCGCATCCGCCGCGGCCTGACTGGCGACGCCGGAAAGGCCAGCCTGGGCCTGGGTGGATTGCCCCTGGCCCATGGCCAGGATGTTCGAGAGCCCGGTGAGCTGCTCGCTCTCCTGCGAGAACTGCCCGCGGCCGGCCGTTTCACCGCCGGCATGGGCAGCATCGAGCGAAAGGCCAGACACAGCAGCGCCGTAACGCCCGCTGCTGGGATCGATGCCGCCCTGGGTCAGCGCCCGGTCTGCCTGAGCGGTCGTCTCGGACAGCGCCTGCATCTGCCCCTGGTTGGCCTGCCCGCGGATGTAGCCCATCTTGCTGTCGGAGGTCATCTCGCCGACCGCATCCATGTAGCTATCCTCGAGCGGCGCCAGGTTCTGCTGGGCGTAGTTCCACTTCTCTGCCGCGACCTGGGCGAGGGCCCGCTGCTCGGGGGTGTCCTTGACGCTGGTGTCGCTCTTGCCGCCGCCCACGCTCATTGGTTGGACTCCTGGCAAGCGACTGTGGCGGGCTCGCTGGGGTCGCTGCCGTCAGTCTCGGCATCGGCCAGGCCAAGCCCAGACAGGTAGCCGTGGAGCCGCTCGTCGTGGAAGTATTGCCGGATCACCGGGCCGACCTCGCGCATCCAGTCGTAGCCGCCGACGAGGCGCGCGCACTGGACCACGACGCCGGCGAGCTGGTCGCGCATGACGAACGCCAGCGTGGCATCGTGCTGCTGGCCGGTCCGCTCCAGCACGGTGCTATCCGTCCAGTCTTGCAGCGCACTGGCCAGCAGCGGGCGCAGATAGGTCTCGTTCTGGCGATAGAAAGGGTTCTCGGGTAGCTCGATCAAAGCTTCCCAGTAGCTGCGGATGACGTCGCCAGCACTGACGCGGGTGTCACCATCCACGATGTCGTCGAGCGTCTGAGAGATACGGCCCAGCGCCTCGCAGAAAGCGACGGCGGGCTGGACGTTGCGCAGGACGTTCTGAAGGAACTGCTGTTCGGTAGTGTTCATGGGCATCCTCACGATGTGCCATTGCGACGAGTGTATCAGCGCAGCGATGTGTCGCTGATCACTCGACCAGGATCAGCCGGTTGTTATGGCCCTCGATACGGCCAGACGCCACGGTCCCATTCGTGACCCTCCCCAGCGCGCTCATGTAGTCGGGTGGAAATTGCTGCGGCCCGAACGGCTGGGATGATCGGGTGTATTGCGACAACGTCTCTTCGAAGCACACCGCCCAATCGCTCAGCCTGTGCGAGTAGCGACTGAGGTAGTCGGTGGTGCTGTGATGCGTCATGGCCAGCGTCTTGCGGCAGAGCACGGCGCGGGTCGTATAGGTCCACCAGCCGACGATGACCCAATCACGGATCGGCTGATCTTCGAAGTACTCGACGGTGACCCAGTCACAAGTCCTCACCCGCTGGTAACCACTGCCCGGGACATACTGGTACTCGTACCAACACTGATACTCCCGGCGAGTGCGACGCACCTTGCGGGTGCCTGTTTGCTGGTAGCGTCGATCAGCCTGGGTGGTCGCGGTGACCTGGGTTGTGTACTCGAACGCGGGGACCGCCGGCGCGTTGAACACGTAATAGTGCCCACCGGCAAGGTATCCGGTGCCGCCGAGCTCGCTGCGCGAGTCGCGCACATCGGCATAGCGGTGGTCGGAGTGGAACACCTGTTGGCCGCCGGCGTTGCGGATCTCGACGCCCCAGCCACCGCTGATCGGCGTGGCAGGCTGGTAGGTGCGCCAGTACAGCGTGCCCGCGCCTCGCACGTAGACCCGCACACCGGTGGTCCCCTGGCCGTCGGACAGATAGCTGAGCAGGGCCACATCGAGCCCGGGGTGGCGCGCAGCCACCACCAGCGACGGCACCCCGCGCGGCTCGATCTGGATGTCATGGATGCCCTCGCCAACGCGCCGGGCGCCACTCCCGCGGTACACCAGGTTGTCGAAGTCGTCATCGATCGGCAGCCGGCCGTTGATGCCGTTGACCAGTGCGCCCCAGCTCATGCGTCACTCCGGCACATAGGCGAACACCACGATACGGCTGGCACTGCGCATCGGCCGCGCCCAGTCGGCCAGGCCGTTCACGTAGTCCAGATCGGCCTGCGTCAGCCCCGGCTCCCAGCTGAGAACCTTGGCCCGACTGTCGTAGGTCAGGCGGTGGCCGACATGGCGCATGTACTGATCGCTGTCGAGCGGGATCGCCTGCGCGGTGAACTCCATGTTCTGCGGCACATTCAGCGCGATGCTGCCGCTGTGCCACGACTCGACGTCGCGCTGCAGGATCAGCTTCGTCAGCCGGGTGGTCAGCTCGAACCCCAGCTCGCCGCCCGGCGCCCAGGTGCGAATCCCGAAGCTCATAGGCGGCCGATCCTGACGCGCAGCGTGCCGCTCTCGTCGTAGACGGAGATGCGGTCACCGCGCTGCTCAAGCCGGCCGCCCTGGCCGGTGGAGTTCATCTCCATCTCACCGTTGCGATACAGCGCCCAGGCCGGGCGCCCGTTCTGGCCTGTCTTGGCCGACTTCATGTCGCCGAGCACCTGGGCAAAGTTGATGCGCAGCGAGTCGACGTCGATGCTGTCGGCGCGCAGCAGGCCGCCCAGCGTCGTGATCGGCTTGCCCGACTTGTCGGTCAGCTTGCCGATGGTGATTGGCCCAAGCTGCCCTTCCTGGATCGAGCCCTGCTTGATGCGGGCGTGATTGATCCACGTCTCGTCGCCGTCGACGATGAAGGGGCGGACCTTGTTCTGGTTGGTGCGCCCGACGTAGAACCGGTCGGCATCGAACCCTGCCGTGACAGTCCGGCCATCGTTGAAGACGCCGAAGCCGCCCACCAGGCCGTTCGCTTGCACCTGCACGGTCCAGCGCGCGCCGAGCTCAACGAGCTTTCCGTCGATGCGCTTCACGTCTGCGGTCATGTCCTGGCGCACCGCCGCGACGTCTTTGCCCAGCGAGGCCTGGGCGTCCGTGATTCTCTGCGACAACGCCTGATCGGCCTGCGTCAGCGTCTTCTCCGTGGCCTGCAGGCGGGCGTTCACGCTGCCGGTGCCGATACCGTCGATCAGGTCGATGCGCTGGCTCAGCGTCTTGGCCAGCACGCTCTCGTTGATCTTCCCGGTGATCGATCGCAGCATGTAGTCGGTGTCGGGGATCAGCTCGGCGTAGGTACCATCGCCGCTGTTGGGCGGGCCCTCCACACCTGCGGTCGATGTGAAGGTGACCCAGTAGTAGAAGCCGCCGCCCTTCTCCGGGTCACCGACGTCCCGCAGATAGTCGCTATAGACCATGCCGGAATCGCGGCCGACAACGATCGCGTTGGCGAAGTTGTCGACCTCGCTGCGGTAGATCGTGGTCAGTGCATGATTGCCGTAGAGCGTCTGCGGCACGTCCCAGGTCAGGAAGATCAGGCCGAAGCTGCCCACGGCCGCGAACCCGGTCGGGCGCGGCGGTGTCGCCATATCCTCGACAACGGGTGTCGGGATCGCGTCGCCGGGAACCAGGCTGCCCGTGCCACCGGGACCTCGAAACTTCAGGATGCCGGTGTCGTAGAGGTCGCGCAGAGTCAGCTTGCGATCGAGCTTATTGCCGCGCGAGCCCTCGCCGACCTCGACGATCTCCTTGAGCGCCTGCAGGAACGCCCGCGACTTGGGGTCAACGCCGGCATCGACGTTGGGCAGCGTGCGCCGCCGGGTACTAGTTGCCATGCGTACCTCACGGTAGGCAGTCGGGATTCAGGGAAGCTCGCTGGCGCTCGTTGCGAGGTGCGCGGCGTAGATCTCGCCGGTGGTCTCGAGTTCGGTCTGCCACTCGCGGCACAGCGCGAAGCCGGCGGGCAGGCGGACCATGCTGGCGCTCTCGATTTGCGTCTCGAGCACCGACTGGCCGTCGGCGAACAGCCGCATCATGACCGGGTACTCGGCAGCGATGACCTTGGCGCAACTGAAACCGCCGGCGCCGGGTGCCACCTGGGTGATCGGCGAGCGCCACCGCAGTGCCAGCCGTTCACCCTCACCCCATGCCACCAGCCTGTCGTCCTGGATCAGGTAGAAGACGTCACGCTGGTCGTCGTAGTAGCCGGCCTCGGCCTGGACATCGAAGCTGTCGATGCCATCGCCGGGCGCGAACGCGATGCAGCCCTCGTCGTGGAAGGCGTAGTAGCGGCCATCGAACCGGTAGCAGTGCATGGTCGCCGGGTTGAGGGCCGCCCACTGCTCGCGCGAGAAGACGTTGCCAGTGACCAGCTTGGCCTCGCTTCCCCCGGCGGCGACGATACCGTCAGGCGAGGCGTACAGCGCATATCCTCCCATGCTGACGACCGAGGCCTTGGCGACGCAGGACTGCTGCACGTCGAGCCGCTGTTGGGCCATGGCCGCCGGGTCGGTGCCAGTCACCAGTGACGGCTGCCCAGTGGTCAGCACCACCAGGCCGCCCGGGATAGTGGCGATGGCCACCACGGGGTCGCTGAACGCCAGCTCGTAGGCCGCCGGCCAGGCGTGGGGCCGGTACGGTACGCAGAAGCCGACGGTGTTGCCGTAGAAGCCGGCGAGCATGCCATTGCCCATGTCGGTCAGGCCGCGCATCTCGGGTGCCGGCATGTCCCATTCGGTGCTGGGCAGAACCAGCCCCAGCTCCTCAGAACGCACCGCATCGCGATAGGTCTTGGTGCCGACCGGCACGTCAGCGACGTACTGGTACTCGTTGCCGGACTCGGACCGGTAGAGCCGCATCGCCGTGATGTTGTTGTTCGACGACGGCGTATCGGGCAGCGTTACGATCACGTCGCCCCCCTCTGGCAGGTCATCGGCCGCATCCCAGCGCGTCACCATCTGCGACGCCGTGCTGGGCGCACTCTCCTCGCCGTAGTTGGTGATGCAGGTCACGACGTAGACAGTGTCGACCGCGGTCAGCGGCGGCCAGTCTATCGCCTCGTCATCGGGCCGAACTCGGTCGTCTGGCTGGGCGGCGCTCGGCGCGCCCTCCGGCGCCGGCACGCCAAGCTGGTAGCTGGCCGAGGGGTATGGACCAGCGCCGCGGGTCAGTATGTCGATGCCGCCCATTTTCGGCGCCCCGTCACCGGTCCAGTAGACGCGGGAGTGCGCGTCATTGGCGATCGGCGAGCGCACCGCGTCGACATCCTTGCCGCGATCCCACGTGAACCAGAACCCCGCGCCATCATTGCCGGCGTCGTAGCGGTAGAGGTTGCCAGGGCGGGAGACGCCATTCAGATCGCCGGACGGCGCTGGTCCTCGCTCGGCCTTCAGCGTGCCATGCCGCCGGTAGGCGTTACGGGAGACCGCGGCCGCCTGAGAGATGCGCGGGTCGATCAGCGGCGTCTCACCCTGAAAGGGCCCGGTGTGACTGATCAGCATGGCCTAGCGCGCCCCGCTTTCGACCCAGACCGCGGCCTGCGCCTCGCCGGCCAGGCGCATTGCCTCGCGAAGCTCCGCACGGCTGGCCTGAATCACGGTATTGTCCGCCAGCACCCACGGCATGGCTTCGCCGTCATCCAGCCCGGCAACAGCACGCGCCATCCGGTTCTGGCTCACCTCGTCGCCGTCGAAGGTATGCCCGGCCGACGTGGTGACCTGGATGCGCTCCACTTTCTCCGAACGCCCAGCCTTAAACGCCGAGCGCTCTCGCTCAGCTTGGGCTGCAGCGACTTCGGCGGCGGTCGGGGCCGGTGTGGTCTTGAACGTACCCATCAGATCTTGATCTCCCTCTCTTGGGTCAGCGCCTCCCAGTCGGCGAGTCGCGCTTCGAAGTCAGCTTCGGTTTCGGGACGGTAGTCGATGACCTCTCCGGCATCGTCCATTACCGGCGTGTGCTGCATCTCGCGTTCCGGGCGCGGGCCGTACCAGCCCAGCGCCCACACTGTGACTTCGCCGCCGGATTTCTCAGCGCGTAGGATCGGGCAAACCGGCAGCACATCGCTGGCGAAGCCGTCGAATTCGCCATCGGGGGCGTCGGTGAAATCGAAGGTGTCGGTATGCTCGCCGATGGTAACAGTCAACACCGGCCCGGCTGCCCGGTATTGAGCGGTATTGTCGCTTCGCTGGGGTAGTATGATCAGCTTCATGGCTCTTTACTTCCACCTCCCTGTAGCTTGCAGGAGCACATAGGCTGCCGCGTTTTCTTCAAAAAAAGGTGCAGAAATGTCTGTCTTGAACACATCCACAAAGACATACTGATTACTAGATTTGCTTATCAATGCCACCTGAACGCCATCTTTGTCATACGAGGGGTATATCTTTTTATCGGAACCACCCGGGACATTGCTGTTGGCATATTCCATTGTTGCGAACGGCCGCGGGTTAATCACCGCGTACGGATATGTCCAGCGAAACTGCAAATAGCGCTCTGAGGACGACGACCTAACTGCCATCGCCTCGAACGTCATCACCAGCGAACCATCAGCGTACTTGATGTAACGACCGTTGCTGTTCTCGCCGCTCTCGATGACGCCTGGTAGACCTGCGCCGACAGAGCCGACCATATTTTTGTTATTGACGAAGGTAAGCGCTTCAATACCGCCGTCAGCGGTTTTCCGCAGCGTGTATAGCGCCGTACTATCTGGAACAATCCACACCGCGTTAATCAGCGAGCCTGACTTACGGGTTAGAGCAATACCACCATAGTAGTTGGACGACCCTGGCAGGCCTTCTGTATTCGCGCCATTGAATTGAAAGAACGTGCCATATTCAGGCAGATTAGCCGGATTTGTGATGATTTGAGACCCTGCAGAGCCAATGCCAAAAGCCCCGACCTCCATCAGTTCACTAGCTGCCGTCCCCACATTCCGTGTCGCCGCCGTGCCCATCTCCTGACCGCGCACAGTATCCGCATCCACGCCCGACCCGGCTCCATCTACCGTCAGCAGCTTGGCGAGCACGTCCTCTGCCGTGTACGCACCCGAGTCCAGCTTCTTGGCGATCTGAGCACTCACCGTTGCGGCAAAGTCAGCATCGTTGTTCAGTGCGCTGGCGAGCTCCTTGAGCGTGTCCAACTGGCCGGGGGAGGAATCGACCACCCCAGCCACCGCATTTTTTATCTCGCCACGCAGCCCGGCGAGATCGACACCCTGCAAGGTGCTGGCATTGAGCCCTGAATCATCGCTGTCGACCGTCAGCAGCATCGCCAGCAGCTCTGCCGGATTGAACTCGGTAGCGTTCAGCTTTCGCGCCAGACCGCTATCGGCGTGAGCGATGGCGTCGCTCAAAAGATCGCGAAGTGACTGCGCGGTGAGGCGCGCTTCGACCCGCTCGCCAGCTGTATGGATGCGCTCGGGAAACTCGAAGCCGCGCTCGACTGTCAGGTTGAGCTCGCCCGACTGGCCGCTGGTCACGGCTGTCACGCGCACCACCTCGATGTTCTCGCCGTAGCGCGTGGTATCGCTGAACAGCGTCAGGAGAAAATAGTCGCCGTCGGCCAGTGCGCTGGGCAGGTTATCGGGGTCGCGCACGCGGATAACGGTCTCGCCGGCGGAGATCGACTTCGCCAGCACCGCACGGGCATTGTTGAGGAATAGCTGGGGCATGGTTTACATCTCCACCACGATGATGAGTAGTTCGACTTCCTTGATGCGGCTCCGCGTGTAGATCAGCAGCGTGAGCTTGTACGACTGGCCACTGGCACCCCCGGCGACCCAGACCTTGATCCGGTCGGGCTCGACGCTCCGCTGCGTGACCGCAATACCCGCCGGTGTTTCGATCTCCACCCCGGTAATCTCGTCTTCGGGCTCAAGCCAGTCGGTGAGGATGACGTCGTAATCCAGGTGGTCGCGGGGCTGTTTTCTGAAGCTCTTCATGCGACGCGGTACTCTCGGCTGGTGTAGGGCACGGTCAGTAGCCGCTGATCCGCGGTCAGTCGAAGCGTGCGACGACTGTTGGCCGCGCGGGCGGCATTGATCTTGAAAGTGGTGCGGTCGATAACGACACGCGTAGTGGCCACCGAAGCGCCCCGCCAACTGAGGCCGCCGCCGTTGAGCATCATGCTGCCCAGCGGCCCCTCCCCGACCTGCTGCAGCGCCCATGTGTCGACGTAGTGCAACCGACGAGCCGCGGCCGTTGTGACGGCATCCGCTGAAGCGTGCCCTTCGGCGCGGATGACGACGTTGCGTGGCACCAGTGGTCGGATATCTGCCTGTGACAGAGCATGCTGAGGTGTGGCGCGAACGGTCACGATCGCGGCGTCGCCGGTCGCCATGGCGCCAGCGTCGACTGGGGTGGCAACGGCACTGTGTTCCTGTCGCGGCGCTCCTATGGACTGAGCATCAGCCGTCGCATCGGCGCCCACCATCCAGCGCGCCACATTGATCTCGGCGCGCAGGGTGACGCCGCCAACGCTGATCGAGCTGCCACGGGCGTAGGCATAACGTACCGGCCGAGCGGCGGCATCCGCGGTGGCGGCAGCGGCACCCCGCCCATCGGTGATGACTCGGGCGATGGCTGGCACCATCTTGGCAACAGCACTCGCACTGCCTGACGCGAGCTGCGCAGTCCAGCGGATGCCGTTACCTGCGCTGACAGCCAGTGCCTCAGCAACACTTTCAAAGCGCCGCATGACCGTCGGTTCAAACGCGGAAACCCTTGCCGCGGCCGGGAAGGACATTCGGGCGGCCACCCAATGGGTAGTAGTGCCAAGCGCACCGGTCGCGACTGCCGTGGCCACTGCTCTGCCCCCAAAATCTCGAGCGATCAGGACTCCGTCGATGCGGCACTCGGTATAGGTCGGGCGTGTGATGGGTACGGCCACTGCCCAGCGCACCGCCCCCCCAGAAGCGACGGCTCGCGCTCGTGCGCTACCAACGGCATAGGCATAGCGAACGTCGTCACGGATGACGTCGCACACCCCGAAACTCTCCGCACGACCGACGGCCATGCCACCAGTATCGTGATGGGTCGTGGCGTTGATGCCGGACACAGCCTGCCCAATGGCTCGATCCGGTCTCGATGCCCGCGCCACGATGATGGCGCTGGGATCGATCGAGCCAATGGCATAGGCACGCGTGAACCCGTAGCCGAGGATGGCGTTGGGCACAGCACGCGTGAAGGCGCGGGCGATTGCCGAGCCGCCAGCACTGACTTGGTGAACGTGGAGACGCCGGATTCTGGCTTCGTCGGCAAACGACAGGCCTAGGGCCCGCATCGGGCGGGCGCGCATCCAGCGGGTAAGGTCGTAAGCCAGGGGAGTAAGAGTGGCCGTGCCGATAATGGCCAGCGCACTAGGCTCTATGAGCCGGGTGGCGAGCACCTGCGGTTCGAGATTGATGCCAGCAGTGGCCACCGCCCGGGTGTCATACGATGGGGCGCCGTTGAGCATGGCGCCGTTGAGCGCACCATCACCTGCGGGAATGCTGTCGCCGCGTAGCCTGGCGTAGCGGGTCGATACGGCCGCCGAGCCCGCCCGGGCCACGGCCATCCCTTTGGCCGGCACAAGCCTCACAGCCGACCCACCGGCTGTGGCGGACGCCGCAATAGGGTGCGTGCCGGCGCTGCTGATCCGCCACCCGTCGGCCGGTTGGGCCAGGCAGGTTGCCATGGCGACACCGGACATGCCGGCAACAAGGCGGCAATCACCCTGGGCCGATGCATCAGCTGACGCCCTACCGATCGCCCTCACCACCCGCGTGGCGCTGCCGACAGCGGTAGCACGCGCGGCCACCGGCACACCCTCACCGTGCGTGTAGCGCCGCGAGGCGTTGATCGCGACGTTGTTAAGCAGAACGGCGGTCGTCATCGTAGGCGTTTAGCGCAGCACGACCTGGATACCGCCGACATCGATCGACAGCACGTCATTGATCTGCAGCGTCTTGGCGACGGTGAACGGCGCGTGATAGAGCAGGTTGCCGCCCGACTGAGCGTCGTAGATTCCGTAATGCGACACGGTGACCTGGCCGTCGGCCACCGGCGGAAACTGCACCAGCTTCGCATTGCTCGACATGGTGCCGTCGCCACTCGCGGTGGGCGCTGTCCAGCCCGACTCGATGCTGCCGCCCTTGGCAGCATCCTGGCGCAGATAGCCGGAGTCCGACACTTCGTTGCCGGTGTTGCTGTCGGTGGGATCGCTGGTGAACAGCGCGATATAGATCGTCGACGGCACGGCCAGCGCGGCGCCGCGCAGGGTATGGCCGAGGATGCCTTCTTCGAGATAGTCACTGAATGACGACATGGTGCGTTACCTCACGGTAAGTTGCTGGTTTTTCAAATGAAGCGGCGCATCTTTACGCATGCACCGCCAATTCCATGCCCAAGGCTAGAGAGCTGCCGGGCGCTGGCCTTGGCGCGCTCGAAATTGTCACGGTAGTGGCGAGCCATATCTGGGTCGCGCCATGGCTGGGGCATGACGAGCAGCCGGTAGCGGGCACCGTCGCAGAACGCCTCGCCCCATCGGTCGCATACCACTGCAGGCGGCATTTCACCCACTGTCGGCCGACAAGCCAGGCTGCCGTATAGAACAGACTCGCTAGGCCGCCGGTCGAAGTGAATCGAGGTCGCCGAGACCTGGGAGAACCCCTCTCCCTGCCGTCGCTCGCCCCCCTCCAGAGCGAGGCTGAGGATGCGCAGCGGCTCCCCCTCGTCAGACAACACCTCCGGGTAGTCGGTATTGGCAGCAACGACGACAGGCTGGCCCTCAACCACCCAAGCATCCGCATCGGTGCAGAACGCCCGCGCAGCCCATGCAAGCGCATCGCGCACCGTCATCAGCGGCGCTGTAGGCACATCGACACTCACCATTTGCGTCATCTCGACGAGATTCATGCGCGGCTCCGCGGCGGGTTCGAAGAGCCGTCAGGCGCGTTGGGCGACAACGCCCGGTCGATCTCGACCTTCTGTCCCAGCGCGGTCGATACCGCCTGTAGATGCATCTGGGCGCGATTGAGGTTGGCGGCGTGCTCAGCGTCCTTGCTGTAGGCGCGGAACAGGATGTAGTCGGTCAAGCACGGTGCGTAGCTGTCCGGCAGCCGAATCGGCTCGCTGGCGAGGCCCTGCAGCCCTTTGCCGACGTCATGTGGCTTCGGCACCGCGGAGTAGATCAGCTCCACCTCGGCGCCATTCGCTGCCGGCGGATAGACATAGAAGTGCGTCGGATCCTGATCATCGAACACGTACTGCTCGATATCGACGCTCTTCGGGTCCGCGTGCCAGCTCCGCCGGGTGGTATCGAGCGCACGTCGAGTCGTGATCATGATCCCCATCATCAGGCTTGATGCCGTGGTATTGCGCACCACGTCAATCAGCCGGAGACCATCAGCCGGAATCTCCTGCCGAGTGCCTTCTTTGAGTTTGAGCGTCGCGTTGACGCTCGATGCATCCGGCTTCACCTGGGTGACCGCCTGGTAGCCCTCGTTGAGCCAGCCGATCAGCTCTTCGTTAGCCCAGCGCGTGCCGGCGGCCGTAACTTCCTGCAGCACGAGCTTGGTGTTGTTGATCACGGTCCCGACGGTGGTGACGGCCATGCATCAGACCTCACGCATGTGCGGCAGATTGGCGAGCGCTGCCGTCCAGACGAGTCGCCGTCCGTTCTGGGTGTTCTCCAGCATGCGGTTGCGGCGCTCGCTGCCGCTGCCAGCCACAGCGCCAGCCTCGGCACCCTGCGTTGCCGGGTTGACCTTGGGCTTTCGCGGGAGCTGCTCGGCGGTCGGCACGTGCTCGTCTGTGGGGCCGCCAGTAACCGGTGCGTCGTCGGTCGGTGTCGGCGAGCTGTCCGCTTGGGCGTCGGACGTTTCCGCGCTCTGCTCGCCGCTCCCTTCGCCCTGGCCTGCCTCGTCCCCAACGCTGTCGGCATCTTCGCCGGCGTCGCTATTGGAAGACGTATCGGCAGCCTCGACAAGGTCGGCCCGAATGCTCTCGATACCGCGACGCTTGTCGACGTCGACGCCGAGATGCTTCTTGCCCAAGGCTTCGAGTGCCTCCTTGGACTCCGCGACTTCGAGCTGCTCGACCAGTTGGTCTTTGGTCAGTTCGGTCATGCGTCCTTCTCCTATGGATGCAGAGAGGGGGCGCCCGGAGGCGCCCCGACGGTCACGCGCGAGCGGCGTAGAGATGGCCGACGGCATCTTGGTCGATGACCTTGGAGCCGAAGACGTTCAGGCCGCGCACCAGCTTCCCGAAGTCACTCGGGTTCGGGAGCGTCTCCATCTCGGTCATCTGCGAAGCGAAGGTGAGACCCTTCTTGTGACCGAAGAAGACGTTCGTGGCCTTTTTGCTGGCCCCGGCGTCATCGACGATCGACAGGTTGTTGGAGATGTAGACGGTGAAGCGGTCGAGCATGCCGACCTTGCCGTTGCGGAACACCGACGTGCTGTCGCCCATGACCGATGCGTCGCGCAGGTCGGACTTTTTGAGCATCCCGTTCAGCCAGGCCGGCAGGATCAGGTAACGGTTCTCGTCCGGTACGTTCTGCTCGTCCAGGACGGAGCCGCAATCGACCAGCACATCCAGGATGTTGTTGCGGTCGATCAGCACCGGCGCGCCGGCTTCGCCAAGCTGGTACCCGCCGGACTTGGCACCGGCCTGGTTGCCAGCGTTCTCGGGGGCGGCATCGGCGTAGTGCTTGCCCAGCAGCGCGGTGTCGATCTCGATCTTCATCTGCTGTCCGGCATCATCGGACCAGTCGTCCATCAGCTTGATGTCCGACTGATACGCATCGACGTCGTTGACCTCGAAGGCGAAGTACTTGGCCTGATCGATCTGGAGCTCCACCTTGTCGCTGGTCGGCTTCTCGTACGTGAGGCCGCCGCCGACCTGGTAGTCGCGGATGGTGATGCCGGGTGTGGTGCGGATCTGGACGGTGTCGCCCTTCTGGCGAATCTCGCCCTCGTAGTCGGTATTGGCGATCTCGCCGTAGCACGTGCGTGCGTACAGCTTCTCGATCATCTTGCCCGACCAGATTTCGGGGATGAATCCGGCGCTGGAGCCGGAGCTATAGTCAGGGTGCGTCGCGGCGCGAGTCGGACCTGCCATGTGTCTATTCCTTGAGTGACGCCGTCACGGCGTGACTACCGCGCTCGCTTAGTGGACGCGGCCTTGCTGCTGTGCGGCAAAGATGTCGGCTTCGACACGCTCGCCCTCTTCTTTCGAGTACCGGCCTTGCTGACGATCACGGTAGAACTGGGAGATTTCCTCCCGAGTCCAGACCTTTTCGGCCGCCGGCGTCTGGGTGCTGCGGGTCTGACGGGGCTGCACCTGGTCTTCGGGAATCTCCCGCTTGCCGGATGAGGCCCCGTCACTGTGGGTTGAGGACTGCGTGCCGCTGGAGTAAGCGTCGAAGATGTCCGCTACCCGGTCCGCGTCGAGCTGCTGCTGGGCGTCGGTCAGCAACTGCTGGCGCATGACGCCAGAGAAGCGGTCGACGTCGCCGAGCCACTGCAGGAACCCCGGGTCTTTGTTGATCTCGCTCAGGCGCGGCACACGCTGAGAGAGGCGCTCCCAGAATTGCGCTTCGAGATCGTCGTTGCGCGCCTGGTCTTCCTGCTGCAGGCGCTGCTCGATTTTCTCGACACGCTCGTCGCTGGGGCTCGCCTTCGGCAGCTTGTGCTCGATGAGTGAGTTCAACGCGTCGACCAGGTCGGAGCCGTATTCCTCCTTGAGCTGATCCAGTTTGGTCACTTCGCCGGCCGTTAGATTGCCGTTCGCGTGGCCACCGGACTGCTCCATCTGGGCGATCCGCTCGTCGCGCTGGCGCAGCGTCTCTTTCAGCGTACGATTCTCATCGGTCGCGGTACGGAGCCGGCCCTCGCTGACATTGAAGCGGTGACGCCAATAGGCGGCGCCCTGCTCGCTGTCGGCCTGGGGCTGGTGTTCCGCCTGACGCTGGTCAGTGGGCGGCGTGTCGTCCTGGGAGTGCTGGCCGTCGTCGGTTTCCTGCGAGTGTTCGGAAGCCGGGGGCGCGACGTTGGCCTGGTCGTCGGCTGCCTCGGAGTTTCCGAGCTGCTGGAAATGCCGTGCAGCGGCATCGGCTTGTTCCTGGACGCGATGGGGTAGAGACATCTTCGGTTCCTTCGGTGAGCCGGCATCGCCGGTGTTCACGGTTTGGGGTCAGTGTTCGGCCGCGATGGCCTGCGCGGTCGAGCTGCCCACGCGTGAGCCGTCTCGCTGAAACGGCTCAGGCGTGAGGCCGGCGGCCATCCGCCGGCGACTGCGATCAGTCCCGAGCGCACTCTGGCGCCCGGTCCAGAATATCAAGCCAGTCCCGAAGCGCTGACGCCCGCCCCTGCTGGTGGTTGAAATGCTCTGCTTGAGACATTTCCAGCGCGTCCCGGGCCTGCTCCCGCTGGCGCTGGAGAAGCCCCACCAAGACCTTGCCCTCGTCGCTCTGGCGCAATCGGGCCAGCGCCTTCCACTCCTGTTTGCTGATGTCCATGCTCCTTCGCCTCGCTTACGAGCTTGAGGATCTCAGCGAGTAGCCGCCGCTGCTCCAGCGGGGCCATCGCCTGATCGTGTTGGGTTTCTGCCTGGGTCTGCTCGGCCTCCGCCTGAGCTTTCGCCGCGTCGGCCTGCTTCTCCTGAGCCTCGATTTGCTGATTCTGCTGTTCCGCCTTCTGGGCGGCCTGCTGCGCCTGGTTCTGCTGCGCCATCCTGGCCTCGATCTCCCGGTCATCCGGCACCAGGTCAGGCATGTCGAGCTGCTCAGCGAGCGCGCGCAGCAACCGCGCCCGGCCAGGCACGCCGATGATCCCCATGTCGGTCTCGTTCGCCGTCATACCCAGGAACTGCTGTCGTGCGACCTGTGTCTGTTCGCGCTGCAGCATGGCGCTGGAACCGCGGGGAACGGCTTTGCAGTCGCCCTTGATGCTCTGGTCGTCGCTGTACTGCATGTTGAACAGCCACAGGCCTTGAATGACCCGTCGGATCACGCCGCGGTCGATATGCCTTATTGCGTCCTTGATGCCTTTGTTCGCGCTCTCCATGAGCATCGACAGGCCCGATGCCGTGTTGCCGGCGCCGCCGATCTTCTCGTTGCCATAGGTGTAGCGCGGGATGTTCGTCGCATCGTCCGCCTTGACCTCGAACTTCTCGTAGACGCCCATCAGCTCCGCGGCATTGCTCGGCGGCGCGAAGAACCGCACCGCCGGGTCGTTGTTCACCATCGACCCCTTCGTGCGCCAGACCTTCCACGGGTGGAACGACGTGATGTCCTCGCCGGGCTGAATGCGATCGGTGTTGACGTCGACCTGCGGCCCGGACGAAATAGCGAGGTTGTTGATCAGGCTGCGCGCCGTGGCGTTGCAGGTGTCCTGAATGTCGGCCATCAGCTCGGCAATGGCCTGCCCCCAGAAAGACCCCGGCACGGGCTGATAGCTGGCTTTGTGGTAGGGACGTGAGCCCAGCGGATCGCGATTGATGACGCAGCGCACGACGTGCTGACCGATCAAGATGGCCTCCACTTCGTACTCGGCCAGCGGATCGTCGATCAGCGCCGGATCGAGCCCCCACTGCAGCAGCGACAGCCCCTGCGCACTCCCCCAGTACTGGATGCCGTCGATGGTCTCGCTGCCGCTCAGCCACTCATGGCCACGCCCTTCGAGTGTCTGGCGCTCGCTGTCGGTCCAAAGCCAATCACGAAGCCCGCCCTGGCCGTAGTCCTTGAGCACGGCTTCCAGCGCGTCGTCGCTGTAGCCCCGCACTCCGCGAAGCTGGTTGAGGTGCGCCCGGGTGTAGCGGATACGCTCGATCAAGTAGGCGCCGTCGTCGCAGCTCGTGCTATCCGGCGAGGGGTAGAGGTCGAACGGCGAGACCCGATCGAACTCGGGCCGCACTTCGGTGCTCTTGATCGGCGTCCAGCCCTCACCCCACACCAGCGCTGGTACGCGGCGCATCATCGGCCCTTTGAGCACGGCGCCCGGGTAGGTCACGAAGTCGTCGATGAAGGCCTCGATTCCTTCGATCCAACCACCTTCAGCAAGCTGATCCGCAATCAGGTCTTCGTGGCGGTCGGCGGCTTTCCGGGCGCGCTTCTGCACCTCGGCGCGCAGATCCTCCTTGGCACTCTCCAGCATCGCCTCGGCCTGTCCAGGGCCGACCTGCTGACCATTGGCGGCGAGCTGCTGAAGCTGCTGGGCTACCTGCTGCTGGAGCTGCTGCACATAGGGCTGAGGGATGTCGGAGACGGGGGTCGGGTCGAGCCCCCACGGGCGTTCGTGCGCGGGCATCAGCACGTCGCGAATCCACGCAGCTGCTGCGCGGATCTTCGTCGCGGTGAGCATCATGTAGATGTCCGAGCCGCCCTCGTTGCGGATCGCGGCGAGCTTGGTCTGGTCGTACTCGCCCTTACGCCGGCGTAGACAGTCCAGCATCCGATGCTCGACGTCCGCCTTCGACGTCTTGGCATTCTCCCAGCACTTGCGAATGTGGCCGGCCAGCGACTGCTCGACCATATCGCGGCGGCGCCGCGCCTCTTCCTGCTGCTGGCGCTCGGCTTCCTGCTCCTCAGCCAGCAAGTCGGCGCTGCTGCGATACTGGAGCAGCCCCAGCGACTGCCGATCAGCCATGGTTCGCCCCCAGCGCGCGATAGATCGCGTCGGTGGCGTGCTGCTTCTTCACGCGGAGCTTCTGAGCGTTGCGATACATCGGGCCCAGGTGCTTCAGCAGGTCGTTGATGTAGCCCGCGGGGTCGACGCGAAACTCGGCGAGCTTGATGTTGATCTCGGCGCCAAAGTCGCCGGGCAGCCGCCACGAGAGGCGACAGATAGGCTCATGCTTCGTCGCGCCCCAATGGGCATAGCCGAAGTCGACCTGGACGTTACCGACGTCCTGGCGTACATCGGGATGGGGTACGGCGATCGCGGCAAGCTCGGGGGCGACGTACTGCGCGACGCGCGCGGCTTCCTGCTTTTCGCGGTCGATGGTGTCGGTCTGGATGCGGCCGACGATCTGGATGTCTTCGCTCACGCTCACGTGTGTGCTCCCCAGCGCTGTCGCGCGGATTGTTGGTTACTGCTCGGGGCGTTAAACCCGCCGCCGAACCCGGCTCGCTCGAAAATGTCGGACCGTGCCAGCGTCTCGAACGCCTTGGCGCCGTGGGATGCCCAGTCATGCCGTGGCCTGTCCTTGTAGACGCCGAGCTTGTCGTCCCACTCTCTGCGGTAATTGTCGAGGCAATCGACACCTTGCGAGCATTGGTCCTCGGCAATCCAGCACTGGGGCAGAAACGCACGGACGGCCTGGCGGCCTTCGGCCATCGTCGTAATGCGGGGGATCACGGTGAACTGGATGCCGTAGCCCTTGGCGACGTCGACCCGGCTCTTGCCTGTACCGATCTCCTTCACCGCCAGGTCGTGCGGGCCGAAGTGGCCGCCATAGCGGTAGGGTTTCTTGTTGAGCAGGTCGGCGTAGTACTCGATGCCCTCGCCGCTGTCTTCGAGATAGTCGATCAAGTGAATCTCGCGCCCGACGACCTGGGCGAACCAGATCGCCATACTGTCGTTCATACCCAGATCCCAGGCGGTGAACACCGGCAGCGCGGGGTTATGCTGCACCTTTGTCGTGATGCGGCCGTTCTTGCGCAGGAAGAGCATCTGCTGCAGGTAGTAAGCGCCCTCGGCCGACTGCTCGAACGCTTCCTCCGGGCGGGACGGGTACTCGCGCTTCATGTCGTCCTGGAGCGTCTCGGCCTTCTTCGCGTACCAAGCCTGCTGCCCTGCATCGGTCTTGATGCCGTATTTCAGATCGAGCTGCTCGAAGTACTCGCGAATCCACTGCGGCACGACCACGCCGTCTGGGTTGATGCGATAGGCCGGGTCTTGCCACCAGGGGAAGAAGTGAAACTGGAAGTCCAGCTCGGTCGGGGCTCTGCCCATCTGCTGGAGCTGCTGGGCGCCTTGGGCATAGTCGAAGAAGTAGCCCTCACGCCCCTCTGCCGTGCTCTCGATCGTGATTTTGTTGCCGACCCCGACCGCCTCGAACGCACCGGTGACGATCTCCTTGGCCTTATCGGGGTACTTGCGGCAGATCTTGCCGAACTCACTAACGTGCAGGCGCTGGAGCGTGCCGCCGCGGTAGGACGTCGAGACCTTGATGCTCGAGCCATTGTCGAAGCGCATCGACTCGCCCTTGTCGTTCACCGGGCGCGGCAGCTTGAGGCCGATCAGCTTGAAGATGGCCAACCACTGATCGTCGATGTTCTCGAAGGCGAAGCGGATCTTGTTGTGGAAGATGTCCTTGGCGTCGTCGAGCTTGTGCGCGATGCACCCTGCCGAGTAGTTGGCCGTGAACAGGCAATCGTCGAGCGCGTCGATCATCTCGAACGTCGTGAACCCGAGCTGCCGCGCTTTCAAGATCAAGTCCCAGTAGTGGGCGTTGACGAAGCGCTCGCGCTGGGCGAGGTTCGGCCGAAACCGACGCACCTTCCCGTTCTTGTCTTTGATGCGGTACAGGGCATTGAGCCGAAACCACTTCAGGCTTAGCGCATAGATCAGGTCGGCGCGCTCGGTGAGACGGCCTTCGCGGTACAGCCGCAGAAACCGGTCCGCTCGCTTCACCTCCCGGGTGCGATCACTCATCGGCTTCCTGGGCGGCCAGCTCACCCATCAGGTCCTGGAGCGACTTGCCCTCACCTTCGCCGGTGTCGACGTCCAACCCGTACGACACGCGCTCCATCTTCACGACGCGCTCAAGCGCGCCCGTACCGTGACCGATGCACTTTCCGACGTAGTCCAGGTCGAGGTCGATCTCGGCGATGTCGCCGGTCTTGAGCTGCACCTCTCGCGTCCCGCGGTCGAGCTGCTCGGTCAGCCGCCGGATGAAGCGTTCGTTGATGCCGCGCCACTGCGCCAGCGCCTCACGGTGGCCGTGAACCACTGACGCGTTCTCGGTGGCCGCGCGCTCGACGATGTCGCACTCCGGCGTATCGGGCAGGTCGCTCTCGTTGCGCGTGAGCTTCTCGCGCGTACGCTGCTGCACCGCCTGGGTCAGATCCTTTTCCCAGCCTTCCTCGCGCGCCTTGCGCGCCACCTGGGTCTTGCTCGGCCCGTGCTTGTCGGCGAGCTGCTGCAGCGAGAATCGGCCGGTGCGGTAGTCGGCCTCCACCGTCTCCCAGTCGTAGCGTTTGCCCTTTGGCTTGGCCATGTGCTACCAGAACGCCTCTCGGCGTGCTGCTCCTTGCTTTACTTTGAAATGAAATGAACCCTACTCTGGCCTTTCATAACGAGTCGACGAACGGGGGATTATACAATGCCTGACTATGTTTCCTACGTACTCACAGTCTGGGGTGTTGGTGTTACTGCATACATTTCTCACGCGGGTCGCATACAAACAAAACAGCACCATTACGTAAACCTCCGAACGACGATTGCGCAGGAGCTCAGAGCAGAAGGGCGTAAAACTTCCTCAGACCCAAACTATCTGAAATACTTGCTATCGGAATACAGCAAAGAAAAAATCGCTCCCAAGCATGTAGCGTTCGTCTATCAGAAAGGATGCCTAAAGAAAGGCTTAGGCCATCTGGAAAAAGCATCAAACCTCCTTTCACTGGACCCTTATAAAGCCAAGTTCTTCCTGAGACGTCAAAGCTTGGCCAGATATGAGCGAAACCGAAATTGGTGGTTCGGGGGATATATCTTTATCGCCATAATGACCGTCATTTACCCAGCAGCCTTAAAACATTTTGTAGACACCACAGGCTTAACTCTCACAATGAAGCTCTTGCAACCAGCCGGCTTGATTTGCATTCTACTTTTCAGCTTCTTGGTCGCAGCCGTTGCCAAGAAAAAAGTTGATCGCGTTCGTAGCCTCAAGTTCTTGCTGGAGTTATAAAGCTCGACTGCTACCGCCCAGAAAGCCGGGTCTTAACTGCATCCATCAATGTCACCGGCTTCGCGCCCGTCCGATCCAGGTGCTTCTCGGTCGTCCGGGCGTTGATATTCACGCCCAGCACGGTACCCATTGCCACGATCAACGTGATGATGCCGTCCATAGCCGATGGGAGTTGACTGGGCTCGCGCAGAACAGTGACGACCAGAGCCACAGCCATCGCGCCGAACGAGAACGCCAGGACCCAGCCAACAGCCGGGCGCCAACCGCTCTTGAACCAGCCCTCGGCGCCCAACTCGGCCCGCATCGTGGCGTTGACCTCGCTCAGCCGCTTCGTTTCCTCGGCGGCCTGCGCCTGCTCTGCCTGCAGGCGCATCGATTCCAGCTCGCGCCGGTGCTCGTTGTTGATCCGCACCAGCTCTGCGCGCTTCTCGGGGTCTTTCGTCGCGGCGATCAGCGATGCCGGGTCTTCGTCGATACCCAGCATGCTGGCAATCATGGTCACTGCCCCGGCCGTTATCCCGCCGGTGGCCGGGCCGCCAAGAGCGGTGGCCACCGCCGGCGCCACCTTCGCGACCTCAGTCGCTGCCGACTTCCAGTCGATCATGAGCCGCCCCTCCCGATCAGGTCGGTGATGATCTCGGAGCCCGCGGAGAGACAGGCGCCCAGGGCCACCAGCAGCACGGCACCGACCATCGACCAGCGCTGGGACGACACCTGGTGCCGACTATCGCCCGTCGATCCAGCGACGGCCGTTGCCAGCTCCAGGTCGCGGATGCGCTGGGCGTGGTCGTCGAGGCGCCCTTCCTGCTTGCCCATCTCGGTCGCGTGGACGTTCTGGCGCTCTTCCATGCGCGTCAGGCGGTCCAGGATCTGCGTATTGATCGAGCGGAGATCGTCGATCGAGGTTTCGATGCGGTCGAGTTGCGACCCTTGCCTTGGCACTTCAGACATAGCCACGTGCGCTCCCAGTAGCCATGCGGCTACCGCATGTCCCAGCGGGCCGGGCCGCTGGTCCGCGTGTCGACGTGGGTGAACGTCCGGTATCGGCCAAGACTGGCCGACGGGAATTCGCTCGCGATCCAGTCGTGAACGGTATCGGGCGAGACGTCCTGGACGGCGATGTCAGCAGCGCGGCCGAGAACGTGCTGGCTGTGGGTGGCGCCGCCGATGGCACGGTTGTGCTCGGGGCAGCGGCAACCGCTGTTGATCGTGACGGGGACGCCGAAGTGGTCGCGCACAGCCTGGACGATGGCCAGGGTGCTCACGTCGACGGTATCGAAGCCGCACCCGCAGTGGCAGGCGAACTCGGCGCGACGGAAATGGGGGCTTACTTGAGAGATGTCCATGGTCCCTCTGTCTCCCGACAGTGGTTAGGAATGATGACGCCTCACGGCGTGGCCAGGGACTATGGTACGGGGTTTAGAGCAGGGTGATTAACGCATAGTGACAACTACATCAGCCAGAGGTTACCCTCCTAGGCTGTGATCCACATCCAAATGTACAGTCCAAAAATGATGAAAAAAAAGTATTTCCTGAAAGCCATTGCCACTGACCTTCGAATCTTAGATGAAATCCATACACTATATTCAGAGGAGTACAGCAAAAAACTCAAATCAAATCCAAAAGACATATCCTACGTTGAGCATTTTTTAAAAATCGATACAGATAAGATAGCAAAAAACCTAAAGCTGCCACGTTCGTACGTTTTTGGAAGACTCATGTTCGTGCTTCATGTAAAACATGCCCTTAAGGATAAAGACGATCGAACTATCAATTTGCTCTGGATCAACGAAACTGACATTGAAGTCAATTTCCCAATGCTGGAGTCTGTTTTAGCCGACATGAGAGACAAAGCGTGGCGTGATAAGCGCTCAGCGGCGATACAGTGGAGCGGGTGGATATTCGGGTTGATCGCGACTGTAATCGCAATTGCTGGCTTTTTTTCTAACGCAAATAAGGAAGCAACTTCTCAAGTCGCCATAACTCAAATCCCAAGCATTGAGATTCAGTCATCGAGGAAAGAAAGCGATTGCTTGGTTACCGGATTTAAGACTGGCCCCTACTTAAACCTATCTTGCCGCTAAAGCATTACAGAAAACATTACATCACCCGAAGACCATCAAGAATCCGGCTTTTAATCAGGAGGGGCGCATTATTTGTATCTGCTGTCTATCATTGAATTATTAGGTTGCGCTTTTTGTCGTTCTCGGTAACAGGCATCGCGCTTCCGCTTCACAGCCTTCCGGACCCATAGGCCCGCGACCAGCGGCAAGCCCATCAGCACAAGCAAACCGACCGCCATGCCAAGCCCTCCACCCATCATATTCAGCCCGTGGGTGGTGCCTGATCCGCTGAGACCTGAGAAAAGACCAAAGATGCCCAGAATCACTATCGTCGCTGCCGCCAAGCCGCACCTGTCTGGCGTGAGCCCCAGAATGACACGGTGCTTCGCCCTATCGAACGCGCTCTTTACCATCTTCATTATGAAATCCTGGTCTCAGGGACGCCAGTCACGATCATATGCCAGTGCCCTACGGAACGGAACGGCACACCGTACCGTGTGCCGTTCCGCCGTACCCTCGTTGACACTAAATGGGCTATGGTAGCCACAGGGCGCGACCAGAGAGGGCGATATATGGGCTGCGAGCTAAGTAAGTTTGTGCTAAACGGTGAAGATCTGACGGCGGAAGCTAATGACTTCGCGCGACATCTAGGGCTCGAAGAAGTGGCACCCGGCAGAATAGCCCGGTATTTTCTTGCCGAACTCTATATTCATACCTTCTTGACTGAGACCATCGACCCGCGGCGGGTAGTCAAGGAAATAGCTTCACTTGAAGGCAAGGGCCTCACGCAAACGAAGCCCGCGGCCGCTTTTAAAGGCCCGGTTCTAAAGGGCCTATGGCACAAGCACCATCAGCAGATTGGAGTGCCAGCCCTTGCCATGAACGTCCTCAACGAAGGACGACAAGACAAGTGGAAGCACATCGAAAAACACCTTCAGTCCCTGGAGGGGCTGGCGATCACAGACACCCAGGCATGGGACTTAGCCGGCGCGCTGTCGGAAGAGGTCGTACGGGGAGGTCTAAATCGTCGCATTGAACGCCAAGCGCTAACCGGCGAGTGGTTCATTTTCACTAAGTACGAAGAGCTGAATTATTACCTCTGCCTCGGTAAGCATGAAGACGATGATGAGGAACTGAGGTTGCGCGCTATTAACAGCATAAACAACCACTTCCCTTTTCTCCGTCATCTCCTAAGTTGATACGATTGGCTGCGAAGTCAGCAGCTTCTGACATCTCGATCCACGTCCCAGTCTCCGCCTGCCGATCCACCTCCGGCGGCTCCAAGATCACTCGTCGCGCGTACTCGCCACGGTCATCCGGCAGCACACCGGCGGCGACAAGCCCATCTTCCAGGTACTTCGGGCTCAAACTGTAATTACTGGTGTCCCTAGGCCGGACGCCCTTGCCCAATCTGGGGGCGGAATGTCAGGTCCACCGGCACGGCGTACCGTAA
Source organism: Salinicola sp. DM10 (assembly GCF_017306975.2). Taxonomy (NCBI): domain Bacteria; kingdom Pseudomonadati; phylum Pseudomonadota; class Gammaproteobacteria; order Oceanospirillales; family Halomonadaceae; genus Salinicola; species Salinicola sp. DM10. The sequence continues at coordinate 406,984 of NZ_JAFLEN020000001.1, forward strand.
CGACGTCGTCCATCTTACATGCTATTTGACGCGCTCCACACCCTGCCATTTTTTCCTTAGGAGAGCTTTGAGCTCTGATTTTCCGCGAGCTACGAACTCTTCCTCGGTCTCATCTTGTTCAGGCGTACCCAAACGCTCACTGAGTTCGCACATCAGCTCTTTGTCTCCTGCCATAGCAGCAGCGACTTCCATCGCCTCGTTCTTCTGGCTATATTCCGGCAGCTTAGCTGAAACCAAATCGACAGCTTTTTTCTCTGCGACAGCGGGAAGATTGGTTTCTGAACCTAGCCTGCGTGGATAAAGAAATTCATGGAGCTTCATAAACGTTCTCCTTAGGAGGATCTTGACGAGCATCGGATTTCTTATTAACTCGATAGAGAGCCGCAAAGATGGCGCCGAAGGCTTCAGTAACCGCCTCCAGGATCTTTTCCTGCTTATCTTCGGGAAGCTTCTTAAAAGTGTCAAACAGAGCTAGTACGAAATGAAAAATAGAGCTAAGTATCCGAAACATGGCGTCGTCCGATTTATGTGTTCTCAGCCAATATCGGCAGAATGGCGAGTTTCTTTAGCGACCTGAACTGCTTCTGCAGCTGCAATCTCAACCCACCTCCCAGTCTCCGCCTTCCGCCCCCCCCCCGGGCGGTTCCAGAATCACACGCCGGACTTACTCACCGCGATGATCCGGCAGCACGCCGGCGGCGACAAGCCCGTCTTCCAGGTGCTTCAGGCTCAGGCTGTAGCTGCTGGTGTCCCTGCGCCGAACGCTCTTGCCCAGTCTAGGGCGAAACGTGAGGCCCACCGGAACGACGACGCGGCCGATACCGGCACGGCGTACCGCATTGCGTACCAGTAGGTGGCAGGCGTCGACCTCGCGCTTTCTGGCAGTCCAGTGCTGCCGGGTGTTTGTGCTGCTAGCGATGTACGGCACGGAGACCACGATTGGCGTCACGACTTCCCCCCTTTGATGCTGATCACGCCGAGCTCCACCAGCCGGCGCCAGGTGCGTGTCTGGGCGCGACGCAGATACCATTCACGGTGCTCTTTCTCCCCTAGCGGCCAAGCCACTCGCCCATCGATCACATCGTGACATGCGGCACAGGCATAGCAGCCAGAGAGGTCGTCGGACTTGCGTGACAGCCCATGGGACTCGTCTGGCAGGTGGGCAAGCACTGTGGTGTCGGTACGGCTGGCACAGACGCCGACGATCTGCAGGGTGCACTGCTCGCCCCGGGCGGCGTTGCGGATCGCCGGGGACTCGATGCGGGTGCGCTTGAGCATCAGGCAGCCTCCTTGACCATCGCGTCTGCCATCGCCTCGACCTCCTCTGCGGTGCAGCTCGGCCAGTAGGTCCGTGCGATGTAGCCGCACAGCGCCGAGACGAACTGGAAAAACTGGCCCTGGTCCATGCTGTCGAAGGCCATAGACCGCGGCTGCCGGTGCTCGAGCGCGCCACCACCAGGAATCTCGATGTAGCTGATATCGCATTCGACGCCGGACTCCCGCTGGAGCTTTTTCAGGGCGTCGTGCTGGCCCAGCCCTTCGAAGGCATCGATGTGCTCGACGCAGAGCCCGCCGATCGCGTGAGCCAGCCGGTGGAACTGCTGGTTGCGCGGCTGGGTGAGGTCGGCACGCAGCACATTGCCGATCGTGACGCCGCGCTCCCGGATGACCTGCTGGTCGGTCCCGCTCGCCGGCACCAGCGCGGAGACCACCGCCCCGGTGCGCGGGTCGATCATCTGCATGGCGCGCAGGTAGACGGGCTGGCGCTTGCTGTTGCGTTTGGCGTTGCTCATACCAGCGTCTCCCCTGTGTGCTCGCACCATGCCCGGCGCGCCCGGGCCCAAGCGCCGGCGAACTGTCGGACGCTGACTGTCTGCTCATCGGCGAAGAAGCCGGCCGCCGCGGTCTCGAACTGCTGCGCGCGCTGGCGCAGCTCATGATCGGCCGGCAGTCCATCGGTATCGGCTCTCTCCCACATCCGGGCGCCCAGCTCTGTCTGTGGCGTCATGCAGCCCTCCTGGTGGTCTCCCAGCCTCTCACCTGCCCGCGTACCAGCCGCTCCGGCGAGCGCTGGAGCCAGCAGCGATACGTGCAAGCGTTGAGCCGTTCCCGCATCAGGCGCCCTACCAGGTCCTCGCCCACCGGCATCCGGTACTGGCTGGTCAGCTCCGCGGCCATGCGGGCCACCGTGTAGTCCAAGACGCACATGTCGTAGATGTCCTCGACCATCCGATCATGGATCACCGCAAGGGCGTCACGGCGCAGCCGGGAGAGTTGCAGATACGATGCCTTGCGCTTGATCGCCGAGAGCGTGCGGCGCCGGCCGGGCAGCGCGAGCTGTATCTCGCGAACCGTCCAGCCGGGCAGCGGATAGTGCTCGACCAGGAAATCCAGCTCGGCGGTGTGCCAGCGGTTGTCGATCGAGTTCATGCCGCGTCGCCTCCCAGCGTTTCGTTCAGCCAGTACCTACGATCCGTGCCGCTGTCGTCATCCGCCACCGGATAGCCCTTCTCCCGTAGCCCGTCGATCGCTGCGAGGATCTCTCGCGTCTCCGGGTGCCAGCCGGCGCGCATTATGGTCTCCGCGGCAATCTGGTGGACGTTCACCGGCTCGGCGTGGCGCTCGAGACACCGGAGCGTGAGCATCTGCAGGTCGAGTTTCTGGGTCATGCGGCACCTCGATTGCTGGACATGTTGGCGATCAGGCCCGACAGCGCGTCATTGCTCAGGCGCTTCACGTCGGTGCCGTTGGACTTGATGTCGCGGCCGCACTCGATAACGCGAGTGGCGCGGGCGCTATCCCCGATCAGCGCCATGTCGCGCCCGGGCAACTGGCCGCGGGTGTGGTTACCGATCAGGGCGTTCTGCTGGGTCGCCGCCCCGGGCAGGAAGCGCGGCCAGGTCTCCGGGGGATGAATGGCGTAGGTCCGGTACTGGGCCTCGAAACGCTGGCGCAGCCACACCAGGTCCTTCTCGGTGTCGGCGGTTGCGACCGAGGTCCAGCCGCCCATGCGCTCCAAGGCGGAGTGGATCAGCGGGTCGTCGAAGGCCACATCGCGGTAGTGGCCGACGCTGCGGATAGCCCGCTCGACCTTGGCCCAGGCCTGCAGCGTCCGGCTCTGGCTGTCGCCGCGGGCGAACTTGATCACGTCGCCGGGCTTGGGCGGGAACTGGCCGGTGTCCGGGCTCTGGATGTGCAGGGTCAGCGCCCGCTGCACTTCGTCCAGGTCGAGCTGCTGCAGCGCACGGAACACCAGCTCGATCGTCCCGGGCGTTACGCTGCGGTTGTAGATCTCCTGGGCCTGGCTCCAGACCGCGGCGAAGCGCTCGAAGTCGGTATCCATCATCACCAGTGCCCTCCCTGGTCGAGCAGGTCATCGATGGGGCCGGCACTGGCCCGGGCCTCCACGGCGCGGCGGATCGCTTCCTGGTTCTGGGCGTGAAGCCGCTCGGCGGCGTTCATCGGGCCGCCCTGGCGCTGCTGCTGGGCAAGCCGGCGTTCGAGCCAGTCCGCTTTGACGCCCTGCCAGCCGGCCAGGACGGTTTCGTCCAGCGCCTGGTCGGGTGTCAGGTCAGGTATGCGTTCGGCGGCGCGGATTGCCTCGTTGACGTTGAGCACCAGTGCTCGCTGGGTCAGGGGTTTTTTGAGCGCCCGGCGGTGGTCGATGAATCCCTCGATGGCTTCGCGGGACACGCTGCTGGGCAGCGCCGTGAGATCGAGTGCCGGTTGAGATTTTCGAGCCGGCGGCTTGGCGGGTTTTTCGGGCGGCTGCCCTTCCCCCTCGACCGAAGGGAGAGGGGGTTTGTCTTTCATGTCTTTAGAAGCGTTACCATTTTGGTAAGACTCAGATTTACCGTTTTGGTAAGAGTCATACCGTTTTGGATCGGGGTCGCCAGTTTGGTAACTCTCGGGCGCTTTGGCCTGGCGCGGGGGCGGTGTTTTCCGGCTGGTCTCGGCCACCTGCCACTCGTCGGCGCGCTTGTTGAGCGAGACAGCGGCACGGCTTCCGCCGTGGCGGTGGATCACGTTCTTGGCGACCAAGGCGGCCAGTGTTTGGCTTGCCTTCGTGGCCGGCATACCCGTCAGCTCGGCCAGAATGCCGCCGGTGACGCGCGCCTGTTTGCGATTCCAGCCGTAGGTGAAGCGGATCACGGCCAGCACGACACGCATCTCGCGCAGCGTGAACGGGGCGGCCATGACCAGCTCCAATAGCTCGTTGGCGATCCGGGTGTAGCCGTCTTCCACCTGGGGGCTCCTCGCCGGCCTATCAGGGCCTGGCTGTCCGTCATCTCGACGGTCGGGAAACTGGATTACTGTCGCTGCGTGTGTCATATTCGTCCTCAAGATCTCGCGAGAGCCCCGGCACATGGTCCCCACCACCGCCGGGGCTTTTTCGTTTCTGTCTTCCCTACCCCAAGGACTTCGCACACTCTCGGAACTGCCAGGGCCGCGAACCCTGGTTGTCACGGATAGCGAAGCTGCTCGCTGATCCCTCGTTGCTAGCGCGATATCAGCGAGCGCCTGGCAAGGCGCTATGCAAGTCCAGGTCTTCCATGACCTGGCCGGTCCGGTCGCTGATCCACGGGGTTCGCCGTGAAAAAGCGCCTAAACATCGAGATCAAGCTCGACGTGGCCAAGACGATTTCAGCGGTAGCAACGCTGATCCTCGTCCTCTATCACGTCCTCTGATCTCACAAGCCCCGGCCAGGCATCCCTACTGCTCGACTACCCGTAACCGCGGCCGCTTCGAATCCGCCTGCAGCGAGTAAAGCTGCCGGCCAACCTCACCGGTCTGGTCCAGGTAGCTGTCGATGAAGTGGTTCTCGACGCTGACGCCACGCTGCGCGGCCTCACGTTCGAGCTCCATGCGCCCTTCCGGGCTCATCATTCCCAGCGCCCCGCGAATGTCTGCGAGAGTCATGGGCTACTCCCCGGCCCTCTCAGGCCGTTTGCTGTTGCACTACCCTGGCGGCGAGCCGCTCGGTCATGCGTTGGTCGACGATCTGAGCCATCAGCGCTTGCGTGATGTCGCGCTGGAGGTCATCCCAGTTCTGGCCGGTGTCGAGAATGTCGACGAGCGCGGCCTGGCGCTTCTCCGCCATGTCCATGCCGAGCAGCACGAATTCGCGGATGGTGTGCGACAGCACACCGCCGTGGCGTTTTTCGGCATGGCGTTCGAGGCGGTCGAACTCCTCATCGGTGAGACGGGTCTTCACCGGGTTGTCGAGGTGCTCGCCCTCGGCCTTGCAGCGCCGGTCTTCGATGAAGCGTGAATGCATTGACGTGGTCCTTCTGTCGATTGCGGTGACACGCGGGCCTCACGGACGGCGTAAGGGGTTAGGCGGCCTTCTGGTCGCCGAAAATGTCAGGGCGAAGGCCCTGGATGGTGAGCTCACCGAAGGAGGCCTCTTGCAGGCGCTTGGCCATTCCCAAAGACGCCTTCCGATGACCACCTGCCAGCTGCCAGATGTAGCCGACCGACGTGCCGGCATTGGCGGCCAGCGTCTCCCGCTCTTCGGCTGTTGTGCGCTTCAACCAATCCTGCAGTTGTCGAGACATGAGTAGTCCTCCTTGCTCCGCCAAATGTTAGCTTTAGGCTAACTTTAACGCAACCAAAGGTTAGCATGGGGAGTATTTATCGCGGTGCTAAACATGGGCAATCTGTGTGCCATGGACATCTACGAAATCAGAAAGGCCAATCTGCTGGGGCTCATGCGCGGCAGAACTCGCGCGGCGTGCGCTGAGCGCTGGGACACGTCTGGCTCAACGTTGAGTCAGATCACGTCAGCCAATGCCGTGAGGAACCTTGGTGACCGTCTGGCGCGGAAGATCGAGGCCGCAGAGGGATTGCCGCCCGGGTGGATGGATCACATCCATGAGAGGAAAGATGCTAACCCCGCAGCTTCGAATATCATCAGCCTTCGCCCGGGCAAGTCCGCGGAAGATGAGATTAAGTTCGTCGATACGGAGATTGTCGAGGACGGTCGCCCTCTCTCTTACGATGAAGTCGAGCTACCGATGTACCGGGAAGTCGAGTTCTCGGCCGGCGATGGTCGCACCCAGGTTGTCGAGAACGGTGGCCACAAGATGAGGTTCAGCCTGTCTCGTCTGGCGCGAGCAGGCGTGCAGCCACACAACGCAGCATGCGCTACGGCGAACGGCACTTCTATGGAAACGACGATCATGAACGGCAGCCCGATCGCGATCGACAAAGGGTGCCGTCATGTCATCGACGGCAAGATATATGCGCTAGATCACGGCGGCCTACTACGCATCAAGCGCCTCTACCGCCTGCCCAACGGTGCGCTGCGAATCGTCAGCGACAACAGCGACGAATACCCGGCAGAGATCAACCCAATGCGCGGTCCCGACGCTCCGAGGATCATTGGGCGAGTTTTTTGGTGGGAGAATTTCGACTAACGGGAGGCGCATGAAAAAACTCATCATCGCTGCGGCAGCAGTCGCCTGGGCGATCGCAATACCAGCCATGGCCTGGGATGGCTTCGACTGGAAGACAGCTTCGGGCGTAGAGATACAACAAGGCCATCTTGTGTGCGGAGGAAAATTCATTGAAATCTACGACTTGCGTACCGGCCAGTATCACGATGTTAAAGTCGAACGGATAGAGAGCACCATCCGTGGCGCAGAAGTCGAGGTATACGACTACACCACTAATACCTACCGCACGTTCGAAATGGAAGATTAAGCGTTCTGGACGATTCCGAGCGACTTTCTGCGCGGCGGCGATGATGTGGGTTAAGGAGGTAAGCCGCCTATGAGTGAGATCGAGCGCCAGGCTAGTGCCTTCGGCCTGAGCTAGCACAGCCCACGACTACCGGAAACTCGCCGCCTGGCGGGTTTTCTTCGCCTGTAATCTGCCGATCCGCAATGATCGCATTTTTTCGCATAGAATCTTCACTACCGGCCATCAGCCCGCCATTGGCGGGCTTTTTCTTTGCGCTAACAAAAAATGTTAGCTCCGAGCTATTGACTGAATGTTTAGCTATACGCTAACTTTGCTAACACGGCGGCGCAAACAGGTCGCTCGGCCCTACCAGGCCACGCTCTTTAACAGCTCAGGATCTCCACCCCATGGGACCAATGGGGCTCGCGCCGCCTCCAGCAGAGGCTCGAAGTGCAACAGCAGGCGCGGGGGCACGACCGACCAAGCGGACGCCATGCGACCGAGGGCCATGGCGTGACGGGGATGGCTCCCCACGGCAGAAAGCGATGCCGGGTCGTGTCACAACGGATCGCCCTGGATTCAGGGCGCATCCCCAAGCGGCTTCGCTGAGGCTGCTTCGGGATACAGAACAGAGGGAGAAAGGCATGGCAAATAAAGCAGACGAACTAACCGAGAGTCTGGTGCAGGTTATCTGGATTGACACGTTTGGCTGCCCGGCTGGCTGGGAATTCCGGGAAGAGCTGAATCCCGGCTACACCCGTGTAAAAAGCGTGGGCACGGTAATGGCAATCAGCGACGACTTCGTGTGTCTGGCACCGCACGTAAGCCAGCCAGCGGGCGATGGGGCTACACAGGTGGCGGGACACATCACTGTGCCCCGCCGGTCGATACTCGAGATCAACAAACTCGAGCTGGGCCGAAGCTTTACCGCTTTTTCTTGTCTGGCGCCTGAGTGAGAGCGGAGGCCGCCGCGGACTTCGCAGCCTTTGAGGCTTTCGGGTCTCGCAGGGTCTTAGACGCAGCAGTCGCAGCCTTGCTTGAGGTTTTTTCGTTTCTAGCCATCGGGACTTCTCCCAATAGATGCGCGGGAAATTCCGCCCTTCCAAATTACTGGGAAATCTAACTCTAGCCAATATCAACAACAGGAAGAAATTATGGCAACTCCATTTAACAGCCCGAATTGGCACTGGGAGCGGCTTGGATACACCGTCGATCGATTCCGGCGCCGCGGCGGCGGCCGGCTCATCCGCATCGTCCGCGACCCACATGGCCGCGTGGTGCTACACGACGCCAGCTATGAAGAAGAGATGGCCTATATCAGCTCCCTCAACGACGACGCCGCCTGAGCGTATCAGGCGGCATCGATGAGCGCTCTTGTCGCACCGCCCCGCCGGCGGGAGCGCTCATCGATGCCTCTGCATCTCCGCCCCCTTGGCGGCCGCCACCCGGCCGCCCTTTTTCCAGCCTGTGATGATCGGCGTGACGCTTCAGCGAGTCGCAACGCCGATCCTCATCGGATCGGTCCCCTGCTTGCCCGGCCATCTGCCGGGCTTTTTTCTTCTTGAGGTCCAGCCATGACCAATACCGCAAAAGTAGCCCGGCAACGGCTGGGCCTGTCCGAGCGCGCGCCCGAATCACGGCTCGCGCGATTCCGCCGCCGGCTGACGCAGAAACGCGCCGGCAATGAGCCCCGCATCGAACTCTGGAGGGTTTCATGAGTACCGTCGAAATCGACTTGGCCCGCCACGAGCGTGCCGAAAGCCGCCGAGCTGCCGACGAAGAGCGGTTCTGGAGTGAGCACAACAACGCCCTGGCACTGCTCGACGCCGGCCAAGACTACGACAGCCGCTGCGACCAAGAGACCGTCGAAGAGCTGCTGGGCGCCGAGGACGAGCGGTTCTGGCAACTGGTGCGGACACTGCGCACGGCGGCATCGCCAACTGAGCGGGACGCCGCGGCGCGGCAGCTACAGCAGCACTGCAACCGTGTCGTCGACGACATGGTCACCCGATATCTCGAGCGCCGCGCCAAGGCGGCCTAATCCAGTCCGCCGGCGCGCTGGACACCCATCGGAGAGTCACATGATCACCATCGAAGAAGCACGCGACGCGCTGCTGGCAAACGGCCGCGTCTCGACCCGAGATATGAGCGAAGACGTCTGGTTAGCGCTGCGCGGCGACGGCATTGGCGCCAGTGAAGCCGCGGCAGCGATCGGTATCAGCGAGCACCGCACGCCATTCGAGATTGCCGAGCGAAAGCTCGGCTTCGCCCAGGAAGACGGCGACGCCAACTACCGGCGCCGCATGAAGATGGCCATGGGTCATGTCATGGAGCCGGTGACCGCCGGGCGGTTCGCCGAGGCGACTGGCTTTAACGTCCAGCAGTGTCACGCCATGCAGGCGCACCCCGACCACCCCTGGATGCTGGCCAACATCGATCGCCGCATTGTCGGCGTCACCGAAGCCCAGTCGGCCTGGCTGGAGCTCCTGCTGGGACGCACCGTCAGCGGCCCGGGCGTCGCGGAACTCAAGAACGTCGAGTTCGCCTACGGCTGGGGCAAGCCGGACAACGTCCAGACGACCGGCGGCCTGTGCACCAGCGGAGAGATTCCCGAAGACTACTTCGTCCAGGTCCAGCACCAGCTCGCCGTCACCGGCTACGAGTGGGGGTTTCTGGTCGTAACCATCGCCGGCTGGGAAACCCGCTGGTATCCGATCGCCCGGGACGAAGCACTGATCGCCGACATCATCGAGCTCGAGGCCGAGCTGTGGGAGACGATCCAGCGCGGCGAGCTGCCGGCGATCGACCCGGAACACCCGAAAGCCGTGAAGCTGTTCCAGCGCCTCTACCCCGGCACCGATGGCAGCGTCATCCGTCTGGACGCCCTGCAGCATTGGCGCCAGGTCGAGGAAGACGCCAAGGCCAAGATCAAAGACCTAGAGACCACCGCGCGCGTCGCCCGGGCCCACATCCTCGAAGCCATGGGCAATGCCGCGGTCGCCGCCTTCGCAGATGGCTCCTGCTACCGGCGCAAGAAAGTCGAGCGCGCGGGCTATGAGGTGAAGCCGAGCAGCTACATCGACTGCCGCGTGGCCAAGCTCAACAAGGCCGAGCGCGAGCAGCTCGACAACAACGATCAGGGAGAAGCCGCATGACCATCGACACCCAAGTCGCCCAGAAAGAGCAACCGATCAACGCGCCGGCCACCACCGAGGCCGACCTGGCCCCACAGAGCGTCCGCGACCAGTTCATGCAGGCCATGACGCCGCGCACCTTCGATGACGTGTGGCGCATGTCGGACATGATCGCGCAGAGCGATCTGGCGCCTAAGGACTACAAGGGCAAGCCGGGCAACGTGATGATCGCCTGGCAGACCGGCGTCGAGCTGGGCATCACCAGCCCGCTGCAGGCTATCCAGAACATCGCAGTGATCAACGGCCGCCCCACCATCTGGGGCGACATGATGCTCGCCATCTGCCGTGCTGCGCCGGCGTGGAGCGAGGCCGACTTCGCAGAGTGGATCGAAGGTGAAGGCGCCCAGGCCGTCGCTCACTGCACCGTGCGCCGGCGGCCGAATGGCAACGTCGCCCATTACACCTTCGGAGCCCAGGATGCGAAGGACGCTGGGCTGATCGGCAAGCAAGGGCCCTGGCAGCAATACCCGAAACGCATGATGCAGATGCGGGCCCGGGCCTTCGCCCTGCGTGACACGTTCACGCCAGAACTGAAAGGCATTCGGATGGTTGAGGAAGAGCGAGACGTCACGCCAGAGCGGGCCGACGACCAGCAGCCCCGCCAGGCCACCGGCGGCGCCACGGCGAGCAAGGTCGGCGACAAGCTGCGCGGGCGCCGCGAGCGGCAGCAGGCTCGCCAGACCTACGAGGCACAGACGGAGACACCGGCCACTGAATCAGGCGAGCCCATCACATGCGCCTATGTCTGCGAGCAGATCAAGCATGCCTCCACGCCGGAAGCGCTCAAAGCGGCAACGGACCTGGCTCAGCACATCCCCGAGCGTGACCGGGGCGTCGTGAATGAGGCGTACAAGGGGCGGATCGCCGAGCTGCGTCAGGTGAGCGAGGCGTGACATGGCAACCTACAAACCCCACGACAGCTACCGCCCGTGTAAGCGGGTGGAGCTTCGTCTAGCAAATGGCACCGATGTGTTCCAGCGCATCGGTAAGAATCAACGAGCTACTGTGCTTCTAGTTACCGGGCCGTGAGCTGTTGATGTGCATTTTAAGAAAAGGCGAAAAAAACAACCCAACCTAAAGACGCCACTATAATAAAGTAGTAGTGAATGAATTTTGCCTGATATTCAAACCAATACAACCAAAACCAGTAAGACTTAAGCTCATAGAGCTTTTTGAACCGCTGATATTTGGCGCGATGATAATCGTTTAAATTATGGTTTTCATATGAACGAAGAATAGCATCGTATCTTTCACGAAGTTTTTCGATCTCGCAATAATCACCTTGGTGCAAAACCCTTTCCATCAGCCGCGCTAATGCATTCAATTCTATTGCACAATCGTGCATCCTCTCTGAGCGCATTCCAAATCTATAGCCGCTAGATGAAATAGAGAGAATGAGCGCCAAGAAAGAGAAAATTATCTGGAGCTTTACTAAAGCATCATCTGTCCCGGGAACACCCAAAGTCATCACGGATGATACAATCAGGGCAAATGACAAGGAAGAAATGCTCCACATGCCTAATTCACCGTGAAGTTTTAACCGCTCTGAAGCTTTGAATCTAGATACGGTAGTCATGACTACCGCTCGATATAGATGTTCGCTAGCCGACTCGTCCATTATTCACCCCATGTATTGATTGCGCTCGCCTTGAAGCTTTGAATTTAGACCACTTAAAAGGCTGTTGCCGACCTGCTTGGCAGACCTTTACTTCTTTTGGTGGATGGCAATTGACCTAAATTGAGCAGGCGCCCCATTGGAACCAGTACAAAACTAGTTGCAAAACACGAGAACCAACAAGCAAAAGAAATCATCCAAATGCCATTTTTACTAAACACATGCCCTTGCCAGCACCACACAAGAAAAGATCACATGAGTCTTATAACAGCCTCTGCCATGGCTTTATAGGTTTCTTTTTTCATGTGATGAGTGCCATATGGGGCTTGACCAAAACTCGCGAAGGAGTCCAAGTGTATCAAGAAACGCTCCAGCTTATCCACATGCAAATACGGCTTATCTGGGTCAAAAAATATGGCGACTCGAAGAGAGACTCTCTTATAAGGCTGTATCATGACCTTTGAACTAAGCGGAATAAAAGAGAGACGCTTAGAAGCAATTACAAGATCCAATACAGCCTCTTCTAGTTTCGAAACGTCGATGCAACTCTCACGTGTCAAATCCTGAATCTTAGAGATTGCATCAAACGCCCCCCAAACCGGGTTGATTTCGCTCATTGAACTATAAGGCATTCTATAGCTCAAACTCTCCGGGGAGTTATGCTCAAATATTTTTCCGTATAGTATGCCGTCTTCGATGGGAGCAAGTTGAAACTCTCGTTCAAGAGATCGGCATAGCTTGCCAAATTCTTCTTTGTGCTTGTAAAAGTTGGAAAAGGTATTGTTTGCCTCCATGGCTGTTATCTGTCGCTTCGTCTGTTCTGAGCGGTGAGCAGAAGCCACAAGAGCTACGGCCGGAAACATCAGAGCTGCAATAGCCAACGGGACTCTAAACACGCTTGCCATTTCATTTATCCACTCGAAACCGGCTGAATAGTATAGCGTCGACGTTGAACCAATGTATCCCGCCATTAAAAGCGAGGCTGCAAGAGGTATAAGAAGAGATATCCAAAATAGACGAAGCTCAAAAAGGGATAGATTTTTGCGCATATCGCCCTCCAGTCTGTAACAACTCCAAAGCAGCTTAAACGACCGCCAGCACAACAGCTAGCGCTAAGGCCCCGAGCCATAGCCGTGGTGCTGCACCATCGGAGTCAGCCATGCCGATCTACCTGCCGACCCGGCGGCATTGCCGCTGCCGGGTGTGTGGCGCGCGCCAGACGAAACCCATGCATCCCGACGAATACGTGCGCGGGCCGCGGTGCCGCAACTGCCGCCGGGGCAACACGCTGCGCATCGACAAGTGGGCCGACGCCAAGCCCTGGCGCCAGCAGGTCTGCCGCTGCGACGGCTACCACTTCCCGCACCGGCGCGGCTCGCTCTGGTGCTACTACAACCCCGACTACCCGATGGATGCAGATCGCCGGCTGTTTGCCTGAGGAGGTCAATGGATGCCAAGAAGGAAGAGCGTCTCCGTCTCCTGAGCGCGATGACATCCTTAGCTCTCATGTCAACAATATCAGCTTGGACCAAACCCCCGAGTCCCAGAGAAACGCCCGCGATTTGTCTCAAACAAGCGGTAGTAGCTAGTCCAGTAGATATTCGTATTGTTGAGGAAGAAGCGCAAACTCTCCCCAGGCAACATGCTGTATGCAAAGCCCAACGCCGCTAATTTTAATGGACCCATACATAATAATAACTCTACCAATGGCACTGGCATTTACACCATGCTCTTCACAGCTCGAGTTGGATTGCTTAAAGAAAAAATCAGCAAACTCTCCGTCAGAAGAATATCGAAGCTGAACCATACGAGTATAACCAGGACCTTTGTAAAAACTACTGACATTCTCAACCCTACCGTAGTAAAGGGATGGAGTCGCATTTGTTTCGTTCAGTGAGAGGACTGGCTTTATAATCTCTCTCAGGCGTTGAGGATAGATGCGCTCAGGCAAAATGAAGTATTTCTCATAGTTTCTATCAAACCCACGGCAAATGCCTCTTACGGACGTAAACTTGCTGGGCAAGTGAAAATTCTGTCCTCTATACCTCGATATAGGATAAGGTGAAACAGGGCCATCCTCATCCTCTACAGCACTTTGATCGTAGCTGCCTTTAGCCTCGTCTCTAGCTTCTGGCCTTTCTTGCAAGAAACCATGAATCACAGCAAGCTGATCGTTTTCAATTGCTCGGCGTGCATCTTCTTCAGTATCAAACTTCAGACCTTGAGATCTGACTGATCTATTTGGACAAGAGACCTCATAAGAAGGCAGATGTTTAAAGTGTGCCGATCGCCCATTGCTAAAAAAAGACTTGTCTCTAGGAGAGCGTGAAAGCGGAGTAAAGCAGAGAGGGCAAAAAACACATCCTTCCATATCTGCCCCAAACTCCTCCACTGTAATAAGCTGGTGGTGCGCTCTCAACTCACCAATGTTTTTACGGTCATACTCCCATTCAGAGTTGAACCACGCATACTCCATTTTTAGAGCCATATCACCCCACCCCCGAATCAAGATTTTGCCCTAGACCCACATTATTACAGAAAGCTTACGAACGTAGTAATATACTAAGGGAGTATTTTTAATGTATTTCAAGCATCTGAATTCCTACCGCGTGCACGGGGCTGGCGTCATCGAACTCGATGCTCTCGAAACCGCTATGGCCGAATTTTCGTTTCGCCCCGTCTCGCCGCGCGAGGTACACCGGGTCGGCTGGACCGCCCCGGGCGGCCGGGGTAGCGAGCGGCGCGTGCACGAGATCCAGGGCCACCGGCTGCTGTCGATGCTGCGCCAGGAGCGACTGATGCCCGCGTCGGTAGTCAATGAAGAGGTCGCAGAGCGCGCCGAGGCGCGTGAGCAGGCAGAGGGCCAGCCACTGCCACGGCGCGAGCGCCTGCTGCTCAAGGAGCAGGTGATCGAGGAGCTGCTGCCGCAGGCCTTCACCCGCACCCAGCGCGTCGAGCTGTGGTGGGACACCCGCCGCCAGCTGATCGGCATCAACACCTCCAGCCGCAAGCGCGCGGAAGAGGTGCTGGATCTGCTGCGCCAGACCCTGGGCTCGCTCAAGGTCACCCCGCTGGCGACCCGCACGCCGCCGTCGCGTGGTATGACCCAGTGGCTCAGCGACGCCAGCAGCCGACCCGCCAGCCTGCTTCTGGGCGATCGCACGGAACTGCGCGCCGCAGAGGATGACGGCGTGCTGGGTGCGCGCCAGGTCGACCTCGACAGCGAGGAGATCCAGACGCTGCTAGAAGGCGGCCGCCAGGCCAGCAAGCTCAGCATCGGCAGCGAGGGCCTGCTGCGCGCCGTGCTGCACGACGACCTGGCGCTGAAGTCGCTGCAGTTCGATGACGCCCTGCTTGACGAGGCCAGTCAGGCGGATGACGGGGACGATCCCGTGATAGCGCTGGAGACCGATTTCGCGCTCATGTCCCAGGCGCTCGCGACCTTTACCGAACAGCTTATCGAGTGGTTGGGCGGTGAAGCCAATCCCAGCGCCTCCAACGAGACGCCGTGATGGTAGAGGCGCTTCAACAGACGCCGGTGACGGCCGGCACAGCATCAACAGGAACCGCAATGGACGACACCGAAGCCTATTGGCAGTTGGCAGAGCGCAACGACGAGCTGGAGCGCGAGAAGGCCGCCCTGGTCATCGCAATGGTCCGCCAAGAGGAAGAGATCGAGCGCCTTCAGCACCACGCCCGTGATCTGGAGTGGCAGGTCAAGAACATCCGCCAGGCCATCGCCGACTGACTCCACCCGCCCTACTCCATAGCTCACCAACAGCCGGCGCCACGCCGGCTTTTCTATAACTGCGCGGCCCTGTCAGGTCGCGAGAAAGGAGGACATCATGCCTGCACTCTTCCTCGCGCCCGAGGAACTCGTTGAGCTGACCGGCCGTAAGCGTGGCAAAGAGCAGCGCGAGGCACTCGACACCATGGGCATCCGCTGGAAGGTAAACGCCGCCGGCGAGACGCTGGTCGGCCGTCGTCACGTCGAAGAGGTGTTCTGCGGCGCCGAGGCGCAGACATCCAGCGATCGGAAGAAACCCAACCTAGAGGCATTGGATAGGAAGGCTTCGTGAGCAAGATCGGAATCCCCCGGGTCTATTGGAAGGACGGCGCCTGGCGCTTCAAATGCAACCAGCGCCAGGCCTCCCTGGTCGGCAAGACATGGATCAAGCTCGGAGTTACCGAAGACGAAGCCAGGGTGGCTTTCTCCGAATGGGAGGGCCGGCTATTCCCGCGCGCCGGGATGGGCCGGCTGTTCGACCGATACGAAGCCGAAGTGATTCCGCAGAAGCGCAGCCCGGCAACGCAGAAGTCGAACCGCGATGAGCTCAAGCGCCTGCGCGCCGTGTTCGCCGAGTGCGAGGCGAGCGACATCACTGTCCACGACGTCTATGCCTACCTGGACAAACGGAGCCAGACATCGCCAACACAGGCCAACCACGAGCTGTCGCTGCTGAAGCATGTCTTCAAGTACGCTCAGCGCTGGGGCGTTCATGAACATAACCCGGCGGCGCCAGTCGAGAAGCTCAAGGTCGCGCCAAGAGACCGGTACGTGACGGACGCCGAATTCGCCCTCTTCCTGAAATACACGACGCCCTGGGTTCGCCACTACGCGATGTTCAAGTACATCACCGGCCTGCGCCAGCGCGATATCCTGTCGCTGCGCATCGACCAGCTACAGGTCGACGGTATCGTCATGCGTGCCAGCAAGACGGGGAAGCAGTTCGTGATACCGTGGACTGATCAGCTCCGACGCATCGTCGCCTGGGTGAAAGCGAGCAACAAGCGCCAGGGCCCCACCCTGTTCTGTGATCGCAACGGCAACGCCTATAGCAAGGACTCCTTCCACACGCGATGGCAATGGGGGATGCGCAAAGCGATGAAGGAAGGCGGTCTTAGAGAGCGCTTCACCGAGCACGATCTCCGCGCCAAGCACGCCACCGATGCAGAGCGACAAGGCATCGACGTCACAACGAACTTGCAGCATTCCGACAAGCGCACGACCCAGGTCTACCTCCGACAGAAACAGGTGCTGTCGGTAACCGCGCTCGAGCTGGAAGGCGGAGATTTCCTATAACCTCCGACGCCGGAAAGCTGATCGGAAACCACCAGAACCGCCCTTCTATAACGAGCTTCCGTTATAGACGCTACCAATAGGGCCTTGATTCCTATAGAAAATTGGCTAATTGAATCCCGGTCTTGAAAACCGGCAAGGGTTAACGCCCTTCCAGGGTTCGAATCCCTGTCCCTCCGCCACTTTTTCCTCAAGGGTCAGCTACTTAGCTGGCCCTTAGTTTTTTCTAACCTGGTCAAAAAGTGACCAAAAGTGCAACGGGTGCAACGGGTGCAACGCCTACCGTTGCACCACCTCCATCACAGCCCTTCGATCTACCCCGGCGGCTCCTGAATCGAGCGCCGCACATATCCACCACGGTCATCCAGCAGCACGCCGTCGGCGACAACCCCGTCTGGCTGGTGTTCAGGATAAAGTGGTAATTGCTGGTCTCCCTGCGCCGAACACCTTTGCCCAGCATAGGGCGAAGCATGAGTTACACGGGCAGCCGATGCCGCCGAGACGTACCGCATCAAGGACCAGCACGTGAGGCGCGGCAAAAGACCAATGTGCTATTGGCATCGTAAAATCCCAGTGTAATGCTCTAATAGCGCCCAGAAGAAGCGCTATAAAACCTACACGCAGGGAAGCAACATGAAACCGCTAATGATCACCGTGCTGCTCAGCATGGTCGTGGCCGCCACGGCTTTGGCCGCAGAAAACCGTGCCGAGCCCCAGCCATCCCAAGTATTCATTCAAGAGATCGCCTTTGAAGGCGAGTGCCCGGCCGTCGCCCCGGAGTTCTCCACACTCACCGCGGACGATGGACAACTGCTGGCCCAAGGCTGCTGCAAGGTCTGTCGTAAGGGCAAGGCCTGTGGCAACAGCTGCATCAGCAGGAACTACACCTGCCATCGACCACCGGGCTGTGCCTGCGACGGATGACTTTCCCCTACCCCAGTTGCGCTTCGATCACGCTCTTGTCGACCACCGATTGAACACTGACGATCTTGCCATCGCGGAAGGTGTAGAAAACGTTCTCGGCGAAGCGAACCCGCCGGCCATTGACCCCCAGGCCGAGAAAGGTGCCTCGCGGAGTGCAGTCGAACGCCAACCGGGCAGCGATGCGCGGTGGTTCGACCACCAGCAGCTCGATGGTGAAGTGCAGATCCGGGATGGCCGCGAAATCCTGCTCCAGCATCTCGCGATAGCCGTCGAGCCCCAACTGGCGGCCGTTATGAGTCACGGCTTCGTGGACGAATCGCCCCAGCGTGTCCCAGGCTTGGCGGTTCAGGCAGTCGATATAGCCGTGGTAGAGATCGGCAAGGTCGTCTCGGTGCATCGTGGGGCTCCGTGGTGCCACAGCTGCGTAGCGAGGCGTGAGTCAGTAGCCCACGCAGTCTGGCATGGCACTGCGGCGACGGCGAGTCGCTTTACGAACAAGCACTTGAAGCATGAATTCTGGTAACAAAACGCGTCAGGAGTGCTACGCTTCCGGGCAGTCCCCGGTGAAGCCTCCATGTGTCGTCTGCTACCTCTCATTCTGATCTGCTGCCTGCTGGCCGGCTGTGTTTCGGCGGTGCCGCGCCTGAGTGCGACGAATTTCCTCAGAGACAGCCGTACCTGTGAGCGCCAGACGCACCAGATCGCCGGCGAGCCGGAGTACCAGGCGTGCATGGGCCGGCTGGGCTGGCCGGACCCGCAGAGTCAGAGCGCACGGATTCAGAACGACACCAGCAGCGCCAATCGCGACCAGGACTTGCTCAACGAGGCGGTCAACGGGTTACAGTTTGGATTACAGTGGGATCTCGATCCCGACTAGCACCATGAGGTTTGCTACCCGCCAGCCTCCACCGATCATGACGCCAAACGGTCATAGGTGGGCGTTAGGCTGATCCAGGGCAAGCTTGTGCGGTCGCGGACACCACTCCCCATACCGCAACGTCGCCACCCTTAACAATCGCACCCTATACAGTGGCATCGAGTGAGCTACGCTCAACGTTCATCTCTTGCGCGAGGATTCCAGCATGGCAGAGCCTTTCATCGAAGTGCGAAAGACCCTCAAGCCGGGCAGCCACAATCAGGTCTGCTACGAAGTCTTCGACGGCGATACCGGCGGTAGCCTCGGCTATTTCGACGAGGAGTCGCAGGCCCAGCACCGCGCGGCGCGCATGAACGGCATGATCGAGCGTGAGACCGGCAAGCAGCTGAGCCGCCCGTCGCTGGATGCCGAGGTCGAGTAGGCCGCCGCCAGCACTTTCCTTTTTCAGGAAGCGCTTACTTCAATAAGCACTTCAAGCACTTCTCTCAATAAGCGCCTCCCACTCAGGCCCGGGCCATCTCCACCTGGGTCTTCGTGTACCTGGCTTGCCGGAATAGCTTGGTTTTCGAGAAAGCCTGGTTTCCCGAGACAGCCTGGCTGGCTGTCAGTGATAGAGCCTGAGACCGACTCGCGTCACCCGGTTGCCTTCCATCTCGCTGACCACCCAGTGGAAGCCGTGCCAGTCGACGTCGTCGCCTACCACCGGATGGCCACCGACGCGTAGCGCCACGAACTCGCCCAGCGTCATCTCCTGCTCCCCCGGGCTGAGGGTGAGACCGTAGGCGTTGGCCACGTCCTGCATCAGCGCTTCGCCGTCGAGCGAGAAGGTGCCGAAGAAGGCGCGCTCGCGCTTGAGCTTGGCTTCACCGTTGAACAGCCGGTTGAGCGACGGCAGATCGCCGGTGCGCCCGATCAGGCAGATCACGTCTTCCAGGCGCAGCCGGGTGCTGCCCTTGGGGTGGAGCATGGCATGCTGGCGAAAAATGGCCGAGATCAAGGTGCCCGAGGGTAGCCGCAACAGGCGAATGGGCACGTCGTCGAGCGACTCGTTCTCGACCTTGTAGACGAACATCTCGTAGTCGTTCTCGGGCAGCACGCCGAGCTGGCCGCGGCGGTCAGGCGTGGTGCTCTCGGGTAGTGCCACGCGCATCCAGTGGGCGAATCGCGCCAGGGTCGACCCCTGCAGCAGCAGCGAGATCAGGACCACGAAGAAGGCCACGTTGAAATAGAGCGCCGAGTTTTCGACGCCGCTGATCACCGGGAAGATCGCCAGCACGATGGGCACCGCGCCGCGCAGCCCGACCCAGGAGATGAAACACAGCTCGCGCCAGCGGAAGTTGAAGAACGGCAGCAGCGAGGCGAGTACCGCCAGCGGCCGCGCCACCAGGATCAGCGCCACCCCCAGGATCACGCTGGGCACGGCGTAGTCGATCATTTCGGACGGGGTGACCAACATACCCAGCACCAGGAAGAGCCCGATCTGACTCAGCCACGCCAGGCCGTCGTGGACCGGCAAAATATGCGTCAGGTGACGCCCGGGCTGATTGCCGATCATCAGCCCGGTGAGATAGATCGCAAGGAAGCCACTGCCGCCGATGGCGCTGGTAGCGCCGAAAATGCAGAACCCCAGCGCCAGGGCGAGCAGCGAGTAGAGCCCCGGCGCAAGATCGAGCCAGCGCAGCATCTTGGCCGAGATCCAGCCACCGCCGAGGCCGATCGCCAACCCCACGCCGAACTGCAGCACGAAGCGCATCAGGGTGTCGCTCAGCCCGCCTACGCCACCGGTGAGCATTTCCGCCAGCGTGATGGTAAGAAAGATCGCCATCGGGTCGTTGGTACCCGACTCGATCTCCAGGGTGGCACCGACACGCTCGTTGAGATTGACGCCCTGCCCCTTGAGCATCGAGAAGACCGCCGCAGCGTCGGTGGAGCCGACGATCGCCCCCACGAGCAGCCCCTCGATAAGACTGAGATCGAGCAGCCACATCGCCAGCAGGCCGACGATACCGCTGGTGAGAAAGACACCGATGGTGGCCAGCGACAGCGCCGGCTTGAGCCCCACGCGGAAGGTCTGGAAGCGGGTGCGCAGGCCGCCGTCCAGCAGGATCATGGCGAGCGCCAGGTGGCCGATCAAGAAGGCTTGCGAGTAGTCATCGAACTGCAGGCCGAGCACGCCCTCCTCGCCCGCGAGCATGCCCAGCCCGAGGAAGAGTACCAGCAGCGGCACGCCGATCCGTGAGGAGACACGGCTGGCGAGGATGCTCAGCGCGATCAGCGCGCCGCAAACGAGAAACAAGCTATTGATCGAGTCCACGAGACTATCGTCGATATCCGTAAAGAAAAATTCAGTATGCCATGCCGCGACCCGATTGCGCCGGGAGTAACGCCGATTTTTTTATCTTTTTCATATGCCTAGAGCCAATGGGGAAACTCCTTCAGGGATAGGCTCAGAGGCCCCAGCACGCCGAGGGTCAGGATGACCGCGCGCATGCCATCTCGATAGGCATCGAGCGACGGCAAGTGCTCGGCGCCGTAAGCCTCGACGAAGGCCTCACGCTGTGCCGCGTTCTCGAGCATCAGCTCGAGCAAGCACAGATCGAACTCCAGCGGTGCCCATACCAGCGCCTCCCAATCGGCCCAGTAGCCATCCAGTCCGCCGAGCAGGAACTGGTCGGGACGCAGGTCGGGCAGGCTCCAGACCGCACGGCTCGGCCGCGGCCAGTCCAGACTGACTAGCTCTAAGGGATCGAGCGCACCGCGGCTGGCGACGAAGGCTCGCGCCGCCCGCGGCCAAGCGTCGAGCGCATAAACGCCGCTCGCCGGATGCCCCCACCCTGGCAGCGCGTCACGGTGGAGTCGCCGCAGTTGCCGCCCCAACTGGCCCGCAAAGGCGGCATCCATCCGCGCTGCCGGCGCCTGACGCCAGGGCAGGCTCCATAGCGGCGCACCCTGTAGCCGTCCCAGCCAGATCAACGGCAGCGGTGCCAGCGGCAGATGCTGCGGCAGCGAACCTGCCAGCGCCGGCAGCTCATGGGCATGGCGCCAGCGATCGACACCGAACAGCTCGCGCATGCCGTGCCAGAACGGATCGCTTTCGGCATCGGTACGGGCCAGCTTGTAGAGCTTGGGCGAGAGCTCTTCACTGCGCCACAGCCAGTTGGCGCTGTCGGCGAAGCGCAGCGGCAGCGGCGTCAGCGCCACCCCGGCATAAAGCGAGACCCGGCGCGTGAGTTCGGCGTCGGCCATGGGCAGAACATCTGGCAAGATCGCGACTCCTCTCGAGTTCGGTGCATCAGGGGCGAAGGTGGGCAGCGGCTTCCGGGCGGCGTACAATCGGCGCTCACTGGATAGGGGTGCCCGCCGGACGGGCTGAGAGTGCAGCGCACAACCCTGGAACCTGAACCGGTTAGCACCGGCGGAGGAAAGGCCAGCCTGCCCGCGCATGATGCCCCCGCCGTTGCAGCCCCGTCATGGGAGTGGTCATGTCACCACCCGGGCTGGACATTCGCCGCGCCTCGCTCACCTTCGGCGCCCGGCCATTGTTCCACGATCTCGCCGTCGAATTCGACGCCGGCAGCTGGACCTGCCTGCTCGGGCGCAGCGGCTGCGGCAAGAGTTCGCTGTTACGCATGATCGCCGGCCTCGCCCTGCCCGACCGCCATCACATCGAGTGCACGACCAGCGACGGCCAGCCGCTGCGGGGGCGCTTGGCGTGGATGTCGCAGCAGGATCTGCTGGTGCCTTGGCTTCGGGTCATCGGCAACGTGATGCTGGGCACCAAATGGCGCGGCCGGCGAGCGGGGCCGACAGCCCCGGAGGCGCGTGAGCGCGCACTGGCGCTGCTGGCCCGCGTGGGCCTGGCGGACAAGGCCGATGCCTGGCCGGCGGCACTCTCCGGCGGTCAGCGCCAGCGTGTGGCACTGGCGCGCACGCTGTACGAGGATGCCGGGGTGGTCCTGATGGATGAGCCCTTCTCCGCGGTCGACGCGATTACCCGGCTCGAGCTCCACGATCTGGCCAGTGAACTGCTCGCCACCCGCACCGTGATCATGGTCACCCATGACCCGCTGGAGGCGCTGCGGCTCGCCGACCGCCTGCTGGTGCTGCAGGGCGAGCCGGCGCAGGCGGTACCGCTGGCGGCGCCCACCGGCCAGCGGCCGCGGGCGCTGGACGATCCGCAACTGCTGGCCCATCAGGCCGAACTGGTGGCGCTGCTGCGGGAGCCGGCACATGTCTGAATCGACTTCGATCCAGAGAGTCCGGCCCAGTCTGGCGCGTCAACTCCACGCCCCGGCGCGGGCGCTACTGGCGCTGGCGCTGCTGCTCGCCGCCTGGCAGGCGGTCGTCAGCCTCACCGGCGTGCCACGCTACATTTTGCCGTCGCCGCTGGCAGTGGTGCGGGCGCTGCTCGATCAGCGCGCGCTGCTGGCCCATCACGCCCTGGTCACCGCGACCGAGATCTTGGGCGGCTTCATCGGTGGCGTGCTACTGGGGTTGGCCACGGCACTACTACTGGCACGCTTTCGGCCGCTGCGGCGCACCCTGCTGCCATTGCTGCTGATCAGCCAGGCGATACCGCTTTTCGCGCTGGCGCCGATCCTGATGCTGTGGCTCGGCTATGGGCTGTGGCCCAAGATCCTGATGGCCATGCTGATCATCTATTTCCCGATCGCCTCCACCGGCTACGACGGCCTGCGCCAGACCCCGCAGGGGTGGCTCGACCTGGCCACCACCTTCGGTCTGTCACGCCGTCAGACGCTGCTGCGGGTCCAGCTGCCGGCGGCGCTGCCATCCCTCGCCTCGGGGCTGCGCATGGCCGCCAGCGCGGCACCGATCGGCGCGGTGATCGGTGAGTGGGTCGGCGCCAGCCAGGGCCTGGGCTATCTGATGCTCAACGCCAATGCGCGCCTGCAGATCGACGTGATGTTCGCCGCCCTGGTGGTGCTGGTGGCGTTCGCGCTGGCGCTCTATTTCGGCGTCGACGCGGCGATCCGTGCGGCGATGCCCTGGCACCGCGATCGCCTGGAGGCCAACGTATGAAACCCGCCCCGAAACCATGCGATCACACATCGACAATAACCCCAACCAGAGGGAACCTGCGCATGCCCACGCTATCTCGAACCATCCCCGCCACACGCGAACCGCGCCGCCCGGCGCTGCTCGGCCTGATCCTGCTGATGCTGGCTACGCTGCTGCCACTTCACGCCCAGGCCGATGACGACGCGTTGGTGCCCCCCAAGATGATTCCGCTGAGCGTGATGCTCGACTGGTACCCCAACCCGGTGCATGCGCCGATCCTCGTGGCCAAGCAGCTTGGGCTGTTCGCCAAGCGCGGACTGGACGTGGACATCCAGTCGCCGGCGGACCCCAGCGTGCCGCCCAAGCTGGTCGCCGCAGGGCGCATCGACCTGGCGCTCAGCTATCAGCCGCAGCTGCATCTACAGGTCGATCAGGGGCTGCCGGTGGTGCGCATCGGCACGCTGATCGCGACCCCGCTCAACGCCCTGCTGGTGCGCGCCGACAGCGGTATCGACGATCTCTCCCAGCTCGCCGGCAAGAAGATCGGCTACTCGGTTGGCGGGGTCGAAGAAGTGCTGGTGGCGGCGATGCTCGAGCACCACGGGCTGACCCTGGACGACGTCGAGATGGTCAACGTCAACTTTTCGCTGACGCCGGCGCTGATCAGCCAGAAGGTGGACGCGGTTACCGGGGCCTTCCGCAACTTCGAGCTGGCACAGATGAAGCAGGAAGGCGTCGAGGGCAAACCGTTCTATATCGAGGAGGAAGGCGTTCCCACTTACGACGAGCTGATCTTCGTCGCCAACCGCGACACCCTGAATCAGCATCGCGACGCCTATCGCCGCTTCATGGACGCGATCGGCGAAGCCACCGCCTGGATCATCAATCATCCGGATGAGGGCTGGCAGCGCTTCATCGCCTACGACCCGTCGCTGGACACCCCGCTCAACAAAGCGGCCTGGAACGCCACCCTGCCGCGCTTTGCGCTGCGCCCGGCGGCGCTGGACGTCAAGCGCTACCGCGACTTCGAGGCCTTCCTGCTCGAGCGCGGCCAGATCAAGAGCCAGAGCCCGATCTCGCGCTTAGCGGTCGATCTCAACGCGCCCTGATGCACGATCGGCCAACGCGAACGGAACCGGCCGAGGTAAACGGAATCAGCTAAAGTGGGGAGCATGAGCTCCCCCATGCCCCTCTACGACCCTCGCCGCGATCCCGCAGCATCGCTACCGAGTACCGGTATCGATACCCTCGATGGCCTGCCATCGCGCACCGGCGTCTACGTCTTCTTCGGTCACAACGACCTGCCGCTCTACGTGGGCAAGAGTCTCGACATTCGCACACGCGTACGTACCCACCTGCGCGATCCCGCTTCCGGGCGTCACCGCCATATGCTCGAGCAGACCCAGCGTATCGCCTGGATTCTGACCAGCGGTGACCTTGGCGCGCAGTTGCTTGAGGCTGACCTGATCAAGCGCTGGGTGCCGCTCTACAATCGCCAGCTGCGTCGCCGGGTCCGGCTGATCAGTTGGGACTGGCCGGAGGGTGAAGCGCGTCCCGAACTGAGCGATGGCCAGTGGGTGGTCACCGCGCGCTCACGCTTCTACGGGTTGTTCCGCAATCGCCATACAGCCCGCGCCACGCTCAAGGACATCGCCACAGAGCAGGGCCTGTGCCTACGGGTGCTGGGGCTGGAGACCGGGCGCGGGCGCTGTTTCGGCTATCAGCTGGGGCGCTGTCGCGGTGCCTGCTGCGGCGAAGAGAGCCTGGAGAACCATACCCGGCGCGCCAGGGCGGCAATGGAGCGGCTACGCATCGAGAACTGGCCGTGGCCCGGCCGGGTGGCGTTTCGCGAACGCAGTGACAGTGGCGAGATCGGGCTGCACGTGGTCGACCACTGGCACTACCAGGGCAGCGTCAGCGATCTCAACCAGCTCGAGGTACTACCCGACAACCGCGGTTTCGATATCGATACCTACCGGATCCTCAACCGCTTCCTTGCCGCCCAACTCGACAATCTCGATATCATTCCGGTGGAGGGAGAGGCCAACGACAGCGATTGAGCGCCAAAGGCTTACAGGCTGACAAGCCCAGGCCAGCGACGCACCAGCGGTGGCGAGCCAGTGCCGACTCAGATAGCGGCGAAAAAGCGCGACAGCGCCTGCTGAAACGCTTCCGGCTGCTCGGCGTGGAGCCAGTGCCCCGCTCCCTCCAGCGTCTCCCAGGTCGCTTCGGGCATCACCGCTGCCACCGCCTCACGGTAAGCATCGCGCACATAGGGGGAGTTACCGCCGCGCAGCAGCAGCACAGGCCCAGGGTAAGCGCCCTCGCCATCCGGCGCGGCGATAATGTTCTCATAGCCGTCGGCAATCTCATCCAACCCCACCCGCCAGCGCAGAATACCCTCGTCGTCGCGCACCAGATTGGTAGCCAGAAACTGGCGCGTGGCAGCGACATCCACGCTTTCGGCCATCAGCGCGTCGGCCTCGCGGCGCGATTCGGGCCGGCCCTCGACAACCCGGCGCATGGCGGCAAAGATCTCGTCGTGACCATGCTCATAGGGTACCGGGGCGATATCGGCGACGATCAGGCTGGCCACCGCTCGGGGCCGCTGCCGAGCGAGGGTGATCGCCACCTTGCCACCCATGGAATGCCCCAGCAGATCGAACTGCGCGATCTCGAGCGCGTCGAGCGACTCGGCGACATCTGCTGCCATCTGCGCGTAGCGCATCCCCGGCGCATGCGGCGACCGCCCGTGATTGCGCAGATCGAGTGCCACCACGCGGCGCGTCTGCTGCCACTGCTTGATATGCGAGCGCCAGTTGTCGGCGCTCCCGAACAGGCCATGCAACACGACCAGAGGACGTGTGGGGTCATCGGCATCGACGGTGCCGGTATCGATACAGTGCAGTTGCAATCTGGCTCTCCTTTTATTCCACCACTGCCGGCCTGCTATCACTCGCCGGCTTTCCACCACTGCCGGCTTTCCACCACTGCCGGCTTTCCACCACTCGCTGGCTTTACACCACTCGCTGGCTTTACACCACTCGCTGGCTTTACACCACTCACTGGCTTTCGGCCGCCGACCCGCCTATCTGCCGGTCTTTCGATGACCGGGTTGGCGCTGTCGCGGCGTGGCGTTTCTTGATGCGAATCGTAAGAATAACAGAGCGCCAGGCGGACCGTGCCTCGGCCCGCCAGCTCACCACCTCAGCGTCGCGGCAGGCCCGGCAGTGATTCATCGCGGCCACTGAGCACGACCCGCCCCAGCCAGGCCAGCAGTACACCGTAGAGCGGCAGGAAGAACAGCAGGCTGATGGTCAGCTTCACCGCGTAGTCGAACCAGGCGATATCCACCCAATGCTCGCGCATGAAGGCGTCGGGACCGTGCCAGAAGGCGATCGCAAAGAACGCGAAGGTATCGGCCAGATTGCCGAGAATGGTCGACAGCGTCGGCGCCACCCACCAGGCGCGCAGGCGACGCAGGCGATCAAAGACATGGATGTCGAGCAGCTGCCCCAGCACGTAGGCCATGAAGCTGGCCAAGGCGATACGCCCAACGAACAGATTCCACTGCCCCAGCGCTTCGAAGCCTTGGAAGCGGCCCTGCTGGAACAGCACCGATACCGCGTAAGAAACCATCAGCGCCGGCACCATCACCCCAGCGATGATGCGCCGCGCCGCCGACTTGCCGAACAGCCGCACGGTGAGATCCGTCGCCAGGAAGATGAACGGGAAACTGAACGCCCCCCAGGTAGTATGCAGCCCCCACAGCGTGAACGGCAGCTGCACCAGATAGTTGCTGGCGGTGATCACCGCGACATGAAACGAGACCAGCCACAAAAGCGTCTGGCGAATCTGACTTTCGTCGAGTTTGAGCATGAAAGAACCTTTTTCGTCTGCCGGTCGGCCGAGGGGTAAGGGAACCCTCAGTGACATCGTTGCCGCCTGTCGCGGCTTCGGGCGGCATCGGCGGGGGCGGCATTATAGGGAACCCTCTTGATACCAGACCAGATGGACCACTAAAAAAACTTTGTAACTTAACGTTACAAAGGTTAATATAAGAAATGAATGTAACAGATTGTTCAGCGCCGGCCCTGCGAATTCGGACTTCACATATGACGGAACAGACACTCTCGGAAACTCAGTTCGGGCCCGCCACCGCGACCCTGAAGGCGATGGCCAACGAAAGTCGGCTACGCATTCTGTGCCTGCTGATGGCCGGGGAACGCTCGGTGACCCAGATCAACCAGCAGATGGCGCTGAGCCAGTCGGCACTGTCGCAACACCTCGCCGTGCTGCGCCAGGAGAGACTGGTCACCACACGGCGCAGCTCGCAGATCATCTACTATTCACTCAACGGTGATACCGCAGGCCGGTTGATCGCTACCCTCGCCGATCTAGGTATGGGCTAGCCACTCGGGAACGACCACAGGCAGGCACTGCGGGGCGATGGCTTCAACGCCTCGACTCGCGTGCCAATCTGTTTCGCGTAAAGCGCGGCGGGTCAAGTTCACCCCCAGCGCTCAGTGGCGCTCCCAACCCAGGCGACCTAGCCGCTCCAGTATCCGATCCAGCGTGCGCTCAGCGCCTGATTCCACGCCCTTGGTCAGACGACCGGCGAGGCCACGACGACTTGCCAACGAGACATGCAGCACGCGTGCCTTGCTGGATATCTTCTCCAGCAGGTAGGCGTCACTGGTGCCGACGGCATCCACCAACCCCTTGGATTGCGCCTCGCTACCGTACCAGATCTCACCGGTCGCCACCTGCTCGAGGTCGAGCTGCGGACGCCGCTCGCCGACATAGCGCTTGAACAGGTCGTGGGTCGACTGCAGATCCTCGAGAAACTTGGCCCGCCCCTCCTCGCTGTTCTCGCCCAGCACGGTCAGGGTGCGCTTGTAGCGTCCCGCGGTCAGCAGCTCGACGTCGACGTCATGCTTCTTGAGCAGCCGATGCACGTTGGGAATCTGCGCCACCACCCCGATCGAACCGATCACCGCGAAGGGCGCCGCGATCAGATGATGGGCACAGCACGCCATCATGTAACCGCCGCTGGCCGCGACCTTGTCCACGCATACCGTGAGTCGCGCGCCAGCCTCGCGCAGGCGGTCGAGCTGCGCCGCTGCCAGGCCGTAGCTGTGCACCAGCCCACCGCCCGAGGTCAGCCGCAGCACCACTTCGTCGCCCGATTCCAGCTGGGCGATCAGCAGCGACACCAGTTCGGACAGCGCAGGCGTCGCCGAGGCCTTGAGGTCGCCCTCGAAATCCAGTACCCAGATCCGATCGTCCACAATCGCCTTGGCGGCCTGCTTCTCTTCACGCTTGAGTCGCTTGGCCAGTTGGCGCTGTCCTGACTTGGGCGTCGCCGCCAGCTGCAGCTGACGCCGACGTCGGGAGAATCGTGCATCCAGCGAGGTCACCCGCAGCTGGCCGCCGCTATCGCCATCGCCGCGGCGTCTGCCGCGCGCCACGAGTGCCAGGACCAGCGCCAGCGCGACGACGAGTGTCGCCGTCTTGG
Organism: Salinicola sp. DM10; assembly: GCF_017306975.2. NCBI lineage: Bacteria > Pseudomonadati > Pseudomonadota > Gammaproteobacteria > Oceanospirillales > Halomonadaceae > Salinicola > Salinicola sp. DM10. The sequence goes on from NZ_JAFLEN020000001.1 coordinate 435,896, forward strand.
CCAGAAACATACCGTACTCCGCCAGCCATCCGATCACGTCCCGCTCCTTATATGATCTAACACTAATTCAAAACCTGTCCGACCCACGCCTTGTACACGGCCCTCCGCGCCAGGCAAACGCCGACACCTCCCACGAGCAGCCGGGAATCGGCTTGAGAAACCGTAACTTGCATAACGTCAGGCGCAGTGGTTTGCTTGTCCCAAAGCCAATGGAGGGCCATCATGGATGACGACCAGCTGATCGCCAAGCTGCAACGCCGCTTCGACCCCGCGGCCGCCGGCGACCTCAACGCAACCTATCAGTTTCTGCTGCACGACGCCGACGATCATCACCTGGTGATCGAAGGTGGAAACCTCAACGTCCACGCCGGTCACCACACGGCCCCCGATGTGACCATCGAGAGTGACACCGCAACCCTGATCGCCCTGATCAAGAAAGAGCTCAATGCCATGCAGGCGCTGCTCGGCGGTCGGGTCAAGGTCAAGGGCGATATCGGCCTGGCTGCGCGGCTGCCCAAGCTGTTCGGCAAGCGCAACGACTAGGCGCTCTTTGACAAGAGCCCTCGGCGCCAACGGCGCTCGCCGACTGCTCGGCCAGCCCGTGGTCGGCGTTTGACACCGACAGTCTCTCAGCGGGTCGCCACCGCGCGCCGATGAGTCTCGATCAACTGGCGCGAGATCGAGTAGCTGGGTGGCAGCTCCGGCGGGCGCTCCGGCGTGAACCAGGCCGCATCGGCAATCTCGTGGCCGTCGATGCGAATACGTCGACTGGTCGCCTCGGCGAAGAAGCCCATCATCAGCGAGTGCGGGAAAGGCCATGACTGGCTCTTGAAGAAACTGACCCGCCCCACCTCGACGCCGACCTCCTCCATCACCTCGCGGCGCACCGCCGCCTCCACCGCCTCCCCGGGCTCGATGAAGCCTGCAAGCGTCGAGTAGCGTCGCGGTGGAAAACGCGGGCTACGCGCCAGCAGCATGTCGCGGCCAAAGGTCACCAGGGTGATGATACAGGGCGAGATACGCGGATAGGCACGCAGACCGCACTGCTCGCAGCTCATCGCAAATTCGTGCGCCAGACGCTGGGTCGGGTGGCCGCAGCGCCCACAGAAGCGGTGGTCGCGCTCCCAGTGGCTGACCTGCAACGCGGTCGCCAGCAGTTCGCTCTCGGCCGGCGATATCTGCGCCAGCCAATCCCGCGCCGCGGGCCATGTCTCGTCGCCGGTCTCGATCGACAGCGCCACCGGCTCGTCGTGCCAGAAGCCGAGGCGCAGAGCCTGCGGCGGCCAGGCTACGTCGCGTTCGAGCACGCTCTGGCCGTCGCTGCCCGGCGCCACGCCCTGGGTATTCATACGGATAAGCCAGCCCCGTCGCACATCCGCGGGAGGCAGCTCGCGACGCAGCATCAGGAGGCGGCCCCGTCACCGTTCAGCGCATCCCAGCGGCACTGGCCGGCGGCTTGACGGATCTGCGCCAGACGCTCGCGGTGCGCCTCCCATTCGGCATCGCTGGGCTGCGCCACGACCAGCGGCGTGGCCGCCCGATCGAGCTTGAGATGGGTCCCGGCGCTGCTCTCTTCACGGCTTTCGCTCTCTTCGCTGCCGGCCAGCGAGAGCGCCGTCTGGCCGCCGGTCATGGCGAGGTAGACCTCAGCCAGAATCTCCGAGTCGAGCAAGGCGCCGTGCAGCACGCGCTGGCCATTGTCGATGTCGTAGCGCTTGCACAACGCATCCAGGCTGTTGCGCTGCCCCGGGTGCATCTGCCGCGCCATCTTGAGGGTGTCGAGCACGCTGCAGTGCTCGGCCACCGGACCCAGCACCGGCTCGCCCCGGGCGGCCTTGAGCAGGCGGAACTCGTGGTCGAAGAAGCCGACATCGAACGGCGCGTTGTGGATCACCAGCTGGGCGCCGCGCATGAATTCCCACAGCTCGTCGGCGATCTGCGCGAACACAGGCTCGTTGGCCACCCGCTCGTTGGTGATCCCGTGGATCTCGATCGCCTCGGCCTCGATGTGACGCTCGGGATTGACGTACTGATGATAGGTACGTCCGGTGAAGCGGCGGTTGATCAGCTCGATCCCACCGATCTCGATGATACGGTGCCCCTCGCGCGGGTCGATCCCGGTGGTTTCCGTATCCATGACGATTTGGCGCATGTGGCTCTCCTCGCTCTCAAGCGCTCGATCTGTAGTAGCTATATCTGTAAGTAGCTATATCTGCAGTAGCACCAGCGCTCACACGCTGGGGCCTTGGGTTGGCGCGGGTCAGTCGCCAGCGATCACCGCGTCGATCGCCTCGTTGACCAGCCGGTCAGCCGCCTCGTTACCGGGGTGACCGCTGTGGCCCTTGACCCAGTGCCACTCGATGCGATGACGCTGGGTCTCCGCCAGCAACTCACGCCACAGCTCGGCATTCTTCACTGGCTCTTTGGAGGCGGTCTTCCAGCCACGCTTCTGCCAGCCGTGAATCCACTCGGTGATCCCCTTGCGCAGATACTGGGAGTCGGTCCACAGCGCCACCTGACAGGGGCGATCGAGGGCCCTCAGCGCCTGGATCGCCGCCATCAGCTCCATGCGATTGTTGGTCGTATGGCGCTCGCCGCCCTTGAGTGACTTCTGGTGCTGGCCCGAGACCAACAGTGCCCCCCAGCCGCCGGGACCGGGGTTACCGCGGCAACCGCCGTCGGTGTAGATGGTGACCTGAGGCGGATTGGCCTGAGACGTGGCGTCAACGGCGGAGTCAGATGAAGAGGAAGCTGGCAAAACGTGAATTCTCTCTGGCGTATTGACCCACCGGCGACATGCATCGATGGGTAGTTCGACCGCACCATCGGCGTCGGGCGATCGGTGGCTGGCAGCGCCCCGGCACTCTCGGATCAAGCGCCGTGCGACGTCTCCAGGCGTCGCACGGCGGCATCTTGCAGCGGCGACGCTGAGGGGGAGCTGGGGGTGCTGGCAGCGTCCCGAGCCGGCGGTTGGTGGCGCGCCAACCCCAGCCAGGCACCGGACTTGGCCCCTACCAGGGTCGGCTCGCGCAGCGCGATTGGTTGCACCGGCAGCGCCCGGCGCCGAGCGACCAGCAGATAAGCCTGACCCAGCGGCACGTTATAGCGCCGGCCGAATACCTCCAGCCGACGGCTACATACCGAACGCCAGGGCAGTCGGAAGCCGCAGTAGTCTACTCGCTCGATCTCGAAGTCGACAAACTCGAGCCAGTCGCGCAGCCGCCGAGGGCTGCGCCAGGCGTGTTGCCACGGCGGCTGATGCCGGCGCGGGGAGCCAACCGTCGGGGCGTAGGGGTGCCAACCGAAGACCACGAGCCGACCATCGGCGCGGGTCACCCGAGCGGCTTCCTGTAGTACCTGATGGGGGCGCTCGACCGCCTCGAGCAGATGATGGACCACGGTCAGGTCGAGGCTGTCATCGGCCAGCGGCAGGCGATCCGGCGCGCAGATCAGGGTATTGGGCTGGCGCGCCAGCGCCGCGCTAGGCGCCCACTCCAGCGCGTGGCGGATCGGGCTCATGTCGCTGATCAGTGGCGCCATCCCGAGCTGGAGACTTAGCACGCCATGGCGCTGCTCGCAGTGGGGGCCGAGACAGGCACGCTCGGCCTGCCACAGCGCGTTACCGGGCCCGGAAGCCCAGAATTGGCGGCCGCGCCGGACCGCTTCGGCGAGCCGTTGCTGCGTAGACGTGATTGACACGGGCGCCTTAACTCCCCAAGGTTATCGCTTTTTTGAGCGGTACGCGGTGGAACCGGCCGGATGGATCCGTGTCTCAGCGAGGTCGAGCGGACCGAACCCTTCGACGCCACCCCGTCGACAATGCCTTCACCATTGATGAATGCTTTGTCATCGACAACCGCCTTTCGCCGACAACCGCTCCATCGTCGCAAGAGGATGACACATGCTGAGCGTGAAGCCGATTCCCGCGCTGGACGACAACTATATCTGGCTCCTGCGTCAGGACACCACCGATGCCGTTGCCGTGGTCGACCCGGGCGACGCGACGCCGGTGATCGAATGGCTCGAGCGCGAACAGCTGCGCCTCGAGAGCATCTTGATCACCCATCACCATCATGATCACACCGGTGGTCTGGGTGAACTGATCGAGCGCTATGCTCCGCGGGTCTACGGGCCCGAGAATTCGCGCATCGAAGGTATCGATCAGCGCCTCGGCGAGGGCGACGAGTGCCGCGTACTGGGACGTCGCTTCGAGGTCTCGAGCGTTCCCGGACACACCCTCGACCATATCGCCTTCTATGCCCCAGGCACACCTGGGCTGCTATTCGCCGGTGACACCCTGTTTTCCGCCGGCTGCGGACGTCTGTTCGAAGGTTCACCGGAACAGATGCGTCACTCCCTGGCCAAGTTCGATGCCCTGCCGGACGACACCCTGGTGTTTCCGGCGCATGAGTACACGCTGGCCAATCTCGCCTTCGCCAGCGCCGCCGAGCCGGACAATGCGGCCCGCGACGCTTATCGTCAGGAGTGCGAGCAGGCGCGTCGCCTCGACCGGCCAACGCTGCCAACCACGCTGGGTCGCGAACGCCAGGTCAACCCGTTTTTGCGCCTCGACCAGCCCTCGCTGCGCCAGACGCTGAGCGAGCAGGGCCCCTGCGCCAGCGCGGCGGAAGCCTTCGCCACCCTGCGTGGCTGGAAAGATCGTTTTTGAACGCTGCCCGCCGACACGGCGTCTCGACCGGCGACGCGGGCGGCGATTGATACCCAAGGATGTCTGCTGCATGAATGCCCGATCGCGACGCCGCTATCTGGTCATCGGCCTGACCGGTAGCCTGCTCTGCTCGGTACTACCGGTAGCGGCCTGGGCCGACGCCGGCCAGCGTCAGTCCGCCCAGCCACGCCCAGCCACCTTTTGGTCGGCACTGCGTCTGACCGAGAAACACTCGGCCGATGCCTGGGACACCCTGCGCCGCGGCTTCGCGCTCTCCCACGAGACCGATAACCCGCGTGTTGCCCACTGGCTCGAGTGGTACCGTGAGCATCCGCACCACGTCGAGCTGATCGCCGAGCAGGCCCGCCCCTGGCTACACTGGGTCACCCAGCGACTCGCCGCCAATCACTTGCCCACCGAGATCGCCCTGCTGCCGTTCATCGAGAGCGGCTACGACCCGACCGCCACCAATCCCGGCGGTGCCACCGGGCTGTGGCAGTTCATGCCCGCCACCGGTGATGCCATGGGGCTCTCGCGTACCGCCTGGTACGACGGCCGGCGCGACGTGGTCGCTGCCACCGACGCCGCCATGCGCTATCTGCGACAGCTTGCCGACCGCTGGTATGACGGCGACCTGCTGCTGGCACTAGCCGCCTACAACGCCGGCGCCGGCACCGTCAACGCAGCGCGCGACGCCGCCGCCAACCGCGGCGAGCCGATCGACTACTGGCACCTGCGCCTGCCCAGCGAGACCATGGATTACATTCCACGGCTGCTGGCGCTGTCGGAGGTGATTGCCAAGCCCGCTGACTACGATGTCGCACTGCCGTCGATTCCCGACCGCACGCCGTTCGTCAAGGTGCCCACCGACGGACCGCTGACGCTGTCGCTGGCGGCCGAACTATCCGGAGTCGATCCACACACCCTGCGCGAGCTCAATCCCGGCTTCAAGCGCGCCTCGACCCGGCCACGCGAGGATGCCAGCATCCTGGTGCCGGTGACGGCCAAAAAACGCTTCCTGGCCAATCTCGCCAATCTGCCGGCTTCCCAACGCACGGTGCTCGAGCGCTATGTGGTCAAGCGTGGCGATACCCTTTCCGGTATCGCTGCGCATTTCGCCACCAGTGTCGGCGAAATCCGGCACGAGAATGGGCTCCACGGGAGTACCATCCGCGTCGGCCAGACCCTTTCGGTACCGGCCCGCGCGCTCGCCAGCAATTCGCGCTGAGATCGCTGGCCAGCCCGTAGCGCGGATCGGGGGCTGCCAGGGGCATCGACGCGCACATGCCGTTTGCGTACAAAGGTCTGGGATTCGGGTATAAATCACGGCCAGACAACGACGAGTACGGGAGCACGCATGCGAGGGAAGCGGCTACAAGATGCTAGCTGGAGAAGCGCCCTGGCGCTGGGCGCGCTGCTGATGCTGATGGCGACCAGCGGCGTTGCCGACACCCTCCCAGTGCCTACGGTGCATGCGCTGGCGCTCTACGACGATCCGGCGCTGCCAGCGAACTTCGACCACTTGCCTTACGCCAACCCCGATGCGCCCAAGGGTGGCACCCTGCGCCGGGCCGCCAGCGGCAGCTTCGACTCGACCAACCCGTTCATCATCCAGGGCACCCCCGCCAGCGGGCTCGAGCAGATCTACGACACCCTGATGGCCTCCAGCGCCGACGAGCCCTTCACCATGTACGGGCTGCTCGCCGCCGGGGTGCGGCTCGACCCCGACCGCCACTGGATCGAGTTCGACCTGCGCCCGGAGGCACGCTTCCACGACGGCACCCCGGTCACCGCCGCGGACGTGGTGTTCAGCTTTCGCCTGCTGCGCGACAAGGGCTCGCCCTTCTATCGCGCCTACTATGCCGCCGTCGACTCGGTCACCGCGCTCGACACCCATCGCGTGCGCTTCGACTTCCCCGACAACGATTCCCGCGAACTGCCGCTGATTCTGGGCCAACTGCCGGTGCTGCCCAAGCACTACTGGCAGGGGCGCGACTTCACCCGCCCGACCCTCGACAAGCTGCTCGGCTCCGGCCCCTACGCCATCGCCGATGTCGACCCAGGCAGGCGTATCGTCTATCGCCGGGTCGACGACTACTGGGGGCGCGATCTACCGATCAACCGCGGCCGCTACAACATCGATCGACTGGTCTATGACTACTTCCGCGACCAGTCAGTGGCGCTGGAAGCCTTTCTGGCCGGCGCGCTCGATCTGCGCCTGGAGAGCAGTGCCAAGAACTGGGCCACCGCCTACGACACCCCGGCAGTGGCGGACGGTGCGATCCGCCGGGTGATCGTCCCCGACGGGCAGCCCGCCGGTATGCAGGGCTATATCATCAATACCCGCCGCCCGGCACTTTCCGCCCCCCGCGTGCGCCATGCGCTCAACCTGGCCTTCGACTTCGACTGGCTCAACCAGCACATCTTCTACGGTGCCTATCGCCGCACCCAGAGCTATTTCCAGAACTCCGAGATGGCCGCCAGCGGCCTGCCCGGCCCGGCGGAGCTGAAGCTGCTGGCACCCTACCGCGACCAGCTCCCTGCGGCGGTATTCGACCAGCCGCTGCCGATGGCCCAGCCCGAGGGACTGCGCCCGCGCCTGCGCCAGGCCCTGGAGCTGCTGCGTGAGGCGGGCTACGAGGTACGCGACGGGGTCATGGTCGAGTGCCAGAGCGGGCGTCCGCTGACGCTGGAGTTCTTGCTCTACGATAGCCAGTTCGAGCGCATCACCCAGCCCTTCGTGCACAACCTGGCCCGGCTCGGCATCCAGAGCCGCATCCGCGTGGTCGACGTCAACCAGTACCTGAGCCGGCTGCGCCAGTTCCAGTTCGACCTGATCGTCGGCAGCTATCCGCAGTCGGCCAATCCGGGCAACGAGCAGCGTGACTTCTGGACCAGCGCCTATGCCGAGACCCCGCAGAGCCGCAATCTTGCCGGGGTCAGCGATCCGGTGGTCGACGCGCTGGTCGACGATCTGATTCGCGCCGACAGCCGCAGCGCGCTGGATACCGCCGCCCGCGCCCTCGACCGGGTTCTGCGCTGGGGCTTCTATGTGGTGCCGCAGTGGAACTTCGACGGCACCCGGGTGGCGCTGTGGAACAAGTTCGGTTACCCGCAGCCGTTCCCGCGCTACACCCCGGATTTCAGCGTATGGTGGGTCGATCCGAACCGCGCCCCGGCGATCACCGCGCGTCAGCGCGGGCAGGAGTGAACACATCCATGGCCAGCTATGTTCTGCGTCGCCTGCTGCTGATGATTCCCACGCTGCTGGGGATTCTGCTGCTCAATTTCGTGATCGTGCAGGCGGCACCCGGCGGCCCCATCGACCAGATGATGGCGCGCTTCGAGGGCTTGAGCAGTAACGCCAGCACCGGCCTGGAAGGCGGCGGAGGGGATAGCGTCGGCGGACAGCGCGGTATGCGCGCGGCGGGTATCGACGAACAGCTGCGCCAGCAGTTGACCCAGGAATTCGGCTTCGACAAGCCGGCCTGGGAGCGTTTCGCGCTGATGCTGCGCGACTATGCCACCTTCGACCTCGGCGACAGCCTGTTCCGCGGACGACCGGTGCTCGACCTGATTCTCGATCGCCTCCCGGTATCGATCTCGCTGGGGCTGTGGACCACGCTGCTGGTCTATTTGATCTCGATCCCGCTGGGGATTCGCAAGGCGCTGCGCCACGGCAGCGCCTTCGACGTCTGGTCATCGGGGGTGGTGATCGTCGGCTACGCCATCCCCGGCTTCCTGTTCGCCATCCTGCTGATCGTGGTGTTTGCCGGTGGCAGCTACCTGAACTGGTTCCCCCTGCGCGGGCTGACCTCGGCCAATTTCGACGAGCTTTCGCTATTCGGCAAGATACAGGACTACTTCTGGCACATCACGCTGCCGGTGGCCGCCTCGGCGATCGGCAGTTTCGCCACCCTGACCATGCTGACCAAGAACAGCTTCCTCGACGAGATCCACAAACAGTACGTGCTCACCGCACGCGCCAAGGGCGCCTCCGAGCGCCGCGTGCTCTACGGTCACGTTTTTCGCAACGCCATGCTGATCATCATTGCCGGCATGCCGGCGGCACTGATCGGCATCTTCTTCACCGGCTCGCTGCTGATCGAGGTGATCTTCTCGCTCAACGGCTTAGGGCTGCTGGGCTTCGAGGCCGTGATGCAGCGCGACTATCCGCTGATCTTCGGCACCCTCTACCTGTATACCCTGATCGGCCTGCTGCTCAAGCTGATCTCGGATCTCACCTATGTCTGGGTGGATCCGCGTATCGATTTCGCTACCCGAGAGGCATGATGAGGGACATGAGAAACAACGTGATCCCACCCGTGCATGCCGAGGCGTCGCGCCAGCGCCGCTTGCGGCTCTCCCCCATCGCGCGCCGGCGTCTGCAGATCTTCCGCGCTAGCCGTCGCGCGCACGTTTCGCTCTGGTTGTTCGCACTCCTGTTCGTGGTGAGCCTGGGCGCCGAGCTGATCGCCAATGACAAACCGCTGGTGATGCAGTACCAAGGCCACTGGTATGTACCGCTGCTGGTGGACTATCCAGAGACCGAGTTCGGCGGCTTCCTGCCCACCACCACCGACTATCGCGATCCCTTCGTGCGCCAGCAGATCGAGCGTCACGGCTGGGCGCTGTGGCCCCCGGTACCGTTCTCCTACCAGACTCTGGATCGCGATATTCAGGGCCCGGTGCCCTCGCCGCCCAGCCTGCGCCACTGGCTCGGCACCGACGACCAGGGCCGCGATGTCTTCGCCCGCGTGCTCTACGGCTTTCGCCTATCGGTCGCCTTCGCTCTCGCTCTGACCGTGGGCTCGATCGTGCTCGGGGTGCTGATCGGGGGTGTGCAGGGCTACTACGGTGGCAAGGTCGATCTGCTCGGTCAGCGACTGATCGAAATCTGGTCGGGTCTACCGGTGCTGTTCCTGCTGATCATCCTGGCCAGTCTGGTCGAGCCCAACGTATGGTGGCTGCTGGGCATCATGCTGCTGTTCTCATGGCTGGGGCTGGTCGATATCGTGCGCGCCGAGTTCCTGCGTGCGCGCAACCTGGAGTACGTGCGCGCGGCACGGGCCCTGGGCCTGCCTTCACGGCTGATCATGTGGCGCCACGTACTGCCCAACGCCATGGTCGCCACCCTCACCTTCATCCCGTTTCTGTTCACCGGTGCCATCACCACCCTGACCGCGCTGGATTTCCTCGGCTTCGGCCTGCCGCCCGGTTCGCCGTCGCTGGGCGAGCTGGTGGCCCAGGGCAAGAACAATCTGCAGGCACCGTGGCTCGGCATCACCGCCTTTCTCTCGCTCAGCGTGATGCTGTCGCTGCTGGTATTCATCGGCGAGGGGTTGCGCGACGCCTTCGACCCGCGCCATATCGTCGTCACCGCCAAGCCCGGCGCGATTACCGACAACACTGACAGAGCCGATAGCGCGAGGGCCTTGCCATGAATCATACCCCGCTGCTCTCCCTCGAGGGCCTGGCGATTCGCGTCGGCGGCTTTCAGGCCGTGACCCGGCTCGATCTGGAGGTGGCGCCGGGCGAAACCGTCGCCGTGGTCGGCGAGTCCGGCTCCGGCAAGTCGGTCAGCGCCCTCGGCGCGCTGGGGCTACTGCCGCCCGGCAGCGAGGTCAGCGGGCGGCGCCACTTCGCCGGAGAAGACCTGGCGCGCCTCACCGCGCGGCAGTGGAATGCCCTGCGCGGCGGGCGCATCGGTTTCGTGTTCCAGGAGCCGATGACCTCTCTCAACCCACTGCACACGGTGGGCAAGCAGCTGCGCGAGAGCCTGCGCCTGCATCAGGGCCTACGCGGTGAGCGCGCCACACGGCGCTGCCGCCAACTGCTCGAACAGGTGCGCCTGCCGCGGGTCGAGGAGCTCCTGGCGGCACGTCCGCATCAGCTCTCCGGCGGCCAGCGTCAGCGGGTGATGATCGCCATGGCGATCGCCAACGACCCGCAACTGTTGATCGCCGACGAGCCGACCACCGCCCTCGACGTCACCGTGCAGCAAGAGATACTTGCCCTGCTCGGCGAGCTGCGCCGGGAGCACGGCATGGGCATCTTGCTGATCAGCCACGATCTCAACCTGGTGCGCCGCCATGCCGACCGGGTGGTGGTCATGCATCGCGGCCAGGTGGTCGAGAGCGGCCCGACGACGCGGGTATTCGACGCGCCCGCGGCGGACTATACCCGCGCCCTGATCGACGCCACGCCCGCCGGCACGGCACCGGCGCCGCCCGCCAATGCCCCCACGCTGCTGGCAGCGCGCCGTCTCGGAGTCGAGTTCCTGCGCCCGAAACCCCTGCTGCGGCCGCGGCCGCCGGCCTTCGTCGCCCTGGAACCGCTCTCGCTCAACCTGCGTCAGGGCGAGACGCTGGGCCTGGTGGGCGAATCCGGCTCGGGCAAGAGCACCCTTGCCGCCGCTCTGATCCGGCTGCTGCCTGCCCACGGGGAGATCGAGTTCGACGGTGAACGCCTCGACCGCCTCAAGGGCAACGCCCTGCGCCGACGCCGTCCGCAGTTCCAGATCGTGTTCCAGGACCCCTACGGCTCGCTGTCACCGCGTATGCCGGTCGCCGATATCGTCAGCGAGGGTCTGCGCTTCCATCACCCGGAACTGGATGAGGCCACGCTGACGACACGCGTCGCCGAAGCGCTGGCCGAGGTCCATCTGCCGGCGGACTGCGCCCAGCGCTATCCACATGAGTTCTCTGGGGGCCAGCGCCAGCGCATCGCCATTGCCCGGGCGCTGATTCTCAAGCCACGCCTGCTGGTGCTGGACGAGCCCACCTCGGCGCTGGACCGCAGCGTGCAGAAACAGCTGATCGAGCTGCTGCGCCAGGTGCAGGCGCGCCACGGCATCAGCTATCTGTTCATCAGCCACGATCTCGCCGTCGTGCGCGCCATGGCGCACCAGATCCTGGTACTCAAGGAGGGTTTGGTGGTGGAGAGCGGCGAGTGTGCCCAGGTACTCGATGCCCCGACCAGCGACTACACCCGGGCCCTGATCGCCGCGGCCGCTCTCGACTAACGTGAAAGCGGTATGCCGCGGAGCTCATATGAGGGATAAAGGACAGGCAGAAAAGATAACGGTATAAACTGCAAAGTCCGAACTCGCCGACGCAGGAAGATGCGGCCTAAAAGGCCGCGATCTCCTCCGGACGCAAATGCCGGCACTCACCGGGTTCGAGCATCGGGTCGAGGCTGAGCGGGCCGATCGATTCGCGATGCAGCGAGGTCAACGGATAGCCAACCGCCGTCATCATCCGCCGCACCTGGTGATAGCGCCCCTCGGTGACGCCGATCAGCACCTCGTGCGGGCCCACCCGCTCGAACGTCGCCGGCCGGGTCGGCTTCTCTTCGCCCTGCAGCGTGATGCCCTTCTCGAACTGCTGCGCCACCTTGGCGGCGACACTCTCCGACATCGCCTCGGCAATCTCGCCGCGATAGCGTTTGATGCAGGCGCGGTTGGGCGAGGTGACCCGGTGGGTCCATTGGCCATCGTCGCTGATCAGCAAGAGCCCCGAAGTGTCGACGTCCAGCCGCCCTACCGGGTGCAGGCGCTCGATCTGTTCGATCTCGATCAGGCTCATCACCGACGGGTAGTGCGCCGGGCGCAGCGAGCACTCTACCCCGACCGGCTTGTGCAACATCAGATAGCGCCAGCCGACCCGCGCCAGCGGCGCTCCCTGCCAACGAACGTCCTGGGTATCCGAGACCTGACGCGAGGCGTCGCGCACGACCTCGCCATCGACACTGACTTCCAGCTGACGCAGGGCACGCTTGGCCTGGCTGCGCGTCAGCTCGGTGGCTTCACTGAGAAATCTATCCAACCGCATGAATTCGAGACTTTCCTTGGGGCGGCGGGCTCATAGCCAGCCGCGATACTTGAAGTAGAGATAAGGCGAGACCCCAGACAGCGCCATCAGCCCGATCGCCAGCGGGTAGCCGAAGCTCCAGTCGAGTTCGGGCATCACGTGAAAGTTCATCCCGTAGATACTGGCGATCATGGTCGGCGGTAGAAACACCACCGAGGCAATCGAGAAGATCTTGATGATCTGGTTCTGCTCGATGTTGATGAAGCCCTGGGTGGTATCCATCAGGAAGTTCACCTTGTCGGATAGGAAGGTGCTGTGGGACATCAGCACCTCGACGTCCTGCAGCGCCTCCTTGGCCTGCTCCTGCAGCTCGGCGTGATAGCGCAGATGGCGAATGAGGAAGTAGAGCGAGCGTTGGGTATCCATCAGACACAGACGGATCTTGCCCACGCTATCCTCAACCTTGGCCAGCCGATCGATCGCCTCTTCCAGATCGGCATCCTCGATCTCCAGCACCATATGGCTGACCTGCTCGAGGTCGCGGTGCATGTCTTCGATGCTGTCGGCAAGATTCTCGACCTTCTGTTCGAACAGCGTGACGATCAGCGACTGCGGCGAGTGGGCCTCGGTCTGGCCACGCCGCGCGCGCAGCCGGAACAGGCGAAAATCGGCCAGGTCGTCCTCACGCAGCGAAAGCAGACGCTGCGACTGCAGGATGAACACCACGGTGTTGGTCTGATGCTTGCCCTCGTTGCGTGACAGAAACAGCGAGTGCACGTGCAGGCCATCGGTATCGGTGAAGAAGCGCGCCGAGGATTCGATCTCCTCGATATCGGTATTGGCCGGCAGCTCCTCGGCGAGGAATGGCTTCAGCGCCTCGCGATCGTCGTCATCGAGGTCATAGGCATCGATCCAGTTGGCCTCCAGCAGGCGTTCGGCGATGGGGCCTTCGCTGAGCTCTTGAAAATCGTTCTGGTCGAGGCGAAAGGTTCGGATCATTGCCCATCCTTACTCTGCAGGTCATCGTCGAAGTCGGTCAACGCAAAGGCATCTGCGTCTCTCCAGGCGGGGAAGGTATCGCGAAACGATGACAATGCCGCGGCCGACAGGGTCACCGTCTCGACGAAAGGCGCCTCGGGCGGATGATCCACCAGCGGGTCGCCCTTGAAGTCCACGGCCAGCGAGTCGCCGCTGTAGGCCAGACCGTTGCCATCCTGGCCGACGCGATTGACGCCGACCACATAGCTCAGGTTCTCCACTGCCCGCGCCTTCAGTAGTGTACGCCATGGGCGCCGCCGAGGCGCCGGCCAGTTGGCTACGCACAGCAGCAGATCGTACTCGAACGCCTCGCCCTGAGGTGGCTGCTGGCGCAGCCAGACCGGAAAGCGCAGGTCATAGCAGACCGCAAGCAGGATCCGCAAACCACGATACTCGACCACCCGACGCCGGCTACCAGCGGCGTAGTGGCGCGGCTCCTCCCCCATGCGAAAGAGATGACGCTTGTCGTAGGTCAGCGTGCGGCCGCCGGGCTCGGCCCAGACCATGCGGTTGTAGGCTCGCCCACCCTCGGTGATCGCCAGACTCCCGGTGATGGCACAGCCACGCTCGCGCGCCTGCTGCTCGAGCCAGGCCAGCGAAGCGCTTGACCCGGCGGGCTCGGCCAGCGCTTCGGCGTTCATGGTAAAACCGGTGGCGAACATCTCGGGCAGCACGATCAGGTCGGTCTGCGTCGAATCCAGCGTCCCCATCCGGGCTTCGAGCAGCGCCCGGTTGGCCGCCGGATCTTCCCACTGGAGCTCCGTCTGGATCAGCGTGATGCGCAGGTCGCTCATGGGTATCTCCTTGTTCGTGCCGGGATTCTGGACCATTTTCGCACCCGAAGCGTGCCACGGACATGATAGATTACCGAGCCGCCACCACGAACAGCCAGAGACTCACCGCCATGCCAGCCGCCAACCGCCATGCCACGCCACCCGCGACGCCAACGGAGAGCGCCACCGCACAGCGTCGCGAGGCGCGTCGCGGCGTCGGCTTCGGACTGGCCGCCTACGGTATCTGGGGCTGCTTTCCGCTGTTCTTCGCCCTGTTCGACGGCGTGCCGGCGGGAGAGATCCTGATCCACCGCATTCTGTGGTCTTGCCTGTTCCTGGCGCTGGTGATCACCCTGATGCGGCGCTGGGCACCGGTGCGGGCGGCTTTCCACCAGCCCCGCCGGCTGTTGCCGGTACTTGGTTGCGCGCTATTGATCGGGCTCAACTGGGGGCTCTACATCTATGCGGTGGAGAGCCAGCACGTGCTTCAGGCCAGCCTGGGCTACTTCATCACCCCGCTGGTCAACGTCGCTCTCGGCATGCTGATACTCAAGGAGCGGCTGAGCCGCTGGCAGGGTGTGGCGATCGCCCTGGCCCTGATCGCGATCCTGATCCAGCTCGTGATGCTGGGCCGCCTGCCCTGGATCAGTCTGGTGCTGGCGGCTACTTTCGGCACTTACGGGCTGCTGCGCAAGCAGGTACCTCTCGACGGCTTGTCGGGGCTGTTTGCCGAGACCACCCTACTGCTGCCCTTCAGCCTCGTCGCTCTGACCTGGCTCATGGCCCAGAATGCCTCCCACTTCGGCATCGCACTGACCAACACGACTCTGCTAGTGGTCAGCGGCGTGCTAACTACCCTGCCGCTGCTGGCGTTCGCCGGTGCAGCCCGACGCTTGCGCCTCTCCACCGTGGGCTTTCTGATGTATATCAACCCGACGCTGCAGTTCGCCCTGGCGCTATGGGTGTTCGACGAGCCCTTGTCGCTGACCCAGTTGACCACCTTCGTGCTGATCTGGATCGGGCTGGCCTGCTATTCGCTCGACGCCTGGCGGGGAAGAAGCCCGCGCTGACGCCTGAACGCGCCACGACGATACGCGACAAGCCGGCCCTCCAACGCAAAGCGCCCGCCGCTGAAACCAGCGGCGGGCGCCATGGCAGCGCGTGAATAGCGCTAGGGTGTGTACGAAAAGTCGCCGAACGCAGGCAGTTTTCGTGCAGGGCCTAGATCTGCATGCTCATGACATCTTTATAGGCAGTCACCAAGCGGTTACGCACCTGCACGCCCATTTCGAAGGAGACGCTGGCCTTCTGCATGTCGATCATCACGTCGTTCAGGGCGACGTCGGGGTCACCGGCCTGGAACGCCATCGCCTGCTGGTTGGCGCTCTGCTGCATCTGGTTGATCCGTCCGATCGAGGCCTGAAGCTCGCCGGCGAAGCTGCCGGGCTGATCGGGAGCGGCCGTAGCACCGGCACTCTGCCCGGCGGCCTGGTTGGACAGCGCCTGCATCTGCTGCAGCGCGGCCTGAATGGCGGGAACACTCATGCGGGTTTCCTGTAAAAGAGTTGCCTGATGACGAAGGCCCGATCGCCAACGCCATGGCGCCACGCGATGGATGGGACGCTCGCAGACTAGCAGCCAGGGTCGCCATGCCATCGCGCTAAATGCGCGCGAAAACAGCGGCTTTTCCTGTCTTCGCGGTTTACGTTCAAACACATAATGGCTGCCATCACACCTATGCCCCCGCACCGGGGCCATCCCGTGCTCGCGAGCCGGGTCCCGGTGCGGGACGAGCAGTCCGCGATGCAGGGAACGGAAAAACCGTATGTCGTCGAGTCAAATCACGGTCGCTGAGCGGGGCGCGGCATGAGCACGGCCACGTCGCCCAACGACACTCAGGCAGCCGGCGCGCAGTCGTCATCGCGCGCCGGTGCCGCGCAGAAGCCCGGTCGCGACTGGCTGAGCAAACTGCAGGGTAACCCGCGTATCCCTCTGATCGTCGCCGGCGCCGCCGCGCTGGCGATCGTCGTCGCGCTGCTGCTGTGGGCACGCGCGCCCGATTACCGAGTGCTCTATTCGACGCTCACCGACGCCGACGGCGGTCGCATCATTACCCAGCTCGATGCCATGGGCGTACCCTATCGCTTCAGCGAGGGCGGCCAGGCGCTGCTGGTGCCGGCCGACCAGGTGCGCCCGCTGCGTCTCAAACTCGCCGAGCAGGGTCTACCTCAGGCCAGCGGCGTCGGCTTCGAGCTGATGGACAATCAGGCTTTCGGCATCAGCCAGTTCGCCGAACAGGTCAACTACCAGCGCGCGCTGGAAGGTGAACTGGCCCGCACCATCGCCACGCTCGGCAGTGTCGAGCGTGCGCGGGTGCATCTGGCCATGGCCAAACCCTCGGTATTCGTGCGCGAGAGCGAACCCGCCAGCGCCTCGGTGGTGGTCGACCTGCAACCCGGGCGCGTGCTCAGCCCCGGCCAGGTCAACGCCATCGTGCACATGGTCTCGAGCAGCGTCCCCGAACTGGCTACCAATGCGGTCACCGTGATCGATCAGAACGGCGACCTGCTGACCCGCGATCAGGGCGACGGCACGCGGCTCGATGGCACCCAGCTCGACTACGTGCACAACCTGGAAAAGACCTACGCCGAGCGCATCGAAGCGATCCTCGCACCCATCGTCGGCGCCAAGAACGTCAAGGCCCAAGTGACCGCCCAGGTCGACTTCGCCCAGCGCGAGCAGACCGCCGAGCGCTACGGGCCCAACCAGGGTGCCAACGAGGCTGCGGTGCGCAGCGAGCAGAACAGCGCCTCTTACCAGAGCGATGCCGACCTCGCCATGGGCATCCCCGGCGCGCTGAGCAACCAGCCCCCAGGCACTGCGGCGTCGCCGATCAATGCACCAGGCACCCAGGCCAACGCTAACGGTGGCAATAACAACGCTGGTAACAACAATGCCGCCAACAACAATGCCGGCAATAACAATGGCAACAATGCCGGCAATAACAATGGCAACAACAATGCCGGTCAGGATCAGACCACCCAGAATGGTAACGCTCAGACTGGGCAGATGCGCCGCGACAGCACCATCAACTACGAGGTCGACCGCACGGTCGAGCACGTCAAGCAGCACAGTGGCGCCCTCGAGCGCCTGTCGGTCGCCGTGGTGGTCAACTACCGCGAGACCACTGGTGAGGATGGCCAACCCAAGACTGTCGCTCTGAGCGATGCGGAGATGGATCAGATCCGCGGTCTGGTGCGCCAGGCCATGGGCTACTCTCAGGCCCGCGGCGATGATCTCGCGGTGGTCAACAGCCCCTTCCAGACCAGCGAACCCACCTTTACCCCAGAACCCTGGTGGCAGTCGCCTGAGATCTGGAGTCTGGGCCAGAGCGTGCTGAAGTATCTGCTGGTCGCACTGGTCGCCATGTTCCTGTGGTTCAAGGTGGTCAAGCCGCTGGTTCGGCGCCAGACCCGCGATGCCCAGCCCGCCGCTTTCAATGCGCCCTCGGGCGTCTCGGGCGCGGCCGGCGCCGCCAGCTACCAGCAGGTGAGCGAAGCCGACGGCGATGACGAGCCCGCTCCCGTCAATTCGACTCGTGAGCGCAGTCGTCGCCGCTCCTCCGGCTACGAGCAGGACCTGAAGGACGCGCGCGAGATCGCCCAGGAAGATCCTCGTCTGGTGGCGATGGTGGTCAGAAGCTGGATGGAGGACAAGTCATGACGACGCAGATGACCGGCGCCCGCCGCGGCGCGATCCTCCTGCTCTCGCTGGATGAAGATAGCGCGGCCGAAGTATTCAAGTATCTCTCTTCCCGCGAGGTGCAGGAGATCAGCCAGGAGATGGCACAGCTCGGCCAGGTGTCGCACCAGGACATGGCCGATGTGCTGCGCGACTTCCATAACGAGGCCGAGCAGTTCACCGCGATCAACCTGCACACCAATGATCACATTCGCTCGGTGTTGACCAAAGCGCTCGGCAGCGAACGCGCCAGCAGCCTGATAGAGGACATTCTGGAGAGCTCCAACACCGCCTCCGGGATCGACTCGCTCAATCTGATGGAAGCCTCGATGGCGGCCGAACTGATCCGCGACGAGCATCCGCAGATCATCGCCACCATCATGGTTCACCTGGATCGCAACCAGGCGGCGGACATTCTGGAGCTGTTCGATGACAAGCTGCGCAACGATGTGATGCTGCGTATCGCCACCTTCAGCGGCGTGCAGCCGGCGGCGCTGCAGGAACTGACCGAGGTACTCAGCTCGATGCTCGACGGCACCAACCTCAAGCGCAGCAAGATGGGCGGCGTGAGAACCGCTGCCGAGATCCTCAACCTGATGAACTCCTCTCAGGAAGAGCAGGCTATCGACGTGGTCCGCTCGCACAGCGAAGACCTGGCGCAGAAGATCATCGACGAAATGTTCCTGTTCGAGAACCTGCTCGATATCGACGACCGCGGCATCCAGCTCATCCTGCGCGAGATCGAGACCAACTCGCTGGTCATCGCCCTGCGCGGTGCGGAAGAGGCGCTCATCGACAAGTTCACCCGCAACATGTCCCAGCGCGCGGCCCAGCTCATGCGCGAGGATATGGAGAACCGCGGCCCGGTGCGCCTGTCCCAGGTGGAGAACGAACAGAAGGCGATTCTCGGCGTGGTGCGGCGCCTGGCCGACTCCGGCGAGATCGCCCTGAGCGGTGGCGACGATGGCTACGTCTGATCGGCGCCGCGGTGCGAACTCGTACGCCGACGGCGAGCGCTGGCACCGCTGGCAGATGGGCGAACTCGAGCGCCAGCAACCGGCGCCGGCCGGCCATGCCAAAGGCGAGCACGCCGAGTCCGCAGCCGCTCAGCAGCAGAGCGCCAAGGCGGCAGCACTGCGCGCCGAGGCCGAGCTGGCACGCAATCAGGGCTACGAGGCGGGTCACGCCGAGGGGCATGCGAAAGGCTACCGCGACGGCTACGCCGAGGGTCTCGCGGCCGCCAACGCCGCCGCCGAACTCGAATTCCACAAGCGCGTATCGTTACACCTGACGCCGCTTGCCGGCTTGGCCCAGAGTTTCCGCGAGGCCCTCGCCCAACTCGATGACGAAACCGCTAACCAACTGGTGGAACTGGCGCTGATTACCGGCCGCCAGCTAGCCGGGGAGTCGCTGGCCGCCAATCCCGAGCATATCCTGAGCGTGGTGCGCGAGCTGCTCGAGGCGGACCATAGCCTCAATGGCAAGTCGCGCCTGTGGTTGCACCCGGATGACCTTACCCTGGTCAGTGCGGCGATCGGCGACACCCTCGAGGCCAGCGGCTGGGAGTGCTGTGCCGATCATGCGCTCGAGCGCGGCGGCTGCCGCGTGACCAGCGCCAACGGCGGGCTGGACGCCAGCCTGGGCACCCAGTGGAAGGCGATTCTCGACCAGCGCCGGCGACGCCAATCATCCGCGCCGGATGCCGGGGCAGATCCCGACACATCCGACACATCCGACGCACCCGATGCCGCAGATCACGATGAGTGAGACTGACACCACCACTCCCGACGCCGCACGTCACCAGCACCACTGGCGGCAGACACTGGAGAAGGTGCGCCATCGCATCGAGGCGCTGTCGCACTATCGCCACGAAGGACGTATCACCCGCGCCACCGGTCTGGTGCTCGAGGCGGTGGGCCTACGCCTGCCGCTGGGCAGCGCCTGCCTGATCGAGCTATCGAACCAGGGTGACGAGCGTTTCGCCGAAGCCGAGGTGGTCGGCTTTGCCGGCGACAAGCTGTTCTTGATGCCCTTGGCGGACACCAGCGGGCTGCTGCCCGGGGCGCGGGTGCTGGCGCTGAGCGGCAACCGCCTGGATATCGCCAGTGCACGCCGCTTTCCCCTCGGCGAAGGGCTATTGGGGCGGATCGTCGATGGCAACGGGCGCCCGCTCGACGCCCGTGGCCCGCTCGATCTCACCCCGCACGCACCGTTGGAGACGCCGCCGATCAACCCTCTGGCCCGCGCCCCCATAGAGTCCGCCATCGATGTCGGCATCCGCGCCATCAATGGCCTGTTGACCATCGGACGCGGCCAACGCATGGGTCTGTTCGCCGGCTCCGGCGTGGGTAAGAGTGTCCTGCTGGGCATGATGGCACGCTTCACCAACGCCGACGTCATCGTGGTCGGCCTGATTGGCGAGCGTGGCCGCGAGGTGCAGGATTTCATCGAGAACATCCTCGGTGAAGAGGGGCTGGCACGCGCGGTGGTGGTGGCTGCGCCGGCGGACACTTCCCCGTTGCAGCGTATGCAGGGGGCCGCCTACGCCACCCGTCTGGCCGAGGACTTCCGAGACCAGGGGCGCAACGTACTGCTGATCATGGACTCCCTCACCCGCTACGCCATGGCCGCGCGTGAGATCGCACTGGCGATCGGCGAGCCGCCGGCGACCAAGGGCTATCCGCCATCGGTGTTCGCCAAGCTGCCGGGGCTGGTCGAACGTGCCGGTAACGGCAAGCGCGGCGGCGGCTCCATCACGGCTTTCTATACCGTGCTCACCGAAGGCGACGATCAGCAGGACCCCATCGCCGACTCGGCGCGTGCGATCCTGGACGGCCATATCGTGCTCTCGCGGGCCCTGGCCGAGAGCGGCCACTATCCGGCGATCGACATCGAAGCTTCGATCAGTCGTGCCATGCCGGCGGTGGTCAGCGGCAAGCGGCTGCGCCAGGCGCAGCGCTTCAAGCAGTTGATCTCGCGGTATCAGCGTAACCGCGACCTGATCAATGTCGGCGCCTACGTCAGCGGCCAGGACCCGCAGCTCGATCGCGCGGTCACGCTCTACCCGCGCCTGGAGGCCTTTCTTCAGCAGGGCATGGACGAGATTTCCGACATGGCGCATACGCTGGCAGAGCTGGACCGTCTGCTACCCGAGACCGACTAGGCACCGGTAAAGGAACCTGCCGGAGCCGAACCACCCTCCTCGCCTGCTGAATAACCCCCCTCTAAACACGCTAATCGACGCTTTGCTCTGGCCAGCCGTGACCGACAATGGCATTCGGTCACGGCTCTCTCATCGCGTGACGTCCGGATCACGGAGGTACGATTTTGGCCAATATGCAAGCCATGGCGATGCTGCGCGATCTCGCGCGAGACAGCAGCGACAAGGCGGTCAAGGATCTAGGGCAGCTGCAGCGCCAGCGCCAGGAGGCCGAGACGCGCCTGGAACAGCTCTTGCAGTATCGCGAAGAGTATCAGCACAAGCTCCACGCCAGCCTGACCGAGGGCGTCTCCTCGACCCAGTGGCGGGACTTCCAGCAGTTTCTGGGTTCGCTCGATAGCGCCATTGCCCAGCAGCGCCGGGTGCTCAGCGAGCAGGAGTCCAGGGTCGAGAGCGGCGTGACCCGCTGGCGCGGGGAGCAGCGCAAGCTCAACGCCTACGATACGCTCTACGCCCGCGGCGAGCGTGATCAGCTACAGCACCACGCACGCGCAGAACAACGACATAGCGACGAGATGGCAGCCCAGCTGCGTCGACGTCAGCAGGATAACGGCCGCACCTACTAGCCGGTCAGTAGTTGGCGGCAGTCAGGCGGTAGCGGGGCACAGACCCCGACACTCACAGCGAGATGACGACGCGCATGGACGTGACACCGATTCCCCGTATGACCGCTGCAGGCGATAAGGCAGCGAGTGCCAAGTCGAGCGGCGAGGCGTCGTCATCGACGAGCTTCGCGGCAGCGCTGACCCAGGCCGGCGCTCAGCCGCGCTCGCCGTCGGACGCTAGCACCGCCTCGGGCGCTAGCGTCGCCGATGCTACTGGCGGCCGCGAAGCGCGCCCCGATACCGCCCAACTGCCCGGCGACACCAACGCTCGGCTGTCCGCCGATCAGGCCGACACCCTCGCCAAGCTGACACTCGCGGACACGGCCAATGCCAGCGGCGACGACATCGCCGAGGCACTGAGCGCACTGCGTACAAAAGCTGCCGGCACTCATGGCGGTGACATTGCCGAGGAACTGAGCGCGGTAGGTTCGCAGGCTAGCGGCAACGACATCGCCGACGCGCTGAGCGCACTCCTCGAGAAAGGCGCTGGTGCCACCGACGACGCCATTACCCAGGCGCTGACCGGCGCAGACGGTCAACCGGGGGCGGACAACGGACAAACCGACGCACTGGCACTGGCCGCGCTGTTCGCCGGCCTGCAGCCACTGGGCGCCAGTAGCGATGCACGCCTGCCGGCGGAAGCCCGTGCCGGGCAGCTCCTGACGTCTGTTTCCTCGAGCACCTCCACAGCGAAGGGCCTCGCAGGTTCGACTAACATGCTGGCCTCTGCCATCGGGCTCGCTACCCGCGACCTCACAGGTCGAGCGCCCGCCGACGACGGCGAAGCAGCACTTACCAGTGCCCGCGCGCTGTCGTCCGCGCTGGATTCAGCGGCGGCTCAGCGCCATGGCGACACCCTGGCCCAGCGCGACACGAACGCTCGTGGCGAGTCGCCACTCGCCGCCCTGCTAACGCGCACGGCGGCAGGGCAACAGGCACAGGCACAAGCAGCCGCTGGTACGGACGCACCTTTGACCGCGGAGCAACTGGCCGCGCGCGCCCAAACTGCGCCCCAGGGGGTAGAGCTGTCCGCGCTGAGCCGCGGTCACGGTACATCTACCGAGGCCACCGCGGGCTTCGCCGGCCAGTTGCAGCAGCAGAGCGGCTCACCGATGACGATGCCACCCAGCGGAGCGCCCGCGGCCGTACCGAGTCACACTCTGCCGGTCGCGGTTCAGTCACCCCAGTGGCCAGCCTCGTTGGGCCAGCAGGTGCTGCAGATGCAGCAGCGTGGCGACAACCAGATGCAACTGAAGCTGCACCCCCGCGAGCTCGGCGCCCTGAGCGTCAGCCTGAATGTCCAGGACAATCAGGCCCAGCTGCAGATTCTCTCCGCACACGCGCCGGTACGGGCAGCCGTCGAAGCCGCCCTGCCCCAGCTACGTGAAGCGCTGGCCCAGAGCGGTATCGCTCTTGGTGAAGCGATGGTCGGCGACCACGGGCAATTCCAGCGCGAACAGCAGGAAAGCGACGGCCGTGGCGCCTCGGGCAGCGCGCTCGGCACCAGCGGTCTGGCCACACTCGACGAACCGGCCGATGCCGCTACCGCAACGCTGAACACGCTGCTCGGCGCCCGCGGCAATATCAACCTTTATGCCTGATCCGCGCTGCCGATAACACGGGTGCCGGCACTCGCCGGCGCCAACCTTGCTGTCGTGCGAGTCATAAGGGGTCGCCCTGTCTGAAAGGCGCAGTTAGCGCAGGGGATGGGGCCCTTTTCCAGCGATGACCGGACACCGCGACAGCGCATAATCCGCTGCAACTTTCCAGGATTCCTATTCATGGCAGATGCAATGGCTGCACCTCAAGCCGCGCCACGCAAGAAACGCTCGCGCCTGATCATCGGTCTGTTGATCGTGCTGCTGGCCGCCGCCAGTTCAGCCGCGGTCTACTTCTTCCTCGACTCGAAAAGCGGTGCGGAAGACGTTGCTGCTGTCGAGGAGAAACCGGCCGAACCGCCGACACCGATCTTCGTCACCATCGCTCCATTCACCGTCAATCTGCAGAGCGACTATGGCGACCGTCTGCTGTATGTGGGGCTGTCGCTGCGGGTCGGCGATCAAGCCACCAGCGATTTCCTGGTCCAGCACATGCCCGAAATCCGCAGCCGGCTGCTGATGCTGCTGTCAGGCAAGAGCGCTGAGGAGCTGATCAAGCCGCAGGGCAAGGTCGAGCTGAAGCAAGAGATTCTCGGCCTGTTCGACAAGCCGATCACCACGCCGCAGCCCGAGCTGTCGATCGACGACGTGCTGTTCTCCGATTTCATCGTGCAGTAGGCGGCGCCAGGTTACCCATGTCCCAAGACGATTTGCTGTCGCAGGAAGAGATCGACGCCCTCCTCAACGGCGTCAGCGGCGACGACGACAAGCAAGCCGAAGAGACGCCCGGCGAGAAGCGCACCCGTCCGTTCGACCCGGCCAATCAGCACCGGGTCATCCGCGAGCGGCTGCAGTCGCTGGACATCATCAACGAACGCTTCGCACGCCTGTTCCGGGTCGCGCTGTTCAACCTGATCCGGCGTAGCGCCGATATCACGGTGTCCGGCGTGCGCTATCAGAGCTACAGCCAGTTCGCACGCAACCTGCCGGTGCCGACCAACCTCAACCTGATCAGCCTCAAGCCGCTGAAGGGCACCGCGCTGCTGGTGTTTCCGCCCAGTCTGGTATTCATGGTGGTCGACAACCTATTCGGTGGCGACGGCCGCTTCCCCACCAAATCGGACGGGCGCGAGTTCACCGCCACCGAGCAGCGCATCATCCAGCGCCTGATGTCGCTGGCGCTGGACGGTTACGGCGACGCGTGGAAGTCGGTCTACCCGCTGGAGGTCGAGTACATGCGCTCGGAGATGCAGGTGCGTTTCGCCAACATCACCAACTCACCCAACGAGATCGTGGTCAACAGTACCTTCCATCTCGAAGTGGGCAACCTGGCCAGCGACTTCAACATCTGCATTCCGTTCTCGATGATCGAGCCGATCCGCGACGTGCTGTCGAGTCCGATCGGCGTCTACGGCAGCAACGACGCCCAGTGGGAGTCGCGCATGGCCGGCGAGATTCGTCAGACGGAGGTCGAGCTGATCGCCGACTTCGCCGATATCGATGCCACCCTGGGCGAGGTCATGGCGCTGGAAGTCGGTGACGTCCTGCCTATCGACCTGCCGCAGGTTCTCGACGTGCGGGTCGACGGCGTGCCGGTCATGGCCTGCGAATATGGCACGCGTCAGGGCCAACGCGCTCTGCGCGTCAAGCATCTGATCGACCATGGTACCTATTCCGCCATGAAGGATTTCGACAATGAGTGACGACAACAAGCCCGGCTCCCCGGCCGACGACGCCAAGCCAAAGGATGAGCAATCCCAGGCGGAGACACAGGAAGACGCCGAAGATCTCTGGGCCGCCGCCATGGCCGAACAGGGCGTCGAGCCAGAGCCCGAGCCCGAGCCCGAGCCGCAGCCTGCCCCCAAGCCGGCACCACGGCCGGAGCCCAAACCGGCCAAGCAGAGCAAAGACAGCAACGATGCGTCCTTCGTCAGCGCCGCCGACGAGCGCACGATGTTCCAGTCGTTCGACGAGGGCGGTCCGTCGCACCCGACCCGTGATCTGAACATCATCATGGACATCCCGGTGAAGCTCTCGGTCGAGCTCGGACGCACGCGCATCACCATCAAGCAGCTGCTGGAACTCGCCCAGGGCTCGGTGGTGGAGCTCGACGGCCTGGCCGGAGAGCCGATGGACATCCTGATCAACGGCTATCTGATCGCCCAGGGCGAGGTCGTGGTGGTCGAGGACAAGTACGGCATCCGTATCACCGAGATCATCACCCCCTCCGAGCGCGTGCAGAAACTCAACCGATGAAGGAAGACCTTGCCCGCCAGGCCGAGCCACTGGTCGGTGGCGCCGGCAACGACATCGGCCTGCTGATGATGGGCAAGACCGCCGTCTCACTGCTGGTGGTCATCGCCATCATCCTGCTCTGCACTTGGCTGCTGAAGCGCCTCGGCAGGCAGCGCCGCGGCGGCGGCGGGCACCTGCGCGTGGTCGCCAGCACCTCGGTAGGCCAGCGCGAGCGCGTGGTCATCGTCGAGGTCGAGAATCGCTGGCTGGTGCTCGGCGTGGGCAGCGGCCAGGTCACCAAACTCGACACCCTGGACTCGCCGCCCGTACCGCCATCCGCGCCCGAGGCACCGGCAGGCCCGCCGCTCACGGGTAGCTTCGCCAGCCGCCTGCGCCAGGCGATGCAGCACAACCTGCGCCAATCCCTCAAGCCGCGCCACCCCCGGGAGGACGAGTCGTGAGTGCACGCCCCCGCCTCCCTGGCGTCTCCCTCGCGCTAATCGCTATCGCCCTGCTGATGACGCCAGCGACGCAAGCGCTGGCCCAGGCCCTTCCGGGTATCGTCAGCGAGCCGCTGAGCGACGGCGGGCAGCGCTGGTCGCTCAGCCTGCAGACGCTGCTGTTCCTGTCATCGCTGGCTTTCTTGCCCGCCCTGTTGCTGATGATGACCTGCTTTACCCGCATCATCATCGTGCTGGGGCTGCTGCGTACCGCCATGAGCACGCAGTCGTCACCGCCGACCCAGGTGCTGATCGGCCTGGCCCTGTTCTTGACCTTCTTCGTCATGTCGCCGGTGCTCGACCGCGTCTACCAGGACGCCTGGCAGCCCTATGCGGCGGAGCAGATCTCGCTGGAACAGGCGCTCGATCGGGGCAGCCAGCCGATCCGTGAATTCATGCTGGCGCAGACTCGCAAGAGCGATCTGGCGATGTTCGCGCGAATCGCCAAGATCGGCGACATGCAGGGGCCAGAGGATGTGCCGATGCGCATTCTGGTACCCGCCTACGCCACCAGCGAGCTCAAGACGGCGTTTCAGATCGGCTTCACGATTTTCATTCCGTTTCTGATCATCGATCTGGTGGTGGCCAGCGTGCTGATGTCACTGGGGATGATGATGGTGCCACCGGCGACGATCTCGCTGCCGTTCAAGCTGATGCTGTTCGTGCTGGTGGATGGCTGGCAGCTGCTGATCGGTTCGCTGACCCAGAGCTTCTACATGAGTTGACACGCATGGCCACCGCAGTGGCCGGCCCGGAGGTGTGCAATGACGCCCGAAATGGTAATGAGCCTGGCCTACCAGGGAATGAAGCTGACGCTGATGATGGCCGGCCCCCTGCTGCTCACGGCACTGCTGATCGGCCTGCTGGTGAGCCTGTTCCAGGCCGCGACCCAGATCAACGAAATGACGCTGTCGTTCATCCCCAAGATCCTCGGCGTCTTTACCGCCCTGATCATCTCCGGCTCGTGGTTGATCCAACTGCTGAGCAATTTCACCATCGAACTGCTGACGAACATTCCGCAGATGGTCAACTAAGCCGTCTCGCATGATCGATATCACCAGCGCCCAGTGGCAGGCCTGGCTGCAGCTGTTCGGC
Organism: Salinicola sp. DM10; assembly: GCF_017306975.2. NCBI lineage: Bacteria > Pseudomonadati > Pseudomonadota > Gammaproteobacteria > Oceanospirillales > Halomonadaceae > Salinicola > Salinicola sp. DM10. Next base: position 463,181 of record NZ_JAFLEN020000001.1, read on the forward strand.
TGGCCCAGCGTGCGTATCCTGGCATTCCTGGCCGCCTCGCCGATCTGGAGCTGGTCGAGCGTGCCGCGCCAGTTCAAGCTGCTGTTCGGTGTGGCCATGGCCTTTGCCATCGCGCCGTCGCTGCCGCCGATGCCCAATGTGCCGCTGTTCTCGCTGGAGAGCGTCGGCATCATGCTACAGCAGATTCTGATCGGGGCCGCCATGGGCCTGGTACTGCGGATCATGATCGCGGTGGTGATCAACGCCGGCGAATACATCAGCATGCAGATGGGCCTGGGCTTCGCGACCTTCTTCTCGCCGGACTCGGGCACCAACACCATGGTGCTGTCGCGCTTTCTGGAGATGATCACGCTGCTGATGTTCCTGGCCTTGAACGGCCACCTGATCACCCTCGAGATCCTGGCCTGGACCTTCGAGGTGCTGCCGGTGGGTGCGACCTCGATCGACTTGAGCTTTGCCGAGACGCTGGCCCGCTGGGGCGGCACCATCTTCACCTCGGGACTGCTGCTTGCCCTGCCTGTGGTCGCATCTTTGCTGCTGATCAATCTGTCGCTGGGGATTCTCAACCGTGCCTCACCGCAGCTGACGATCTTCTCCATCGGCTTCCCCATGACCCTCACCGCCGGTCTGGCGATGATTCTGGCGCTGACCCCCAACCTGGGTGGCTTTCTGAGCGACCTGTTCGAGCACCAGCTGCAGTTCATGCAGGGCATGATCGAACAGATGGCCGGCACTGGCTGATGCCCAAGCGCCCTCCCCCCTCGGCACTAATCCAGAACGTCGACAGAGAGGGTGTTTACAAAATGCCTGCGCTCGGCAATACGGTGTTAAAATCGGCCTCAAAATGCTCATTTACCCCCGTGTAAACTCCGCTTTTTCGACCGATTTTGCCTTGTCTTGCCTTCGCTCGCCGAATTTATAAACACCCTCAGAAAACGCCGATCAAAACATCGACCGAATACGACGACGCCCGGCTGCGAAGCGAAGCGCTTTGCAGCCGGGCGTCGTATCGAGCCCACCGAACCTGATGCCGTGACTCAGATGGCGTTATCCCAAATGACGTCACAATCCGCGTTCGTCAAACCAGGTCGAACAGCGAGGTGCCCTGGAGGTTCATGAACGACTTCTGTGCCGCCTGCAGCCCGACCTGACGCAGCACATATTCGGAGACGGCCGAGTTGTAGTCGAGATCGATCAGATCGCTCTTGGTCTGGGTATAGGCGACATTGCGATCGTTACCCACGGTATCCAGCACGTCTAGCTCGTTGAGACGGGCCCCTACCGAAGCACGCACGGTCAGCACGTTATCCAGCGCGTTGTCCATCTCGCGGCTGGTCGTAGAAAGCGTATTGGTGAAGGCCGCCTGCGCCTGATCGGAATCGATCGGGGTCTCCAGCACACCGAGCATCTTCTCGAGCGCGCCGAAGACGTCGGGATTCATATCCTGCGCCCGGCCCATGGTGAGCGTATCACCATCCGCCGGGCGTCCCTCGAGCTTGAGACGTACGCCACCGACCTCGATCGCACCGCTTTTACCGTCGTAGGTGCCGCTACCGCCCGGGCCGCCGCTCACGTTGTAGTCGTAGGTACCGTCACCATTGTCACTGAAGCTGATGTCGAAGGTGCTGCCATAGCCGTCTGCCGTGCTGTCGATGATTTCAGGCCCAGTGAAGGTGAGCGAGCCATCATTGTCGTCTCCCGCCCGGGCCAGATAACCGGCACCGGAGGCCACGCGCTGAAACACTTCATCGCCGGTATTGCCCACCGCCATCAGGCGTGAAGGGCCGACCTTCTGCTCGCGACCCTCGGCGGCGCCCTGGTAGCTGATACCGCCATTGGTCTCGACAAAAGGCGCCGCGCCATCCTTGTAGCCGCCAAAGAGATAGTTGCCGCTACCATCGGTGGCATTGGCCTGCCCCACCAGCGCTTCATAGACGCCGCGCAGCTCGGTGGCCATGGACTGGCGAGCGGCATCGTTCAGTGTGCCATTGCCAGCCTGTACCAATAACTCTTTGGCCCGGCTCAGCGCATCGGTCACGCTGTTTAGCGAACTCTCTTCCTGGCTCAGCGCGTTGCGCACGGTGATGCGGCTGTCTGACTGCTGATTGTTGGTCGCCATCGACTGCGAGACACCGACCGCACGCGCTGCCGCCTGGGGGTCGTCCGATGGGCGCACGACGCGCTTGCCGGAGGCGATCTTCTCGCCGATCTCCATGAACTGGCCCTGCTGCCGGTTCATCGAACTGACGCTGCGCTCGAACATGATGACGGTGCTGACGCGCATGACACTCTCCTGACTGGGTGCCCGCGGCGGGCACGCGCTTGGTCGATTCGGTACACGGCCTTCTCCCTGGAAGGGCGAAGGCCAAAGACTTAACTTCTCAGGCCGAGAATCGTGTCGAGCACCGAGGTGCCGGCGTCGATGATCTTGGCGTTGGCGGTGTAGTACTGCTGATAGCGCAGCAGGTTGGCGTACTCCTCGTCCAGGTTGACCCCGGAATCGGCCTGCTGGTAGCTGTAGAGCTGGTCAGCCAGCCCCTGCTGGGTGGTGAGGTTGGCATTGACGATCGCCGACTGATTGCCAACGTCGCTGACCAGTGCCGCGTAGGCACCGCTGAACGTGGCCTGCCCCCCCACCAGCTTCTGGTTCTGCAGATCTAGCAGCTCGAGAGCATTGCCGTTGTCACCGCTACCGCCATTGGCACTGGCAGCTGCCGCAAAGAGGCTGGTGTCAGTGAAGGCGATGTCGAAACCCGCCGCGGCATTGCGCGTCGGCTGTACCAGAAAAGTATCGCCATCGGCCGGCGTACCGCTTGGCGTCACCGAGACACCACCGAAGACCAGATCACCATCGGCGTTGGTTGCGATGGTCGATGTCTCGCCGCTGGTCAGGTTCTTCAGCTGATAGTCGTCGCTGGCGCTCTGATAGGTAAGCCTGTAGTCGTCGGCGCTCACCGGCGCCGTGTCACTGTAGCTGGCACTCATGGTGACGCTGGAAGCGTTGCGGGTATTGGCCTGGGCACTTGGCGAACCGATCGAGAAGAACTTCTCGCCCGGCTCGCCCTCAAGATCGAAGCCCTGTTCCTGCACCGCATTGAAGCTGCTCGCCAGGCTGGCAGCCAGCTGGCCGAGCTTGTTCTGCGCGCCATCCAGCGTGTCATTGCGAAAACGCAACAGGCCGCCGAGCTCACCGCCCTGAATCACTGAGGCATTGAGCTGGCGCACACCACCGGTGGCGTTGCGGTAGCCGACCGACTGATTGGCGCTGTCCTCTTCGCCGGCGATGGCGCGCAACTGGTAGCTCTTGTTACCCGCTACCAGCGGCAGACCGTTGGAGAGCGACACCTGATAGGTGGAGCCATCCTGGATGGTCACATCGACATCCACCAGCTTGCTCAGATCGCCGACCAGCTTGTCACGCTGATCGAGCAGCGCATTGGGCTCTTCACCCGTCTTGGCCCGCGCCAGCGTGATCTGCTTGTTGAGATCGGCGACCTGGCCGCTGAGATCGTTGACCTGGGAGACGACGTTGCCGATCTGGCCGTTGACGCCGTCACGCATGTCCTGAAGATACGTATCGAAGGCCCGAAACTGGGCCACCATGCTCTGTGCCGTACCCAGTACGCCCTCACGGGCCGCTGCATCCGACGGCGAACCAGAGAGATCCTCGAGGCTGGAGAAGAACTTCTGCATCAGCGTATTGAGGCCGGAATCGCCATCCGCCAGCAGATCATCGACCTGATTGATCTGCTGCTGATAGGTCTCGAGCGCTGTCTCGCGGCTATTGGCCTGATTGAGCTGGCCACTGATATAGGCGTTGTACTGGCGCTGAACGCCGTTCACCTGAACACCAGTACCCATCTCACCGCCGCTGGCGTTCTCGCCGAGCTGGACCAGCTGGCGATTGTAGCCATCGGTATAGACGTTGGTGATGTTGTTACTGGTGGTGGAGAGCGCGGACTGCGCCGCGCCCAAACCGCTCAATCCAATCGAGAACAGGCTCATGTCGAATCCCTGTCAGACGCCATACCACATGGCGAGTTGCAATCACGTTGAGATCTTTATCGGCGCCATCGCAACGCGCTTTAACGTTACGCATGTTGATTTCGCAATGTTTTGTAATCGGTCTTGCCGGCACCAGGCGCCCGGCATCGCGATCAGAACAGCGTGGTCGGCGCCCGCGCCAGCGAGTAGGGGTCGGAGGCCGCGGCAAGCGTTGGCTCGGCGGATACCGACGCCAGATCGCCCAATTGACCGATGATCCGATTGAGTTTGTCGGCATAGTTGGGATCGGTGGCGTAGCCGGCCCGCTGGATGGCGTGAGCTGCCTGCTGCGGCGAGGTGGCGGCGACCACGTTGCTATAACGCGGGTTATCCCCGATCAACGCCGCGTAGTCGGCAAAGGCATCGGCGTAGGAGTCGTAGACGCGGAAGCGATCCACGGTCTGGATCGGCCGGCCATTGACATACTCGGTGGTGGCGATATCGGTGGTTTTGCCCTGCCAGGCGCTGCCTGCCTTGATCCCGAACAGGTTATGACTGTTGTCGCCAGATTCCGTGGGAATCTCCCGCTTGCCCCAGCCCGTCTCCAGCGCAGCCTGGGCGAGAATCAGCTCGGCGGGCACGCCGGAAGCCTGCTCGGCGCGCTTGGCCGGTGCCGCCAGTTTGGCGAGGAAGTCGGCAACATGTGCAGCGCGCCCGGCAAACTGGGTCGCCGCGCCGGCAAGACTGGCCGCCGATGTTGCAAGCTGACCTGCGGCTTCTCCCGGCGTCACGTCGCCCTCCTGTTGCACCATGGCCGTCGGCGAACGTAGTGCGTTCGTCAGCGGGGTGGGGATGCCACGCGGAATCCCGGCGATCAGCTTGCCGATATCCTCCTGCTGCGACTGAACCGGCTGGGTGCCGGGCAAGCCGCTGCGCTCGAGCTGCGTCACCAGCTGCTCGGCCAGGCCGAAGCCCTTGCCGGCCAGCTGCTGGGACCACTGCTGGTCCTGCATAGACTGCAACATATCGCCCTGCTGGCTATGCAGCAGATCCGACTTGGGGGTGGCTTCGCGCATGCTCTTGAGCATCATCTGCAGGAACACCGCTTCGAACTGCTTGGCGGCCTCCTTCAGGCTGCCTTGAGGCGAATGACCAGCGCTGTACTTGAGCTTCTGGATACCCTGGACATCCAGCGCAAACTGCGACGAGAGGTCGTTGCCGGTCATCAGATGATCTCCAGTTCGGCGTTCAGCGAGCCGGCGGCCTTGAGCGCCTGCAGGATCGACATCAGATCCTGGGGTGAAGCGCCCAGCGCATTCAGCGCATTGACCACGTCCATCAAATCGGCACTGGTCTGCACCATCTGCAGCGCGCCGCCCTCCTGCTGCACGTTGATATTGGCGTTGGGTACGATCGCCGTCGTGCCTCCGGATAGCGCGTTGGGCTGACTCACCTGCGGGTTGGAGTCGATCACCACCGAGAGATTGCCGTGAGCGACCGCCGCACGATTGAGCGTCACCGTATCCGACAGCACCACCGAGCCGGTACGCGAATTGACGATCACCTTGGCTGGCCCGCGGTCGGCAGTCACGTCGACCCCCTGAACACGCGCCAGAAAGTTGACTCGTGCATTGGGATCCGCCGGTAACTGCAGCCGTACGGTACGGCCGTCCAGCGCCGCAGCGACCGGCGCGCCGAACTCCTGATTGATCGCTGTCACCACACGCCGCGCATTCTCGAAATCCGAGCGCTTGAGGAACATGTCTAGAGAACCATCGGCGGCTCCCAGACGCACCGGCACCTCCTGCTCGACGAGACCGCCGCCAGGGATACGCCCCGCTGCCTGGTGGTTAATCGCCACGCTGCTGCCTCCGGCCTGGGCGCCGACGCCACCGACATAGACGTTGCCCTGGGCCAACGCGTAGACACGGCCATCTGCCCCTTTCAGCGGGGTCATCAGCAGGGTGCCGCCGCGCAGACTGTTGGCGTTGCCCACCGAGGAGACGGTGACATCGATCTCCTGCCCCTGACGCGAAAACGGCGGTAGCTGGGCGGTGACCATGACCGCCGCCACGTTGCGCAGCTGCATATTGGTACCAGCCGGGACAGTCACGCCGAGCTGCGACAGCAGGTTGACGATACTCTGCCCGGTGAACGGCGCCTGGGTGGTCTGGTCCCCTGTACCATCGAGGCCGACCACCAGGCCATAGCCCACCAGCGGGTTGTCGCGCACGCCGGCGAAGTTGGCCAGATCCTGAATCGGCTGAGCCTGGACGCAGGCAGTGGCTGCCAGGGTCACGACGAGGAGCAGCCAACGAGAAAGACGGGTACGGCAGCGGCAGAGCAGTTTCATAAGCATCAGAACGGCGCGATGTTGAGGAAGAAACGCTGCAACCAGCCCATGGTCTGCGCCTCGTTGATGTAGCCGTCGCCGACATACTCGATACGGGCATCGGCGACCTGAGTCGACTGCACGGTGTTGGAGCCGCTGATCGAGCGCGGGTTGACCACCCCGGAGAAGCGGATGTACTCGGTGCCCTGATTGATCGCGATCTGCTTCTCGCCCCGCACCTTGAGGTTGCCGTTGGCGAGCAGATCGTAGACCGTCACCGTGATGGTGCCGGTAAAGGTATTGTTGGCGTTGGCGCCCCCCGATCCGTTGAAGACATTACTGCCCTCGACATCGGTGCCGTAGTCCTCGAGCACGCTGAGCGGGCTCGGTACTTGGTTGACGGTCAAGCCGATGGTGCCGTCGCGCGATGCCTGCGCTGCAGAGCTCTTGCTCGCGCTCACCTGCTCGTCGAGCACGATGGTGATGATATCGCCGACCTGGCGCGGGCGCCGATCCTCGAACAGCGGCTGGAAGCCGAAGCGCGCCTGATAGATCGACCCGTTGGCCTGAGAAGGCGGCGTCGAGGGGATCTCGACCGGCGACGAATTCTCGACCACCGAGTGGCGCGGTATCTGAGCACAGCCGCTCAGGCCCACGAGCAGGCAGAGCAGCACGATACGGTGGCTGCGAAAGCCGCCCTTGGTCAGCAGCCGCCAGGTGCGCAACAGCAAAGATCCCATGAATGCTTGGCCTCGGTTACAGCTGGCTCAGACGCGCGAGCATCTGATCGGAGGTCTCGACGGCCTTGCTATTGATCTCATAGGCGCGCTGGGTCTCGATCATGCTGACCATCTCCTCGACCACGTTGACATTGGAAGTCTCCACGTAGCCCTGATAGACCGTGCCAGCGCCTTGCAGACCCGGGGTCAGGCTGGTGCTAGGACCGGACGCATCGGTTTCGAGATAGAGGTTCTGGCCAATGCTCTGCAGACCGGTCGGGTTGATGAAGGTAGAGACCATGATCTGCCCCACCTGGTTGCTCTGCGAGGTCCCCGGCTGAGTGACCGAAACCGTGCCATCCTGGGCCACGGTGATCGACAGCGCGTTCTGCGGGATGGTGATCGGTGGATCCACCGGATAGCCGCCGGCGGTCACCAACTGGCCGTTCTGGTCGACCTGAAAGCTGCCATCGCGCGTATAGCCAGTGGTGCCGTCAGGCATCTGCACGGCGAAGAACCCTTTACCGTTGATCGCCAGATCGCGCGAGTTCTCGGTATTCTGCAGCCCACCCTGAGTGTGCAGACGCTCGGTGGCCACCGGACGCACACCGGTACCCACCTGCATGCCAGAGGGCAGCGTGTCGACGACCGACGACTGAGCACCGGGCTGGCGCACGTTCTGATAGAGCAGATCCTCGAACACGGCGCGCGAACGCTTGAAACCATTGGTCGAGACGTTGGCCAAGTTGTTGGAGATGACGTCCAGCTTGACCTGCTGCGCTTCCAGCCCGGTCTTGGCGGTCCAGAGTGATTTGATCATGATGGCATTCTCATAGTCGTGAGCTCGGCGCCAAGCGGGCTCAGGTCAGCGACAGCAGGCTATTGGCACGCTGCTCGTTTTCGTCCGCGCTCTCGATCATCTTCATGTGCATGTCGTAGCGGCGGGAGGAGTCGATCATCGAAATCATCGCATCGGTGGGCGTTACGTTGCTGCCCTCGAGTGCGCCAGGGATCAGCCTGAGGGTATCGTCCGCTGGCACCGGGTTGGCGTTCTGCTGCCCCGGTGGAGGAGTCATACGAAACAGCCCATCTTCGCCACGAACCAGATTCTCATTGCCGGGTGCCACCAATTTGAGCTTGGCCAGCGGGGCGATGGAGTCAGGATTCTGGCCCGGCTCGAGCACGCTGATCGAGCCGTCCGCGCCGATGGTGACATCCGCGCCGACCGGGATCACGATGGCCTGACCGTTATCGCCCATCACCGGGTTGCCGAGCGAGGTCAATAGCCCAGTGGCATCGACCTGCAGGTCGCCGCGTCGGGTATAGGCTTCACCGCCGCCGGGCGGCTGCACCGCCAGCCAGGCATCACCTTGCAGCGCCACGTCCAGGCTGCGCCCGGTGGTGCTGATGTTGCCCTGGGTGAAGTCGGACCCTGGCGTGGTCATCATCGACGCGACGCGTGTGGGTAGACGCGCCTCCCCTTCGATCGGGACGGCGCGCATCGCCATCAGCTCACCGCGGAAGCCCGGGGTCGACACGTTGGCCAAGTTGTTGTTGACCACCGCCTGTTGCGCCATGGTCTGGCTGGCACCGCCGCCGGCAGTGTAGAGAATTCGGTCCATCTTGAGGCCCTCGACAGGGCCGGCGTCACTGCATGCTCACGCATGCAGCGATCAGCCGGCTGGGTGCTGACATCAACGCAGGTTGACGACGGTCTGCAGCACCTGGTCCTGCGTCTTGATGGTGTTGGAGTTGGCCTGGAAGTTGCGCTGGGCAATGATCAGATTGACCAGCTCCTGGCTCAGATCGACGTTGGAGGCTTCCAGCGTGCCCGACTGCAGAGCACCGAAGGACCCGCTGCCAGCCACACCCACCACGGCCTGGCCGGAAGCGGTGGTCTCCTGCCACAGGTTATCGCCGATCGGCTGAAGGCCCTCGACGTTGGCGAAGTCGGATAGCACCACACGGCCCAGAGCGACGCTTTGGTCGTTGGAGTAGCTGCCACGAATGGTGCCATCCTTATCGATGCTGACCCCGACCAACTGGCCTGCGGCATAGCCATCCTGATTGGGCGAGTTGATCGCGTAGGACTGCTCGGTCTGGGTAGAACCGGCGAAATCGAAATCGAAATCCACGGCATTGGCGCCGTTATTGGGATCGAAGTTGATCGCCAACGTCGAGGGATCGTTGGTCAGGCGGCCATTGGCATCGAAGTCGAGGTTGCCACCGCCGGCGTTGGCGACAGTGCCATCATCCAGCGCCACCCGCGAATCGACACGCCACTGATTTTCGCCAGTCTTGGTGAAGTAGAGCTGCAGGTTGTGCGACACGCCCAGCGAGTCATAGACCGTGGTCGAGGTGCTGTAGTTGTAGGTGTCCGGATTGTTGGCATCGAAGTTGGCAGCGATGGTGTCACCACTGGCATCGAGATCGATCGTCGCGGAGGCATTGGCGGTCGCCTTAGCGGTGATCGAACCGCTGGGGATCTGGATCACTTCCGGCTGGCCGCCGGTCGGCAGCGTTGCAGCAACGTTGGGGTCGTTGAAGTTGCGCACGTTATAGCCCATCAGCGTGCCGCCTTGGGCGTTGGCCAGATAGCCTTCGGTGGTCATCGTCAACTGGCCGTTGCGCGAGTAGCCGACCTGATTGCCCTGCTGGAAGCGGAAGAAGCCGTCGCCGCTGATCCCCAGGTCGAGGTTGCGGTTGGTGGTCTCCAGCGTGCCGTTACCGAAGTCCTGCAGCACGCCGGCGACGCTGGTGCCCAGCCCGATTCTGCTGCTGGCGTAGACATCGGCGAACTGGACCGTGGAGCTCTTGAAGCCCTTGGTCTGGGAGTTGGCGATGTTGTTGCCGATGGCGTCGAGCTGCTGCGACGCTGCGTTCATGCCGCTGAGCGCTTGTGAAAAGCCCATGTTCGAATCCCTGCGTTAGCGTTGCGGGCCGATCGCCGGGATGGCGATCGAGGTGCGTATCGAGAAAAGCGTGCTGGCGTCGCTGGTCAGAGAATCTGACGAACTTCGCCCAGCGTCACCGGACTGCGGTTGAAACCGAGGTCCAGCTTCACGCCGTCGTCACCCTGCATCACACCGTTGACGAGGGCGTAGTTGAGAACCTTGGGCGATGTGCTGCTGTCGCCATCCAACACTTTCATCTCCACCGTATAGGTGCTGTCGCTGGCGGCCGTAGAGCCATCCTCGAGCTTGCCGTCCCAGGTGAAGCTATGCACGCCGGCATTCAGCGCGCCGGTCGAGAACGAACGCACCACCTGACCGTTGGCGCCTTTGATGGAGACCTGCAGATCACCGACGGCCTGATCCAGATCGACCCCGATCGGCGTCGTGGCCACGGCACCGCTGTTGGCATCGGCATTGCCCACCAGAATCCGATCCCCGGGCACCATGACACCCTTGCCGATCAGCGCGGTCGCCTGGAGCGCTTTGCCGGCATCGATCTGCTCGGTGATCGCCTGGAGGCTGTCGTTGAGCTTGTTGATGCCGCTGACCGTATTGATCTGGGCCAACTGCGCAGTCATTTGCGAGTTGTCCATCGGATTGGTCGGATCCTGATTCTTCAACTGCGTGACCAGAAGCGTCATGAAGCGATCGTTGAGCTCGCTGCCCGAATTGGCATCGGCCGTCTTACTCGTGGACGCGGTACCGTTGATGTTGGCGAGCGTGCTGCCGCCGATGACTGGACTGGACATACCGTTTCTCCTTGGCGCCCGCCCCACGATGGGAGCCGCGGCAGCCTGGGGCTGCGCCTTAGGCTCAGCCTTCGCCGATGGTGAGAGTCTTGGTCATCAACGTCTTGGCGGTATTCATCACCTCGACGTTGGCCTGGTAGGAGCGCGACGCCGAGATCATGTCTACCATCTCGTTGACGGGGTCGACGTTGGGTAGCGACACGTAGCCCTGCGCATCTGCCAACGGATGCCCGGGGCGGTACTCCTGGCGCAAAGGTGTGGTGGTATCTTCCACCACGCGGTCGACGCGCACCCCACCCGGGCCGCGGCCGTCCTGCCCCAGCGCCTGAAACATGACCTGACGCGCGTGATAAGGCTTGCCGTCGGGCCCGGCTACGCTGTCTGCATTGGCCAGGTTACTGGCGGTCACGTTCATGCGCTGGGAGTTAGCCGTCAGCGCCGAGCCTGAAATTTCGAAAACACTGAACATCGACATCGGTTTACTCCGGTTGCATCGCTTTCTTCAGCCCCTGGATCCGACGGCTGACGAAGGTGACGTCCGCCTGGTAGCGGACCGAATTATCGGCGAAAGCGGCACGCTCGCGGTTCATGTCGACGGTGTTGCCGTCGAGGCTAGGCTGGTCCGGCACGCGATAAAGGAGGTCGTCGACACCCGAGAAGCGCGGCCCCTCGGCGGCGATATGCCGGCTGGACGTGCGGTTCAACGAGAGACCGCCCTCGCCTGCCGAACGCCCCTGCTGCATGACCCGATCGAGCTCGGCACGAAAGTCGAAGTCGCGCGCCTTGAAGTTGGGCGTATCGGCATTGGCTATGTTGTTGGCCAATACCTTCTGGCGCTCGGCGCGCAGGTTAAGTGCCTCCTGCTGATAACGCAGCGCACTCTCCAACTTGTCGAACATGCCGATGACCTCCTGATATGGCCGGACGGTAGATGAGCTCATGAGGGCTCGTCGCCGCCTGCTTTCTTGGACAGGGTGGAGAATAGCGGTGAGTTACGCATGGTAAACTCGTAAACAGACCGTCAATTGCGCGTCATTTCCTGCGATGACGCCACCACCCTCGCTTTACAATCGCTCTCCATGATGGAAAGAACCGCACGGACCGAGTGCGACAGGCGCACCTCGTGGCCGAGTTCTTTCAGAATGCCGACACCAAGCCTGCAGCGGGATCCACCCCATGACAGCGACTAGATCGGAAGGCCCAAAAGATGCTTGGCTCGCGCGCCGCCCCCGCCTGCGTCGCCTGCTGCTGACCGGGGCTGGCATGCTGCTACTGACACTCTTTGGCCTTGCTCTTTTGCCACTACCTTCTATCGCGCAGGCGCAGGCGCAGGCGCAGGACACCGACCCGCTGGCTGCCAGCGTCAAGCGTTTTCTACTCACGCAGACGCGCTCGCTCGGTGATCAGGTCAGCATCGAAATTCATGACAACACCGCCCGCCTCGGCCCCTGCGCGGCACCGGAGCCGTTTCTGCCGCGACCGGGAACGCCTCAGGGCCGCGTCACGGTCGGGGTCAACTGTCAGGGGGAAGGGCGTGCTCGTTACGTTCAGGCGACGGTATCGGCTAGCATCAGGCACCTGGTGGCAGCACGTACGCTCGAACCCGGGGACCCCATCGACGCCACGGCACTGCAATGGCAATCCTCGGATGTCACACGCCTGCAGCGCGGTTATCTCAGCGCCATGTCCGATGCGACCGGATGCGTAGCCACGCGGCGCATCCCTGCCGGGGCGACTCTCACCAACGCCATGGTAAGGCAGCCCTGGCTGGTCAAGCGTGGCGACACCGTGGCGCTGGTTGCCCAGGGGCCGGGGTTCCGCGTCAGCCGCAGCGTCGAAGCGCTGGAGAATGGCGGCATGGGCAACACCATCCGGCTCAAGACCGAAGGCAACCAGATCCTGCAGGGCCAGGTCATCGGTCCCGATCAACTGCGCGTCAACTTCTAGCGCGGCACGATGGCTGGAGCGACACAACTCGCATACGCAATTGCAAACTTTTTTGACAAAACTCTGCGTGGCCGGCTTTCAGTTTCGGCCATGGCTGCCGATAATCCTTGCAAGCGGGCCAAGGCCCTACCCTATCGGCAGCACATGACCGTGGGCATCGCCCAGAGGTGACGACATGAAGATCGACCAGACAAACTCGCTGACGCGCCTGACGCAGAGCGACGCCCTCGACCCGAAGCGCAACGCCAAGAGTGCCGAGAGCGCTGCAGCGCCGGCGGGTTCCAAGACCACGCTGAGCCAGATCGACACCCAGAACACCAGCGGTGATATCGACACAGCCCGGGTCGACGAGATCCGCCAGGCAATCGCCGATGGCTCGCTGCAGCTCGATACCAGCAAGATCGCCGATGGTCTGATCCAGAGCGTGCGTGACATGCTCGACGAGCGCGGCTGAACAGTCAGCCGCCCTATTTGGCATACCCCTTTCGAGAGCCTTAGATGAACGTCAAAGATCTGCTCACCGAACAGCTGCATCAGCTCGAACAGCTTCTGGAGACGCTGACGGCAGAACGGGAGTGCCTCAAGGAGGGTCGCGCTGACGGCGAGGTTCTCAACACACTCGCTACCCACAAGCAAGCTCAACTTGCCGAACTGGAGCGCCTCGAGCATCTGCGACGCGATGCGCAACAAGCTCAAGGCCTCGGCGATGGCGCCCGCGGTGCCGAGCAGCTAGCCGATATTCACGACGCTGATCAGCTCTGGGGGCAGATTCGCCAGCAGGCGGATCGCTTGAAGCAGATGAACCGTCTCAATGGCTTTGTCATCTCCCAGCGCATGGAACATAACCAGCGCGCGATCGATTTTCTTGAGCGCGCCGTGGGTGGCAGCGTCTATGGCCGCAACGGCCAGGCCAAGCCCAAGAACTTCAGTGGTATCAGTTCCCGCGCCTGATCCATTGCCGTATGCCATATTCCTTTTGACGGCAATCTTGGAGACGCTGTCTGGGTGCCCAGTTCATATGACTTTCGTCTTTTGAGCTGATCTGAATCACGCACATTGGCAAACTTGCTGTTCACTAGTGGCACTCGAATTCCTGTCTCTATCCCCTATTGCCCCTTCTATTTCTCTAGCGAAACACCCCCTACCACTTCAGCGAAACACCCCCTCCCTTACAGCGGAATACTCCGCAACAAGGATGTCGGTGGTGGAGCCTGTCTCGCAGCATTGCTGGCAAGCGACTGTTTTCGCAGGAGACTCACACGAGACCCTGAATGGAACCGCATCACCCCGCACCACGTAGGCCTCGACACATTTTTTCACAAAAACCGCAAATCTTTCTCTAAAGCTCCCCGGGGTAGCGCCGATAAATGGGACAACGGCCAAGGGGCCGTTGCAGCAGGATCCGACAGCCATTCGACGTTCTGCGGATCAGGCCCAAATCGCCCTCTCACTATGAGAAAGGAATACGACAATGGCAGTTATCAATACCAACATCACCGCACTGATCGGTCAGAACAACCTGAACAAGTCGCAGAGCCAGCTCTCGACCGCCATGGAGCGTCTCTCCTCCGGCCTGCGTATCAACAGTGCCAAGGACGACGCCGCCGGTCAGGCCATCGCCAACCGCATGAGCAGCCAGATCACCGGTCTGAACCAGGCTAGCCGTAACGCCAATGACGGCATCTCGCTGTCGCAGACTGCCGAAGGCGCCCTTGACCAGGTCAACGACAACCTGCAGCGTATCCGTGAACTGACCGTTCAGGCTCAGAACGGTACCAACAGCGCCGACGACATCGACTCCATCCAGAAGGAAGTCAACCAGCGTCTGGAAGAGATCAACCGCGTCACCGAACAGACCACGTTCAACGGCACCAACGTCTTCAAGACCAGCGCCAGCAGCTCTTCGTTCAGCATCCAGGTCGGTGCCAACGATGGCGAAACCATCAGCATCACCATCGGCGGCGCCAGCGCTTCCGGCACCTCGACCAACGCTAGCAGCGGCTGGAACATGTACTCGGCCACTGCGGCTGCCGGTGCGTCGGCTGCCAACGGCGGCACCCGTTCGGTCAGCACCAGCGGCTTCGACGTGCTCGCCACCGACGCGCTCAAGATTCTCGACAACAAGCTCAACAACGTCGACACCGAGCGCAGCAACCTGGGTGCGGTCCAGAACCGTTTCGAAACCGCGATCGACAACATCACCACCACCTCGACCAACCTGTCGGCAGCCCGTTCGCGCATCGAAGATGCCGACTACGCCACCGAAGTGTCGAACATGACCCGCGCGCAGATCCTGCAGCAGGCTGGCACCTCGGTCCTGTCCCAGGCGAACCAGACCCCGCAGACGGTCCTCTCGCTGCTGCGTTAATCCCTCCTCAGGGAGTGATGGAAGGCCGGCATCTTGCCGGCCTTTTTCGTTGTCTATCCGCTACACCAGAGTCCGCGACCGAGAATGGCGCCGCCAAGGGCAACTATTCGCCGCTTCGCCCTTCTCAAGACATGGGAAGCTTGAAAGACTCCTCACCTTCTGTCGGAACACTGCTGCTCATGAACCATAGCCAAAACGTCCCCGCCCCACTACAAAAGCGCTTCATGGACCTCTATCGGCAAGGTGACCATCAGCAAGCCAGGCAGGAAGCCGAGTCATTGGCACAGCGCTACCCGCAGGATGCCTTCTCCTGGAAGGCATTGGGCAATAGCCAGTTGCAGACTGGCGACGCTGCCGGCGCGCTATCGTCGCTGGAGCAGGCCAGGACGCTGACCCCGGCGGACCCACTGGTATTGACGGCGCTGGCTAAAGCGTACTTCAAGCAGGGTCAGAAGGAGCGCGCCTTCGATCTACAGACCCGCAGCCTGGAGATCGACGGTGACAGCGCGCAGGCGCACTTCAACATGGCCAACATGTGCTATGAGATCGGCGCCTATCCCCGCGCGGAAAAGCATCTGGCACAAGCCGAGAAGGCAGGACATCCGGAAGCGGAAGTTCTGGCCATGCGCAGCATCCTGTTTTCACTGCATTTCGAGTTCCAGAAGGGCCTAGAAGCGTTAGAGCGCCTACACACGCTCAAGCCGGAAGATCCCTCGGTGCTCAACACGCTCGGCAACTACCACAAGGATATGACCGACTTCGCGGCGGCGGAGCGTTACTACGCTCAGGCACTGCGGCTGAGCCCGCAGTACTACACCGCTTACTCCAACGGGCTGCTGAACGATCACTACAACCCGACGGCCTCCGCCGAGGGCATCCTGGCCAAATCCAAGGCGTGGAAGGATCACTTCACGCCGCCGCGGCTGTTATCGCATGATGCCAAGGACCGCACCGCCGATCGTCCGCTCAAGGTCGGACTTCTCTCGAGCAACCTCAGGGTTCATCCGGTCGGCTGGATGGTGAGCAGTGCTCTGGAGAACCTTGCCAGCGATATCGAGCTCTACGCCTACACTGACAACGATGCCCACGATCCGATTGCCGAAAAAATCAAACGGCGCTGCCATTGGGTACCTAGCTATCATCTGAGTCATCAGCAGCTCGCCGATAGAATCGTCGCCGACGATATCGATATCCTGATCGATCTGGCGGGTCACGGCGCCCAGAGCCGACTCCCGGTCGTCGACATGAAGCCGGCACCGATCATCATCAAATGGGTCGGCATGCAGATCAGCAGCATGGGCATGGCGGCGTTCGACTATTTCTTGAGCGACCCGTATGAAACCCCGCCCGGGGTGGATCATCTCTATACCGAAAAGCTGATCCGGCTGCCCAATGACTATATCTGCTATACGCCGCCCGCCTATACCCCCGCGATCACGTCGCTGCCGGCCATCAGCAACGGTTACGTGACTTTCGGTTGCTTCAACAACCCTGCCAAGGTCAACGATGTCATGCTGGCCGAGTGGGCCAAGCTGATGCACCAGGTGCCCGGCAGCCGCCTGTTCCTGAAAGGCGGTCAGTACACCAGTCCCGACGTGTGCCAACGCATTCTGTCCACCCTCGAGCATCACGGCATCGAATCCGAGCGCGTCCTGCTCGAGGGGCCCTCGGACCATGAAACGCTGCTCAAGAGTTACAATCGTGTCGACATCGCCCTGGATACCTGGCCCTACTCCGGCGGTCTGACGACCTGCGAAGCGCTGCTGATGGGCGTTCCCGTGGTCACGCATGCCGGGCCGACCTTCGCCGGACGGCACAGCGCCACGCACCTGTCGAATACCGGTATGCCAGAGCTGGTCACGGATAGCTGGGAAGCTTTCCGCGAGCGAGTGGTCGAACTCGCGTCCGATCTGCCGAGCCTGGCGGTGATCCGCGCGGCGCTGAGAACTTATCTCGAACACTCTCCGATCTGCGACGCGCCCAAGTTCGGCCGCCATCTGCGCAAGGCACTGAGAGCCGTCTGGCAGCGCTATTGCGAAAGCGCAGAGCCGGCCGCCCTCACCTTCGATGGCCATGGACGCGCTTATTTCGAGGATCGCGACGAGCCGGTGGAAGTGCCCCGTCCGCCCATACTCGAGACGGATGATGGCTTCGGCTGGCCGCTCGAGGAGCCGCTCATCGCCATCGACAACGGTGGCCAGCTACTGAACGATGAGAACGTCGAGAAACTGCTGCGAGACGAACGCCTCGAATTGATCGTGTTCGACCCGTCAGCGGATGCGGCTCATCACCCCATGAGCCGTGCCGAGCGCGTGCATTACTATGCCGGCCATGGCCTGGGCACGGGCTCACCGGCCACCCTGTTCACGCCAAGCCCCAATGCGCCGAGCCCATTGCCGCGCGAGCAGCGACAGGGGCAGGTAGCGACCGAGCCCAGCGCTTTCGACACCCTGGCTCTGGACAGCATCGAGGGCTTGCCGGCTCTGGACTGGCTGGTGCTGGACGATACCAGTGATGCTGCCGACATTCTGAGCCATGGCAGTCGGTCGCTGGCCGCGGCACTGCTGATTCAGGTCAAGATCACCTTCCAGCCGACCCACGAGCGCCAGCCCGACCTCGGCGAAATTCAGCGCTGGGCCAAGGAGCACGGCTTCCGCCTCTATCACCTGCACGATCAGCAACATCGCAGCGCTCTGCCCATGGATGAGATCCATGCCGACGTGGCCGCCTCCGAGCTGTGGTCCGCCCAGGCGCTACTGCTACCCGACCAGACGCGCATGGCCAGTCTGAGCGATAGCCAGCGGATCAAGCTGGCTTTCCTGCTGCACGTCATCTATGGATTCAAGGATGCGAGCGGCAGCTTGCTGCATCACCTGGATGCAGCGCTGGCCCGTCGCTATCTCGACAGGTTCTTGTCTTCGGAGAGTGACGCGCTACAGGCCGAGTCACACGCGACTCAGGGCGAACCCACCCCGCGACAGACAATTGATATGGCGCCAGACGACGTTCAGCGCCGCCCCCTGGAACACTTACGCAGCGCCCTTGGGCATCGCAAGCTATGTCTGATCGACACCGGCAACCAAGCCAATCACGGCATCATCAAGCGCGGCATGCACGGGATGTTCCGCACGCTGCAGGGTGCCGGATGTCCCGTGGAGTGGGTAAATGCCGATAACATCGGTCCCAAGACCATACTCAATCTGGCCACGTCTGCAGACCATGTCTTGCTGGGGGGCAATCGCTACTTCGACTTCTCGCTCAATATCAGCGGCTATGGCAGCAGCAATGTCTTTCACAGTTATGGACACCCCATCATCGGCGCGGTCAATGACCATCCTTATGCCGATTTCATGCTCGATAGGATGCGCCACGCCTCGCCGAGCGGACTATTTGTCGCGCGCGCCTCGCTGAGTAGTGAGCTTGCTTTCGTCAGACCCGATATCTCGTTCATATTCAGCCCGACAACGGAGTCGTCCCCCGAGGCGTGGGAAGGCGGCGACAGACCACACCGCGAACGGGATATCGATATTCTGGTACCGATGAATCTCAGCTACGCACCGCGTGCTGATGTTCTATATAACGACCTGTTGGATAAAGCCACGGATTATGGCGATGACTATGTCAAGCTCGTGAATGAGGTGCTCGAGCAGTTCACCGATTTTTCACGCCCGCTACTCTCGGTCTTTCGGGACGCTTACCAGCGTATTTTCGGATACGAATGGCAAGTCTACTACCCCTGGTCGGAAGAGGACGAGCGCCTGTTGGGCCTGCTCAGCCTGATCGACGATGTGAGCCGTGGTCGCGCCAGGCTCAAGGCCATCGAAGTGCTGGCGCAGATGCCATCATCGGCCAATATTGTCGTGCTAGCGCCAGAGGTCGCTCGGCAAGTACTAGGCAGATTCGTCGGTATCGACGCCATTCGCCACTGGCAGTTCATCGGCGAGAAAACCTTCGATGAGCTTCAGGCTCTGTATACACAGGCTCGCTATGTGCTCAACGTCTCACCGACTTATCACGATTGGCTGCACGAGCGCATACGGCATGCGGCTATTTCAGGCTGCGCGATTCTTTCCAATCTAACGCAACGCGCCGATCAGTTTTTCAATCAGGGCCAGGATATTCTGTTCTTCGAGCGCACCTCACAGGGAGCTATCTACTCGAAAGACCCAAGGCATAGCGAGTCACTGGGCTTTGCCGCGCGTGATAAAGTCATGACCCAGCTGCCCAGCGAGAAGGAAACCTTCGCTAACGCCATCGATGCTTATGCCGATTATCTTGAGCGGTTCGACAGCCAATTGACCGGCACGGGCGGCCTGGAAAACAGACAGCAGGCCCTGAAGCTGCCCGACGCCCCCTTTATGAGCGGCGCAGAGAAGGCACTCTTCCGCGATGCGCTGAGGTCCGCGCACAGCTACTTCGAATTTGGTTCGGGCGGCTCTACCGTCTGGGCTATCGAGAACGGCTTGGTAGTGGAAGGTGTCGAGAGTGACGGTAAGTGGATAGATGCCCTGAAAGCCAAACTCGGCGAGAAGTGCCGTTTGACCTACATCGATATCGGCCCAACTGGCGCTTGGGGTTTCCCCACCTCGAATGCGGCAATCGAAAACTATGGCAACTACAGTCGCCACATCCTCAATTTTGCTGCGACATTCGATTTGACACTGATCGATGGCAGATTCCGAGTTGCTTGCGTCGTGGCGACCGTGATTCACATCATGAACACGGCCGACGATATCAGCAAGCCCCGGATTTTCATCCACGACTTCTGGAATCGCCCCCACTATCACATCGTGCTCGACTATCTGCAGCCGCTACGCCGGGTCGATACCGCGGGACTCTTCAGCGTCAGGCCAGGCCTCGCCATCGAGGAGCTCGAGAAAAGGCTTGCCGAATACCTCAATGATCCCCGTTAATCCAAAACCCTTTATCAAAAGTAACCCGGCCGGGCATGAAATTGCCCGGCGGGATCAAGACCCGCTATACACTCACACTCAACGAACTCAACCTCTCTAATCAGAAATCGGTAGCTTGACACAATCCCTAGACCCAAAGGCTCAAATAGCGAAGAGTCGCTGATAGTCGCCGAAACGAGAGAATCCAAGACTCTCGAAGAACCTCATTGGCCAACCGTAACAACTCGTGAAATAGCCATAGGGTAGCGCATTGGCAGCGGGCTTCGGTTCGATGTCGGTATCGAGCATGAATGTCAGCTCTTCAAGGGTACTGGGCTCGTAAACGGCATCCAGGCCGCTGTAGATGGCAGTACCCAGCATGATGCTCGGCACCCCCATATAGGCCGCCTCGACACCCGCCGTCGAGAAGAAGCAAAGAACCTTGGCAGCGTCCTGCATGAGATCGTAAGAGCTGACGGCGGAATCGCTCTGAATGACATCCACATTGTCCCCCGCTAGACCATGCCAGTAGTCGAAGTCGCGACGACAGATGCCCGCTTGGTTGGGATGATTGCGAATGATCAATTGATAGCGAGACTGATTGGCAGCCCAGTTTATCAACCAAGCGACGGCCTCGCGCTGGGTCGCAAAGATAGTGGACAGCTTGATCCTGGGGTCTAGAGAGGCATATTCATCTTCGCTAGAAGCGAAATAGACAACGTACTCACGTCGTCTGGCCGGTGTCTCGGCAAACTTCTCGGAAAATGAATTGGTTCTTTGCTCTTCGAAAAAAGCCTCCGCCTTCTCCACCTTCAGTGGGTCACTGGATGCCTCCCAAAAAGTCTTGACTACAGCAGACATGGCCCCGAAATCATGTATGCGACAAGACTGGACCCTGAGCATTGTCCCGGCATTCATTCTTTCATAGTAGACAACCTGCTGCCCGATTCGCTCCAGTATCAGTGTTTGCGGGTAAGTATTATATGAGCGACCATTATAGATATAAACAGAGTCGTCAGGCTCCAGGCCAATCGACTGTACACTGGCCTCAAAATGCTCCACAAAGAGTATTGCCTGAAAAAGATAAGACTTGACTTCTGACCAGCAGCTATCGATATCTAGCGAGACACAACGATAGCGCGAGATAAGGTTAGAAACAATGGCCAAACCAATATTGAGACCACGATAGGTGACAGCTCTCAACTCTTCGACATCAGTCACCGAGCGCAGTATATCGTCGACCAGAACCGGCTTCTCTATGGAAGACGCGTTAGGTGTACTTGTAGTTTGATAATATCCCTGATGATCTCCAAGAATTTGGGAGGCGATTGACCGAACAGCATTAAGCCGTTCAGCATCCCGCTCCCCCACAGTTACCCACGGGATAATCTGAAAGCCACCTTGCTCGCGGAGTCTATGCAGCATCTCCAGAAAAGTCCCGAAGACCTGGTAGTTCCTCAGGTCGCTACAAAAAACAAAAGCCTTCTTCGGCATGAGCTATTTCCTGAAACTGTCAATGGTGCTTTGCATATCGTGACGTGGATACCAACCATACTCTTGATGGGCTTTAGCGCTGGAGATAACCAGGTCATCAGGCACCTCCTCAGCATTCGCCGCCATGACTCGATAACTCGCCCCCAACCTCTCTACCGCAGCATCGAGAACCTCTTCCAGAGAAGGTGTGCTGCCGGGGCCTATATTGATTATGTCGAAGAAGCCATGCTGTGACTCTCGCATTGTAAAATGAAGCAGCGCATCGACAGCGTCTCTATAGTCGATCTTACTGATCCGACGCGAGAGGTGCCTTGCCGGCACTTCACCGCCATCCGCCAATATCGACATCATGGATGAGTAAGCTTCCTGTTCAACTAGCGCATCCAGTGGCCCCATGACGGAAGAGAGTCGCATGATCGTGAATCGTGTTTCCCGGGTCATCTGTGAAAGCGATTTTATGTGATCTTCCACGAGTACTTTGGCTTGAGCGTAAGAGCTTTCCGGTCGTAGCAAAGACGCCTCAGACAACACGTCTTTTGAATTCCCGTAGACACTTTGAGAAGAGACGAAGATGATCTTCGCAGGCGCCACACGCAAGCAGGCCTGCAAGAATTTCATACTCGTCTGAGTGGCGGCAAAATGATCATCAGACCCGTGATGAGGTCTGGCAAAGGCACCATGGAGCACTACATCGATACCGCGCAAATCTGCCACTCCGGAGAGCAGCTCTTCGAAGCAATAAGCCTGCCTGATACCCTGCCTTTCGTTGCGGTGTCGATCGACGGTATAGACTTCAAGGTCGTTTTCAGAGAGCAGCCGATCCAACAAGAGTCCCCCGAGCAATCCGGTACTACCCGAGAGCAACACCCTCTTCGCCACCGATACCCCACCGCAACGCCCCGAGTCAGAGACTGGCCGAAGCGATGGGGGCAGATCGATCTTTTTACTCGCGACCTGCCTGACACCAGCATGCTTCGACGATAGATGGGGTCGCAGACAAGGCTGCTTCATCAACAGCCCCATGACCACATATTCGACCTCGTTGAAACCGAGCTTGGCTCTGAGCCCAGTGATGCCGGTAAAACGCGGATTGATTTCGAAGACTTTAAAACCTGCGTCCGTCATGCGCCCTTGTACATTGATGGGGCCAAAAGCGCCCCATCGGCGCATCGATCGACAAAAGGCCTCGATAAAGGGGTTGAGTGGTGTCGGGTCGAGTGGAAATATCTCGATCGGCACGCCATTGGCTAGACGGTTGGTCGTGGCACAGCAGACCTGCAATGTTGAACTTTGATCGAAAATCAACTGTAAGGAGATCTCACTGACCTGCCGATTCTCTCCACGTAGCAAACTGCTTCTGTACTCAACGGCGAGTTCGTCGTCACTAGCAGGCATGGCGATTTCTTGATAGATGTGATTTCCATCATCATCGATCGCAGTCAAATCCCGCCGATCCGCAATGACACTAATACTTTTAGATGCATACCCTGATCGCGGCTTCCTGATGAGTGGAAAAACATCCTCTCCAGCGTCGAGCAACTGTTGATACGTATAGCTCCGCACAAAAAACGGCGCAGCTTCTTGAAACGCCGCCGTATAGCTATATTTATCTCTGCACATCGCAATGAGTGCTTCCGGCGCAGCCAGCACGCCAATACCGTGCCCCCCAAGTTTCTCTCTATTTTTTGCCAGCACGTACGCCTCATCGTCGTGCCCAGGGATGAGTAGCGTGATATTTTCTTCTGCCGCGACCTCGATCAGTCTCTCTATATAGCCGTCATCGTGGTAACCCGGGATCAGCCGGCTGCGATCGCACTCTGTCGCGCCGAACGCCGAGGGAGTGTTTCCCAAGCCAACCGTTTGAACGGCACCAGGCTTGAATAGCTTGCATGAGTCAATCACCGACTGCCCGACACCACTACCAATTGAACAAATGCCGATTACAAACTTATCCATACGACACCTCATTCCGAGAAGCTTTGACAATCTGGCAGATGAATTCGACCTGTTCTTCAGAAAGAGAAGCCGACATTGGCAAGCAAATCACTTCATCCGCAGCACGGCTTGCGTGACTCAAGGATGACGGTGTCAGGCTTTCTCCCCCGCGATACACCGAGTGGTCGCTAATGAGCGGATAAAAGTAGCGCCGCGCGTAGATATCCTGCGCTCGCAAGCGCTCGTACAGTTCATCCCTACTCAATCCGTAGCCACGACCGACTCGCACAGGAAAATAGGCATAGTTGGAGACGGCCTGCCGATGAAAGTCCGGTAGATAGATACCGCCGATATCTTTCAAGCAATGTCTATACAAGCGATCTACTGCCGCGCGACGGCGTATCGCACCATCGATATGCTTTAGCTGCAGCAAACCAAAAGCGGCGTTGATCTCGCTCATCTTGCCATTGATACCCGATGCCACCACCGTCGTCTCGTTGACGATGCCGAAATTCTTGAGGTTATCGATATGGCGCTTGGTCTTGGCATCAGGACAGACTATGGCGCCGCCCTCGAAAGTGTTGAAGACCTTGGTGGCGTGGAAGCTGATCGCGCTCAGATCACCATGACGCAGAATGCTGCCGCCTTCGTCCTCGACACCGAAGGCATGCGCGGCGTCGTAGATCACCTTTAGGTTGTAGGTATCGGCAATCTCCTGGATCGCTGCGACATCGCAGGGGTTGCCGTAACAGTGCACGGGCATGATCGCGGTCGTTCGCGGCGTGATGGCCGCCTCGATCTTCTCGGGGTCGAGATTGAACGTCTGCGGATCGATATCGACGAAGACCGGCGTGATGCCGTTCCAGAGCAGAGAATGTCCGGTAGCCACGAACGAAAACGGCGTAGTGATCACTTCGCCGCCGATTCTGAGCGCCTGCAGCGCGGTAAGCAGCGCAATGGTGCCGTTGTTGAAGAGCGCGATCTCCGGCACGCCCAGGTAATCACGGAGCGCTGCTTCGAGCTGCTGGTGCATCGGCCCGTTGTTGGTCAGCTTCTTGCTCGCCCATATCTGCTCGAGATAGGGGATGAACTCGTCAAGCGGTGGCAGGTAGGGCTCGGTGACATAGATGGGCTTGTCGTTCATGAATTACCTTTTCTCAGACACCCGCCAGCCACGCGAATATCGTGAGCTGACTGGCCCCTGTTGATCTCGGCTATGGCTACTCTTCGAGAAACTCGAGCAGATAACGTCCGTAACCATTCTTGGCGAAGACTTTGGCGGCCGCGGCCAGCTCGCTATCACTCAGCCAGCCTTGCCGCCAGGCGATCTCTTCCAGGCAAGCAATCTTGTAACCTTGGCGTTTCTCGATCGTCTCGACGAACTGCGAGGCTTCTAACAGGCTTTCGTGGGTACCAGTGTCGAGCCAGGCGAAGCCACGCCCCAATAGTTGAACGTGCAAGTCACCTCGCTCGAGATAAGCGCGATTGACGTCGGTGATTTCCAACTCGCCTCGAGTCGAAGGCTTCAGTAGCTTGGCGATATCGATGACGTCGTTGTCGTAGAAATAAAGTCCGGTGACGGCATAATGGGAGCGAGGCTCGCTAGGCTTTTCTTCGAGCGACAATACACGGCGTTCCGCATCAAACTCGACCACCCCGAAACGCTCTGGATCCTTGACCTGATATCCGAACACCGTGGCGCCGGAGCCGCATTCCATGACTCGTTTTAATTTGGGGCTGAACGCCTGTCCGTAAAAGATGTTATCGCCAAGCACCAGGCAGACATTGTCCTGGCCGATGAAGGACTCCCCGATGAGAAACGCCTGTGCCAACCCCTCGGGCCGAGCTTGCACAGCGTATTGCAAATCGATGCCAAAGCGCACACCGTCGCCCAGCAAACGTTGGAAGTTGTCTCGATCTTCTGGCGTGGTGATGATCAGGATATCGCGAATCCCCGCCAGCATGAGCACCGACAGCGGATAGTAGATCATCGGCTTGTCGTAGATCGGTAGTAGCTGCTTGGAGACACCCATGGTGATCGGGTGCAGACGGCTACCGGCACCGCCAGCCAGCACGATACCCTTGTAGCGCGTCATGCCGGCGTCCCCAGTCGGGACAAGTCCAGCCCATCAACGCCCTGCCGACTCCACCAGTTCGGATGTGCCAGATACCAGGCGACCGTTGCGCGCAATCCACTCTCGAATCGTTCTCGGGCGTGCCAACCCAACTCTCGCTCGAGTTTGCTGGAATCTATGGCATAACGCCGATCATGACCCGGCCGATCTTTGACGAATCGAATCTGGCGTGTATAGGAGGCACCCACGCCACCCAGCGGACGCCATTCGTCGAGTAGTTCACAGATCGACTGCACCACGGCGAGATTGGTGCGTTCGTTATTGCCACCGACATTGTAGGTCTCACCAACTCGACCCCGCGTGACGATCTCGACGAGCGCTTGGGCATGGTCATCGACGTAAAGCCAGTCACGTATCTGCTGGCCGTCGCCGTAGACAGGCATGTCGGCGCCACGCAGTCCCGAAAGGATCATCAACGGTATCAATTTCTCTGGATACTGGAACGGGCCGTAGTTATTGGAGCAGTTGGAGACGATGACAGGCAGCCCATACGTTCGATACCAGGCCTTGACCAAATGGTCGGCTCCCGCCTTGCTGGCCGAATAGGGTGAACTGGGGGCATAGGGAGAGCTTTCGTCGAAGCGCGTCGTGCGGTCTGCGCCGAGATCACCGAACACCTCATCGGTGGAGACGTGGTGAAAGCGGAACGCCTTACGTCGTGCAGGGGAGAGCCCACGCCAATGGCTTCGCGTCACCTCCAGAAGCGTGGCCGTGCCAAGGACATTGTGATGCACGAACGAGAGTGGATCGTCGATGGAGCGGTCGACATGCGTCTCCGCAGCCAGATGCATGACAGCATCAGGCGAATGGCGCCCGAAGACCTGCTCCAGAGCCGCGCGATCGTTGATATCGATCGGCTCCATCCAGTAACGGCCAACGTGCTCACCAGCGAGACTACTGTCCGGGCACGAGGCATAGCCGAGCTTGTCGATGTTGACGACGCTATGCTCGGTAGCCGCCAGCAGGTGCCGAACCAAAGCCCTGCCGATGAAACCCGCGCCGCCCGTGACCACTATTTTCATGCCGCACCCGTCGAGAATTCTCCACCGACTGCCAGCATGCCCGCATCGGCGACGAACGTTGCGGTGAATAAGTGCCTATACGCTCTCTAGTTCGTCGCTTATCGATGACCAGCGATCAACGGCCGACGCGCGGGCATCAAAAGCAAGCGACCGATGAGTGACAAGCGCACCAGGGAGCCCCAGACACGCGCTCTATCTTTATTCGGCCGCTCGGCCAGCGTTGGCGCCGCCTGTTTCTTGTATCTCTTCTCTCTCTTCAGCCTCTGCGCGGCTCTCCGGCGCCGGCTTCACCGAGCTGTCGCGGTGCTCGGCGCCAAACGCCTCGCGCAGCACGGCGTGCTCGGCGTTCATATCGATGTTGCCGTGGAAGGCAGCGCCATCCTCGAGGATCAGTCCGGGCGCGTAGAGCTCGCCCTGCACCTCGGCCGTGGCTTTCAACGTGATCCGCTCGGCAGCGATCAACTGCCCTTCGACTCGCCCTTTCACCGTGATTTCTTGGGCAATCAGGCGACCCTCTACCTGGCCATCACTGCCGACCGTCACCGCATGATGAGGAAAGCTGACATCACCGACGATTCGGCCTTCGATCAGCAGGTCCTCGTCGCCGTTGACATCGCCACGAATCGTAGTCTTGGCGCCAATTCGCGACATGCCGTGTAGCGTTTGGGTAGGCTCGTTACCACGAACCGGGGCGCTGGCTGCGTCACTCGAGTTGGTCTGGCGGAGCGCTTGGCTGGATTTCGGAAACATCGGACAGCTCTCGATCAGGGGTTGGCGATATCCGGGCGCATGCCGCCCGAACGCTGAATCAATACTTCATCGGCGATCGTGTAGATATCTTGATTACGGGTAACCTCAATCACCCGCTCCGCCCGACGCGCTACTCACTCCTTTCGAGGATCGCCACTACCCTGACGTTGATGATTCGACAGGCGCAATGGTTAACGTCTCGGCATGCCACCGGAACGCCGCGGACACCTTCAGATTTGCCTATCAGCGCCGATACAAGGTTCAAGTACTCCGATCAAGATGGTGGGCGGAACCCACCCTGCACTTTGCCATCGCCGGGGGGCCGACGAGGGCGCCCGAACGGTCGCGGCTCTTGGCTTATTGAACGAACACGAATAAAGGCGCGTCTCGAGCACAGGAAGAGGACAGCATGGATTTGGGAGAGTGGCTTCTACTGGGCGGCCTGAGCTGCTGTCTGCTGCTGCTGGTCGATGGCTACCGTCGAGCTCGCCGGCGGCGTGAGCACGTGCTGTCAGCGGCAGCATCTTCATCGCGACCAACACGCCAGATCGAAAGCGGGCGTGCCGAGCCTGATCGAGCGCCGGCCGTAGTGGAAGCGCCCTCTGCCCCTTCGCCCGCCCCGTCTCCAGCGCCGGCCGGCTCGTCATCCAGCCTCGAGAGTCACGCAGCAGCGACGTTGATCGGGTCCAGCATGACTGTGATCGGCGATATCGACTGCGCCGAACCGATCCATATCGAGGGCCGGCTCGACGGCATATTGGCCGCCGATGAACACCACGTCGTCGTCGGCGCACAGGCCGAGGTCGGCCCGCAGTTGAGTGCTGGCACGCTGCACATTGCCGGTCAGGTATCGGGTGAGCAGCGTGTGCGGGGTACGGCGATGATCGTCTCTGGCGCACGAGTGCAAGGCACGCTCACGGCGCATCGCTTGCAATGTGACGAGGGCGCGACCCTGTCAGGGAGCATCAATGTCGGCGACCATCGCTTGGGCGACCCGCGGCATTGAAGCGATCACTCAACGAAAATGGCTGACAGCGGCTGAATGCTGGCAGCAGAGGCCTCTGATCCAAGTATCGCAACGGAGTGACAAGCCATGCCCAGCCCCATCGATCTCAACACACTATCGCTCAACCTGGGAACCGGGAGCTCGCCGCAGCAGCGCCTCGATACCCTGATGCAGCAGGCGCGGCAGAATCTGCCCTTCGCTCAGGAGGCCAGTGCAGCCGCTAACGATGAGGAACGCAAAGGCAAGGGCTACTTGAGCGACCAGATCAACGAGCTCAACGCCGTGATGTATCAGTACGGCCTGCGCTTCGAGCTGAGTGACTTCGACAGCCAAGTGATCACACAGGTCGTCGACCGAGCCACCGGTGAGGTCATCCGTCAGATCCCCTCGGAAGAAATGCTGCGCATCGCCCAGGCCTTCGCCGATGACCAGGGTCGCCTGGTCGACGCCTCGGCCTGACGCCAGGGTCGGCCTCTCCCGTCATCGGTCTGCTCAACTGAGGCGACACAACGTCTTGGAGCGCGGGACATCACCCGCAGGCTTGAGCTTGCGAACTCGTCGAATCGCGCCTCAGCGCTTACGCTGAGGTTACGACTGATGGCCGAAGGAGCGGCGAGTGATGGCGCGATGGGTGGTGAAATGCATGATGACATGGGTGGTGAAACGAAGAACGCCATCGATGGCGCGCGCGCTGCGTGCCCTGCGAAGCTTTAGGGGAAGCGGTGCCTGGCTACTGCTGAGCCTGGCGCTGGGCGGCTGCTCGACCTATGTCAACGCGCCCGACGATGCCGGCGCCGCGACAACCCGCACCCCAAAGGGACTCGACTACCAGGTTCTGCATGACCAGCGCTTCACCCCGACGGACTGGCCGCAGGCGCTGATGGCGGATGTCTATCTACCCGATACCCCTGGCACCGAGCTGCGCCCGGCAGTGATGATGGTTCACGGCGGTGGTTGGGAGGGGCGCTCGAAAGACGACATGACCCCGATCGCCAAGCGCTTCGTCCGCCACGGCTACGTGGTGATCAACGTCAGCTACCGTTTCGCCCCAGAGTTCCGCTTCCCGGCACAGCTGCACGATCTCCAGCTGGCGCGTCACTGGATCGACGCCCACGCCAGCGAGTGGCGGATCGACCCGGATCGCATCGCCGGCCTGGGCTACTCCTCCGGCGCCCACCTGGTCAGCCTGCTCGCCCTGGTGGCCGGCACCGACAGCCCGCTCGATCGCCCCTACGGTGGCCAAGACACCGGCTTCGCCGCGGTCGTCTCCGGAGGCACCCCGGCAGATCTACGGCTCTGGGACAGCGGCCGATTGCTGATCCAGTTGCTGGGTGGCACCAAGGAGGAACTCCCTGAGGCCTATGCCGCCGCATCGCCGCTGACCCATGTCCACGCTGGTGCCCCGCCCTTCTTCCTGTTCCATGGCACCTGGGACGACCTGGTGCCGCCCGAGCACGCCCGGGTGCTGTTCAGCGCCCTGCAATCACATGGCGTCCACGCCGAGCTCTACTGGATGCGCTGGCGCGGCCATATTACCGCCTTCCTGCTGCGTGGCGATGCCGAAGCGGCGGCGCTCGATTTTCTCGCCCGCGAGATGCCGGCCAATTGAGCACGTTCAGCGGCGGACCGCTTGCATGCACTCCGGCGAGCGCGCACCATTATCGCTTCCAACGATAAGCTTATGAACAGAGGCCGAAAACACGATGAGCCGATGGCGCCGATGGCTCGCTAGCGAGCCCCGCGAACGGATTCGGCTGCGCGCGCGCATCGCCGGCTATTTTCCCATCACCACCTGGCTGCCCTACTACAATCGTCATCTGCTCGGCGAGGATCTGATCGCGGCGGTCATCGTGACCCTGATGGTGATACCGCAGGCGCTGGCCTATGCCATTCTCGCCGGGTTGCCGGCGGTCGCCGGGCTCTATGCCAGTATGCTGCCGCTGATCGCCTATACCCTGTTCGGCACCAGCCGCACCCTCGCCGTCGGCCCCATGGCGATCGTCTCGCTGATGACCGCCGCGGCGCTGTCACCGCTGTTCGTGCCCGGCAGCGTTGCCTACAGCCAGGGGGCGGTCACCCTGGCGCTGCTCTCGGGGCTGATTCTGGCACTCATGGGGCTGCTGCGGCTGGGTTTCTTCGCCAACTTCCTGAGTCACCCGGTGGTCTCGGGCCTGCTGACCGCCTCGGGCGTGCTGATCGCCGCCAGCCAGATCGCCAGCCTCATGGGGATCGGCGGCTCAGGCTTCACGCTGCTCGATCAGCTATTGCACATCCTGCGCCAGCTAGACCAGTTGCACTGGCCCACGCTGGGCCTGGGACTGAGTGCGCTGATCTTCCTGCTACTGATGCGCCGCGCCGCGCCGTTGCTGCGCCGCCTGGGGCTTGCCGCCGGCACCGCCACCTTCATCGTGCGCCTGGGCCCGGTGATGGCGGTGACCATCACCACGCTACTCTCGTGGACGCTCGACCTGCCCGCCCTGGGCGTGGCCGTGGTCGGCGAGATTCCCGCCCACCTGCCGCCGCTCAGCCTGCCCTCGCGCGACCCGTCAGTGTGGCGCGAACTGTTGCTGCCGGCCTTTCTGATCAGCGTGGTGGGCTTCATCGAGTCGGTATCGCTGGCGCAGATGCTGGCCGCGCGGCGGCGCGAGCGCATCTCGCCCGATCAGGAGCTGATCGGCCTGGGCAGCGCCAACCTCGCCGCCGCCTTCACCTCGGGCATGCCGGTCACCGGCAGCTTGTCGCGGACCGTGATCAACTTCGATGCCGGTGCGCGGACCCCCGCCGCCGGCGCGCTGGCGGCGCTCGGCGTGGGCCTGGTGATCCTGTGCCTGACGCCGCTGATCGCCTATCTGCCGATCGCCACCCTGGCCGCCAGCATCATCGTCTCAGCGATGACCCTGGTCGACCTGCCCGGGCTCAAGCGAACCTGGCGCTACTCACAAAGCGACTTCGCCGCCATGCTGATCACCATCGTGCTCACCTTCCTGGAGGGCGTCGAGGCTGGCGTGATGGCAGGGGTGGGCGTGTCGCTGGCGCTCTATCTGTATCGCACCAGCCGTCCGCACACCGCGGTGGTGGGCCGGTTGCCGGGCACCGAACACTTTCGCAACGTGCGCCGCCACGAGGCCGAGATCGATGCCGAGATCGCGCTGCTGCGGATCGACGAAAGTCTCTATTTCGCCAATGCGCGCTATCTCGAGGATACCGTCTACGCGCTGATCGCCGATCGCCCGGCCATGCGCCACCTGGTGCTCATCTGCTCGGCGGTCAACATGATCGACGCCTCGGCGCTGGAGAGCCTGGAAGCGATCAATGCGCGTCTGGCCGACTCCCAGATCGCGCTCAACCTGGCCGAGGTCAAGGGTCCGGTGATGGATCGGCTCAAGAAGAGCGACTTTCTCGACCACCTGAGCGGCGAGGTCTACCTCAGCACCTACGCTGCCTGGACCGAGCTGCGCCACCGCCTGGACGACGAGGCCCGAGCCAGCGCCGAATCACCGGACGCCGCCAGTTGACGTTTTAGGCATCGGCGAACCCACCGCCGATGACATGCCCCGGTCTCTCCAGCCCTTCGCGACGACGCAGGATCGGCAGCAGCAGATAACAGGTCGCCAGCGGACGGCGGTCGGTCTTGCCCAGTGGGCTCTTCTCACGCGAGTAGGGGCGATTGTCCGCGGTCAGCGTGGCATACCAGCCGCCACGAGCGCCGTCGATCATATGCTGGCCGCAGTAGTCGGCGATGCGATCGTACCAGCGCCAGTAGCGCGGCTGCCCGGTGGCATCGGCGAGCAGCGCCGCGGCCGCCAGGCTCTCCGCCTGCACCCAGTGCTGCTTGTCCCGATTGACCACCTCGCGGCGCATGTCCACGCCGCTGACCAGCCCGCCATGCAAGGTATCCCAACCCGCCTCCATCGCGCCGACAAATAGCGATCCGGCGGTGTCCAGCAGCCAGCCGCGCGCACTCGGCGCCCACGCCGCGAGTCGCGTCATCAGCTTGGCCCACTGGGCGAGATGGCCGACCTGGAAGCCCCAGGGGCGGTAGCGATCATCGGGGCGGTCACGGTGCAGCTCGAAATCCACCCGCCAGTCGCGATCGAAGTGCTCCCATAGCCAGCCGCCGGCGAGCGGTGCCAACTGCTGCCAGACGCTGCGGGTCACGCTCAACGCCCGCGCCAGAGGCTCGTCATGGCTGCTCACTGCCTGGCAGGCCAGCAGTGCCTCACACATCTCCAGGTTGGCAAGTTGACTGCGATAGGTCGCGAGCCGCCAGCGCGCATCCGCCGAGTCGGCGTAGCGTGCGCTGCCGGTTTCGTAGAGATGTTTGTCGATCAGTGCCCGCACCCGCGCAAGCCCCGCTGCCGCCTCGCCGATGCCGGCGTCCAGGGCTACCGCGTAGGCCTCGAGCACCCGCGCCAGCCCCAGACAGCGCTGGGTCTCGTCTTCCGGCGTGGCGCCGTCGAGCAGCCAGGCGTAGCCCTGGGTTCGCGTCTGGTAGTGATGCTCTTCGAGAAAACGCAGACCGTGGCGCGCCCAGTGCAGATACTCCGGCTCGCCGCGATACACCGCGTAGCGCGCATAGTTGATCACGAAGCCGGCGCTGGAGAGCAGATGGCGACGCTGGGGCTGAAGCCGTTCGCCACTATCGGTGAAGGCGTGGAAGAAGCCTGCCTGGGTATCGATGCACCGCGGGTGATAGAACCCCATCAGACTATCGATGTGATGAGCGACTTGTGAGGCTGAGGTCAACGGCATGGGCAAAGCATCCTTAGGATCGCTCCGTCTGGTTTAGCCTGCCGGCCCGTGCGATGCAATGCGCCTCTGGTCGTGCTTCTCAAGACGTCGATATTTTCGTTCAATATCGATATCTCATCTTCACTCATCGTCTCGGCCGACTCGCCATGCCATCCGACACACCCCAGGGCGCTACCAGCGCCGCGCCTCAGAGTGCCGAAGCCGCCTACGCCGCCCTCAAGCGCGATCTCGTCCGGGGCCACTACGCCCCGACGGAGAAGCTGCTGATGAACGAACTCAAGGCGCGCTACGCCATCGGTGTGGGGCCACTGCGCGAAGCGCTGACCCGCCTGGTGGGCGAGCGCCTGGTGACCAGTGTCAACCAGCGCGGCTACCGCGTCGCGCCGATGTCGCTGAGCGAGCTCGAAGCGCTCTACGATGCGCGTGCCGAACTCGAGGGCCTGCTTACCCGGCTGGCCATCGAACGCGGCGATGACGCCTGGGAGGCGGCGATCCTGGCCGCAGCGCATCGCCTGTCTCGGGTCAGCGAGCTGCACTCGGGTGATGACATGCTCGATCTTTGGGATGCCCGCCATCAGGCGCTGCATGCGGCAATCGTCGACGGCTGCGGCTGCCCACCGCTACTGCAGGCACGCGAGGCGCTGTTCGATCAGGCCCAGCGCTATCGCCACCTGTGGCTGCATCAGACGGTCTTCTCGGCCGAGGCGCTGGCCGCCAAGCGAGTCGAACACGCGGCACTGATCGAGCGCGTTCTGGCACGCGACGCCGAGGGTGCCGCGGGCGCACTGCGTGATCATCTGCTGACGCCAGTGGCGATCATCCAGCGGCGGCTGACGGAGCGTGGCTGGGCGTAGACGGCACGTGGCCGGGACCGAACCAAACGAGGCTGGGCCCGAATCAAGCGAGTCTGGGACCGAATCAAGCGTAGCTGGGAATAGACGACATCAGCCGATCACGCCACGCTCGCGCAGCGCTTCCCAGTCCGCGGCGCCAGGGCCCAGCCACCCTTCGAGCACGGCGAGGGTATGCTCGCCCAGCCGCGGCGGCATACCCGAGGCACCCAGGC
Organism: Salinicola sp. DM10; assembly: GCF_017306975.2. Taxonomy (NCBI): domain Bacteria; kingdom Pseudomonadati; phylum Pseudomonadota; class Gammaproteobacteria; order Oceanospirillales; family Halomonadaceae; genus Salinicola; species Salinicola sp. DM10. Next base: position 497,286 of record NZ_JAFLEN020000001.1, read on the forward strand.
GCTCGCCATCCAGCTTGATGGGGTTGCCAACCAGACGCGCGACGCGGCCATCGTCGCCACGGCGTTCGATCTGCATCCCGCGATGGCGTACCTGCGGATCGTCGAACACCTGATCCAGGGTGTTGATCGGCCCGCTCGGCACGCCTGCTCGCTCCAGCGCCAGCAGCCAATCGTCGCGACGTCGCTCGACCAGGCGCGCCGCCAATTGCACCACCAGCAGCTCGCGGTGCGCCACCCGGGCGGCGTTGGTGGCAAAGCGCGGGTCGTCCGCCAGCGCCGCCAACGAAAGCACCTCGCACAGGCGCCGGAACTGGGCGTCGTTGCCCACGGTGATGATCAGATGGCCATCGGCGGCGGCGAACGCCTGATAGGGCACGATATTGGGATGAGCGTTGCCCAGGCGCTGGGGCACATCAGCGCTGGTGAGATAGTTGAGCGCCTGATTGGCCAGCACCCCAACCTGGACGTCGAGCAGCGCCATGTCGATATAGGCACCCTTGCCATCGTGTTCACGCCGGCGCAGTGCCGCCAGGATGGCGTTGGCGGCATACAGCCCGGTAAAGATATCGGTGAGGGCCACACCCACCTTGGTCGGCTCGCCGCCGGCCGCATCGGGCTGCCCGGTGAGGCTCATCAGCCCGCCCATGCCCTGGATCAGGAAGTCGTAACCCGCTCGCGCGGCATAGGGGCCATCCTGACCGAAACCGGTGATCGAGCAGTAGACCAGGCCGGGGTTGTCCGCCTGGAGGCTGGCGTGATCGAGCCCGTAGGCCGCCAGCCCGCCCACCTTGAAGTTCTCGATCAGCACGTCGGCGTGAGCCGCCAGCTGGCGCACCAACGCCTGGCCCTCGGGGTCGGCGAGATCGATCGCCACCGAGCGCTTGCCGCGGTTGGCACTCAGGAAGTAGGCGGACTCCCGGGTCCCCGGCAGCCAGGGCGGCCCCCAGCCGCGGGTATCGTCACCCCGCCCGGGACGCTCGATCTTGATCACCTCGGCGCCCAGGTCGGCCAGTTGCTGGGTACACCAGGGGCCTGCCAGCACCCGCGACAGGTCGAGCACGCGCAGGCCGGCGAGCGGCGGTTGGGCGTCACTCATGGTCTCACCCGAACGCCTGAATGCCGGTCTGGGCACGCCCCAGGATCAGCGCATGGATATCGTGAGTACCTTCGTAGGTGTTGACCGTCTCCAGGTTGAGCATGTGGCGGATCACCCCGAACTCCAGCGAGATACCGTTGCCGCCGTGCATGTCGCGGGCGGTGCGCGCGATGTTCAGCGCCTTGCCGCTGTGGTTGCGCTTGATCAGCGAGATCATCTCCGGCGTCGCCTTGCCGGCATCGAGCAGCTGCGCGACACGCAGACACGCCTGCAGGCCCAGCGCGATTTCGGTCTGCATGTCGGCCAGTTTGAGCTGGATCAGCTGGTTGGCCGCCAGCGGCCGGCCGAACTGCTGGCGGTCCAGGGTGTACTGACGCGCCGCGTGCCAGCAGAACTCGGCGGCGCCCAGCGTGCCCCAGGCGATACCGAAGCGCGCCTTGTTGAGACAGCCGAACGGCCCGCTCAGACCAGCGGCACCGGGCAGCAGCGCCTCCTCGTCGACGAAGACATCGTCGAGCACGATCTCGCCGGTGACCGACGCCCGCAACGACGCCTTGGCCTGGATGGTAGGCGTTGAGAAACCCGGTGCGCCGCGCTCGACCAGAAAGCCTTTGATGCGCCCCTCATGGGCATCGGATTTGGCCCAAACCACCGCCACATCGGCGATCGGGCTATTCGTGATCCACATCTTCTGGCCGCTGAGCCGGTAGCCGCCGTCGACCTTGCGCGCCCGGGTCTGCAGGCTGCCCGGGTCGGAACCGGCGTTGGGCTCGGTCAGCCCGAAGCAGCCGACCAGCTCACCGCGCGCCAGCCCCGGCAGCCAGCGCTGCTTCTGCGCCTCACTGCCGTAGGCCTCGATCGGATACATCACCAGCGACGACTGCACGCTCATGGCCGAGCGGTAGCCGGAATCGACCCGTTCCACTTCGCGAGCGATCAGCCCATAGGCCACGTGGCTGGCCCCGGCGCCACCGTAGGCTTCACTTACGGTCGCGCCGAGCAGGCCCAGCTCGCCCATCTCCGAGAGAATCTCGCGCTCGAAGCGCTCCGACTCGAACGCCTCCAGCACCCTGGGCTGCAACCGTGTCTGGCAGTAGTCCCGCGCCACCTGCTGGATCTGACGCTCTTCATCGTCGAGCTGCTGGTCGAAGAGCAGCGGATCGTCCCACTGAAAACCGGACATTGCACACGCCTCCTGGCGCTATGTCGAAAGGAGAGAATGGCGCATGAAGACAGCGCCTTGGCAAAAGCCTACGCCAGGGCTGACAGAAGGGATATGCGAAAAACGTCGATATTCCATATGAAATATCGACGTTTTCATCGGGTCACCGAGACTGCGTGGCATTCAAGACATCGGCTGCAACGCGGCCCCCTGAGCGCCGGGTACCAGTCGCCAGCAGCTATCGCACGCCGGGAGCGCGGCCGGTTCATGCGCCAGCAGCAGCGCGGTGCGCCCGGCCAGCCAGTGCGACAGCGCCGCCTTCACCAGCTGTGCGGTCGACGCATCCAACCCGCTCAGTGGCTCGTCGAGAATCACCAGCGGCGAGTTGCGCAGCATCACCCGCGCCAGCGCCACACGGCGGGCCTGGCCACCGGAGAGCTGACGCCCCTGCTCGCCGACCCAGGTCTCTAGTCCCTGGGGCAGCGCCTCGGCCCACTCGCGCAGGTCTACCTGCTCGAGCACCGCCCATAGCTGGGCGTCGCTAGCGGCAGGGTCGCCCATGCGCAGATTGGCCGCCAGCGTGTCGTGGAACAGCTCGCTGCGCTGGGTGAGGTAGCCGATACGCGCGCGCAGCGACTCCGGCGCCAGTTCGGCGATCTCATGGTCATCGAAGCGCAAGTCGCCGATATCCGGGTCGAAGGCGCGCACCGCCAGCTGCGCCAGCGTCGACTTGCCGCTGCCGGAGGCACCGATCACCGCGATCTGCTGCCCCGGTGCCAGGACGAGATCGACCCCGCGCAGAACCCAGCGCCCGCCCTGGCACAACCCGACATCGCGATAGATCAGACTCGGCGCGGCACCACCGCCCTGCAGCGTCATGCCCGCCTGCTCGGGCGCCAGCGCGGTCTGGGCATTGAGGCGCTCCGCCGCGCGCTGGGTCGCGCCGAGCTGGGTGAACGCCATCGGTAAACCACCGAGGCCCTCCGCCACCGCCAGCGTGCCCAGGGTCAGCATCACCATCTGGGCGCCACTCAGCGCAGCGCTCGACAACGCCGCCAGGCCGAGTGCGAGTACACCCACGGCGGCAAGCTGAATCACCAGCGTGGTCAGCGCATTGGCTGCAGCCGTGCGCTTGCCCAGTTGGCGCTGATCGTCGAGCAGGCCCTGCTCTTCGGCCCGCCAGTGGCCCAGATGCGTTTCCAGCGCACCATAGGCGGTGAGTTCGGCCAGCCCTTCCACCTGCTCCACCGCGCGCACTCGCAGCGCTTCCTGGCGATCCACCCGACGATGACTGGCACGCCAGCCCCACACCGCGCAGCCCACCGTCAGCGCCAGCCACAAGGGCACCAACAGCCCCAGCAGCAGCCAACCCGCCGCGGGCAGGAACAGCATGGCGAACAGGGCGAAACCGAGAATCGCCGCCAGCGCCACCAGCGGCGGTGCCAGCAGGCGCAGATAGAGGTTGTCGAGGGTGTCGATATCCGCGGTGAGACGATTGAGCCACTGCGCGGCGCGGGCACGGGAGAGCGTGCGCGCATCCAACCGCACCAGCCGCGCGAACACCCCACCACGCAGATCCGCCAGCAGGCGTAGAACGGTGTCGTGGTTGTAGAGCCGCTCGAGATAGCGACTCGCGGTGCGCGCCACGGCGAAGGCGCGCACCCCACTGCCCGGCGCGAAGACATCGAAGAACACCGGTACGGAGAGCGCCGCCACCGCGGTGGCGGTGATGAACCACCCAGACAGCGACAGCAAACCCAGCGCGCTCACCAGTGTGGCCAGCATCAACGCAGCGCCAAGCCACAGCCGACCACGCCGTGCACCGAGCACGCCGAGCCAGGGGCGCAGGCTGCGATAGAGATGCGTCACTCCAGTTGCCAACGGACTCATGAATTCGAGGCCTCCTGCCACAGGGTGCCGGGTGCGGTGATCAAGCGGCCGCCATCGAGGGCGAGCACGCGATCGGCCATCGCCATGAGCGCCGGATGATGGGTCGCCACCACCAAGGTGCGACCGCTGGCGGCGAGCCGCTGGAGCGCGACCACGACCACGCGCTCGGTCTCTGGATCGAGGGCGGCGGTAGGCTCGTCGAGCAGCACCAGGCGTGCCGGCGACAGGAAGATCCGCGCCAGCGCCAGCCGCTGCCCCTCGCCCCCGGAAAGCCCCACACCCCGCTCGCCCAGTGGCGTCTCGAGGCCGTGCGCGGCGGCGCGCAGCCAGTCACCCAGCCCGGCCTCTTCCAACGCTTCATGCAGCGCGGTGTCGCTTGCCGTCGGCGCTACCAGACGCAGATTCTCGGCGAGTGTGCCCTGGATGATCAGCGGACGCTGGTCGAGCCAAGCGATCGCCGGCCCGGGTGCCACTGCGACCCGGCCGCAGTCGGCGGCGACGAAGCCGGCAATCAGCTGCAGCAGGCTAGACTTGCCGCTGCCGGAGGGGCCGACCAGGGCCACCACCTCGCCGGTTTCCACACGTAGCGAAAGCGGCCCCAGCACCCGCTGGCGGCCGACATGACTGAGTTCGACAGCCTCCAGCTCCACCGCCGCCGTCACTGGCGCACTCGGCGTTGGCGCCGCTGCCGAGTCCGACTCTGGCACCGGCTCGTCGAGCAGCGCCATCAGCCCTTCCGCCGCCCCCAGCGCCGAGGCACGATCGTGGTAGTGCTGCGACAGCGTGCGCAGCGGCTGAAAGAACTCCGGCGCCAGCAACAGGATGAACAGGCCGCTGAACAGATCCAGCTCGCCGGCCGGGCCGTAGTCGATATAGCCCAGCAGGCCGAGACCGATATAGATCGCCACCACGGCGACGGAGACGGCGGCGAAGAACTCGAGCACCGCCGAGGAGAGAAACGCCACGCGCAGGGTGCGCATGCTGCGCCGCCGGTAGTCATGGGCGACGTCGCTCACTTCGGCGGTGGCGCGCTCGCCAAGGCCGAACAGCTGCAGCGTGGTGATCCCGCGCACGCGGTCGAGAAAGTGGCCGGAAAGCCGCGTCACGGCGCGAAACTGCGCCTCGTTCAAACGTTGCGCGCCCATGCCGATCAGCGCCATGAACAGCGGAATCAGCGGTGCGGCGATCAGCAGCCAGACCGCGGCCAGCCAGTTGAGCCACGCCACCACCGCCAGATAGAGCAGCGGCACCGCCAGCGCCAGCATCACCTGAGGACGAAAACGCGCGTAGTAGCCCTCCAGCGACTCGACCTGGTCGACCAGCTGGCTGGCCAGACCGGCACTGTGCCGGGAGGCCAGGCGCACCGGGCCGAGCGCGTGGAGCTTGGCCAACAGCTGCGCACGCACGGTGCGCTTCACTGCCAACCCGCAGGCCTGGCCGCTCACTTCCTGCCCCCACTGGGCGGCGGCGCGCAGCGTCAACGCCAGCCCCACCACCAGCAGTGCCGGCCACAGCTCGGCGATGCCCCGCCCCGCGATCACAGCCTGGGCGACGATCCAGGCGAGCCCGCCCAACTGAACCAGCGTGACCACGGCGGCAAGCAAACCACAGCCCAGCGCACGCCGGTGCCACGGCCGAATGGCCGTGGCCTGGGCCTCCAGCCACGCCCGCGACGGATTGCGCGGACGTGAGCTGGCACCTGAACGCGACGCTCGGCTCAATGGTAGCCCTCGCCGACGCGCACCTTGCCGCGGAATACCCAGTAGGACCAGGCGGTATAGACCAGCACGATCGGCAGCACGAAGAGCACCCCTATCAGCAGGAAGAACTGCGACTCCGGCGCCGAGGCGGCATCCCACAGGGTGATCTGCGGCGGCACCACATAGGGCCAGCGGCTGACGATCAGCCCCAGATAGGTGCACACGAATAGCCCCAGGGTGAGCAGGAAGGCACCGCCTTCACGGCCGTGGCGGTTGCACAGGAAGATCCCCAGCGCGCATAGCAGCGCCCCACCGGGCAGCAGCCAGATCACCTGCAGGTGGTCGAACCAGCGCTCGAACACACCGCGGTCGATCCACGGGGTCCACAGGCTGACGATGGCGAACACCGCGAGCACACCCAGCAGCAGCTTGGGCACCAGCGCCCGCGCCCAGTCACGCACGTGGCCTTCGGACTTGAGCACCAGCCAGGTCGCCCCCAGCAGCGCATAGCCGACCACCAGGCCGAAGCCGGTAAGGATGGTGAACGGCGTCAGCCAGTCGAGAGCACCACCGACATAGACCCCATTGGCGGTCTCGAAGCCCTGGATATAGGCGCCGACGACGCAGCCCTGGGCAAAAGCCGCGAGGAACGAGCCACCAGCGAAGGAGAGACTCCAATAGCGCTTGGAGCGGTGCGACTTGAAGCGGAACTCGAACGCCACGCCGCGGAAGATCAGCCCCGCCAGCATCAGGAACACGCCCAGGTAGAGCGCCGGCAACAATATGGTGTAGACCAGCGGAAAGGCGCCGATCAGCCCGGCACCGCCGAGTATCAACCAGGTCTCGTTGCCGTCCCATACCGGCGCCACCGAGTTCATCATCACATCGCGGGCATCCTCGTCCGGCGCGAACGGGAAGAGAATACCCAGGCCCAGGTCGAAGCCATCCATGAGCACGTACATGATCACGCCGACCGCGATGATGACCGCCCAGATCAGAGAGAGATCGAACATTTGCATGCGCTTAGCTCCTGGAGGCCGAAGTGTGGCCGTCGAACGGCACGTGGGTGGCGGAGAGCGGCCGCGCCGGGCGATCCGCGTCGTGAATCTCCTCGTCCGGATCGAGCTCGTCGAGCCCCTGGCGAATCACCTTGAACAGGTAGTAGACCCCGGAGACGAAGATCACCGCGTAGACCGTGATGTAGCCGATCAGCGTCACCAGCACCATCCAGCCGGAGAGCGACGGCGTCACCGCATCCTTGTAGGAGAGCACGTTGTAGACCAGCCACGGCGAACGTCCGATCTCGGTGACGAACCAGCCCGAGAGCACAGCCAGGAACGGCGCCAGGCTCATGAACTGCAGCCCGCGCAAATAGAACCGCGAGGTGTAGAGGCGCCCGCCCTTACGCAGGAACAGCCCGGCCAGCGCGAAGGCGATCATCAGAAGCCCCATCGCCACCATCACCCGGAAGCTGTAGAACACCATCCACACCGGCGGCTGCTGCGACTCGGGAATCTCCTTGAGCCCCGGCACCACGCCGTTGGGATCGTGTCGCAGGATCAGGCTGGCGCCGTTGGGGATGCCGATCTCCATGCGGTTGGCCTGCAGCTCGCGATCCGGCAGCGCGAACAGCAGCAGCGGCACGTTGGACTGGGTATCCCAGTTGCCCTCCATCGCCGCCACCTTCATCGGCTGGTGCTCGAGCGTGTTGAGACCGTGCTCGTCGCCGACGAAGGCCTGCAGCGGCGCCAGGATCAGCAGCAGCCACAGTGTCATCGACAGCGCCCGGCGGTGAGCCTCGACGTCACGCCCGCGGATCAGGAACCAGGCGCTGACACCGCACACCACGAAACCGCCGGTAAGGAAGGCCGCCAGCGCCATGTGCGCGAAGCGATAAGGGAAGGATGGCGTGAACATCGCCTCCATCCACGAGGTCACGTGGGCCACGCCCTCACGAATCTCGAAGCCCTGCGGAGTCTGCATCCAGCTGTTGGAGACCAGAATCCAGAAGGCCGAGATGAAGGTGCCCACCGCCACCATCAGCGCGGCGAAGAAGTGCACCGAAGGCGACACCCGGTGGCGGCCGAACAGCAGCACGCCGAGAAAGCCCGCCTCGAGGAAGAACGCCGTGATCACCTCGTAGCTGAGCAGCGGCCCGATGATGTTGGCCGCGAAGCGTACGAAGTTGCTCCAGTTGGTACCGAACTGAAACGCCATCACGATGCCCGAGACCACGCCGATACCGAACACCACGGCGAAGATCTTGGTCCAGAAGTAGCCCAGGCGATCCCACACCGCGTTGCCGGTAGCGACATAGAGCCCCTGCAGCACGGCGACATAGGAGGCCAGGCCGATGGTGAACACCGGAAAGATGGCGTGGAAGGAGACCACGAAAGCGAACTGCAATCGTGAGAGTAGGATGGGATCTAGTGCCATGGCTGGCTCCTCGGATGCGTGAGAGCGTCGCGAAGCGGCTTGACGGATGGGGCCATCCGCGCCGCCGGGCGCGCTCCCTCTATAGTGACCGGCCGTCGAGGTCGGCGGAGATCGACCCTTGCAGGTCTTGGCAACGATGATACGAGCGCTGACAGCCGCTCACACGATGTCGCAATGTCGCAGCCCTGCCGCAGGTCCTGAGCAAACATTAGGCAATTCTGCTAAAAGCCGCCAACCACGCGGCCTGGCGCCGACCACCCCAGGGTCAGCGCGTCCCGCATAGCCCTTGGGGTGCGACAAAATGCCAAGTCCTGGCGCTTGCCTTTGTCGGCCCTGGCTGGAGAACCCTCGGCCTCACACCAGTACGGTGGAGACCAGCCAGACGGTGTAGGCGATGAAGCTGGCCAGCAGCGCCCCGCCTTCGAGGCGATTGATCCTACCCTGGCGGCCACGCAGACCGATGCCAAAGACCAGCAGCGCCAGGGTCAGCCCCGCCATCACCGGCCAGTCCCGGGTCACCACCACGGTGTCGACGTCGATCGGGTGGATGATCCCTGCCAGCCCCACCACCGCCAGCGTGTTGAAGAAGTTGGAGCCCACCACGTTACCGAGCACCAGATCGTGCTCACCCTTGCGCACCGCCACCAGCGACGAGGCGAGCTCCGGCAGCGAGGTGCCGATCGCCACCACGGTGAGGCCGATGACCAGATCGCTGACCCCCAGCGCCTGGGCGATGCTCACCGCCCCCCATACCAGCAGCCGCGAGCTGGCGATCAGCAGCACAAGCCCGGCAAGGGTCCAGAACAGGCCGCGCTTTAAGCTCATGGCGTGCTCTGCGGCGTGACTCTCGACGTCGACTGCCAAGGTATCGTCATCCTGACGCCGCGCGCGCAGCACGCTGTAGATCAGGTAGAGTGCCAGCAACCCCAGCATCAGCACGCCGTCGCCGCGCGAGATATCACCATCGTGCAGACACCAGAGCGAGACCAGGGTCGCCACGCCGAGCAGCGGCAACTCCTGGCGGATGACCTGCGAGTTCACCATCAGCGGACTGATCAGCGCCACCAGCCCGACGATCAGGCCGATATTGGCGATATTGGAACCATAGGCATTGCCCAGGGCCAAACCCGGATTGCCCTGGCTCGCCGCCAGTGCCGAGACCATCAGCTCCGGCGCCGAGGTGCCGAAGCCGATCACCAGCATGCCGATCAGCAGCGGTGGCAGCCCCAGATGGGCCGCGGTGGAGGCGGCACCCTCGACGAAACGATCGGCACTCCATACGAGCAGCGCCAGTCCAATGATGATTGCCCCTAGAGCCAGCATGGCTATCCTTCTCCTTAGCGATCCATTCGAGCGCACCCGGGGGTGCGCACTTCTCTCATCGACGCCGTGTAAAACGATCGCCGTGTAAACGTTTGTTCTTCTAGGGCACTAACGCCTTGACCTACTATAGTATCGGAGCTCAACGGTATCGAAATGCGGCCGTCTCGAAAGACACAGGAACCCAGCACGGCTCATGCCCAGCGGGAGCGCATCTGCGCTGCTTTCACCAGCGCTCCGACAACCCAGCAAACATGCATGAATGTATGTATTCCGGTAACATGACGATCCGGCACGACCGCGACTCGAAGGAAGCTTGATTGGCCTCTCTGCGTATCGACCACCCCGTCGCCAAGGACACCGCGCCGTGGCGCCCCGCCATGCGACGCCGGCGGCTGCGTGCCTGCCACGAGTGCGACCTGCTGGTGGCACTACCACCACTGCGTCCCCATCAGCGCGCCAACTGTCCGCGCTGTGGCCATACCCTGAGTCACCGCCACGCGCGGCCGGCCCAGCGCAGTCTGGCGTTGGCGATCACCGCGCTGATCGCGCTGATCGCGGCGCTGAGCTTTCCCTTCATTCGCTTCGAGGCACGCGGTGTCAGCAACGCCATTCAGTTGACCGATACCGCGATCAGCCTGGTCGACTTCCACGAACCCTTCGTGGGTATTCTGGTACTTCTCACCGTCGTGGTGCTGCCGGTGTTCTACCTGCTCAGCGTGATCTGGTTGCAGATCGGCCTGCTGCGCCGCCGACCACTGCCGCGCAGCAGGCGCATCGCCCGCGCTCTAGTGCAGCTGTCGCCCTGGATGATGGCGGATGTCTTCGTGATCGGCGCCCTGGTCAGCCTGATCAAGATCGCGGGCATGGCATCGGTCGATCTGGGGCTGTCGTTCTGGTCGTTCTGCGCCTTCGCCCTGCTGCTGCTGTGGACCTCGCGCTCGCTGGATATCGACTGGATGTGGTTCTCGCTTGCCGGCGAGCCGCCTGCACCGGAGAACTGCCGGCTCGGTGAGCCAGCGGCGGCGCAGGGTGTGACCGGTTGCCCCACCTGCGGCCTGGTCAATCGATTGAGCCACTTCGGCCGCGGACGCTGCACGCGTTGTGGCGAGCGGCTGCGCTTTCGCAACGCACACAGCCTGCAGCGCACCTGGGCCCTGCTGATGGCAGCGGTGATCCTCTATATCCCGGCCAACCTCTATCCGATCATGACCACCACCTCGCTGGGCAGCGAGACCCCGTCCACCATCATTGGCGGGGTGCTGATATTTCTCTCCCATGGCGACTGGCCGATCGCGCTGATCATCTTCACCGCCAGCGTGGTGGTACCCATCGGCAAGATTCTGGCCATGGCGTGGCTGTGCATCGTGGTCCGCAAACGTGGCCAGCTCAGCTACCGGCACAAGCGGCTCAAGCTCTATCGCATCACCGAGTTCATCGGCCGCTGGTCGATGATCGACGTGTTCGTGGTGGCCATCCTGGTCTCGCTGGTGCATGCAGGCTCGCTGCTGGCCATCACCCCAGGTCCGGCGGCGCTCGCCTTCGCCTCGGTGGTGATCATCACCATGCTGGCGGCGATCACCTTCGATGCACGCCTGATCTGGGATACGCGCGACGTTCAGCCCCACATGCCAGCGGCGCTCAAGCGCCAGTCCCCCTACTCTCCGGTCAAGGAAGCCGACGATGTCTGATTCGCTGCAGCGCGCCAAGCGCTTGTCCCAGTCGCGCCTGTCGCCGATCTGGATCGTGCCACTGCTGGCGGCGCTGATCGGTGCCTGGATGGTCTGGGACAACTTCTCCAGCCGTGGCCCGCTGGTGACCCTGGACATGGAGAATGCCGAAGGCATCGAGGCCGGCAAGACGCTGATCAAGACGCGCAACGTCGAGGTCGGACACGTCGAGAGCGTGCGCCTCTCCGACGATCTGTCCCACACCGTGGTGACCGCACGCATGTCCAGCGACGCCGGGCGCATGCTCAACAGCGATACCCGCTTCTGGGTGGTCAAGCCGCGTATCGGCCGCGAGGGGATCAGCGGGCTGGGTACGGTGCTCTCGGGTGCCTACATCCAACTGGCACCGGGCAAGAGCGACAAATACCAGGATCACTTCGACGTGCTCGATCAGCCGCCGGTAGCTCCGCCCGATGCACCGGGGCTGCGCATCAATCTGGTCAGCCAGGTGGGTAACTCGCTCAGCGCCGGCGACCCGGTCACCTATCAGGGCTACACCGTGGGTCGGGTGGAGAGCACCGACTTCGACCCCGAGAAACGCGAGATGCGCCACCGTCTGTTCATTCAGGCACCCTACGATTCGCTGGTGACGGACACCACCCGCTTCTGGAGCGCTTCGGGCATCGACGTTCAGCTCAACTCCGAAGGCGTCAGCGTCAATCTGGACTCGTTCGAAACCCTGATCAGCGGCGGAGTCACCTTCGGTGTGCCCGAGGACGTGACCCAGGGCAATCCGGCCAAGCAGAACGCCACTTATACCCTCTACAACAGCGAAGAGAGTGCCCGCGAAGGCACTTACGATCAGTACGTCGACTACGTGCTGCTGGTCGATGACACCGTGCGCGGCCTGAGCCGCGGCGCCCCGGTGGAGTATCGCGGCGTACGTGTCGGTACCGTGGTCTCGGTACCCTGGCACTTCACCGCACCGCAGCCGGATAGCCTCAGCCAGTTCGCGATCCCGGTGCTAATCCGGATCGAACCGCAGCGGCTGGAGAGCGGTGAGGACATCAACAAAAAGATCGATGATCAAGAGGTGCGCGAGCGATTCGAGAAGATGTTCAAGGATCTCGGTCTGCGCGCCACGCTCAAAGCCGGCAATCTGCTCACCGGCGCGCTCTTCGTCGACCTCAACTTCAGCGACGATGCGCCCGCCTACAAGCCGATGACGTTCGACGGCAAGCCGGTCTTCCCGACGGTCTCCGGCGGCTTCGCGCAGATCGAACAGAAGGTCTCTAACCTGCTCGACAAGCTCAACAATCTTAAAGTCGAGCCGATCCTGTCGAGTCTGGACAAGACCATGCAGACCTCGCAGAAGACCCTCGAGCAGGTGCAGCAGATCGCCGAGTCGGTCAATGCGATCGTCTCCGACCCGGCCACCCAACAGCTGCCGGGCAGCGTCAACGATACTCTCGAGGAGCTGCAGAACACCTTGAACGGCTTCTCCTCCGGATCGTCCGGCTACCGCCAGCTCAATGACACGCTCAAGCAGCTGGAGCAGCTGATGCGCGACCTACAGCCGGTGGCGCGCACGCTGAGCGAGAAACCCAATGCCCTGATCTTCGATCGTGAGGTTCAGGCCGATCCCACGCCGAGGGCCGCACCATGAGATCGTCTCCTGAGACACCGTCCACCACATCGACGCGCAAGATGCCGCGCTGGGCGCAGATACGAAAACTGCATCCAGGCCGCAGCGCCCTCGGCCTGCTGCTGGTCGCCGGTCTGTTCACCCTGGCCGGCTGTGCCGGCACGCCCAGCACTCCCAGCCGCTATGTCCTGCCGGCGGCCGGCGACGTGACACCGGTGACCGGCGTCAGCACGCCGACGCTGGTGGTGCAGCCGGTGGCGATCTCGAGCTATCTGGATCAGGAAGGCATCGTGATGCAGTTGAGCGATATCGAGCTCAATAGCGCCAATCAAAACCTGTGGGCCGATAGCCTGGGCAGTCAGTTGACCCGTAACCTGCGCCAGACCCTGACTCAAGCGCTGCCGCAGACCCTGGTACTGGGGACGGGCAGCAGCAGTGACGCACGTCTCAGCGTCGAGGTGGATCGCTTCCAGGGGCGCTACGACGGTCAGGCGGTGGTATCGGGCGAGTGGCAGTTACGCGAGGGCAACCGCGTGGTGCGCCAGGCGCCCTTCAACGTCACCCGGCCGCTCACCGCCGATGGCTATCCGGCGCTGGTGCGCACCCTGGGCGAGGCCTGGCAGGCGGTCGGTGAGCGCATTGCCAGCGAACTAGCGCACCCGAGCAGCACCGGCCAGCACAGCGGCGAGGCCCCCTGAGTTCGACTCCACCCTGTGAGCCCGACTGAAAAGACACCGCACCAGAAAAGCAGCGACCCGGGCGAAGAGAGACTTCGCCCGGGTCGCGGGATGCGTATGGTCGGCCGCCAGCGCGGCCACCGCCGGGAAACGGCCAGGGTTTGGACGAAAAGTCAGCGAGCGCAGGTCGTTTTCGTATAGAGCCTAGTTGACCAGGCGGCTACGCAGGCGCGCGACCGCCTGGCTATGCAACTGACACACGCGGGATTCACTCACACCCAGCACCGCGCCAATCTCCTTGAGATTGAGCTCCTCCTGATAGTAGAGCCCCAGCAGCAGCTTTTCGCGCTCCGGCAGTGCATCGATCGCCGCCATCAGGCGCTCGCGGTTGTCGCCATCGAGCAGCGCCTCGAAGGGCGAAGGCGGCCCGCCTTCGCTGACCGCGCCCACCCCGTTCTCGCTGTCGCTCTCATCGTAGGCGAGCAGGAAGCCGTTGTTGGCGTCTGTCAGCAGCTGGTGGTACTCGCTCTGGGAGATGCCCATCTCCTGAGCGATCTCGCGCTCTTCGGGCGTGCGCCCGAGCCGCTGCTCCAGACGTCCGACCGCCTGATCGAGGGCCCGCGCATTACGCCGCACGCTGCGCGGCATCCAGTCACGGCTGCGCAGTTCGTCGATCATCGCCCCGCGAATACGCTGATTGGCGTAGGTGGAGAAGCTGGCGCCATGGGCGTTGTCATAGCGCCCCATGGCATCGAGCAGCCCCACCATGCCGGCCTGGATCAGGTCATCGAGTTCGACACTCGCGGGCAGCCGGACCTGCAGCGAGAGAGCGTGTCGCCTCACCATCGGCATGTACTGTTCGATCATTGCCCGCTGATCGATTTTGCCCTGTACGGTATACATCGCATCGCCTCGTGATTAACCCGTCCGGCCCGACGCAAAAGCGGTGCCAGTCGATCCATTATGCGTCGCCGGGGCCAGCGCTAGCCGTCAAATTCCCGGGCTCGGAGACGCTATTTTGCCTTTTTACCGCCCGTTAAGGGTGCCCCACGAAATCCACCATGATCTGGCCGTGGCTGATCACCGCGCGCGTCCCACTGCGCGGACGCAGACGAAACTCGAACCGCAGCGGCTGCGCGGCATCACGGCCGGCGAAGCGCCGGGTGCTGCCATGGGTCGTGTCCAGCGCCACACAGAGCTCTGCCTGGCACAACTTGGCCTCCAGCCCCTGCACCGGACCCTCGACGTCGAAACGCCAGGACACGCGGGTCACACTGGCCTGGCCGAGATGCGCCGGAGGCATGACCTGATCACTGCTCAGCGCGCGTTGACTGGCCACCACCACCTGTCGTGGCAGCGCGCCGACCCAGGAGCCCGCTGCCGCGGCAACCGCTTCACTCGTTCCCAGCGTAGCGCACAGCGTAAGCGCCAGAGACATCAGCGCCGCGCGAGGCATCAGCCGTTGCCACCGATGGTAGCGGTGACTCGCAGCGAGCGATCATCGGGTATCTCGGCCTGGGAGAGCACCACCAAAGACTTGATCTGGCGCCGCAGGAAACGCGCCAGTAGCGCCCGTAGGCCGTGCTGAACCACCAGCACCGCGGGCTCGTCACGGCTCTGCTGGCGCTCGACCGCGGCGGCAGACTGCTTCATCAGAGTGTCGGCCAAGCCCGGTTCGAGCGCCCCACCATTGTTGAGCGCCTGGGTCAGCACCTGTTCGAGACGCGGCTCGAGACCGATGACGTGCATCGGCTCGTGCCCGGGGAACCACTGCTGAGTGATGGCACGACCCAGCGCCACGCGAACGATTGCGGTGAGCTCGTTGGCATCGGTCTGCTGCGGCGCGAACTCGGCCAGCACGTCGAGGATGGTGTGCATGTCGCGGATCGGTACGTCTTCGGCGAGCAGGTTCTGCAGGATACGTTGTACCGTGGTGAGCGGAACGAGCTTGGGCACCACGTCCTCGACCAGCGATTTCTGCTGCTCGGAGACCTTGTCCAGCAGCTGCTGCACCTCGGCACGGCCCAGCATGTCATCGGCGTGCTCGTGCAGCAGATGGTTGAGATGGGTCGCCACCACGGTGCTGGCGTCGACCACCGTATAGCCGTAGATCTGTGCCCGCTCGCGCTGGGCGGTGTCGATCCAGTAAGCCTTGAGACCGAAGGCCGGGTCTTCGGTCTCGACGCCGTCGATCGCCCCGGACACCTGCCCCGGGTCGATCGCCAGCCAGCGTCCGGGGAACGCTTCGGCACGCCCGATCTCGACCCCCTTGAGGGTGATCACGTAAGTGTTGGGGCTGAGCTCGAGGTTGTCGCGGATATGTACCACCGAGGGCAGGAAGCCGACGTCCTGGGCGAACTTCTTGCGTACACTCTTGATCCGCCCCAGCAGCTCGCCCTGCTGGCGCTGATCGACCAGCGGGATCAGCCGGTGCCCGACCTCGAGCCCCAGCGTGTCGACCAGCTGCACATCGTCCCAGCTCGCCTCCGGGGTTTCCTGCACCGCGGCGGGCGCCTTCTCCTCCACCCGCTGTGCCGCCTGCTGCTGATTCTGGCGCGACAGCCACCAGCCGAGACTGCCGAGGGCGATCGCGAACAGCAAGAACACCAGGTTGGGCATGCCGGGGATGACCCCGAGCAGCGTCATCACGCCGGCGGCGAGATACATCACCCGCGGATTGTTGAACAGCTGGCTGAGCAGCTGCTGGCCGACGTCCTGGTCGGTGTTGACGCGAGAGACCGTGACACCCGCGGCGGTGGAGATGACCAGTGCCGGAATCTGCGCCACCAGGCCGTCACCCACGGTGAGCAGCGTATAGGTCTTGGCCGCTTCGGCGAACGGCATCCCATGCTGGCCGATCCCGATCATCAGCCCGCCGATCAGGTTGATCACCATGATCAGGAGCCCCGCCATGGCGTCACCACGCACGAACTTGCTGGCACCATCCATGGAGCCGTAGAACTCGGACTCCTGGTTGAGTTCGCTGCGCCGCCGACGCGCGTCCTCTTCACCGATCAGACCGGCGTTGAGATCAGCGTCGATGGCCATCTGCTTGCCCGGCATGGAATCCAGGGTGAAGCGCGCGCCAACCTCGGCGATACGCCCAGCCCCCTTGGTGATGACCATGAAGTTGATCACCACCAGGATCAGGAACACCACCAGCCCCACAGCGAAATTACCGCCGATCAGGAACTCGCCGAAGGCCTCGATCACCTTGCCCGCAGCGTCTCCCCCTTCGTGCCCATCCATGAGGACGACTCGGGTCGAGGCCACGTTGAGTGACAGCCGCAGCAGGGTCGAGAACAGCAGCACCGCCGGAAAGGCGGCAAAGTCGAGCGGCTTCTCGGTGAACATGCTGACCAGCAGCACCATGATCGAGAGCGCGATATTGAAGGTGAAGAAGAGATCGAGCGCGAACGGCGGCAGCGGCAGGATCATCATGCTCAGAATCATGATGATCAGCACCGGGCCGGCCAGCAGCTTCAACTGTGAGTTGCCGGCCATCTGCTGCCGGCCGAACCACTGGGTCAGCGCGTTCATTCACCCTCCTTGGGGGCATCCGTTCCGTCGCCGCGATCGTCTAGACTCGGCGGGACGGGAAGATCGTGCGGCGTCGGTGGCGTCTCGCCACCCTCGCTCGCTACCTGTTTGAGTCGGAACGCCCAGGCCAGTACCTCGGCGACCGCGGTGTACAGATCGGCCGGAATCTCGTGGTCGAGATCGACGTGCCGGTAGAGCGCACGCGCCAGCGGTGGTGCCTCCAGTCGCGGAATACCGTGCTCATCGCCCAGTTCGCGAATGCGCGCAGCGACCTCGTCAGCACCTTTCGCCACTACGCGAGGCGCCGCCATCGAGGTCTGTTCATAGCTCAGCGCCACGGCATAGTGGGTCGGGTTGGTCACGATCACGTCGGCACTGGGCACCTTGCTCATCATGCGCCGCCGTGCCATTGCCTGCTGCTGCGAACGAATGCGCCCCTTGACGTGGGGGTCGCCCTCGCTCTCCTTGTGTTCCTGCCGAATGTCTTCACGACTCATGCGCAGCTTCTTGTGGTGACTCCAGATCTGGTAGGGGACATCGATCAGGATCACCACGATCATCGAGGCCACGATCAGCCCGCAGCCTATCGCCGCCATGCGCATCGCCGTGGCCAGCGCCTGCTGTATCGGCAGCTCCATCAGCCCGAGCAGGTTGCCCTTGTGCGACCACAGATAGTAGACGCCGACCCCACCGACCAGCGCCGACTTGGCAATCGCCTTGGCCAGCTCGGCCAGCGCCTGGGTCGAGAACATGCGCTTCAACCCCTTTAGCGGATTGAGCTTGCTGAGCTGCGGCGCCATCGACTTGGCCGACAGCAGCCAGCCCCCGAGCAACGTGTGCCCGAGTACCGCCGCCACCGCGAACAGCAGGAACAGCGGCAGCAGCACGATCAGCGTACTCTGGCCCAGGGTCCAGACATGGCTGAGCGTGCGCGAAGTGTCGAAGATCATGCCGCGATCGAATATGAACGACTGTTCCATCACCATGCCCAGGTCGTCGTACAGGTTGTGTCCCATGAGCCACAGCCCGCCGACACCACAGACCAGCAACAAAAAGGTGGCGAGCTCACGCGAGCGCGCGACCTGCCCTTCCTCGCGCGCCTTCTGCAGGCGTCGAGGTGTCGCTGGTTCGGTCTTTTCCTGATCGCTGTCGTTCTGCTCGGCCAAGCGGACTCCGCCATGGTGAGGCGCATCATCGCGTGGACGACATTTTGCGTGGCGGCGGGGAAAGTCAAAGGCAGAAATAGCACGGCCAAGTGGCGGCTATTTCTCGTGCGAGCAGCGCTGAACGACCGCGCCCTTGTCCAACGCCGCGGCGTGGGAGGTCAGCGATGAGATGTCAGCTGCGAGATATTAGCTGCGAGATGCAGGCCGGCGAAACGCTATCGATAGAACGGCCTGCCGAGGGAAGCTGCCGCGCCCCCCAATGGGGCCGCGGCGTCGGTTCAGAAGCCTAGGCTGTCCAACAGGTCGTCGACCTGATCCTGGTTGCTAACCACATCCGCGGCCTGAGGGTTGATCTGAGGGCCGTTGAGCAGCGAATTCGACTGCTTGGCCGCGACGGACGCCGAGAGCTCGCGCCGTTCGGCGCTGTCCGGCGCGTTGTCGATCAGCACCTGCAGCAGTTGCTGTTCGATCTCGCGGATGACGTCCATCATCTTCTTGATCACCTGGCCGGTGAGATCCTGGAAGTCCTGGGCCATCATGATCTCGAGCAGTTGCGCATTGGTAGCGCTGGTCTGCTTGGGTACCGCCTGCAGGTAGCTACGGGTGTCGGTGACCAGCGCCTTGGCCTCGTCGAGCTCCTTGGGCTCGGCGAACCAGGCATCCCAGCGCTTGTCGAGCGCCAGCGCTTCGCTCTCCAGCGAGTTCTGGATCGGCTGCGCCTGGTCGATGGCATTGAGCGCTCGTTCGGCGGCCTGCTCGGTCATCGACGCGACGTAGCTCAGGCGATCGCGGGCATCGGGAATCGCCTGGGCCGCGCGCTCGACCTCCTTGTCCAGGCCCAGCTCGCGCATGTTGTCCCGCAACATGCGCGTGAGATGGCCGATGCGACGAATAAGATCGTCGGGAGCCGCCGTCTCCTGAGGGTTGGCACCGCTCATGATCTACCCTCCTGTGGCGTCATTTGCCCAGTTTTTCGAAAATTTTGTTGAGCTTCTCTTCCAGCGTGGCAGCCGTGAACGGCTTAACGACGTAGCCGTTGGCGCCGGCCTGGGCCGCGGCGATGATGTTCTCTTTCTTGGCCTCTGCCGTGACCATCAGCACCGGCAGTGAAGACAGCGCCGGATCCTGGCGGATCTCCTTGAGCATTTCGAGGCCGTCCAGATTGGGCATGTTCCAGTCCGAGACTACGAACTCGAAGCCACCAGCGCGTAGTTTGGTCAGCGCTTCCTGGCCAT
The DNA here is from genome assembly GCF_017306975.2 of Salinicola sp. DM10. Classification (NCBI taxonomy): domain Bacteria; kingdom Pseudomonadati; phylum Pseudomonadota; class Gammaproteobacteria; order Oceanospirillales; family Halomonadaceae; genus Salinicola; species Salinicola sp. DM10. The sequence continues at coordinate 516,823 of NZ_JAFLEN020000001.1, forward strand.
CTTCCGCCTCTTCGACGTTCTCGAACCCGAGTTCCTTGAGCAGGCTGCGCACGATTCGGCGCATGGTCGGGAAGTCATCCACGACCAGAATGCTCATGTTCTTGTCAGCCATCGTCTTTCCTCAATCCTTTTCAATACGCGGGCGGTTGCCCTGATTATCGGCAACCGCGCCGTCAGCTTTAAACCCGCTGTGCGCGACCGGAGGCGTGCATCTGCTGTACCAGGTGGCGCGCGATCTCCGGCAGCGACACGATCTCTTCGGCGCCCCCAAGGGCTATCGCCTCCTTGGGCATGCCGAACACCACGCAGCTGGCCTCGTCCTGAGCTACGGTATGCGAGCCGGCCTGACGCATCTTGAGCAGCCCCGCGGCGCCGTCCTTGCCCATACCGGTGAGGATCACCCCGAGCGCGTTGCGGCCGGCGCAGTTGGCCGCCGAGTCGAACAGGACGTCGACCGAGGGACGATGGCGATTGACCGGCGCGGTATCGTCCAGTGCGATCACGTAGTTGGCCCCGGAACGCGCCAGGCGCATGTGCCAGTCGCCGGGAGCAATGTAGACATGCCCGGGCAGCACCCGCTCGCCTTGTTCGGCCTCCTTGACCGTGACCCGACACAGGCGATCGAGGCGCTCGGCAAAAGAGCGGGTGAAACCGCTGGGCATGTGCTGAGTCACTAAAATCGCCGGACTGTTGGCGGGCAGCGGTTCGAGCACCTGGCGAATCGCTTCGGTACCGCCGGTCGAGGCGCCGATGATGATCAGCTTCTCGCTCGACAGCATCGGCGCCTTGAGCGCTTCGCGGGACACCGACGGTGCCGCAGCCTCGGGCTGACGACGCGGCCGCGACTGCGCCGCGGCACGGATCTTGTCGGCGATCATGTCGGCATACTCGAGCATCCCTTCACGAATGCCCACCTCTGGCTTGGCGACGAAATCCACCGCCCCCAGCTCTAGCGCACGCAGGGTGATCTCGGAGCCGCGCTGGGTCAGCGAGGAAACCATCAGTACCGGCATGGGGCGCAGACGCATGAGACGTTCGAGGAAGTCGAGCCCATCCATGCGCGGCATCTCGACGTCCAGGGTCAGCACATCCGGGTTGTGGCGCTTGATCAGATCACGCGCCACCAGCGGATCGGGCGCAGTGGCCACGACCTCCATGTCCGGCTGCGACTCGATGATCTTGGTCATCAGGTCGCGAATCAGCGCCGAGTCGTCGACGCACAGTACCTTGATTCGAGGTTTCATGCCGGGCGCCCTCCTCGCGCGGCGCCGGCGACGGCATTCGCCGCCAGCGTGTAAATGGTCTGACCGCGCAGGCGGAATGTCTGATTCAGAAACGAAAAGTTCTCGGAGTGACCGGCAAACAGCAGGCCATCCGGTTTCATCTGCGAGGCGAAGCGGCGCAGGATCGCCGACTGCGTCTCCTTGTCGAAATAGATCATGACGTTACGACAGAAAATGATGTCGAACGGGGCATTCAACGACCACTTGTCGGTGACCAGGTTGAGCGTGCGGAAATCGATCATCGACGCCAGCTCCGGCCGCACCCGCGCCTTGCCCGCGCGCGCGCCGCTGCCGCGCTGGAAAAAACGCCGGCAGCGCGTCTCACCGAGTTTCTCGACCGCTTCCAGCGGGTAGATCCCCTGGCGCGCGGTATTGAGCGCTTCGGTATCGATGTCAGTGGCCAGAATCTTGACCTGGGAGGCCGCCGAACCCAGCGCCTCCTGCACGGTCATCGCCAGCGAGTAGGGCTCTTCACCGGTAGAGGCACCGGCACACCAGATCTTGATACTCGGACCGCGGCGCTTGATCTCTTCCGCCAGCACGGGGAAATGGTGGGCCTCACGAAAGAAAGCGGTGAGATTGGTGGTCAAGGCGTTGGTGAACGCCTCCCACTCGTCGGATTCCGGGCGCGCATCGAGGTGCGCCAGGTAGTCGCCGAAGCGAGTCATGCCGTGTAGCCGCAGGCGCTTGGCCAGACGGCTATAGACCATCTCGCGCTTGTTATCGGCCATGACGATACCAGCGCGCCGGTAGATCAACGCCCGCACCCGCTCGAAGTCGCGCACGGTGAAATCGAGATCGCGAGAGAAGCTCGCCGGGGCATCGGCTGCTTCCGAATTGGCAGCAGCAAACATGGTCTGATCGTTTTTCAAAATGCCTCCCACTCCCCTGTATCGTTACCGCTGGCCGGGCGAGCCCGGGGCTTGTCGCTCGACACCAACGCCGGGGCAGCACGTTTCGACGCTGTTGGGTTAGGTGCCAGACGCGGCTCTTGGCCACCGCCGGGCACACGTTCTTTACCACTACCGGCAAGCCGGAAAACCGAGATGGAGCGCGCCAGGCTGTCGACGCTGGTGCGCAGCTCGGCCGCGGACGCCGCACTGGTCTGCACACGCTGGGCGTTCTGCTGTGTGACTTCGTCCATCTGCGCCACCGCCTGGCTGATCTGCTGAATACCGCTGGTCTGCTCTTCGGAAGCTGCCGATATTTCACTGATGATGTCATTGACCCGAGTCACCGCATCGACGACCTCGCCGATCGCACCTTCGGCCTCACGTACCAGATCCGCGCCGTGCCCCACTTCATGGGTCGAGCTATCGATCAGTTTACGAATCTCCTTGGCAGCTTCGGCACTGCGACTCGCCAGACTGCGCACTTCACCTGCCACCACCGCAAACCCGCGGCCCTGTTCTCCGGCTCGCGCCGCCTCGACCGAAGCGTTGAGCGCCAGAATATTGGTCTGGAAGGCGATCGAGTCGATCACCCCGACGATGTCCCCGACCTTACGCGAACTGTCGGTGATGCGTCCCATGGTGTCGACCACCTGCCCCATGACCTCGCCGCTGCGTCGGACCGTGTCGGTAGCGCCACCCGCCAGTTGGCTCGCCTGGCGCGCGTTGTCAGCGTTCTGCTTCACCGTCGCGGTCATCTGCTCCATGCTGCTCGCGGTCTGCGCCAGGGAGGCGGCCTGCTGCTCGGTCCGCGTAGAGAGATCCTCGTTACCCTGGGCGATGTCTTGGGTCGCCGGACGCACCACCGCCACGTTGGCATCGACATCCCCGACGATGGTTCCCAGGCTCTGGCGCATGCCATTGAGCGCAATGATCAACTGCCCCAGTTCATCCTTGCTCCGCTGGTTGAGCTCGGCGCCGAGGTTGCCCGAGGCGATCTGACGGGTGAAGTCGAGCGCCTCGCGCACCGGCCTGAGCGCCGCCCGGATCGTGGTCACCCCGATCAACAGCAGCACCAGGGCGCCGGCCAGCAACAGCCCGATCAACACCATCAAGGCTTGGTGCTGAGCCGATTCAGCGGCCGCCACCATCTCTGTACCGCTGCGCCGCTTGGCCTCCACCAGCGCGTTGAGATCGGCGCTGGTCTTGTCGCTGTCCGCCTGCAGTACGTCGTTGAAGGCCACGTAGGACTGATAGAAGTCGCCGCTCTCCAGTGCCTTCATCACCGCGCCCAACCCCTGCTCCTGATAGCGCTGAAGGTCGGCGGCGAACGTCTCGGCAGCGGCTGACTGATTCTCCGGGCGACCTTCATAGTAGGCTTGCCAGGTGGATTGCAATTCGCCGGTCAAGGCATCGACCTGGGTCTTGATCGGTGCCAGATCGGCGGCCATGGGGTTGCTGACCGGCTTCGACACCAGATCGCGTCCCTTCGACATCAACTGATCGATCTTCTGCAGACGCGCCAGATCGCCCATGCCCTGCTCGGCGAGGGTCTGCAGACGCTCGCCGCTGGCATTCAGCGCGTATACCGCAAGCCCCCCACTGGCCCCCAGGATCAAGAGCGCAAATACCATCATTGCGATCAGACGACCCTTGAGCGATCTCAGATTGAAACGTCTGACGGCCGCCACCGCGCCACGCCGCTGTAGACGTCCCTGCTGCAAGCGGTAGCCACGGCCGCGACCGGCGAGCATGCGCGGATAGACGGCCTCGGCGAGCTTGCGCTCTTCGTCGCTGGGCTTGACCCGTACCGAGGTATAACCAACCACCTCATCGCCGTCGATGATCGGCGTCACCGTCGACTGCACCCAGTAGAAACTGCCATCCTTGCAGCGGTTCTTGATCACCCCGGTCCAGGCCTTGCCCTGTTTGAGGGTCTGCCAGAGATCGGCGAAGGCCGCCGGCGGCATGTCGGGATGACGCACGATGTTGTGAGGCGCCCCGAGCAGCTCTTCATAAGCGAAACCACTGACGCGCACGAAGGCCGGGTTGGCATAGGTGATCCGGCTATCGAGGTCGGTGCGCGAAATCAAATAAGCGTCGTCGTCCAGCGGGACTTCCCGATCGATCACGGGTTGATTGTTTCGCATGACAGTTTCCCCGGTATTGTTTCGGATCCGGTGATGCGCGGTTAGCGCCTCCCGGACCCGCTTTATTAGTCGTACTAGCTATCGGCTCAGCCGTGCCAAACTTTAGCGAATGCCCCGCCGGCAAACGGCCTCAGGCCATGGCCGGAGATGCCGCCAGACGCGTCCGCGCCGCGGGCTGTTGCCCGATACGCGCGTCACCGCTGGCACCGTCGGCAGCCTGCACACGATAGAGTTCCAGCGCTGCCTCAAGACGCTTGGCCTGCTCGACCAGGGACTGCGATGCACTGGCGGTCTGCTGTACCAGACTGGCGTTCTGACCGGTGACCTGGTCGAGTTCGGAAATCGCCTGATTGACCTGCTCGATGCCTCCACGCTGCTCGCGCGAGGCGCCCGCGATCTCGTCCATCAGGCCGCTGACGCTGGATACCGAGGCTACGATCTCCTCCATCGCCGTCCCGACCTTGCCGACCAGATCGACACCGGTATCCACCTGCTCACCGGCAGTGCCGATCAGTCCACGAATCTCGCGTGAGGCATCGGCACTACGGCTGGCCAAATTGCGCACCTCTTCGGCGACCACGGCAAAGCCGCGACCGGCGGTACCCGCGCGCGCGGCCTCGACCGAGGCGTTGAGCGCCAGAATATTGGTCTGAAAGGCGATGTTGTCGATCATGTCGACGATCTCGGCCATCCGGCGCGAACTCTCTTGGATCTTGGCCATGGTCGCTTCGACATCGTGCATCATGGCGCCACCCTGTTCCGCCCGCTGTCGCGTCTGCGCCGCAGCCTGAGTGGCAGCATCGGCGTTGTCGGCGTTGTGGCGTACGGTCTGGGTCAACTGCTCCATGCTCGACGCGGTCTCGACGATGGCCGCCGACTGCTGGTCAGTGCGCACCGCGAGATCTTGGTTACCGCTGGCAATTTGACCGGCCCCCACGTTGACCCACTCGGCGCTGGCACGGACATCGGCAAAGGTGTCGTTGAGCCGCCGGCGCATGCCCTCGATGGCGTGCAGCAGGCTACTGTCGTCACCAGCCTTGAGCATCAGGGGCTGCGTGAAATCACCCCCGGCAATGCGCTGGACACGCTCGCGCGCGTGGCCAGGGTCGCCGCCCAGACGCGACAGCACATTGCGAATCACCCAAGCCACGACCAGCGACAGCACACCGCCGATGGCCAGGATCAGCCCCAGATAGACCATCAGACCACGCATGATGATGGCGTCGATGTCATCGACGTAAACCCCGGTGGCGATCTGCCAGTCCCACGCCGGGATGCGCATGACATAGCTCAGCTTGTCGAACATCTTGTCCCCGCCGCTACGCCGCGATACATAGCGCACCAGCCCACCGCCTGACTGCTGCCCTGCCGCGAGCATGTCGCGATAGAGGTAGTTGCCATTGGGATCCTGATAGTCGCGCATACTGCTGCCGACGTCGCGGCGCGGGTGATAGACGATATCGAGATTGGAATCGAAGACGAACAGATAGCCATCGGCACCGAAACTGAGATGAGAGAGATCGGCAATGGCACGCTGCTTGGCTTCCTGCTCGCTCAACTTGCCCTGCTGCGCCTGATCGACGTAGCTGTCGACCAGCTTCGTGGCGCTACCGATGAAGTACTCGAGACTCTGGATGCGCTGCTCGAAGAGATTGGCGCGCATGGAGTAGAGCGACCATCCAGCCACGAAGATCAGCCCGATCCACATCAGAATCAGGGTCGCCCAGAGTTTGCGACGCATGGTCCACTCACGAAGATTCAACATGTGCTTATATTCCTGAAGGTTGACGAGTACCACTGCTCGAGATGTGAGCCGTCGATAGCATGACGCCCGCACACACCGGGGCTATCGCGTATATCGGCTAATAAAGCGATGTCTTAAACCACTAAAGCGATGTCTTGATCCATTAAAGCGACGTCTCGAACCACGCCTGGGTATCGACCAGCCGTGAATCGACCCCTCCCTGGCCCATCACCGCAGATGCCCCGATCGCCTGATTGACATGGACCCCTGAAAGCCGAGAACGTGGGCATCAAACACAAAACCGCAGCCGAGGCTGCGGTCTTGATCTGCATGGCGCTGGCGAGAGCTCAACCCTGCGTGGCGGTGCGGTCGACCAGTTGCATCTCTTCGTGAGTCAGCAACTTCTCGATGTCCACCAGGACCAGCATCCGATCGTCGAGGCTGCCGATACCGTTCAAGTAGTCGGAAGAGAGCGTGACGCCGAACTCGGGGGCCGGCTTGATCTGATCCGGCGTGAGGCTCATGACGTCGGAGACGCCGTCGACCACGATACCCACGATGCGATCAGCCACGTTGACCACGATGACCACGGTCTGACCGCCATACTCGACGTTTTCGAGATGGAATTTCAGGCGCAGGTCGATGATCGGCACGATCACGCCGCGCAGGTTGGTCACGCCCTTGATGAACTCGGGCACGTTGGCGATCCGAGTGACGTTCTCATAGCCGCGGATCTCCTGGACCTTGAGGATGTCGACCGCATACTCCTCGTCGCCCAGGGAGAAGACCAGATATTCGTTGCTGGCTGCCTCGCTGACGATGGCCGCCACGCTCGCTTGTGCTGTCATGCTGGCTGTACCTCCACTGAATGATGGTGTTTCGCCTGATGGCGCTGCTGGGACTTGCGCCGATCGAGGCGATGCAAGTCGGCGATGTCGAGAATCAGGGCGACGCTGCCGTCACCCAGAATGGTCGCCGCGGAGATACCCGGCACCCGGCGATAGTTGGTTTCCAGGTTCTTCACCACGACCTGCTGCTGACCGATCAGGTCATCGACCAGCAGCGCATAGCGGCGGCCCTCACCCTGGACGATCACGGCGATCGCTTCGGTTACCGTGGTCTTGGCACCCGGAATGTCGAGCGCATGGTGCAGCGTGATGATGGGCAGGTACTCGTCGCGAACCTTGAGCACCTGGTCATCGCCGGCCATCGAGTAGATATCCTCGTCCAGCGGCTGCAGCGATTCGAGCACGGCGTTGAGCGGCAGCAAAAAGGTCTCCTCGCCACAGCGGATCGACATACCGTCGAGGATGGCGAGCGTCAGCGGCAGCACGATTCGCGTATTGGTCCCTTTGCCCGGCTGGCTCATGATCTCGACGTGGCCGCCCATTTCCTGGATGTTGCGCTTGACCACATCCATGCCCACACCGCGACCGGAGACGTCACTGACCTGCTCGGCGGTGGAGAAGCCCGGCGCGAAGATCATCTGCCAGACATCATCGTCACTGATGTTATCCGGAATGGTCAGGCCGTTGGCGCGCGCCTTGGCCAGGATCCGATCGCGGCTGAGCCCGGCACCGTCGTCGATAACCTCGATCAGGATATTGCCGCCCTGATGCTGGGCCGAGAGCGTCAGCCGCCCCGTACGCGACTTACCTGCGGCCTCGCGCTTGTCCGGCGATTCGAGACCATGGTCGAGACTGTTGCGCACCAGGTGCGTGAGCGGATCGATGATGCGCTCGATCAGGCTTTTGTCGAGCTCGGTCGATTTACCCTCGGTGACCAGCTCGACTTCCTTGCCCAGCTTGTCGGCCAAGTCGCGCACCAGCCGCGGAAAGCGGCTGAAGACGTAGTCCATCGGCATCATGCGCACCGACATGACCGCCTCCTGCAGGTCGCGCGCGTTGCGCTGGAGCAGGTTCATGCCATTGACCAGCGGACCGTGGGAGACGATATCCATGTCGCTGGCGGTCTGTTCGAGCATCGACTGAGTAATGATCAACTCGCCCACCAGATTGATGATCTGGTCGACCTTGTCGACGGGCACCCGAATGGTGCCGGATTCACCGCCCTTGGCCTTGGCCTTGGGCGCTGCCTTCGCCTTGGCGCCACCCGGTGCAAGCGGCTTGGGCGCCGCCGCGCTCTCTCCAGCACTCGCCCCGGTCGAAGGTGCACTGGCCTGGCTCGGCTCGGCGGCGGCAGGCTCGACATCGGCCGAGCTGGAAGCCGGCGCGCTCGTGCTGGCCGGGGGCACCTCAGCAGTGGCAGAAGATGCCTCGATCTGCAGTTGCTCGGGCTCGATGATGAAGCACAGTACCGCCTCGATATCGCTCTGGGATTCAGAACTCTCGAGAGTGACCTGAAAGCGCGTCTCGTCACCGGATTGGGCACCGATGTCACCGAAGTGCTTGAGCTCATCGACCAGCAGCTCACGATCCTTGGCACTCACCCCAAGCAGCGTGATGGTGAGCTGACGCGCCCCAGAAGCCGCCGACTCACTGGCGTCGGGGGCTGCAGACTGGGTCTCGGGCTCGGGCTCGGGTTCCGCAACAGGCGCCGGCGCGACAGCCGGCGTTTCCGCCGCCGCAGAGACGGCGTTGCGCAGACCCAGCTCGTCCTGTGCGATCTGCTGGAGGATGCGACAGATGCGCTCGAACGCTTCGGCATCGGGTTCATTGCCGTTGCGATAAGCATCCAGTTGATCGTGAAGCATGTCTTTGGTTTCCAGGAACGTGTCGACGATGTCGCGCCGCAGGGTCAATTCGCCACGCCGGGTATAGTCGAGAAGATTCTCCAGGATGTGCGTCGTCTCCTGGAGCACCGTGAAGCCGAACGTCCCAGCACCGCCCTTGATGGAGTGCGCTGCGCGAAAGATGGCGTTGAGATCCTCGACATCGGGATCGTCCACGTCCAGCTCGAGCAGCAGGCGTTCCATGTCCGCAAGAAGCTCCTCGGCCTCTTCGAAGAACGTGTCGTAAAAATCACTTATGTCCATTATGAAGCACCCAAGCCATTGATAATGCTGGCACGATAGCGAACTCGGCACGGCCTAACCGCTTGCACCAACGCCCGTTCATGGCAACCCGTGCGCTGAAAAGCGTCGTTACCTGCCACTATCGGCAGCGCATGCGGATTGTTTAGGTGTTGGCGTTAAATACCCGTCTCTGCGGGTCACCCGGCGGGCGAAAGACCCGGCACGGGAGGGAATGGAGTCAGACATGGCGCCCGCCAAGCGACCGATCGGCCAGCAGCGAGTCCAACATCGGGACCCGCGGGCCCTCTCGACGCCCTCACCAGGATGTCTCGGGCCAGGCCCGATAGCCGCTCACGCACAGAAACCAAGGCCGCCTATCTGGACTGGGCGCCACCTGCCGGCGTGGCGGTAGCAGCCGGTGCGGCGGGCGTCTGCCCCCCCGGCGTGGCGGCCTGGCCAACTGACGGTGTTGGCACCGCAGGTGCCGCATCGCTACCCGGCACGCCGGTGGTAGCCGGCACTGCGGGAGTCGCGTCATTACCCGGCACGGCGATTGCCGGCGTCGGAATCTCGCCGCCACCGTCAGACTGTCCCTGCCCATCGAGCGGGTTGGGCAACGCCGACTCGTCGCGCTGCTCGATCGCCCGTGAGGCACGGTTATCGAGTACGACGATGCTGATGCGACGGTTGACGGCGTCAGTCGGGTCGGTGCCCGGCAGGGTGACGCGCGAGCCCATGCCGGCAACGCGCAGCAACTTGTCGGGCGACAGCCCGCCGGCGATCAGCTCGCGTCGCGAGGCGTTGGCGCGGTCGGCGGAGAGCTCCCAGTTGCTGTAGCCTTTTTCGCCCCCGGCATAGGGCAGCGCATCGGTATGTCCGCTGATACTGATCAGGTTGGGCATCTCGTTGAGCACAGGCGCGATCTTGTGCAGGATCTTGACCATGTAGGGCTCCAGCCGATCGCTGCCGAGCTCGAACATCGGCCGCTGATCGCTATCGACGATCTGCACGCGCAGTCCTTCAGGGGAGAAGTCCATACGCAGCTGCGACTGCAGCTGACGCAACTGGGGGTCATTACGAATCACACTGCTCAGGCGATCACGCAGGGCACGTAGCATGCGCTGCTCGTCGCTGGGGCGGGTCTGCTGACGCACGTCGATCCGACGCACCTCTCCCTTACTGGCAGTGGGGTCGGCGCCGCCACCGGGGATGGCACTGCTACTGGCGGTATTCTTGTCGCCCCCCGTCAGCGCCACCGCCAGCGGGGTGCGGAAGTACTCGGCAATACTCTCGAGTTCGTTCTCACTGACGGTCGAGAGGATCCATAGCACCAGGAATAGCGCCATCAGCGCGGTCATGAAGTCGGCGTAAGCGATCTTCCAGGAGCCACCATGATGACCCGCCTTCTGTACACGCTTGCGCTTGACGATGATCGGGCGCCGCTCACCCCCTGCACTCATGAGTTGTCCGTCCCTGTGCCTCTCAGAGTCTGGCCGCTGGAGCGCACGTGCTCTTCCAGTTCACTGAACGACGGCCTCACCGCCGTAAACAGCGCCTTGCGCCCGAATTCCACCGCCAGCTGAGGCGCAAGACCGTTGAGGCTGGCCATCAGCGTCACCCGGATGCACTGCAGCATCTTGGTCGCTTCACTCACTTGGAGATTGAGATGGTGAGCCACCGGGGTAACGAAACCGTAGGCCATCAGAATGCCGGCAAAGGTACCCACCAGTGCCTGGGCGATCATCTGCCCCATCATTGCCGCCCCCTGATCTGCAGCACCCAGGGCGTGCACCACACCCATGACCGCGGCCACGATGCCGAACGCGGGTAGGCCATCGCCGACCGCGGATAGCGAATGCGCCGGCACCTCGGCCTCGTGCTGGAAAGTCTCGATCTCGTGCTCCATCAGCGCGTCGATCTCGAACGGGTCCATGTTGCCGCTGACCATCAGCCGCAGATAGTCGGTCAGAAATGCCATGATCATGGGGTCGGAGAGAATCTTGGGATAGTCGGCGAAGATCGCGCTCTCCTGGGGCGAGTCGATATCGCGCTCGATCGCCAGCATGCCGTCGCGACGCGCCTTGGTCAGCAGGCGGTACTGGAGCGCCATCAGCTCCATGTACATCATCTTGTTGTAGCGCTTGGTGCGCTTGAGCTTGGAAAACGATTTCAGCGTCGCCTTGATCGCCTTGCCGTTGTTGGCACAGATGAAGGCACCGACCGCGGCGCCCCCGATCATCACGAACTCCCAGGGCTGTATCAGCGCTCCCAGGTGGCCGCCGATCGCCGCATAACCTCCGAAGACGCTACCGATGACGACGATGTAACCGATTAAAATCAACACGAGGCATGCTCCTGGGGATGATACATGGCGAATCTGACCTTTCTATCGGCAGATGCCAGGCCCCACTTGAGGGCGACCGGTACAGAAAGCCGACAACCCTTGCGTATTCCTACCTATGACCGACCCCAACCATCAAACGCAAAACGGGCCCTCGAAAGGGCCCGTCGGGATCGCAGCACGCGTTTCAGCGTGAGGCGGCACGCCGCAGCGGCGGCAGTTGTTCAGTGTCGCCCCCAGACTCCTCGCCGACACTACGCTTGGCCTTGCGCGTCTTGCCGGCCCGGGAAGGCGGCTGGCAAATGCCACAGATATAGTCGCGTGTCGGGCTGTGGGCGTGAGCGACGAAATCCCCACCGCATCCCTGGCAGCGTGAGAGCTGCAATAGATCGCTCTCGAAGAAGCGCACCAGGGTCCAGGCGCGGGTCAGTCCGAGCGTGGGCTCCGCCTGATCCAACTGGACCTGCTCCAGGTAGAGCCGGTAAGCCTTGACGAAGGCGCTCATGCGCTCGCAGCCAAGCTCATCGTTGAGACGACGGTAAATGTTGTAGAACAACGAAGAATGGATATTGGGCAGCCAAGTGACGAACCAATCCGCCGAAAACGGCAGCATGCCCTTCGGCGGCGACATACCCTTGACTTCCTTGTACAGCTTGATAAGTCGGCCACGGCTCAACGCGGTCTCGGTCTCGAGTACCTGCAGACGAGCCCCCAGCTCGATTAGCTCGATAGCCAGCTGAACCTGCAGCATCTCCCCCACCAGGCTCTTGTCACTCATGACTCAACCCTCCTGGGATGACGGCAGCGCAATACGATTGGCCCCCGCCATCAGCAGCGCGGCGTGAGTCTGGCTGAGCCCCTGAGCGCGCGGATTGTTGAGCAACAGATCGAGCTGACGCGCGTCGGAGAAGCGCAGATGACAAAGCAGCTGATTGGTGCGCGACAGTTGGGTCAGCTGCTTGATCGAAAGGCCCGCGATGGCGTCTGCCATCTCGGCATCGAGATTCAAGCGAAACATGGCCGTTTCGCGGTCTTCATTGAGCAGCCGCTGAACCAGCAGCAGATAGGACAGATTGAGGTCCTGTATGTCTTCGAGGCAGCCATTCTTGTGCATGTCTGGGATCCCTGCGTATGGGTTTTTGTCGGCGCCCGTGCTGCCGGACGCTCCGCCTGCTCGTAAGCCATTCATGCTTACATCAGATCTTTGTGATGGATATAGTGTGCAACTTTTGGATGAAAAAAATCAACCTTTGTTACTAAATTTTTCTTAGAGTAACGTTTTTTGTGGTGCAAGCACCCTTCTTCATGCTGGAAGTGACTGATTGTTCTAGATGTTTAGAAGAGGTTAGCGCTCTCACGTTACAAAATGATGAGCCGCCAATCGGGCACCAAGCCCGCGGATACACCTAGATCTAACGGACTTCCGCCGACAGCGCGGCGTCATCGACCTGGGCAATCCACACCAAGAGCTCTGCGACCACCTGGTAGAGCGACTCCGGGATGCGCTCGTCGAGGTCGACCTGCATCAGCAGGGCAACCAGCTCGGGCGCATCGTGCACGAAGATGCCTGCAGCGCTGGCCGAGGCGATGATGCGTTCGGCCACGTCGCCATACCCCTTGGCGACCACCCTCGGCGCATCGTGACGCTCGCCAGAGTAGGCCAGGGCTACGGCACGTTTACGCGCATCGCTGTCGCTCATGCCCGCTTCTCCTCGGCCATGTCGAGATCGACGCGCAGCTGCCTTGCGTTGAGCTGCTCGCGCAGCGCCGGCAACGCCTCGACGATGCGCTGCTGCGCCTGCGCATCGCCCGCGGCAATCACGATGCGCCAGTGATCTGCGGCAACGCTCTCCAGCTCGACCTCGATCTCGCCCAACCGCGGCAGCGTCAGACGGATCTCGCCACGCCATTGACGCTGAGACTGTTCACGTTCGCCGGAGCCCTCCGATTGCTCATGCGATTCATGGTAGGGCATCTCCGTGAGCATGAAGAACATCGGCATGCCCGGCAGCAGTTGCCCTTCCCAGCGCAGTGTCGGCGACGCCATCAGCTCGAGCTGATGACGCACCAACGACTGTAGATGCTCGGGCGGCTGCTGCGACAACTGATGCAGATGCCTCGGCAACACAGAGTCTTCACCCGCGGCGACTTGTGTGCCGCCGCCCAGCGGCGACGAAGCCGTAACGCCGGCAGCCGGCCGCGCTGCGACCTGAGTGCCATCTGCCCGGTACGCCCCAACCCCACCACTGGGCGAAGTACCGGCCGGAGAAGCACTTGCTGGAGTCGTGCTCACACCACCGCGCGCTGCCGCGGAGGCCATTGAAGAGGCGCCCCCGGCGTGTCCATCACCGCGAGGAGCAGAACCGGAAGACGACGCCCCCGGGCGCTCCAGCAGCAGGGAGCGCCATGCCGCCAGCAGTGGCGAAAAGGCAGCCTGGGGCTGCGGCGTGGGACGAAAACTGAGCCCCATCCAAGCCTGAGGCTCTTGCCAGAGCTTGGCCATCGGGTAACTACCCTGCAGCCAGCGCGACAGATGGGACTCATAGAAGACCCCGCTCCCGCTGATACTATTGGCCAGCGCACTGGCTACTGATTCTGCACTTGGGTTACGCGCCGACAACAGCGCAGAGGCAGCAGTGATGGTAGAGCTTTGTGCCACCGGGTGGCGTGCCAGCAGTTGAGATATCTCCACCGCGGCGCGGCTCAATGAGGTTTGCGCCGAGGCCAGCGGCGCCGCTCTTTCCGATGTGAGTAGCGCCTGACGGCCCGTGGCCGAGCGCGCCAGGTCACCCTCGGGCGCGATCAGCCTCGGCTGACTCTGGCCATGCAGGCGCGAGTCGCTGCGGGCAGGTTGTATCGCATCGAAAGAGGCCTTGGGCGAGACCGGCGCCGGCTGATCCCGGAGCACGGGAATATCCACCCGCTTGCCCAGCACCTGGTGCAGCAGGGTGTCCAGAATCGGGGTAATACCGCTCACATGCTGCCGTCGGGCGCGTTGAAGCGAAGGCGCGTGGAGACACCGCCACGCCCACCCTGATAAGCCTGCCCCAGCGCTTGCTGGCGTCGCGAGTTGCCGATCATCTGCGACAACTCCTCGCGGCGGGCGTCGAGCAGACGCCGTGTTTCGGCGTCCTGGGTCAGGATCTGCTCGAGCAATTGAAGCTGATCCTGGCGCTCACTCTCGCTCAGAGAGCCCGAGGCGCCAATCACGCGCACCCGATCCAGCTCCACCGCATAGCGGGCCTCCTGCTGGATCAACGCTTCCCAATCCTGAGACCGGGCATAGCCCAACATGACGCTGGAGACTTCCAACAGCTCGCGGTAACGCACCACCACGGACTCATGCTCCGCCATTCGACCTCCTACGCTCACGAGGTAGCTCCGGCAGCGCGCAGTTCGCGCCAGCCCGAACCGAGATCATCGAGGATAGCCGCAGCCTGAACCAACGGCGCAGCGTCGTCCCGCAGGTTCGCCTGCAGCAGTAGACGCGATACGTAATCGTAAAGACGCGCCAGATTGGTCGCGATCTCGCCGCCCTTCTCATGGTCAAGGGCTGCGGACAGGCCGTTGTTGACGATGTCGATCGCCTTGGAGATCGCCGCGCCCTTAGCCACACGATTACCATCCTGCAGGTGCAACTGGGCACTGCTGATGGCCGCCTGGGCACCATCGAACAACATCACGATGAGCTGATGCGGATCGGCAGACATCACCGCCGACTCCACTCCTACTCTCGCGTAGGCACCTGCGCCCCGTCGATTGGTCATCATCATGCTAGGCACCTATCACTACTGGGTTTGTGCACTGAGCGCGCTGAACTGTTGGGTCAGGTAGCTGCTCATGGAGTTCATCTGCGATACCAGAGAATCAAGCTGGCTGAACTGCTTGCGATAGCGATCGATGGTGCTGGAGATCGAATCCTGCATGCGCGAATAGCGGTCGCTGAGACTCTCCAGCGTCGAGTCGATACCATCGGTCGCCGCCTCCAGCGAGCCGCCGCTGTCGAGAATCGTCCCCATGGTCTTGTCGAAGCTGGCGGCGAAACCGCTTTCGCCGTCTGCCCCGGCAAAGAACTGGCTGACGCCATCGGTGTTATCGGTCAGCGCCTGGTCGAGCTTGTCGCTATCGATCTTCAGCGTGCCGTCGAGCTGGCGTTCGATGCCCAGATTGGACAGCAGGCTATAGCTGCCTCCATCATCGTTCGGCGTACTCAGGGCACCACGCAGCCGCGACTCGATCGTGCGCATGGTGGAGTCGCCCAGCAGCAGGCCTGCCGTATCGGTATCCGCGTTGTACGCGGTGAGCGTATCGGCGGTCTTCTGCACCGCGTTGTAAGCATCGACGAACGCCTTCACCGACGCGTTCATCGCCTCGGTATCCTTGGACACTGTCAGCGTCGCCGGACTGTCGGTGGTAGCGTCGAGCTTGAGCGTTACCCCCTGAACGGCCTCCTCGACGGTATTCGTCTGACTCTCGATGTCGATGCCGTTGACCGTGAGCTTGGCGTTCTGCGCATCCACCTTGGTCTCGAAGCTGAAATCATCGTCGCTGGAGAAGGAGATGCTCGAGTCAGTACCGGTCTCGTCGGAGGTCATCACCAGGCGATAGCCGGTACCATCATTGATGATGGAAGCACGCGCACCGCTATCCTTGGCGTTGATGGCATCACGGATATCGCTGAGCGAATCGCCGTCGGCGTAGTCGACATCGATCTGGTCGCCACTGCCGACGGTGAAGCTCAGGGTGCCGCTAAGGCCAAGATTGTCGGACTTGCTATCGAAGCCCTTCGAGGCAGAGGACTGCGCCTGGGCCAGCTGCGACACCTCGATCTTGTAGCGCCCAGCCTCTGCACCCTCACTGGTGGAAACGCTCACTGCACTACCGGTGATCTCGCTACCGACAGCGGTGAAGGTGGCAGGATCGCCGAGTTTGCTGGCAGCGTCGCGCAGCGCACTGAGCGAACTCTCCAGCTTGCCGAAAGCCGACAGCCTGGTCTTGTAGCTGCTCTGCTGCGCAGCGATCGGTTCGAGCCGCTTGTTTTCGGCTGCCTGGAGATCGCTGAGCAAGCCGTTCAGATCCAGGCCGGAGCCGATACCCAGGGACGCTATGCTAGCCATGATGCCTCTCTCGTTCTGGATGCCATTTCTACCACGCCGGGCTCACTTATAGCGGCTGAACAGGCGTGATTCGGGTCGTCTTATCACATGATCGGCCGACGACACACAAAACTTTAGCATTTACTGCAACGTCTTCATGTCGCCACGAGGTCTTGCCGGCAGGAGACGATGCCGTCACGAGCGAAAGGCGCGGCGGCGCCTTTGCGTAACGCGCGGGTGGCCAGAGGATGGCCGAATAGGCGATCATAGGCGGCTGACGATTCGTCATTAATGGAGAAGACATGGACGCGAACTCCCTCTACGCCGACTACCGCCTGTGGCAGCGCTTCCAGCGCCAGGATCAGCTGTCGCGCGAGCATCAGGCAGCCGTGCGCAAGCTGGCAGAGACCGGAGCCATGGCGTCTCGTGTCACCGAGGCTTACCGCAGCATGGCGGACCGCGGCGCCAAGGAGGGCGCAAGCTATCGCACCCTGTTCCAGCGCCAGCGTGAGAATGGCGACAATCTGGCCTGCGAGGGCTGGCTTTTCGTGCGCCGAGTACTCACCGAAGGCGGCACCACACGTATCCGCGCCACCCTGTTCGAGGGGTTCACGCTCGAGCAAGGGACGCTGACGCCCTCCCCAGATACGGGCGTCAAGATCACGCTGGACATCTATGACGAACTGCTGATGCAGAACAGCCTCAAGCTCGGCTGTCGTACCGATCGCCACGACGACGCACGCGATACGCGCTTCATCACCTTCCTGGATAGCGTACGTGGCGACCTGCAGCAGCGCGGCTGATATTGCGCCGCCCCCTTATCGACCGATCTGCCGCCGTGTGAGCGACGTCACCGCGGCAGGCCGGCAGCGCTCTTCCTTTATTAAGATACATCTCGATTCAGACACTTAGATACTTCTCGATTCAAACACTTGCCGGGAGATTTTCGATGGACAAGACACCCCACCCCTCCAAGGTCCACTTCACCGCGCTACCGCTGGCTAGCCTCGATGGTGTCAGTGGTATCGTACAGCCCGAAGCGCCAACGCACAGCGTCACGCTGGAGAGCCCGGCAGTGCTGCTGGTTACCGACTTCAGTATCAGCCGACCGCACACGCTGCCGACTTCGAGCTCCGTCGATCAGGCGCTGGAGACCATGAAGCAAGCCGGTGTGCGGCTGCTGATGCTGATCAATCCCGAAGGCCGTTTCACCGGCGTGGTCAATGCCCGCGAGCTGATCGGCGGCCGTCGCGTCACGCTGGCCATGCAGCAGCATCAGATCGGCCGCGACGAGGTAACGGCGGAAATGATCCAGACACCGCGCAGCGAGCTGCACGCCCTCTCCTACAGCCGAGTCTCACACGCCAGTGTCGGTGATTTGGTCGAGACTCTGAAATCCTCCGGCGATCAGCACGTTCTGGTCACCGAACCGGACGGCCAGAGCGGTGAGCGCATTCGCGGCATGATCTCCGCCTCCGATATCAGTCGTGCGCTGAGTGTCGATCTCAACCATCCGCCGGAAGCGCGCACCTTCGCCTCGATCTGCAAGGTGATCCGTGGTTACGACCTCTGACACAGCGTCGCGGCCGCTGCTCGTCATCTACGCAGGCGGCACCATCGGCATGCAGGCGTCTAGCCGCGGGCTGATCCCCGCCGGCGACATGGCGGCACGGTTGGAGGCGGCGCTGGCGACGCTGCCGCCGCTGCGGCGGCGTGC
Source organism: Salinicola sp. DM10 (assembly GCF_017306975.2). NCBI lineage: Bacteria > Pseudomonadati > Pseudomonadota > Gammaproteobacteria > Oceanospirillales > Halomonadaceae > Salinicola > Salinicola sp. DM10. Next base: position 535,018 of record NZ_JAFLEN020000001.1, read on the forward strand.
GCTGCCAGCCTACGCGCTATGGGAATCACCCGAGCCGATCGACTCCAGCAGCGCGACTTTTGCCGACTGGTCGGCGCTCGCTGCGCTGATCGCGGCGCAGTACGAAGACTATGCCGGTTTCGTCATCCTCCACGGCACCGATACCCTAGCCTGGTGCGCCTCGGCGCTGGCCTTTCACTTGCAAGGGCTGACCAAACCGGTGGTGGTGACCGGCTCGCAGCGCCCGCTGGGCCAGCCCGACAGCGATGCGCTGGACAATCTCGAAGCGTCACTGGCTTTCGCCGCCGCTCCGGGATGGCGCGAAGTCGGCCTGTGCTTTCATGGCCGGCTGCTGCGCGGCTGCCGTGCGCGCAAGTGGTATACCCGTGACGACACCGGCTTCGAAAGCCCCAACTGGCCGCTGCTTGGAGAGCTGGTGGATGGTATCGCTGCCCTCTATCCCGCGCGCGCCTGGCGCGACGAAGGCGCGCCACGCTTCGAACTATCGGCACGGGACCCGGCGCCCCAGATGGTTCGCGTGACGCTGTGGCCCGGTATCGATGCCACACTGGTCGAACGTTGGCTCGAGGCACCTCAAGTAGACGCTGCGGTACTGGAGTGCTGGGGTAGCGGCAACCTGCCTGACGACCCCGCGCTGATCGGCGTGCTAGCGCGCGCTGTCGCCGAGGGCAAGCCGCTGGTCGCCCTCAGCCAGTGCCCGATCGGCGGCGCCGCTCCCGGCACCTACGCCAGCGGCCAGATTCTCAACGACATCGGCGTCATGTCGGGTGATGACATGACCGTCGAGGCCGCCTGCAGCAAACTGACGCACCTGCTCGCCCAGGGCCTGCCCCAGGAAGAGCTCAGACGCCGCTTCCTCACCCCGCTGGCCGGCGAGCGCGGCGCATTCACGCCACAGGTTGATAACGCATGACGCCTCCTTCGACGCCCGCCTCGGCCGACCCCGCCGTGGTGATCTACTCCGGCGGCATGGACTCGTTCACCGTGCTGCATCGCGCGCTGCGCGAAGGCTACGCGGTCCACGCGCTGTCGTTCGACTATGGCCAGCGCCACGCCCGTGAGCTGGAAGTCGCACGCCATGTCTGCCAATCGCTCGACGTACCCCACCGCGTGGTCGACATCCGCGCCATCCACCAGCTGATCGGCAACTCGGCGCTGACCGACACCAGCCGTGAGCTGCCCAAGGGTGATTACGGCGAGGAGAACCTCACCGCCACGGTGGTGCCCAACCGCAACATGATCCTGCTCTCGCTGGCGATCGGGCACGCCGTCAACATCGGTGCTAGCAAGTGCTTCTACGGTGCCCATGGTGGCGATCACGTGCTCTATCCGGACTGCCGTCCGGCATTCGTCGAGCGCATGAATGATGTCGCCGCGATTGCCAACTTCGAAGCGGTCGAGATCGTCGCCCCCTATCTGCACGCCGACAAGACGCGCATCCTTGCCGACGGACTCGCCATGGGCCTTGACTACGCCGACACCTGGACCTGCTATCTGGGCCAGGCTCAGGCCTGCGGCGAGTGCGGTAGCTGCCGCGAACGTCTGGGCGCGTTCGAGAGCCTAGGGATGACGGACCCGCTGCCCTACGCCACCTCCTGACCATCGCCAGATCGAGACACCCGCTTCATGTATAGCGTCAAGGAAGCCTTCTACACGCTCCAGGGCGAAGGCGCCCAATCCGGACGCGCCAGCGTTTTCTGCCGCTTTACCGGCTGCAATCTGTGGTCCGGGCGCGAGGTCGACCGCGCGCGGGCGCAGTGCACGTTTTGCGATACCGACTTCATCGGCACCGACGGCCAGAACGGCGGCCGCTTCGCCGATGCCGAGGCGCTGGCCACCCACCTCGCGGCACTCTGGCAGGGCCCTGTAGATAGCCATTCGGACAGCTCTTCGAACAGCTCCTCGAATAGCCCCGAATCACGCCGCTACGTCGTGTTCACCGGCGGCGAACCGCTACTGCAGCTCGACGCGACACTGCTCGCGGCGATGCACGCGCGCGGCTTCGAGATCGCCGTGGAGACCAACGGCACCCTGCCGGTGCCCCCCGGCGTCGACTGGATCTGCGTCAGCCCCAAGGGCGACAATAAACTGGTCCAGACCCGCGGCGACGAGCTCAAACTGGTCCACCCTCAGCCGGGCGTGGACCCCGAGCGCTTCAGCGGACTCGACTTCACTCACTTCTTCCTGCAGCCGATCGACCCTGAACCCGGGCGCATCGCGACAGACCGCGCTCCCATGGCCAGCGTGGTCGACTACTGCCTGCGCCACCCCCAGTGGCGCCTGTCGCTGCAGACGCACAAAATCGCTGGAATCGATTGATGACCCTGTTCGTGAACAACCTGACCAATATCGACGCCTCGATCTGGTCACCGCAGCTCGGCCTGATGGGGGCGAGCTGGCACGTCGACGTCGAACTCGATGGCGAGCTCGGCGAGGATGGCATGCTGTTCGACTTCGGCGAGGTCAAGCCATGGATCAAGTCGCGTCTGGACGCCGGCCTCGATCACACCCTGCTGGTGCCCGCTCAGGCTACCGGCGTCAAGGTCGAGGAGTGCCTGGAAGGGCTGCATGTGAGTGCCGAACTCCCCTACTCGTTCGAAGTGCGCGCACCGCGCCAGGCCTTCACCCTGCTGCCCTGGGGCGAGATCAACGCCGAACGTCTCGGCGCCTATCTCAGCCAGGAGTTGAGCAAGCGCCCGCCGCCACGGGTGGAGGCAATCCGCGTACGCCTGCGCGAGGAGCTTCCCGACGGCGCCATCTACACCTACAGCCATGGCCTCAAGCACCACGCCGGGAATTGCCAGCGCATCGCCCACGGCCACCGCTCGCATCTGCGCATCTGGCGTGACGGCCAGCGCGACCCGGAGCTCGAGGCCCACTGGTCACGACAGCTCGACCACAGCTATCTGGTCGACGAAGAGGACGCGGTCAATCCACGCGAGAGCGGACCGCTCAAGGTGCGCTATCGCAGCGCCCAGGGCCAGTTCCAGCTGCGTCTGCCGCGGGAGCGCTGTCATATCCTGCCCGCGCCCACGACGGTGGAGCATATCGCCGCCTGGCTCGCCCGGCAGATCGCTCAGGCCAGCGGCGCGCATATCCGGGTGCAGGCGTTCGAAGGCATCGATAAGGGCGCCCTGGCCCAGCATCGCGGCGAGCCGAGCCCCGCATGAGCAACTGTCGTCCCGGCTGCGGCGCTTGCTGCATCGCCCCGTCGATCACCTCCCCCATCCCCGGTATGCCACAGGGCAAGCCCGCGGGGGTGCGCTGCGTCCAGCTCGATGACGACAATCTCTGCCGACTGTTTGGCGATCCCCGCCGCCCTGCGGTATGCGCCCGCTTCGACTTCGACATCGAGCTGTGCGGCGACAGTCGCGAGCAGGCGCTGCAGCTGATCACACGGTGGGAGCACGCCACGCAGTAGCCAGGCGTGGCAGAGAGCGCGGCACGCCGCATGCCGGAGACCCGCGCGGCGCCGGCGATCCGCACGGCGCCAGCAGTCGTAATACATGCACGCACGCCGTGAGAGACCTTTGCCATGCAAAAGGCCTCGGCCGCAGATAGCAGCCGAGGCCCTTCACCTCATGGTGGCAATTGAAAGATAACGGTATAACTTCAGACGTCAGCGGCACTGGCGTCGAGTCGTACCAACATCTTGCCCTCGTTGTCACCGGAGAAGAGCTTCAGAAACGCTTCCGGCGTCCGCTCGAGCCCCTCGATCACGGTCTCGCGATAGCGCATCTTGCCGGCGGCAACCTGCGGTGCCACCTCGGCCAGGAACGTCGGATAGTGGGCCCAATGCTCGGCGACGATGAATCCCTCCATGCGCGCCTTGCGAAATAGCAGCCGGTTGAGATTGCGCGGCCCGTCCCCCGCCTGGGCGTCGTTGTAGCGGTCGATCAGCCCGCACACCGCGATGCGCGCGTGGTCACGCAGATTGGCCAGCGCCGCGTCCAGCAGCGGCCCGCCGACGTTCTCGTAGTAGACGTCGATACCCTCCGGCGCCGCCTCGGCCAGCGCCTGGGTCAGCGCCTCGACATCCTTGCCGCGGTAGTTCACCGCCCGCGCGCCAAGCCCCTCGAGCCATTCGCACTTGGCATCGCTGCCGGCGACGCCAACCACCTGGCACCCTGCAGCGAGCGCCAGCTGCACCGCCAGCGAGCCCACCGCGCCGGAAGCCGCGCTGACCAGCACCCGATCTCCCGGCTGCATCTGTGCGATCCGGTTGAGCCCGGTCCAGGCGGTCATGCCGGGCATGCCGAGCACCCCGAGATAGGCCTGAGGCGGCACATCGTGCTCGGGCAGCGGTTCGACCTGATCGGCCGACAGCTGAGCCACATCGCGCCACCCCGCCATATGGCGGACGAGATCGCCCGACGCATAGCGCGAATCCTTGGAGGCCACGACCTCTCCGACGGCTCCGCCATCCATCGGCGCATCGAGGGCGTAGGGTTCGACGTAGGTGGTGACGCCACTCATGCGTCCGCGCATGTAGGGATCGACCGACAGCCACAGATTACGCACCCGCACCTCGCCCTCGGCCAAGGGCGCCAACGACTGTTCACGCAGCGCGAACTGATTCTCACGCGGCAGGCCCTGGGGAATCTCGGTGAGTGCGATATAACGACTGGTAGCCATAAACGAAAAAGCCCTCCTGGCAAGTAGATACGTCGATCTAGCCTAGGAGGGCATACGCTTTCCGGCAAGCCATGCGCTTGCCGGAAAGCAAGCGCCGGGTGCGGGCACCCGGCGCTCGCAGACACAGCTCATTGCTTCTCGATCTTCGCCTCGCTCTGCAGCGACTCGCTCAAACCTTGAATGGCGTTCTGTGCCTTGATGCGCTGAGCCAGGCGACGGGTGAAGTCGGCGCTCTGGGCATCGGGCTTGCCGGCCATCACCTTGTCGAGCGCCACGATGGCGACGGCGTCGGGCAGCTCGACGCTGGTGTAGCTGGCACCCTCGGCAGCCGGGCGCGGCAAGCCGAAGGCCGCCTCCAACACCGGCTGGGGCACACCGTCGGCGCCGTCACGAGTGACCGCATCGACACGCTGCCAATTCAGCCCGGACACCGTCTCGCCCTGTTTCAGGCTGGCCACCGCCTGCTCGGCCTGGGCCTTCAAGCGCTGGCGCGTCATCTCAGCCTTGACCGCTGCGGTGACCCTGTCGCGCACCTGGTCGAGCGGCAGCACGCTGGCATCGCGATGGTCGACCACCCGCAGTACCACGCGCTGCTGGGCGTCGGTCTCGATGGCTTCGCTGTTGTAGCCATCCTCGAGCACATCCGGCGAGAACGCGGCGGCGATCACGTCGGGGTTGGAGAGCACGCCTTCACCGCCGCCATCGCGCGAGAACCAGTCACTACTTTTCAGTGGCAGCCCCATATCCTTGGCCACACTGGCCAGATCATCGGCTTCATAGGCATCATTGGTCAGTTTCTGGACCGCCTCGTTGAAGGCATCCTGCGACTGCGCCAACTGAACCTCCTTGACCAGCGCCGCCCGGTCCTTCTCGAAGCTGGGGATCTCGATGTCGGTCACCTTGATCAGATGCAGGCCGTAGTCCGACTTGACGATCTGAGAGACCTGCCCTTGATCCAGCGCGAAGGCAGCGTCGTCGAAGGCCTCACCGAAAAAGCCCTTTTGAATGACACCAATGTCACCGCCCTTGGCCGCGGAGGAGCTGTCATCCGAGTAGGTCTTGGCCAGCTTGGCGAAATCTTCGCCTTTGTCCAGCTTGGCCTTTACCTCCTCGAGCCGCGCGCGTGCCTGCTGCTCGGTGCGGTCGCCATCACCGTAGGTGACCAGGATGTGCGAAACCCGACGCGGCGCAGCCTTGCGATCCTGCTCGTAGGCCTGGCGCAGCTCGGCATCGGTCACCTCGACGTTGTGCGCCAGGTCCTGCTGATTGAGCACCAAGTAGTTGACCTTGACCTGCTCCGGGCGCCGGAAATCGTCCTGGTGCGCCTCATAATACTGCTGGATCTCGGCGTCGCCCGGCGTCACCGGCTCGGCCAGATCGTCAGGCGTCAGCCGCGCGTAGCGAAAGCTACGCTGCTGCTGCTGCAGCGCGGCGAGGCGCTGCTGCTCGCCGGGCAGCACGAAGGCCGACACCGCCAGGCCCTGCTGGATCTGGCGCCGCAGGGTGTCAGCGCGCAGCTCGCGACGAAACGCCGCCGGCGTATAGCCAGCCTGGGCCAGGCGAGTGGTGAACAGCTGGTCAGAGAAGCGGCCCTGTTGATCCTGGAACTCGGGCAGCGACACGATGATCTGATCGAGCTGGGTATCGGAGACGAACAGACCACCCGCCTCGGCGTACTGGTCCAGCGTCTTCTGACTAATCAGCTGGTCGAGCACCTGGGCACGATACTGGCGCTCCTGCTCCGGCGGCACCTGGCCCGAGCGAATGCCCCGCTGCACCTGGGTCTCCACCGCCTGGCGACTGATCGCCTCGCCGTTGACCTTGGCCACGTCGTTGCTGCCCGACTGGAAATAACTGACCAGTGACTCCGCGCCAAACAGCGCAAAGGTCACGATGATGGCCCCCACGATGACCTTCGCCACCCAGCCTTGGGAGCCTTCACGAATTTTCTGCAGCATGCTGTCCTCGCATGTCGGTAACCCTATCTTCGGGGCGAATCGTACACCGCCGCACACGACCAATGCATCCCTATCGCGCGAGCCTCAAGCCGCTATGGCAAGGGCAGCGCCCGTGGTCGTCGCACGCCGTCACGCCTTGAAAGGCGGTCATAAAAAAAGCGCATCGCTGAGGCGATGCGCTTACATGGTTACGGACCTGACCGTGCGTAACAGCCGCAGCTAAGTCACCCGCGGGAACAGGGCCCGTATCACGCGGCAAACTTAGTTTACAGCGTCCTTGAGCGCCTTGCCCGCCTTGAAGCTGGGCACCTTGGCAGCACTGATGTTGATCGGCTTGCCAGTCTGCGGGTTACGGCCGGTGCGTGCAGCACGCTCCTTGACCGAGAAAGTCCCGAACCCAACCAGTGCCACGGAGTCGCCGTTCTTCAGGCTGTCGGACACGGACTCGATCATGGCGTCGAGTGCACGCGTCGCAGCTGCCTTGGGAATGTCGGCAGACGCGGCAATGGCTTCGATCAGCTCGGATTTATTCACACTTCACCCCTTGACTGTGTACAAAATTGAGAGGAAATCGACGCGCAATCTCTAACTGCGATAGCGATCACAACAAGTGGGCATTTTATAGCAATGCTCCAATTATGCTGTCAATCAAGATCTCGAGAAAAACCGCGTCACGTCTGACTTCACGCCTCGAATTCTCGCCGGAATTCGATCAATGTGTGCTGACATTGGCCTGCGATGAAGCGGCATCGTCGGCACGCTTTTCATCGGCTTCCAGCGGGTTCGTCAAGGCCACCGCCAGCACTTCGTCGATCCATTTCACAGGACGGATATCCAACGCGCTCTTGATGTTGTCAGGCACCTCTTTGAGGTCCCGACGATTCTCTTCGGGAATGAGCACGGTCTTTATACCACCGCGCCGTGCAGCCAGCAATTTCTCCTTCAGGCCGCCGATCGGCATCACTTCGCCGCGCAAATTGACTTCGCCGGTCATGGCGACATCGCAGCGAACGGCGCGCCCGCTGTAAGCCGAGATCATCGCGGTGACCATGCCGATACCGGCGCTGGGGCCATCCTTGGGGGTGGCGCCCTCAGGCACATGGATATGCAAGTCTTCCTTCTCGAAGCGCTCTGGATCGATACCCAGCTGTGGGGCCCGCGCGCGCACCACCGTATGGGCAGCGCTGACCGACTCCTTCATCACGTCACCCAGCGAGCCGGTCTTGTTGAGACGACCCTTGCCCGGAGTCACAACGGATTCGATATAGAGGAGTTCGCCACCCACCGAGGTCCATGCCAGGCCGGTGACGCGCCCCACCTGATCGTCCTGGTCGGCCAGACCGTAGCTGTAGCGGCGCACGCCGGCGTAGCGATCAATATCTGCTGCTGCCAGAGTCTGACCCGCCTGGGCACCCTGGCCCTTCTCCGCTTCCAGGCGCTCGCGCAGCACCTTGCGGCACACCTTGGCGATCTGCCGCTCGAGCTCGCGCACACCCGCCTCACGAGTGTAGTAGCGAATCAGCTCGAGTACCGCCTCGTCACCGAAAGTCAGCTCCTGGTCCTTGAGCCCGTTGGCCTTGAGCTGCTTGGGAATCAGGTAGCGCTTGGCGATGGCCAGCTTCTCGTCTTCGGTGTAGCCCGGCAGCCGGATCACCTCCATGCGATCGAGCAGCGGCCCAGGGATATTCATCGAGTTGGCAGTGCAGATGAACATCACATCGGAGAGATCGTAGTCGAGCTCCAGATAGTGATCGTTGAACTTGTCGTTCTGCTCCGGATCGAGCACCTCGAGCAGCGCCGAGGCAGGGTCACCACGGTGATCCATGCCGATCTTGTCGACCTCGTCGAGCAGGAACAGCGGATTGCGCACCCCGGCCTTGCTCATGCGCTGGATCAGCTTGCCCGGAAGTGACCCGATGTAGGTGCGCCGATGGCCGCGAATCTCGGACTCGTCGCGCACGCCACCCAGGGCCAGACGCACGTAGCGGCGATTGGTCGCCCGCGCAATCGACTGCCCCAACGACGTCTTGCCCACGCCCGGCGGACCGACCAGACACAGCACCGGGCCCTTGAGCTTCTTGACCCGCTTCTGCACCGCGAGATACTCAAGGATGCGCTCCTTGACCTCTTCGAGGCCATGATGATCCTCGTCGAGCACCTTGGCCGCCAACGGCAGATCATGCTTGACCCGGGTGCGCTTCTTCCACGGTACCGAGAGCACCCAGTCGAGATAGGAGCGCACCACCGTGGCCTCGGCAGAGGTCGGCGACATCATCTTGAGCTTGTTGAGCTCCTGAGTCGCCTTGTCCACGGCCTCCTGCGGCATGCCCGCTTCCTGGATGCGCTGCTCGTACTTCTCGGCCTCGTTGGGCACGTTCTCGAGCTCGCCCATCTCCTTCTGGATGGCCTTCATCTGCTCGTTGAGATAGTACTCGCGCTGGGACTTCTCCATCTGGTCCTTGACCCGCGACCGGATCCGCTTCTCGACCTGCAGCAGGTCGATTTCGGACTCGATCAGTGCCATCAGGTGCTCGATGCGATCGCGCACGCGATCCATCTCCAACAGCTCCTGCTTGTCATCGATCTTCAATGACAGATGTGCGCAGATGGTGTCGACGAGACGGCTGGGATCCTCGATCTCCTGCAGTGAGGAGAGCACCTCGCTGGGCACCTTCTTGGACAGCTTCACATACTGCTCGAACTGATTGAGCAGCACCCGAACCAGCGACTCCTGCTCGCGCTCGCTGAGCGGCTCGCTGTCGCGCGGCGTGGCATCGGCAGCGATATAGCCACCCTCTTCCTCGACCACGCGCTGCACGTCGACGCGGAAGGCGCCTTCGATCAGCACCTTCACCGTACCATCGGGCAGCTTCAGCAGCTGTTTGATATCGGCGACGGTACCGACGCCGAACAGGTCATCGGCACCCGGGTCGTCATGCGCCGCTTCACGCTGGGCGACCAGCAGGACGCGCTTGTCGCTCTCCATGGCCGTCTCGAGCGCACGGATCGACTTCTCGCGTCCGACGAACAGCGGGATGACCATCTGCGGATACACCACCACGTCGCGCAGCGGCAGCAGCGGAAGTTTGAGTGTCTGGTCTGAGCTCTGCGCCATTACAGCATTTCCTCGACAAACGTTCGGATGGGTGAGCCACCAGAGCGGCAATAGCGGGGTACGTGGGGGCGAGTCCGCCGGGTTCCAAGGGGGAAGCGACCTTGACCTGACACGATGATGTCATGCCCCCGACATCAAAGGGACACGCCAACGCCGCTGCACGGCCGAGGGCATCGTGGTCCCGGCAGGCAAGCGGTCCCGACATGCAAAAAGGGGCCCCTGAGGGCCCCTTCCCTGAGTCGAGACGTCAACGCGGAGGCGTCAGCCGTCCTTGTTGGCGACCCGGCTCTCTTCCTGCTTGGAGTAGATCAGCAGCGGCTCGCTATCACCCGAAATGACGGACCCATCGATTACCACCTTGGTCACACCTTCGAGAGACGGCACGTCGTACATCGTCTCCAGCAGCACCGATTCCAGAATCGAGCGCAGACCACGAGCACCGGTCTTGCGCTCCATCGCCTTGTGCGCCACGGCGCGCAGCGCGTCCTCACGGAAGTCGAGCTCGACGTTTTCCATCTCGAACAGGCGTGAGTACTGCTTGACCAGCGAGTTCTTGGGCTCGACGAGAATCTGGATCAGCGCCTCTTCGGTCAGCTCTGTGAGCGTGGCGATCACCGGAAGACGACCGACGAACTCGGGGATCAGGCCGAACTTGACCAGATCTTCGGGTTCGACATTGGCCAGCACGTCACCGACGCCCTTGTCGCTCTCTTTACTCTTGACCGTGGCGTTGAAGCCGATGCCGCCCTTCTCGGCGCGATCGCGGATCACCTTGTCCAGACCGGCGAAGGCACCGCCGACGATGAACAGGATATTGCCGGTATCGACCTGCAGGAACTCCTGCTGCGGATGCTTGCGCCCGCCCTGGGGAGGCACCGAGGCGGTAGTGCCCTCGATCAGCTTGAGCAGCGCCTGCTGGACCCCTTCACCCGAGACGTCACGGGTAATCGACGGGTTGTCCGACTTGCGCGAAATCTTGTCGATCTCGTCGATGTAGACGATGCCGCGCTGCGCCTTCTCGACGTCGTAGTCGCACTTCTGCAGCAGCTTCTGGATGATGTTCTCGACATCCTCGCCGACATACCCTGCTTCGGTGAGCGTGGTCGCATCGGCGATGGTGAACGGCACGTTGAGCAGCCGCGCCAGCGTCTCCGCCAGCAGGGTCTTGCCGCTGCCGGTCGGACCGATCAGCAGGATGTTCGATTTGCCCAGCTCGATGTCGTCATTCTTGCCACCACTCTTGCCGCCGCCACGCAGCCGCTTGTAGTGGTTGTAGACCGCCACCGACAGCACCATCTTGGCGCGATCCTGGCCGATGACGTAGTCATCCAGCGTATTGCGGATCTCACGGGGTACCGGCAGGCGATCCTCATCGCTCTCGGCGTCGGCTTCCAGCACCTCTTCGCGGATGATGTCGTTGCACAGATCGACACACTCGTCACAGATGTAGACGGACGGACCTGCGATCAGCTTGCGCACCTCGTTCTGATTCTTGCCGCAGAACGAGCAGTAGAGCAGCTTGCCGTTGTCGTCTTTGCCTTTACCGTCGGCCATTCGTGTACCTCGTCAGGACGGCGATGCCGAGCATCGCCGTGTGAAACCTTGACTCAAAACGCTATCAGGATACCGGGCGCTTATCCAGCTTGGCGTCGATCAGCCCGTACTCTACGGCCTGGTCGCCATCCATGAAATTGTCACGGTCGGTGTCCTGGGCCACCTTGTCGATATCCTGTCCGGTGTGATCGGCCAGAATCCGGTTGAGCTTGTGACGAATCGTCAGAATCTCCCGGGTATGGATCTCGATGTCGGAAGCCTGCCCCTGATAGCCGCCCAGCGGCTGGTGAATCATCATGCGCGAGTGCGGCAGACAGTAGCGCTTGCCCTTGGCGCCCCCGGTCAACAGGAGTGCCCCCATGCTCGCCGCCTGACCGATACACACGGTCGATACGTCCGGCTTGATGAACTGCATGGTGTCGTAGATCGACATGCCCGCGGTGACCGAGCCACCAGGAGAGTTGATGTAGAGGTGGATATCCTTGTCCGGATTCTCCGACTCCAGGAAGAGCAGCTGCGCCACCACCAGATTGGCCATGTAGTCTTCGACTTGGCCGACCAGGAAGATGACACGCTCCTTGAGCAGCCGGGAGTAGATGTCGTAAGACCGCTCGCCGCGCGCACTCTGCTCCACGACCATCGGAACCAGGCCGCCGGCATTACTGATGTCGAACTCGTTACGCATCGCGATTTCCTTGCATCTGGTGAGTGTCACACTCCTCTAGGCGGTGGCCGCGAACCCACTTTGCCGCCGCCAACCACCGCCGAACCCCGGCATCTTGCCGGGGCCCGTCGCTTACCAAGCAGCGTTTATGCTTTGGAATCGCTCTCTTCGCTCTCATCTTCATCGGCCGCGTCGTCCGATTGTTGAGCGGACTGCAGCACATCTTCATAGCTCATGCTCACGTCTTTAACCTGGGCCTGCGCCAGCAGCTTGTCAACGGCCTTGTCTTCGAGCACCGCGGACTTGATCTGGTTCTTGAGCTCGTCGTTCTTGAGATACTGCTCGATCACCTGCTCCGGCTGCTGGTACTGGGTCGCCAGCTCCTCAGCGCGGGCACGGATCTCGTCGTCGCTCGCCTCGAGTTCGTTCTGCTTGATCACTTCGGCCAGCAGCAGGCCGACCTTGACCCGGTTGCGCGCCTGATCGGCGAACAGCTCATTGGGCAGCTGGCTGACGTCGAAATCTTCGCCCAGGCCGAACTGCTGTGCTGCCTGACGCTTGAGACCATCGGTCTCCTGGTCGATCAGCGACTGCGGCACGCTGACTTCGTTGGCCGCCTGCAGCGCCTCGAGCACCTGCTGCTTGACGCGATTCTGCGTGGCCTGATTGACCTCGCGCTCCATGTTGCTCTTGACTTCGGCGCGGAACTTGTCGAAGTCACCATCATCGACGCCGAACGCCTTGATGAACTCGGCATCGACTTCCGGCATCGTCTTGGCCGACACCTCGTGCACTTTGACCGCGAAGGTCGCTTCCTGACCGGCCAGATGCTCGGCCTGGTAATCTTCCGGGAAGGTCACCTGGATGCGCTTCTCTTCGCCGGCGCTGGCGCCCACGAGCTGTTCTTCGAAGCCCGGGATGAAACGGTTGGAGCCCAGCTCCAGTTCGTGCCCTTCGGCGGCGCCGCCCTCGAACGGCTCGTCACCGAGGAAGCCCTCGAAGTCGATCTTGACCTGATCGCCCATCTCGGCGCCACGCTCGACCGGCTGGAACTCGGCGCGCTGGGTGCGCAGGGTCTCGATCATCTGATCGATGTCGGCTTCGGTGATCTCGGTCTGCGGACGCTCGACCTCGGTACCGGCGATGCTCTGAAGCTCGATCTCCGGGTACACTTCCAGCGTGGCCACGAACTCGAGATCCTTGCCGTCCTGATTGACGGTCGGTTCGATCGAGGGGTAGCCGGCCGGGTTGAGGCTCTCTTCGGTGATGGCGCGCACGTAGTGCTGACGCATCAGCTCACTGACCACTTCGTTGCGCACGTCCTGACCGAAACGCTGGCGCACGACGGCCATCGGGATCTTGCCTTGACGAAAACCATTCAGACGAACGCGCTTGGCGGTGTCTTGCAGACGAGCGGCAACGGCCTGATCGACCTCGCTCGCCGGCACCTGGACGGTGATGCGACGTTCGATCTGGGATGTCGTCTCAACGGAAACTTGCATAGATGATCCTCTACCGACGGGAGCGTTCTGTGATTGCAACTTCAAAAAATAAGGGAGAGATTCTATGAATCCCCATGCCTACTGGCAAGCAGACTTGCCGCCTACATTGGGCTGAAGCGCCCGAAAACCAAGGGGCAGCGGCGAAAAACGCCAGAATAAAAGGATGACTCCTCACCACCGACAGACGATCGCCGCCTTCAGACAGCGACAGACCGCACGAGGCAGACCGCCTCGGTCACGGCATAGACCACGCAAAAGCGCGACGTTCGGACATATCGATCCACGCCGCAGGCGCCAAGGTGAGCACGAGCCGAGGTCAATGCAGGCCAAGGTCAGTGCGGGCCGAGATCAATGCGAACGAGAACAAGGAGAAGAACCACAAGGACATCTGAAGGGACAGAAAT
>NZ_JAFLEN020000001.1:548949-597683 GCF_017306975.2 Salinicola sp. DM10
GGGGTGGATGATGGGGATCGAACCCACGACCACCGGAGCCACAATCCGGGGCTCTACCACTGAGCTACATCCACCATTTCTGAGTGCGTGTCGAAAGTGGGGTGGATGATGGGGATCGAACCCACGACCACCGGAGCCACAATCCGGGGCTCTACCACTGAGCTACATCCACCATCTCGACACTGGCATCGCTTGGAACTACCACACCCCATCCAACACTTCACGACGTGAAGACCATCCGGAGAGTGGCGCGCCCAGCAGGACTCGAACCTGCAACCTACGGCTTAGAAGGCCGTTGCTCTATCCGGTTGAGCTATAGGCGCATTCCAATACCGGCTGCCTGTTCATCGATCGCCGACCCAAACTGGTCGGGGTAGAGGGATTTGAACCCCCGACATCCTGCTCCCAAAGCAGGCGCGCTACCAGACTGCGCTATACCCCGTCGCCGGGCGATGCGATCGATGACGCTACGAGCCCCTCGATGCGCTGCGTATTCTACGGATCATTTCTGTCAGGTCAAGCCCTTACGTGAATTTCAGGCTACCCCGGGTCGCATCTGCCCTGCCCCACTGTCGCCTCAGTGACAGCCATCCTCAACGCCTGCGTTGACTGGATCGGCTGGCGTGCGAAAATTGCCGCCTTCGCCGGCCTGGTCGAAGCCCTGCTTCGCCCAGCGAGACCGGCCGCTATTTCCGCTACTCAGAAAGGACAGTCGATGACCGCTCAGTTGATCGACGGCAAACGCATTGCCGGCGCCATCCGCGAACAGGTGACCACCGAGGTGGCCGAGCGCCTCCAGCTGGGACGCCGACGCCCGGGCCTGGCGGTGATTCTGGTGGGCCATGACCCCGCCTCCGAGATCTACGTGAGCCACAAGCACCGTGCCTGCGAACAGGCCGGCATTCTCTCGTTCAGCCATCGGCTCGATGCCACCATCAGCCAGCAGGAGTTAGAGGCGGTCATCGACGAACTGAATGCAGACGACACGGTCGACGGCATCCTGCTACAGCTGCCGCTACCCGAGCATCTCGACGCCAACCCGCTGCTCGAACGCATCCGCCCGGACAAGGACGTCGACGGCTTCCACCCCTACAACCTGGGGCGCCTGGCCCAGCGCATGCCGCTGCTGCGCCCGTGCACGCCCAAGGGCATCATGACCCTGCTCGAACACAGCGGTATCGAGCTGCGTGGCCTCGAGGCGACGGTGGTCGGCGCCTCCAATATCGTCGGTCGACCCATGTCACTGGAGCTGCTGCTGGCGGGCTGCACCACCACCGTGTGCCATCGCTTTACCCGCAGCCTGGAGGAGAAGGTGCGCCAGGCCGATCTACTGGTAGTGGCCGTGGGCAAGCCGGGCCTCATCGATGGCAACTGGATCAAGCCGGGCGCCGTGGTGATCGATGTCGGCATGAACCGTAACGATGACGGCACCCTGGTCGGCGATGTCGACTTCGCCAGTGCCGCCGAGCGTGCCAGCTTCATCACCCCAGTACCCGGCGGGGTCGGCCCGATGACGGTCGCGACCCTGTTGCAGAACACCCTGCAGGCCGCCGAACTCCACGACGCCCATTGACCCTCGCTGCCACTCAAGGAACCTCGTGATGCAAACTATCGGCCTCATCGGTGCCATGGAGCAGGAAGTCACCCTGCTCGCCTCGCAGCTGGAAGACGCCCGCGTCGAGCGCCACGCCGGCGCCACCTTCCACTGCGGTCGTCGCCACGGCGTCGAGATCGTGCTGCTGCAGTCGGGCATCGGCAAGGTCAATGCCGCCGTCGGCACCACCCAGATGATGAATCGCTTCCGCCCCGATGCGGTGATCAACACCGGCTCGGCGGGCGGTTTCGGCGCCGAGCTCGAGGTCGGCGACGTGGTCATCTCCAGCGAAGTGCGCCACCACGACGTCGACGTCACCGCCTTCGGCTACGCCCTGGGCCAGGTGCCGGGCATGCCGGCGGCGTTCACCCCCGCACCCGAGCTGGTCAGCGCCGCACGCGCGAGCATCGAGAGTCTCGGCGAGCTGCGCGTGTTCGAGGGCCTGATCTGCACCGGCGACAGCTTCATGTCCGACCCGACCAGGGTCGAGGGGCTACGGGCAGACTTCCCCGAGATGCTGGCGATCGAGATGGAAGCGGCGGCGATCGCTCAGACCTGCCACCTCTTCGACTGCCCGTTCGTGGTCATTCGCGCGCTTTCGGATATCGCCGGCAAGTCATCGCACCTCTCCTTCGACGCCTTCCTGGAGCGTGCAGCCACCCACTCGGCACGCATGGTCGATGCCATCGTCGCGCGCCTGGCGACGCGCTGACACACCCGATTTGAGGCGCCCAGAAACCACAGACTCTGACAACGACCGCCTCTGAAAACGAATAGGCCCCGCCGGATCGGCGGGGCTTATTCGTCACTGGCCGGGGCCTATTCGTCACTGGCAAAGACACGGCAACAGTCGCCGACGCAGCTTTCGCGCTCGATCGCGGCCGTCTTCAGCTCAGTCGCCAGCCGCCTCCAGGCTCCAACGGGTACCCTCGCGGGAATCCTTGAGCACGATACCCAGCGCCGCCAGCTCGTCGCGAATCCGGTCGGCGGCGGCAAAATCGCGCTCGCGCTTGGCCTGAGCGCGCGCCTCGATACGTGCCTCGATCTCGGCTTCCGCCAGCGGCAGCGCCTGGGCGCCGGCTTTGAGAAAGTCCGCCGGCTCGCGCTCGAGCAGCCCCAGCACCCCGGCCAGGCGCTTGAGCTCGAACGCCAGCGCCGCGGCCCTCGGGGCATCCGTGTCGCGCAAGCGATTGACTTCGCGCACCAGCTCGAACAGTCCCGACAGTGCTTCGGGGGTATTGAAGTCGTCGTTCATGGCCGCACTGAAACGGGCCGCGTAGTCCGGCTCGACCTCGCCCTGACACGGCTTGACGCCATCCAGCGCGTGATAGAAGCGCTCCAACGAGCGCCGCGCCTCACCGAGGGAGGCCGGCGCATAGTTGATCGGGCTGCGGTAGTGGCTGGCCACCAGCAGATAGCGCACCACCTCCGGATCATGACTCTCGAGCACCTCACGAATGGTGAAGAAGTTGCCCAGCGACTTGGACATCTTCTCCTGATCGACGCGCACCGCCCCGGCGTGCATCCACACATTGACGTAGGGCTTGCCGGTGGCGGCCTCGCTCTGGGCGATCTCATTCTCGTGGTGGGGAAAGGTCAGATCCGGCCCGCCACCGTGAATATCGAACGTCTCGCCCAGGCAGCAGGTCGACATCGCCGAGCACTCGATGTGCCAGCCCGGACGCCCCTCGCTCCATGGCGAGGGCCAGCTCGCCTCATTCGGTTTGGCGGCCTTCCACAACACGAAGTCAAGCGGGTCCTCCTTGTGGGAGTCGACCTCGACCCGCGCCCCGGCTCGCATCTCGTCCAGATTGCGATTGTTGAGCTTGCCGTAGGCGGCGAACCGGCGCACGCGATAGTAGACGTCACCGTTGTCCGCGGCATAGGCGTAGCCGTTGTCGATCAGGCGCTGGATCATCGCCACGATTTCGTGGATATGGCCAGTGGCGCGCGGCTCCAGATCCGGACGCAGTACGCCCAGGCGCGCCTCGTCTTCGTGCATTGCCGCGATCATGCGCTCGGTCAGCGCCGAGATCGGCTCTCCATTCTCCTCGGCACGCTTGAGGATCTTGTCGTCGATATCGGTGATATTGCGCACATAGGTGACGTCGAGCCCGGTCTGGCGCAGCCAGCGGGTGATCACGTCGAACGCCACCATCACCCGAGCATGCCCCAGGTGGCAGTAGTCGTAGACCGTCATGCCGCAGACGTACATGCGCAGCTTGCCGGGCTCGATCGGCTGCAGCGGCGCCTTGCGCCGCGTCAGCGTGTTATAGACCTGCAGCTCGCTCATGCCGTCCCCTGCTGCTTCTGCTGAATCTTGGCCCAGGAGTCCTTGAGCCCGACCGTGCGATTGAACACCAACTTGCCATCGCGACAGGCATGGCGGTCGGCGCAGAAGTAGCCCACGCGCTCGAACTGATAGCGCGCCTCAGGGGCCGCATCGGCCAGGGCCGGCTCGGCGATACCCTGCACGGTAACCAGCGACTCGGGGTTGAGATGATCGAGAAAGTCGGCGTCCTTGTCGCGATCCGGGGCTTCGTCGAGGAACAGGTTGTCATAGAGGCGCACTTCCACCGGTACGCCGTGCTCGGCGCTGACCCAGTGGATCACCCCTTTCACCTTGCGCCCCTCGGGATTCTTGCCCAGGGTCTCGAAGTCGACCGAGCAGTGCAGCGCCGTGATCTCGCCGCTGGCATCCTTGATCACCTCGTCGCAGCGGATCACGTAGCCATTGCGCAGGCGCACCTCCTTGCCCGGCGCCAGCCGGAAGAACTTCTTCGGCGGCTCCTCCATGAAGTCGTCACGGTCGATCCAGATCTCGCGGGTCAGCGGCAGGCGCCGGGTACCCATGTCTTCACGCGCCGGATGCCCCGGCACCTCGAACACTTCGCCGTGGTCGGCGGTGACATTGGTCAGCACCACCTTGAGCGGGTTGAGCACACACATCGCGCGTGGCGCGTTGTCTTCCAGATCGGAGCGAATCGCGAAATGCAGCATGGCGATATCGACCACGTTGGCCGCCCGGCTGACCCCGGTCATGTCGCAGAACTTACGCAGCGAGGCGGGCGTGTAGCCGCGCCGACGCAGCCCCGAGATCGTGGGCATGCGCGGATCGTCCCAGCCGTCCACCACCTGCTCGTCGACCAGCAGCTTGAGCTTGCGCTTGGAGGTCACGGTGTAGTTGACGTTCATCCGGGCGAATTCGGTCTGGCGCGGCTGCGACGGCACCGGCAGGTGTGCCAGGAACCACTCGTAGAGCGGGCGGTGATCCTCGAACTCGAGCGTGCACAGCGAATGGGTAACGCCCTCGATCGCATCCGACTGGCCGTGGGCGAAGTCATAGGAGGGATAGATCTTCCAGGCATCGCCGGTCTGATGGTGATGGGCGTGGCGAATCCGATAGAGGATCGGGTCGCGCAGATTGATGTTCGGCGCGGCCATGTCGATCTTGGCCCGCAGCACCTTGGCCCCCTCGGCGAACTCACCCACGCGCATGCGCTCCAGCAGGTCGAGGTTCTCCTCCACGCTGCGCTCGCGGTAGGGGCTCGGCCGGCCCGGCTCGGTCAGGGTGCCGCGGTATTCACGAATCTCTTCCGGCGAAAGGTCATCGACATAGGCCAGACCCTCGCGCACCAGATGCTGGGCCCAGGCATAGAGCTGATCGAAGTAGCTCGAGGCGTAGCGCACCTCACCGCTCCAGCGATAGCCGAGCCACTCGATATCCTCGCGAATGGCATCGATATAGGCCTGCTCTTCCTTGGCCGGATTGGTGTCGTCGAAGCGCAGATGACAGCGACCGCCGAACTGTTCCGCCAGACCGAAATTGACCCAGATCGACTTGGCGTGACCGATGTGCAGAAAGCCGTTGGGCTCCGGCGGGAAACGGGTCACGATCGTCTGGGTCTGCCCCGATTCGATCTCGTCACGAATCTGATTGCGCAGGAAATTCGGGGCTCCGTGCTGGGTATCGTCGTTCTCGACGCGACTCTCGACGCTCATGGAATGCAGACAACCTCTGTAATTCGTCGGACCGTGCAATGACGGCGCTGGTGAAGGCAGGTTAACACGCGTGCCGGGCGGTTTCTCCCACCCGCGCAAAGCGGCTATTATAGCGCGACGCGCGGTCTCGGCGCCAAGCCGGCGCCGGCCCGGAACACGCCCTTTCGCTCAGGAAATCCCATGATCGTTCTGCACACCAATTACGGCATCATCAAACTCGAGCTGAACGCCGACAAGGCACCCAAGACGGCCGCCAATTTCGAGCAGTACGTCCGCGACGGCCACTATGACGGCACCCTGTTCCACCGCGTGATCGACGGCTTCATGGTGCAGGGCGGCGGCTTCGACACCGACTTCGAGCAGAAGGCGACACGGGCGCCGATCGAGAACGAAGCCGACAACGGTCTCACCAACCAGAAGGGCAGCGTCGCCATGGCGCGCACCCAGGACCCGCATTCGGCCAGCGCGCAGTTCTTCATCAACGTCTCCGACAACGACTTCCTCAACCACCGCGACAAGAGCCTGCCGGGCTGGGGCTACTGCGTGTTCGGCAACGTCGTCGAGGGCATGGACGTGGTCGACCGTATCCGCCAGGTCGCCACCGGGCGCCGCGGCATGCACAGCGACGTGCCGGTCGAGGATGTGATCATCGAACGCGCCGAAGTCGTCTGAACGGCCCCCTTCGCCTCTCCCACCGACCGCCACTGCCATCGAGTCCGCCATGCAACTGCTGATCGCCGACCTGCATCTACAACCCGACCAGCCCGAGATCGCCCAGGGTTTCATCGACTACCTGCGCGGACCCGCCCGCGAGGCCTCGGCACTGACCATTCTCGGCGACCTGTTCGAAGCCTGGATCGGCGATGACTACCGCGGCGAGTTCGAGCAGCGCATCATCGCCGAGCTACGCGCCTGCCATGACGCCGGCACGCGGCTCGCCTTCATGCACGGCAATCGTGACTTCCTGATCGGCGAGGCCTTCGCCGCCGACAGCGGCTGCGCCCTGCTCGAGGACCCCACCGTGGTCGAGCTGGGCGGACGGCGCGCCCTGCTGATGCACGGCGACAGCCTGTGCACCGGTGACACCGCCTATATGGCGTTCCGCCGTCAGGCTCGCGATCCGGCATGGCAGGCACAGATCCTGGCGCTGCCGGTGGAGGAGCGCCTGGCGCTGGCGCGCAAGCTGCGCCAGCAGTCCGGCGAGGCCAACTCCAACAAGGCCGAGGACATCATGGATGTGACACCGGCGGCGGTGGTCGATACGCTGCGCGCGCATGAATCACGCCTGCTGATCCATGGCCATACCCACCGCCCGGCGGTGCACGAGCTGGCGGTCGACGGCGAGAGCGCCGAGCGCTATGTCATCGGCGACTGGCGGCCCAACCAGGGCTGGCAGTTGAGAGTCGAAGGCGACGACATTATGCTGGAGTCTTTCGCCCTCGCCTGAACCGGCCTTTTCCGCCGCCGGCCCCGCCTGAGTCTACGCACAACGGCGTGGCCGGCGGTGCTACCACCCATCCACTGATGTCACTGCCCAACGCTCGTCGCCCCACCCGTGACGGGTGGCGTGCCTTTAGTCAGCCATGCCGCGCCCGAGTCGTGGCGGTCCGCCGGGGACGCTGCGGCGGGCGCGCCTCTCCGCTGAGGTTGTCGAGCAGCGTGCGCCAGCGAATCAGCACCGGCGCATCGCAGAGCGCAATCTCGCCCAGGCGATAGCGCAGCGCCCGCTGACTCTCGGCATCATCGGGATCCACCAGGGTTAGCCACAGCGCCAGGCTGTGAAGCTCGAGATGGGCACAGCCGGCCTCCTCCGCCCACGCCCGCGCCTCGGCGATCAGCGTTTCGATCTCAGCCATTGGCCGGCCCTGACGATGCTGGATCCGGGCCATCTGCAGCAGTAGCTGCGGCAGCATGGTCGAGCGATTGTCACGCGCCTGCGCCAGACAAGGCATCAGGTAGTGCGCCGCGCGCTCGAGCTGATCGAGCGCCAGACAGGCATCGCCGTACCAGAGCGAGGCGCGCTGGTGGCGGGCCCGACCGGTGAGCTCGATCAAACGCTCGACCCCCGACTCGACCTGATCCAGACCGGCCGTATCGCCGGCCAGCGCCTGCCCCCAGCCGAGCACGCAGAGCGCTTCCAGATGCCAGCGCTGCAGATCCTGTGAACGGGTCATCTCGAAGGCACGCTGGCCGCGCTCCAGGGCCAGGTGGACATGCCCCAGCTGACGGTAGAGCGAGGCGGCAAAGATCAGCGCCATGGCCAGCGATGCGGGATGGCCGATGCCCTCCGCCAGCCGGATCGCCGCCTCCATCTGCTGCTCGGCGCGCCGATAGTCGCCGCGCAGGCACAGCGCCCAGCTCTGATAGCAGCTGGCCGCCACCTGCGGATGATCCGAATAAGGCAGCCACTCGAGCACCATCGGCTGACGCAGGGGATCGATCTGCTCCAGATGCTCGAAGGCCCGCCCCACCTCGCCGCTCCAGTACTCGCCGTAGGCGCGGGCATAGAGCGCCAGGCGGCGGTAGCGCGGGTCGTCGATGCGCTGTGCCAGCTCGCGCAGATGCTCGGCCAGAGCGTCGGCGTCGCGGTTGGCGTAGCGCTGGCTGGCACCGACCCATAGGCCCCAGGTGACCAGGAAGGCCTGATCCTCGGCGTCCTCTTCCTGGGCGGGGCCATCACGCCACAGCTGCTGCGCCTCGATAAAGCACGCCTGGGCCGGGCGCGAGCCGTGCCCTTCCAGCGCGTAATAGGCCTGCCCTTGTACCGTCAGCAGGCTGATTCGCCGTTCCACCGCCCCGCCCGGTACGCGCGCCAGACAGGCAAGACCAGCCTCGGCCAGACGCAGTGCGGTGCGATTGGCGCTGGCGCGCAGGGCGCCACGCGCCGCCATCTCGAAGTAGCGGGCGCCGCGCCCCGGGTCACCGCTGCGCTGCAGATGCTCGGCGAAATCGCCGGGATGCCGGCTAATCCAGGCTGGGCGCTGGGACTCGATCAGCCCGACCAGACGGCCGTGCAGGGTCACGCGCACATCCTGGGGGCAGGAGAGATAGGCGGCCTCGTGCAGCAGCGGATGAGTGAACTGGAAATCGAACGGCGCGCTCTCGCACGGCTCGATGATCTCGAGTCGGCGCATCTGTTCGAGCGCCCCCCGCAGCGCCGCATCGGTGGTATCGAGACACGCCCTGAGCAGTGCGGTCTCGAACTGGCGCCCGCACACCGCCGCCATGTGCGCCACGCTGCGATCCTGGTGCAGCTGATCGATGCGGCTGGCGAGCAGACCCAGCAGCCCACGCGGCAAGGCAGCGGCATCGAGGGTGCGCCCCTCCCGGCGGTCGATCTCGAGCCAGCGGCAAATCTCCTGCAAATAGAGCGGCACGCCCTCACAGCGTGCGATCAGCTGCTCGCGCAGGCCCGGGTCCAGCGTCAGACAGTGACGCCGGGCGAGCACGTCGAGCATCTCCGCCGACTGCTCGGGGCCCAGACGCCCGAGCGCGATCTGCTGGTCCCAGTTGAGCCGGATCGAGGGCATCTCGCGGTTCTGGTGCGAGGCCAGCAGCAGCAGCGAGGAGTGGATCGGCAGACGCACCTGCAAGTTGTGCAACACCTTGAGCGAAGGTTCGTCGAGCCACTGCAGATCGTCGATGATCATCACCAGCGGCCGGCGCGAGGCAGTCAGTTGCAGGATCAACGACTGGGTCAGATGGCTGACCAGCTCTACCGCCTCCTCGGCCGCCTCGCGGTTGGTGACTTCACGCATCAGCACGTCGAGCAGCAGGCGGCGCCGTTCGACGCCGACCTTGGCCAGTGTCGGCGTGGCGTCGATCAGCGCCTCCAGACTGGCGAGCGCCGGCTCCGCGCCGAGATGCCAGCGCAGCAGCGACTGCACCAATGCATAAGGCGTCTGACTCGACAGCCGCGTGGTCTGGCGCCAGAACAGCGCGACATCCTCGTGCTGCAGGCACTCGCGAAACCGAATCATCAGCGCCGACTTGCCGATGCCGGTATCGCCCAGCACCAGAAGGCTCTGCCGCAGCCCCAGCGCAGCCCGAGCCAGGGCGTCGCGCAGCTGACGCAGCTCGGCATCCCGACCCAGCAGGCTTGGCACCCGAGCCACCCGATTGCCGTCGCCAGATGCCAGCGCCAGGGCGCGCCGCGCGACCCGCCCCTCGGCACTCAACAGCCGCGGTGTCAGTCGCGCCTGCAGATCGAATGCCGGAGGCAGATGCTGGCTGGCATTGAGCGAGATCATCAGCTCACCCGGCTCGGCCATGGCCAGCATCCCCAGCGCCACCTGTGTGACATCGCCGAGCGGGTCGATGGTATGGCGCTCCGGCAGCCAGATCACCCGGCCACTGTCCAATCCCGCGCAGAGCCTAAAAGCGGGTGGCGGCGTGGGCGCTTGCCAGCACGCAGCCACCTGGGCCGACAGCCCCTGCTGACAGTGGTCGTAGAGCGCCACCAGCTCAGCCAGTTGATGCGTCGGGCCGTGAGTGGCGAAGCAGGCCATCCCTACCCCGCTGCCCACCGCTGCCTGCCAGAAGCCGCCGAGCTGATGGCACTGGGTTTCCAGCCAGCGGAACAGCCGCTCCTGCAGATTCAGACAGGCCAGCGCCTGACCGATATCGTTGCCGCTTTCCGGCGGTTTGAGCGCGATCGCCATGATCGCCACCTGGCGAAAGTCGATCTCCGCCGCCGAGTAGCCCTCGGCCGGGGCGGGAGATGCCGGTGCCGGCAGCGCGACCTCCGCCGCCGGGGTAGTATCCGGCCAGTCACCAGCGAACTGCAGGAAATCCGCGCTGGGCTGCTCACCGGAGAGCGCCAGTTGACGCAGCAGGGCATGAAAGCGCTCGCGCGCGGCGGCCAACTGGCCGTGGCCGGCGAGACAGCGGATCAACTGTTCCTGGAACGCCGCATGCTCGGGGAAGCGTGTCACCAGCGTCCGCAATAGCGCCTCGGGCAGTGTCTGCGCCTGGCTCAGGGCTCGTTCGGCGTAGTCGGTCACCCGGCGGCGCCAGTGACCACGCGCTTGCACAAGCCATTGGCTAAAGGCCTCGCAGTGGGGCAGCGCCAGCTCCGCCACCAGCGCACCGTGATAGTGGCTGAGCAGCCTCTCGAGCCCTGCCAGGTCCGGCGTCAGCGCGAGCTCGCGCTCGATCTCGCGCAGGTCCCATGTCACCGATGCCGGCGGCAGGCAGGCGATGGTCTGGCGGGTGACCGTCAGCGCATCCTCGGCGCACGCGCCCAGGGCGTGACGCAGTGAATGCAGCGCATGGCGCAGATTGGTGCGCGCGGCGTCGAGGCGCTGCTCCGGCCATAGCAGCGCCGCCAGTTGGGCCCGGCTGACCGGCTCGCGCTGCAGCAGTAGATAGACCAGCAGTGCCTTGACCTTGTCGTAGCTGAACTGGGTCAGCGTGGTAGCACCCCGGTGCAGGCCGAACTGCCCGAACAGGGTCAGGGTCGCGCTAGCGGATGGCTGCGTCATGCGTCTCCTCGAATACGCCCAGAAGCGCCTACAGCGGCGTCAGCCGCCGTCATACCGCGGCCGGCACCCCACTGTGGAAGCGAAAGTGAGTGTCCGTCTCCTCGATCAGGGCCCGCTCGTGGGCGGCGAAGAAGGCGATCCGCTCGTCGACCGCGGCGGCACCGGCATAGCGCTGGGCGAGACCGATATAGTCCTCGAAATGGCGCCCTTCCGAGCGCACCAGCGAGCGGTAGAACTTGGCCAGCTGCGCATCGAGCCGCGGGATCAGCCGCGCGAAGCGCTCGCACGAACGCGCCTCGATGAAGGCACCGACGATCAGGATGTCGATCAGGCGCTGCGGCTCGTCACGCGCCACATGGCGTCGCAACCCTTCCGCGTAGCGCGACGCCTGCAAATGGCTGTAGTCGACCCCGCGCTCCTGCATGATCTCCACCACCTGTTCGAAGTGCAGAAGCTCCTCCCGCGCCAGCTGCGACATCTTGGCCAGCAGTTCCGGGCGGTCGACATAGCGGAACATCAGGCTCATGGCGGTGGAGGCCGCCTTCTTCTCGCACTGGGCGTGGTCGATCAGCAGCAGCGCCGGATTGGCGAGCGCCGCCTCGATCCAGCTCTCGGGGGTCGCGCAGGGCAGGAACTCGAGCAGTTCCTGCGGCAGCGCGGCATCGGTCTCGGTAGCGGTATAAGCGGTCATGGCGATGTCGTCCGTGGTCGATCTCGGGCGGCCTCATGTTAGGGAAAGCCCGTGCAAATGTCTCCACGCGCACCTCAGGCGACGCGGCGAGCCCCGTAAAGGGGCCCCACGACACCCGTCGAGCGCCTTCATGACGGGGCCTGCACGCCTCGCCTTAACATTGTCGACAGTTTCACGTAGACTGCGCAGCGCCCACCGCAGCCGGTCGTCTGCCGCCGCTTCCCCCCGCCGTTCACGGCGGAGTCATCGCGCGCCGGCGCCGCCGCTCTCGCTGCGGGCTCTGACATTAGATGAGGGTTCAACCGTGCTCGAAGCTTACCGCCAACACGTCGAGGAGCGCGCCCAGGAAGGCGTGCCGCCGAAACCGTTGACCGCCGAAATGACCGCCCAGCTGGTCGAGCTGCTCAAGCAGCCGCCCGCTGGTGAAGAGGCCTTTCTCCTCGAACTGATCACCGATCGCGTGCCGCCCGGTGTCGACGAAGCCGCCTACGTCAAGGCCGGTTTCCTCACTGCCATCGCCAAGGGCGAGGCGACCTCGCCGCTGATCGACAAGATCCACGCGGTCAAGCTGCTGGGCACCATGCAGGGCGGCTACAACATCGCCACCCTGGTCGAGCTGCTCGACGACAGCGAGCTGGCTCAGGAAGTGGGCGAGCAGCTCAAGCACACCCTGCTGATGTTCGACGCCTTCCATGATGTCGCCGAGCGGGCCAAGAACGGCAACGCCGTGGCCCAGGGCGTACTCGAGTCGTGGGCCGAGGCCGAGTGGTTCCTGGCCAAGCCGGCGCTGGCCGACAAGATCAGCATCGCGGTGTTCAAGGTGCCCGGTGAGACCAACACCGACGACCTGTCGCCGGCGCCGGATGCCTGGTCGCGCCCCGACATCCCGCTGCACGCCAACGCCATGCTCAAGAACCCGCGCGACGGCATCGAGCCGGAAGTGCCGGGCAGCAAGGGCCCGCTGGCGCAGATCGAAGCGGTCAAGGCCAAGGGCCTCCCGGTCGCCTACGTGGGCGATGTGGTGGGTACCGGCTCCTCGCGCAAGTCAGCGACCAACTCGGTGCTGTGGTTCTTCGGTGACGACATCCCCCACGTCCCCAACAAGCGCGCCGGCGGCTTCTGCTTCGGCGGCAAGATCGCACCGATCTTCTTCAACACCATGGAAGATGCCGGCGCCCTGCCGATCGAGATGGATGTCGACAAGCTCGAGATGGGCGACGTCATCGACGTCTACCCGTATGAAGGCAAGGTGACCCGTCACGACAGCGACGAGGTGATCTCCACCTTCGCGCTCAAGACTCAGGTGATTCTCGACGAAGTGCGCGCCGGTGGCCGTATTCCGCTGATCATCGGACGCGGCCTCACCGAGAAGGCCCGCGAAGAGCTCGGCCTGCCCGCCTCCGACGTGTTCCGCAAGCCGGAGCAGCCCGCCGATAGCGGCAAGGGCTTCACCCTGGCGCAGAAGATGGTCGGCAAGGCGTGCAACCTCGAGGGCGTGCGCCCGGGCATGTACTGCGAGCCGAAGATGACCACGGTCGGCTCCCAGGATACCACTGGCCCGATGACCCGTGACGAGCTCAAGGATCTGGCGTGCCTCGGCTTCCAGGCCGACCTGGTGATGCAGTCCTTCTGCCACACCGCCGCCTATCCCAAGCCGGTCGACGTCGAGACCCACCACACCCTGCCGGACTTCATCCAGAACCGTGGCGGCGTGTCATTGCGCCCGGGTGACGGCATCATCCACTCCTGGCTCAACCGCATGCTGCTGCCCGACACCGTGGGCACCGGCGGCGACTCGCATACGCGTTTCCCGCTGGGCGTGTCTTTCCCGGCGGGCTCCGGTCTGGTCGCCTTCGCCGCGGCCACCGGCGTCATGCCGCTGGATATGCCGGAATCGGTACTGGTGCGTTTCAAGGGCAAGCGCCAGCCGGGAATCACCCTGCGCGATCTGGTCCACGCGATCCCCTACTACGCCATCCAGCAGGGGCACCTGACGGTCGCCAAGTCAGGCAAGAAGAACATCTTCTCCGGGCGCATCCTGGAGATCGAAGGCCTCGAGGATCTCACCGCCGAGCAGGCGTTCGAACTCTCCGACGCCTCCGCCGAGCGCAGCGCCGCGGGCTGCACCATCACCCTCTCCGAGGAGAGCGTGACCGAGTACCTGACCTCCAACGTCACCCTGCTCAAGTGGATGATCAGCGCAGGCTACGGCGACGCCCGCACCCTGGAGCGTCGCATTCAGGGCATGGAAGCGTGGCTGGCCAACCCCAGCCTGATGCGCGCCGACGCCGACGCCGAGTACGCCGCGGTGATCGAGATCGACATGAGCGAACTCGACCAGCCGGTACTCTGCGCCCCCAACGACCCGGACGATGCGCGCCTGCTCTCCGAGGTCGCCGGCGAGAAGATCGACGAGGTCTTCATCGGCTCGTGCATGACCAACATCGGCCACTTCCGTGCCGCCGGCAAGCTGCTCGAGAAGCAGCCCGCGGGCAGCCTGAAGACGCGCCTGTGGCTTGCGCCGCCCACCAAGATGGACCAACATCAGTTGACCGAGGAGGGCTACTACGGCATCTACGGCAAGGCCGGTGCTCGTATGGAGATGCCGGGCTGTTCGCTGTGCATGGGTAACCAGGCCCGTGTGGCACCGAAGTCGACCGTGGTATCCACCTCGACCCGTAACTTCCCCAACCGTCTCGGTGACGGCGCCGATGTCTATCTGGCATCGGCAGAGCTCGCGGCGATCGCTGCCGTAGAGGGCCGCCTGCCGACGGTCGAGGAGTACAAAGCGACCATGGGCGAGTTCGATGCGATGGCGGGCGAGATCTACCGCTATCTGAACTTCCATGAGATCGAGGACTTCCAGAAAGCGGCCTCCACCGTCATTCCGGTCGCCCAGGAAGCCTGATACGACTCTTCCGATGCTCGCAGCTTCATGAAGAGGCTACCGAAACGCCCCGCACCGTGCGGGGCGTTTTTTATGCACGAGGGCCGCCGGACCAATGGCGCTAGAGGCTACGTCAGCGTGCCGCCAGCCCCTCGATGCCGAGGCACCAGTGCGCCGCGAAGGCCGCCCCGGCGGGTGCCGCGCGCTCGATCGCATAGCGCTCCGCCGGCGTGGCGTAGACGAGGTAGTCGACCTCGAAGCGGCGGCACAGCGAGAACACCTCGCTGGGGTAGTAGAGCCGCACGCCCTCGACACGAGTGGCGTGCTGCCAAGGCGCTTCGGTGACCATGGCGATCACCTCGTGGGTCGCGCTGAGGTCACGCAACCAACCGTAGTGGCGCGCGTCGCAGCCGCAAAGCACGACACGTGGTGAACGGCGACGGCCCATGGGACGGCCAGCAGTCAGGCGTCGCAGCGCGTCGAGGGGGCGAAAGAAGTCGATAACGGCAGCGCCTCGTGGCGGGATAGTGGGTTGGCCCATTGTCGCGCGCCCCCGTGTCGACGCCAAGCCTGGCCAGGCCAGGGTTGCGCCGGGGCGGTTAGCAAATTAGAGTTTTTAGATAAAAGAACAGCGTTCATCAACGGGATGGAGATGGAAAACATGAAGATCAACACCTGGCTGGCACTCCCGCTGGCGCTGTCGCCGCTGCTGCTGGCACCCGCCGCCCAGGCGGCCAACGCCGATGGCCTGTATGTCGGCCTCGGCGGCGGCTACGGCAAGGTCACCAGCAGCGACAGTGATGTCGGCCGCTTCGCCGGTGCCAGTGGCGGCGGCTATCACGTGGATGACGACGACAGTGTCTACAAGGCCTTCGTGGGCTACGAGTACAACCCCTACTTCGCCACCGAGGCGTTCTACGCCGACCTGGGCAAGCCCAATATCATCCGCGGCGGCAACGTGGTCGATTTGAAGACCCGCGCCTATGGTCTCAACCTGATCGGCAAGTATCCGCTGGCCGCCGGCTTCGAGGTGTTCGCCAAGGCCGGTATGGCGAAGTGGGACGTCGACGCCCGGGGCGATCTCGGCGCGGGCTCGAACCTCGACGACAACGACGGCATCGACCCGGTCTACGGCGCCGGCGTTCAGTACCACTACCAGCATCTGCTGCTGCGCACCGAGTACGAGCGCTACGACTTCGACAGCGACTATAAGGTCGATGCCTACACCGCCTCGGTGGGCTGGCAGTTCTGATCTTGGGTCATCGCGCGACCAAGGCCGCCTGCGGGCGGCCTTGACGTTTCACGCAGATGAAAACGCCTCTCGGACAGGGGGATCACCTGTGCGACTTGCGCCGATGACACTTTGAAGACAAGACTGACAGGGTCACACGGATGATGACCCCACACTGACCAGGACGTCGACGACCGCTACATGCTTGCCCCACGCCCGCTGATCAAGGACATCACGCGCCAGATCGCCGTACACTGGCGCGCGCTCATCGCCTTTCATCTCTTCTTCACCCTACTGGCCACAGCAATCTGGGTGCCACTCTCCGCAGGCACCCTGGCCGGGCTGCTGCAGCGTATCGGCCAGCCGGTGCTCAGCAACGGCCAGATCGTCGATGTCGCCCTCTCCGCCTGGGGGCTGCTGTGGCTGCTGGCGGCCCTGGGGCTGAGCTTCCTGGTGATCTTTCTGCAGCAGGCGGGCATGATGCGCGTGGTCTCCAGCCGCGATGGCGGGCGCTATCGGATCGCCATGGGCGCCCTGTGGCATGTGCTGCGGCGCTTTCCGGCGCTGGCCGCGCTGGCCTTTCTCCAGGTCGGCGCGCATCTGCTGCTGGCGGCGCCCTTCGCCCTCGGCGTGGCCCATCTCTATGCCTGGCTGCTGGGAGATACCGAACCCTATGTACTGATTCGCGTACTACCTGCGGCGCTGTGGCAGTTTCTCGCCCTGGCGCTGCCGTTACTGTTGGTATGGGCAGTGCTCGCCGGCACGCTCTATCTGCGCTGGTTTCTCGCCCTGCCGGCGCTGGTGCTGGAGGGCCTGGGTCCGCTTGCGGCGCTGACCCGCAGCCGTCAGTTGACGCGCCGGCGACGCTGGCGCATGGCCCTGCTGGTGCTGGGCACGGCGCTGTCGGTGGCGGCGATCCCGATCCTCTTCAGCCTGCTCTTCAACGCCCTCGGCGGGCCGCTGCTGGGGCATCTACCCGAGCGCACGAGCGTGCTGATTCCGGCCATGCTCGCGTATCTGGCACTCTATATCGTGGCCACCATCGCGCTGACCTTCCTCGGCGTCAGCGCCAACAGCCTGCTGGTCACCACCCTGTTCCAGCGCGCCAGCGGACGCGCGCCGGTGCTCGACAGCGAGCTCGCACCGCGCCGCTCGGGGGTGATCGCCTGGGGTGCGGAGATTCTAGTGCTGGCGTTCGCGCTGCTCCAGGCGGGCTGGATTCTCCAGGGGTTCGAGATCAACGACACGGTCACCATCACCGCCCACCGCGGCGCCTCGCACCAGGCGCCGGAGAACACCCTGGCGGCGCTGGAAGGCGCCATCGACGCCGGGGCCGACTACATGGAGCTGGACGTGCGCCTGAGCGGTGATGGCCACGTGATCGTCGCCCATGACGACAACCTGCGCCGGCTCACCGGTATCGATCGCCGCTTGAGCGAGATGACCCTGGACGAGATCGCCCAGGTCGACGCCGGGGCCTGGTTCGGCGATGCCTTCGTCGGCGAGCGCATCCCCACCTTTGCCGCGCTGCTGGCGCGCGCCCGCGGGCGGATCGATCTGTACGTCGAACTCAAGCCGGCGCCGCTGAGCGCCGACCGCCTGGCCCGCCAGGTGATCGCCCAGATACGCGCCAGCGGCATGGCCGACCACGTCGTGATCGCGTCGCTCTCGCCGTCAGTGGTGGCGCGGGTCAAGCAGCTGGCGCCGGACATTCGCACCACCCTGTTCATGCAGTTCATCCTGCCCGGGGCGCTGGCGGAGACACCCGCCGACATCATCGGCCTGCGCCATACCCAGGCCAACCCGAGCCTGCTGCGCACACTGCACGGCAGCGGCCGTGGGGTGGCGGTGTGGACGGTGAACAGTCCCGGCGCCATGTCGCGCTATATCGACATGGGCGTCGACAACATCATCACCGACCGTCCCGAAGCGCTCAGTGCCCTGCTCGCCGAGCGCCGCGACATGTCCGACGGCGAGCTGCTGCTGGTCAAGCTGCGCAATTGGCTACGCTCATGACACCACGACACCCATGCAAACGGAGCACCCGAGAACATAAAAAGCCGGTGCGATCGCTCGCACCGGCTTGGATGACGCTACCTCGCGAGGCGAGGCCTGGCTGGCAATCAGCCGAGGGTTTCGCCGGCCAGCATGAACCAGGTCTCGAGCACCGCGTCCGGGTTGAGGGAGACGGAGTCGATACCCTGCTCCATCAGCCACTTGGCCAGTTCGGGATGATCCGAGGGACCCTGGCCGCAGATGCCGACATACTTGCCCTGGGCCTTGCACGCCTGGATCGCCATCGACAGCAGCTTCTTCACCGCCGGGTCACGCTCGTCGAAGAGGTGGGCGATGATCCCCGAATCGCGGTCGAGCCCCAGGGTGAGCTGGGTCAGGTCGTTGGAGCCGATCGAGAAGCCGTCGAAGTACTCGAGGAACTCGTCCGCCAGCAGCGCATTGGCCGGCAGCTCGCACATCATGATCACTTTGAGACCCGGGTCTTCGGGAGATGAAGAGGCGCCGCGCTTGAGCCCGTTGGCCTCGAGCAGCTCGACCACCCCCTTGGCTTCCGCCGGAGTACGCACGAAAGGCACCATGATCTCGACGTTGTCCAGGCCCATCTCGTCGCGCACGCGCTTGAGCGCCTGACACTCCAGCTCGAAACAGGGGCGGAAGTCGTCGGAGAGATAGCGTGAGGCGCCGCGGAAGCCGAGCATCGGGTTCTCTTCGCCCGGCTCGTAGAGCTTGCCGCCGATCAGGTTCTCGTACTCGTTGGACTTGAAGTCCGACAGCCGCACGATCACCCGCTTGGGATAGAACGACGCCGCCAGGGTCGAGATACCCTCGACCAGCCGATCGACGTAGAAGCTGACCGGATCGGCGTAGCCGGCGGTGCGCAGGTCGATGGTCTGCTTGAGGTCGCTGGAGAGCTTGTCGTAATCCATCAACGCCCGCGGGTGCACCCCAATCATGCGATTGATGATGAACTCCAGCCGCGCCAGCCCCACGCCCGCATTGGGCAGCCCGGCGAAGGCGAAGGCGCGATCGGGGTTGCCCACGTTCATCATGATCTTGAACGGGATATCGGGCATGCTGTCGACGCTAGTGGCCCGGCACTCGAACTCGAGCTTGCCGTTGTAGACATGCCCGGTATCGCCCTCGGCACAGGAGACGGTGACCTCGAGACCGTCTTCGAGCAGCTCGGTGGCGTCGCCACAGCCCACCACCGCGGGGATGCCCAGCTCGCGGGCGATGATCGCCGCATGGCAGGTGCGCCCGCCACGGTTGGTGACGATCGCCGAGGCGCGCTTCATGATCGGCTCCCAGTCGGGATCGGTCATGTCGGTCACCAGCACATCGCCGTTCTGCACCTTGTGCATCTCCTCCGGCGATGCCACCAGCCGGACCTTACCCTGGCCGATACGCTGACCGATGGCGCGGCCGTCGACCAGCACGCGCCCCTTCTCCTTGAGGGTGAAGCGCTCGAGGGTGCCGGCATCCTGATTGGAGACCACGGTCTCGGGCCGTGCCTGGACGATATAGAGCCGGCCATCGTCGCCGTCGCGCGCCCACTCGATGTCCATCGGGCGGCCGTAATGCTGCTCGATGGTCACCGCCTGACGCGCCAGCGCCATGACGTCGTCGTCACTCAGACAGAAGCGCTGACGATCGGCATGCGCGACATCCACGGTCTTGACCGAGCGCCCGGCGGCGGCGTCCTCGGTGTAGACCATCTTGATCCGCTTGGAACCCAGGGTACGCCGCAGCACCGCCGGCCGGCCGGCGGCCAGGGTCGGCTTGTGCACATAGAATTCGTCGGGGTTGACCGCGCCCTGCACCACGGTTTCGCCCAGCCCCCAGGCGCCGGTCACGAAGACCGCGTCGCGATAGCCGGACTCGGTATCCAGGGTGAACATCACACCGCTGGCGGCGGTCTCGGAGCGCACCATCTTCTGCACCCCGGCGGAGAGCGCCACGTTCTCGTGGGCGTAGCCCCGGTGCACGCGGTAGGAGATGGCACGATCGTTGAACAGCGAGGCGAACACTTCGTGCACCGCGCGCTTGACGTTGTCGAAGCCGTCGATGTTGAGGAAGGTCTCCTGCTGCCCGGCGAAGGAGGCATCGGGCAGATCCTCGGCGGTGGCCGAGGAGCGCACCGCCACCTTGAGCTGCGGGTAGCGCGCCTGCAGAGTCTGGTAGGCATCCGCCAGCGCCGCTTCGAAAGCCGGCGGCAGCGGCGTATCGATCACCCAGCCGCGAATCTTTTCACCCACCTTGGCCAATGTCTCGGTATCGTCGACGTCCAGCGTGGCGAGTTCGGCATTGATGCGGTCGTTGAGCCCTTCGTGCTTGAGGAATTCGCGATACGCGTGTGCCGTGGTGGCAAAGCCTCCCGGCACGGTGACGCCGGCATCGGCCAGATTCGAAATCATCTCGCCGAGGGAGGCGTTCTTGCCGCCCACCCGCTCGACATCGCCCATACCCAGCTGATCGAAAGTGATGATGAAGGGTTCCAAGGTCCTCTCCTGCTCGTTTCGGCTGACGTTGCGGCACGTCCTCTGCGCCTCGCTGGAGCCAGAAGCTAACAGCCGCCCCCGGGCGGCGCCAGCAGTTTAAGGGCGTAGGGTTTGGAGTATTTCTACAAGAATCCGGCCTTTTCCACGGTTCTTGTAGTCAGCAGGGGGATTCGCGCCGACGTGGTCACAAGTGGTTGCCTGAACAGGAAATCCGGGTCGACAATGGCCTATCCACGCCGAGGAATGCCCACCATGACACGCACCGCCTTCTTCATCTCGGATGGCACCGGGATCACCGCCGAGACACTGGGACGCAGCCTGCTGTCGCAGTTCGAGAATACCGATTTCCACCTGGTCACCAAGCCGTACATCGACACCCTGGACAAGGCGCGCTCGCTGGTCGGCATGATCGAGGTCACCGCCGAGCGCGACGGCGTGCGCCCGATCGTCATCGACACCATCGTCGACCAGTCGGTGCGCGCGATCGTCGCCGAGGCGCCGGCGTTCATGGTCGATATCTTCTCGACCTTTCTCGCCCCGCTGGAGGAGGAGCTGGCGACCCACTCCACCTACACCGTCGGCCGCGCCCACGCCATGGGACGCGACGATGTCTACATGCACCGTATCGACGCGGTGAACTTCGCCCTCGATAACGACGACGGGGCACGCACCCATCAGTACGAGGAGGCTGACATCATCCTGGTCGGGGTGTCGCGGTGCGGCAAGACGCCCACCTCGCTCTATCTGGCGCTGCAGTTCGGTATCCGCGCCGCCAACTATCCGCTGACCGAAGACGATCTCGACGAGAACGGCATTCTGGCGCTGCCGGCATCGCTGGCCAAGCACCGCCACAAGCTGTTCGGCTTGACCATCGATGTCCGGCGTCTGGCCGCGATCCGTACCGAACGCCGCCCCAACAGCCGCTACTGTTCGATGGACCAGTGCATGCAGGAGATCGAGCAGGCCGAGGCGCTCTACCGGCGCCAGAACATCCCGTTCATCGATACCACACGCTTCTCGATCGAAGAGATCTCCACGCGGATGATGAACGAGACGGGCTTACAACGACGCTTCAGCCCCCGCTAGCGGCAACGGCGGGACGCGGAGCAGAGCGCGGGACACCGGCGGGAGAGGCGGCGGGCCGCGATGGAAAGCCTCAGCGGCGGACGCACTGCCTCCAGGCTTACAGGTTCTTGGGCGCGAAGATGCCGGGGGCGTTGCGCCAGTAGCCCTTGTAGTCCATGCCGAAGCCGAACACGTAGCGATCGACCACTTCCAGACCGCAGTAGGTCGCCTTGAGATCCGGGGAGGCCTTGCGGTCGTGCTGCTTGTCGACCAGCACCGCGGTGGAGAGGCTCGCCGCGCCCGCCTCACGGCAGTAGTCGAGAATCGCTGCCAGGGTCGCCCCCTCGTCGAGAATGTCGTCGACGATCACCACATGGCGCCCGGCCATGGGGATTTCCGGAGAGACCCGCCAGAACAGCTCACCGCCGCGGAGCCCGCCGCGATAGCGCGTGGCATGGAGATAGTCGACCTCGAGCGGGAACCCGAGCCGGGTCAACAGGTGCCCGGTGGTGATAAGGCCGCCGTTCATCACGCAGTAGAACACCGGCAGCTTGTCGCCGAGATCGCGGGTGATCGCCGCGGCCATCCGGTCGAGGGCCTGCTCTACCTGGGCCTGGTCGATCAGACAGTCGGCGTTGTCCATGACCTCCTGCATCGAGTTCAGCGCGTCGGGGAGCGTAGATTGAGTCATCGTATTCCGTATCAATAGCAGTCGGCGGCAACCGGCAGAGCCGGCGCCGCCTGGGGACAGAGGGCGGATCACTCCGCCTCGTTGAGGGCTTCCAAACGGGCGTGGGTACGCCGCCAGCGCGAGATCACCGCCAGCGACTCGAGGCTCGGCCGGGCGCGGGCGTAACGCAGCTTGGCGATCCGCGGCGCCTGGCGTCCGCTACACGCATCCACCACCTCCCGCGCCGCCGCGGGGTCATTGCAGATCACCGCCATATCGCAGCCGGCGGCCCAGGCCGCCTCGGCGCGCGCCGCCGGTGATCCGGCAGCGTGGGCCGCCGCCATGGTCACGTCGTCGGAGAAGATCGCGCCCTTGAAGCCGAGCTCTTCGCGCAGCAGCCCCAGCCAGCTGGGCGAGAAGCCCGCGGGGCGCTCGTCGAAGGCGGGAAAGATCACATGGGCCGGCATCACCGCGTCGAGCTTGCTCGCCAGCCGCGCGAAAGGCACCAGATCGTGCGCGCGCAGCGCCTCCAGCGAGCGTGGGTCACGGGCCACCGCGTGGTGGGAATCCTGCCGCGCACCGCCATGGCCGGGAAAGTGCTTGCCGATGGCGACCATGCCGGCATCGTGCAGGCCATCGATGAAAGCACCGGCCAACGCCACGACCACCTCCGGGTCGGGCGAGAAGCTGCGCGAGCCGATCGCCGGCGACTGGTCGTCGTCGAGGTCGAGCACCGGGGCGAAGGTCAGGTCGAAACCGCACGCGGCCATCTCCATGCCCAGCAGCCAACCGGTATCCAGGGCCAGGGCCAGCGCGGCTTCCGGCGACTCGGCGAACTGCCGCCCCAGGGTCGCCATCGACGGCAGTCGGGTCACACCCTGCTTGAGCCGCTGCACGCGCCCGCCCTCCTGGTCGATGGCCACCAGCAGGTCCGGCCGGCAGGCGCGAATCTCGCCGATCAGCGTCTGGGTGGTTCCCGCATCCGGGGTGTTGCGCGCAAACAGAATGACGCCCCCGACCTCGGGGCGCGACAGCAGCCGCCGCTCTTCCTCACGCAGTCGAGTGCCCTCGACGTCCAGCATTACCGGACCCAGCGGTTGTGTCATAGCCGTTACCTGAAACCGTGAAGCGCCCGATTCTAGACGACCCGCCAGCGTCATGACAGAGGTCGGCGCCGCCGCATCAGCTCACTGCGGTCTCCGCCGGCTCCAGCGGTGCCAGCATGGCGGCCGCCACCACCGGCTTGAGGCGCCGGATCAGGTCGCGCACGGTGACATGCTCGTGATACTCGGTGTCGGCGATATCACGCAGCGCATCCAGTCCGGAGAGCGTGAATACCACGGTCCCGAGCATGAAGTGGAGGCGCCAGAAGCGCTCCGCCTCCGGCAACCCTGGCGTGGCCAGACGCAGGCAGGCGACGAAGCGGTGAAAGGTTTCGCCGTAGTGCGCCTGAATGTAGCGCCGCAGATGCCCCTGGGCCTGGGTATAGGCGAGCCCCAGAAGCTTCATGAAGATCTTGAGACTGTGACGCTCCGCCGGGACCTCGAGCACGCTCTCGGCAAGGCGCTCGAGCAGCACCTCGAGCGGGATGGTCTGCCCACCGTAGTGGCGCTCGAGCCCATCGAGCGCAAGATTGAGGCGCTCGGAGAAAGGGTCAAGATAACGCGCGAAGACCGCCTGGATCAGCGCCTTTTTGGAACCGAAATGGTAATTGACCGCCGCCAGATTGACCTTGGCCCGGGTGGTGATGTTGCGCAGCGACGTCTCGGCGAACCCCTTCTCGGCAAACAGCACCTCGGCGGTGTCGAGAATGCGGGTCACGGTGTCGGACTGGGCCATGGACTACCTCTTTCCTGTCGCCATCGGCCGCGGTTGGCTGACATTCCATCCACCGGCCGACGCCTGTCGAATCAGCTAAAAAACGCCTGTTTTAAACGCTCTCGAATCTAACCACTCCCGACGCAACGACACAATCGCGGCAAACGTCGAAGGCGCCCTGCCGCTCTGCTTTCCTTGCCCACCCTTTTCCCTTTCCCTCCCCCCCTTTCCCTGCCCCGCATGACTGGATACAATTCCAGACTGTATACATGACCAAGCCCTGACAGGCCTCGGGGAGACGCCCAATGTCGAGACCGCTCACCGCCCGGCAGCAGAACGTCTACGATTTCATCGTCAAGACGATGACCGAGTTCGGCTATCCGCCCACCCGCGCCGAGATCGCCAAGGCGCTGGGATTCCGCTCTCCCAATGCCGCCGAAGAGCATCTGCGTGCGCTCGATCGCAAGGGTGTGATCCGCATGATCCCGGGCACCTCCCGCGGGATCCGCCTGCCCGCTGCGGCGAGCACTCCGGAACCTCTGGAGCCCGCCGAAACCGGCCTGCCGATCGTGGGTAACGTCGCCGCCGGCAGCCCGATCCTCGCCGCCGAGCACATCGACCGCTACTGCCCACTGCCGCCGGACTACTTCGCCCCCAGGGCCGACTACCTGCTGCGTGTGCGTGGGCTGTCGATGAAAGACATCGGCATCCTCGATGGCGACCTGCTCGCCGTGCATCGCACCCAGGAAGTGCGCGACGGCCAGATCGTGGTCGCCCGGCTCGACGACGAGGTCACGGTCAAGCGCTTCCAGCGGCACGGGCGTCGCGTCACCCTGCTGGCGGAGAACGCCGACTTCGCCCCCATCGAGGTCGATCTGGAGCATCAGCAGCTGGATATCGAGGGTCTCGGCGTGGGCATCATCCGCGGCGGCAACGGCCTGGGCCTGCAGTAGCCGCCAGCGGCCATGCGCAAGATCCTCCACGCGGACTGCGACTGCTTCTACGCCGCGGTGGAAATGCGCGACGACCCCGGGCTGCGCGACCTGCCGCTGGCGATCGGCGGCAGTGCCGACAAGCGCGGGGTCATCGCCACCTGCAACTATCCGGCGCGGCGCTACGGCATCCATTCGGCGATGCCCACCGCACGCGCCCTGCGTCTATGCCCCGAGCTCAAACTGCTCAAGCCTGACTTCGATCGCTACCGCCGCGTCTCGCATGACATTCAAGCGGTATTCCACGAGCTGACTCCGCTGGTGGAGCCGCTCTCCCTCGACGAAGCCTATCTCGACGTCAGCGAGGTCACCCGTTTCCAGGGGAGTGCGACCTGGATGGCGCACTGGCTCAAGCAGGAGGTGCTCGCGCGTACCGGCATCGTGGTCTCGGTGGGCGTGGCACCCAACAAGTTTCTGGCCAAGATCGCCAGCGACTGGGACAAACCGGACGGCCTGTTCGTGATTCCGCCCGCACAGATGGCGAGCTTCATCGAGGGTCTGGCGGTCGACAAGCTGCATGGGGTCGGCCCTGCCACCGCCGCCAAGCTGGCGGGACTCGGCATCGCCACCTGCGCCGAACTGCGCGCGCGGCCGCTGGAGCAGCTGATCGACGCCTTCGGCAAGTTCGGCCAGCGCCTGCACGAGCTGGCCCACGGCATCGACGACCGCCCGGTCAACGTCACCCGCGAGCGCAAGTCGGTCAGCGTCGAAACCACCTACGACAGCGACCTGCCGGACCTCGCCCAGTGCCACCAGGCACTGGCACCGCTGATCGCGCGTCTCGACGAACGCTTGGCCCGCCACGGCAACCCCGATATCGGCAAGCAGTTCGTCAAGGTGCGCTTTCACGACTTCACCAGCACCACTCAGGAGACCGGCGCCCGCGGCGTGATCCACGCCCGCTTCCATGAGCTGCTGGAGAGCGCCTGGCAACGCGGCGAACGCCCGGTGCGCCTGCTCGGCGTCGGCGTGCGTCTGGCGCCGGAGGCCGAACAGCGCCAGCTCAGCCTGTTCGACGGCGAGCGGCCGGCCTGACGCCGCAGACGCGACGCCCGCCATGGGCACAGGAGAAAACGCCGTCCATGGGCTCAGGAGAAGACGACGGTCTTGTTGCCGTGGATCAGCACGCGGTCCTGCAGGTGCCAGCGCAGGCCACGGGCGAGCACCGCCTTCTCCACGTCACGCCCCAGCCGAACCAGATCCTGGGGCGTATGGCAGTGCGACACCCGCTGAATGTCCTGCTCGATGATCGGCCCCGCGTCCAGCTCCTGGGTGACGTAGTGGCAGGTCGCACCGATCAGCTTGACCCCGCGCTCGAACGCCTGGTGGTAAGGCTTGGCGCCGGCGAAGGACGGTAGAAAGCTGTGGTGGATATTGATGATGCGTCCGGCGTAGCGCTCGCACAGCGCCGGCGGCAGGATCTGCATGTAACGTGCCAGCACCACGCTGTCGGCCTCGGCCGCATCGATCAGCCGCTCGACCTCGGCGAACGCGGGCGCCTTGTCGGCGGGGTCGACGCTCACCCGATGGAAGTCGATGCCGTGCCACTCGACGAGGGCGCGCAGATCGTCGTGGTTGGAGATCACGCAGGGAATATCGCAATCGAGCTCCCCCGCCGACCAGCGGTAGAGCAGGTCGACCAGACAGTGCGACTCACGCGAGACCATCAGCACCACGCGCTGACGCCGGCTGGCGTCGCTCAGCCGCCAATCCATCGCGAACTCACGGGCGATGGTCTCGAACTCGGCCCGGAAGGCCGCGGCGCCCAGCGCCTCCGATTGAATGTCGTAACGCATGAAAAAGCGCCCGTTATCCAGGTCGGAGTGCTGGTTGGCCTCGATAATGGAGCCCCCCTGGGCGGCGATGAAGCCCGAGACGCGGGACACGATCCCGACCCGGTCGGGGCAGGAGACGATCAAACGATAATTGTGCGGCATAACTCACGCTGACAGGGTCGATGAAACGAAAAGTCGCCGCGCACCGAGAGGACGCGACGACGCAACCTGCCTCGGTAGCGGCGGCACGACACCCGCCGCGCTCGGGGCGGCAATATTGTACCCGATTCGCCGTGGCTGCGGCGCTCGCCTTTACGCGCGCCGATCCCGGTTTGAGCGGGCCGAGAACGATGCCTTATAGTGAGACGAGACTTTTCCCGTTAAGGAAGCCGATGTTTCGTCCGCGCGCGCAGATCCGCCCCCGTACCTATCCGCCCCTGTTATTTCATCCGTTGGGCGGCTGCGGTGAAATCGGCATGAACCTTTCGCTCTACGGCTACGACGATCACTGGATCGCGGTCGACTGCGGCATGATGATCCGCCAGGATCTGCCCGACGCCCCGCTGCAGATTCCCGACGTGGCCCACCTGGCGGCAGAGGGCATGATTCCCGAGGCGGTGTTCATCACCCACGGCCATGAAGACCATATCGGCGCCCTGGCCTGGATCTGGCCCCACTGGGGCTGCCCGGTCTATGCCACGCCGCTGGCGATCGAGATGCTGCGTGCCAAGTTCCTCGAACGCGGTCTGCGCACTGATGCGCTGCGTCCGGTGACGCCCGGCAGCAGCGTCGAGCAGTCCCCCTTCAAGATCGGCTTCGTGGCGGTCACCCACTCCATTCCCGAGAGCTGCGCGCTGGCGATCGAGACGCCCGGCGCACGCGTACTGCACACTGGCGACTGGAAGCTCGATCCGGCGCCGCTGATTGGCCCGCCGATCGACTCGCGCCCGTTCGAGCGCCTGGCGCCGCTGGATCTGGTGGTGGCCGACTCGACCAATGCCGACGTCGAAGGCCACTCGCGCAGCGAGTCGGAAGCTGGCGCCGCGCTCGAGGCGGTGATCCGCGAGTGCCGTGGACGAGTCGCGGTCAGCTGCTTTGCCAGCAACCTCGCGCGCATCCAGTCGCTGGGGCAGATCGCCGCGCGCTGCGGGCGCCGCGTGGCGCTGCTGGGTCGCTCGATGGAGCGCATGGTCGCCATCGCCCGCCAGCTCGGCTATCTCGAGGACTTTCCGCCCCAGGTGCCGACCTACGATCTCGGCTATCTGCCACCGGAAGAGATCTTGATCATCGCCACCGGCAGCCAGGGGGAGCCACGCTCGGCCTTGTCGCGACTGGCCCAGGGACGCCATCCGCTGCTGGATCTGGAAGCGGGCGATCACGTCATCTTCTCGGCGCGCGCCATCCCCGGCAACGAGCGCCCTATCGAGCGCCTCAAGAACGGCTTCAAGCGCCTCGACGTGCATATCCACGACGAGCACTCGGACCCTGCGCTGCACGCCTCGGGGCATCCCGCGCGGGACGAGCTGCGCCAGCTCTACGGCTGGCTCAAGCCACGCCTGCTGCTGCCGGTGCACGGCGAGCTGACGCACCAGGAGGCCCACCGCGAACTCGCCGAAACCCTCGGCATCGCGGTGCCGGAGCGGGTCGTCAACGGCGACCTGCTGGCACTGGAGAACGGCACGCTGAGCCCCCGCCGCCACTTCCATCTGCAGCCGACGCTGCTCTCGCCGCGCACCCGCGCCGGCCGGCCCGGCGCAGCCAGTACGCCGCGCCGCGCTGCCAGCTCGCTGTCGATCGCACTCACGCTGCTGCCGACCGAAACCGGCTGGACGCGCATCGGCAGGCTACTGTGGGACAGCGAGAGCGCACTCGACCTAGACGAGGAGGCCCTGGCGGACTGGCTCGATCAGCGCATCGACGCCATCCCGGCGGAGTCCCTGCTGCAGCTGCGTCAGCAGCTGTTCGCGCCGCTCAGCGAGTGGCTGAAGGCACATCTGGCCAAACTGCCGGAGCTGCATCTGCAGCTGATGCCGGCGGATCCGCAGCCCGAACACGAGGTGCGCACGGCCTCCGGCTGAATACCCGCTCTCTCCAGGCGTTCAGGCGTTCACCTGGGCGCACGAAAAACGCGCCGGGCACAAGCTCGGCGCGTTTCGGCTGGACAAGAAAGCTACTGCGATGGCGGAAAGGAGCTTGTCGCCCCGGCATGGCAATGTGCGGTGGCGTGATGCTGAATCGACGGCTTTTGCCTGCGGAATCCAAACGCTAGCAGTATACCAAGGGGCGCGGCGCCGGGCGCCAAAGCCCTTTCGATATCGCCCCGAACGCGCCACAGCTCCTCGCTACTCGCACCCGCCAGCTTCTCACTTCATCCGCTCGCATCGGCTGATATCGTCCCGGCCAGCGATCAGGCTTTGCTGGCGTTCTTGGGCGGACGTCCACGCCGCTTGCGCGGCTGTTCGCCGACCAGGTCGTCCATCGACAACCCGGCATCGTTCATCGCTTCACGAATCTCGGCAAGCTTGCGCTGCTTGTCGGCTTCTTCTTGCTGGCGCTGGTGATCTTCATGCTGTTTTTGCTCGATCACTTCATTGATGACTTCGGACAACTTGTGCAGTTGCTCCATGCTCAACTGGCGAGCAGCGGCGCGCGCCACATTTTTATTGCGCGCGATACGTTCCAAAGATTCCGTGGACATCGTCCCTCCTTACCATGCGCATTACCGGCTTTGCGCCGAATCATTTTCAGAAAGTATATTCCCGAGGCATAGTTTGGCAAGGATTTAAATCAAAAAAAGGCCGGCACAAAGTGCAGACCTTTTAATAATCGGCGACACTCGTGCCGGGTGGCGAAGTCGATTAGCCACCCGTCATATTCATGAACCTCACGACCTGCACATCGCCATCGGTAGTGAAGTGATGTCGCTCCGGCTTGAGCGCCATGGCCGCCACGATCTGCTCCTTCAACGGTTCGAGTTCACCGGGATAGCGGCGCAGCGTGTGGCGCAAATCGACCGAGTGCTCGTTGCCCAGACAGAGCAACAAGCGCCCCTCCACGGTGACCCGAACACGATTACAGGTGCTGCAGAAGTTGTGGCTATGGGGCGAGATGAAACCGATTCGGCTGTCGCTGTCGTGCATGCGAAAATAGCGCGAGGGACCGAGCGAAGATTCGGCAGAAGGCAGCAGCGCATGCCGGGTTTCGATCCGCGCCTGGACAGCGTCGCTGGAATAAAAGGTCTCACCGCGCGAGTGATCGGAGACATCCCCCAGCGGCATCTCTTCGATAAAGCTGATATCCAACCCTTCCGCCCTGGCGAAGTCGACCAGGTCGAGAATCTCGTCGTCGTTACGCCCCTTGAGAACCACCGCGTTGAGCTTGATACGCTCGAAGCCGGCATCCTGAGCGGCGTGAATACCGTCGATCACCTTGGCCAGATCGCCGGTACGGGTGAGACGACGAAAACGCTCGGGATCGAGAGAGTCGAGGCTGATGTTGAGCCGCGACAGGCCGCCGCGCTTGAGCGCCACGGCGTGCTTGCGCAGGCTGGCCCCGTTGGTGGTCATGGCCAGTTCGCGCAGGCCCGGCAAGCCACCGATCCGCTCGACGAGGCCGTCGACACC
The DNA here is from genome assembly GCF_017306975.2 of Salinicola sp. DM10. Taxonomy (NCBI): domain Bacteria; kingdom Pseudomonadati; phylum Pseudomonadota; class Gammaproteobacteria; order Oceanospirillales; family Halomonadaceae; genus Salinicola; species Salinicola sp. DM10. The sequence continues at coordinate 579,295 of NZ_JAFLEN020000001.1, forward strand.
CTGACGCACCAGCGGCTCGCCGCCGGTCAAGCGGATCTTCTCCACGCCCAGCTCGGTGAACGCACGCGCCACCTGCTCGAGCTCCTCCAGGGTGAGCACCTGGGCCCGCGGCAAAAAGGTCATCTCCTCGCTCATGCAGTAGACGCAGCGGAAATCGCAGCGATCGGTGACCGAGATGCGCACGTAGCGTACCCGGCGCGAGAAGTCGTCGATCAGTGCTGTCATGCTCGCTCCCAACGACCGGCATCGTCATGGTCGCTCTGTCGTTCAGAAACCCAGTAGTCGCCACTGGCCGTGTGCTCTTTCTTCCAAAACGGCGCCCGCGTCTTCAATCGATCCATGATGAAGTCGCAGGCCTCGAAGGCCGCCCGCCGATGCGCGCTGGTCACCATCACCAGCACGATCGGATCCCCTGGCGTCAGCCGACCGACCCGGTGGACCACGCCGACCCCCGTGAGCGGCCAGCGCGCCCCGGCATCGCGTGCGATAGACTCGAGCGCCTGCTCGGTCATGCCCGGGAAGTGTTCGAGGGTCAGCGCTTCGACATCGGGGCGCTCGTTGATGTCGCGAACCAGACCGGTGAAGCTCACCAGCGCGCCGATATCACGGCGCCCGGCGGTCAGGCGCTGCTGCATGGCGGCGGCATCGAACGCTGCCTGCTGCACGCGAATATCGATCTGCATACCTTGCTCCCCGGGCTGTTCGCCATCCTGGATCATCTCGCTAGCCGCCGGTCACCGGCGGAAAGAAGGCGATCTCGTCCCCCGGCGCCACCGGCGTCGCGTCGGTGGCCATGACCTGATTGCGCGCCGCCAGCACCCGGCCTTCTGCGAGCAGCGCATAACGCGGATCGGCCGCCATCAGCGCGCGCTTGACCCCGGCGATGTCGGCTGCCGCCAGCTGCGACGGATCGAGCTCGGCCTGCTCTTCCCCCAGGCGCTCACGCAACTCGGCGAGGAAGCGCACCGACACGGCCGTCGTCTCGCCGTGCGCCGGGGGCTCTCCCAGCGGCGCCGGTGGCGCATCGGCCGCCGCTTGCGCCTGGCGCGAGAAGTCACCGGAGCGTCCGCCGCGCTTCTCCTCGAGCTGCACGCTATCGATGATCATCGCCTTATCCACCGCCTTGCACATGTCGTAGAGCGTCAGACACGCCACCGATACCGCAGTGAGCGCCTCCATCTCGACCCCGGTGCGGCCATTGAGGCGGCAAAACGCCTCGACCCAGACGCAGTTCTGGGTGCTGTCGAGCTCGAAATCGAGCGTCACCTTCGATAGCGCCAGCGCGTGGCACAGTGGAATCAGCTCATGCGTGCGCTTGGCCGCCTGGATGCCGGCGATACGCGCCGTGGCCAGCACGTCGCCCTTGGGCAGGCCACCCTCGGTCAGCAGCGCCAGCGTGGCCGGCTGCATACGGATACGGCCCCGCGCCCGCGCCTCTCGCCGGCTCTCCGGCTTATCGGCCACGTCGACCATGTGCGCCTCGCCACGGGCGTTGAGATGCGTCAAGGTCATGACAGGATTCGCCTCGCTTTCAAAGTCTTACGCCGAAACTCTCAGCATAGTTAATTTCCCGGCGTTACGCCCGCGCCTAGGGTCCTTGCAGCACACCTCGCGATCGGATCGGAAACCCGCGCCTTGGACGCCGGTTAGCCCGAAGAGGCGTCTCGCGGCGCGCGGGCCTCGGCCCAGGCCAGAATCCATGCCAGGATGGCCGCATGATCGTCTAGATCGAGCAGCGCCACCCCTGGCGGCACGCGCTCACGCGCCGCATCGACGGTACTGGCCGGCTTGAGCGCCACCGCCTCGACCCAAGGGTCATCACTGGCCAGCAACGACTCCTCGTGCTCGCCTCGATAGAGCTCGAGCTTGGGCAGCGGCCACTGCTTGAACCCCTCGACCAGAATCAGCGCCGGACGCAAGGCAGCCACCTGGCGCACCAGGGCGGGCAGGTCCGGCTCGTCGCGCCCCGGCGTCTCCATCATCAGCGCAAAGCGCTTGCCGGAGGCCACCAGCATGGGCGCCGCACCGGCCTGGCGCAGGCGGTGACTATCCTTGCCGGGCTGATCGATGTCGAAGGCGTGGTGGGCGTGCTTGATCACCGCCGCCGGCCAGCCATGCTCGGCCAGCCGCGGTAGCAACGCCTCGAGCAGCGTGGTCTTGCCGGTACCGCTCCAGGCCACCACGCCGAGCAGCGGAATCCCGCCGGCGCAGGCCGCTAGCGACTCACTCATCTCTCGCCCTCATCTCTCGCTCTCACCGTCACCACCGGGCGAGCGTTCGGCGCGCTCGCGCTCCTGCGGCGTATTGAGATTGGCAAAACTGGCACGGCGGTCGGTGAAGTCGACCTGGCACCAGCGGTGGCGCTGGTAGAAGTCGAGCACCCGCCCCGCGCCGCTTTCCAGCCAGCGTGCCAGATCCGCCTCGAGGGAGGTACGCACCAGCGCCGTCAACGGTTGCAGCCGTTCACCGTCATGCACCACGACGATATCGGCCTGCGCCGCCGCCTGAGCCAGCCGCCGGCAGAGATCGGGCGGCAACTCGGGCGTGTCCACCGGCGCCAGCAACAGCCAGGGCGTGGTGGCGACACGCATGGCAGCGTGCGCGCCGGCCAGCGGGCCGGGGAAATCGGGCACGCCGTCCTCGACCACCGGCACGCCAAAGCCACGGTAGCGTGACAGATGGCGATTGGCACTGATCACCAGTGCGCCGACCTGCGGCCGCAGACGCGCCAGCACATGCTCGATCAGCGGGCGCTGGGCGAGTTCCACCCAACCCTTGTCCTCACCGCCCATGCGCTGTCCGCGACCGCCGGCCAGCACCACGCCGGTGATCTCGGCGGTCGCGATCACCGGGTACCGAAGATCTTGTCGCCGGCGTCACCCAGCCCGGGCACGATATAGCCGTGCTCGTCGAGCTTCTGGTCGACCGCCGCGGTGTAGATCTCGACCTCGGGATGCGCCTGTTGAACGCGCTCGATACCCTCCGGCGCCGCCACCAGCACGATCACCTTGATCTGCTGGCAGCCACGCGCCTTGAGCATGTCCAGCGTCGCTACCATGGAGCCGCCGGTGGCGAGCATGGGGTCGATGACGATCGCAAGACGTTCGTCGAGGGCGCTCACGAACTTTTCGAAATAGGGCACCGGCTCGAGGGTCTCTTCATTGCGATAGAGACCGACCACGCTGATGCGCGCACTGGGAATGAGATCGGTGACGCCGTCGAGCATGCCCAGACCGGCGCGCAGAATGGGCACGATGGTGACTTTCTTGCCCTTGATCTGCTCGACCGCAATCGGCTCGCCGTTCCAGCCCTCGATGGTCGCCGGCTCCAGCTCCAGATTCTGGGTCGCTTCGTAGGTCAGCAGCTTGGCCACTTCGCAGGCCAGTTCGCGAAAACTCTTGGTGCTGATATCGGCAGCCCGCATCAGTCCGAGCTTATGTTGAACCAGCGGATGGGCGATGGGATGAACACTCATGAATAGGCGCCTTCGTCAGCATTGAAAAACCCACCCATTGTACGCGACAAGCCCACCCCGCGGCGACGCGAACTCATGCGTCCGCCGCGAGGATCATCCGCGTCGCCGGCCTGAGCCAGCGCCGCCGCTCACTCGGGTGTCGTCGGCAGCTGCCAATCGATGGGGTCGCGCCCGCGGGCGGCGAGGAAGGCATTGGCCTGGGAGAAGTGGCGCTGACCGAAGAAACCGCGGTGGGCGGAGAGCGGCGACGGATGCACCGAATGCAGCACCAGATGGCGCTGGCGGTCGACGAAACTGGCCTTCTTCTGGGCGTAGCTGCCCCAGAGCAGGAAGACCACGCCCTCGCACTGCTCGTTGACCACCTGGATGGCACGGTCGGTGAAGCGCTCCCAGCCACGGTTGCGGTGGGAGCCGGCGTTGCCCTGCTCCACCGTGAGAACGCTGTTGAGCAGCAGCACGCCCTGGCGCGCCCAGTGCTCGAGAAAGCCGTGGGAAACCGCCGTGGTGCCGACGTCCTGGGCCAGCTCCTTGTAGATGTTCTGCAGCGACGGCGGCGTGGGCACGCCCGGACGCACCGAGAAGCACAGGCCGTGAGCCTGGTTGGGACCGTGGTAGGGGTCCTGACCCAGGATCACCACCTTGACCTGCGACAGCGGGGTCAGCTCGAAGGCGCGAAACCAGTGCGAGGAATGCGGATAGATCACCTTGTGCGCCGCCTTTTCGGCCGCCAGAAAGGCGCGCAGCTGGTGCATGTAGTCAGCGTCGAACTCCGCCCCCAACTGGGCGTTCCAGCTGTCGGGCAGCGGCGTTTTCGCAGGCATGCCGGTGTCTCCGTGGGCTAATGGAAGGCGTAAGGAAAAGCCTAAAGGAAAACGGTGGAAGCTAGTGCCACTGGCAAACGCCGCGCTCACGGCTTGGGCGTGCGCACCTGATCGACCAGCGGCTCGACGTAGGCATGACCCAGGTCCCAGGGGAACTGGATCCAGCAGTCCTGCGCGACCTCGGTGAGATACTGATCGACCAGCGGCCGCCCTTCCGGCTTGGCATAGATCGTGACGAAATGCGCCTTGGGCAGCATCTCGCGTACCGCCCGCGCGGTCTTGCCGGTGTCGACCAGGTCATCCACCAATAGCCAGCCTTCGCCGTCGTGCTCGACCCCTTTCATCACGTCGAGTTCGCCCTGGGACTGCTCGTCGTAGCTCTTGATGCACACCGTGTCGATCAGGCGCACGTTGAGCTCGCGCGCAATCAGGGCAGCGGGAATCAGCCCACCACGAGTGATCGCGACGATGCCCTTGAAGTCACGCTCGACCAGATGGTGGCAGAGCGTGCGCACGTCCCGGTGGAGTTGATCCCAGGAGATCGTGAACAGCTGATGATAACGATTGGCGCTCATGCTCTTTTTCCACCCGATGATGGCGGCGCCGCCGGTGATCGGCGGCGGCGTGAATCACTCGTCTTCGTTGAAGCTGCACACGGAGAAGACGCTGTAGCCCGCCTCGCGAATCTTGGCCGAACCGCCAAGCTCGGGCAGATCGAGAATCGACGCCAGTTCGACGATATGCCCACCGCTGCGGGTGATCAGCGACGCCGCGGCCAGCATGGTGCCGCCGGTGGCGATCAGATCGTCGATGATCACGATACGATCATGCTCGCGGAAGGCATCCGAGTGCAGCTCGACGGTGGATTCACCGTACTCCAGTGAGTAGGTCTCGCTGATCGTCTTGAACGGCAGCTTGCCCTTCTTGCGTACCGGCACGAAGCTGCAGCCCAGCTCGTAGGCCAGCGGCGCCCCGACGATGAAACCGCGCGCGTCGACTGCGGCAATGGCATCGACCTCGAGTTCCTGATAGCGGTGCACGAAGCTGTCGATCAGCTTGCGGAAGGCGGCGCTGTTCTGCAGAAGCGGCGTGATGTCACGAAAGTTCACGCCGGGCTGGGGCCAGTCCGGCACGGTACGGATGACCGACTTGATATAGTCGCCGTAGATACTGCTCATCTAAAGAAACTCCATTGGCCGGAATCGGCGCATCCTGGTGAGGGTACCCGCTCGGCTGACTCTCGGGCACCGCCCCTCTAGGCTTTGTACGAAAACTACCTGCGCTCGGCAATACGGCGTTAAAAATCGGCTCAAAATGCTCATTTACACCCCGTAAACTCCGCGTTTTCGCCGATTTTTGCCTTGTCTTCCCTTCGCTCGCTGACTTTTCGTACAAACCCTAGTGCTGACGTTCTCGTACTGACATTCTGGCGCTGACCACAGCACACGCCAGAAGACGAGGCACAAAGGCGCTTATGTTACCCAAGCCGCCGCAGCGACGCGACCCATGTGCCGCCACACGGACGCAAGGTGGCCAAACTAGCCCCGAGCGGCCAGCACGCGCTCCACCGTCTCGACGATCGCCTGGGTCTGCGGGTCGATCTCGATATTGACCAGATCGCCGGGCAGGCGCTCACCGATGGTGGTACGCGCCAGCGTCTCCGGGATCAGATTGACGCAGAAGCGCTCGCCGCGCACCTCGCCGATGGTCAGACTGATGCCGTCGATACCGATATAGCCCTTGTCGAACACGAAGCGTTCGAGCCCCGCCGGCAGCGCGAACCACAGCCGCCGATTGTTGGGCGCCTCGTCGATCTCGGTCAGCCGCGCCATGCCCATGATATGCCCGGACATGGCATGGCCACCGATCTCGTCACCGAAGCGTGCGGCACGCTCCAGGTTGACCCGATCCCCCACCTTGAGCGCGCCGAGATTGGTCAGACGCAGGGTCTCGCGCATCAGATCGAAACTGACGTGCTCGCCGTCGATCGCGGTGACCGACAGGCAGCAGCCGTTGTGGGCCACCGACGCGCCCAGCGCCAGCCCTTCACGCAGCGCCGGTGACATCGCCACCACATGGGTGTGCAACTGCTCGCGTGGTTCGATGGCGACCACGGTCCCCATATCCTGAACGATCCCGGTAAACATCGCAGCGATCTCCTTTTCACGTTTGAGCCAGCAGTCGAGAGTCAGTCGGGCGGAAAACCCCAGCCCGACAGCTCGCTTGCCAGACCCGCCCAGAGCGCTGCGTAGGGTAGCACGCGAGCGCATGCGCGACATTGACGCCCATCGCGCGGCCTGCCTACTATTGTTGCCCGCATGCATGGTCGCCCGCGTGATCACGACCGCCCGCGTGATCTGGTCCAGCCCCAAGGGAGACCGGCAGCGCAGAGACGGCTCGTTACGCCGCCACATCCGTTCGCCCTAAGCTCCGCTGCTGTGACGCCTGTGCAGCCCTGCTGCTGTAACGCCTGCGCAGCCCTGCTGCTGTGACAAATGTAATGAACGATAGCCATGAGTCAGCGTTACAGCCCATGACCAGCTCTCCTCGACCGGCCACAGCGCGAGCGCGCGCCAGCGAAGCACGGCGCCAGACGATCCTCGACGCGGCGCTGTCGCTGTTTTCCCAGTTCGGCCTGCATGGCGCCAGTCTCGACGCCATCGCCGAGCTTGCCGGCGTCTCCAAGACCAACCTGCTCTACCACTACGCCAGCAAGGAGACACTCTACCTCGCAGTGTTCGAGCGTATCCTGAGCTGCTGGCAAGTGCCGATGGATCTGATCTGTGCCGAGACGCCGCCGGAAATCGCCATCCGCCGCTATATCCAGCAGAAGCTGGAACTCGCACGCGATCAGCCACAGGCATCGCGTCTCTACTGCCTGGAGGTGATCCAGGGTGCGCCGCTACTGGGCAAGGTGCTGGCCGAACAGCGCAGCCTGATGGCCGACAAGGCCCGCGCGGTGCAGCAGTGGATCGACAGCGGCCAACTCGCCCCGGTCGACCCCTATCACCTCATCTACCTGCTGTGGAGCACCACCCAACACTACGCCGATTTCGCGGTACAGATTCAGGCCATCTCCGATCGGGATCTCAGCGATCCGGCGTTCTTCGCCGCCAGCGTCGACAACGTCCAGCGCATCGTGCTCGGCGGCCTGCTGCCGCGGCCGTAGCAGGTGTGATCCGCGCCTGGCGGCCAACCCACGACTGTCGCCCTGCCCTGCCCCGATCAGTATACTAGCGCGCTTCGTCGACGCCGGGGCCGCGCTCGCGCCACGCCCTGCGGCGTCTTACGCCTTCATATGCACGCCCCCAGGGTAGCGATACGTTTCATGATCACACTTGAACGGGTTTCCAAGACCTACGGCAGCGGCGGCCGCGCGGTGCAGGCACTCGAGGATATCGATCTGACCGTGCCCAAGGGCACCATCCACGGTGTCATCGGGCTCTCGGGCGCCGGCAAATCGACCCTGATCCGCTGCGTCAACCTGCTCGAGCGCCCCAGCGCCGGGCGCGTCTTCGTCGACGGCCAGGAGCTGACCGCGCTGAATCCGGCCCAGCTGCGCCAGGCGCGCCATCAGTGCGGGATGATCTTCCAGCATTTCAACCTGCTGACCAACCGCAGCGTCTACGACAACGTGGCGCTGCCGCTGGAGTTGATGCGCGAGTCGCGCGGGGCGATCCGCGAGCGGGTCATGCCGCTGCTCGAACTCACCGGGCTGGCCGACAAGGCACGCCAGTATCCGGCCGAGCTATCCGGCGGCCAGAAGCAGCGCGTGGCGATCGCCCGCGCCCTGGCCAGCCGGCCCAAGGTACTGCTGTGCGACGAGGCGACCTCGGCCCTCGACCCGCAGACCACCACCTCGATCCTGTCGCTGCTGCAGGAGATCAACCAGCAGCTGGGGCTGACGATCCTGCTGATCACTCACGAGATGGAGGTGGTCAAGAGCATCTGTCATCGGGTCGGGCTGATCTCCGACGGGCGCCTGGTCGAGGAAGCCGACGTCGGCGATTTCTTCACCGCCCCGGCGACCCGACTGGGGCGCGAGTTCCTCAACGACTTTCTCGAACTCGAACCGCCCCAGGCGCTGGTCGAGCGGTTGGAATCCGAGGCCGGCGCGCACACCCACCCGGTGGTACGCCTGACCTTCTCCGGCGACAGCGTCTCGACCCCGCTGATCTCCCGGCTGGCGCGTGAGCACGGCATCGACGTCAGTATCCTGCAGGCCAAGGTGGAATCGATCCAGGGCCGCACCCTGGGGCTGATGATCGCCGAACTGATGGGCAGTGCCGAGCAGACACGCCAGGCGCTCGCCACGCTCGAATCCTTCGATTTGCATGTGGAGGTGCTCGGCCATGTCCAGCGCACTGATTGATCTCGTCTGGCAATCCACCCTGGAGACGCTCTACATGGTGGCGGTCTCCAGCCTGATCGCCGCCCTGCTCGGGGTGCCGCTGGGGGTGCTGCTCTACGTCACCCGGCCACGCCAGATCCTGGCTCAGCCGGTGATCAACGGCCTGCTCGGGGTGATCACCAACGTCGGCCGCTCGATCCCGTTCATCATTCTGCTGGTGGCGATCATCCCCTTCACGCGGATGATCGTGGGCAGCTCGATCGGCACCAATGCCGCCGCCGTGCCGCTGACCATCGCCGCTATCCCGTTCGTCGCCCGCCTGGTCGAAGGCGCGCTCAACGAGGTCTCGCCGGGGCTGGTCGAGGCGGCGCAGTCGATGGGCGCCACGCCGATGCAGATCATCCTCAAAGTGCTACTGCCGGAGGCCCGTGGCGGCATCATCAACGGTCTCACCATCACCGTGGTCGCCCTGGTCAGCTACTCCGCCATGGCCGGCGCTGTGGGCGGCGGCGGCCTCGGCGATCTCGGTATCCGCTACGGCTACAACCGCTTCAACCCCACCGTGATGCTGATCACCGTGGTGGTGCTGGTGGTGATGGTGCAGCTGTTCCAGAGCTTGGGCGACTACCTGGTGCGCAAGAGCGATCATAAGTAGGCCCCGCATGATCCACGCTCTTGATCGGCCTTCATAACCAGAATGCATTACCAAGATGGTGGTTATTCCGTTATATTGTTTTGGTAACGTGCGGCCGGGCTGCCGGCCGCCATTCGCTTCATCGATCAGGGAGAGTTTCGTCAATGCCGATTTCACTCACGCGCGCGCTCGGCGCCACCGTTCTCGGCCTGGGGCTGATCACCGGTACCGCTCACGCGGCTGACGACACCATCAAGGTCGGCACCATGGCCGGTCCGGAAAGCGATGTCATGCAGGCCGCCAAGCAGGTCGCCAAGGAGAAGTACGGACTCGACGTCGAGATCGTCGAGTTCACCGACTACGTCACCCCCAACGCGGCGCTGGCCGACGGCAGCCTGGATGCCAACGCCTATCAGCACGAGCCCTACCTGCGTGCGATGATGAAGGACCGCGGCTACGACTTCGCCATCGCCGGCAAGACCTTCGTCTATCCGATCGGCGCCTACTCGGCCAAGTACGACAGCATCGACGAGCTGCCCGACGGTGCCACCATCGCCCTGCCCAACGACCCCACCAACGAAGGCCGGGCGCTGATCCTCATGCACAACAAGGGGCTGATCAAACTCGACGACCCGAGCAATCTCGAGGCCACCCCGATCGATATCGTCGACAACCCGCACGACTACTCGTTCAAGGAGATCGAGGCCGCGCAGATGCCGCGCGTGCTGCCGGACGTCGACATGGCGTTCATCAACTCGACCTTCACCCAGCCGGCCGGCCTGACGCTGGACGACGCGCTGATCAAGGAGGGGGCAGAGTCGCCCTACGTCAATCTGATCGTGGTGCGCGATGGCCACCAGAATGACAAGGCGGTACAGGAGCTGGTCAAGGCCTACCAGTCCGACGCGGTCGAGCAGAAAGCCGAAGACATGTTCAAGGGCGGTGCCGTTCCCGGTTGGAAATGACCCCCGCGAACGCCATCTGAGAACCAGCGCCCCGGCGCTGGTTCTTTCGTTGGGGCGCCGCATCCGGCCCGCCGACGCCTTCATCCACTTCCAGGAGCGCTTTTGCCCATGTCCGCTCGAACCGATACCGACTACGCCAGCCTGGCGCGCCAACTGCACGCCCTGCTCGACACCCGCGACTGGCTCACCAATGCCGCCCAGACCAGCGCCTTCCTGATGCACGCCCTCGACGCGCTCAACTGGGTCGGCTTCTACCTGCAGCGCCAGCCGGAAACCCTGGTGCTGGGACCGTTCCAGGGCCAGCCGGCGTGCAACCCGATCCCCTTCAGCCGCGGCGTATGCGGCGCCGCGGCGCGTTCGCGCACCACCCAGCGCGTCGACGATGTCCACGCCGTGGCGGACCATATCGCCTGCGACGCCGCCTCGCGCTCGGAGCTGGTAGTTCCCATCGTGGTCGCGGATAGGCTATGGGGCGTTCTCGATATCGACAGCCCCCAGGCGGCACGCTTCAGCGCCGCGGATCAGGCCGGGATCGAAAGTCTGTGCCGGGTCTTCGTCGAAGCGAGCGATCTGGACGGCTGAGCGCCCGGACAGGCCGGCGATGATGCCGGGGACGGGCCTTCAGGCCTTGCCCAGAAACACATCGAGCTCGTCATCGCCGCGCAGGCTCGACACGCTCTCTTCGTAGAGCGCCAGCAGATCGAGGGCGAGCGGCCGGCGCACGTCCCGCGGCATCTCGCCCAGGGCATGCTCTTCGCGCTGGCCGTTGGCGACGTCGCGATCGATACCGATAGCCAGGTGCACCGCGGCGGCGTAGGGCGAGAACGGCTCGGCCTCCAGCGGCGCGCTCTGATAGGTCAGCGCGCGGCAGATGGTCTCGGGAAAACGCCAGCGCCGCCCCAGCTCCGCCCCCACCTCGCTGAAGGTGTAACCGAACTGGCTCGACTCCAGCTCGCTGCGCGGTGCGCCCTGGGCCACCAGCGAGTCGATGCGCGCCATCACCTCGGGGTGCGCGATATGCATCAGCGCCGAGCCGACGTGATGCAGGATGCCGCAGGTGAAAGCGGTCTCCGGCGACAGCCCGCCGACCCGGCTGTGGCGCACGATCGCGCGGGCCAGATTGGCGACCGTGAACGATCTCTTCCAGAAGGCGCGCCGATCCAGCCCCGGTACGTGCTCGATCACCCCGACCATGCCCGAGGCGATCACCAACGTGCGCACGCGCTCGAATCCCAGCAGCAGGATCGCATCGTCGATCGAGGCGACGTTGCGCCCGACCCCGTAGCGTACCGAATTGGCCGCACGCAGCAGCTTGAGACTGAGCCCCGGATCCTTGCGGATATTGGCCGACACCTGCTGAATGCTGGCGCGATCGTCGTCGAGACTGGCGATCAGCTCGGCGACTACACCAGGAATGCTGGGCAGGCGGTGAACATGTTCGAACAGCGGCTGGTAGCGCATCGACGACTCTCCTCTTGGGCCGGCATCGACGCAGGACGTGCTGCGCGAAGAGCCAACATTCACTGAAGCTCCATGCACAAGCCGAACCCGCGGCCGCAGCTGCAGATACCCGGCCAGGGAAGGCAGCGGCAAGGCACACGAAAAGGCCCGCCGGGATGGGCGGGCCATGATAGCGCTGCTGGTCGTGGTCAGCGACCGTTTTCCACTTTCGACTCTCCTGCCTCAACTCTCCTGCCTCAACTCTCCTGCCACGACTTGACCATCTCGGCGTAGGGAACGGTCTTGCCCTGCGGCTTCTCGTTCTCGAGCTTGGGCTTGGGCGCGCCCGGCTGGTCGAGCCAGTATTGTGCATCGCGCGGCTCGTTGAGCTTGGGCCCGCACTGCGGCTGAACATTGGCGCGTTCGAGACGCTCCATGATCCGGTCCTGGGCATCGGCCAGGCCATCGAGCGCGTTCTGCACGCTGGTCTCGCCGCTGACCGCACGCGAGATGTACTGCCACCACAGCTGCGCCAGTTTCGGATAGTCGGGCACGTTGGTCCCGGTCGGCGACCACTCCAGCCGTGCCGGGCTACGATAGAACTCCACCAGCCCGCCCAGCTTGGGCGCGGCGTCGGTCATCGCCTGGGACTGGATGTCGGACTCGCGAATCGGGGTCAGGCCCACCAGCGTCTTCTTCAGCGAGACCGTCTTGGAGGTCACGAACTGAGCGTAGAGCCAGGCGGCCAGACGATTCTTCTCCGGGGTCGACTTCATGAAGGTCCAAGAACCCACGTCCTGGTAGCCCTTCTTCATGCCCTTCTCCCAGTACGGCCCCACCGGCGACGGCGCCATACGCCACTTGGGCGTGCCATCGGCGTTGACCACCGGCAGCCCAGGCTTGGTCATGTCGGCGGTGAAGGCGGTGTACCAGAAGATCTGCTGCGCCACGCTGCCCTGGGCGGGCACCGGGCCGGCTTCGGAGAAGGTCATGCCCTGCGCTTCCGGCGGCGCATAGGCGTGCAGCCAGTCGATATATTTCTGGGTGGCAAAGACCGCCGCCGGGCTGTTGGTGCCGCCGCCCCGCGACATGCTCGACCCCACCGGGTGACAGTTCTCGACCCGAATGCCCCATTCGTCGACCGGCAGCCCGTTGGGCAGGCCCTTGTCGCCCTCGCCGGCCATCGAGAACCAGGCATCGGTGAAGCGCCAGCCCAGCGACGGATCCTTCTTGCCGTAGTCCATGTGGCCGTAGACGCGTTTGCCGTCGATCTCCTTGACGTCGTTGGTGAAGAAGTTGGCGATGTCCTCATAGGCCGACCAGTTGACCGGCACGCCGAGTTCGTAGCCGTACTTCTGCTTGAACTTGGCCTTGAGATCGGGATTATCGAACCAGTCGGCGCGGAACCAGTAGAGGTTGGCGAACTGCTGGTCGGGCAGCTGATAGATCTTGCCGTCCGGGCCGGTGGTGAACGAAAGCCCGATGAAGTCGTCGAGATCCAGCGTCGGCGAGGTCACCGCGGCGGCATCGCCCTTGATCATGTCGGAGATCGGGACCACCTTGCCGTAGCGCGAGTGGGTGCCGATCAGATCGGAGTCGTTGACATAGCCATCGTAGATGTTGCGCCCCGACTGCATCTGGGTCTGCAACTTCTCGATCACGTCGCCCTCCTGCAGCAGATCGTGATGCAGTTGAATCCCGGTGATCTCGCTGAACGCCTTGGCCAGCACCTCGGACTCGTACTTGTGGGTGGTCAGCGTCTCCGATACCACATTGATCTGCATGCCGCGGAACGGCTTGGCCGCGTCGATGAACCACTGCAGCTCCGCCATCTGCTGCTCGGGGCTCAGGGTCGAGGGGGTGAATTCATCCTGCAGCCAGCGCTTGGCCGCATCCTGGTACTGGTCGGCCTGGGCCGCACCGCTGGCGAGTATCAGGCTCAGCAGGCCGAGCGTGAGCGGCCGATAGCTGGCGTGGGCTTGTCTGAACATAGCGTTACCTCGGTTTTTGTGTGGTTCTGCGCCCTGACGGAGGCGGCGACCCACGGCCGCGCGTGACTCCGTCAGCGAGTGCTCCGGTGACGTCCAGCTCGGTTTTGCGGTGTCTCACCCCCATTTCAGCAGTGCGATCAGTCCCGCCACGCACACCAGCGTGACGATCCACAGCGGCCAGCCGGTCAGCGCCAGTGCCAGCAGATGGGCATAGGCGGCGGCCAGCAGACCGATGAACAGGCGATCGCCACGGGTGGTGGAGATCGGCAGGAATCCCTTGCGCTGGTGTCCTGGCGACACCGTCTGCCAGACCGACATCCCCACCAGTATCAGCGCGATGATCACGAAGAACGACGCCGTCGGCAGCGTCCAGGCCATCCAGCTCATCAGCGTTTCCTCCTAGCACGAGGGATCGAATCGAATGCCATGTCTCACACCCGCCCCAGGGCGAAGCCCTTGGCCACATGGTTGCGCACGAAGTAGATCACCGCGATGCCCGGCAGCAGCGCGACCACGCCAGCGGCCGCCAGCACGCCCCAGTCGATCCCGGAGGCGGAGACCGTGCGCGTCATCTGCGCCACGATCGGCTTGGCGTCGACCGAGGTGAGGGTGCGTGCCAGCAGCAGCTCGACCCACGAAAACATAAAGCAGAAGAAGGCCGTCACGCCGATCCCCGGACGGATCATCGGAATGAAGATGAAGACGAAGAAGCGCGGGAAGCTGTAGCCATCGATATAGGCGGTCTCGTCGATCTCCTTGGGCACCCCGGACATGAACCCCTCGAGAATCCACACCGCCAGCGGCACATTGAACAGACAGTGGGCCAGCGCCACTGCGATCGGGGTATCGAACAGCCCCACCGCGGAGTAGAGCTGGAAGAACGGCAGCAGAAATACCGCCGGCGGCGCCATGCGGTTGGTCAGCAGCCAGAAGAACATGTGCTTGTCGCCGAGAAAGCGGTAGCGCGAGAAGGCGTAGGCCGCCGGCAGCGCCACCAGCAGCGAGATCGCCATGTTCATCGACACATAGGTGAGCGAGTTGAGATAGCTGGTGTACCAGCTCGGCTCGGTGAAGATGACGCGATAGTTGTCCAGCGTCGGCGCCACCGGCCACAGCGTCAGCCCGCCCAGGATCTCCTGGTTCGACTTCAGCGACATGTTGATCAGCCAATAGATCGGCACCAGGATGAACACCAGATAGAGCAGCATCACCAGACTCTTGCGTACGTGCATGGCGTCTCACCCCTTGTCGTCGTTGTGGGTCATGGCGGTATAGAACACCCAGGTCACCAGCAGGATGATCAGGAAGTAGATCAAAGAGAACGCCGCTGCCCGGCCCAGATCGAACTGCCCCAGCGCCATCTGGGTCAGGGTCTGGCTGAGGAAAGTGGTCGCCGTACCCGGCCCGCCGCCGGTGAGCACGAAAGGCTCGGTGTAGATCATGAAGCTGTCCATGAAGCGCAGCATCACCGCGATCAGCAGCACGTTCTTGAGCTTGGGCAGCTGGATGTAGCGGAATACCGCCCAGGCGGAGGCGCGGTCGATGCGCGCGGCCTGATAGTAGACGTCGGGGATCGAGCGCAGCCCCGAGTAGCACAGCAGCGCCACCAGCGAGGTCCAGTGCCAGACATCCATGATCAGCACCGTGATCCACGCATCCCGCGGGCTGGAGGCGTAGTTGTAGTCGATCCCCAGGCCGTTGAGCAGCGACCCGTAGAGGCCGATGTCCTCGCGCCCGATGATCTGCCAGATGGTACCCACCACGTTCCACGGCACCAGCAGCGGTAGCGCCAGCAGAATCAAGCTGACCGGGACGCCGAGGCCGCGCCGTGGCATCGACAGCGCCACGATGATGCCCAGCGGTATCTCGATCGCCAGCACGCAGAAGGAGTAGATGAACTGACGCAACAGCGAATCGTGCAGGCGCGGGTCGCTGAGAATCTCGCGATACCACTCGGTGCCGACGAAGTAGCGCGTGCTCGGGTCGAAGATGTCCTGCACCGAGTAGTTGACCACCGTCATCATCGGAATGATCGCGCTGAAGGCGACCAGCACGAAGACCGGCAATACCAGCCACCACGCCTTGTTGTTATACGGCTTCATCGGAGATCTCCAGCAGCAGGTCGTTGGCGTAGAAGCGCATCCACGCCTCGGGCAGATGCAGCCCCAACGCCTCCTCGGCGAGGCTCGTGTACTCGTCGACCCGCACCTTGATGAGCTGGGCCGGGTCAGCGGTGAGCGCCACGTCGACGATCTTGAACGAGCCCTGATCCTGGATCAGATCGACGCGCCCGGTCAGGGTCGCCTCGTCAGCCGGCACCAGCTCGACGAACTCCGGGCGGATGCCCAGCTGCAGACGTGCGCCCTCCTGCGCTGCCAGGCGCGCGTGCCACGCCTCGGGCAGCGCCAGCTCGATGCCGTGACAGCAAGCGCGCCCCGCCACGACCTCCAGCTCGAGCAGGTTCATCCCGGGGCTGCCGATGAAGTAGCCGACGAAGGTGTGGCGCGGCGTCTCGAACAGTTCGCGCGGGGTGCCGAACTGTACGATCTGGCCGCCGTACATCACCGCGATCTTGTCGGCGAAGGTGGCCGCCTCGAGCTGATCGTGGGTGACGTAGACCATGGTCACGTTGAAGCGCTGATGGATCTCCTTGAGCTTGCGGCGCAGGCGCCACTTGAGCTGCGGATCGATCACCGTGAGCGGCTCGTCGAACAGGATCGCGGCGACGTCATCGCGCACCAGTCCGCGCCCCATCGATACTTTCTGCTTCTCGTCCGCGGTGAGATTGCGCGCCTTGCGCGCCAGCAGCGGCTCGATCTCCAGCGCCGCCGCCACCTCGCGCACGCGCGCCTCCACGGTCGCCTTCGGCTTGCCCTGGTTGCGCAGCGGGAACGCCAGGTTGTCGAACACCGTCATGGTGTCGTAGACCACCGGGAACTGAAAAACCTGGGCAATGTTGCGCTGCTGCGGGCTCAGCGCATTGACCGCCTTGCCGTCGAACAGCACCTCACCCTCGGAGGGCGCCAGCAGCCCGGACATGATGTTGAGCAGCGTGCTCTTGCCGCATCCGGAGGGCCCCAGCAGCGCGTAGGCCCCGCCCTGCTCCCACACGTGCTCCATCCGCCGCAGGGCGTAATCCTCGGGCGCGCTCGGATTGTCCTGATAGCTGTGCGCCAGCTGGGCCAAGCGAATCTCTGCCATGATCGTCTCCTCAGGCGCACGCCGCAGTGGCAGGGAACACCGGCGAGAGCAACAGCTCCCCGTCCGGCTCGAACACGAACATCTCGGCGCACGGCAGATGTATCTCCAGCGCCTGATCCACTGCCAGCTCGTGGATACCGCCCAGATGTGCGACCAGATCGATCTCGTCGTGGGTCATATGCAGGAAGGTCTCGGAACCGCCGATCTCGGCCACCCGCACCTGTACCGGCAGGCACAGCGTCTCCCCCGTGGCCACCGGCGCCAGGGAGACGTGGTGCGGCCGCACGCCAAGGCGATAGTGCCCCTCCTCGAGATGCTGCCAGGCCGCCGGCAGCGGCAGCCGCTGGCGGCCGATACGACACTCCCCCGCGGTGACTTCGGCTGCCAGCAGGTTGATCGGCGGCTCGCCGAACAGGCTCGCCGCCTCCATGTTGCGGGGCTGGCGATAGACCTCACCGCTGGGGCCGCTCTGGACGATGCGCCCCTCCTTGAGCAGCACCGTGGTGCCACCCAGCGCAAGCGCTTCGGCGGGTTCGGTCGTGGCGTAGACCGCCACGGTGTCGCGCGACGCGAACAGCTTGCGCATCTCCACCCGCAGCGACTCGCGCAGTTTGTAGTCGAGGTTGACCAGCGGCTCGTCGAATAGCACCAGGTCGGCGTCCTTGACCAGCGCCCGCGCCATCGCCGTGCGCTGCTGCTGGCCGCCGGAGAGCGCCTGCGGATAGCGTCCGAGCAGATGGCCGATCCCCAGCATGTGGGCGGTCTCCTCGACCCGGCGCTGGATCTCGGCCCGCGCCACCTTGGCCTGCTTGAGCGGCGAGGCGATATTGTCGAACACGCTCAGGGTGGGATAATTTATGAATTGCTGATACACCATCGATACGTTGCGCTGGCGCACCGGCACATCGGTCATGTCGCGGCCGCCCAGCCATACCCGCCCGCGGCTGGGCGTATCCAGCCCCGCCATCAGGCGCATCAGGGTGGTCTTGCCGGCCAGGGTATGGCCAAGCAGGACGTTGAACGAGCCGCTGTCGAGCTGCAGATTGGCCTCGTCGATATAAGTCTCGCCGCGCACCTTCAACGTCACGTCTTCGAGTTGTAATGACATCGGCCGGGGAACCCCTTTGTTTTCTTTTCCGAGCATCGTAAAACACCCATTCGAAAAAGCCATAGGGTGCGCCCGACGCGCCCGAGAAATAATCTCTTAAACCATGATTATAAAGGACTTTTACGACATTGAACCTTAGTATCAGCGACCATTGGACGAGAGTGAAACCGCCCTTTTATTACGACTAAAGTCGCTATTTTTGTTGGCTTCCGAAAAGCTCGTCTTTTCGAAAAATGACATAGCCGATGCTGCAGGGAAGACTCAGATCGCGCAGGCGTGGGGAGAGCACAAGCAGCAGCAAAAAGCGCCACCACAAGCGCGAAGGGACGAAGGGACGAAGGGTAAAGGCAGACAGACGATACTAACGAAAAACCCCAGGCCAAGAGCCTGGGGTTTCGAGATG
>NZ_JAFLEN020000001.1:597783-725788 GCF_017306975.2 Salinicola sp. DM10
GTAGGACCGAGCGGATTTGAACCGCTGACCTCCACGATGTCAACGTGGCGCTCTAACCAACTGAGCTACGGTCCTGCAAACTGAGGGCACTTTGAAGCGACTGGTAGGACCGAGCGGATTTGAACCGCTGACCTCCACGATGTCAACGTGGCGCTCTAACCAACTGAGCTACGGTCCTGCTGATGTCGCTGTGGTGCTGCCGCCAAACTGATTTAGCTGACTTTGCACCGAAGTCATCCGGCCTGCCTCGCCGTGACAACGGAAGCGAATTCTACCCATGCCGCAGAGTATTGCAACCCTTGGCGCGTAAAAAAATTCGCCAAGCCGTTGTCTGCCCTGACTTTAATCACCCCAAGCGAACAGATACCAGACCATGGTCTACCCCTGGAGGGCCCTGTAGAAGCCGTCTCGGGCCCCTTTTATGCCTGCGTGAACGGCACCTTCTGATAATATTCGCATCACAACATCGGCCGTGCAGCTCGCCGGCCATGGCAGGACAACGCCGCGCTCGAGCCTGTGCCCGCGGCGTTGTCACCGTGTCGCCAGCCGCCCCAGGACCCAACATGACCCAGCAGGACCGCCACGAAGCCATCATCGCCCTGGTCAAACGTCAGGGCTACGCCGCCATCGAGCAGCTGGCAACAGAGTTCAACGTCACCCCGCAGACCATTCGCCGGGACCTCAACCAGCTCGCCGAAGAGGGCGCGGTACGCCGAGTCCATGGTGGCGCCGGGCTGGAATCGAGCACCGTCAACACCGCCTACCACACGCGCAAGACGCTCAATCTCGAGGCCAAGCGACGCATTGCCGAGCTGTTGGTCACCCAGATTCCCGACTCGGCCTCCCTGTTCATCAACATCGGCACCAGCAACGAGTTCATCGCCGAGGCGCTGTGCCAGCACAGCGGTCTCGAGGTGATCACCAACAATCTCAACGTCGCCGCCATCCTCCAGCACAAGACCGACTTCAACGTCATCGTCGCCGGCGGCCAGGTGCGCTCTCGCGATGGCGGCATCATCGGCGAGGCGACGATCGACTTCATCAATCAGTTCAAGGTCGACTACGGCATCATCGGCATCAGCGGTATCGACCGCGACGGCTCGCTGCTGGAGTTCGACTATCAGGAAGTGCGCGTGGCCCAGGCGATCATCCGCAACTCGCGCCAGGTCTACCTCGCCGCCGATCACTCCAAGTTCCAGCGCAACGCCGTGGTACGCCAGGGCAACCTGAGCCAGGTCGACGCCTTCTTCACCGACCGCCAGCCGCCGGATACCCTGGTCCGCCTGATGCACGAGCACGGCGTCGAACTGCATGTGGCCGGCGAAGCGGCGGCGGCCCAGGCCAGCGAGAACTGAGCCACAGCGCACTGAGCCGGCGCCGGACACGCGGCCTGCTCTGCTCCCACCGCCCCACCCCCGGTTCGGGGCGGCGTCACGGCACCGGCCTATCTTCTGCCCCCTGTTCTAGCCCCGCTGTGCTAGCCCGCCTTGTTCCGCCCCGCTGGACGCCATCTCGAGACGCCACCACGGGACGGCCAGGCTCACCGCCGACGCCGCGGCACGGCGTCCCGCGATTCGACCATCCGAGGCGAGCGGCGAGTCAGCGACTCATGCCCCCGCCCTCAGCGCCGATTTTCACCGCGAAAACAGATACCGCCTATTGATGTTCGAAAATGATTGGTCTATTTTCGTTTTCGAAAACACATCTCACACGACACGGGGGAGACGGCATGAGCACGGTGGCGCAAGACAAGACCTACGACATGATCGTCGTGGGCGGCGGCATCAATGGCACCGGTATCGCCAACGATGCCGCTGGCCGCGGCCTGTCGGTGCTGCTGTGCGAGCAGGCCGACTTGGCCAGCGCGACCTCTTCCGCCAGCAGCAAGCTGATCCATGGCGGTCTGCGCTATCTCGAACACCGCGAGTTCCGACTGGTGCGCGAGGCGTTGCGCGAGCGCGAGGTGATGCTGCGCAAGGCACCGCATATCGTCTGGCCGATGCGCTTCATTCTGCCCCACCAGCCGCACCTGCGCCCCGCCTGGATGATCCGTGCCGGGCTCTTCCTCTATGATCACCTCAGCCACCGCGACAGCCTGCCCAACGCCAAGCGGCTGACATTCGATGCCCAAGGCCCCCTCGTGCCGGAGATCAAGCGCGGCTTCGAGTACTCCGACTGCTGGGTGGACGACGCCCGTCTGGTGCTGCTCAACGCGCTCCAGGCCCAGGACAAGGGCGCCGATATCCGCCTGCGTACGCGCTGCAGCGCGGCCAACGAGGAGAATGGCGGCTGGCGGGTGACGCTGGAAGATCGTCTCTCCGGCGAGACCCGTCAGGTCCGCGGCAAGGTACTGGTCAACGCCAGCGGGCCGTGGGTCGAGTCCTTCGTCAAGGGCAGCGCCCAGCGCCAGTCGCGCTACGGTATCCGCATGATCCAGGGCAGCCATCTGATCGTACCGCGGCTCAACCAGGACGAGCGCGCCTACATCCTGCAGAATCAGGATGGGCGTATCGTCTTCGTGCTGCCCTACCAGCAGCACTACAGCCTGATCGGCACCACCGACCGCCGCTATCAGGGCGATCCGTCCTGCGTCGGTATCAGCGAGGAGGAGATCGGCTATCTGCTCGAGGTACTCAATGGCCATTTCCAGCGTCAGCTCAGCCGCGACGATGTCATCGCCACCTACTCCGGGGTGCGCCCGCTGTGCGACGACGAGTCGGAAAACCCCTCGGCGATGACCCGCGACTACACCTTGGACCTCGACACCCACGGCGCCCCGCTGCTGTCGATCTTCGGCGGCAAGATCACCACCTATCGCAAGCTCGCCGAAGCGGCCCTGCGCAAGCTGCAGCCGCTGCTGCCGCAGATGCGCGCGGCCTGGACCGCCGAGGCCACCCTGCCCGGGGGCGACATCGATGGCCGCGAGGCGTTCGCCGCCCGCCTCCAGCGCGACTACGCGTTTCTGCCGGCGGCGTGGGCAGAGCGCTTCGCCTCCAGCTACGGCAGCCTGTGTCTTCGCTTCCTCGACGGCGTCAGCCGCCGTGAGGCGCTGGGGGAAGAATTCGGTGGCGGCCTGACCCGCGCCGAGGTCGACTATCTGATCGACCACGAGTGGGCCCGCACCAGTGACGACATCCTGTGGCGACGCACCAAGCTGGGGCTGGCGATGACGCCGGCCCAGGTCGCGGCGCTGGACGCCTATCTCGCCACCCATCCGCGCCTGACCGCAACCAGCAATGTAGCCAGCGACGTAGCCAGCCCGGCAGCGGCGGTGAGCGAGACCTGAGCCGGGCAGCGATCCCCGCGCCGGGCGTCGTTCCCTGCGCTCGGAAAACGGCGGTGTGTTCCCGGCCCTCTGCTACGCTGGAGGCACCCGCCGCTCTTTTCCGAGGATTTCCGCCTTGCAACTCCTGTTCACGCTGCTGGGCTGCCTGGTACTGATCGTGACCCTGGTGCCCTATCTGCGGATCCGGCACTGGAGCGTGAGAAGTTTCGACTTCCCCCTGCTGCAGATCGCCTGTATCGCCACCGCGCTGGCACTGCTCCAGCTCGCCTGTCAGCCCCACGCCTGGTGGCACTGGTGCGGCGTCGGCGCCAGCCTGGTCGCCGCCGGCGTGCAGTGGGCCCGCATCTACCCCTGGACCCCGCTGGCCCGCTGCGCGGTGGTCAAGGCACGCGAGCGCGATGCCAGCCACGAGCTCACGCTGCTGGTCTCCAACGTGCTCACCCCCAACCGCCAGGCACACAAGCTGATCTCTCAGGTCGAGCAGCACCGGCCCGACCTGCTGCTGACGCTGGAATCCGACCGCTGGTGGGGAGACCGCCTCGACGAAGCGCTGGGCGAACAGTTCCCCGACGCGGTGCGCATTCCGCTCGACAACCTCTACGGCATGCACCTCTATTCGCGCCTCCCGCTCGAAGAGGTCGAAGTGAAGTGGCTGATCCAGGATGACATCCCCTCGATCCACGCCTGGGTGCGCCTGGAAAGCGGCAAGCGCATACGGCTGCATGCCCTGCACCCGCGCCCGCCCGCGCCATCGGAGAGCGACGAGTCACTGTGGCGCGATGCCGAGCTGCTGCTGGTGGGCGAAGCAATCGCCGGTGACAAGCGAGCGACGCTGGTGGCCGGAGACCTCAACGATGTCGCCTGGTCGCGCACCACCAAGCTGTTCTGCAAGGTCAGCGGCATGCTCGATCTACGCCGCGGCCGCGGTCAGTACAGTACCTTCCACGCCAAGTATCCGTTCCTGCGCTGGCCGCTGGATCACGTCTTCGTCTCCGAGCAGTTCACGCTGGTGGCGATGCGCAGATTGGAAGAGGTCGGTTCGGATCACTTCCCGATGCTGGTCACCCTGCGTCACGATCCCAGCCGGGCCGACGAGAACGAGCCGGAAGCCGCCGACGCCGAGGAACGCCGCGACGCCGACGACACCATCGAAGAGGCCAAGGAGCGTCACGGCGAAGCGCCGGTATGAGCCACACGCTGACTCTGGCCGGCAACAGCAGCGCTCCCCTTCACGCCACCAACGCCAGATCATATCTGCTGTAGGAGCGAGCTCTGCTCGCGAATCTTTGGCCGGCGGCCATCGCCGGGCATGACGCAACGCACGCGCAAGCCCAAGCCCCGCTGCCCACGTCAGCCGAAGATGAATGTATCAGCTACTGCCCTTCGCGAGCGAGCCCACTCCTACAGGCGGCTGAACCCGGTGCGCCACCCCGAAAGGTGGCGCGCGTCGCATTCGTTCACTCGGGAATACCACCCTCGGTCAGCTTGGCCGGGTCGAGCAGACGTTTCAGCTCTTCGCGGGAAAGATCGGTCTCCTCCTCGGCCACGTCGATGATCGGGCGGCCACCCTGGTAGGCTTTCTTGGCCACGGCGGCGGCGGCATCGTAGCCGATCACCGAGTTGAGCGCGGTGACCAGGATCGGATTCTTGGACAGCGGCGTCTCGATGTTGTCCCGACGCACGTTGAAGGTGGCGATAGCCCGATCCGCCAGCAGCCGGCTGACGTTGGTCAGCAGCCGGATCGATCCGAGCAGATTGTGGGCGATCAGCGGCAGCATCACGTTGAGCTGGAAGTTGCCGCTCTGGCCCGCCACGGTGATCGCGGTGTCATTGCCGATCACCTGGGCCGCCACCTGGATCGCCGACTCCGGAATCACCGGATTGACCTTGCCCGGCATGATCGAGCTGCCCGGCTGCAGCGCCTCCAGCTCGATCTCGCCCAGGCCCGCCAGCGGCCCAGAGTTCATCCAGCGCAGGTCGTTGGCGATTTTCATCACCGCGCAGGCGTAGGTGCGCAGATGCCCGGAGAGTTCCACCGCCGCGTCCTGGGAAGCGAGGCTGGCGAAGAAACTGTCGTTGGGCCGGAACTCGAGATGGGTATCGCGGGCCAGCCGCTCCGCCACCCGCTGGGCGAACTCGGGGTGGGCATTGACCCCGGTCCCCACCGCGGTGCCGCCCAGCGCCAGGCGCGTCACCCGCTTGAGCCCATCCTCCAGCCGCTCGATCGCCTGGCCGATCTGACTCGACCAGCCGCCCAGCTCCTGGCTCAGACGCACCGGCATGGCGTCCATCAGGTGGGTGCGCCCGGTCTTGACCACGTCGTCGAGACTCTGCGCCTTGTCGTCGATGCTCGAGCGCAGGTAGTGCAGCGCCGGCAGCAGCCGCTCTCTCACCTGAACCGCCGCGGCCAGATGGATCGCAGTGGGGATCACGTCGTTGCTCGACTGCCCCATGTTGACATGATCGTTGGGGCCGACCGTGAGCGAATCGCTGCTGGCCAGATGCGAGATCACCTCGTTGACGTTCATGTTGGTCGAGGTGCCGGAGCCGGTCTGGAACACGTCCACCGGAAACTGATCGGCGTGCTGCCCCGCGATGATCTCGTCGGCGGCGGCGATGATCGCCCGTGAGCGCGCCTCGTCGAGCAGCCCCAGCTCCTGATTGACCTCGGCGGCGGCGCGCTTGATCTGCGCCACCGCGGCGATGAACTCGCCCGGCAGCGGCTGCCCGCTGACCGGGAAGTTGTTCACGGCGCGCTGGGTCTGGGCGCCGTAGCGTGCACTGGCGGGCACCTCGAGCTCGCCCATGCTGTCACGTTCGATACGCTGTTGAGTCATGGTTGCCTCCTGACGATGGCGGATGAATGCCGTTGAAATCGGGCCGCGGGACGGCGCTAAGAACACTCACGGAACTCACTCAAGACTAGCAGGCCCAGCACCGCTTGCAGCGCCCATCGCTAGCGCTGGGCATGCCCCGAAAACGCCACCGCCCGCGCGGATGGAGCGCGGGCGGTGGCAGGTCTCGCCGAGGCGCAGCCTGGACGCGTCAGTCGAAGTCGATGATCTGGCGGATCGCCTCGCCACTGGCAAGCCGGTCGAAACCCAGATTGATCTCGTCCAGCTTCAGACGGTGGGTCAGCAGCTTCTCCACCGGCAGCCGGCCGGCGCGGTAGAGCGCGATATACTCAGGCACGTCCAGCGACGGCACGTGCCCGCCCAGATAGGAACCCTTGAGCGTACGCTCCTCGGCGACCATCCGCGTAGGGCTGATGGCGAAACGCACGTCCGGATGCGGTAGCCCCGAGGTCACCGTGGTACCGCCGCGGGCGGTAGACTCGTAGGCGAACTCCAGCGCCCTGGAGACACCGGCGAACTCGGCGGCGATATCCACCCCACCGCCGCTGATCTCGCGCACCTGCTCGATGGCATCGGCGTCGCTGCTGTTGACCACATGGGTGGCGCCCATTGCCTTGGCGGTTTCCAGCTTGTCTGGGGCGATGTCGGCGGCAATCACCTGACGAGCGCCGCCCCCGGCAGCCCCCATCACCGCCGCCAGACCGACCCCACCGAGGCCGACCACCAGCACCGACTGCCCCAGACGCAGGCCGGCGGTATGAACCACCGCGCCGACCCCGGTGAGCACGGCGCAACCGAACAGCGCCGCGATATGGAACGGCAGATCGGCATCGATCCGCGTCAGCGACCGTCGCGAGGCCACCGCGTACTCGGCGAAGCCGGAAACCCCGATATGGTGATAGATCTTCTGCCCGCCCCGGTGCAGGCGCATGCCCCCGCCCAGCAGGTGCCCGGCGCCATTGGCCACCTGCCCCGGCGCGCACAGCGCCGCACGCCCGGAGAGACACGAAGCGCAGGCGCCGCAGCTGGGAGCGAACGAGAACACCACATGATCGCCGGGCGCGAGATCCTCGACGCCCTCGCCGACCTCGACCACCTCGCCGGCGGCCTCGTGCCCCAGCACCATCGGCAGCGGTCGCGGCCGATCGCCGTTGATGGTGGAGAGATCCGAGTGGCACAGCCCGGCGGCGCGCATGCGCACCAGCACCTCGCCGCGCCCGGGCGGGTCGAGCTCGACCTCCTCGATCGACAACGGCTGCGACTCCCGGTACGGGCGTGGCTTCTGCATCTCGTGGATCACGGCTGCATGCATTTTCATCGCGACTTCCCTATTCGATGGATCGCCCCGGCACGCCTCATCATGCCGGGTGCGCCTGGCGTTGATGTGCCAGGCCCGGCATTCGACATGCCAGGCCCGGCACTCCGTCTGTCAGAAAAACTCGGCCTGTCAGGAGAATCTAGGTCTGTCAGGAATAGTACTCGGGCGCGTGACGGAAGGTCGGCCACGCCTGCGGGTCGTGGCCGGTGACCACCAGCGCCCCGGTTTTCTCGGCCAGTGCATGCAGCTTGCGCACGGAGCGCACCGTATCCACGGTCGAGGCGAGAAAGCCCGGTAGCGCCTTCTCCTCCCAGTGATCGGTGGTGTAGGCCGCATCCACCGCCAGCAGAACCGGGCCGGTCTCGGGGAGCTGGAGCAGAAAGCTGGCATGCCCAGGGGCATGCCCCGGGGTGAAGATGAAGCGGATGCTGCCGTCGCCGAAGACGTCATAGCCGTCGTCGCCATCCTCGAGCAGATGCCACTTCAGCCCAGGGCGATCGAAATCGGCGCGGATATAGCCGCCGGCGGCGAACCAGTCCGGCGCCATGGCATACTCGTATTCGCGCCGCCGTACGATATGCGTGGCATTGGGGAAGCGCCCGGTGGCGCCGGTGTGATCCAGGTGCAGGTGGCTGTGCAGGACATAGCGCACGTCCTCGGGTTCGATGCCGAAGGCCTTCAGCGCCTGGACACACCCCTCCTCCTCCCGCATCACCGGCCAGTAGACCGCGGTGACGTCTCCCCAGTGGGCCACCGGGTCGCTGGCGCACTCGACGGCGCAGCCACCATCGATGACCACATTGCCCTGCGGATGCGTGATCAGATACCAGGGCACCGGAATCTCGTACTCATCCAGCCCCGCATTCATCTTGATATTGCACACCCGGCACTTGAGCGTGCCGGTCTGGAACATGTAAAGACGTGGGGTAGTCATGACGCACTCCTGGTTGGAACACACGAAGACGACATTGCCCACTAGGTGAGCACTTCGGTTCTCGGCATCGAACCTCGCAGCCGGGCGACCGGACGTGTCAGAGTAGGCCAGCGCCAAACGGCATGAACAGCGGACTTTGGTCCCAGGCATGCCCGCTCTCAACATACTCATGGAGACGTCTCAACCATGTGGCACCGCCAGCAATTCACGCTCTCCGCGCGCCCGCGCGGCTTTCATCTGGTCACCGACGAGATCCTGGCGGCACTGCCGCGACTGGCAGAGGTCCAGACCGGCCTGCTCCACCTCCAACTGATGCACACCTCGGCCTCGCTGACCCTGAACGAGAACGCCGACCCCGACGTGCGCCATGACATGGCGCTGTTCGCCGCCCGCATCGCCCCCGAGCGGCTCGACGGCCTGCGTCACACCCTCGAAGGCCCTGATGACATGCCCGCCCACGTTCTCGCCAGCCTGTTCGGCACCCAGCTGACCCTGGCGGTGGACAACGGCCGCCTGCTCAGCGGCACCTGGCAGGGCATCTGGCTGGGCGAGCACCGCCAGCACGGCGGCGCGCGCCGGATCACCGCCACCCTGAGTGGCGAGTGATTCCGCCGAACTAGCCTCTCAGTGCGAGTGGCGCGGCACCTCGGCGCCGCGACAGCCGCGCAGGAAGTCGAAGTCGCAGCCTTCGTCGGCCTGCAGCACGTGCTCGATATAGAGTTGACGATAACCGCCGCTGCTGGCGATCTGATTCGACGCCGCGGTGGGATCGGCGGCAGCCAGGCGGCGTGCGATCTCGGCGTCGTCGACCTCCAGCTCGAGCTTGCCGCTGTCGCAGTCCAGGCTGATCCAGTCGCCGTTCTCGACCGCCGCCAGCGGGCCGCCGGCGGCCGCCTCCGGGGCCACGTGCAGCACCACGGTGCCGTAGGCGGTGCCGCTCATGCGGGCATCCGAGATGCGCACCATGTCGGTGATGCCCTGGGCCAGAATCTTCGGCGGCAGGCCCATGTTGCCGACCTCGGCCATGCCGTGATAACCCCGCGGGCCGCAGTGTTTCATCACCAGGATGTCGTCCGGCGAGACCTCCAGATCGGGGTCGTTGATGCGCGCCTTGTAGTCGTCGAAGTTCTCGAACACCACCGCCCGCCCGCGATGACTCATCAGCGCCGCGGTCGCCGCCGAGGGCTTGAGCACCGCACCGTTGGGCGCCAGGTTGCCGCGCAGGATGCACATGCCGCCGTCGTCGCGCAGCGGGTTGTCGAGCGGGCGGATCACGTCGTCGTTGTAGAGCGGCGCCTCGCGCACGTTTTCCCACAGCGTGCGGCCATTGACCGTCAGCGCATCCGGGTGCGGCAGGCGGTCGGCATCGCCCAGACGCTTGAGTACCGCCGGCAGGCCGCCGGCATAGTAGAACTCCTCCATCAGATAGCGCCCGGAGGGCTGCAGGTCGACGATCGTCGGCGTGCCGCGCCCCATCCGGGTCCAGTCGTCGAGGCTCAGATCGACCCCGATACGCCCGGCGATCGCCTTGAGGTGGATCACCGCATTGGTCGAGCCGCCAATGGCGGCATTGGTGCGAATGGCGTTCTCGAACGCCTCACGGGTGAGGATCTTCGACAGCTTGAGGTCCTCGTGGACCATCTCGACGATACGGTTGCCGGAGAGGTGGGCGAGCACGTAGCGGCGTGAGTCCACCGCCGGGATGGCGGCATTGTGGGGCAGCGATACCCCCAGCGACTCGGCCATGCAGGCCATCGTCGAGGCCGTGCCCATGGTGTTGCAGGTACCCGCCGAGCGCGACATACCCGCCTCTGCCGCCATGAAGTCGTGCATCGAGATCTGACCCGCCTTGACCTGCTCGGAGAGCTGCCACACCACCGTGCCGGAGCCGATATCCTTGCCCTGGTGCTTGCCGTTGAGCATCGGCCCGCCGGTCACCACGATCGCCGGAATATCGCAGCTCGCCGCGCCCATCAGCAGTGCCGGGGTGGTCTTGTCGCAGCCCACCAACAGCACCACGCCATCGATGGGGTTGCCGCGGATCGCCTCCTCGACATCCATGCTCGCCAGATTGCGGGTGAACATCGCCGTGGGGCGCAGATTGGACTCACCGTTGGAGAACACCGGGAACTCCACCGGATAGCCCCCCGCCTCGAGCACGCCCTGCTTGACGTGCTCGGCGAGCTTGCGGAAATGGGCGTTGCAGGGCGTCAGTTCCGACCAGGTGTTGCAGATGCCGATGATCGGCTTGCCCTGGAATTCGTGGTCCGGAATGCCCTGATTCTTCATCCAGCTACGGTACATGAAGCCGTTCTTGTCGGCCCGGCCAAACCACTCCGCGGAGCGCAGTCGCGGGGTCTTGTCGCCAGCATCGCTCATCTCGTCTCTCCTTGGTCCGCCGGGGCCGGCAACGCGGCCCCGCAGGGTCTAGTACGTGTCAGGGTCGTGCCTACAGCGCCGCGAACAGCAGCCAGGCCAGGGCAAAGGCCAGCAGCGAGATCGCGGTGGAAATCACGGTCCAGGTCTTGAGCATGGTCTTGGTATCGACGGCGAGAAAACGCCCCACCAGCCAGAAACCGGAATCGTTGACGTGCGAATAGCCGATCGCGCCGGCGACGATCGCCACGGTGATGCAGGCCGCCGGCAGCCCGGCCAGCGAGGGATCGGCGAGGACCACCGGCGCCATGATGCCGGCGGCGGTGGTGCCGGCCACGGTGGCCGAACCCTGAGCCACACGGATCACCGCGGCGATCACGTAGCCGGCGAGAATCACCGGTAGACCCAGCGTCTGCAGACTGTCCGCCAACGCATCGCCGATGCCGCTGGCCGTCAGCACCCCGCCGAACATGCCCCCCGCCCCAGTGATCAGGATGATGCTGCAGACCGGCGCCAGCGCCTGCTCGACGATCTCGTTGATCGACTCCATCGCGCCGCGTTCGCGTGAACGCAGCACCAGCAACCACATCGCCACGCAGGTGCTGATGAGCATCGCGATGGGCGTCTCGCCGATCAGCATCAGCGCGTGGACCAGGTCGCCATCGGCGGCGATCGCCCCACTCTGGGCCAGCGTCGACAGCCCGGTGTTGAGAAAGATCAGCGCCAGCGGCAGCAGCAGCACCAGCAGCACGGTGGCAAACGCCGGACGCCGGGCGGCGGGAACCTGCTCCTGCTCGCCCCCCATCAGATCGGGCACGCGCTGAAAGGGCGCACGCCGAGCCAGGACCAGCGACAGTCGATAGCCCGTGAGATACCAGGTCGGCAGCCCCACCAGCAGCGCCACGAACAGCACCTGACCGATATCCGCCTGCAAGAACACCGCCGCGGCCACCGGTCCCGGATGCGGCGGCATCAGCGCATGCATCACCAGAAAGGCGCCGGCGGCCGGCAAGCCGTACAGCAGCAGCGAAGCCTTCAGCTCGCGGGCCACCGAGTAGATCACCGGCAGCATCACCACGAAGGCAGCGTCGAGAAAGATCGGAAAGCCGAACAGCAGACACGCAATCGACAGCCCCAGCGGGGCCTTGTCACGTCCGAACAGGCGAATCAGCGTGTCGGCCAGCACCCGCGCCCCGCCGGAAACCGCCACCAGGCGTCCGAGCACCGCCCCGAAGCCGATCAACAGCGCCACGTTACCCAGGGTCTTGCCGAAGCCGCCGAGTAGTGTCGGCAGCAGGTCGGCGACCGAGATCCCGGTCGCCAGCGCGGTGCCGATACTGACGATCACCAGGGCAAAGAACGGATGCAGCCGCACCCGGATGATCAGCACCAGCAGGATGGCGATGGCCAGCGCCGCGATCCCCATCAGGCCCAGGGTCGACAATCCCGAAGCCGCCTGTGCGCTCTCTTGCATGAACTCCTCCTCACGGGCCCGGGCGATGGCTCGGGCGTCTTGGCGTGGAAGCCTGCACGTTACGGGCGGAGATCAATAACCAACTAATAGCAATTTAGGCTTTTTAAGATATGTTTTTTAATATCAATCTTGCGAAGCCGGCACCCCGTCTGCCGCGTCCCACCGTGGCGGCTGGCGCTACCCAGACCAAAGTCGAGGCACCGGAGACCAAAGTCGTAGGCCAGATCGTCGCCGCTCAACCCGCCCGTCGCGCCTGTTTCCAGCGATCGAACATCACCGCCAGCAGCAGGATCGCGCCGCGTACCAGGTATTGATAGAAGGTCGGCACGTTGAGCAGCCCCATGGCGTTCTGCACGCAGCCCATGATCAATACCCCCACCAGCACCCCGGTGATCGAGGCGACCCCGCCGGAGAGCGAGACCCCGCCCAGCACGCAGGCGGAGATCACCGCCAGCTCCAGCCCCTGTGACGTATTGGGGTCGCCCAGCCCCATGCGCGAGGTGAGCAGGACACCAGCGATACCCGCCACCAGCCCCTGCAGCGCGAACACGATGATCTTGAGCCGGCGCACGTTGACCCCGGCCAGCGCGGCAGCCTCAGCGTTGCCCCCGGTGGCCAGGGTGTTACGGCCGAAAGCGGTCAGGTTGAGCACAACGCCGAACACCACGAAACAGGCGATCATGGTCCACACCGGCAGGGTCAGGCCGAGAAAGGCGGCACTGCCAAGATCGAAGAAGCCGGGCACGGTGATCATCACCGCGTCGCCGCCGGAGGTGATGTAGGCCAGCCCGCGCACGAACTCCATCGCCGCCAGGGTGGCGATCAGCGAGTTGATGCCGAAGCGCGCCACCACGAAACCGTTGAAGGCGCCCACCGCGGCGCCGGCGGCAACCCCCACCAGCACCCCGACGACGACGCTGCCGGTATTGGAGGTGACCATCGCCGCCACCACGCCGGCGAAGGCGACGATCGAGGCGACCGACAGATCCACCTCACCCAGCGCCAACACCATCATCATGGTGGTGGCGATGGTGCCGATCAGGGTCACCGAAAGCAGCAGACCGACGATGTTGCGCCCGGTCAGGAAGTCCGGCACCAGCACCGAGAGGCCGATGAACAGCAGCACGAATACGGCAATCAGCCCCGAGGTATCGAGCAAGGTGCGCAGCGGCTTGGGCAGCCCGCGCCGGCCCACCGCGGCCGGGGCTGCCTGGGAGACGAGTTTGTCACTGGACATGCGGGGTCATCCTCTGGAACGGAAAAGGTCGATGGAGATCGTCAGCGCCGGCGGCTCGGCGCCTCACGCCGGCAGTGCCAGGCCGAGCAGGCGCTCGGGGGTGGCCTCCTCGCGCGCCACCACCTCGATCAGTTCGCCGTCGCGCATCACCCCGATGCGGTCACAGATCGAGCTCACCTCGGCGAGATCGCTGGAGATCACCAGCACGCTCTTGCCCTGCTCGGCAAGATCGTAGAGCAGCGCGTAGATATCGCGTCGGGCGCCGACGTCGATACCGCGGGTCGGCTCGTCCATCACGAACAGCTCGATCTGCTCGGCCAGCCAGCGCGCCAGGATCACCTTCTGCTGATTGCCACCGGAGAGATTGGCGATCGGCGTACGCGGCCCGGGCGTCTTGATCCGCAACTGGCGGATATAGTGATGCGCGTTCTCGGTCTCGCGGCCGACATGGCGAAACACGCCCCAGCGGCGGAAGAAACGCCGACAGCTGATATTGAGATTGTCGGCGACGCTGGCGACCGGAAAGATGCCCTGGGACTTGCGATCCTCGGGGCACATCGCGATGCCGGCGCGAATCGCCGCCCGGGCGCTGGCGAAACGCTGCGCCTCGCCGGCGAACACCACCTGCCCCGCCGAGGCGCGCTCGGCGCCGCAGACCAGGCGCATCAGTTCGCTACGTCCAGCGCCCACCAGTCCGAACAGACCCAGCACCTCGCCGCGGCGAATCTCCAGCGACACCGGCGCGCGCACCCCACGCCCCGCAAGCCCCTCCAGGCGCATCAGCACCTCGCCGTGCTGACGCGGGCGGTAGCCGTAGACATCCTCGATCTCGCGCCCAACCATCTCGCTGACCAGGGTGTCGTGGTCGAGCCCATCGAGGGTCGGGTGGGTCCGAATATGGCGCCCGTCACGAAACACCGTGACCGCGTCGCACATCTCGAACACCTCCTCCATGCGATGGGTGACATACAGCACCACCCGGCCCTCGTCGCGCAGCCGCGCCACGATGCGCTTGAGATGGCGTGTCTCCTGCACCGACAGCGAGCTGGTGGGCTCGTCGAAGGCGATGATGCGCGCATCGCGCAGCAGCGCGCGGCCGATCTCGATCATCTGCTGCTGGCCGATGGAGAGCTCGCGCACCTTGGTCGCGGGGTGAATGACGCCCTCGCCCAGCTCCTCGAGAATGGCCAGCGCTCGCTTGCGCAGGGCGCGCCGGTCGACCATGCCGTAACGCACCGGCAGCTGGCCCAGCAGCAGGTTCTCGGCCACCGAGAGGTTGGGCGACAGCGTCAGTTCCTGGTAGATGATCGCCACTCCGCGAGCGAGCGCCTCGCGGGCGTTGGCGAACACGTGGCGCTCGCCGTCGATCCACAGGGCGCCGTCGGTGACCTTGTTGACGCCGCTGAGCACCTTGAGCAGGGTCGACTTGCCCGCGCCGTTCTCGCCCATCAGCGCGTGCACTTCGCCACGGCGGGCCTCGAAGCTGACCGCATCGAGGGCCTTGACCCCGGGGAAGGTCACCGTGACGCCCTCGACGCGCAGATAGGCTGGGGAATTCGCCATCTCGACTCTCCTGATCGCGGCCGTCGACCGCGGGGGTGAACACTGAAGACAGTGCAGGGATCGCTCACAGTGGTCGTGGCGGCGCCCGTGGGCACCGCCACGTCACGCGCTCAGAGCCCCAGGTCGGCGCGCACCTGCTGCCAGTTGTCGCGGGTCATCAGCGTGCCGGTGGTTTCGGTATTGGCCGGGGGTTTCTTGTCCTGGGTGATCCAGGTGTAGAGATTGTCGGCGCTCTGGCGCCCATGCATGGTCGAACTCACCGCCACGGTGCCGTAGAAGCCGGTCGGCTTCTGGCGCGAGAACTCGGCGAAGGCGGCGCCCGAGCCGTTGATGCCCACGCCGATCACCTGCTCCGGAGAGAGGCCGTACTGTTCACTGGCGCGCACGCCGCCGAGCACGCTCTCCTCGTTGAGGGCGTAGATCACCCAGTGCTCGAAGCGCCCGTTCTTGGAGAACACCGGCGAGGCGGCAGCGAAGGCGCTGCTGGTATCGGTGTTCTGCTGCGGCGCATCGAAGATGTTCTGCTTGACGAAGCCGGCATCGAGCAGCGCGTCGGTGGCACCGTCAGTGCGCGCCTTGGCGGTGGGCAGCTCATTGTTGCTGATACGCAGCGCCGCTACCTCCTGCGGGTCCCAGCCGCGCCGCTTCATCTCGGCGGCGATCGCCTCGCCCACCTGACGCCCGATCTTGTAGCCCGACATGCCCAGGTGCGGCACATCCGCCATCGGCTTGCCGTCGGCGCCCAGGAACTGGTCGTCGACGGTCACCACCTTCATGCCGTACTGTTTGGCACGGTTGACGATCGCCGGCCCCAGGCGCACGTCCGGCGGGCAGATCACGAACCCCTGCGCACCCTGGGAGTTGAGATTGTCGATCGCGCTCAGCACCTGCTGGCCATCCTCGCCGGCCAGCCGCACCACCTCGAAACCCTTCTCCT
This sequence comes from Salinicola sp. DM10, assembly GCF_017306975.2. Lineage (NCBI taxonomy): Bacteria > Pseudomonadati > Pseudomonadota > Gammaproteobacteria > Oceanospirillales > Halomonadaceae > Salinicola > Salinicola sp. DM10. The sequence continues at coordinate 613,764 of NZ_JAFLEN020000001.1, forward strand.
GGCCGAGCTTGGTCGCCGCATCCTGCTCGTTGATGAACCACGCCTGCTCCGGTTTCTTGACGATGAAACCGATCTTGACCTCGTCCTGCGCCAGCGCAGGCGTGAAACACAGGCTCAGGCTGACGCCCAGCGCCAGCAGCGACGGTATGACCTTGCGATTCATGCGACTCTCCCCCTGCCCTCGTGGGCGCGTGGTTGTCATTCTTGGCGCGCCGGGAGCCGGCGCCGTACGCGCTCGACGATAAGCGCTGCCGCAATAACCAACTAATAACGAGGAGCGCGATTTGCGATACGCAAATGGGTATCCAGCGGGAGAGACACGAGACGCGGCGCGGTGCCGCCGTCTGCAATGGGGCGATAGCGCCAGACTAAAGTCTTCCGCGACTTTCGTTCACAGTGTCAACTAACTCCTGACAGCGCCACCAGGCGCGGATCGCTGCGGGTCGACGAACGAACCGTCGCGTCACCAACCCTCAGGCGGAAGCGGCGAGGCAGGAGAAGCGATAGCGGGTGCGCGACCGGTAGACCTCACCCGGCTGCAGGATCGTATCGGGGAAATCGGGCCGATGCGGCGAATCGGGGAAGTGCTGGGTCTCCAGCGCCAGCCCGGCATGCTGTCGGTAGGGCTGGCCGGCCTTGCCTGTCAGCGTGCCATCGAGCGCGTTGCCGGCGTAGAACTGAAGCCCCGGCTCGCTGGTGGCGACCTCGAGCACCCGGCCGCTCTCGGGCTCGGTCACCCGCGCAGCGAACCTGACCCCCGGCTCGTCGGCGTCGGCGTCGTCGACGTCACCGCCATCGAGCACGAAATTGTGATCATAGCCGCCGGCCCGCAGCAGCTGCGGGTGGTGCTGGCGCGAGCGCGCGCCGATCGCCATCGGCGTGGTGAAATCGAACGGCGTACCCGCCACCGGCGCGATCTCGCCGCTGGGAATCAGCTGCTCGTCGACCGGGGTGAAGGCGCTGGCCGCCAGCATCAGGCGGTGGTCGAGCACATCGCCGTTGCCCTCGCCGCGCAGGTTGAAGTAGCTGTGCTGGGTCAGGTTGACCGGGGTCGCCCGAGTGGTCTCGGCGTGGTAGGCGATCTCGAGGCTGTCGTCATCGCCCAGCAGATAGCTGACCCGCACGCTCAATCGCCCCGGATAGCCCGCCTCGCCATCGTCACTGACACGGCTCAGCACCAGGCCGCTGCCGCGGGCCTCGGTGAAGGTCTCGGCCTGCCACAGGCAACGATCGAAGCCGGGGTCGCCACCATGCAGCGAGTTGCCGCCATCGTTGCTGGCCAGCCGGTAGCGCTGGCCCGCCAGGCTGAATTCGGCGCCACCGATACGATTGGCGTAACGTCCGATCAGGGCACCAAAGTAGGGGTTGGCCTGACGGTAGGCCGGAGAGAGATAATCGGCCAGCGAATCGAAGCCGAGCACGATATCGTCGAGCCGCCCATCACGGTCCGCTGTCTTCAGCGAGAGGATGATGCCGCCGTAGTCGATCACCCGCAGCTCGATGCCGCTTTCGTTGGTGATCCGATAGCAGCTGACCGGGCGTCCATCGGGCAGGGTGCCGAAAGCGCTGCGCTGGATATTGGCGGGCAAGGGCATGGGGGCTGAAACTCCTGTGGCAGAGGCAGTCCGCGGCGACCGGGGCCGCTGACGGGTTGTCGCGCCGATTGAGCCTGTGCCGGGCGGCGATCGCTATCGGTAAAACGTCGAATGGAGGCATCACCCCGCGCATGAAATCCCGACCCGAGGCCCCGTTGCCCGCCGACTGGTTCCTGCAAGCACGACTCAAGTTCCGCCATCTGCAGCTGTTCGTGACGCTCGACGAGTGCCGCAATCTGCATCGCGCGGCGGCCCAGCTGGGCATGAGCCAGCCCGCCGCCTCCAAGCTCCTGAGCGATATCGAAGGCCAGCTCGGGGTCAGCCTGTTCGAGCGCCACGCCCGCGGCGTGACGCCCAACTGGTACGGTGAGATCCTGATCCGCCACGCCCGCAGCATGTTCACCTCGCTGGCCCAGGCCGGCGACGAGCTCAATGCCTTCAGCGCCGGCAACGCCGGTACGGTCTCGGTGGGTACGGTGCTGGCGCCGGCGGTCACCCTGCTCGCCAGCGCGGTCGAGCGCGTACACCGCGACAGCCCGCATTTGCAGGTCAACATCGATGTCGATGTCAGCCACAATCTGGTGCCGCGACTGCGCGACGGCGAGTTCGATTTCGCCATCGCGCGCATTCCCAGCGCCCTGCCCGCGGGCGACTTCGTCTTCGAGGAGATCGGCGAGGAGGCGCTGTGCTTCATCTGCCGTCACGACCATCCGCTGGCGCGCGTCGAGGCGCCGGCCCTGACCACCATGCGCGACTATCCCTGGGTGCTGCAGCCGACCGGTTCACTCATGCGTCAGCGGGTGGAACACCTGTTTCTGCACTTCGGTGTCGCGCCCCCCGAGCGCATCATCAACACCCCGGACATCTACATGGCGCTGGCGATGGTCGACAAGTCAGAGGCGATCACGGTGACGACCCAGGAGGTCGCCGAGCTGCTCTGCGCCCAGCCACGCTTCGCCACGCTACCCTCGCCCGAGGCGCTGAGCGTCCAGCCCTATGGCCTGATCAGCCTGCGCGAGCGCCGTCTCTCGCCGGGAGCAGCAAGGCTGATGCACGTGCTGCACCTGATGATCCGCGACTACCGCGCCGACCCGAGCAAGCGCTGACACGACCCGCACGCACTAGTCGAGCCCAGCCGAGTGCCGTTCGCGGCCACCCGGCGGGAGCCTCTCAGAGACGGTCGCGCAGTCGATAGAAAGTCGTCGCCAGCGCCAGCAGCGGCACCCGCCAGCGCTCGCCGCCGGGGAAATGGCGATGGCGGATGGCGGCGAAGTCGTCGAAACGCTCGAACTGCCCGCCGATCGCTTCGGCCAGGATCTGCCCGGCGAGGCCGGCCAGGGCCATGCCGTGGCCGGAGTATCCCTGGGCGTAGTAGAGGTTGCGACCGATCCGCCCCAGATCCGGGGCACGGTTCAGGGTGATGCCGACGTCCCCGCCCCAGCGATAGTCGATACCCACGCCGCGCAGCGCCGGAAACAGCGCCTGCATCTTGTCACGCATGCGCCGATCGAGCCCGCGCGGCTCGCGCCCGGTGTAGCTCACCTCACCGCCGTAGAGCAGCCGGCGGTCGGCGGAGAGGCGGTAGTAGTCGAGCACGAAGTTGGCATCCGAGACCGCGGCATCGCTGGGCAGCAGGCTCGCCGCCCGGGTCTCGCCCAGCGGCTCGGTGGCGATGATGTAGTTGGCCACGCGCATGACGCGCCCGGTCAGTGCCGGTACCAGGTTGCCCAGATACGCATTGCCGGCGACCACCACGGCATCGCACCGCACCTCGCCGGCCGCGGTGGTGACCCGCGGCCGGTCGCCCTGGATCACATCGAGGGCACGGCTGTCGGGGTGCAGCTCGGCGCCGGCGCGCTGAGCGGCACGGGCCAGACCCAGGGTGTAGTTGAGCGGGTGGAGGTGGCCGCCACCGGCATCGTAGAGCCCGCCCAGATAGCGCGGGGTGCGCACGTGGGCGGCCAGGGCCTCGCGGTCGAGCCACTGCTCGCCGTGGTAGTCGAAGGTCCGCGCCATATAGTCGGCGTGCTCGCGCATCGCCTTCAGGTGGCGCGGCTTGACCGCCGCATGCACGTAACCCCAGCGCAGATCGCAGGGGATGGCATGCGTCTCGATCAGCGTCTGGGTCAGGCGCACCGCCTCGCAGCTCATCGCCCACAGCCGCCGCGCCGCATCACGCCCCACCGCCTTGTCGATCACCGGCATCTCGGTGCCGAAGCCGGGCAGGATCTGGCCACCGCTGCGCCCCGAGGCGCCATGGCCGATCTCCCCCGCCTCGAGCAGCACCACCCGGTAGCCGCGCTCGGCCAGATGCAGCGCCGCCGAGCAGCCGGTGACGCCGCCACCGATCACGCAGACATCCGCCTTGACCTCGCCTCGAAGCGGCGCGGTGGGGGCGAGATCGACCTGGCGACTCGCCCGGTAGTAGGAAAGCGGCGCCTGGGCCGTGGTCTGGGCTGTCATCGGGACATCGAACTCCGCCAATGGGAAGGAAAGCGCCGCGTCGCGGCACGCGCAGGCATCTGTACGGTCTCGCATCGATGACTCGCGTATCGGCATCGAGAGGCGCGAAAGATTAAGCGCCGCTTAAACGAAATGTTAAGATCGGATGAAATCGCGAGGCGTACGGTACCGTCGTCGCGCCATCGACGATACCACGCCCCGCCCTGGCCACAAGTTCGAGAATGCCCGTGAAACGCTTCCTCTCCGCCGACGCACGCCCCTACTTCGCCGCCAACGAACTCGAAGACTTCGACGCCCTGTGGTCGCTCTCGCTGACGCCGGTGGACGCGCCCAATCTGGAACGTGGCGGCCACTCGGAGGTGTGCCGCATGACCCTGGAGGCCCCCGGCCTGCCGCCGCGGGACTTCTTCCTCAAGCGCCAGACCAATCATCTCGGGCGCAGCCTGAGCCGCCCCTGGGGCGAGCCCACCTTCGCCCGCGAGGCGCGCAATATCGCGGCCTTCCAGCGTCTCGGTATTCCCGCGCTGGAGAGCGCCTACTTCGAGGAGCGGCGTCGCGACGGAGGCTGGCAGGCGATTCTGGTGACCCCGGCGCTGAGCGGCTACACCGACATGATCGAGCATCACGCCCACTGGGAGACGCTCGAACCGGCGACCCACGACGCCATCGTCGACACCTGCGCCGACCTGCTCGCCACCCTGCACGGCCGCCGCTGGCGCCACGGTAGCCTGTATGCCAAGCACGTCTTCCTGCGCCCGGCCGCAGACGCGCCCACCGGCTTCGAGGCTCGCTTCATCGACCTGGAGAAGTCACGCCCGCTGCTCAACGCCAACCGCGAGAAGCGCCGCGATCTCGAGGTCTTCGCCCGCCGTCTGCCACAGTGGCGCAGCGCCACCTGGCGCCGCTTCCTTGGCCGCTATCTTCAGCGCCCGGCCGAAAGTGCCGAGGTCGAGCGCTGGTTGGACGCGCTGACCCTGCCCAATCGCTGAGCCCGAGTCCCGCCCTCAGCGCGGCGCGCAGACCGGGCAGGCCGGGTCGCGCGGCAGCGCGAAGTGGCGCCACTCTCCGCTGAGCGCATCGAAGGTGGAGAGCCCGCGGTGCACTCGGCCGGCGCCGCTCAGCCACTTGAGCGCCTCCAGCGCCTGAAAGCTACCGATCACCCCGACCAGCGGCGCGATGACCCCGCTCTCGGCGCAGCTCAGCGCCTCGTCGTCTCCCTGCTCGCCGTAGAGACAGGCGTAGCAGGGGCTGTCATCGGCGTGGTCGAACACCGCCAGTTGGCCCGAGAAGCGGATCGCGGCGCCGCTGATCAGCGGGGTACGGCTCGCCACGCAGGCGCGGTTGATGGCGAAGCGGCTGCTGAAGCGGTCGGTGCAGTCGAGCACCAGGTCGGCCTCGGTGACCGCGGCGAGCAGCGCCTCGCCGCTCAAGCGCGTGGTCAGCGGCTGCGCCTGGCAGTCCGGATTGAGCGCGCGCGCCGCGGCGCACGCCGAGCGGGCCTTGGATTCGCCCAGACTAGCCTGGGTATGCGCAATCTGACGCTGCAGGTTGGAAAGTTCGACGTGGTCGTCATCGGCGATGCTCAACCGCCCCACGCCGGCACTGGCCAGGTAGAGCGCCGCCGGTGACCCCAGCCCGCCGGCCCCCACGATCAGCACATGGGCATCGAGCAGACGCTGCTGCCCCTCGATGTCGATCTCGTCGAGCATGATATGGCGGCTGTAACGCAGCAGTGCTTCATCGTTCATCGTTCATCCCTTGACGCCCGTGCCGCGCCAGCGGACGGGCTACTTCTCTTCCAGCCGGTCGAGGTCGGGGATCGGCAGTGCCAGCTCCTCCTTGACCTCTTCCATGACCACGTAGCTCTTGGATTCTTTCACGCCGGGCAGGGTCAGCACCACATCGCCCAGCAGCTGGCGGTAGGCCGACATCTCGGGAATGCGGCACTTGAGAATGTAGTCGAACTGCCCGGAGACGAGATGACACTCCTGGATCTGCGGCAGCTTGGCCACCGCGCGACGAAATTCGTCGAATACCGCCGGCGACTGCGTGGTCAGGCTGATCTCGACGAACACCAGCAAATTGGCGCGCAGAGCCGCGGGGTCGAGCACCGCCTTGTAGCCGCGAATGATGCCCGCCTTCTCCAGCCGTTTGACCCGCTCCAGGCAGGGCGTGGTGGAGAGCCCCACCTGAGCCGCCAGGTCGACGTAGGAGATGCGCGCATTCTCCTGCAGGCAGCGCAGAATATTGAGATCGATCCGGTCCAGCGATCGTGATTTGGCTTTCATTGCTGTCGTTGTTCCAAGCCGGTGAAAGATAAGCGTGACGAGCCCCCACCCACCGCGAGCGGCAACGGCCGGCAGGCGCTCGGGAAGCGCTGAATCAATCGCCGAACGAGATCAAGGGCAACGCGCACGCAACGCAGAAGGCGAGACATGACATGGGTTTAGGCGAGCCTTCGAGTACTGCGCAACGTAGCCATTCGCTGGGGACGCCGAGTCCGTGCAGGCATTGATGCAGCGCTTCCCCACGGGTAAGGGGGGATCATTACTAACACGATGTCACGTCGGACCTCTAGGCACGCGCCACAATTGAGAAAACGCTGTATCAGCAGCGCTCGGAGATACGGATCATCGTCAGAGGATGGGAAGTGAGGAGCGAAAGTGAGCGACCCAAGCGAGCGCTCGAGGTGAAAGAGCGAGCCTGTGAGACGCGAAAGCGTTCGGCGCATCGCCCGAATTCAGCCCCAGCGGCCGCCGCTGACGCGCTCGTGCCCGCCCAGGTCGGTGAGCGACGCGATCTGGCCGTAGCCCGCGTCGCCGAGCAGCGCACGCACCGCACCGGCCTGGGTATGGCCATGCTCCAGCCAGAGCCAGCCGCCGGGCTCGAGAAAGGCCGGCGCACTCGCCACCAGCGCGCGCAGATCGGCCAGGCCCGCTTCCGCGGCAACCAGCGCCCGGCGCGGTTCGAAGCGCACGTCGTCGCGGCCTAGATGGGGGTCATCGGCATCGATATAGGGCGGGTTGGCAACGATGATTGCGAAGCGCTCCCCGGCCAGCGCGCCGAACCAGTCGCTCTGGACGAAACGCGCATTGGTCAGCCCCAGGCGCGCGCCGTTGGCGCTGGCCAGCGCCACCGCCTGGGGCTCGACGTCGGCCCCCAGCACGTGCCAGTCGGGGCGCTCGCTGGCAAAGGCGAGCGCCACCGCGCCGGTGCCGGTGCCGAGATCGAGCAGCGTGCCCTGGGCCGTCGTCGCCACCGCCAGCGCCGCCTCGACCAGGCGCTCGGTATCCGGCCGCGGGATCAGTGTGACCGGCGAGGTATCCAGCTCGAGCCCCCAGAATTCGCGCCGTCCGGTCAGATAGGCGACCGGCCAGCCCGCCACGCGGCGTTCGATCAGCGCCTCGAAGCGCGCCGCACTCTCGGCCGGCAGCTCGCGGTCGCCCCAGGTGTAGAGCCAGGTACGATCCACCCCATGGGCGTGCATCAGCAGCACCTCGGCATCCAGCCGCGCGCTGGGCGAGGCGCTCAGGCGCCGGGCCGCGTGACGCAGCGCCTCGTCGGCGGTCACGCCTCGCCCTGCAGTGCCGCCAGCTGGTCGGCCTGATACTCGTTGACCAGCGGCTGCACCACCTCGTCGAGATCGCCGGCCATCACCTCACCCAGCTTGTAGAGCGTCAGGTTGATGCGGTGGTCGGTGAGCCGGCCCTGGGGGAAATTGTAAGTGCGGATACGCTCGCTGCGATCCCCCGAGCCCACCAGCGAGCGCCGGGTGTCGGCCTGCTGCTGGCGCTGGGAGTCGACCGCCGCCTGCTTGAGCCGCGCCGCCAGCAGCGACATCGCCTTGGCCCGGTTCTTGTGCTGGCTGCGCTCCTCCTGGCACTCCACCACCAGCCCCGTGGGCAGGTGGGTGATGCGGATCGCCGAGTCGGTGGTGTTGACGTGCTGGCCGCCGGCACCGCTGGAGCGGAAGGTGTCCACGCGCAGGTCGTTGGCGTTGATATCGACCTCGCCGACCGCGTCGGCCTCCGGCATCACCGCCACGGTGCAGGCGGAGGTGTGGATACGCCCCTGGGACTCGGTCGCCGGCACCCGCTGCACGCGGTGCGCACCGGACTCGAACTTGAGCACAGCGTAGACGCTGTCGCCCTTGACCCGGGCGATCAGCTCCTTGTAACCGCCCTGCTCGCCGTGGCTGGCGCTGACCACCTCGATACGCCAGCCGCGGCGCTCGGCGTAGCGCGAGTACATGCGGAACAGATCGCCGGCGAACAGCGCCGCCTCGTCGCCACCGGTGCCGGCGCGGATTTCGAGGAAGACATCGCTGCCGTCATCCGGGTCCTTGGGCACCAGCAGACGCTTGAGGGTCTCTTCCTGAGCGGCAAGGCTGGCACGCGCGGCATGCCACTCCTCTTCGGCCAGTTCGCGCATCTCGGGGTCGCTGTCCTTGAGCATCTGCTCCGCCGCCTCGAGGTCACCCTCGGTGCGACAATAGTCACGCCAGGCCTCGACCAGCGGCTCGAGCTCGGCGTACTCGCGGGAGTAGTCGCGAAAACGCGGCTGGTCGGCGATCACCTCCGGCTCGGAGAGCAGCGCGGAGAGTTCCTCGAAACGGTCACGGAAGGCGTCCAGTCGTTCGCGCAGAGACGCTTTCATGCCCATCCCTGTCTTTTCATACCGAATCCTGTGTCGTGGCGGGGGCGCCGATCAGCAAGCTGTCGGCGGCCTGAATGATATCCTGGCGGGACTGCCCGGAGGCTTCACGCAGACGCAGCGTGGGGCCGTGCATCAGCTTGTTGGCGAGCTGATGCGAAAGACGCTTGATCACCGCTTCCGGGTCCTCGCCGCGGGCCAGCTGGGCCAGCGCCTCGCGCTCGGCGTCCTCGCGCAGCGATTCACCGTGCTGGCGGTAGCGCCGGATCAGATCGCCGGCACCGCGCACCCGGCGCTCGTGCAGCCACTGCTCCACGCCGTGCTCGATCAGCGCCTCGGCCTGACGCGCCGCCACCTCGCGGTGACGCCGGTTCTCGGCGATCACCTGCTGCAGGTCGTCGACGCTGTAGAGGAAGACATCGGCGAGATCGCCCACTTCCGGCTCGATATCCCGGGGCACCGCGATGTCGACCATGAACATGGGGCGATGGCGGCGCACCTTGAGCGCGCGCTCGACCATGCCCTTGCCCAGAATCGGCAGCTCGCTGGCGGTGGAGGCAATGACGATGTCGGCCTGCTCCAGCGCCTGGGGAATGTCGCTCAGCTCGATCGCCCGCGCGCCGCAGGTCTCGGCCAGCGCCTGCGCCCGCGGCAGGGTGCGGTTGGCCACGGTCAGCCCCATGATCCCCGCCTCGCGCAGGTGCCGGGCGACCAGCTCGATGGTCTCACCGGCGCCGATCAGCAGCGCCCGGGCGCGGCCGAAGTCATCGAAGATGCGGCTCGCCAGGCTGACCGCGGCGTAGGCCACCGATACCGGGTTCTCACCGATCGAGGTCTCGGTGCGCACCTGCTTGGCGATCGAGAAGGTCTGCTGGAACAGCCGCTCCAGTTCGCTGCCGAGACCGGCGTGCTGACGCGCGATCTGGTAGGCATCCTTGAGCTGACCGAGAATCTGGGGCTCGCCCAGCACCATCGAATCGAGACCCGCGGCGACCCGCATCAGATGACGCGCGGCCTCGCGCTCGTGATAGTGGTAGGCGCAGCTCAACAGATCCTTGGCCGGCATGCCGTGGAAGTCACCGAGCCACTCCACCAGCTGACGCTCGCCGTCGTCCACGGTGATGCAGTAGAGCTCGGTACGGTTGCAGGTCGACAGCACCGCCGCTTCGCGCACGTCAGGCAGTGCCCGCAGCTGCGTCAGCGCGGATTCGAGCTGCGCCGGCGAAAAGGCCACGCGCTCGCGCACGTCGACCGCGGCGGTCTTGTGATTGATACCCAGAGCTAGCAGCGTCATGAAATCACGGTCAAAATCTTGCAAGGGTCGAGGCGCCATCGCCAACTGTCGTCGCCGGCCAGCGGGCGGGTGAGCGGATGCGGCGATGTCAGGTCGCGGCCCACGCGCTTGCCACAGGTCGGCATGTCCTGCCCGCGGCCGTCGACGGCTGCGCCATTTTAGCACAGCCTAACGACACTTAGCAGGCAACCCGTCTGCGCTCCCCTGCGTCATTGCCGCACGCCCCCGGGCCCGGGCGATGCGTCGAGATTGACCCGCGACCGCCAGCCGTTATGCTGAGTCGATCGACTGATCCCGAGGACGGCATGCCCACACGTCTGTTATACGCCGCCGGCTGCGCGGCTCTGCTGGCCGGCTGTCAGAGCATGTCGGCCGACACCGCTGCCCCCACTGCCGACCCCATGGCCTCGGCGCCGCCGATCACCCGCGGTTTCGACGCCGCCGGTCTGTCGCAGGTGCTGCTGTCGGAGATGGCCGGGCAGCGCGGCGACTTTCACCGCGCGGCCACCGGCTACCTGGCCGCGGCCGAACGCTATCGCAGTGCGGCGCTGGCCGAACGCGCCACCCTCGCCGCACGCTACACCGACGACACCGGGCTGCTCGCCACCACGGCCTCGCGCTGGCAGCAGTACGCCCCCGACGACAGCGCCCCGGAAGAGCTGCTATCGGGCATCGCCATCGATCGCGGCGACTGGCCCGGGGCGTTGAGCCACCGCCTCGAGCTGGCCCGCGACGGCCAGCCGGCGCGTCTGCTCGAACTGGTCGAGCTGGCGATCGAGGCGCGCACCCCGCTGTCACCGCTGCGCGACCAGTTGCAGGCATTTCTCGCCACGCATCCGACCCAGCTCGATGCCCAGCTGGCCATGGCACGGCTGGAAGCGGCCGACGGCGATCCCGATGTGGCCCAGCAACGTCTGGCTCGGCTGACCCGCACCCACGCCGCCGAGCCGCTGCTATGGCTGACCCGTGCCCAGATCGCCATCGAGGCCGGTGACAATGCCCAGGCCGCGGCGCTGGCCCGACGCGGCCAGACCCTGGCCCCGGACGACTCCCGCTTCGTACTGGCCCTGGCCCAGGCCGAGATCGCCGCCGGAGATCTCGACGCCGCCGAGACCCAGGTGAACCGGCTGCTGGCCGAACACGACAACACCCCCAGTCTGCGCCTGGGGCTGGCCCAGCTCTATCTCGAGGCCGGCGCCCTCGACCCGGCGAAACGCCTGCTGCTGCCGCTGCTCGACCGCGACGCCACGCCGCCGACCGCCTATCTGCTGCTGGGTACCATCGCCGAATCCCAGGACGAGCCCGACAATGCCCTGCTCTACTACCGCCAGGTAGCGCCGGGGCCGGGCTTCGCCGAATCCCGGGCGCTGGCGATTCAAATGCTGGTCACGGCCGGACGCCTCGACGACGCCGAGAACTTCGTGCGTATCGAGAGCCTGCGTCACCCGCGTCAGCGCGCGCTGCTGACCCAGATCGGCGTACAGGCGCTGGACGCCGCCGATGACAGCGCCCGCGCCGACGCGCTGCTCGCCGACAGCCTCGCGCGCGACCCCGACAACAGTGACCTGCTCTACAGCCGGGCGATGCGTGACTACGCCCAGGGTGATGTCGACGCCATGATTGCCACCCTGCGCGATATCATCGCCCGCGAACCGGACAACGCCGCCGCGCTCAACGCCCTCGGCTACACGCTCACCACCGACAGCGACCGCTACGATGAGGCCTTCGGTCTGATCCAGCGCGCGCACCAGCTGGAACCGCAGAATCCGGCGATCCTCGATAGCCTCGGCTGGGTCTACTTCAAGCGCGGCGACAGCGACAAGGCACTGGGCTATCTGCGCCGCGCCTATGCCGGCCAGCCCGACCAGGAGGTCGCCGCGCACCTAGCTGAAGTGCTTGCCGCCAAGGGCCTCGACGACGAGGCCAGAGCGCTCGTCGCCCGCGCCCTGGCCGCCAGCGACGAGCATCCGGATATCGACGCGCTGCTGAGCCGCTACCCCCACTTGACCCCTTCACCCGCTTCGGATTCGACAGGACGTCCCGATGACATCAGCGTACCCAACCCCTGACCGGGCCAGCACGTCGCGTGCGGCCCCGTCATCTCTCTCGGCATTCGCATCGCGCCACTGGCGCCTGCTGGGCGCCGCCGCCCTGAGCCTGTGGCTGGCGGGCTGCGCCGGCCAGACCACCGCCCCCAGCGCGCCGCGCCAGGCCGAGGACTGGCAGCGCCAGCAGAGCCGGCTCGAAGCGCTCGACACCTGGACCGTGGCGGGCAAGGTAGGCCTGCGCACCCCGCGTGACAGCACCAGCGCCAATCTCGACTGGACCCAGACGCCGCAGCACTACCGTATGCTCATCAGCGGCCCCTTCGGCACCGGACGCAGCGTCCTCGAGGGGCGCGCCGGCGCGGTCGAGCTGACCACCGGCGACGGCACCTTCCAGGCCAGCTCGCCGGAGGCGCTGATGCAGCAGCAGCTCGGCTGGTCGCTGCCGATCTCGGCACTCGACTACTGGGTACGCGGCCTGCCGGCCCCGGGTGCAGCACACGACGAGACCCGCGACGACCTGGGCTTCCCGGCGCAGCTGCGCCAGGCCGGCTGGACCATCGCCTACCGCGACTGGACCTACGCCGGCGGGCTGTGGCTGCCGCGCCGCCTGGTCATGACCTATGACGACATTCGCGCCGTGCTGGTGGTCAACGAGTGGCAGCCGGGGCAGGCGGACACCACGCCATGACGTCCTGGGTTCTGCCGGCCCCGGCCAAGCTCAACCTGCTGCTGCGCATCACCGGGCGCCGCGCCGACGGCTATCACGAGCTGCAGACGCTGTTCCAACTGCTCGACCATGGCGACACCCTCAGTTTCACCCCGCGTGACGACGGCGCCGTCACCTTGAGCCCGGCGCTCGATGGGGTCAGCGCGGAGGAGAATCTGATCGTACGCGCGGCGCGCCTGCTGCAGCAGGAGACCGGCTGCCGCGCCGGGGTCGATATCGTGCTCGACAAGCGCCTGCCGATGGGTGGCGGTCTGGGTGGTGGCAGCTCCGACGCCGCCACCACCCTGGTCGCGCTGGACCGGCTGTGGCAGCTCGACCTGGGGCGCGAACGGCTCGCCGCGCTGGGCCTCGGCCTGGGTGCCGACGTGCCGGTATTCGTGCGCGGCGACAGCGCCTGGGCCGAGGGCGTGGGCGAGCGCCTGATCCCGGTGGCGCTGGCCGAGCGCTGGTTCGTGGTGGTTCACCCGGGGGTCGCGGTCTCCACCGCGGCGGTGTTTGGGCATCCCGGTTTGACACGTGACAGCACCGCCATTAGTATGCGCCTCGCACTCGACGGGGCCACCCCCGAGACGGTGTGGCGCAACGACTGCGAAAGCGTCGTCCGCGCGCTCTATCCCGAGGTCGACCGCGCCCTCGCCTGGCTTTCGAGCTACGGTAACGCGCTCCTCACCGGGACCGGCGCCTGCGTCTTCTGCCCTGTCGCGGACGAAGCTTCGGCCGATGCGGTCATCGCCGATGCGCCCGACGGGTGGCAGATCTTCAAGGCCCGCGGCGTGGCTCGCTCCCCGCTGCATCGCGCTCTGGAGATCGTGTCGGCCTGACGACGAAAGTCACGCGCCGCAGTGCAGGGTTTTCATGCCCAACGCACTCAGGAGCGTGGTTTTTGGTCCACGGCTAGCCAACGGTCGGCGCTTTTACGCATAATATGCGCTGCCGACGATTGCTGGGGTATCGCCAAGTGGTAAGGCACCGGTTTCTGGTACCGGCATTCCCAGGTTCGAATCCTGGTACCCCAGCCACTTCCTTGACTCTTTGCAAGCCTGCCTACGGAAACCGGGACGCGATGGCCACTCTGCCCACACGACTTCCCTACCGGCGCTGCTGCTTCTCCTGTCGTCCCATGACTGCCGCCCTGCGCCCCGAGCGTCTGGCGTCGTCGTGCGTGACGTCATATCGCCGGTTTCTCGGCACTCTCCGTCAGCACCCGCTCTCCCGCCGCAGTCTTGCTCGTCTCTGCTTCGATCGAATGTCCCAACTGACCTTCAAACAGCTCTCAAAGGTGGCCGCGCGTGTCTAAATTGATGGTTTTCACCGGTAACGCCAACGCTGCCCTGGCGGCGAAAGTGGCCGAGTGCCTCGATAACCGGCTCGGCCACGCCACGGTCGGCCAGTTCAGCGACGGTGAGATCGCCGTCGAGATCAATGAAAACGTGCGCGGCAAGGATGTCTTCATTCTGCAGTCGACCTGCGCGCCGACCAACGACAACCTGATGGAGCTGATTCTGATGGTCGACGCGCTGCGCCGCGCCTCGGCAACCCGAATCACCGCCGTCGTACCCTACTTCGGCTATGCCCGCCAGGATCGCCGCGTGCGCTCGGCGCGCGTACCGATCTCGGCCAAGGTGGTCGCCGACATGATGGTCAAGGCCGGCGTCGACCGCGTCATGACCATGGATCTGCACGCCGACCAGATCCAGGGCTTCTTCGACGTGCCGGTGGACAACGTCTACGGCTCGCCGATCCTGCTCGACGACATCGAGCGCCAGAACTACGACGACCTGGTGGTGGTCTCCCCCGACGTCGGCGGCGTGGTCCGCGCCCGCGCCATCGCCAAGCAGCTCAACGTCGACCTGGCGATCATCGACAAGCGCCGCCCGCAGGCCAACCAGGCCCAGGTGATGCACATCATCGGCGATATCCAGGACCGCACCTGCGTGGTGGTCGACGACATGGTCGACACCGCCGGCACCCTGTGCAAGGCCGCCGAGGCGCTCAAGGATCACGGAGCGCGTCGGGTGGTCGCCTACGCCACCCACCCGATCCTCTCCGGTCCCGCGGTCGACAATATTAGTGGCTCGGTGCTTGACGAACTCGTGGTTGCCGATACCATACCGCTCTCCGAACCTGCGCGTCGCAGTGGCAAGATCCGTCAGCTGACGGTCGCCGGCCTGATCGCCGAAGCCATTCGCCGTGTCAGCAACGAGGAATCCGTCAGCGCGATGTTCCACTGACCGGCAACTACGGTCAGTAACGCGCGCCGACACACAGGCGACTGCCGTGAGGGCAGTCGCGCCAATGGAGACGGCACGGCCTGGTCGCGGGCGGTGCCGTACTCCTTTTCTATCGATAGAGGTGACAACTCATGTCCCATTACACCCTGACAGCCAATGTTCGTACGGAGCTGGGGAAAGGTGCGAGCCGCCGCCTGCGCCGCAAGAACGAACAGGTCGCCGCGATCATCTACGGTGGCGAAGCCGCCCCGCAGCCGATCACCATCGACAAGCCGGCCTTCTACAAGGCGATCGAAGACGAAGCCTTCTTCTCCTCGGTCATCGACATCCAGATCGACGGCAAGAGCGAGCAGGTCGTCATCCGTGACCTCCAGCGCCATCCGTACAAGGCCCTGGTGACCCACGCTGACTTCATGCGTGTCGATGCGACCCACGAGCTGACCCTGAACGTCCCGCTGCACTTCCTCAACGAAGAGAGCTGCAAGGGCGTCAAGGACGAAGGCGGCGTGCTCCACGTCCTCAACAACGACGTCCAGATCAGCTGCCTGCCGTCCAAGCTGCCGGAATACCTCGAAGTCGACGTCGCCAATCTGGGCCTCGGCGAGACCATCCACCTCTCCGACCTCAAGCTGCCGGAAGGTGTGACCCTGGTCGAACTGACCCACGGCGAAGAGCACGATGCCGGCGTGGTCAGCGTGACTCACCCGACCGTGGCACGTGACGACGAAGTGGCCGGTGAAGGCGTCGACGAAGACGGCGAACCGAAAGACGAAGCGTAAGCTTCGCGGCACGCGACGAGAGCAGGCGACGGCATGGGCGACGTGAAAGCGATCATCGGTCTCGGTAACCCGGGGCCGGAATACGAAGACACCCGCCACAATGCCGGCGCCTGGCTGGTCGAGCGCCTCGCGAGGGACGCAGCGCAGACGCTGCGTCCCGAGCGCAAGTTTCTGGGTCTGTACGCCAAGATCCGCCTGGGTAGGCACGATCTGCACCTGCTCAACCCCACCACTTTCATGAACCGCAGCGGTGCCTCAGTGGCCGCGCTGTGCCAGTTCTTCAAGATTGCCCCGGACGAGGTAATCGTGGCTCACGACGAGCTCGACATCGCCCCGGGTACGGCGCGCTACAAGACCGGCGGCGGTCATGGCGGCCACAACGGCCTGCGCGACATCATCAGCGCGTTCGGCAACCACAACGGCTTTCATCGGCTGCGGGTCGGCATCGGCCACCCGGGCAGTGCCAAGCTGGTGACCAACTATGTGCTCGGCCGTCCTGGCAAGACGGAGCGCGAAGCCATCGATGCAGCGCTCGACGAGATCGTCGTCACCCTGCCCGACGCCCTCGACGGCCACTGGGCCAAGGCGATGAATCGCCTGCACGCCTTTTCCGCCTGAGCCACGCCCCCGTCAGCCGACCCCGCGCCATACACGTGTTATCGCCGGCGCCACGGGTCGAGTAGAATAGCGATCTTTCACGCGTCACGAACTCTCTTTCCAGGAAGCGCTCATGGGATTCAACTGCGGCATCGTCGGTCTGCCCAACGTCGGCAAGTCGACGCTCTTCAACGCCTTGACACGCTCCGGCATCGACGCCGAGAACTTCCCCTTCTGCACCATCGAGCCGAACACCGGCATCGTGCCGATGCCGGACCCGCGGCTCGACAAGCTGGCCGAGATCGTCAAGCCGGAGAAGGTCGTGCCCACGACCATGGAGTTCGTCGATATCGCCGGTCTGGTCGAGGGCGCCTCCAAGGGCGAAGGCCTCGGCAACCAGTTCCTGGCCAACATCCGTGAGACCGACGCGATCGCCCATGTGGTGCGCTGCTTCGATGACGACAACGTCATCCACGTCGCCAATCAGGTCGACCCCACCGCCGATATCGAGACCATCAACCTCGAGCTCGCGCTGGCCGATCTCGACGCGGTGGAGCGCTCGATCCAGCGCCTGACCCGAGTGGTCAAGGGCGGCGACAAGGAGGCGATCGCCACCAAGGCGATCCTCGATCGTATCCAGCCGCATCTGGCCGAGGGTCAGCCGCTGCGCAGCTTCGGCCTGGACGAAGACGAGCAGCGCCAGCTGCGCAGCTTCGGTTTCCTGACGCTCAAGCCGACGATGTACATCGCCAACGTCAACGAAGACGGCTTCGAGAACAATCCCCATCTCGATACGGTGCGCCGCATCGCCGCCAGCGAGAACGCCGTCGTGGTGCCGGTGTGCAACAAGCTGGAAGCGGAGATCGCCGAGCTCGAGGACGAGGAGCGTGCCATGTTCCTCGATGAGATGGGCATGGAAGAGCCCGGGCTCGATCGTGTCATCCGGGCAGGCTATGGGCTGCTGGGCCTGCAGACCTACTTCACCGCAGGCGTGAAGGAAGTGCGGGCGTGGACGGTCAAGGTCGGCGCCACCGCTCCGCAGGCGGCGGGCGTGATCCACACCGACTTCGAGAAGGGCTTCATCCGCGCCGAAGTGGTCAGCTACGACGATTTCGTCGCCCTGGGCGGCGAGAACGGCGCCAAGGAAGCCGGCAAGTGGCGCCTGGAAGGCAAGGCCTACGTGGTCCAGGACGGCGACGTGATGCACTTCCGCTTCAACGTCTGAGCGCCGCCATCTGCCGGGGCCCGACAGTAGCGCGCCCCGGCATGGCCCGATGATCGGATTCATGCAAAAAAGCGTTGACGTTTCATCGGGTTATGCTAGTATTCGCCTCCGTTGTCACACATCAAGCGTGACCACGACGGCTACGTAGCTCAGCTGGTTAGAGCACATCACTCATAATGATGGGGTCCCCTGTTCGAATCAGGGCGTAGCCACCAGATACGACGTCAAAGCCCACCTCGCGTGGGCTTTGGCGTTTTTGTGTGCGCTGTTTCCGTATGCGCCGCTGTGTTGTCTGCAGCGACGCGGATAGACCGACTCACCCCCAGAGCGCCGACGGCGCGGGATGCACCCCCATCGCATCGTAGTGCAGTCCCGGGTCGCGGTCCCGGGCCAGCAGCAGCGGCCCGTCGAGATCGACCACCGTCGCCCCCTGGGCCACCAGCAGTGCCGGCGCCATCGACAGCGACGACCCCACCATGCAGCCCACCATCACCCCGAACCCCAAGGCCTGCGCCTCGCGCTTGAGCGCCAGGGCTTCGGTCAGGCCGCCGCTCTTGTCGAGCTTGATATTGATCAGGTCGTAACGCCCCACCAGTGCTGCCAGCGAGCTGCGATCATGACAGGCCTCATCGGCACACACCGGCAGCCGCCGCTCGATCTGCGCCAGTGAGGCGTCGTCAGAGGCGGGCAGCGGCTGCTCGACCATCTCGATACCCAGCTCGACCAGCCGCGGCGCGAGACGCTGGTAAGTGGGCAGATCCCAGCCCTCGTTGGCATCGACGATGAGCCGCGCCCGCGGCGCCCCCTCGCGCACTGCACGCAGGCGTTCGAGATCCCCCTCCCCGCCCAGCTTGATCTTGAGCAGCGGGCGCTCGGCGTGGCGCCGGGCCTTGTCGCGCATGACCGCCGGCGTATCCAGCGACAGCGTATAGGCGCATATCTGGGCCTGGGGCGGCGCCAGCCCCGCCAGCGCCCACACCGGCGTGGCACGCCGCTTGGCCTCCAGATCCCATAGCGCACAGTCCACCGCGTTGCGCGCCGCGCCGGCCGGCAGCCGAGTCTGCAGCGCCTCACGATCCAGCCCACTGGCGAGAGCTTCCCGCAGCGATTCGATCTGCGCGATGACGCTCGCCACCGACTCGCCATAGTGGGCATAGGGCACGCACTCGCCATGGCCCACGTGGCCGGCGTCGCTCAGGCTCACCGTCACCACCCGCGCTTCGCTGCGCGCCCCGCGCGAGATGGTGAAGCGCTCGGCCAGCGCGAAGCGCGTCTCCTCCACCCTCAGTGTCGCCATGCCGTCCCCCTTAGGCCGGGTAAGAGAGTCGCCCAAAAGGCTTCTCTTTTTGTACAACCCCTGGTGTCGTACCACCCTTAGGCGTCGTGCACCGGGTCGAGCGTCGCCCGATTGTAGAACGCGATCAGCGCCCGAATCAGATAGCCCGGGTCGCGGGTACCGGCGGTCTCGCGGATCGAGTGCATGCCCCACTGCGGCACGCCGACATCGATCGTGGGCACGCCCAGCTCGGTAGCGGTGATCGGCCCGATGGTGCTGCCACAGCCCATGTCGGCGCGGGTCACGAACTGCTGCACCGGCACCTCGGCCTCGCGGCAGAGATCGTGGAACAGCGCGGCGGTGGCACTGTTGGTGGCGTAGCGCTGGCTGGCGTTGACCTTGATCACCGGGCCCGCGTTGATCGCCGGACCATGGTTGGGGTCGTGCTTGTCGGCGAAGTTGGGGTGCAGCGCGTGGGCGTTGTCGCAGGAGATCATCAGCGAACGCTGGATCAGGCGCACGAAGCCCTCGTCACCGGCCTCGCCCAGCGCCGCATTGACCCGGCGCAGCACATCGGCCAGAAACGGCCCCTGGGCGCCGCAGGCGCTGGCGCTGCCGACCTCTTCATGGTCGTTGGCGACCAGTACCGCCCCCTGGCTGCCGTCGCAGCCGAGCAGCGCCTCGAGGCCGATGAAACAGGAGAGCAGATTGTCGAGCCGGGCGCTGGCCAAAAGCTCCCCGGCGACCCCGACCCGCGCCGGAGGCTGCACGTCGTGGAAGCCCAGTTCGAAGTCGACGATCTCGGCGTCCTGGATGCCGTGTTCGGCGGCGATCCACTGCTGCAGCAGACGCGTCAC
Organism: Salinicola sp. DM10; assembly: GCF_017306975.2. NCBI lineage: Bacteria > Pseudomonadati > Pseudomonadota > Gammaproteobacteria > Oceanospirillales > Halomonadaceae > Salinicola > Salinicola sp. DM10. Next base: position 633,509 of record NZ_JAFLEN020000001.1, read on the forward strand.
GTCGTCCGCCTGGCCGCCCTGCAGAAACACCGGCGCCATCTGGGTCTGGGCGTTCATGGCGCGGCCGCTGTTGGCCTCGCGGTCGAGGTGGATCGCCAGACTGGGGATGATCGCCACGGGTTCGGAAACATTGATCAATAACCCTTGCAGTCGGCCGTCGGCTCGACGAACATGCACCCGGCCGGAGAGTCCCAGATCACGGTCGAACCAGGGCGCCAGCAGCGCTCCGCCGTAGACCTGCACGCCCAGCTGCAGCCAGCCCTTGTTGACCACCGCCGGCTGCGGCTTGAGCCTGAGCGCCGGGCTGTCGGTATGCGCTCCGACCATGCGCAGGGCCTGCAGCGGCGTAGCCGGAAGCTGCAGCGCAATCAGCGAGCTGTCGTTGCGCGTGACGTAGACCTTGTCACCCGGCGCCAGCTGCCAGCTGTCGGTCTCGCGCAGTCGGCGATAGCCAGCGGCTTCGAGACGCTCGATGAGATTGGCCGTGGCGTGCCAGGGCGAAGGCGAACGGGCGAGGAAATCGATCAGGCGATCGATGACGGCAGTGTCAGCGAGCGCAGTGTCGGAAATGGCATCGGCGGCGACGGGGTCGGACATGAGGTTCCTCGAACGGCGGTCGGTCGGCAGTCGATACGACTGCTACAATGGATTTTGGACCTGAAAAAGATTCATGGATCCGGTGGTCTGAAAGGGAACAGCCGGTAGTCTTAAAGGGAACAGAGTGTACAGGAAACCGGGAGTGCTTCATTGATAACCCTGACTGTCGCCGCTCGGCACGCGGCCATGTGTTTGCTACTGCTGGCATGGAGCGTCGTGGCGCTGGCCGGTCCCACCCCAACCGATGCACAGCGCCAAGCGGCGACGGAAGTGGCGGAGGCGATCCAGTACGGCTCTTACGCTGAGGTCACCCTCGACGATGCCTGGTCGAAGCGCGCCTTCAAGCGCCTGCTCGACGTGCTCGACGATCAGCGCGCCTATCTGCTGCAGCGCGACGTCGACGACTTCAGCGACCTCGACACCACGCTCGATGACGCCGTCGAGGATGGCGATCTGAACCGCGTCTATGCCTTCTATTCACGTTACCAGGATCGTGTCGAAGCACGCCTGCAGTGGCTGGTGGCGCGGGTCGATCAAGGCATCGACTACACCTATACCGGTAACGAGCGCCTGGCGCTCGACCGCAAGGACTCGCCCTGGGCAGGCAGCGAAGCGTCGCTCGACGCGCTGTGGAGCAAGCGCCTCGAGAACGCCGCGCTGACGCTATCGCTCAACGACCAGACGCCGGCGCAGATCCAGAAGACGCTGCACGATCGCTACACCAACCAGCTCAACCGGGTGCGTCAGACCAACGCCGAGGACGTGCTGGTGCTGCTGATGGCCGCGGTCACCGGCACCGTCGACCCGCATACCGAATACCTCTCGCCGCAGCAGGGAGAGTCGTTCGACATCCAGATGCGGCTGTCGCTCGAAGGGATCGGCGCGCTGCTCCAGAACGATGGCGAGTACGTCAAGGTCTCTAGCCTGGTGCCCGGCGGGCCGGCGGACAAGAGCGGCGTGCTGCAACCGGCAGATCGCATCGTCGCGGTCGGTCAGGGCAACGACGGCGACATGGTCAATGTGGTCGGCATGCGTCTGGATCAGGTGGTCGAGCTGATTCGCGGGCCCAAGGGCTCCACTGTGCGCCTCGACATCATCCCGGCCAAGGCGGTCGACGTCACCCGCACCCAGCAGGTCAAGATCACCCGCGACACGGTCAAGCTCGAGGACCAGGCTGCCCACAGCAAGGTCGAGGAGATCCAGCGCGACGGTCAAACCCACAAGATCGGGATCATCACCGTGCCTGCCTTCTACGTCGACTTCGACGCCTGGCAGGCGGGTGAGACCGACTACCGCAGCACCACCCGCGACGTGGCCAAGGAGATCGCCAAGCTCAAGGCGCAGAACGTCGAAGGTATCGTGCTCGACCTGCGCAACGACGGCGGCGGCGCCCTGCAGGAGGCCAACTCGATGATCGGCCTGTTCATCGACCGCGGCCCCACGGTGCAGGTGCGCGACGCTCGCGGGCGCATCAACCTGTATGGCGACACCGACGCCGGTGTGGCCTACGACGGCCCGCTGGCGGTGCTGGTCAATCGCCTTTCTGCCTCCGCCTCGGAGATCTTCGCCGGCGCGATCCAGGATTACGGCCGCGGCCTGGTGATCGGTAGCCGCACCTTCGGCAAGGGCACGGTGCAGACCCTGAGCGATCTGAGCCACGGCCAGATCAAACTCACCCGCGCCAAGTTCTACCGCATCTCCGGCGAGAGCACCCAGAACCGCGGTGTCGAGCCCGACATTCTCTTCCCCAGCCTGATCGATCCCGACGAGATCGGTGAGAGCGCCCTCGATAACGCCCTGCCCTGGGATCGCGTGCGTCCGGTGCAGTACCGGCTGTATGGCCAGCCCTGGCGCTATCTGGAGAGCCTGCAGGACCGCCATGACAAGCGTGTCGCCAACGATCCGGACTTCGTCTATCTGGAAAAGCAGGCTCAGTTGATCAAGCGTCTGCGCGAGCAGCAGACCAGCATCAGCCTCAACGCCGAGCAGCGCAAACGCGAGATGGAAGCTCAGGAGACCGAGCAACTGGCGCTGGAGAATCAGCGGCGCCGCGCGCTAGGCCTGGAACCGCTGACGAGCTGGGTCGATGCCCGCGATCGCTCCGCGGCCGACGACGGCCAGTCGAATGCGAGTGACAGTGGCAGCGCGAACGACAAGGGCGCCAAGGGCAAGCAGAACGATAAAGGCGACAAGGCCGACGACGTCGAGCCGATCGACCGCGCCGAGCTGCAGGAGACCTCGCAGATCCTGCTCGACTACGCCCAGCTGATGCAGAAGCCCCCCGCCAGCTGAGCCACCGCGCGCCGGCTATCACCACGGGCCGCGCGCACCCGCGAATACCAGACGCCCCATCCCTGCATGGGGCGTCTGGCATCTAGGTTCTGCCCTCTCCTCCTCCAAACTCCGCCGCCGTGCCGGACTGAGATATCTCGGCCCTGATGAAGCGAAAACGCTGATATAAGCCAGCGCCAGATTCATGCGATCGGGTCATGCCGCGACGCAACGCCGTGGCTAGAGTCAGAATACCCGCCGGCATCGCGTTCCCGCGCGCTCATTACGGGCATCATCACGGGCACGCGCACACCGGTCCTGACACGCCGGATACGCCGCCATGTTCTTTCCCCAACGCACCTATCTGTTCCTGGAAGGCCCCGCCTCTCCCTTCTTCGGCCAGTTGGCCCAGCGCCTGCTGGACGATGGACATCGCGTGGTCAAGTTGCACTTGCATCTCGGTGAGCGTCTCTACTGGCATCACCCCGGCGCGCTGAGCTTTCGCGATCCGCTGGCGATGCTGCCCCATGTACTCGGCGAGCTGTGGCGTCAGTACCACGTGACCGACCAGGTGCTGTTCCAGATGAATACCCCCGCACATGGTCTGGCGGTTGCGCTCGCCCGGCGCTACGGCATCCGCAATCACCTCTTCGAGCACGGCTATCTGGGCCCGGGCCGCATCACGCTGGAGCGTGAAGGCAGCGGCGCGCGCTCGCTGCTGCCACGCGACCCCTGGTGGTTCCACGCCGCCGCCGGAGGGCTCAGCGAGCCGGCCGCACCGGCCGTATGGCCGGCGCCCGGGTTCCTCGCACCAGCGCTGCCCGTGCTCTATCGGCTGGGCGCACGGCTGACCCCGCGGCGTGGAGCCGCGAGCGTGTCTCCCATGACCGAACAGCGGCCCCCCATCTGGCCCATGACGCAATCGCCGGCGGGCCCGCAGACACGCGCCGACGAGTTAGACCAGGGGCCCTTTTTCATTCTCTCCACCGGGGGCCAATTGGGCCACGACGACCAGGCTCCCCAGCGCCGCCACCTCGAGCGCGTGATCGCCGGCTTCGCCCGCGTCGCCTCGGCCCGCTGCCGGCTGCTGCTGCTGCCGACCGCGGCCGATCGCCATCGGTGCCCGCCCCGCCGTTGGGCGGCACGCCTGGCACGGCGGCTGGCCCTGGGCGAGCGTCTCGGCTTTCTCGACCCCATGCAGCTACCGCGACTGCTGCCCCACGCCAGTGGCTGGGTCGGCCAGGGCGAACCCGAAGCTCACCTGGCCCTGGCCGAGGGCTGTCCGCTATTCGCTCTCAGCGACGCCCACTACTGCCTGCCGGGGCTGGCGGCGAGCGACGACCTGGAACTGTTCTGGCGCTATCCGCGCGCGCCCGAGACCGATCTCTACCAGGCCTTCCGGCGGGTGCTGATCCACGTCACCCAGATCGAGGGCGACTTCCACGCCAGCGCCGGGCGCGACCGCGCCGTGATCGAGGCCGCCGAGCGGCTCACCGCCAACATCTCGCCGATCGAGCGCCTGCTCCACGCCTCCCACGCCCGAGTCGCCTCCTGAACCGGAACGGCGAGCCTGCGCGCCGCCGAGCCGACACCAGCGCTGCCATCCCCGCCTGAAACGCCAACCGCCCGCCCGGGTCTCCCCGGGCGGGCGGTCTCTTCTCGATGACGCTGCCGGCGTCAAACGCGACTTCTCAGCGTCGCGCCCACCAGAACGCCCGTGCCCGCGCCGGGTCACCGAGCTCACGCGCCTTGTATGCAGCGCGGCGGGCCATCGCTCGGGCCTCGCCGGGCTGCTGTACCAGTCGCTCCACGGCCTCACGCCAGTTCGCCTCGGCGTTATCCACCAGCAGCCCGTCGACACCATCTTCGACCACATCGCGGTAGGGCGAGCAGCGGCTGTAGATACCTACGCTCCCCATCAGGGCGTTGTCGAGAAACTTGATATGCGACTTGCCGGCATTGAACGGCGTATCAACCATCGGCGTCAGGCCAATGTCCGCACTATGCTGGCCGCGATAGCGCTGGAAGGCGCGCCAGTTCAGCGCCCGCGGCGTCCGCACCCGGGCGAGCCCCTGCAGTGCTCTCGGCGTGTGCTCGCCGAGCATGATCTCGAAGGAGAGCTCGGTGTGGCGTTGGTGCAGGGCTACCAGCGCCGGCGTAATCGCCTCGAGATCGCCCAGATGCGCGCGCGAGCCGTAAAAGCCGATCCGCGTCAGCGCCGGTGGCGGCGTGGTCGCCAGAGGTTCGCCGATCAGCGGCGGGGTCAGCACCGCCACCGTCGGATGGTGGCGACGCAGCTGCTGGCCCAGCGCGGCACTGCTGGCAATCACCTCGTCGGCCAGGGCGAACAGCCGCGGCTGCAGCTGGGTGGCGACATGACGCATGCGCCGGCGATAGCTCGCCGGCAGACGCGGGTCCTCGGCTGCCGCAGGGATATCGTCGTCGACCAGATAGCGGATCGTCGCCAGACGCTCGCGATTGGCCTCCAGCCAGGAGAGCCAGTAGGCATTGAGTGAACGACAGACCAGGACATGGGCATGGCGCATCTCCCCCACCAGCCACGGCATGCACATGATCGGCAGCCGCCAGTAGCTGGTGTCGATACGCCTGACCTCGACACCCCGAGCCTGCAGCCAGGGTGCCGCCGACCCCAGGAAATAGATATCCTCGGTCGGGCAGCTGCCGTCGCTCAGTACCACCCAGCGTGGATAGCGCATGATCGAATCCCCCTCGGGTTGGCGGTGGTGTCACGTGCCCGGCGGCCGCGCCGGTCGCGGTTCAGGCCGGCGGCGCGAGCAGCGCGCGGCCAATGTCCAGGCGCGGCTTGACCATCAGCTTGGTGAAGGCCATCAGCACCATCTCGTCGATCCCCGCGCCCAGGTGGCGCTTGAGTTCGTCGTAATCCTTGAAGCTCGGCTCCGGCGCCACGCACATCTCGAAGAAGTGCTGGCGATTGACATGCGGGTTGTCGAGAAAGAAGCGGCTCAGTCGGTTGTGCTTCTCCTGCTTGGCGGCGCTGGCGACGTAGTTACCGATCCGCGCGAAGAACTGCTCGACGTTGCGCAGCGGCAGGTGGTAGACGCACGCCTCCCACTCACGGGCGAAGGCGGTCGCCTCGGCATCCGGTTCGAGCACGCTCTGGTCGCTCTTGGCCATCAGCCAGTGGTAGCCCATGTGCAGGCGGTGGGACTGGCGATAGAGGCACAGCGCCTTGGTATCCGACGCCTGCTCACCCAGCGACCAGTATTCGGCATCCAGCAGCCGGCCCTGCAGATCGGGCTGGGGCGGTATCGGCGTCTTGCAGATCACGTTGATCCAGGGCATGCGGAAGTAGAAGCGCTTGAGATTCTCTTCACCGGGGAAGCGCTGACAGAAGGCGTCGAAGAACGCCTTCACCCCGCGCCCGTGGTTGAAGGTCAGGAACTCGTCGGCATCGAAGCCGTAGACCACGTTGTGGCAGTCGCGCTTGAGATAGATCTCCAGTGCGCCCTGGATATAGTCGGCCTTGCGCTTGGAGAAACCCTGCTCATCCTCGATCTCGACGAAGCCGATCTCACGTTCGGGGAACTGCGCCCGCAGACGCGCCACGCATTCGCGCAAGAAGGCGTGCTCGACATGACTGAGCACGACCAGGCGGTCGAACCCCAGACGCAGGTGGTGCAGGCAGGCGGCGTAGACCACGTCCTCCTCGCCTCTGACCATGGTGATGGCGGTGAACTCGGTATGCATGTTCGGCTTCCTGTCGTCAGGGTGGAAAGATCAGCGGCGACGAGACCAGGGTCGACGAGGTCTCGGCGTGAAGGAGAAACGATATTCGTGCGCCTTCTCGGCCACGCAAGTGGCCTGATTCAGCGCAGCGAAAAATCCTCATGGGTCAGGGTCAGGTGCGGGTGATAGGCCGGGTCGGTGAACAGCCTCGCCCCCCAGCGGCGGCGCATGTACTGGGCCTCGCTGGCCGCCCGCGCGCGTTTGGCCTGGGTGTCATCGCTGCCGCGCGAGACCGACTCGTAGTGGTAGAGTTCGGCAAACGGCGTCCACAGGTTGCGGTAGCCGGCGTCACGCACCCGCAGGCACAAGTCGACATCGTTGAACGCCACTGCCAGATGGTCTGCATCGAGGCCGCCAACGGCGGTGAAGACCTCGCGGCGCACCACCAGGCAGGCGGCGGTCACCGCTGAGTAGTTCTGGGCCAGATGTAGGCGCGAGAAGTAGCCCGGCTGATGCCCGCTGAAATACTTGTGCGCATGCCCCGCCACGCCGCCCACACCGAGCACCACGCCGGCGTGCTGGATGGTGCCGTTGGGGTAGTAGAGCTTGGCGCCGACGCAGCCGATCTCGGGGCGACAGGCATGGGCGACCATCTCCGTCAGCCACTCCGGATGCATCGGCTCGATATCGTTGTTGACCAGCCCAAGAACCGTGCCGCGGGCCTGGGCCGCACCGAAGTTGTTGAGCGCCGAGTAGTTGAAAGGCCCCGGCCAGCGCAGCACACGCACCCTTGGGTCGGCGGCGATCGCGGTGAAGAAGTCGAGGGTGGCGGGATCGCGCGAATCGTTGTCGAGGATCAGCAGCTCGAGGTTGGGATAGGCCGTGCGCTCCAGCAGCGCACTCACGCAGGGCTCGAGGATCTCGACCCGATCCCGGGTGGGCACCAGCAGGCTGACCAGCGGTGCCGGCTGCGGCAACGGCCAGTGGACCCGATAGGTATTGGGAAAGCGCCCCGCCTCGACCCGCGCCGCGGGAGTATCGATCGCCAGATGCTCGCGCACCGCGCGCAGCCCGGCGACGCCGGTATAGGCCTTGGACGCGGCCGCGCCAGCGGTCGAGGTACCGGCGGCGCGCCAGTGATAGAGCACCTGGGGAATATGCACGATGCGTTCGCCGCTCAGCCCGCGGGTGCAGCGCAGCGCCAGATCATGATCCTGACTCCCTTCCAGGCCGAGTCGGAACCCGCCCAGCGCCCGCACCCGAGCGGTGCGGTAGACGCTCAGATGCGACAGATAGTTCTGGCCCAGGAGCAGATCCGGATTCCATGCCGGCTTGAAGTGGGGATCGAAGCGCTCACCGCGCTCATCGATCTTGTCCTCGTCGCTGTAGAGCACCTCGGCTTGGGGCGTCTGCTGCAGCGCCTCGGCCACATGAAAGAGCGCATCCCGGGCCAGCTCGTCATCGTGGTCGAGCAGCGCCACGAACTCGCCCCGGGCCAGCTCGAGGGCGCTGTTGCTGGCGGCGCAGATATGCCCGTTGTGCTCCCGCCGTATCAGCGCGATGCGCGTATCTGCCGCCGCGTAGCGCGACAGCGTCCGCATCACCTGCGGGTCGCGCGAGGCGTCGTCGGCGATGCACAGCTGCCAGTGGGGGTAGCTCTGCGCCAGCACCGAGTCGAGACAGCGCGTCAGATACGCAGGCTCGGTGTCATGCGTCGGCAGCAGGATCGAGATCGTCGGGGTCCAGTCGAAGGCGGCCAGGCGCGCGGCGATCGCCTCAGCCGGCGGCATGGGGTGACGGTCGAGCCACGCCCGATAGCTGGCGCTGGGGCAGGTCCGGGCGAAGGTCGCCTCGTACTGCGCCAGTGCCAGCTCGCGCCAGGCCAGCCCGCGCTCGCTCGCACGCCGCTTGAGTGAGGTGATCAGCTGCTGTCGGGGCGTCTGCAGCCAGTCCGGGTGCAGGTTGGTCAGCCGCTGGGCGAGTCGCTCATGGGCAAATCCCGGCGTCAGCCAGACCAGACGCAGATGCTCGACGCTGAACTCCCCGGTGCTCTCCAGCGGATCGAAGCGGATCGCGCGCAGGGTCGGCGGGATATAGCACAGCCGCTTGGAGACGCGCCCGGCGCGCAGCGCCAGATAGAGACTGTGCGCCTCGTCGAAGCCGTCGCCGGTATCGAAATAGAGCTTGACCGCGGCGCCGGCGCCAGCGTGATCCAGGCGCACTTCGAGCATGTGCCAGCCGGGCAGCGGCAGCTGGCGCCGCCACAGGAACTGGGGGTCGTCATCGAGCGCCCGCCAGGCGTAGCGTGACCCCGGCACCGTCAGCGCCTCGAGCCCGGCCAGCGGCAGCAAACGCGGCTGGCAGACCAGGCGCGTGGTGCGCTTGAGCCAGCCCCAGGAGCCCGGAAGCGGAGTCAGGGGCGGCGGCGAGGTCAGCGGGCGCAGCATCACGGCGCCAGCGCCTGCGACAGGCGTTCATCGACCGCGATCTGACAGCGCCCCAACGACTGTCCGGTCAGCAGTACCCGGCACTCCACGCGGTCACCGGGGGCCGCCTTGAGCGGCAGATGAAAACCGACCTGGGCGGCACGCGGTGCGCCCCAGCGCAGGAAGCCCGGGCGCAGCCCGCTGGCCACACAGCAGCCGACACGCGTGTCGTTGACGCGCACCTCCACCTCGACCGGGTAGTCATCGACCGCCCACCAGGCCCAGCCCACCACGCGGTCCGGCTGACACTGCTGTATGCCGCCATGGGCATAGGGTCGGCCCTCGCGCCATAGCGCCAGACGCGTCTCGAACAGCGCCAGAGCCTGGGCGTAGAGGCTGAAGTCGCTCGCGTTGAGTTCACGCAGCGCGGCTTCGTCGGCGGGGTCGATGGAATAGACATGGCTCACCGAGTCGTGGCCCAGATTCTCTGCCAAGTCCGGTATCTGCCAGCCGTAGCGGTCGTTGATCAGCGCCAGCGAGTCGGCATAGCGCTCGGTGATGCCGACCATGCCCAGCGCTTCGAGTCGCGTCGACTCGAGAAAGCGCGCCTGGCGGTCGATCATGTCCTGGCGACGGTAGAAGGTCTGGAAGCTGTCACGGTACTGGTGGTGGCGCACGAAGTGGTGATACTCCGACGCGATCCGCTGCAGCGGTTCGCGCACGAAGGTGAAGCTATCGCGCAGGCCGGCCAGATGGCCGTACTTGTCCATGCCCACATGGCCTGCCAGCAGGCGCACCTGGCGCTCGCGCAGACACTGCCAGAGCTGCCAGCTGTCGCGCCGCTGGTGCGCCCACAGCGCCACCTCGGGGGCGGTCTCGCGCTGTTTCTCACCGTAGTCGTGCCACACGCCCTCGCTGCCCAGGTGGTGACGGGCACCCAGGCGGAAGCTGGTGCCGGCGGTCTTGGGAATATGCACGAAGAAGCGCGGGGGCGGCGGCGGGCTCACCACCGGCAGCAGCAGCCGGATCTCCTCGCGCAGGCGTGCCAGCAGCTCCGACGAGAAGCCCAGGCGCTCCTGATTGAGGTCGTGATTGCGGAAATACTGCATGTCGCGGGTATTGCCGGCGGGCATGTTGGCACGCCCGCGGTTGAGCTTGGTGTCGATGAACTCCTGACGCGACTTGATGTTGTAGTGATAGACCTTCAGCGGGGTGGCGATCACCTCCCGGGTTCGCCCGGAGCGTGGCTGATCGTCGAGAAACGTCACCGGATCGCCGTTGGCGCTGACGTAGCGATAGCCCGGCTCGAGGGTCGCCGCATGCGCGGTCATCGCCTTGACCCGCTGCGGCCTGACGATCGACTTGAAGTGGCAGTTGACGGCATGCGCCTCGACGCTGGCCCGGGTGAAGCGCTCCAGCACGCCGCCAGGCTGGCGCCGCTGCATGTGCGAGGAGCCGAAGATACGCCAGTTGATCGCCACCGCGCCGACGTCCGCCGGCGCCAGCACCGGAGCCAGCCACTCCAGCGGCCGGTCGCAGTGGGGATGGACCAGGAACTCGTCGGCGTCGAGAAACGCCATGAACTCCGTCTCGCGCCCCCAGGTCTCCAGGACGTGCGCGTACCAGCTGGTCTGGGCCTTGTCCTCAGGCGTCCAGCTACAGGTAGTCACCAGACCCAGCCGCTGCCAGCTCGCCAGCAGCAGATCGGTGCCGTCATCGCTGCCGTTGTCGGCGATATAAAAGTGCTCGACGCCGATCATGCGGTGGTAGGCGACCCACTCGGGCAGGTAGTCGCGCTCGTTCTTGACGATCGCCACCATCGCAAGGCGGTAGCTCAGCGCCGGGTCTCTGCGTGCCATCATCTCAACCATGAACCTCCGTCCAGCGTTGGGCCGGGTCGCCCCGGCCCGGGGTGCTCACTCACCGATGAAAGGGTTGCGACCGACTTCACTGATCAGTCGGCCCCACTTGAGGATCTCGCCCTCGTCCAGCGCCTCGTCACCGATGAGCACCTCGGGGAAGCCGAGCGCGCGCCACTTGTCGCGGGGATGCAGGATATGGAAGGTCGTCAGGCCCAGATCGCCCGGCATCTGGGCGTCCGCGACCACGTTGTCGCCGATGTGCAGATGGCGCTGGACACCCTCGGCGGCCAGGTCCTGCTTGACCCGGTGCCAGAGGCTGCCATTGTCCTTGCGCGCCTGCTCCGCGCTCGACACCATCAGCCGGTAGGCCGCGGAGACACCGGCCTTGCGCAGCATCAGGCCGACCTGGTCGCGGGTGTAATAGGTATCCGAGATCACCCACAGCACATGGCCGGAGGCCGCCAGATGGTTGAACAGCTCGACCATCTCGTCCTTGGGCCGGATCATCTCCAGATCGAGTTCGAACTCCTGGCGCATCCACGCCTGGGCCTGGGCCGGCGAGACCTCCAGGCGCTCGGCGAGCTCGTCGTAGATCGCGACGATGTCGACGTCACCCTGAAAATTGGCGCGCTGACGCAGGCTCGCCTCGGCATCGTTGCGCAGCTTGACGAAGGCCCGCGCCGAGGCGACCCGGCCCTGCTCGGCGAGCCGCTTGCCGAGCTTGAGCTTGGCGTAGTCGGCCACCATGTATTCGCGCCGCACCAGGGTGTCGAAGACATCGAAGCTGATGTAGGAGTGGGCCTGGATGCTCGCCAGGTGGTTGCCCAGCCGCCCGTGGTAGCTGGCCGTGATGTAGCCCGAATCGGTGGTGAACTGACCGGTCGGAGGGTAGAAGAAGAGCTGACGGTAGCCCCGGTGCTCGACCAGCGGCCCCAGCACCCGCTCCAGCGCATGCAGCATCGAGTTGTCGTTGGGCAGCGGTTCCGGCGGAAAGTCGGCGTAGGTCCAGCCGCGGTCGATCACCCCGTGCAGAGCCTGCGGGCGTGCCCAGAACATGCCGCCGGCGGGATAGCTGAGAAAATCGGGGATCGACCCCAGCCCCAGCTCGCGCTGCCATGTCTGCATGAAACCCTTGTTCATGGTCTGGTGATTGACCCAGGCCGGCATCATCCAGAAGGTGGTCGGATAGTAGAGCCCCAGGCTCTCGTCTTCAGCGAAGGCGTTGAGCAGGCGCGTGATCACCGAGACATCGCGCAGCAGATACTCGATCAGATACTCCGCCCACTGGGTCTGCTCCTTGCCGGAGTAGAGCGACTTCTTCGAGTGCAGATGGCACAGCAGGTCGTACTCCCCCAGCTGCGGGCCGAACTCCACCAGCATCGGGCCGAAGTTGCGCCCGCGATTGGGCACGACCCGAGTGTGCAGCGCGCGCACTCGAGGATGCTCGGCGAATGCCGCCTGCGCCTTGTCCTCGTGCTCCGCCGCCGCCAGCGTCAGGAACACGTCCACCTCGATCGGGAACCGCGCGATCGCTTCGGCGAAGCGGTCGAGGAAATCGGCATAGAAGACGTGCAGGCACAGCGCCACCTTGAGCGTCGACGCCGCCTCCCCCAGCACTACGCTGGGCGTCACCACCTCGCGCGGGTACCAGCGCACCGTCGCCGGCACGTGCTGGCGCCCCTCGCCGCGGCCGTGCAGCAGATAGTGCTGCAGCGGGCTCTGCTGGGCGTGGAACACGTCCATGTACATGCGGTGGTAGGTCTCGCTGTCGAAGCGCGGCGACGGGTTCACCGGCGCAAAGCGCGACTTGCGCAGATAGTCGTCGAAGGCTTCGCGCTGGGTGGCGAAACGCAGGCCATAGGTGGCCTGATACCACTTGGGATCGAACAGCCCGGTACTCAGCGCATCGATGAAGGCCTGGCTGATCAGGGCGGCGTGGCCGTCGCCGCCGGCCTGGCCCAGCGGCAGCTCCTCGTTGGCCGGCTGGCGCTCGGTCAGCGCTTCGGCATCCTCGGCGCTGGTGGCAGCCACCACATCCACCGGGACCACGTCACCACTGGCCATCGACGCCGCCATGTCGACCAGCACCGGGTCCGGCGCCGGCGATTCGACTGCCTGCTCCGTCTCCTCGAGAACGGGCTGCCGCCGGCGCGCGCGTCCCAGCAGATGTGCCTGGAACAGCCATGGCAACAGCGCCGTCACTTTTCCCTCTGGTTTCATGAGATGCCCCTTGCCCTGGTTCAGATCGCGAACATTTGCATCGGATTGATGATGCCGTTGCCGGTAATGTCGTCATCGACGCTGAACAGGTGCCAGACGTCGTGCGGAATGCAGTTGGGCCGCGTGGCGAAGACCTCGTAGAGGTCCTGAACGTCGCGCCGGGTGTAGCTCACGCCGTGGCGGCGGCAGTCGATGACATGATCGATCGCGCCATCGAAGACCATCTTGAGATCCTGGAAGTGGCGCTGGGTGGCGGCCTCACGGCCGTAGAAGTACTCGAAGCCGCCGTCGTGCTTCTGGCGGATATCGACCATCTGGCCGTGCGGCGCGGTCAGCAGTGACTCGAACAGCAGCGAGCGGTCGAGCATCACGCAGCCATTGCGCCAGCCCACGCCTTCGTGGAACACGCCCTTCAAATGGGCATGGTGGGTACCCACCGCCGCGTCGCCCGGCTTGGTGGCGATGAAGTAGAGCCCCGAGGTATCGCGCCCCAGCACATGCGTGAGCACCTTCTGGATCGTCCCCGAGTAGCCCAGGTCGAGCATCAGCGGACGCTTGTCGGGGTCGTCGAGCCCGCACTGCGTCAGGTAGGCGCGCAGCGCCTCGCGGGTCGGTTCCACCAGCCGGGCCAGCCCCGCCAGATGCGGCGCCAGCCACTGCTGCACCAGCGCCTGATCGCGCGGCAGCTCGCAGGTGAAACGCAGCAGTTCGATCGGTAGCGTGGAGAAGATCTCGTGCAGCTGCAGGCCGAAGCGCTTGCGCATCAGATCGAGCACGCTGCCGCTGAAGTCGTTGCCCAGCGCCATCGGCATGATTGCGGGGTCGCCGAGCATGGCGCGGAACAGCAGCGTGCGGGAGACGCGCAGGTAGATCGGCGCATGCGGCAGCGAGATCAGCGAGGCCCGTTCGAGGCGCTGCAGCAAGCGGTAGAAACACCACCCCTCCCGCGCCAGACAGACCGGCAGGTGCCCTTCCGCTTCGGCCTCGATGGACTCCGCGTAGCAGTGGAGTGCCGGACCGAGAAAGGTCGATCCGAAGTCGTGGAGTGCCCGACTCTTGGCTTGCATGAACTGTCCCCTTGGCGTCGCCCGCATGGTGCGTCGTCGTTCGATCCCGCCGGACCGCTGATCACAGCGTCACGGCGATGAGTTTCATCAAACTCTTGCTACTGGTTTTACTGATACGGCTCTGCGTCAATAAAGGCAGCTTCACTGCGCTAAAAAAGACACGCTCACTGCAGAAATAAAAGTTTCGTTACCGAGAGAGACACTCCATGAACGCCAAGCAGCTTCATTTTACGGACATCGAATACCGTCATCTCATCGTTCAGTCATGACATCAGCGATATCATCGACCGACCTACATCGATAAATCTTTTATTCCGCCCATCGTCAGCTCAACGGCTCGCAACCGATCGCCGTTCTCACCTCGACTCTCCCGGGTAACGTCGCCCAACAAGAGCCGCCACCGACTGGCAATTGGTGAACAATGCATCCGCCGCGACATCAGGGAAATAAAAGACCCGATGCGCGTATCCTGGCACTGGCTTCAGCCGCGCTCGATCAATTCCCAATCGCTGCCCACCCACACGCCCAGTCGAATAACAGACAAATAGTTTTTATATTCAATGGCTTGAAAACACAGTCCAAACGACAGACAAGCGTTTGGCGACAACACACTGATGGCGCCGTCATCGCTTCGTATTCAAACCGTCATGCCAGACTCACCTGCTCGCCGCCAGTTATCCCAGGTATTTTTCCAGCAATTGTTATAGACACGGCTGCGGCAACTATTACTGCAACATATGTTCCTGGCAACTTCTGCAACGTGACTAACATGTTCACTACGGAATAACGTCTAGCCGATGTCATGCATTCCCACAGCAACAGGCGATGGCATTCTGGATATCCGATCGGCAAGCGATAATCGCTTGTTATCGCCATTCACCCAAGGTGGCATTTTCGCCATCAAGGAGACGTGCTATTTCATGGCTTTCAGAATAATCTCGCGCCCGAGCGAGTAGAAGATGGTTTTACTCATCGATATCCGCGAAGTGCGGATCAGGCGAACTCACACTCGCCAGATGAGAAGACGCCGTAGCGCCGAGCGCCGATAGTTTTCGTACAGAGCCAAGGGGCCCGCCGGCGCGGGCCCCGCTCATGCCGTCACCTCGGTGAGGGTCTTGCCCCGGCCGACCGCGTAGTAGTCGATACCCGCGTCGAGCATGACATCGGGTTCGTAGAGGTTGCGGCCATCGACCACCACCGGGTGGCGCAGTTGGTCACGAATCCAGGCCGCGTCCAGGGTGCGGAACTCCTTCCACTCGGTGCAGATCACCAGCGCATCGGCTTTTCGGACCGCCTGTATCCGATCGGCGACCAGGATCAGGTCGTCGCGCTCGCCGTAGATGCGTCGACACTCGCGCATCGCCTCCGGATCGTAGGCCTGCACCACCGCGCCGGCCGCCCACAGCGACTCCATCAGCGTACGGCTGGGCGCATCGCGCATGTCATCGGTTTCCGGCTTGAAGGCGAGCCCCCAGAGGGCGATGGTCTTGCCCTGCAAGTCGCCACCGAACGCCGCGGAGAGCTTGTCGAACAGGGTCGTTTTCTGGCGTCGATTGACCGCCTCTACCGCCTCCAGCAGCTCAGCGCTGTAGCCGACCTTGGCCGCGGTGCGCGACAGCGCCTGCACGTCCTTGGGGAAGCAGGAGCCCCCGTAGCCGCAGCCGGGATAGATGAAGTGGTAGCCGATGCGCGGGTCCGAGCCGATGCCACGGCGCACGTCCTCGATATCCGCCCCCAGGCGTTCGGCCAGATTGGCGATCTCGTTCATGAAGCTGATCTTGGTCGCCAGCATGGCGTTGGCGGCGTACTTGGTCAGCTCCGCCGCGCGTACGCTCATGAACATCATCTTTTCGCGGTTGCGGTTGTAGGGGGCGTAGCACTCGCGCATCAGTTCATCGACCTTGGGCGAGGCCGAGCCGACGACGATCCGCGCGCCGCGGGTGAAGTCCTCCAGCGCCGAGCCCTCTTTCAAGAACTCCGGATTGGAGCAGACGTCGAACGCCAGCTCGACGCCACGCTCGGCGAGCACGCTGGCGATGCGCGCCTGCACGCGGTCGGCGGTGCCCACCGGCACGGTCGACTTGTCGACCACCACCTTGTACCCATCCATATGGCGGCCGATGGTCGCGGCCACCGCCAGCACGTACTGCAGGTCGGCGCTGCCATCCTCGTCCGGCGGTGTGCCCACGGCGATGAACTGCAGCACCCCGTGGCGCACCGCCTCGGTGGCATCGGTGGTGAAGGCGAGCCGCTCGGCTTCGACGTTGCGCAGCACCATCGACTCCAGCCCGGGCTCGTAGATCGGGATCTCGCCGCGGCGCAGGCGTGCGATCTTGTCCTCGTCGATATCCACACAGACCACGCTGTGGCCCACGTCGGCGAGACAGGCGCCGGTCACCAGGCCAACGTAGCCGGTGCCGAATACGGTAATTTTCATCGACATCTATCCTCTTGGAAAAATGCGCAAGGCGCGGGTAAGACGGTCAGCAGAGACTTTCAGGAAAGGCGTTCAGGAAAGACGTTCAGCAAAGATGTCCAGACCAGGTGGTCGTGCAGGAGCCTCGGGAAATCGCCTCCCTGCAAACAGGCTCACCAACCGCAACGTAGCGGTCCGCGTGATGGGCGGCGTGGTGAAGGCATGTTGTGAGGGTATAGAGGCGACAAGGGCCCGCCAGATCAGGCGAAGGTAGGCGCCTCGGCAAGCGAGCGGGCCTCGGCATCCTTGGCCGAGAGCACCGGCGCGGCATCAACCAGCGGCCAGTCGATGGCCAGCGCCGGATCGTTCCAGGCCAGGCCATGCTCATCACCGGGGGCGTAGTAGTCGGTGCACTTGTACTGGAACTCCGCCACCTCGGTGGTGACATAAAAGCCATGGGCGAAACCCGGCGGCACCCACAGCTGCTGCTTGTTGTCGGCGCTCAGCAGCGCCCCGACCCAGCGGCCGAAAGTGGGCGAGCTGCGGCGCAGGTCCACCGCGACATCGAACACCTCGCCGCGGGTGACGCGGACCAGCTTGCCCTGCGGGTGCTCGAGCTGATAGTGCAGGCCACGCAGGATGCCGCGGCCGGAGCAGCTGTGGTTGTCCTGCACGAAGCGGTAGTCGCCGCAGTGGGTCACGAACTCGCTGTGGCGGAAGGACTCGAGAAAGAAGCCGCGTGAGTCGCCGAATATCTGCGGCGTCATCAGCACGACATCGGGAATCGCCAGGCGCTCATAGATCATGGTGCGCACTCCCCCTCTTCTATAGATATGGCAGTCGATGGACGTCAGTCGATGTAAGGCACCCGGGGCTGGACCTCGTGCCCTAGGCCACCGACCCCGGCTGTGCGTC
The DNA here is from genome assembly GCF_017306975.2 of Salinicola sp. DM10. Classification (NCBI taxonomy): domain Bacteria; kingdom Pseudomonadati; phylum Pseudomonadota; class Gammaproteobacteria; order Oceanospirillales; family Halomonadaceae; genus Salinicola; species Salinicola sp. DM10. The sequence goes on from NZ_JAFLEN020000001.1 coordinate 650,991, forward strand.
CTGCAAACGCTGCATCAGATACTGGCCATAGCCGGTTTTCTTCAGCGCCTCGGCGCGCGCCGCCAGCTGGCGCTCGTCGATCCAGCCCTGGTTCCAGGCGATCTCTTCGAGGCAGGCCACCTTCAGCCCCTGACGGTGCTCGATGGTCTGCACGTACTGACCCGCTTCGAGCAGGCTGTCGTGGGTGCCGGTATCCAGCCAGGCGAAGCCGCGGCCGAGACGTTCGACCTGTAGATCGCCGCGCTCGAGATAGGCGTTGTTGACGCAGGTGATCTCGAGTTCGCCGCGGGCAGAGGGCTTGACGCTTTTGGCGATCTCGACGATGTCGTTGTCGTAGAAGTAGAGTCCGGTCACCGCGTAGGGCGAGCGCGGCCGGATCGGCTTCTCCTCGATCGACAGCGCCCGGCCGTCGGCATCGAACTCGACCACGCCAAAGCGCTCCGGGTCCTTGACCAGATAGCCGAACACGGTGGCACCGCGCTCCCGCGCCGAGGCGCGCTTCAACTGATCCGAAAAGTGCTGGCCGTGGAACAGGTTGTCGCCGAGCACCAGACACACCGGGTCGTCGCCGATGAAGGTTTCGCCGATCAGGAATGCCTGCGCCAGGCCGTCCGGCGAGGGCTGCACGGCGTAGTCGAAGCGCACCCCGAACTGCTCGCCATCACCCAGCAAGTTGCGGTACTGGGGCAGATCGTCCGGGGTCGAGATGATCAGGATGTCGCGGATGCCGGCCAGCATCAGCACCGAGATCGGGTAGTAGATCATCGGCTTGTCATAGACCGGCAGCAGCTGCTTGGAGATACCCTGCGTGATCGGATGCAGCCGCGTGCCGGAACCGCCGGCGAGAATGATGCCCTTGCGTGCCATGGTAGAACTCCCTGTCGGTATGGCCGACGAATCGTTGGATCGCACCGTGACGCCGGTGCCAGCGTGATACCGGGGTCAGCGGCATCGAAAAGACCGTTGAAGCGCGCGCCGCTTCAGCCCAGGCGCTCGTCGAGCGTCAGCGCCAGCTGCGTGCGCCAGTCCGGCAGGCGCACACCGAGCGCGCGCTCCAGCTTGTCGAGCGCCAGGCGCGAATTGAGCGGACGCCGGGCCGGCGTCGGGTAGTCGGCGGTGGCGATGGCGGCCACCGCCTGGTCGTCGGCCAGCGCCAGGGGGACGCCACGGGCACGGGCCTGGGCGAAGATCTCGCGGGCGAAACCGTGCCAGCTGGTCTCGCCTCGGGAGGCCAGGTGGTAGACCCCGCCCGCGAGCCGTCCGGCCAGGCGCGCCCGCAGCGCCAGCAGCGACAGCGTGGCGATCAGCCGCGCCGGTGTCGGCGCACCGATCTGGTCGGCGACCACGCCGAGCCGCTCGCGCTCGGCGCCCAGACGCAACATGGTGTCGAGGAAATTGCGCCCGCGGGCGGCATAGACCCAGCTGGTGCGCAGGATCAGCGCCTCCGGCGCGGCCGTCAGTAGCGCCTCGTCGCCGGCCAGCTTGGTCGCGCCGTAGTGGCCGAGCGGGCCGGTGGCGCTGGTCTCCTGCCAGGGAGCCTGGCCGCTGCCGGGATAGACGTAGTCGGAGCTGTAGTGCAGCAGTTCGCAGCCACCGCCAGCGGCGAAGTCCGCCAGCTGGGCCGGCAGCTCGGCGTTGAGCCGCTGCGCCGCGGCTCGCTCTTTTTCGGCGGCGTCGACCGCAGTCCAGGCGGCGGCGTTGACGATCATCGTCGGACGCAGGGTATCGAGGGCGGCGGCGACCTTGGCTGCGCTCATCAGATCGAGCTCGGCCCGGTTCGGGGCGACGATCTCGCCCAGCGGCGCCAGCTGCCGGCGCAGCTCGAACCCGACCTGGCCGCTGCCCCCCAGAATCAGCAGTGTCATGCGGTCTCCCCCAGGCGTTCGCCCTGATAGCTGCCGTTCTGGACCCGCCGCCACCAGACCTCGTTGTCGAGGAACCAGCGCACCGTCTTGCGCAGCCCACTGTCGAAGGTCTCGCGGGGCTGCCACCCCAGTTCGCGCTGGATCTTGCTGGCATCGATGGCGTAGCGCTGGTCATGCCCGGGGCGATCGCTGACGAAGGTGATCAGATCCGCGTAGTGCGCCACCCCCGCCGGCTTGGCCGGCGCCAGCTCCTCGAGCAGCGCGCAGATCGTGCGCACCACCTCGATATTGGTCTTCTCGTTGTGCCCACCGATGTTGTAGGTCTCGCCCACCGCCCCTTCGGTCGCGACCTGGATCAGCGCCCGGGCGTGATCCTCGACATAGAGCCAGTCGCGCACCTGCAGGCCATTGCCGTAGACCGGGAGCGGGCGTCCGGCGAGGGCGTTGAGGATGGTCAGCGGGATCAGCTTCTCGGGGAAGTGATAGGGCCCGTAGTTGTTGGAGCAGTTGGTGACCAGCGTGGGCAGGTCGAAGGTGCGCTGCCACGCCCGCACCAGGTGATCGGAGCTCGCCTTACTGGCCGAATAGGGCGAGCTCGGCGCGTAAGGGGTGCGCTCGGTGAACAGATCGTCGACGCCGTGCAGGTCGCCGTAGACCTCGTCGGTGGAGATGTGGTGGAAGCGGAACGCCGCCGCCTTGGCCGGATCGCGCGTCTTGAGCTCCTTCCAGTACTGGCGCGCGGTCTCCAGCAGCGTGTAGGTGCCCACCACGTTGGTCTCGATGAATGCCGCGGGACCATCGATGGAGCGGTCGACATGGCTCTCCGCGGCCAGGTGCATGACCACGTCCGGTGCCAGTTCGCGGAACAGCCGCGCCATCACCTTGGCATCGCAGATATCGCCGAGCCGGAACTCGTAGCGCTCGCTGTCGTCGACCGGCGCCAGTGACTCCGGGTTGCCGGCATAGGTCAGCTTGTCGACGTTGACGACACGGTGCGGGGTCTCGCGGATCAGCTCGCGGATCACCGCGGAGCCGATGAAGCCGGCGCCGCCGGTGACCAGAAATGTCTTGGCAGAGGTCGTATCGGTGTATTCGTTCATGGTCGTGTTCTCGTTCTCATGGGCGCCGTCTGTGGCGATAGGCGCTGTCTGTGGGTGCCGTTCAGGTGCCAGGGAGCGCGTACGGCATCAGTCGCGATGGTCTTTCACGATCAGAATCAGCATGTTGAGAATCAAAGTGAGGAACAGGGCGATCACCGCGAACACCACCGAGTTGTAGAGCCGCTCGGGCTGTTCGGGGTACTCCGGCAGGGTCGGCTCCTGCAGCACCGAGACCTGCTTGAGCTTGCGTGCCGCTTCGATGCGCGTGTTCTCCAGCGCCGCCAGCGCGCCGGAGTAGCTGTCCTGGGCGAACTGCGCCTTGAGCAGCAGGGTCTGGTACTCGGAGGAGATGCGGTTCAAGGCCGTACCGGATTGGCGCGCCAGGCGCTCGCGCTCCTGCACGATCTGGTTGTCGAGCGCGGAGATCTCGCTCTCGATGCGCACCATCTCCGGCGAGCGCGTGCTCTGATAGCTGGCCAGCGCGCGCTTGCGCGCCTTGGCGATGGCCAGCTGCCCTTCCAGCCCCGAGACCACCGACTCCAGGCTCTCCACGGTGCCGGTGGGCGACACCAGGCCGTTGACGTTCTGGTAGTCGAGCAGGTCGTTACGAGTCTGCTGGAACTGCTTCTCCAGCACCGCCACCTGCTTCTCCAGGAACTTGACCTGCTCCTGGGCCAGGCGCTGCCCCATCTCGTTCATGTGGCGCTCGCCGTCTTCCAGCAGCAGCTCGGCGATGCGATGGGCCTCCTGCGGGGTAAAGGCCTCGACGTCGATGCGCAGCACCCCGGCATAGTCGTCGAGCTCCACCGAGACCCGCTTGAGGTAGTAGTCGTGGAGCTCCTCCAGCGGCGCGTTCTCATCGTCCAGGGCGCTGAAGTAGTCGGCACCGGCGTTGGCGTAGTGCTGGCGGAAGTCGGCCTGGGTGATCAGCAGCTTGAGCATGTCCACCGAGCGCAGGTAGTCACGCAGCAGCAGCATGTCGGCGGTGTTGGCGGCGCCGCTGCCGCTGAGCAGCGAGCTGAAACTGAGTGTGGGCGCGGCGATCTGCGGGCTCTCGAGCACCACGTTGGCATGGGAGACATAGCGGTCGCTGGCCCATAGCGCCCAGTAGGCGGAGACCACGGCGATCGCCACGAAGCACAGAATCCAGTGCAGGTAGTTGCGTACAGAGAGCGGCTTCTTCATGACCGTTTCGCCTTTGCTGAGGTCTTGTCGGGGGACGTGTTGTTGGCCGTGGACCTTTGCTGGCCCCGGGGGCCACCTTTGCGCCCCTTGCGGGCGGTGAACTGCTGCACCTGGCGACGCGCTTCGTGGACCCGTTCACGAGCGTCGTCGAGACGCCAGCGCAGGGTCTCCTCGGGGGTTGCCGCCGTTTCCGCGGCGCTGTCGCCGACGGCATCGAGGGCTTCTCGGGCGGCGTCGAAGTGCACATTGGCCTCGGCCAGCGCCTGCTTGGCCTCCTCCAGATTGCGGGGCGTGGCCGGCCGCGGCGGTACGTAGCCGTCACCGGCGCTGTGGTAGGCCTCGATGGCGGCCTCTATCTCGTCGAACCAGAACGCGCGGCCGCGATCGAGCAGAATCCCGGCCTGACAGAACTCGCGCAGCACGCCCTCGCCGTGGGAAACCATGATCAAGCTGGCGCGGCCGATGCGCGCCTTGAACGCCTCGCTCGCCTTCTGCTTGAAGTGGCGGTCGCCCACCGCGGTGGCCTCGTCGGAGAGGTAGACGTCGAAGTCGAAGGCCAACGACAGCCCGAAGGCGAGCCGCGAGCGCATCCCCGAGGAGTAGGTCTTGATTGGCTCGTCGAAGGCCCGGCCGATGTCGGCGAAGCTCTCCACCGCCGCGATGATCTGCTCGATCTCGTCGTCGGCGCCGTGGATTCGGGCGACGAACTTGACGTTCTGACGACCGGTCATCGAGCCCTGGAAGCCGCCGGCCAGGCCGATCGGCCAGGAGACTCGGCTGGCGCGCACGATCTCGCCGCGGTCCGGGGTATCCATGCCGCCGATCAGGCGCAGCAGGGTCGACTTGCCGGCGCCGTTACGCCCCAGCAGGCCGACGCTGACCCCGGCGGGGATGCTCAGATTGATGTCCTCGAGCACCCACTGGCTGCCGTGGTGGTTGTGATAGCGCTTGTAGAGATGACGGATATCGATCATGGCTCGCTCCTCCGCGCTAGTGCGCTTTCAACCTGGCGGCGAAACGGATGTGCAGCAGCAGGCCCAGCGCCAGCAGCGACAGCGCCCAGAACCAGAGGTAGGTCATGTCGATATCATTGAGGGTGTGATAGCCGGGAAAGAACGCGACTCGCATGCTCTCCAGGCCGTGGACCAGCGGGTTCCACAGCAGGTAGTCGCGGTAGGGGTACGGCACGTACATCACCGGCAGGATCACGCCCGAGAGCAGCAGCAGCGGCAGGTTGAGAATGCGCACCACGCGGCCGAATTCCGGCACCAGGTCACCGAGCACCGAGACCGTCAGCCCCGCGCCCCAACCCAGCGCCCACAGCGACAGCCAGTCGAGCAGCACGCCGAGGGGGTGATCCGGCATCAGCTCGAACTTCAGCAGGTCGCCGATCAGCATGAACATCAGAAACAGGAAGGACTTGAGCATGCCTTCCAGGAAGCAGCGCACCAGCACGGTATCGACCGGCTTGACCTGGCGGTAGGCGAACAGCCCCTTATTGGCGTCGATCGCCCCCAGCGCGCGCATCATGTTCTCGCGGAACAGCCCGAAGCCCATCAGCCCGACGATCATCCACGGCACGTGGTCGGCGCCGGAGATCTCGCTGCCGGACATGAACAGCCCGCGGATCGAGACCATCACGCCGATGATCGCCAGCGGCTCGAAGATCATCCAGAACCAGCCCATACGGTCGGCCATGGTGCGCGAGATCGCTTCACGCATGAACATCGCGAACCAGACGCTGCGGGCCACCCGCCAGGCACCGCGCGGGCGGGCCCCGGCGATCGGAAGCATGGAGTCAGCCATGCGCGCGCCCTCCTCTCGCTGCGGCGCTCATAGGTCGAGCGCCACTTTGGTCGCTACCGCAACCTGATAGAGGATCTGGGTGATGCTCGCCGCCAGTTCGATATTGCTGGTCGGCGCTGCGGGCAGCACGATGATCTCGTCACCGGCGCGCATGCGGGTCTGGCCGGCATGCATCACCGCACCGTTGCGATGCACCACCAGCACCTGGTCCTCGTCGGCACGCGGGGTGAAGCCGCCGGCCAGGCGGATATAGTCGTCGGCGTTCATCCCCGGGGTGAACACCAGCGCCTGCGGAATCACCACTTCGCCGCTGAGCAGCACCGAATCGGTGCTCTCGGGGATGGTGACGATATCGCCATCCTGCAGGCGGATATCGGCGACCCCGCTGTCACGCGCCACCACCAGCCGGCCGTTGGGCTTGACCTGGGCCGCCTTCTGCACGAAGCGCTCGATCAGCTCCGCCTGGCGCACCTGGATCTCGCCCTCCTTGGCGGTGCGCGAGGGGTAGCCGAGGTAGGTGGTCTCGAGCCGGCGCAGGCTCTCCTTGAGCGATGCCGCCTGCTGGCGGGCGACGCTGATCCGCCGGATCGAGACATCCCGATAGCTGGTCATGTCGCGGGGCACGCTGATCGCGTTGAGCAGCTCGCCCAGCTTGGCGTTGCGCGGCAGCGCATAGCGCGAGGGGCCGTAGTAGCTGCCTTCGACCTGCACCACGATGGTCTCGTCGCGCTGATCGGCGCTGAACAGCACCTCGTCACCGCGGCGAACCTCGGCGGCCCGGAACGCCGCCAGCGGCAGGTAGCGCGACAGCGGACCCTCGGGCCGGCTGCCACGCAGCAGCACGTGCGAGACGCCGGCCTTGAGCCGCGCCAGGTCGAGCACGTCCTGTCCGGTCAGGCCGTCGCCCACCAGCTCGTAGCGATAGTCCTTCTGCACGTCCCCGACCACGCTGATCGCCGGGCCGCGCGCCTCCACCACCAGGGTGTCGCCGTCGCGGAACTGCGGCCGCGCGATCTCACCGTCGAGCAGGAAGTCATACAGATCGACCACGCCGATCACCCGGCTGCCGCGTTTGATCAGCACCCGGCGATAGCTGCCCAGCGCCTGGTCGATACCGCCGGCCTGGTCGAGGAAATAGAGCACCGAGTCGTTGGGCGTGCCCGAGTAGCGTCCGGGGCTGTTGACGTAGCCGGTCACGAACACGCCGACCGGCTGCACGCCCTGCAGATTGGTGTAGACGCTGACGTTCTCGGGGTAGACCGACTGGATCGCGCCGCGCACCTTGGCATTGAGCTGGGCATTGGAGATACCCTGGACCTGCAGCGGCCCGATCCGCGGTAGGAAGATGTTGCCCTGGGCGTCCACCACCAGCACCCGGTCGAGCTCCACCCCGCCCCACACCCGAATGGTGATCTGGTCACCCGGTTTGATCAGGTAGGCCGGGTTGAGGCCATCGGCCATGGTGCCGCGGAAGCCCCCGGTGAACAGGTTGGCGCCGAACGGCGGCAGCGACTCCGGATCGACCGGCGCCTGGGTGCGCGGATCGACCGGCCCATAGGTGCCGCTGTCCCAGTCGGCCCGCGGAATCTCCTCGACCCCGGCCGCGCTCGAATCCGCGGTCAGCGGCTGCGCCTCGGCATCGCTACCGAGCAGCGAGCTGCTATCGACGCCGATCGACTGCGCGTGGACCGCGCCGGCGTTCAGCCACGCTACCGCCACCAGGCACATTGCCCGGGAAATCCATGCTGCGCGCTTCATGTTGTGTTCCTGCCCTAGACTCGTTGTCGGCCGGCGCGGGGGCTCAAGGCGCCCGGCTGCGGCTCGGTTATTGGCCGCGCAGCGTGACCGCGGCCAGTGGCGGCGGCGGCGCTGGCTAGCGCACCACCTCGGTCACCAGCCGCTGGGTGTACCAGCCGCGGGCGGCGACCCGGCAGGCCACCTCGCCGCTACCCAGGGCCGCCGGTACCGCCCCTCGGCTCACGTCGAGCCGTAGGCACTCATGGCCGCTGGCGGCGAAGTAGCGCTCGCGGGCGTAAACGGTGACGTTGCCGCCCCAGGGCGACGCCGCCAGCGTGGTCACGGCGCCATCCGGCGCGCGCTCGAGAAAGGCGCTCAGGGCCGGGCCGGCGGGCGTGGCATCCGCCATGGCCAGGGTGTCGGCGGCGCCGGGCTGGCCGCCCGGCGCGGCACAGCCGGTCAGGCCGGCGGCCAGCACCAGGGTGGCTGCCAGCCACACCGGCCTGTGCCTGCGGGCTCGCGTCTGGCTGCGAGCTCGGGTGTGGGGTCTGCGTACGTGTTGTGTATGCTGCATGCGGGTTATCCTCCTGCTTGCCCTGCCTGGCCCGCCGGCCGCCCGGCCAGCGGGTTCACGTCGAAAACGGCTCAAATGACGCCCTCGCGCCGCAGCGCGGCGATCAGCCCGGCGACCGTCAGCGTCAGGTCGTCGTGCGAGGTATCGATCTCGATCTCGGGCTGCTGGGGCGCTTCGTAGGGCGAGCTGATACCGGTGAACTGGGCGATCTCCCCCGCCCGGGCACGGCGATAGAGCCCCTTGGGGTCACGTCGCTCGCACACCGCCAGCGGGGTATTGACGAACACTTCGATGAACTCGCCCGGCGCCATGCGCTCGCGCACCCGTTGGCGCTCCTGGCGGAAGGGAGAGATGAGTGCGACCAGCACGATCATGCCGGCGTCGACCATCAGCCGAGCCACCTCGCCGACCCGGCGCATGTTTTCCTGGCGCTCGCGGTCGCCGAAACCCAGGTCGCTGCACAGGCCGTGGCGCAGGTTGTCGCCATCGAGCAGATAGGTGCTGTGGCCCATGCCGAAGAGCTGGCGCTCGAGCGCATCGGCGACGCTCGACTTGCCGGCGCCGGAGAGTCCGGTGAACCACACCACGCAGGGTTTCTGGCGGTGACGCTCGGCGCGCCGGCGCTGGGTCACCGCCATGTCGTGCCACACCAGGTTGGCCGCGCTCAGGGTGTCGACGACCATGCCGGCGGCGACGGTCAGATGGTTGAAGCGATCGATCAGCACGAAGGCGCCGGTACCCGGGGAGCGCCGATAGCTGTCCAGCACCAGCGGCTGATCCACCTCGATCTGGCAGCGCGCGATCCCGTTGAGCGTGAGCCGCTGCGCAGGCGTAGGCGCCAGGGTGTCGACATCGACCTGATGCACCAGCCGCACCACCCGCGCGCAGACGCTACGGGTCGCCGCCTTGAGTTCGTACTCGTGGCCCAGTGCCAACGGCGTTTCGTGCAGCCACACCAGATCCGCGCTGAAGCCGCTGCAGGGCGTCAGTTCCGATGCCTCCGCGACCAGCATGTCGCCGCGCGAGACATCGACCTCGGCGTCGAGGGTCACGGTGATCGACTGCCCCGGATAGGCGATCTCGAGATCGCCGTCGTTGGTGACCAGGCGCGCCACCCGGGCGCAACGCCGCGACGGCAGCACCCGCACCGCATCCCCCGGGCGCAGGCTGCCGGCGGCCAGGGTGCCGCAGTAGCCCCGAAAATGAGGGTTGGGGCGGTTGACGTACTGCACCGGGAAACGCAGCGCCTCGAACGGCGCCGGTGAGGCGATATCGATCTGCTCGAGCAGCGCCAGCAGCGCCGGACCGCGCTGGCCATCGAGCTGATACCACGGCATGCGCTCGCTGGGGTCGACGACGTTGTCGCCCTCCAGCGCGGACAGCGGCACGAAGCGGATATCCGTGGCCGTCAGCCGCGTGGCGAAATGGCGGTACGCCGCGACGATTTCGTCGAAGCGCTCGCGCGAGTAACCGACCAGATCCATCTTGTTGACCGCCACCACCAGGTGACGAATACCCAGCAGGTCGCACAGATAGCTGTGTCGCCGGGTCTGCGCCTGGACTCCGAGGCGCGCATCGATCAGGATCACCGCAAGATCGGCGGTAGACGCCCCGGTGACCATGTTGCGGGTGTACTGCTCGTGTCCCGGGGTGTCGGCGATGATGAACTTGCGCTTGTCGGTGGAGAAGAAACGGTAGGCGACATCGATGGTGATGCCCTGCTCGCGCTCGGCCTGCAGGCCATCGACCAGCAGCGCCAGATCCATGCGTTCACCGGTGGTACCGCAGCGCTTGGAGTCACGTGCCACCGCCGCCAGCTGATCCTCGAAAATCATCCTGGCGTCGTGCAGCAGCCGCCCGATCAGGGTCGACTTGCCATCATCGACGCTGCCGCAGGTGATGAAGCGCAGAAGCCCCTTGTGCTCGTGCACCCTCAGATAAGCCTCGATGTTGTCGGTGATCATGGCTGACGCGTGTGACACGGTGTTCCCTCTCGGTGGCATGCGGCGCCCGGGCGCCGGCCGCTGGTTCTGGTTCTGGTTCTGGTTCTGGTTCTGGTTCGATTCCGGCGCGGCCGTCTCAGAAGTACCCTTCGCGTTTTTTCTTCTCCATCGACCCCGCCTGGTCGTGGTCGATGGCACGCCCGAAGCGTTCGCTGGTGCGGGTCAGCAGCATCTCCTGGATGATCGCGGGCAGCGTCGCGGCGCGGGACGAGACGGCGCCGGTGAGCGGGTAGCAGCCGAGGGTGCGGAAGCGCACCCAGCGCTCCTCGGCGACCTCGCCCGGGGCCAGCGGCAGACGCTCGTCATCGACCATGATCAGCCGGCCGTCGCGCATCACCACCGGGCGCGGCGCGGCGTAATAGAGCGGCACGATGGGAATCGACTCGAGGTGGATGTATTGCCAGATATCCAGCTCGGTCCAGTTGGAGAGCGGGAAGACGCGGATCGACTCCCCAGGCCCGATCCTGCCGTTGTAGAGATTCCACAGTTCCGGGCGCTGGTTCCTGGGATCCCAGCGGTGGTGCCTGTCACGGAAGGAGTAGACCCGCTCCTTGGCGCGGGAGGCTTCCTCGTCGCGCCGCGCGCCGCCGAAGGCGGCATCGAAGCCGTGGGCGTCCAGCGCCTGCTTGAGCGCCTGGGTCTTCATGATGTCGGTGTACTTGGCGCTGCCATGATCGAAGGGGTTGATGCCGGCGGCGCGCCCCTCTTCATTGATGTGCTCGATCAGCGGCATGCCGACCTGTGCCAGGACACGGTCGCGAAAGGCGATCATCTCCTTGAACTTCCAGGTGGTATTGACGTGCAGCAGCGGAAACGGCGGCGAGCCCGGATAGAACGCCTTGCGCGCCAGATGCAGCATCACCGAGGAGTCCTTGCCGATCGAGTAGAGCATCACCGGGCGGCGAAACTCGGCCACCACCTCGCGGATGATGTGCATCGACTCCGCCTCGAGCTGTCTCAGGTGGGTCTGGCCCCCCACGCCCGGCGCGCTCACGCGGGTGACTCCGATCGACGCCGCCGCGACACAGCGGCAAAGCGGACCGGGCTGGCACCTTCAGAGGTGCCTCTGGCCTCGGAGTCATGTACACCGCTGATGCTGGCAGACGCAGACATGTCAATTCCTGTAATCACGGGCCAACCCGGCACCGGTCGAACCCTGTTGACGTTTCGCTACACGACAGCGAAAGAGGCGATAATCGGTGATATCGCCAGCGCTCTTGAACGGGCGAACTCGCGCTCTTTTTCGGTGAAACACGCGGGGGAGTCAAACGCCAAAAAACATCAATGTTTCTTTTTGTAAAAGGCTATTATTGATCGACGACATGAATTCTCGGATCTGTCGATCAACAAATTCATAGGCTGCACTGAGATTTTCTAAACTGACACAAGTAACTGTTTTAAAAGAGATTATAGGGAAATACGAAAGGGTCAGAGAGGACTATTGGCGCACCAGGAACGCGATTGTTCCTTCAGTGAATGGAAGCTATCCTCCGCGTCTCATGAGAAATCCAGACATCGATACCATAACGACCATGAAAGAAAACGGAGACCATGACACCTAGATACATGAGAGTTCTCATACATACATGACTCGCCTTTGCCATGAGAAAACCTCGATTACACTTGCACCTTCGATTAGCGCGTTAATCGATACACATTGAAACGCTGGCCGCCGTCTCTCTCGCCATTGCCATACAGCGGTTGAAAACGCCCCCAAATCCGCCCCTCGATGCGCTACACTGCGCGCACTTTCCCGTACGCCGCTGACGATTGCCTGATGCAGGGAAGTTGCGTAGCGTGGCGATCCATTTCGATGACGGTCTGGCCTTTTTCTCGCAATATGAACAACGATCCGACAGTCTCGTCGTCTTCTTCACTGCCCGGGGCTGCGGGCGGCCGTGTGGCCGGCTATCTCTCCCGCGGGCTGGCGCGCTGGCGCATCGTGGGGTGTCTGCTGCCGGAGTACCCGCAGCTCGAGCATGTCGGCCCGCGCAGCCGGCGACCGCTGGACGCGATCGTCGGCTGGGGGCTCAAGCCCACCGCGGCCCGGGCACGCCGCCTCGCCGCCAGACGTGACCTGCCCTACGTGGCGATCGAGGATGGTTTCCTGCGCTCGCTGGGGTTGGGGGTCGATCACGCCCAGCCGCACAGCCTGGTGGTCGATTTCAGCGGCATCTATTACGACGCCACGCGGCCCTCCGATCTCGAGCGCTGGCTCAATCACGCCGAGTTCGATGCCGCCGAACTCGACCGTGCGGCGCGCGCCATGCAGCGCCTGCGCGAGCTACGTCTGTCCAAGTACAACCACGCCCCGGATCGCCCGCTGCCCCCGGCCGAGCGCCCGCGCGTGCTGGTGGTGGATCAAACCCGTGACGACGCCTCGATCACCCACGGTATGGCCGATGCCGAGGCCTTCACGCGGATGCTCGAGCAGGCGCTGGCCGACCATCCCGAGGCCGAGATTCTGATCAAGACCCATCCCGACGTGATTGCCGGGCGCAAGCGCGGCTACCTCACCGCGGCAGCGACGCAGCCGCGCTGCCGCCTGATGGGCGAGGACATCAACCCCTGGGCGCTGATGGATGCGGTGGAGGCGGTCTACGTGGTCACCAGCCAGCTCGGCTTCGAAGCGCTGATGGCAGGCAAGCCGGTGCACTGCTTCGGCGTCCCCTTCTACGCCGGCTGGGGGCTCACCCTCGATGCCCAGGCGTGTCCGCGGCGGCAGCGGCAGCGTTCGCTGGAAGAGCTGTTCGCAGCGGCTTATCTACGCTACTGCCGCTACGCCAACCCCTACACCGCCACCCCATCGACGCTGGAGGAGACCCTCGATCTGCTCGCCGACCAGAAGCGTCAGCGCGACCGTCTGGCGGGTCGCTGGCTGGCACTGGGGTTTTCCAACTGGAAACGCGGCTTCGTCAGGGACTTCCTGGGGCCGGCAGCCACGGTGCAGTTCAGCCACGAGAAGACACCGCTGGCGACACAGCTCGCAACCTGCGACAGCCTGGTGGTGTGGGGGCAGAAACTCACCCCGGAGATCAAGACGCTGTGCCAGACGCACGGGGTACGTCTGTGGCGCATGGAGGATGGCTTCGTGCGCTCGGTGGGGCTCGGGGTAGACCTGACCCGGCCACTCTCGCTCGCCTTCGATGCCCGCGGTCTCTACTACGACGCCAATCACACCAGCGATCTCGAGCAGTTGCTCGAGCACACCCCCTTCGATGCCGCCCTGCTGGCAAGGGCGGCGCGTCTGCGCCGGCGGCTGATCGATCTCAAGCTGTCGAAGTACAACGTCGCCGGGCGCAACCTGCCGGCGCTGCCGCGTGAGGCGATCGGTACACGGCCGATCGTACTGGTGCCGGGCCAGGTCGAGACCGATGCGTCAATCGCCCAGGGCTCGCCGGAGATCAAGACCAATCAGCAGCTGCTGGCAGCCGTGCGCGAGCGCCGACCGGATGCCTTCATCATCTACAAGCCGCATCCGGACGTGACTTCGGGGGCGCGGGTCGGGCTGATCGACCGCCAGGCCCAGGATCTGTTCGACCTCGAGCTGGTCGACTGTGACATCATCGATCTGATCGACCTGGCCGACGAGATTCACACCATGTGCTCGCTGACCGGCTTCGAGGGGCTGATGCGCGGCGTCGCGGTACACACCTACGGGCTGCCGTTCTACGCCGGCTGGGGGCTGACCCACGACCGCCTGCACAGCCCCCGGCGCACGCGCCGCCTGAGTCTCGACGAGTTGATCGCCGGGGCGCTGCTGCTCTATCCGACCTATGTCGACCCGCAGAGCGGCGACTACTGCAACGCCGACACCGCCATCGAGCTGATGCGCCAGCAGCGCAGCGCGCGCCGGGGGCTCTCCCTGCGCACCCGCGCCTATCGCCTCTACCGCAACCTGTTTTCCAAAAGGCAATGAGTTGACGACGTCCCGCAAGTGTTTCCTGCTGCTGCAAGGTGTCTGCTCGCCGTTCTTCGACCGGCTCGGCGAGCAGCTTCTTGCGGCAGGGCATCGCGTGATCAAGGTCAACTTCACCGTCGGCGACAGCCTCTACTGGCACCATGGCAATACCTATGTCTACCGCGGCCACGCCGAGCGGATTCCCGCCTACCTGGCGCGGATCTGGGAGCGCCACGCGGTGACCGATCAGGTGGTGTTCGGCGACCGCCGCCCGGTGCATCGCCGCGCGATTCTCGCCGCGCGTGAACGCGGTATTCGCAATCACGTGTTCGAAGAGGGCTACTTTCGCCCCTATTGGGTCACCCTAGAGCGCGAAGGCGTCAACGCCCACTCGCTGCTGCCGCGGGACCCGGAGTGGTACCGCGAGGCGGGCCGACGCTTGCCCAGCGCAGGCAAGCCCAGGCCGTTCCCCAATCAGTTCAGCACCCGCGCCCGCCACGACGTGCTCTATCACCTGGCCGGGGTGGCCAACCCGTTTCTGCATCCGCACTATCGCAATCACGCGCTGGTCACCGCGCCGGTGGAATACGCCGGGTTTCTACTGCGCAAGGCGCGTATGCCGTATCTGACACGGCGCGACGACGAACGCATGCACACGCTGCTGAGCGAAGACCATCCGCTCTTTCTGCTACCGCTACAGCTCAAGAGCGATGCCCAGATTCGCTATCACTCCGAGTTCAAGAACATGCAGGAGGTGATCGGCAAGGTGGCGGCCTCGTTCGCCTATCACGCCCCCGCCGACGCCCGTCTGGTGATCAAGAACCACCCGCTGGACATGGGCCTGGCCCACTACGCCCGGCTGATCAAGGTGCTGATGAAGGAGTACGACCTGGCGGGGCGCCTGGTCTATCTCGAGGGCGGCAACCTGGAAGCCCTGCTCAAGCGCGCGAGTGGATTGGTCACCGTCAACAGTACCGCCGGCAACGTCTCGCTCGGCTTCGGCTGCCCCACCCACACCCTGGCCTCGCCGATCTACGACATGCCCGGGCTCACCCATCAGGGCAAACTGGACGATTTCTGGCAGAATAGGCCGCAGCCGGATGCGGCACTATTTAGGGCCTATCGCCGAACCGTAGCGCAGACGGTCCAGATCAACGGCGGGTTCTACTGCCGCCCGGGTATCGAGCTGGCGGCCGGGCATGCCCTGCAGGTCATGGAACGTGACCGCTCGCCGCTGCAACAACTCAAGGACGAGATTGCTTCATGAGACGTATCGTCATCACCGGCGCCACCGGTGCCATCGGCGCCGCCCTGGCCAGGCACTACGCCAAAGCGCATGCCGCAGGCTGCCACCTGGTGCTGCACGGGCGACGCAGCGATGTGCTCGATGAGGTCGCCGACACCTGCCGGCGGCTGGGTGCCGAGGTCGAGACCAGCCGCGTCGAGCTCGACGACGACGATGCCCTGTTCGCCTGGCTCGAGTCGCTGTGCGCGCCGACGCCACCCGACCTGGTCATCGTCAACGCCGGCATGAACATCGATATCGGCGCCGACAATCAGGGCGAAGCCTGGGAAGACGCCAGCCGCCTGCTGGCGATCAACCTGCGCGTGCCCATGGCGATGGGCAACTTCCTGGGTAAGCGAATGCGCGCCGCGGGGCGCGGCCAACTGGTCTTCATGAGCTCGCTGGCCGCCTACCACGGGCTGCCGGTCACCCCCAGCTACAGCGCCAGCAAGGCCGGCGTGAAGGCCTACGGAGAGGCCCTGCGCGGCTGGCTGGCGCCCTCCGGCGTCGGCGTCAGCGTGATCATGCCAGGCTACGTCAGCTCGCAGATGTGCCATGACATGCCCGGGCCGAAGCCGTTTCTGTGGCAACCCGAGCGGGCCGCGCGGCGCATCGCCGCCGGCGTGGCGCGCAATCGCGCCCGGGTCAGTTTTCCGTTCCCGCTCGACTTCGGCTGCTGGTGGCTGGCGGTACTGCCGGCGGCGATCTCCCAGCGCCTGCTCAAGTGGCTCGACTACGCCGAGGGCTCGAAGTCATGAGTGCCGGTATCGCTCACATCCTGGGCGCCGCGCTGGCCACGCTGCTGCTCACGTCGCTGTTCGAACTGCTGCTCGCCCCGCGCCCCCGCCCGCTATGGCGGCGGCCGGCAGCGGTGATCGGCGTGCACGCGGCCACCACCCTGCTGCACTTCGCGCTGTGGCTGCTGATCGTGCAGCGGCCGTGGTTCGCGGTGGTGATCGCCGGCTCGCTGCAGATGGTGATCGTCCAGGTCAACAACACCAAGTCGGCATCGCTGCGCGAGCCGTTTCTGTGCCAGGACTTCGAGTACTTCGTCGATGCGGTCAAGCACCCGCGTCTCTATATCCCGTTCTTCGGTATCGGCTTGACCATCGCCGCCAGCAGTGCCGGCGCCCTGGCCATCGCTGCCGGGTTCTGGCTAGAACCCTCGCTGTTCACCCGCCCGGACGCGCCTTGGAGCCTGTTCGTCACCCTGGCGCTGAGCGCCGCCAGCGCACTCGCCCTGTGGCTGGCGCTGCCGCGCCTGCCGACCTGCACCCTCGAACCCAACCGCGATCTGGTCGAGCTGGGCCTCTACCCCTACCTATGGGCCTACGGCAGACTGCTTTGCCAGCCGCTGGCAGCGGGCGGCAACGCCGCGGCGTTCCCCGAGCCCAGCACGCCGCCGGCCAAGGCCACCCTGCCGCACCTGGTGTTGGTGCAGAGCGAATCGTTCTTCGATCCGCGCCGCTGGTACCCCGGCATTCGCCCGGAAATTCTGCGCGAGTTCGACACCCTGAGTGAGCAGGCGCTGGCGGCAGGCCGCTTCGAGGTGCCCGCCTGGGGCGCCAACACCGTGCGCACCGAGTGCGCGGTGCTCACCGGCCTGACCCCGGAAGCCCTCGGCGGCCACCGCTTCAACCCCTACCATCAGCTGGCGCGGATGCCGGTACGCAACCTTGCCGGTGCGCTCAAGGCGCTGGGCTATCGTACGGTCTGTGTGCACCCCTACCCGGCCAGCTTCTATCTGCGCGACCGAGTCTATCCGCAGCTCGGCTTCGATGACTTCATCGATATCCGCGCCTTCGACGAGAGCGATCGCGACGGCCAGTACACCGGCGATCTGGCCCTCGCGGCGAAGGTGCGCGAGATGCTCGCCACGGGCCCGACGCAGCCGCTGTTCGTGTTCTTGATCAGCATGGAGAACCATGGCCCGCTGCATCTGGAGACGCCCGATGCTCGCGTCGCCGCCGACTGGCTCGAAGGCGAGCTGCCGGAAGGGCATGGCGATCTCGCGGTCTATCTGCGCCACCTGCACAACGGCGACCAGATGCTCGCGCGTCTCAAGGCACTGCTGACGGCGGCCGACAGGCCCGGCATGCTGGCGTTTTACGGCGACCACGTTCCGATCATGCCGGGCGTGTATGCCGACCATGGCGAACCGGATGGTTTGACGAACTATTTCATCTGGCAGACCGACGCCGCGCCAAGCGATAAGGTGCGCAAGACACTGTCAGCGGATAAGCTGGGCGCCACCCTTTATCAGACCATCATCGAGCGCAGATAAGCAGGCAATCGACGGGCAATCATGGCGGCGAGACGCCGATCGGGCGCAGCACTGCGCCAAGTACCTGGATGCCCTAGGGGCGCCCTCTAAGGCTATCGCGGACATCACGATAGCGCAGGCGCCCCGGCGATGACGCAACAATAGCAAGGCGTAGCCCCAGGCTACGGAGAAAGGAGTCCCAATGACCCAACGCGTTGCCATCATCGGCGCGGCTCATCGTTTCCCGAGCGCCCCGACTTCAGAACGTTTCTGGCAAGCGCTCAAGAGCGGCGAAGACCTGGTCACCACAGTCGCCGCGGACCGCTGGGACCATGAGGTCTATCGCCACCCCGACAAGCACCACCCCGGCACCAGCTACACCTTCGCCGCCGGCAGCCTGGGCGACGTCTCCGGCTTCGATGCGGCGTTCTTCGGCATCTCTCCGCGCGAGGCGGCGCAGATGGACCCGCAGCAGCGCCTGCTGCTGGAGATGACCTGGGAAGCGATGGAGGACGCCGGCATTCCCCCGCAGCACCTGCGTGGCAGCCAGTGCGGGGTGTTCATCGGCGTCGCCAGTCTCGACTACTCCTATCGCATGGCCGACGACATGTCGGCGATCGATACCTCGACCGCCACCGGCAACACCTCGAGCATCGCCTCCAACCGTATCTCCTATCTGTTCGACCTCCACGGGCCGAGCATGTCGATGGATACCGCCTGCTCGTCGTCACTGGTCGCTTTTCACCAGGCGTGCCAGTCGATCCGCAGCGGCGAGACCGAAATCGCTCTGGCCGGCGGGATCAGCCTGCACCTGCATCCGTTCGGCTTCATCATCTTCTCCAAGGCGAGCATGCTCTCGCCCACCGGGCGCTGTCAGGTCTTCGATGCCAACGGCGATGGCTACGTGCGCTCCGAAGGCGGCGGCGTCTTCCTGCTCAAGGATTATGACAAGGCGGTGGCCGATGGCGATCGCATCCTCGCCGTGGTCGCCGGCAGCGGGGTCAATACCGACGGCTACAAGAAGGGTCTGACCGTACCCAATGCCGACGCTCAGGTGGCGCTGATGCGCCAGACCCTGGCCCGTGCCGGCCTCACACCGGACGATATCGACTACCTCGAGGCCCACGGCACCGGCACCGCGGTCGGCGACCCGCTGGAGACCCGTGCCATCGGCGCGGCGATCGGCCAGCAGCGGCGCGAGCCGCTGCCCATCGGCTCGGTCAAGTCGAACCTCGGCCACCTGGAGACGGCGTCTGGGGTCGCCGGCCTGGCCAAGGCGATCTACGCCCTGCGTGAGCGCGAAGTCCCGGCGACCATCGGTATCCGCCAGGTCAACCCGCGCATCGATCTCGATGGCTGGAACCTGGAGATCGTCGACAAGCCCCGCCGCCTCAGGGCCGAGGGCACGCTGACGATCGGCGTCAACTCGTTCGGCTTCGGTGGCGCCAACGCCCACGTGCTGCTGCAATCGGCACCCACGCCGGCTCAGCCGGCGGCCGCCGATAGCGCCGCTCGCCGGCTTCCGCTGTGTCTGAGCGCGCGCAGCCCCGAGGCGCTGCGCGAATTCGCCAGCCGGCTGAGCGCCACCCTGGCTAGCCACCCCGAGGCCTTCTACGACACCGCCTATAGCCTGGCTTTCCGTCGCGAGGCCCACCCCCACGCTGCGGTGCTGTTCAGCGCCAGCGCGGAAGACGCGATCACCCGCCTGGATGCCCTGGCCGCCGGCGAGAGTGTTCCCGGCAGCGCCAGCGTCGAACGTGTCGACGACGGCCACGGCCCGGTATTCGTGTATACCGGCAACGGCTGTCAGTGGGAGCGCATGGGACAGACGCTGCTGACGGAGTCAGCGGTATTCTCCGCCGCCATCGATGAGGTGGATGCGCTGTTTCAGCGCCACGCCGACTTCTCCCTGCGCGCTGAGCTCGAGGGCACCAATCAAGCCAACGAGAGTTCAGGCGAGGATCGCCTGGCGCGCACCGAGATCGCCCAGCCGGCGCTGTTTGCGCTGCAGGTGGGGCTGACCCGGCTTTTGGCCGCCGAAGGCGTGCATCCGGCGGCGGTCACCGGGCACAGCGTGGGCGAAGTCGCCGCCGCCTGGGCCTGCGGTGCGCTGACGCTGGAAACGGCGGTCAGCGTGATCTTCCACCGCAGCGCCGGCCAGGGCCGCACCCGCGGCAGCGGCGAGATGAGCGCCGTGGGCCTCGGCGCGGAGGCGATGCAGAGCTGGCTCGCCGCCCCCGAGTACGCCGAGATCGTGATCGCCGGGGTCAACAGCGCCAAGGGCGTGACCCTGGCCGGCCCGGCCGAGGCATTGACGCACCTGGAGAGCGCGCTGACCGCCGAGCGCATCTTCGCCAAGCGCCTGCCGCTGGACTACGCCTTCCACAGCCCCGCGATGGACCCGATTCGCGCCCCGCTGATCGATGCCCTGGGGCACCTGACACCCAATGACGGCGAGCTGGCGTTCTACTCCACCGTCTCCGGCACGCGGCTGCCCGGCCGCGAGCTGGGCGCCGACTACTGGTGGCGCAATATCCGCGAACCGGTGCAGTTCGCTCCCGCCATCGACGCTCTGATCGCCGACGGCGCGCGTACTTTCGTCGAGATCGGCGCCCAGCCGATCCTGCGCCGCTACCTCAGCGACGCCCTTGCCGCCGACGCCCAGCCGGGCTGCGTGCTCGGCACGCTGGCCCGCGGCGACGATGGCTCAAGCGCCGTCGAAGCCAGCCTCGCCGGGCTGCTCGCCAGCGGCAGCGTGTCACCGCGCCACTGGTTCCCGGTGGTCGGCAGCTTCGTCGACCTGCCCCACTACCCCTGGCAGCGCGAGCACTACTGGGTCAGCCCCACCGGCGATGCCCAGGGGCTGATGGCGCGCCATTACGAACACCCGCTGCTCGGCTACCGTCTCGCCCGCCAGGGCTGGGCCTGGGAGAGCCAGCTCGATACCCGGCGCCTGCCGTGGCTGGCCGATCACCGGGTCGGCGAGGCCACGGTGTTCCCGGGTGCCGGCTTCGCCGAGCTGGCGCTGGCCGCCGCCAGCGCCTGGAAGGCCAGCCCGCTGCTGGATATCGAGGCGCTCGAGATCCTGAGCCCGCTGCTGCTCGACGCTAGCCACGGCAAGAAGCTGCTGCTCGAACTCGACGAAGGCGATGGCAGCCTCACCCTGCAGACCCGCGAGCCGGCCAGTGACGATGCCTGGACCCTCAATGCCCGCGCGCGTATCGCCGCCCAGACCCGCGGCCTGCTGCTGAGCCGTCGCGGCGCTGGCCTGCCCCAGCGAGCTCCGGACATCAGCCGCGAACGCCATCTGGCGATGGCGGCCCACGTCGGGCTCGACTACGGCCCCGGCTTTCAGGCCATCGATGCCATCTGGCTCGAGGATGGCCGCGCTCTGGGTCGCATCGACCTGCCGCCGGCGATCGCTGAGGGGCAGCGCGACTGTCTGCTCGCGCCGGGGATCCTCGATAGCGCCTTCCAGCTGTTCATCCCACTGCTGGCCGACGAACTCGCCGCCGCCGGCGGCATGGCCTTCGTGCCGGTACGCCTGGAGCGGCTGCAGCTGCGCCTCGACGCCGCACCGCCGGCGTGGATGGAGGTGCGCCTCACCAGCCGGGCGCCGCACTCGCTGTGCGCCGAAGTCGCGCTCTACGCCGCCGACGGCCAGGCCATCGCCGTGGTCGAGGGCGCACGCTTCAAGGCCGCACGCCTGCGCCATGCCCCCCAGCACCGACTGAGCTATCTCGACCACCGCCTGGTGCCGGCGCCGCGGGAAGCCGCCAGCCTGCCGCTGGATGATGCCAGCGCCGAGCTCGCCCTGAACGAGTTGCAGACGCGCTACCGCGAAGTGACCGGCGGCCGCTACGCCGACGAGGTCGCGCCGCTGCTCGATACACTGGTCGCGAGCTTCCTCGATCAGGCGCTGCGCCCGCATGCCGATGCCGACGGCCAGCTACCCCAGGCCCGCTTCGACAGCGGCGCGGCCGATCTCCGCCAGCGCCGCCAGCACCTGATCGAGCTTGCCGTGGCCAGCGGCGTGGTCAACCAGACCGATGCCGGCTGGCAGCTGCGCGAGGCGGAGGAGATCGACGCCGCCACGATCTGGAATCTGCTGATCCGCGACTACCCCGACTACGCTGCCCTGACTCACAGCGTCGGCCGGCTCGGCCTGCATTTGGCCGAGTGGCTCGACGGCCAGCTCGACGCCGAAAGCCTGGGTCTGGACAGCGCACGCATGACCCGGCTGATCCAGGCCAGTGTGGGGGAACGCGGCTGGTTCGCGCTGGCCGACACCTGGCAGGCGCAGTACCAGCTCTCGCTGCAGCTGCTGCCACCGCAGCAGCGGCTGATCGTGCTCGAGGCAGCGGCATCGCGGCCGCAGCTGGGCGAGCGCCTGCTCCAGGGTATCCCCGGTGATCGCGCGGCGTTCCGCTTCCTGCCCCTGCGCGACAGTGCCCGCCAGGAAGCCGAGGCGCTGGCCGAGCAGGATGCGCGGGTCGAGCTGATCGCCAGCGACGCGGCCGCCGCCGATATCGGGGCGACGGTGGCGCTGATCACTCTCGACGGCACGCGCGAGGAGACCGTCGCCCTGCTGCGTACGCTGCCGCAGCAGCTCGCGGAGGACGCGCAGATCGCACTATTGGCCCAGGGCGACAGCGACTGGCGCAGCTTCCTGTCGCTGGCCCTGGAAGACGACGCCCTGCCGGCGACGCTCACCGAGTTGCGCGAGCAGCTCGACATGCTCGGCTACCGCGGGATCGCCACGCATACGCTGGAGAGCGACCACGGCGGGCTGGTGCTACTGACTGCCCAGCCGCCGCTGACCAGCGCCGCGCTGAGTGATGACAACGGCGAGCGCACCGAACCCGCGCCGGCACACTGGCTGATCCTGGACGACGCCGCCTCGCGGCCTCTCGCCAGCGCGCTGGAAGCGCGCCTGAACGCCCTCGAAGAGACGGTCTCGCGGCGCGATGATGGTGAACCGGCGGCACTGCTCGCCGAGGTCGCCGCGACCCAGGTGGTCGATCTGCGTGGCCTCGGCAACGACGCAGAGACACGCTGCGTGCTCGCCATGCAGTGGTTGCAGAGTCTCGAAGCCAGTGGCAGCGAGGCGTCACTGTGGCTGATCACCCAGGGCGTCGGCTCCACGCTGGGCGCGATGGATACCCTGAGCGCCACACCGGCCGATCGGTTCATACCGCCCGAAGACGCGGCTTTGTGGGGCTTCGGCCGCTCCTTGCAGAACGAGGCCGGCAGCCGCCAGGTGCGGCTGCTCGATCTGCCGGCCAACCCAGCGACCAGCGAAGCGCTGCTCGATGCCCTGCTGTTCGAGCTGGAGATGCCGGATGCCGAGAGCGAGATCGTACTCGACGCCGCAGGCGCGCGCTGGGTGCCGCGTCTCGGGCTCGAGCCCGCGCCGGGCAGCGTCAACGAAGCCGAGCAGCGCGAGATCGGCGCCGGCCATGCGGTCAGCCTGGGCTTCGAACTGCCCGGCCAGCTGCGCCATCTGCGCTGGCAGCCACATACGCTGGCCGCGCCCCAGGCGGGTCAGGTCGAGGTAGCGGTCAAGGCCACTGGGCTCAATTTCCGCGACGTGATGTATGCGCTTGGCCTGCTCTCGGACGAGGCGATCGAGAACGGTTTCGCCGGCCCCACCCTGGGGCTGGAGTTCGCCGGCGAGGTGGTGCGGGTCGGCGATGCCGACAGCCCGCTCAAACCCGGTGACGCCGTGGTCGGCTTCGGCCCGGCGAGCTTCAGCGACCGCCTGATCGCCGACGCCAACGCCGTCGCCGCGATTCCGGCAGAGATCGGCTACGCCGCCGCGGCGACCATCCCCACGACTTTCTTCACTGTCTACTACTCGCTCAAGCATCTGGCTCGCGTACAGCCGGGCGAGCGCCTGCTGATCCACGGTGCCGCCGGCGGCGTGGGCCTGGCCGCGATCCAGATCGGCCGCTGGCTGGGCGCCGAGATCTACGCCACGGTCGGCTCGGCGGAAAAACGCGACTTCCTGCGCCTGATGGGCGTGGAGCGGCTCTACGATTCGCGCAGCCTGACCTTCGCCGAAGAGATCCTGCACGACCTCTCGACAGACAACGGCGGTGATGGCCGCGGGGTCGACGTGGTGCTCAATTCGCTGGCCGGCGAAGCGATCAACCAGAACCTGCGCGTGCTCAATCCGTTCGGCCGTTTCATCGAACTGGGTAAGCGCGACTTCTACGAGAACACCAAGGTCGGGCTGCGTCCGTTCCGCAACAACCTGAGCTACTTCGGGGTCGACTCCGACCAGCTGATGCGTGAGCTGCCGCGTCTGACCGGCGAACTGTTCGGCGAGATGATGGCGCTGTTCGCTGACGGCACTCTGGCCCCGCTGCCCTACACCGCCTTCGGCAGCGACCGGGTGGTCGAGGCCTTCCGCTACATGCAGCAGGCGCGCCAGATCGGCAAGGTGGTGGTCACCTACGAGCGCCCGCCGCAGATCGCCCCGACGCCCGGTGACGACCTCACGCTCAGCCTGGATGCCGCCGCGACCTACGTGGTCACCGGCGGGCTGGGTGGCTTCGGCCTCGCCACCGCCGAGTGGCTGGCCGCCAAGGGGGCGCGCAAGCTGCTGCTGCTGGGCCGCCGCGGCGCCACCACCGAAGAGGCCCAGGCCGGCGTGACACGCCTGCAGGCCGCGGGCGTAAGCGTGCGCGCCGAAGCCTGCGACGTGACCGATGCCGAAGCCCTGCGCGCAGTGCTCGATACCGCCCGCGACACTCTGGGCCCGATCAAGGGTATCGTGCACGCCGCCACGGTGATCGACGACGGCCTGATCCGCAATCTCGACGCCGAGCGGGTGCGCCGGGCGATGGCACCCAAGCTCGACGGCGCGCGTCATCTGGATGCACTGACCGTCGATGACCCGCTCGACTTCTTCGTGGTCTACTCCTCCGCGACAACGCTGTTCGGTAACCCCGGCCAGGCCAGCTACGTGGCCGCCAACCACTGGCTGGAAGCGTTCGGCGCGCAGCGACGCGCCCAGGGCCGCCCCGCCACCGTGGTGCGCTGGGGCGCGATCGAGGATGTCGGCTTCCTGGCACGGCATACTCAGACCCGCGACAGCCTGCAGGAGCGCCTGGGCGGCGAAGCGCTCACCTCGCGTGATGCACTCGACGTGCTCGAACGCATGCTAGTGGCCGATGTCGCCGCGCTCGGCGTGCTCGAGCTGGAGTGGCGCGCGCTGGCACGCTTCCTGCCCACGGCGGAGACGCCGCGCTACCGCGAGATCGCACGCAGCGCCAGCGACGACAGCGGCAGCGAAGGCGACGATGACCTGCAGCAGCTGCTCGCCAGTCTGGAGCCGGAAGCGCTCTACGACACCCTGATCGGTGTCCTCAGCAAGGAACTCGCCAAGATTCTGTTGATCGATGAAGAGAAGATCGACATCCACAAGTCGGTCTACGACATGGGCTTCGATTCGCTGATGGGGGTCGAGCTGGTCACCGCGCTGGAGTCACGCCTGGGTATTCAGGTCCCGGTGATGGTACTCAGCGAGGCCGGCACCTTGGCCAAGCTGTGCGACTATCTGATGCACAAGCTGCGCGGCGAAGGCAACGACAGCGAGAGTGAAGACGAATCGATCAGCAGTCTCGCGGCCCGCCACGGGGTCAGCGAGCTGCAGGATGGGCAAGTAGCCGGAGAGAGCACACCGTGAGTCAGTCCGACACGCTCAAGCAGCGCCTGCTCGACCAGGCCCGCCAGCGGCGCCAGCAGCGCCCGGCGGGTGACGCACCCAGCGCGCGCGCCGCGGGCGCCGGGGTGGACGAACGCTTTACCCGTTTCGACCGCCACCCCGGCTATCAGCAGTTGAAGCTGATGCGCGAAGGTGGCCAGCGGCTGGGTATTCCCGACCCCTTCTTCAAGGTTCACGAAGGCACCGCCGGGGCCACCACTACCATCGGCGGGCGCGAGTGCATCAACTTCGCCAGCTACAATTATCTCGGGCTGGCCCACCACCCCAAGGTGATCCAGGCCGGCATCGAAGCGCTGGAGCGCTACGGCAGCTCGGTCTCGGCGAGCCGCCCGGTCTCCGGCGAGCGCCCCATCCACCATGAGCTGGAGCGCGCCATCGCCGAGACCTACGAGGTCGAGGACGCGGTGGTATTCGTCAGCGGCCACGCCACCAACGTCTCGACCCTGGGCTATCTGCTCGGACCCAAGGACCTGGTGCTGCACGACGAGTACATCCACAACAGCACCCTGGTGGGCGCGCAGCTCTCCGGCGCGCGGCGGATGAGTTTCGCCCATAACGACCCGGCGGCACTGGAAGCCCTGCTGGCACGCCACCGCGGGCAGTTCGAGCGTGTGCTGGTGGTGATCGAAGGGCTCTACAGCATGGATGGCGACGCCCCCGATCTGAAGCGCTTCGTCGAGACCAAACAGCGCCACCAGGCGTGGCTGATGGTCGACGAGGCGCACTCCTTCGCCGTGATGGGCGACACCGGCCTGGGGCTGCGCGAGCACTGCCAGGTCGCGTCAACCGACGTCGATATCTGGATGGGCACACTCTCCAAGACGATGTCAGGCTGCGGGGGTTATATCGCCGGCTGTCGCGAACTGGTCGAGATGCTGCGCTACTTTGCACCCGGCTTTCTCTACAGCGTGGGCATGCCGGCTCAGGTCGCCGCGCCGTCGCTGGCCGCGCTCGCGGTGATGAAAGAGGAGCCGCAGCGTCTGCGTGACCTGCACACCATCTCGGGCTACTTCCTCGAGCAGGCCAAGGCACGCGGTTTCGACATCGGCGACAGCATCGGCGTCGCCGTGGTGCCGATCATCGTCGGCAGCTCGGTGCTCGCCGCCGGTCTCTCCGACGCCCTGCTCAAGCACGACATCAACGTGCAGCCGATCCTCCACCCGGCGGTACCGGAAAAGAGTGCCCGTCTACGCTTCTTCCTCAACTGCGAGCACACCCGCGAACAGATCGACCGCACCCTGGACGCCCTGCAGACCGAGTGGCAAGCCCGCACCGAGCAAGCCAGTTCCAAGTAAGCCGGTTCCAAGTAAGCCAACTCGGCCCTGTGACCGCGGCGCCATGCCGCGGTCGCTCATCTATTGTCGCCTCACCCCGCAGACGCCACCCCACTCAGCAGACGCTACTCTCCAGCCCCCACTCTCCAGACGCTACCTATGGGCGCGAGCGTCGCTAGCGAATGCGCCATCCCTGCGTTTTGCCATCGCCACCTCGCCGCATGAACACCGCCTCCCCTTATCGATTCGAACATAAATATTAGATTTTTATTTTATTTATCACACGGTAGGCTGAACTTTTATCGCTTTTTGCCGATGACAAAACTCATAGACAACGACAGGGAACACAATCCATGCGGATCGATCTCAAGGCGGCCGTGCTCGGCCTTGGCGCACTTGCCGTCTGCCCCGGCGTGACCGCCGCCGGCTTCGGTCTCGCCGAGCTGATCCAGCTCGGCCAGGCGCTACCCGATGCCCAGACTCAGGGTGACATCTCGAAGAAAGACACCCGGGCCAGCCTGAAGTTGAACAACGGCCGCGAGTTCACCATCAGCTCGCCCGACGGGCAGACCTCGCTGGCCAACCTGATCAAAGGCGACCGCGTGACGCTGGATGTCGACGGCAACACGGTCGACTTTTCGACTACCGCCGCAAGCCTCGAGACCGGGTACGACAAGGGCGATCAAGCGGCGGTCTACTCGATCTCCAGCGTGGTCGACTCACGGCCACTGACCCTGAGTTGGGTGGGGGCGCCCGATTCGCTCGCCAGCGCCAACCGTCTATCCGCCACCCTCAACGGCCAGCCTGTCACGCTGGTGCTACCCGAAGGCCAGACGCTGGACGATTTCAAGGGATCGACGCCGATCACCCTGCTGGACGCCAACGGCAATCCGCTGGTCGATGGCCAGTCGCTCAAAGCCCTCTCGTCGAAACGCCTGCTGCGACTCGCCGCGCGCCTGGGGATGCTGGACACCGACATGGCGCTACGCGGCGCCCAGAAGCAGGCGATGGCGCAGAACTTCGGCATTCTCTCCAGTCAGATCGACAGCGCCATGCAGCCCGGCCGCGCATCCACACCAAGCCAGGGGCAACGATTCGCCGCCGGGCGTGGCTTCAACGTCTGGGTGGCAAGCGAAGCGAGCGACCTGGAGGGGCGTGCCAACACCACCGCCTATGACGGCGACGGCAAGGCGGCGTTCGTTGGCCTCGACTGGAAGCACAATGGCTGGCTGCTGGGGCTCGCTGCCGGGCACAGCTCGGTCGATATCACCACCCGCAACCAGGTCGCGCGTGTCGATCTGGGCGGCGACGTGATCGCCCCCTACGCCGCGGTGGCCGTCGACGATGGCCGCTGGGTGTTCGATGCGGTCGGACTCTATCAGTCGCTGGATGGCCGCAGTCGCAACCGTTATCTGGACGGCGACGTCAATCTCGATGGCGAGCGCTGGGGCGCGCGCGGCTCGACGACCTATTATCTGCCGCGTCTGGCCCGGTGGCAGATCGGGGTGACTGCCGGCGGCGCCTACCTCAACGACAAGCTGCAGGGGCGCTATCTGGATACCCAGAGCGATTACGGGGTCGAACTCGGCGAGCTCTTCGGCGGGTTCAAGCTCGGCTACGACCTGCCCCATGGGCAGCTCTACGCCAGCGCCTTGCACTATCACAACATCACTGCCCACGTGGACAGCCGGGTCAACCTCATCGAGGAGGACGATCCCAGCCGCGAGCAGTTGAAGTTGGGTCTCTCGCATGAGCTGGGGCCGCGCTGGAACGTCGACTTTGCCGGCGTCGCCGTCGCCGTCGTCGGCGGCAGCGACACCCGCTATCGCAAGCTGCAGGCGACCCTGGCCTATCGCCTCTAGGTACTTGAAGCGACGACCGGGGAAAGTACTGGGCTTGTCCGAGACATTACTGAGCGCGTCTGAAACGCACAGCGCTAGGTTCTGTACGAAAAGTCAGCGAGCGAAGGCCAGACCGGGGCGCGTAGCTAAGGCAAAAATCGGCGATAAGGCGGAGTTTACGGGGTGTAAATGAGCATTTTGACCGGGCTGGCGATCCAGCCGATTTTTAACGCTGTATTGCCGAGCGCAGGTAGTTTTCGTGCAGAGCCTAGCGAGATCGGGGTGTCAAATCACCCCAATATGCTGATCCGGGCGACTCTGCAGAGTCTGGGCAATATCACCCAGTGCCACCGCCAGCGACTGGCGGCTGATGGTACCCCCCAGGCAGACACGCACCGCTTCCGGCGCCTGCCCGGAGACGGTGAAGGCATCGCTGGGCACGACGCTGATATCGAAGCTGCCCAGACGATGGGCAAAGGCCGCCCGGCTCCAGTGCGATGCCAGGGGTATCCAGATATGGAAGGCATCCGGCTGCCCGCGGAAGCTGCCCTGTGGCAGCCACTCGCCGACCAGCGCATAGCGGGCGCGGGTCTCGTTACGTATCGCCTCCAGCCAGCGCACGGCGACGCCACTCTCGATCCACTCGGTGGCCAGCGTCGCATTCAACGGAGACGCCATCACCGTGGTCGCGCGCAGGGCGCCAGCCAGGCGTCGCGCTTCGGCCTGCCCCGGCGCCACCACATAAGCCAGCCGCAGGCCCGCGCCCAGACACTTGGCCAACCCGGCGATGTAGTAGGTCAGCTCTGGCGCATAGCTCGCCAGCGGTGCCACTGGTTGGCGCGGCAGCGCGGCGTAGGCGTCGTCCTCGATGATCGACACCTGATAGTGCCGCGCCACCTCGGCGATCGCTTCGCGCCGCGTGGGTGGCATCGTGTAGGTGGTGGGATTGTGCAGCGTCGGGTTGCAGTAGAGGGCGCGTGGCGAGTAGCGCGCGCAGGCCGCGGCGAAAGCCTCGGGGTCGATTCCCGCCTCATCGATAGGCAAGCCGATCAGCCGGATGCCCAGTTGACCGGCCACCGCGCGCAGACCGGGATAGGTGAGCGCGGCGCAGCACACCACGGCACCCGGCTCGGCCGCCTTCAACAGCGTCAGAATGGAGAGCAGCGCGCTCTGGGCACCGGGGCAGACCTGCAGCCTGGCTGCGGGCACCTCCGGCCAGTGCCGCGCCAGCCAGCTCGCGCCGGCCTCGCGGTCACGTAGCGAGCCACCGAACTCCTGGTAGCGCAGCAGCTCGGGCAGGCGCGGCTGCAGCGCCGCCAGCCCGGCCTGCATCTGCGCCGCCAGCGCGGTGTCCGCCGGTTCCGGCGGCAGGTTCATGCTCATGTCCGCACCGCGCCGAACTTCCGGCGGAGGCAGCGGCTCACTCGGCCTGACGGGGCGTGACTCGCCCCGCACGTAGCTGCCACTGCCCACCCGGGCCTCGATCAGGCCACGCTCCCGCGCCTCGTTGTAGGCACGGGTCACGGTGGTGAAGTTGATCCCGAGATGCTCGGCGAGCTGGCGCTGGGTCGGTAACTGCTGATTCGGCACCAGACGGCCATTGGCGATATCCTCGGCGATCGCATCGGCAATCGCACGATAGAGCGGACGCGTCGCCAGCGAGAGTCGCGGCAGCCACGGCATGGCGTCCTCGGCCCAGACCGGCATCAGGCGAGATACCGGTTGAGACGACCAATGCGATAGAGATCGTGCAGGTAGAGATCCAGCTTGGCCACCGCGTGGGTCAAAAGGATCACCAGCGCCAGCAGCACCAGGACCACCACGGGGTCGTTCATCCAGGCAAAGGTGGCGCCGGGCACTTCGTAAGCAACGGTATAAAGGCTCAAGCCGCCGAGGAACATGGCGATCAGGCAATCGACCAGCACCACGATCAGCAGGGCCTTGCGCCAGTCGTGCGCCACCGGACGGCCGGTCCACAGCGACAGATAGCGAATCTTCACCCCCTGCTCCAGCACGATGCTCTTGCGCCGGCGCAGCAGCGGCTCGGGGTTGCGCGACAGCGTCTCGTCGCGCTGTGCTGCGCTCACCAACCGCTCGGGAAAGACCCCGCGCAGCGCTGCAAACGCACTCTCCGCCGCGGAAGCACGGCTCGCCCCTTCACGCATCGCCAGCGCTTCGTCGTCGCCGACGTTCTGCGCGTAGTAGATGTCATAAACCTGGTAGACGGCGAACGCCACCCCGATAAAGATCACCGCCAGCACCAGCATTGTCTGGATCATAACGCGCTCCTCGCTCCCATCTCGCCATCACTCTTACCGGGGAGAATCGCAGCGGACACCACCCGGGTCTCATAGACATCGGAA
This sequence comes from Salinicola sp. DM10, assembly GCF_017306975.2. Lineage (NCBI taxonomy): Bacteria > Pseudomonadati > Pseudomonadota > Gammaproteobacteria > Oceanospirillales > Halomonadaceae > Salinicola > Salinicola sp. DM10. The sequence goes on from NZ_JAFLEN020000001.1 coordinate 681,920, forward strand.
TGGTAGCAGTCATACAAAAACCACTCAATACAGGAATAAATACATACAATATTTAATTGTATGCATTGAGATGAAAAGTATGCCCGCATGATCGAGCCGTGCAGGAGAGCGCTTTGTTCGCGAATGGCCAGACGCCCTGGAAGACGCCGGCCATCGATCAGCCGACAGATCACTCAATCAGCGATCAGTTCGGCCTTGACCGGTGTATGCATATCGACGTCGACCTTGACCGTCTTGCCCAGGATCGCGTGCAGATGCTTGGGCGTCAGCCCGTAACCCGGCCGCACGCTGCGCACCGCATCCTCGGTGATGATATCCCCCGCCCGCAACGCCTTGACGAAATAGAGCGAACGGCGAAATTTCACGTTGCCCTGCTCACTCGACTTGCGTCCGTAATCGACACCTCCCAACGCACGCCAAGCCGTTTTAGTATCGCGACAGAGCGCTGCCAGCTCAGCGGGCTCCAGGGAGAAGCTGTCATCGGGCCCGCCGCCACTGCGATCCAGCGTGACATGCTTCTCGATGAGGCTGGCGCCCAGCGCGATACTGGTGATCGCCGTCGTATTGTCGAGCGTATGATCGGAAAGCCCGGTCACCAGACCAAATCGCTCGATCATGTCGGGGATGGTGCGCAGGTTGTAATCCTCAGCCGGCGCGGGATAGCCGCTGACGCAGTGCAGAATGGCCAACTGATCACAGCCCGCCCCTCTGGCGGCATCGACGGCTTCCTGAATTTCCGCCGCATCCGCCATGCCGGTGGAGATAATCATCGGCTTACCCTTGCTCGCCACGTACTCGATCAGCGGGATATCGACCGCCTCGAACGAGGCGATCTTGTATGCCGGCGCGCCCAGCTCCTCGAGCAGGTCGACCGCCGTGCTATCGAAGGGAGAGCTGAACAGCGTAATGCCTTCCTTGCGCGCATGGGCGAAGAGTTCCGGGTGCCACTCCCAGGGCGTATGGGCCCATTCGTACAGCTCATAGAGCGTGCGCCCTGCCCACAGTCCGTCGACGATCCGGAAGTCCATCAGATCGCTCTCCAGGGTAATGGTATCGGGGCGGTAAGTCTGGATCTTGACTGCATCGGCCCCGGCCTGCCGTGCCCGGGTGATGATGCGCTTGGCCTTCTCGATATCTCCGTTATGGTTGGCGGAGACCTCGGCGATCACGTAGGGGGCATATCCTGGGCCGATCTGTCGCCCCGCGATGGAAAAAGAACTCGTGGAAACGGCGCTCATCTCACTTCACCTTCTTGAGGCTGATGGTATAGACATGGCCATGTAGGGCAAAAAAGGCCGGATAACGCTCGGGATCCATCAGCCGGATCTTATTGAACAGGTCAGCCAGCGGCTGATACGGATCGATCTCGCTGTCGGAGGGCGCGCGTCGGCGATAGTAGCTCGGGGTAATCTGCGCAGACTGCGGCGTGGGATGCGCACCGTGGGCGATCAAGCGCAGGGCTTCATCCATCAGCCACAGCTCGGCATCGAACAGTAGCCGGTCGACTTCATCGTGCAGCGCGTCGGCCGCCACGGCGAAGGAGCGCTTGGCCCAGATGGCACCGGTATCGACTTCATCTTCGGCTTCCAGCAATGACACGGTCACTTCCCGCGCGCCTTCCAGCAGCGCCCATATATGCGGGCTCCAACCCCGGCCCAAGGGCAAGTCGCTGGCATGCAGCACCAGCGTATGCCGGTAGCGACGTCTCACCTCGGCATCGATGATCTGGCTGCAGGAGACCAGGAAGAGAATGTCTCCCCCGGTCAACTCGGCACGATCCCGGCAGAGTTGGATCTCATGCTCATCGGCACGCTCTTCGCGCCAGACTCGAAGCCATCGATTGACCGGGTGGCTTTCACTGGTACATAGCAAGGTGATCTGCATAGGGCATCCAGCCGAAGGTGTTATGGCGCTAGCGCAGCTCTCAGACGCTTGACGCCCTCGCCGTCGACGAGCCGAGCTGCGCTCTCGCTCATCCCAGCCAGGTATCGGGCATCCATGACGTGCGTCAACACCAAGGAGAGATCTTCGCCGAGCGCGCCTGAGTCGAGACGGATAGCGGCCCCGGCTCTCTCCAGGGCCGCAGCGATATCACGCTGATTCTCCGCCAGTACCAGCATCAAGGTCGGCAGGCCCAGGCAGCAGCGCTCCCACGAGGTACTGCCCGCCGCACCGATCGCCAGATCGGCCTCGGCCATGCGTCGCGCCATGTCGCTGACGCTGGTGACGACCTCGGTGGGCTGTTCGAGGGTGTCCGCCACGCGCTTCACCACCTCGATCCAAGGCGCGGTGGCACCCATCACGACTGTGATACGGCAGGTTCGCGGCAGCCCGGTATAGCGCAATGCCTGCAACACCTCAGCCGTGACATTGTCCTTGTCTACGCCGCCCTGGCTGATCAGCAGCTGTGACAGCCCCGGCCGGCTATCACGCCTATCCAGACTGGGCCGACGCCACTCGGCGAACTCCGGGCGCAGCAGTGCGTAATCCGGTCCGATCATCAGCTGGCAGTTTGCCGGCACCAGCCCAGCGTAATCCTCTGCCAGCCTGCCCAGGTTCTGATCCAACAGCAGGTCGGCGATGTGCTCACGGTCGGCGAGATCATCGATGATGAGCAGCCGCGTGCCCGACGGACGCACCGCCGACTCCCAGCGCGCATCCAGCGCATAGTGATCAACCACCAGCCAGTCAGGGGCGAGCGGCGCGAGCAGATCCGCGCTCTCGCGGGCGTCCTGCGACCAGTCGACGCCCAGCCAGGCTGCATGGGCGGGCTCACCGGCGCCTTGGCCCGAGTGAGATGTCTCCGCAGCCGCGGGGGCCACTAGCCGCAATACCTCGAACCCCTCGGCTTCGATACGCGCGATCAGATGGCCAGGAAGCTCGCGACACAGGAAACAGCACCGCGCCGCGTGGTGCTCGCGCAGCGCCGTCGCCAGCGTCAGGCAACGCATGACGTGGCCGGTACCGATCTCTAGCGAGGCATCGACGCGAAAAGCAATGTCAATCAAACTCTAGCACTCTCCGCTCCCAGCATTTTGAGAAAATAGTGTTTTCGCCATTGCCAAGTCGTCGACATCGTCAATATCCACAGCACTAGTTAAAGGAATAGGCTCAAAAGCGTGGTTCGGCCCATAGAAATTATTATGCTCAAGTAGCTTTGGAGCTTTAGCCAGCCAAACAGCGCCTGTCGGACAATAAAGTTCAGGCAAATCTTGGGAACGCCAGGCTGCATACTCTTCAAACAGCCGGCTCGGTTGACCATCATCACGCAAAGTAACGGCCCACCATGGATTCATCCAACCGAATTTGAAACAGCTAATTTGAAAGTCACGCGCCTTTGAGATAAAACTCTCGAAAGCGGCTCTAATATCAACAGCAGAGCGCAGCGGACAATTAGCCATCAACTGCGCTACGATGCCATAGTTTTCGCCCCAATAGTGCATGGCCTGCCGAAGCGCTGCCGTCGTTGCCATGCTCACGGGCGAGTGATCATCCGCGCACTCCAAACGCAAGAAAGGAACCTCGGCGCCACACTCTCTAGCGACCTGGGCAATATCTTCATCATCCGTCGAGACCAGCACCCTATCAAAAACACCAGCCTGCAGGGCAGCTTCGATTGTCCATTCAATCATTGGCCGGCCCATAAAATCAATAACGTTTTTATCAGGAATGCGTTTGGAGCCACCACGAGCAGGAATGATGGCAATATGTTTGCTGACTACCATAAACACCATCCGCCATCAGCCATAATGGTTTGCCCCGTAATCGCAATATTGCCGTCTCGAATCATGCTATCCAAAGGCCCTGCCAGATCAGCTTCACTTAACATACGTCTGGATGGGGATAAAGCCGAGTAGCGCTTTTCAAACTCAGCATCAACCCGCCCTTTCACTCCTCCATAGGCAATACAGTTCACTCGAATCTGTCTCTCGGAAAAGCGAACGGCGAGCTCTTTGGTCAAATGCATCAACGCGGCTTTGGCCACACCATACTGTATTGGGGACTGATGAGGATAGACGTCGTACAAGTCTGGATTGGCTGCTACAGCGCCATATTGGGAGCCGATATTGGTAATGGTTTTGAGATCATCCGACTGAGAATTATAAAGAGCCACTGAGAGTTCATAAGGAACGACAACGCCCAACAAGTATTCCTGTTGAAATTCCTCGCGCTCAGTTTGCCCCATCCGGTTAGTCGATAGAGAATTCAAACTTCGTGCATTATTGACCAAGTGATTGACAACATGACCGGCATCATGCACCTTTTCAATCAGCATTGCTGCCGCATTCTCTTCTGTCAGGTCAACGACGAAGCCTGTCAACTCACCCTCGCCTTGGTGTTCAACGATTAGTGAATCGGCTCGATTGCGGCTGGTGGAGGTAAAAATAACATTCCAACCTCGTTTGACGAAGTGGGAGACAAAAACGCGGCCAAACTTTCCAGTACCGCCCGTGATCAAGATTGTCTGGCTCATGACTTACCCTGTTCAATAAGCGATACCACTCTTGAGTGGTGCTCCTTGGGTGACTGCACTGTATTGTTTTCGATTCCTCTCACAAAGTCTTCAAGCGCCTTTTTGAACGCAGAGAAGGCATCCGTAAAAAGGAGTTCTTTCCACCCCTTCGTTCCGTGAAGCCTTATCGATATCGGGGCTACGGCGTCACCGGTTGCTAAAAAGCTTGTCTGGATACCGCTTTTCCAAGAGACCGACAGCATGGCACCTGTAGTTCCATATCTGCCAATCATGCGCGAAAAAGTTTCGGGCGAATCTTCACTGGACAGAAACCGCAAACTTGGCTCTATGACATGAACAGCATATTTATTCCAAGACTTTGGCGTTGTAGCAATAATGTTGCGGATTTCACCCAACCCCTGCAACTCAGCATCGCTCAACTTCAACTCATCGCTATAAGACAGCGCGGAGCAGCTAAATATCTGACCGGGGTATTGCTCCAAGTCGTAGAGAGCATCCAGTTCATTCAAACTCAATGCTATCGGCTTGTCTATGTAGACAGGAATCCCCGCCTTGAGAAATGGCGCGGCATGTTTATAATGGTTCTCCGCATCGTCTCTTGCCAGTAACAGGCCATCGATCATACCGATCATATCATTTGGATGACCCACAACTTTTGGTATTCTGGCTGCGCTGGCCACTTTAGTAGACAGTTCTTGATCCTGAGTCCAGATCGAAGTCACCTTGGCAGAAGATAGCTGGCTGTCCGGCCAAATCTGACACTCAAGATAACGCGGGATGACAGGAAATCCGCAGGATTCCATGGCCGATTTATCGTAACCATTGAAGATAGCCCCCCAGGAATAAGGATGGCCATTGCCACTCGACAAACCAATCATACCTAGGTTAAGCATTACAATTTCCACATGGACGGATTAATCAGAGCTTCATCATGTGAGCACAGGTACGCTGGCGGTACTATTTGACGGAAACGTGTGCTAGACAGGATATCTTCAAGCTGATTTTGGCAAGTCACGCCAACGACCACCTTATCTATTTGAGGTCGTTGAACGAGAGCCCCCAAGCAAGCTTCTAACAGTGAGACATTTTCATCACGACACCATTCATCGATACGCAGAAACAGATCAGACCAGGGCTTGAAGAACTCAGGCCTGTCACTTTCATGCATTAAAAGCAACCCTTGCAGGAAAGCCGATCGAACATGAATCTCAATCTCCAACTGTTTAAGCCTATCTAGCCACCCAGACTCGTACATGCGCTGATCGACCAGATTCATCGGCGCTTGCACGATATCGAAATCGTACCTTGGGCAAAGTTTCTCCAGCTCTTCGGGACCATATACGGAGATACCAATTTTTTTTACGAGCCCGCACAACTTGAGCTCACAAAGAGCCTCATAAAGGCAGTCTCCGCCAGACTCCATCAAGTCCAAAGGGCGGTGCAGCAAAAGACCATATAAACTTTCACGATTCAACTTGACCAGCGAATTCTGTATATGGTCAATCACCCATTTTCTGGCGCTGCCAGCGTGATCCCCTCTAGGTGGTAATTTAGTCACAACATCAAAATCTTTGGTTCCAACCAACCCTAGCAGCGACTCACTTTCACCATAACTAACCGCGGTATCCAGGGTCGTCACGCCAGCCCCAAGCGCAATATCTAAAATGCGCCTCACATCGTGCAACCCCACCTTGCCAGCACTATTAGCAACGCCATAATTCATGCCAAATTGCACGGTTCCCAGTGCTATTTTCATTTTCCCAGCACCTCGGACAGTACACGAATCACCGCGTCCTGCTGCGACTCACTCAGATCAGGGAACAGCGGCAGACTGATCGCCTCGGCGTAGTACCGCTCTGCCAGGGGGAAATCCCCGTCGCCAAACCCGAGCGCGCGGTAATAGGGCTGGGTATGCACCGGGATGTAGTGCAGATTGACACCGACACCTCGCGCGCGCAGTGCCTCGAACACCTCCCGGTGGGAGGCCGAGATTCGCGCCAGCTCGAGCCGGATGACATAGAGATGGCGCCCGGAGTAGCTATCCGGATGCTGCCAGGGTGTCACCACCGGCAACTCGGCCAGCGCAGCGTCATAGCGCGCCGCCAGACGATGCCGCTCGGCCACGTAGTGATCGAGTCGCTCGATCTGGGAAACGCCCAACGCGGCCTGTAGCTCGGTCATGCGGTAGTTGAAGCCTAGAGCGATCTGCTGGTAGTACCAGGGCCCATCGGCTTCATGCGTCATAGCAGCTGGATCACGGGTGATGCCGTGGCTGCGCAGCAGCGCCATTTTCTCGGCGAGGGTGTCGTCGTTGGTCAGCGCCATGCCGCCTTCGGCGGTGGTAATGATCTTGACCGGATGAAAGCTGAAGATGGTGATATCGCTATAGCGACCGCTGCCGATGAACTCCCCCTGATACTTGCCGCCAACCGCGTGTGAGGCGTCTTCGATGATCCGGAAGCCGAAGCGCTTGCCCAGCGCATGGATCGCCTGCATCTCGCAGGGCTGGCCGCACAGATGTACAGCGACCACCACCTTGGGCAAGCGCCCATGGCGTTCTGCGTCGAGCAGCTTGGCCTCCAGCGCTTTGGGGCAGAGATTGTAAGTTCTGGGGTCGATATCGACGAAATCGACACTGGCACCGCAGTAACGGCCGCAGTTGGCCGAGGCGACGAAGGTCACCGGGCTGGTCCAGAGCCAATCGCCTTCACCCAGACCCAGCGCCAGACAAGCAATATGCAGCGCCGAGGTGGCGCTGTTGACCGCCAGCGCGTGCCGGGCGCCCACATGGTCGGCTAGCGTACGCTCGAACAGCGGCACCTGCGGCCCCTGGGTCAGAAAGTCCGACTGCAGCACCGAGAGAACGGCATCGATATCCGCCTGCTCGATCGCCTGCCGGCCGTAAGGAATCATCAGATGGCTCCGATCTTGTCCCAGTTACGCTCGATCCACGCCTGCAGCTGCGCGTCGGTCATCCACTCGGCGTTGTTATGGCTCGAGTAGTTGAAGTCCTCCGCCACTCGGGTTCCCCCCTTGATCCGGTTCACATCCTGATCCCACTTGTTGATTGCGGGCAGGATCTTGTAGTGGTCAGGGTACTCGTAGGTGTGCAGCGCATCCTCCTCACCGATCATCTGCTCGTGCAGCTTCTCGCCGGGGCGGATGCCGACGATCTCCTGGCGGGCGTCGGGCGCCACGACACGCGCCAGATCGGCCACCTTCATCGACGGGATCTTCTTGACGTAGATCTCGCCGCCCTCCATATCCGCGAAGGCGTGCCAGACCAGCTCGACGCCCTCTTCCAGCGAGATCATGAAGCGAGTCATGCGCGGGTCGGTGATCGGCAGCACGCCCTTGTCGCGCATCGAGAGAAAGAACGGAATCACCGAGCCGCGGGACCCCATGACATTACCGTAGCGCACCACGGAGAAGCGCGTCTCGTGCCCACCGGCATAGGAATTACCCGCGACGAACAGCTTGTCGGAGGTCAGCTTGGTCGCCCCGTAGAGGTTAACCGGGCTGCTCGCCTTGTCCGTGGAAAGCGCCACCACCCGCTTCACTCCCTTGTCGATACAGGCGTCGATCAGGTTCATGGCGCCCAGGACGTTCGTCTTGACGCACTCGAAAGGGTTGTACTCGGCGGTGGGCACGATCTTGGTGGCGGCCGCGTGGACGACATAGTCCACGCCATCCAGGGCGCGATAGAGGCGGTCTCTGTCTCTGACATCACCGATGAAAAAACGCACCCGCTCTTCACCCGCGAACAGCTTGGCCATCTCCCACTGCTTCATCTCGTCACGCGAATAGACGATGACCTTGCGGGGGTTGTACTGGCTCAGCACCATGTGCAGGAACTTGTGACCGAAGGAGCCGGTGCCGCCGGTGACCAGGATCACAGAATCATTGAACATCCATTTTTACCTCGGGCCGCTTCGCCACGCGCCGCCCCGCTCACGCAGGTACCGGCATCTTGCGCTCATGCTACTGCCTGACCCAGCATTCAAAGCGGCAAACAAACCACCCGCAAGGGAACAAACCCACCTTTTCGCGACCACGTGACCACGCGCCGCTCCAATACCGCCGCCCGAATTTCCCCCGCAGAAGCCAGCTTCGTCGGCGGAAAATCGGAACGCCGAACGAAAAAGAGCCTTTCCGGTGCCGGGTCTCCCCGGTCGTGAAAGGCTCTCTGGACGATCTGCCGATGATCTTCTAATGCCGGCCCACCCCAACGGCGGGCGAGCGAAGGCTCAGATACGCTTGCGCGGGATCACATGCCACGAAGAGCGACCACCCTTGGCCGCGGCTCGGGCATCCTCCTTCAGGCGAATGCGCTGGAGCACGCGGTACTGCAGCCGATTGAAGTAGCCGAACCCCAGGCCCGGCAGCGGCACGAAGGGATTGGTACGGCTCATCCCCCACAGTGCCAAGCGCGAGCTGCCGGGTTCGGCCTCGCCCCGTGCATGAACGCCAAAGGTATTGGCGATCAGCAGGGTGTTACCCTTGACCCGGAAAGCCTGCGGGCCGCCATGGCCCAGGCGCTGCGCCTCTTCGACACTGACCCGGAACGAACCGCGAGCGGTGTAGCTGTCCGCGTGTTGGCGCGCCCGCACGCTCATCTCATACTCCCACTTCAGCCGCTCCCGGTGCGGCCGGTTCGAACCCGGCACGAACACGAAAGGCCCGTTGTGGTCGGTGACGTCTTCCAGGTAGAGCCAGAACTTCATGGTCGGCTGGAAGGTATCCACGTGCAGATTCTTCTGCGGGTCGCGCTTGTACTCCTCGGGACGATCTCCGTTGTGCACGTTCTCGATATGGCAGATCGGCAGGCGCGCGTGCCCTGCGCAGTAACGGAACAGCCGCTTCAAGGCCGGGTCTTCCAGTACCGCTTTCACCTCGGGCAACTGTGCGACCACCTCCGGCGCCAACAGGATACGGTGGGTGTCGGTGTCGCCCTGGCAGCACTCGCGGATCTCTCCCTCGTAGTTGCGCACCGCCGCCACCAGCGCCTCGAACTGCGCCGGCGGCAGGTAGTTCTCCTTGAGCACATAACCCTCGCGCCGGAACGCGACCCGATCCGCTATGGGCACACCGGGTGCGAACATCGCCATGCGCAGGCGCGAAATCCAGTAGGCCAGCCACACCCTGGCCGCGTGCAGCCCCCAGCGATTGAGCCGCTCGCTGCCGAGCACCGGGTTGCCCTTGAACGACTTGGCGCCGGTGAACAGCTCACCGAGCCAGATCGGATACCGAGTCCAGGATTTCATAAGTGGCAACCTCCCGACATCACAGTCATCATCGTTGATCAGCCTTCCCTTGCTCGAGACGCCCTCGATCGGCGCGTTCGATGAATGCCACACAGACATTGCCAAAAGCCAGTTTCGCCGGCCTACCGCAAAACCCAGGTCTCTCCAAACCTATCACTCGCCCCGCTGACGCCAGAACACCTCGGCAATGGCCGGATCGCCAACCTCTCGCGCTCTCTGCCCAGCGGCACGTGCCATGCTTTCCCGCTCATCGGGATATCGAATGAGCCGGTGAAGCGCCTCTTCCCACGCTTTGGCGTCGTCCTCGACCAGAAGCCCATCGACACCGTCGGTAATGACCTGCGAATAAGGCGCGCGGGCACTATAGAGCCCGACACCACCCATGACGGCGATATCCAGCAGTTTGATCCAGGATTTGCCACGGTTGAACGGGGTAGGCAAGAGCGGCGCCAGGCCGATGTGCAGCCGGCGCTGACGCTGGTAGGTCAGAAAATCCGCCCACATCCTGGCATCGGGGCAAGAGACCCGATCGAGCCGGCTCAAAGTCTCGGGCGCGTTGGCCCCCAGCATGATTTCGAAGTCACTTTCAGACCGGGCATCGTGTACCGCGCGGATGGCCGGCAGGAGCGCCTCTAGATCGGCAAGATGCGCGCGCGTGCCATGAAAGCCGATCTCGACCCGCTTTCCGCGGTGGTGCGAATAATCAGGCAGCGGCGAGATCAACGAAGGGGGTAATACAGAAACCCGCCGATGATGCTGCCTTGTCGTCGTCGCCAGGCTCTCGCTGCAAACCACCACTTCATCGGCGAGCGCGAAGAGGCGAGGCTGTATCTCGCAGACCAGTGCCTGCATACGCAGCCGATACTCCTCCGGCAAACTCGGGTCGCGTGCGGCGGCCAGCAGGTCGTCGTCGAGCAGATAGTAGATCTCACCGAACCAGCCGCGAAAGCGCGTGAGCCAGTCGAGCCAGGATGCACTCAGGGAGCGCGTGATGACCACATTCGCGCCCCGCCAGGCATAGGCCTGTAAAGGCCAGTAGCGCCAGGGCGAACGGGCCCGCGTATCCAGGTAGACCGTGCGTTGCCCGACCTGTGCCAGCCGAGGAATCAGCTCACGGAAATAGATATCCTCGGTCGGGTGGGCGCCATCGCTCAGCACCAGCCAGCGGCAGGCCAGATAAGGGCGGCGCGGTGTCTCACGCAGTGCCGCCAGTCGCTTGCGCCTGGCCTTCTTGGCCCGCGGCGTCAGCGGCGTTTGCTCTCGCACCGCCTTGGTAGCCCCCACTCCCGCGCCCAGCGCCGCATTGGGCTCAGCGCAGGGAGAAGTCTTCATAACTCAGCGTGAGATTGGGGTTGTAGGCGGGGTCCTGCTGCAGCGCCTCACGCCAGCGCTGGCGCATATAGTCTACCTCACGTTTGGCCCGGGCCTGCTTGACAGGGTTATCGTCGGCGCCGCGGGAGATCGACTCATGATGATAGAGTTCGGCGAAGGGGGTCCACAGGTTGCGATACCCTTGTTCGCGCACTTTCAGGCATAGATCGACATCGTTGTAAGCGACGGTCAGCTCGGTCTCGTTGAGCCCCTGCACGGCATCGAAGACCTCACGCCGCAACAGCAGGCAAGCCGCTGTGACCGCAGACAGGTTCTGCACCAGATTGAGCCGATTCTGATAGCCCGGGTGCGCCCGCGGGAAGAAGCGATGCGCATGCCCGGCTACGCCGCCGAGCCCCAGGATCACACCGCCGTGCTGAACGGTACCGTCGGGATAATAGAGCTTGGCCCCGACACAGCCGATTTCAGGCCGGCAGGCATGGGCCACCATCTCTGTCAGCCACTCCGGGTTGATGGGCTCGATGTCGTTATTGACCAGACCAATGATCGAACCGCGCGCGTGCCGCGCCCCGAAATTGTTGATCGCAGAGTAGTTGAACGGCTCGTTCCAGCGCAGCACGCGAACCCGCGTATCTGCCTGAATGGCCTCCATGTAGGCCAGCGTCTCCGGGCAGCTCGATTCATTGTCGAGGATGATCACCTCGTAGTTCGGGTAACGGGTGATCGCAAGCAGCGTATCCACACACGGCTTGAGTATCTCCACGCGGTCCCGAGTGGGGATCAACAGCGACACCAGCGGCTCGGGCTCAGGAACGGCCCATCCGATTCTGACAATGTCGTCGCCGGCGATTTCGACCGTCGCGTGAGAATCCAAACGCTGGAGATGATCCGCCACCGCCTGACAGCTACGCTCGGCCCGGCGAGCGCTTACCGCAGGCGTTTCAGGGGTCTTGTGATGGACCACGAAAGGCACATGATGAATGCTTGCGGCAGGCACCGAACGTGAGACTGCGAGCAGCAAGCGGTGCATATCGAGCAGTGGCCCGTCGACAGTCGGGGCGTCCAGCGCGCGCAGCACGTTCGCCCCGAACGCCACCGCATGGCCAATGTAGTTGGTCGAGAGCAGCAGATCCGGGTTCCACTGCGGCTTGAAGTTCGGTGCGGTGCGCTCGCCGTTGGCATCCAGACTGTCATCGTCACCATAGATGACCGCTGCATCGGCATGGACCTGCCGATGGTTAGCGAAATGGAATAGCGCACTGGGTGCGAGCCGGTCGCCACAGCGCAGAAACAGCATGTAATCGTTGGCGGGATCTTCCAGCGCCTGCGCCAGCGCCGCTGCCAGATCACCCTCCACCCGCAAAATGCGCGTATCGTCCCGCGCTTTCTCCCCGAACCAATCGGCCAGCGCCGTGTCCAGACGAGGAGCTGACTCCGTAACCGGCTCAGCGTCGATTGTGCCATCCATGCCCGTATCCATGGGCACCGGCACATATAGCCGCCAGTCCGCGAAGCGCTGCCCGAGTACCGAGTTCAGCGTTTCACGCGCTGCTTCAGGCGCGGAAAGCATCTCGCCCTGGGTCAATACGATGGCGAATTGGGGGCGCTCCGCAAACTGCGATTGAACCCGCGCGACCTTGTTGGCGGAAGGCTCGCGCAGGATCTCGATATGTTCCTGCCAATATTCGTAACTCGTCTCCGGGGCACAGTGCGTAAAAGTCGCCTCATAATAAGCGCTCAGTATCCGCTTCCAGTTGATGCCCTCTTCCCTACCCTCGCGTTTGAGCGAACGAACGATGGTCTTTTCGCTCACGCCCTGGAAGCGCTTATCGGCGTAACCGATGCGATTGATCATCCGCGTGTAGGCAAAACGCGCCGTCAGCCAGACGATATTGAAATGATCGACACGGAACTGCCCTTCCTGGCCCACCAGCGGCTCCAGCCGAATGCGACGAGCGCCATAAGGCACGAAGCAGACCCGCTTGGAAACCTTGCCGCTTCTGACGACCAGGAAAATGCTGTGCCTGCGTTCGAAGCCCCGCCCCATATCGAAAGTGAGACAGGCCGCCGCCGCACGCCTATCGTGGCTGACGCCCAGCTCGATCATGTTCCACCCCGCCGTGGGCTTGTCGCCCAGGAGGATGAAGTGCGCCTCCTTGTCCGCAGCGTGCCAGGTGAAGCCGCTTGGCTCCGATTCAGCGACGGGGTGCATCTCCCCCATGGGCATCAACGAGGGCGAGACACGGAAACGCGGATACGCCAGCCGCCAGCGACGAGCCCGCAGAGCAAGACCACGGTTCGGCTTCATGGTGCCTCCCGCTCTGGGCTGTTCACTGCGGCTAGCGCTTCGGCACGCAGAGTCTGATAGAGCGCCTCCCAAGGCTGCCAGTCTTCCTCTTTCATGGCCTGGTGCTGGTTCGTGTCCTGGGGCTGAGGTTCAGTATCGGACTCATCCTGTTTGCCCGTGGGGCGCACCACCCGTTTACGCTCTATCTCAGCCAGCGCAGCGGCATCCAGGGAGAGCATTTTTTCTCGAATGGAAGAAGCGACTGAAAAGTCGCTCGTGGGAGGGCGAATGGCGAACCGAGCCGTCGTCTCCATCAGCACGTAGCCCGGCGAAAACGCCTCGAGAAGAGATTTATCCAAGTTCCCCGTGGTATGAGCGAATACCATCCGAGAGAAAATCCGCGGCAGGAAATTGAAGAACGCCGCACTGCAGGAGCTTCCACAGACTAACAGCGTACTGTCGACCAACGCCTCTGCGTTTTCGAATACCACGAGACGGCCGAAATTCGGTACGGCATTGTCGTAGACCTTCAACCGTGCATTGGAAAAGGAAGAAAGCACCTTGACGGGTTTCGACACGGCAGGGGCCAGTTTCCCACCCAGGTCGCCCTTTAGTGCGACTTCTTTATAAGCGTCGCTCTTGAATAGCGCCGCGACCTCCTCCCGACTCAACCCCCAGGATACAGCCAACTCGATAGAGGCCTGCATGGCCGCGGTATGCGTCCAGTGAGTATCGGTCTGGCAAAAGGCGTCTCCGCCCAACCCCTTCAAGGCCGAGAGCGGATGAATGACTTCTGTCGGTGCAATGCTCAGTATCTGTTCGACGGCGGTTTGCTTTGCCCGAGGCGTGCCATACTGAGCTTCGAGAACGGCTTCCTTGGAGGGCGTGATAAAAAACCGCCCGTGGGCCCCATGGGCTGTCAGCGTCTCCTCCAGCGCACCAAAATAAGCACCCCAGCGCTCGAGGCCGATCTCCGTCAACATCAAAGCCCCTTGATGCTGCTCCAAGCTCATGTTGCTGTCTGACTTGAGAAAGAGCCAACCCGACTTACCCGGGCGCACTTTATCGACATCGTTTACGCTCAGGCCCTGGCTGTCGACAGCGATGGTGTCCAGCGGCCACCGCTGCTGCCCGAGTTCCAGCGCTATATCGAACCGAGAGATACCCACGGGCAGGAAGAAGCGAAACCCACAGCGTAATTGAGGATGGTCGTCAAAGCGCTTGTACCCGAAATGCGCCAGCACATCCGGCCGTTGCTCGGTCAGTGCCCTCTTGAGTTCGAACTCCGGCTGCCAACGTATGACGAGACGAGCCAAGGAGTTGAACTCGGCATACGCCTCCTTGAGGAACAGCCACCCCTGCACCAGAACTTGCCCATCCTCGACTTTGGCCTTCGCGCCTTTGCTTGGGTAATCCACGACCAGGCGCTGCACCGGAGTCTCGGCTTTGTCACGCTTGCGAGAAAACATAAAACGCGGCTTGGCAGGTGCTACTTCCTGGGACCCCAGCACTTGGGCCATCTCGACCCTACGCGCCAGCTCGTGCATCTCTTCGCTAACCGCCGACGCCAAGGCCAAGGACACATCGCAACGCTCATCGTTACGGTCATGGCTCTCGAAATACTTCCTGTTTTTCTCATACCCTACTCGGGCAGCACTACCTCGACGAGACTTCTTCAGCACGAACTCTTCGACAGATTTTGTCAGGTAGTGATTGATTCTGACAGGTTCCCAAAGCACCTTCTGGGACAGCCCCGGCTTGCGGGAACCATTCCGAAATTGGTAAAAATCGAACGCTTCGCCGTTGGCGTCAACGATATCGCCACTGATCACCTCAGGGTGATGCGGATTGACCATTCTCGAGAAAGCCGAGCGTCTGAGAATGGTCTTGTAGTGATGATTAGGGGGGAATTCTTTCTTGGCCCGCATCTGGAAGCGCTCGATGACCAAGCCTTCCTGTCTGAACTTATGCCCGGAAGAGCCAAAGCAGGCCCAGTTGATGACGACAGCACTCACACTACTATTCTGGAATCTGGATTCCAGCCAGCGGTGGAGGCAGGCCTTGGGATCCTGTTCCGGGCTCTGCTCGTTCATGGGCATGACGTACTCGTCAGCATCTATGAAGCAGACCAGATCCACATCGGGAGGGCATATCGACATCAGCTTGTCGTAGGCGACCAACTGAGGTGGTGTCTCCGGTGGTGTGGCGACATCGACGTGCTGCAACCAGGCTTCCTGATCGAGCGACATCAACCACTCGCGCGTCCCATCCGTACTGCCGTTGTCTGCAATCAGGAAGTGGTCGGCACCGATGACCCGGTGATAAGCCACCCACTCCGCCAGTGAATCCATCTCATCTTTTACAATCGCCGCAATCGCCAGCTTCACCAAAGACTCCAATACAGTCGCTCTTGCCTACTCCGGGAGCCCCAGGCCATGTTCGTACTTTCGAACGGCCACGGCCCTGCGCTCAACCTGTCGAATTGGCAAAAAGCCTTGAATAGGCCTCACCCAATGAGGCCACAAAAGATGCCCGGCCGAAACGGTCCATGGCGCGCTTTCGCCCCATCTCCCCCAACCTCACCAGCCGCTCTGGCGAAGCGGCAAGCGTGCCTAGCGCATCCGCCAGGGCCTCGATATCACCCAGCTCGACCAAGGTACCACAGCCCTCCACCACTTCAGGCAGCGCGCCATGACGATAGCCGACAAAGGCTCTGGCGGCGGCCATCGCCTCCAGCGCCGTTCTCCCGAACGACTCCTGAAAATGGGACAAGCTCAATACGACCGAGACCCGCGCCAAGGCCTCATGCGGCGACGGTACATAGCCCGCAAGCTCGACCTGGCATCGCCCAGCCTGCTCAGCGATCCGCTGCGCCATCGCCTCGAGCTCCGCACTCGCAGTGCCGAACATAACGAAGTGCATAGCGACCCCACGCGCCTCCAGAGCAGACGCCAACGCCTCGAGATCTGACAGCCCTTTCTTGACATGGCCGCTGGAGAGGATGCCCACTCGCAGCGGGCAAGAAGCCTCAGCCACCGCCTCTAACACAGGCGGCGCCAGTGCCAGCAACGGCGCCATATCAATGGTATTGGGAACCACCGCCAAGGCAACCGAAGTTTGGTTACCCTCTGCCACGGACCCCCCGCCTTCGCTACTCAGCGGTAACGTAAGGAATTCATCGCGGGTAAACCGGGAATTGGCGATCAGCAGATCCGCGGCCCCCTGGGTCTTATCGATGATCCAGGCGGCATCGGCGTTCAGTGTCTCGCAAAGGGCGGCATCACCCCGCGGCAACTCGCGTAGGTGAATAGCGGTCGGCAAGCCACAGCGCCTGGCTGCGCTCAAGGGCTCCTGCAGAACCAGGCTATTGGTCGCCACCGCATCGATGCCCAGTCGCTGAATCAACGCGACGAAGTGCCCAATGGTCTCTTCTTCAGGCTCACGCCCTCTCTGAAGCCACCCATAGGGAATGATCACCAGCCGGTGACAAAGCTCACGAAGCCGTGCCACGTACTCTGTATTGATAGCTTCCGGCAAGGCGAGGATCAGCCGATAGCCCAGCTCATCCAACCCACTAGCGACGTCAATAAGGCTGCGCTCGGCCCCATAGAGCCGTTCCCCCGCCTGATGACCGCAAAGCAGCAACGTTTTTGCGCCCGGGCGCGCTGCCTGCCGGCCAGAAAGCTCGGGCAAGGGCGATAAACCCTGCGCTCGCCCTATTTCTAGATAGTGCGAAAGCGTCTGCGCGATGGGGAGTTCATCATCCAGTTGATGCCCGTAGCCGCTCTGGCTGAAGTTGGGCCCCGGGTCCATCCCCAGAAAGCGGCCTTCACGCCAGTAATGGTCAAAAGCCTCTACCCGGGTATCGTGGAGTTGCGGATAGCGACGGAGATACCAGCCGCCGTCGAACAAGCCCGACATCTCGATTCGGTCGCGTTCATCCTGATCCACTATCGGTACCGCCTGCCTCAACAAGGCTTCCGGCACCGGGAATGGCCGCGGCGAGGCAGCGCGGGGCAAGAAAAGTCTCCCTCCCTGCCCTATAGTTCGCCCGTACCAACGCCGTGCCGCACGCATATGCAACGCTCGTATGCCTGCGAACTGCGTACGGAAGTGAGTCTCGCGCTGTTGGCTCAACGACGCCTCGCTGAAACAACCAAACGCCAAAGGCATACCAGGTTCGACATCGACCAATGACTCGGCTCCGAACGCGGCTTGGACACGCTCCAGGTATTCGGAGTCAGCGTTGGCTCGCAACTCATCCCAGTACCCCAAACGCTCAAACACGCTACGGCGAAACATCAGCGATGAAATATTGCGATGAATCCATCCCTCTTCTTCCACCCGCCAGCGTTGGCAGACCAGTACCGGCGTGGCACGGGACCAATAGCTGATGGAAGCCACGGCCAAGCCTCCATCGTGTCGCGACTGATCCAGCGCCGCGATCTGTAGCCTCAATTTCTCAGGATGAGACCAGTCATCACCATCGTGAGTGGTGATCAACTCTCCCGTTGAAACAGCCAGTCCCGCGTTACGCGCAGCATAAGCGCCCTGATTATAGGGCAGAGGGATAATCCGATAGGTCACGTGCGGCGGGCACTCAGCCGCTAAACGCTCGAGAATCGCCAGGGTGTCATCGCTGCTGGCGTCATCGACCGCAATGATTTCGAGCCGGCACCCGCGCTGGGCGAACAGGCTGCGGATGGCAGTCTCCACGCTAGCTGACGCGTTGAAGATCGGCAGGATAACACTGGCGAGTGCCGCGTTTTCAGCGACGGGCTGGTTCTCCGCAGATGGCCGTAGACGATCCATCAACGGCAAGGCGCCGGGCTCGGCAATCAAGGTGGCCAAACCTCTTGCCTGCCAAGCCGCATTGAGAGGCGCCAGCACCTGCTCATCGGGCGCCCCACGCCAGATCGAGAGATTGGCCTGGGCTAGCGCAACATTGAAGTCTCTAGGCCAACGGGTGACCAGCGTATCCAGCACATGATCGAGCGTTTCCGCGGCTGCGCCAGCCTTATGAAGACACTCCAGCGCCAGCAAGCCCGGAGCCGCGCCATCAGGCCAAGTGATCAAGCGCCTTTCGGGCAGCAGATAATTGGCGGCCCGAGCCGGCTCGGCATGGACCGCGTGCCAGCGCGCCAACGCCCAGCGTGCATGGTCACGCTCTTCTTCGCTGGCATCTGGCGCGTCGATCAGCGCCTCTAGCCGAGCGGCCATGGCGCCACCGGCCCCGCGCCAGAGATGAAAATCTCTGGCCAATGCACGGTTACGCCTGGGCAAGCGCCCTTCGTGACGGCCAAACTTGAGGAAATGCACCAGCGGGTTGAGCCCGGCAGCCGCAACATCCGGATAGGCAGACAGATACCAGGCACTATCGAACTGCGGGCCCGGAGAAAGACCCTGACGCCAACCACTCGAGAGATAGTGCGCGGCAGCATTCTCTTCGCTGTCAAACACGCCAAGGGCGTTCGCCTGCGTTCGATACCACTCCGCATCGAACCACGACGACTCGACAATCAGCGCCAGATCGGGTTCTGGCCTGCGCCGCATAAGCCCCAATCGTAGCGCTGCCCGCTTGATCGGATTAGGCATCAGGGCATTGGCTCACGGTTT
The DNA here is from genome assembly GCF_017306975.2 of Salinicola sp. DM10. NCBI lineage: Bacteria > Pseudomonadati > Pseudomonadota > Gammaproteobacteria > Oceanospirillales > Halomonadaceae > Salinicola > Salinicola sp. DM10. The sequence goes on from NZ_JAFLEN020000001.1 coordinate 700,893, forward strand.
TCCTTGATGCCATCACGAATGAAGTGCAACAGCGGATTGATGCCCGTCATCTCGACGTCTGGATAAACTTCCAGATAGGCGGCGCTATCAAAATATGGCGAGGGGTTTCGGCCTTCAAAACCGCCAAACTTCAGATAGTGCAAAGCAGGGTTCTTACCATAGTCTGGATCTCGAGCGATATCAGGATATCGTTCGAGATACCATTGGGCATCGAACCATTCACTCACTTCGATCTCCGCCACTGCCTCAAGACGCTTGCGACGCAGTCTCCGGCGCTCTTTGCGTTTATCCCGCTCGGCACCAAAGGGAAAGTGGCCAATGGCCCAGCGCGAGGCGGCGCTTGCCGCCCTGACACCCGGCTGCGGAGACGGCTTGGCTGATGCCATGGCCTCAGGTTCCGGCTTGACAGCCACAGGCTTGACGGCACTAGGTATGGCTGTATCTCTTGGCGAGACCGCTGGCGCAGCCTCCGCTGGGCGCGCATTCTGGTTAGCAGCGCGTGTGGCTTCCGCTAGTGCTGCATTGAGGCTGGCGATTTCACTATCGCGGGATTCCAGCATCCGTGTCAGTATCGCCAGCTCGTTAAAGCGCGTCGCGATATTCTCGTCTTTCTGGCGTAGCTTAGCTTCGAGCGCGCTCACACGCGCTGCTTGATCGGCAGCGGCGTCATTACTTGACTCAGCCTTGGCACGTGCCAGGGCCGTTCTTAGCTCCTGACACTCGGCATCGCGCTTCTCTGCCAAGGCCGTCAGCGCCGCTAACTCTTCAAAGCGCTTCTGGAGGTCATGCTCCTTCTGAGCCAGAGTCCGTTCGAGTGATTGACGTTGCCCTTCGGACGATGTCAGTTTTTGCTCAACATCGTATAAATCTGTCTGCGCCTGCGTGAGTTCGAGCTGCAGCACCTGAAGCTGACCGTGGGCATCGGACACATTCTCGGCCAAATGCAGCTTATCGGCTTCCAGCTCAGCCAGCGCCTCTTCGCGTTCGCGCAGGGTTTGTTGCAGGTTACTCAGATTAGCACTCTGCTCTTCACGTTCCCTAGCCACATGATCCAAGCGTGAGGCCGTCTCTCGCAGCCGTTGAGCCTGCGTTTCCGCCAAAGCCTGGTCGACGCATCCCCGACCCAACCTGGCGAAGACCTCACGCACGGTACGCGCAGCCGTAGGCGCAGCCCAACGATTGAGCAGCGTCTCTACCAGCTCAGCCGGCGTCTCACCCACCACCAACACACCCAGGCCATCACCATGATGAAAAGTCACGGAGCGATAGCGATTCTGAAGCTCCGCATAGTAGTGATGAGCGAGACACCCCGATTCGTGACGATTGATGCCCGGAATCAACACGACACCTTGACGAGAAAGTCTGGGTATCCAACGCTCCAGCAGCTCATCCATGTCCGGGTCCGTCGGCTCCAGATCAAGCGCCAGGATGTCCACACTGCCCGCTTCTATCTGCTTCGCCGCGCGGTGGAGGGGCATCTGCAGATGCCGCGCCAAACCACCATAGCGACGGTCTGCCATGGCTTGGAGCTCTTCCGCCTGCGGGCCTTCAGCCACAAGCAAGCTTTCGGCGGACAAACCCAAACGACCAAGGCCTTGGCAAAACGCGCCGTGCAGGCTACCGGCACGCGCACCCAACGTGACACAGCGCTGCGGTTGTGACGCTTCCAGTAGCCAAAAAATCCAGGGCAAATGATCAAGCCACGCCGAAGCTTCTATTTGATCCGGCCGCCAAAACATAGCCCCCTGAGCCAGGCTCTGCAGCGGCGCAGTGGCAACTGCGCGGGGCTTTTTTTCGGTTATTAACATGGCTTCCTTCTCGTGCTTATTGCTCGCATCAGATTCAAAAATTCACTTGGTGTCGCGACAAAAAGAAAGTTCATCTAATTCGATAGAAATAGGGACAGAGTGAACACTCCTGATCAATTGACAATCTGCCGGATGCTGTCTGCGATACGCCCTGCAGCCTTCTGAGCCATGGTTGCATCCATGGCCTCGACCATCACTCGAATGAGTGGCTCGGTGCCAGATTTACGCAGTAATATACGCCCTTCTTGACCTAAATCCTTCGTGATACTATCGACGAGATCCCGCACCTCTGGCTCTTTGACAGGGTCTATCCCTGACTGAGCCTGATAACGAACGTTGATCAAAGTCTGTGGCAGCTTGTGCAACCCCTGCTTGGCCTCATGCAAGCTGGCGCCCTGGTCGAGCAAGCAGGCAAGCACCTGCAAGGAGGCCACGATGGCATCGCCCGTGGGGGCGTGATCCAAGTTGATCAAATGGCCGGAAGTTTCGCCACCGATGCGCCAGCCTTTTTCCTCGAGCTGCTGCATGACGTAGCGGTCGCCGACCTTGGCACGAATGAAAGGCACATCTAGCGATTCAAGCGCGTGAGCCAACCCTAGATTACTCATTTGAGTCCCTACGACTCCACCCTGATAACCGGCAGCTCTGGCTTGGCGTGTGAGCAAATACAGCAGTTCATCACCGTCCACCACAGAGCCAGTGTGATCTACCATCATCAATCGGTCTGCATCACCGTCGAGGGCGATACCGAGGTCTGCGCCTTCCGCTTTTACAGCATCACACAAGCTGTGCATGGCTGTGGCGCCACACTGCTCGTTGATATTGAAACCATCTGGTGTTGCATGAATCGCCACCACGCAGGCACCCAACTCGCGGTAAACAGCAGGCGCGACCTTATAGCCCGCACCATTGGCGCAATCGACGACAATCTTGAGCCCATCCAGACTCAAGTGGCTCGGCAAGGTCGCTTTGCAGTATTCGGTATAACGGCCAGATGCATCTTCGATGCGCCGTGCCTTGCCGAGTTTCTCGGAGGATACACAACTCATTCCGCCATCGAGAGCAACCTGCAGGTAATGCTCTATCTCGCGCTCCTGGGCATCATTGAGCTTGAGCCCCCCACGACCGAATAACTTGATGCCGTTATCGTAGTAAGGATTATGTGATGCACTAATGACCAGGCCGGCATCCGCACGGAATGTCGACGTCAAATAGGCAATAGCGGGCGTCGGTAATGGCCCAACCAAGGCAATATTGACCCCCGCCGAAGAGAATCCGGCCTCAAGAGAAGACTCGAGCAGATAACCACTGGCTCGGGTATCTTTACCAATCAAAACCTCGCGAACGCCTTCCGCACCGAGCACCTGTCCAGCAGCCCAGCCCAATTTCATAGCAAAATTGGGCGTCATGGGAAATTCACCGACTCGGCCGCGGATACCATCAGTGCCAAAAAACTCTCGAGGAACCAACACAGCCACCTCCTATCCATTTAAAGATAACAAGGCATCCGCCAATTGAAATATGCAAAACTAGTTTCACATAAGACAAATCAGACATGCCAAGCTCTAAAGCATGATGGTATTTAGAAAAAAGCCCGCCAAGACAGTCGCGTGACTTGTTAGACGCGCAAGCGGGCTAAAACGTGACCCAATTTATAGACCAAAGACTTTATTCATGGAGTCCAGCAATGAATGATAACCATGCTCAGAGTCCCTTCTCAGCTTTCTAACCAGCAAAGAGTGTATCGGAGCAGGCACCGGAGGGACTTTTCTGAAAAGGTCCTCGTCGTGATAATTACCCAAAAGATCAGGGCGCTGCAAATACCTAAACAAGTTTCTATTCTTCTGAGTAGATGACATTTGAATGACAGGGACACCATACATCGTCCCCACCACCAGAGCATGAAACTTCATACTCAAAACAAGACTACACTCACCCAAGGCTTTACTTAGTTCCATTAGATCATCCGAGTAAAAAACCTCTTCATCATCCCGGGAAAATTCATTTGAAACAGCTAAATCACCCTCTCCTAGCTTGCCAAAAGCCGCCACAATAATACGAACACGATAACCTAGGCTTTTTGCTTCATCAACAGCTTTTCTGACCTGCTCATATTCACCGACAAGAGATTTATGGCTTCGAAGCACGACGCCCAGAACCTTATCAGAGATCTTCCTAGAAACTGTGGGAATATTCATAGCAAAGACGGAGTCGGGATATGTAACCGTCTCCACAGCAGGATTTATAACAGAATCAAAATACTGTTTACTTTCAACATCCCTAAGGCAAATATGTTTCACGGAAGGGTGTGAAAAAAAACCATGAAAAAAACTTAAAGCTTTTGATTGTTTAACCTTAAGATTTGGACAGCCTATCCCATGCACGAAAACCGGCTTTTCCAAATATTCATTACGCCAGTAAAGAGAAGATACAGCATTGGGATTTACGAGGTCGCCCCCTCCTATTAGAAAGCCATCAAAATCCTTCAAACCCTCGATCGCGGATGTCGAGAAATAAGGTTCATCCAAACTATCGTGCACCACTTCTAAGTCGTATCTCTCTGATAAGAATTGGTTATGAACACGCATAAACAATTCATCACCATAGTTACCCCAACCAAAATATCCAACCAAACCAATTTTAGGCTTTCTCATAAATCAAACACCCCAAATTAAATGTAGTCATTAAGATCTTTTCCATAAATGCTGCAAATATCTCTCAGCACCTCAATACATTGATCACGAATTTTGAAATCAACATGACTCAACTTATCCAGATACCAATCATTCATAAACTGATCAAACTTGTTTTCCAGATAAGACTCAAGCAGATTACTCTCTTCCAAAAATCTCTTTTGCCTCTCCTCTAAAATCAACTTTTTCTGAAAATAACTAACATCAACCCTATTTGTTATTGAATCTGACCGATCAGCGTAGTAAACGATGTAAGCATCGCCATTAAAACCACCACATTCTGCGGAAGCAATAACCTCCCAGCCAAACAAAGTATCTTGACCAGCCGAACTCTCGACAAATCGAATGTTATTCTTCTTGAGAAGATCCTTAGATATAACAGCAGACTGCGTAGCAACGACAGGAAACCTACCCTTGTCAAAGTAGCCTTTCTTGAAATCTTTTATTAGACTCAACTTATTGGATGTGTGCTTACCTATTGTTTTTACATTCTCTCCCACCTTAACGTGGAAGCCAGAAACAAACTGAACTGGATCGGAAGATTTTTCATTCGCCTCCTTAAACAAGTTAAAGAGTAAATCGTAAGCACCTGGGGCAATTTCGTTATCCGGATCCAAAAAGGTAACCAAGTCAGATGAAGCTACTTCTATCCCTTGGTTTCGTGGTCTCGAAGCACTTCCGCTACCACCATCATGACTATACATCACCCTGACGTTAGGGTAGATCTCACCTAAGAAGGCGAGTGCTTTAAGTGTTTCATTATCATTAGACCCATCATCAACTAAATGGACTTCCATGTTTTGCCAAATATCATTCCTACGAAGGCTTGGAATGCATTTAGTCAGCAGAAAGCTGCCATTATTATAAACTGGGACTATGACGGACAACAAATACTTCTTGGAATTAGAAGTTATTTTTCTTAGAGCTTGTACGAAATTAATCTCAAAAGGGTCTGAACTGTATCCATTTTTTAATTCGAAAGATTCATCCTCTGCAATCTGATAAAACTCCATGGGATGATGATATTTGCAGCTGAACAAGGATAAGGCTTTACCACTGCAACTGTTAGTATATTCGTGCTGAGCACCATCTACAAAACCACCACCCGGCTCAAAGTAAGCATTTTTAGTGATGTAATTGCTGTCGGTGTATTTGAATGCATTAAGCATGTCATTCAGATAGTTCTCGCCATAAACATGACTTTCAGAGAACCAGCAAAAATAACCAATATTATATTTTTCTACAGCGGATTGCCAATCTGAGAGCTCAGACTCGCTAATCAAAACCTTATCAGCATATTTTTGACTGCTGAAAGAACTCAAAATTAAACTGCTTTTTTCCCCGCAGATTACTGCGATTTTTGTGTTGCTGTTACGTGACCCATCAAGACCAATTGCACAAAGCAATCGAGAAACAACTTGATAACTCGTTTTATCGTTCAGAACCTCCCGGATATTTTTGGTGTTTGTGAAGTACTCTTCCCAATCCTCATCTCGCGAGAAGTCTCGCGCCATATTTTGCTTATAAGGAACTAGGCGCACGCCCGGAAACTTATTAAAAACAGAGTTGGCATAGTTTGAAATAAGGCCATTGCCTTGCGCTTGCAACTCGTATATGCGCATAGCGCACATAGTAGGACTTTGTTTGATTGAGTTAAAGTTCAAGCTATACCTGAATAGCTTATGCAATTTTTGCAGGAGATCGTGTCGTACGGGAGGTAAAACACTACTTCGAAAACGCTCTGGATATGCAAGTTCTTCGGAACCAGCTTCAAAATTACGATCAGCTATGAGAAGCTCACCACCCGACTCGATGATCGAGTCGAAGATGGTCTCCATATCATCGCATCTCTCTTTATAGCGCCTCGGATACGAGCCAGCAAAAAAGGCTGCGTTCCTGATATTCCTTCTCGATCCTATCGGATTATTAAATTGAGGGTTTACGCCGTATTCACCAAAGTATACATTGTCGTGCCCTAAGGCCTTTTTGTAACTTTCTATACAATCTTCATCAGTAGTAAAAACATAATCGAATTTCTTAGCCACCGGAAGAAAGTATTCAAAGTTAGAAGGATCTTCTATTGATTGAAAGACTGTTTTTATATTCTCATTGTTTGCCAAGCTAATTATTTCATCTAAAGCTTTTTTCGGCTTTTCTCTAAACTTAACACCCTTCCACTCCTCATTCTTCACCCCCTTCCAACAAGTCGTATATATAATTAGATCTAGACCATTTTGAAAGGCAAGCTTATAGTTAGAGGGATTTAGATATGTGACTGAAGAAAAAACATCCTTATAGAAGTTGAACATATAAACATCACCGATGACCCCAACCCTATAATCATGCTTCTCAAAGTATTCAGTACCATTGCTATCAGGGATCTCTTCGGCTTCACTTAAAATTTGTTGGAACGAGCTTATGTATTTGGATCCGGTAGATTTTCTAGCCTGAAATTCTTCTTTCTCGAGGACTTCCACATCACCAATCAAGTGCATTTCGTCGGGCACTGCAAAAGCAAACAACTTAACCGATATTGAATCCGCACCGCTAGGAGTAGCAATTTTATAGCTTGCAAAAGATGCGTTATCTTTTTCCTGGACCTCTACATAGAAATATGAATCGTACTTTTTCGAACTTGCCATCCCACTATATGGTTTCTGAAGAACGGCACCATGACTGTCAAAAAAAGTAACATCGGCTACTGCGCCTTTGATATCCCTTTCTTCTGAAACGCACATGAGATGTAAGAAACAGTCTTCATTAGATAACAGCTTTTTAGTAATTTCATACCTCTCCCCTTTGCTCACTTTTGTCTCTTTTAAAGATAAAGTAGAGCAACTTCCTTGCTTATTAGATTCTAACGAATCTTGCTTAGAGTATTTTTTAAGAGGAGAAAAATTTTCATAATAGGTCGGGGCTTCCACTTCACCAGCGGCACCCCTAAAGGCGTTCACGATAGGACTCACGGCCTTAAACATTAAGTCCAAGCCAATATCATGGCTAACACCATTATTTAAACCGACTTGGCACAACACCTCAAAAAGACTGGATACGGAGCCGGCTGAAAAGACATGAACCATATCGCTTTTGCTGGAATAGTAAGAAAGAGGAGGCAAATCAGAAACTATCGTTGGTTTGCCGTAAGATAGGGCCTCCACTATTTTCATCGGTGGCACAATTTCAGAGACTAGATACCTCTTTCTAGGTATAACCACCACGTCAACCAGTGCATAGTAGCGAGAAATATCCTCTTGAGGCACACGCCCTGTTTTTATCAACCAAGGCTCTTGAGAAAACTGATCGTCGCCTCCCAACGAACCAGCTATAGATTGCTTATCGCCAACCAAAAGTAGCTTTATTTTCCTCCCAGAAATTATCATTCTTCTACAAGCATCAACCAGTAAGTCTACTCCTTCGTACTCACTGAAGCTTCCTAGATATCCTATCACCATTTCATCAGCTTCTATGCCGAGACTATCTTTCAGCAGTGGGCATGGCGATTCGTGTTCAGGCAATTTGGATAAGGCATTAGGCACCAGTTCAACTTTGCCAGGATCAATCTTTCTTCTTAATAGCTCATCTTTCATTTGAGAATTTAGCGTAAATACCTTTTCCGCTTGCCTTGCAACAAAGCTATCTAACAAGGTTTCACTTTCAAAACTCTCAGTGCTTGAATACCCCTCTTCACGGGAAGCTTTTGAAAGCTCCCAAAATCCACGCACCTCGTTGTAGAAAGGCAGGCCTAGCCTTCTTGCAGCCACCCATGCGGGCAAGCCCACAATATAGTTAGAAGCGGCTAGCACCACACTAGGGCGATATATTTTAAATAAATTAGTAAAATACTCGACACTGAACTCCAAATGCTGCTTTTCATTTTTGGGATTTAACCCATTTTGCCAACACCCGTGAACATAATGTACCCCCTGAACATCAACCACTGATGGGATTTTTTCCTTAAAACCAAGTTCCCACGGTCTACCTGGTCGAACAAAACAAAAGGTCTCAAAACCATGCTGGTTTAATGCTTGGGCTATATTCTGGGTTCTGATAGCGTAGCCATTGCATGCATAGCTTTGGCCATGGCTAACAATATAAGCAACTCGTGAAGATATCGGCAGTTCTATGTGCTCGATGAACTGGTCGGCAAGGTTAGTCGAGTAATGCAATAAATTTTTCATAATACCTCAGGCACAATTCCAATTCAGCAACCACAATTCAAAAATAAAAGCCAAGGCCCCACACTAGAGTGAGGATGCTTAACCCAAGATTGTTGACTGAAATGTCTGGCTTTTATAACAGAAGAGCAGCATTGACCAGAATAAAATGCCGCCCTTTAAGCTTGCAAAAAAATATAAACATCGACGTGTTATGTAAATTTTCTCAGTGCGCTCAGATCAACTACTACTCAGCATCAATAATCGTTCCCTAGCAAACCTACCGCATCAACAACTGCATCTCTATTTCTTAACTTGTCACAATTTTCTACAAAAGGCTTGTGCTTAACCAGAACGCAAACCACATCGGCTTGCACCAATGCTTGCGCTAGGTCGACTAACTGTACATTAGACTTTGCCAGCCTCTGCGGCACCGCCTGGATGTTGGGCTCCACAATTTGAACCTGGCACCCCAGATTGGCAATTTTTTCCGCAATACCTAAGGCTGGGCTTTCGCGAAGATCATCGATATCAGGCTTGAACGCAACCCCTAAGCAGGCGACTGTGAGATCGCTACGCTTGGCATCGGGATGCTGCTGATGATAGTACTCCAGGCCATTTTTCACCCGCTGCAGTACCCACTCAGGTTTGGCGTCATTGACTTCCCGCGCGGTGCGAATCAGTTTTGCTTGCTCCGGGCATGCATCGACAATGAACCATGGATCAACCGCAATACAGTGGCCGCCAACACCGGCCCCCGGAGAGAGTATATTGACTCGCGGGTGCCGGTTGGCTAGCGCAATGAGTTCCCAGACGTTGATTTCGAGTTCATGAGCGATGGTAGAGAGCTCGTTGGCAAAAGCGATATTGACATCGCGGAAACTATTTTCTGTCAGCTTTGCCATTTCTGCCGTGCGCGCCGTAGTAGGGACACACTCCCCCTCTACCACTATTTTATATAGCGCACAGGCGGCTTCCGCACATTTCGGTGTCATACCGCCGATCACACGGTCGTTCTCGACGAGTTCTCGAATAACGTGCCCCGGCAGAACACGTTCGGGGCAATGCGCTACCCGAATATCCGAGTCTTCACCGTAAGTCTGTGGGAATGTCAAGTCTGGCCGAGCTTCTGCTAGCCAAGCTGCCATTTGCTCCGTGGCGCCTACTGGGCTGGTAGACTCGAGTACCACCAAGTTACCGGGCTGCAGCACGGGAGCAATCGCTTTTGCCGCAGATTCGATATAGCTGAGGTCGGCTTTATGGTTCTGGCCATTCTCATCGGTGTGAAACGGCGTGGGCACTGCCACAAGGAAGGCATCTGCGGGCTCTGGCTGCGTCGTGGCGCGGAGATAACCTTGAGTAACCGCAGCGTGAACGACCATATCCAGCTCGGGTTCGACGATGTGAATCTCGCCCTTATTGATCGTATCTACTGCCGCCTGATTGATATCGACACCAATGACTTTTTTCTTGCGCGAAGCGAATACTGCAGCGGTTGGCAGGCCAATATATCCCAAGCCAATCATCGAAATCCGTTCAAAATTCATCAAACTTCCCTTTTTTACAAAACCATTGTAACGATATTAAAAAAAGAAATATTATCGACCTAAAGCTTCAAGAATACGCTGACAAGCTTTGCCATCACCATAAGGGTTGTGCGCGTAGCTCATCGCCTCGTACGCTTTCTTGTCCCGCAGCAACGTATTCAGCTCATCCACGATCAGGTCAATATTTGTTCCTACGAGCTTGACCGTGCCTGCCTCCACTGCTTCTGGGCGTTCTGTTGTTTCCCGCATGACCAGCACAGGTTTACCGAGAGACGGCGCCTCTTCCTGTATACCACCTGAATCCGTCAAGATGACGTGAGCCCGGTTCATCAGGTAAACGAAGGGTAGATACTCCTGCGGCTCGATCAAATAGACATTATCGATACCCGCCAGTAGCCGATTGACAGGCTCTTGCACATTCGGATTGAGGTGAACGGGATATAGAATTTGTACGTCTGGGTTCTCGGTAGCAGTACGGGCCAAAGCTTCGCAAATGCGTTCGAACCCTCCGCCGAAACTCTCTCGACGATGCCCAGTGACCAGAACCAATTTCTTGTCACTCTCGAGCATGGGGAAGCGAGCCGCGAGCTCTTCAGAAAGAGCGGCATTAGCATCTAATTTCCGCACGACATCAAGTAGTGCGTCGATGACCGTGTTACCCGTGATATATACAGTTTCTGGCTTGACACCTTCAGCGAGAAGATTTTGCTCGGAAGTCGGAGTCGGAGCAAAATGAATCGCTGCCAAAGCGCCCGTCAATTTACGGTTCCCTTCTTCAGGCCAAGGCGAATAGAGATTGCCAGTACGCAGACCGGCTTCGACATGCCCTACCGACACCTGCTGATAATAGCAAGCCAAAGTGGTTGCAAATGTAGTCGCTGTATCGCCATGCACAAGCACCACGTCCGGTTTGAAATCTTCTAAGACTGGCTTCAAGCCTTGAAGAATACCACAGGTTACGTCGTTGAGATCTTGCCCGGGTTTCATGACGTTAAGGTCATAATCAGGCGTCAAATCAAACAGCGACAAGACCTGATCCAACATCTCGCGGTGCTGGGCAGTAACGCAAACCCGAGCATCGAAGCGAGAATCATTATTCAACCGAAGTGCCAAGGGTGCCATCTTGATGGCTTCCGGCCGCGTGCCGAAAACAGTCAGTATCTTGCGTTTGGTATCCACTGCTAGCCTCGTATCACTTTCTTCCGTAAAGTTTTTCAATTTCCAGGTCTTGATATTTGGAGTAGTAGCACTCCAGCAACTTTTGAGTTTCGTGTAACTGGGCCTCTATTCGATGATGCCTGGAAGCGACATTATCGAGTCCGTTAGAACGAGAAGCTTCACTTAGTGCCGTAGGTTCGGCCACATCACAAAGTATAGAATGCAATAGTGGATTTATGTTTTTTTCCTGGCAGACAGGGTTCTTCGAAATATAGTCCGAAGTTGAAAACCCTGGACCGGGATCTCTCCCTAACAGCCATCCATATTTGCAGTAGTGAACTGCCGCATCCATTCCAGTGGCCGCCACGTCAGGATATTGATCGAGATACCACTGGGCTACGAATTGCTCGGCACCCCGTATCGTTTCAATAGCATTCATCGTCTTAATCCTTATGATCTCTAACAATCAAGATCAACATATTGACAATCAGGGTAAGAAAAAGTGCAATTACGGTATATACCGCAATCATATAGACACGTTCTGGCTTTTCTGGATACTCGGGCATCGTCGGCGACTGCAGCACAGAAAGCTGTTTGAGTTGGCGAGCAGCCTCGACCCGAGTATTTTCCAAGGCAGCAAGCGTGCCGGAATATGCCTGCTGGGCAAACTGCGCGCGTAGCTGCAATGTCTGGTATTCACTAGATACTGCATTTAGCGCATTGCCAGACTGTGCTGCCAGGCGTTTTTTCTGCTCGTCAATTTGATTTTCCAGGGCAGTAATTTGGCTTTTCAAACTCACCATCTGCGGCGAACTCTTGCTTTGATAGCTTGCCATGGCAGCACGCTGGGCCTTAAGACTTGCTAATTCGCCTTCCAGTTTAGCGACGACAGTTCCCAGGCTTTCTACAGTCGCAGTGGGCGAAGCGAGACCATTTTCGTTTTCAAATTGCAATAGATCCTGGCGGGTTTTCTCGAAGCGTTGCTCCAATACGTTCGTCTGCTTCTCAAGAAATTTGACCTGCTGCTCTGCCAGCCGCTGCCCCATCTCGTTCATATGCTGCTCGCCCTTCTGCAGCATCAGGTTGGCAATTTTATTGGCCTCTTCGGGTGTGAATGCTTGAATATCAAGCCTCAAGACACCTGCGTATTCATCAAGCTCCACATGCGCTATTCCATGATAATAATCGAGCAGCTTTTCTGTCGGCGCCTGTTCGTCATTCAAACGGCTAAAAATATCGCCATGATTAGCATAATGTTGCCGAAAATCGGCATTCTTTTCCAAATAATGAAGCATATCCGTCGAAAGCATATAATCACGCAACAGCAACATATCTGCGGTATTCTTGCCGCCTCCGCCGGAAAGCAGCGAACTAAAGCTCAGCTCTGGTGTGGAAATCTGCGGGCTTTCCAGAATCACATGGGCATGAGAAACATAGCGGTCAGACGCCCATAGCGCCCAATAAAAACTGATCGCAGCAATGAAAATTATACATATGGCCCAATGGGGCTGCCGCTTGGCAGCACCCACAACTTGATTAAACCGTTTATTCACGTCAAACATCCCACTTAATAGAATTATTTCTTTCCGGAGCCGGCATGATATTGGGCGATGGCATCATTCACGTCGTCATACCAGGTCGCTTCCCCCTTCTCTAACAACACTCCCGCCTGGCAGAGATCTTTCAAGATGCCTTCGCTGTGAGAGACCATGATCAAGCTGGCGGTATTGACCCGAGCCTTGAAAGCATCACTGGCCTTCTGCTTGAAGGCTCTATCCCCCACTGCCGTCGCTTCATCAGAGAGATAGACATCGAAATCGAACGCCAGGGAAAGGCCGAAGGCCAGACGTGAGCGCATACCAGAGGAGTAGGTGCTTACCGGTTCATCGAAGGATTTACCGATCTCGGCGAAGTCCTGCACTCGCTGAATAAGGTCATGCAAATTTTTTCGCTCACCATGGATGCGCGCGACAAACTTAACGTTTTGCCTACCTGTCATGCTGCCCTTGAAACCACCGGCCAGCCCGATAGGCCAGGAAACCCTTGCCTTACGCTTGATCGTGCCTTTGTCCGGAAAGTCCATCCCACCAATCAAGCGTAACAGTGTGGATTTACCCGCGCCGTTTCGGCCAATCAAGCCAACGCTCACATTATTAGGGAAAGTCAAGTTAATATCTTTCAGCACCCAGTCCCCGCCAAAGGGGCCATGATAGCGCTTATAGAGGTTTTGGATTTCGATCATGCCTCACCCTCTCTTAGAGCATCTTCAGGCGTGGCGCAAAGCGAATATGCATCATCAACCCTAGCACCATGCTGCCTAACGCCCAGTACCAGAGATAGGTCATATCAATATCATCAATCGAGTGATAATACTCGAAATAGTTGATCCTCATATTTTCCAATCCATGAAGAATCGGATTCCAGGCGAGATACTCTTGTAGTTGATGTGGGGCCATACTGACTGGAAGGATGACACCCGAAAGAATCAACAATGGAAATGTCATCAGCCTTATGATTTTCCCTAGCTCTGGAACCAGGCTATTGACGACCGAGAACAGAATTCCCAGCCCGGACCCCAGCGCCCATAACGAAAACCAGTCTATCATCACGCCAAAAGCGTGATGGGCCACCATATTAAGCTTGAATAAAGTACCAATTAGAATAAACAACAGAAAGACAAAGCTCTGCAACATCCCTTCCACGTAGCATCTTACGATAACTGCATCGAACGGCGTGATTTGGCGATAGGTAAACAACCCTTTATTGGCACTGATCGCCCCCATTGGTTGCATCATACAGGCACGGAAAAGATAAAAGCCCATCAGCCCAATGATCATCCAAGGCACGAAATCCGCACCAGAGATATGTCTTGATCCCATTAAATGAGAGCGAATCAAAATCATGATGCCGATAGTCGCTAGCGGCTCGAAGATCATCCAGAACCAGGCCATGCGGTCTGCGGTCGTGCGCGCGATGAACTCGCGCAGGGTCATTGCCGACCAGACATCCCAGGTCACGCGCAGCGCGCTTCTCGGCTTGTACTGAGAGGCGTTGGTCACATCACTCATGACACTTCCCCCCTGGCTTCAATTTAAAGCGTCTTGAACAGTGTCTCTTCACGTCTTCTCCTTATGCCCCCACCAAGAAAAAGCCCCGTCACCGGGACGGGGCTGGGTCCTGTGCTCGCTATTAGAGATCCAGCGCGACCTTGGTCGCCACGGCCACTTGGTAGAGGATCTGGGTAATACTGCTGGCCAGCTCTATATTGCTGGTCGGCGCGGCGGGCAGCACCATGATCTCGTCTCCGGCACGGATCTTGGTATCGCCGGCGTGAACCACCGCACCGTTTTTGTGAACCACCAGTACCTGGTCATCATCCGCACGCGGGGTAAAGCCACCCGCCTGCTGGATGTAATCACTTGCGCTCATGCCGGGGGTAAAGACCATCGCCTGCGGGATGGTGACTTCACCGCTCAGCAGTACAGAGTCGGAGATCTCGGGGATGGTGATCACGTCGCCATCCTGCAGGCGCACATCGGCAATATTGTCGCCGCGGGCCACGACTAGGCGTCCGGTGGGCTGAGCTTGGCGCGCCTTCTGCACGAACTTCTGGATCAGCTCGGCCTGGCGAACCTGGATCTCGCCTTCTTTGGCGGTGCGCGATGGGTAACCCAGGTAGGTTTGCTCGAGCCGGTCGAGGCTTTCGTTGAGCGACTCTTTCTGCTGCTCCTTGACGCTCTCGCGGCGGATCGAGATGTCCTTGTAGCTGGTCATGCTCTTGGGCACGCTGATCGCGTTGAGGAATTCCCCCAGATGGGCATCACGCGGCAGCACGTAGCGCGAGGGGCCGTAGTAGCTGCCCTCTACCTGCACGACGATGCTTTCGGCGCGCTGGTCGGCGCTGAACAGCACTTCATCGCCTTTCTCGACGTTGGCTTCGCGGAACTCGCTCAACGTCAGGTAACGCGCGATGGGGCCGCTGGGGCGACTGCCGCGCAGCAGCACATGAGAGACGCCGGCGCGCAGGCGCGCGAGGTTGGTCACATCGCCACCGGTGAGCTGTTCGCCCGCCAGCTCGTAGCGGAAGGGTTTTTCGACATCACCGACCACGGCGACCGCCGGGCCGCGCTGCTCCACCACCACGGTATCGCCATCGCGGAACTGAGTGCGCGGCATGTTGCCGTTGATCAGGAAATCGTAGAGATCGACCGTTTCGATCGCGCGGCCGTTACGCTTGACCACGATCTGGCGATAGCTGCCCAGCGCCTGTTCGATGCCGCCGGCCTGATCGAGGAAGTAGAGAATGGAGTCGCTGGGGGTGCCGGAGTAACGGCCAGGATTCTTGACGTAGCCGGTCACGAACACGCCCACCGGCTGCACGCCCTGCAGATTGGTGTAGACCTGCACGTTTTCCGGGTAGACGGACTTGATCGCAGAGGTGACCCGCTTGTTGAGCTCGCTATTGGAGGTGCCCTGAACGTTGAGCGGGCCGATACCCGGCAGGAACACGTTACCCTGGGAGTCCACCGTCAGTACCTGCTGCAGTTCTACCCCGCCCCAGACGCGCAGGTTGATCTGGTCGCCCGGCTTGATGGTGTAGGCGGGGTTGAGCCCGTCGGCCATGACACCACGGAAACCGCCAGTGAAGAGGTTGGCGCCGAAGGGCGGCAGCATATTGGGGTCGATCTGTGCCTGATTGGGGTCAACCGGCCCGTACTGATCGCTGTTCCAGTTGGCACGCGGGGTGTCATCCACCGCCTGCGCCGCCTGCTGGGCGTTCTGGCCATTGGCGCCCTGGGGCTGCATGGTCATGGACTGGGCCTGCTGGCCCTGCGGGAGGATATCGCTACCCGAATCGAAGGATTGCGCGCTCGCCAGGTTGGCGTTCAGGCACGCTACCGCCACCAGGCACCCGGCCCGGAAAAACGATGCTGCACGTTTCATGCAAGACTTCCTGTGGTGTTCGTGCGGCTTCCGCGCCGCCTGAGTCGTCACTGACGATACTCGGCTCGCTGGGCGCGGTTGCAGCGGATTTTTGTTACTGATTGCTGGTCGCGGGCAGCACTTGGGTCACTAGGCGCTGCGAGAACCAGCCATTGTCCTTGACCAGACAGGCGACTTCGGCCTGATGCAGCGCCGCCCCGCTCTGGCGTGCGATATCCAGATGCGCGCAGAGCCTGCCGCTGGCGGCGAAGTAGCGCTCCTGAACGATCACCGAAACGTTCGAGCCCCATGGGCTCTTGGGGAAGGCGGCGATGCTGCCGGGTGTGGCGTTATCGAGAAAGGTGGAGATCTCGGGGCCGAGCGCGGTACCACCACGCATGTTCTGCACGTTGTGAATACCCTGCTGGCTCTGCGTAGCGCATCCGGCGATGGCGACGGAGAGCACCCCCAGCTGGAAGAACTTCCCTAACCGACCGACGCGGCGGGACACCCCATGGAAAGCGTTAGACATGTTTTGTGATCAACCCGATTGACTAGGACACCGAGCCCCGGCGCACGGGCACATGCCCGATACGTGCAGTGGCATCGGTCTGCAGGAATGGATTAGGCCCGAAGCATTAGGGCAGTCCAAAAAAATAACCGGTGGCAAGATCCCTGCCCTCGAACACATTGATACATTCAGTAGGCCGAATCCATGGCCCTCAAGGCACACGATTGTATTGGGCCGGGCCCGATTTGCCTACCGTTGAGACGAATTCCTCTTATTTGCCATGTAGAGGGCTAGTCCGAGCCTTGTGGCAGTGGCGACGCCGATGTCATGCCCCTTAGCGAGCGCACTAGCTCCTGCTGAGAGCCCGCCATTTATCTGCAGATGCTAATATTGGCACCGCGACTAGAAGTGCCAGATCAGCGGTATCAGGGTGACGCTGACCAGGCCGACGATCAGGCTGAGCGGCACGCCAAGCTTGAGGTAGTCGTGCATGCGGTAGCCACCGGGGCCCATCACCATGAGGTTGGTTTGGTAGCCCAGCGCGGTCATGAAGCTGGCCGAGGCAGCAATGGTGACGGCAATGACGAACGGCATGAAGTCGACCCCGAGCTGATCGGAGACCGCCATGGCGATGGGAAACATCAGCACCGCGGCGGCGTTGTTGGTGATCATCTCGGTGAACAGAACAGTCATCACGTAGACGAAGAGCAGCGCCAGCCAGGGGGTATGGATCTGCCCCACCACCTGCTCGGCGATGGCCCGCGCGGCGCCGGACTCACTCATCGCAGTGCCCAGCGAGAACGAGGCGGCGATTACGATCAGCACGGAGAGATCGATATAGCGGCGCGCCTTGCCCATGGTCAGGCAGCCGCTCACCAGCATGGCGCCGGCGGCGAGAAAGGCCGCTTCGAGAATCGAGGTCAGGTTGGTAGCGCTGAGCAGCACCATGACCCCGAGAATACCCAGCGAGAGCGGCGCCTTCTGGAAGTTGGGCGGCGTGGAGTCGTTGAGCTGGCTGACCAGCAGGAAATCCTTGCGGTAGCGGTACTGCTCGACGAACTGCTGCCCGGTCTCCAGCAGCAGGGTGTCGCCGACCTGGAACTCGACGTCACCCAGCTTGCCTTCCAGCCGCCGCCCGTGGCGGGAGATGGAGAGAATCACCGCCTGGAAGCGCGAGCGGAAACGCGATTCGCGCACGCTCTGGCCGATCGCGGTGAAATCGGGGCTGATCACCGCCTCGACCAGACAGCGCCGGTGGTGGGCGATCTCCAGCTTCTGCACGTTGCCGTTGGTGGGTACCAGGCCGCGCACTTCGCGCAGCTCACGGGCGCATTCGGGCGCGCCGACGAAGATCAGGGTGTCGTCTGCCTGCAGCTTGGTTTCTGGCGGCACCGCAGCCATCAGCTCGTCTCCGCGCTGGATATCGGTGAGATAGCCGAACTGCAGGTTGCGCAGCCCCGCCTCGGCAATACTCTTGCCCACCAGCGGCCCGCCGGCCTGTACGTCGACCTCGACGCTATACTCGCGGATCTGGTCGAGCTGCGAGCTGGTGCCATCGCGCTGGGGCAGCAGCCAGCCGGCGAACAGCAGGATGAAGCCGCCCCCCACGATCAGGAT
Organism: Salinicola sp. DM10; assembly: GCF_017306975.2. Lineage (NCBI taxonomy): Bacteria > Pseudomonadati > Pseudomonadota > Gammaproteobacteria > Oceanospirillales > Halomonadaceae > Salinicola > Salinicola sp. DM10. The sequence continues at coordinate 719,304 of NZ_JAFLEN020000001.1, forward strand.
CGGCAGGCCCACCCAGGTGAGTTCGAACATGCCCAGCGAGATACCGTGGCGGCTCTGCAGCAGGCCATCGACCACCAGGTTGGTGCTGGTGCCAATCAGGGTGCAAGTCCCGCCGAGAATGGAGATATAGCTGAGCGGCAGCAGCAGTTTGGAAGGTGGCAGGCGCAGGCGGCCGGACCAGTCCTGGATCGCGGGAATGAACATCGCCACTACGGTGGTGTTGTTCATGAAGGCGCTCAGTACCGATGCCGGCAGCATCACCCGCCATTGGGCCCGGCGCAGCGTGCTCGGCTGGCCGAGCAGCAGGCTGGCGATCCACTTGATCGCCCCGGTCTCCTTGAGTGCTGCCGCCACCACGTAGAGCGCGGCGATGGTCATCACCCCGGTATTGGCGAAGCCCGCCAGCGCCTGCTGCGGCGTGAGCACATCGGTGAAGATCAGAAACGCCATGGCGCCGACCAGAATGGCGTCCGGCGCGATGCGCGTGAAGACCAGTGTACCCAGGACCGCAACCACGGCCGCCATGCTCAAGTAGGCATCGATACCCATGCCAACTCTTCCTCCCTACCGTTATCGATGCCGAAACTCACGGCGTGACTTTTACGCCTAAATCGCTCGATTAACGCCTTTGAGTTATGACGTTATGCCGATTTCAATGAATCGATTTCACGTGTCGACAGAACCGCGATTCTAGGCACACAAGTGTGATAACGCTACGTAAAGTGCTCTACGAAAGGTGAATAAAACGTCAGGATTTGTCTTGCGACTGTCCGCGAATCGCGACAGTCGCTGGTAATCTTCATGTTACTGTTTTGCCCCAGTATCTCGGTTACAGGGTCCATCTGCCGATGTAGAGGTAGACAGCCGCCATCAATCAGCCAGGAGAGGCTCATGGAGCGCTATCACACCTCGCATCTGCGCCGAGGCCGGCATTCCGAAATCGGCAGGATTTACTCGGTGACCGTGGTCACCTGCCAGCGCCAAGCTTGGTTCCATGATTTCGCTGCCGGGCAGACGCTGGCACGCGAAATCTATCTGGCCCAATGTCAGGGTCGGGCCACCTCGCTGTGCTGGGTGATCATGCCCGATCACTGGCACTGGCTGCTGCAGTTGGAACAAGGGGATCTTTCCCGGCTTCTGCAGCGGGTCAAATCGCGTAGCGCCAGAGAGATCAACCGACATCTGGGTCGGCGTGGGCAGGTATGGCAAGCCGGTTATCACGAACGCGCCCTGCGCCGTGAGGAGGACCTGCGTGATGTGGCGCGCTATATCGTCGCCAATCCCCTGAGGGCGGGTCTCACGCGAAGCCTAGCGGACTATCCGCTCTGGGACGCCGCATGGCTTTAGACGCTTCCGCCGCTGGTGGCGATTTCCGCCGTTGGTGGCTTTACCCTTCGCGAGCAAGCTCGCTCCTACAGGTGATGATCTCTGTGGCTGGTGGCGCGCCCTTCGCGAGCAGGCTCGCTCCTACAGGTGGCCGGTGCCTATGGTGGATGATGGTGACTGGGGATGGCGTCATTGCCCTCTTCACTATCCACGATGGCGAGATCGTGTCTGCTGTAGGAGCGAGCTCCGCTCGCGAATGGGGGGTCATGCCGCTTTCAAAGATCCCCCACGCGGCATGAGACCAAGGTCATGGCCGCTCCATGTGCAGTTGGCGATGTCTTCGGCTAGTGGCGCGCCCTTCGCGAGCAAGCTCGCTCCTACAGGTGATGATCTCTGCGGTTGGTGGCACGCCCCTCGCGAGCAAGCTCGCTCCTACAGGTGGCCGGTGCATATCGTGGATGACGGTGACTGGGGATGGCGTCATTGCCCTCTTCACTATCCACGATGGCGAGATCGTGTCTGCTGTAGGAGCGAGCTCCGCTCGCGAATGGAGGACCATGCCGCTTTCAAAGATCCCCCACGCGGCATGAGACCAAGGCCGTGGCCCCTTCGTGTGCAGGTGGCGATCTCTGCGGTTTGTGGCGCGCCCTTCGCGAGCAAGCTCGCTCCTACAGGTGGCCGGCGCCTATGGTGGATGATGGTGACTGGGGATGATGTCATTACCCTCTTCACTATCCACTATGGCGAGGTCGTGTCTGCTGTAGGAGCGAGCTCCGCTCGCGAATGGGGGATCAGGCCACCTTCAAAGATACCCCCACGGCATGAGACCAAGGCCGTGGCCGATTCGTGTGCAGGTGACGATGTCTTCGGTTGGTGCCGCGCCCTTCGCGAGCAAGCTCGCTCCTACAGGTGACGATGTCTGCGGTTGGTGGCACGCCCTTCGCGAGCAAGCTCGCTCCTACAGGTGGCCGGCGCCTATGGTGGATGATGGTGACTGGGGATGATGTCATTACCCTCTTCACTATCCACGATGGCGAGGTCGTGTCTGCTGTAGGAGCGAGCTCTGCTCGCGAATGAGGGACCATGCCGCCTTCGAAGATGCCCCACACGGCATGAGACCAAGGCCGTGGCCGATTCGTGTGCACGTGGCGATATCTGCGGTTGGTGCCGCGCCCTTCGCGAGCAAGCTCGCTCCTACAGGTGACGATGTCTGCGGTTGGTGGCACGCCCTTCGCGAGCAAGCTCGCGCCTAAAGGGGGCCGCTTCTGACTCCTGGCGGCGATGGCTGGGACGCGGCCGTTGGGCGGGAAAGCTGCTGGAAGCGCTGGGCCAGGTAGCTGGCGTCCGCACTGCCGATGAAGTCGGTCTGGCGCAGGGCCAGGGAGAGATACGTGAAGATGACCCAGCCCAGGCGTAGCTGCCGCGAGCCGCCGATCCAGGCTTCGGCCCGGTGTGGCGGCACACCGAGCAGTAGTCGCGCCAGATCGGCACCGAGCGGGAGCAGGCCGGCGTTGTCCCAGTCGATCAGCAGTGGCCGCCCGCTGCTCGCGTCGACGATGACATTCTCCCGGTGCAGGTCACCATGGGAGAAGACCCGCGGCAGCCCGCCGGCGCGCCACAGCATGGCCAGGATCAGCCGCAGATCGCCGCCCCGCCGCCCCACCAGCAGCTGGCGCCAGCTACGCGCGATCAGGCGGTCGGCGTGATGGCGTTCGCGCAGTTGCGCGACCAGCGCCGGGGTCGGCTTCAGGTCGTTGAGGCGCTTGGCCCACTCGATGGTCGTGCGCATGGCCCGCGTGTCGGTCAGCCCGTGCTTGTCCAGGGTGATGCCGGCGACATAATCGGCACACAGCAGGACACCGCCCGCGGCATCGACCCGCAGCGAGAGCGCCGGGCAAGCGACCCGATGAGGTGCCAATAGCTCACGGTAGAGATGCGCCTGGCGCCGGGCGCGTGCCGCTGGCATGCCCATGGGCACCACCGTGCGCCCTTCAGGCGTCTGCAGCGCCATGGCGGCCAGCTTACCGGTCTGACCGAACAGCGGGCGGAAGGCCTCGATCTTGAAGCGGGCACGCAGCGGCTCGAGCAGCTGGCGATAGGCATCCAGCCCGCCATAGGGCGTCAGCGGCATGAAGCCCGAGTCGTTGGCGCGGCCGCGCAATGGCTCATCGCCGATCACCGCCACGCCGTTCTGCAGCATGTGGCCGCCGAGACCGAAGCGCACGCGCACCAGATCGCCCGGCTTCAGCGCCAGCGGCGCGCGAAAGCCGACGTGGGGGTCACGCGCGGCCCCGGCGCGTACCACGTCTGGCCTGGGGTCCTGGCAGAAGGCGCTGAAGCGATCGACATCATTGACCGAGACCACTACCACGCGGGATGCCCAGCGCCCTCTTCCTGGCAGCGGCTGGGTTCCTCTGCCGACACACCAGCCAGCCACGCCACCGGCATCGATATGATCCACGAAACCGAACATGTTGCCCCCGCCGATCCGCTGTCGTTTCGGGGCAATCTAGCGCGCCGTAAGGCCGCGATCAGGAACCATTTTCGAGATCCATTACCACGGGGGAGGCCCTCCGTCATGTCGGGTATGAAGAAGTTGAAGCATTCGTCTTCGTGAAAAAGTGCGTCATCGCAAGAGCGTGCGTCTTCAGGAAAATGGCGGTCATCGAGGTGGGAAGCAGACGAGAAAAAACCAGCCCCGGGATCGCCGGGGCCAGGGTAAAACGCGGATCACGCGGTGTCTTGGCGGGCAGCCAGTCTCAGCCGAACTGGTTCATGGTATTGTGCGTACCACCAGCCTTGAGTGCAGCGGCGCCGGAGAAGTACTCCTTGTGATCGTCGCCGATGTTGGAGCCGGCCATGTCCTGATGCTTGACCGACGCCATGCCGCGACGGATCTCCTGGCGCTGCACCCCGGCCACGTAAGCGAGCATGCCTTCTTCACCGAAATAGCCCTGGGCCAGTTCATCGGTGGAGAGCGCTGCCGTGTGGTAGGTCGGCAGTGTGATCAGATGATGGAACACACCGGCCTCCCGGGAAGCATCGCGCTGGAAGTTCTGCACCCAGCGGTCGGCTTCCGCCGCCAGCTCGGAGTCGTCGTACTCGGCGCTCATCAGTTGGGCACGCTCGTAGGCGGAGAGATCCCGGCCTTCGCTCTCCCAGCGGTCGAAGACCTGCTGGCGGAAGTTGAGCGTCCAGTTGAACGACGGCGAATTGTTGTAGACCAGCTTGGCATCCGGCACCACCGCACGGATCCGGTCGACCATGCCGGCGATCTGGCCGATGTGCGGCTTCTCGGTCTCGATCCACAGAAGGTCCGCCCCGTTCTGCAGCGCGTTGATGCAGTCCAGCACAACCCGGTCTTCGCCGGTGTCCGAGCGGAAGCGGTAGAGGCCATTGGCCAGTCGCAGCGGCTTGCGCAGGTCGCCGTCGAGTTTGATCACGCTATCGCCTTCGTCGAGATCATCGGCGCTGCAGATCGGCACGGTGTAGAGGAAGCTGTTGTACTGATGGGCCAGATCGTCCGGCTCCTTGCTCACCGGCAGCTTCTGGGTCAGACCGGCGCCCAGCGAGTCGGTCCGCGCGACGATCACCCCCTCATCCACCCCCAGCTCCAGGAAGGCGTGGCGCACGGCGTTGATCTTGGCGACGAAGTCCTCGTGCGGCACGGTGACCTTGCCGTCCTGATGCCCGCACTGCTTGGCGTCGGAGACCTGGTTCTCGAGCTGGATGCAGCAGGCACCGGCTTCGATCATCTTCTTGGCCAGCAGGTAGGTGGCCTCCTCGTTGCCGAAGCCGGCATCGATATCGGCAATGATCGGCACCACGTGGGTTTCGAAGTTATCGATCTTCTCGAGCACGCCCCGCGCTGCGACCTCGTTGCCCTGCTTGCGTGCCTGATCCAGTTCACGGAAAAGGTGCGTGAGTTCCCGCGCATCGGCCTGACGCAGGAAGGTGTAAAGCTCTTCGATCAGCGCCGGCACGGCGGTCTTTTCATGCATCGACTGATCCGGCAGGGGGCCGAATTCCGAGCGCAGAGCGGCGATCATCCATCCGGAGAGGTAGAGGTAGCGCCCTTGGGTGGTGCCATGGTGCTTCTTGATCGAGATCATCTTCTGCTGACCGATGAACCCGTGCCAGCAGCCCAGGGACTGCGTGTAGCGAGACGGGTCACGGTCGTACTCACGCATGTCGCGGCGCATGATCGAGGCGGTGTAGCGGGCGATATCCAGCCCGGTACGAAAGCGGTTCTGTGCCCGCATGCGTGCCACCGATTCGGGATTGATATTGTCCCAGCGTCCTTCCTGCTCGCGACACAATCGCTTCAATGCGTCGAGGTCACTCTGATAGATAGACATGCTGTACTCCTTTGGGCGTCGGCTTCGTGACTATCTCTGCCGAAATCGTGACGACGAAAAACGCGCGTTTTAATTCTGCCAATGCTGCGTCTAGCGTCGTTCGGCAAGGTCACTATGGAAGCTCGGAGCCCAGCCCCACAATCAGTACTTCGGTGGCGTAGGGGTAAGGCTTTTACCGAAAAATGCCGGTTTCAGCGGTTTTTGTAGTCATGTATGACATATGACCCCGACCCATCCAGCGATGTGAAAATGCTTTTCAAAAAGCCCGGCTGACGCCGCATAAGCGGAGGCGCATATTAAAACATTCGTTTTATCATGACCTTGTGAGCACAACGCCCGGATAACCACGCCGCATCGAGCGACACCGAGCCAGCACGGACGCGACAACACCTCTACGACCTTGGTCGGACAGGAGCTAGCCGATTTTCAAGCGTAGTGACGTTAATTTCCTACGTGGCGGCGCGATATCGCCCTGCAGCGTCTCTTTAACGCCACGGAATGGACCACCCGCATTGGGCGACTTTGGCGGGGTTGGTGGCTTCGCTCTTCGCGAGCAAGCTCGCTCCTACACGTGGCGAAATCCTGTGCTGGGCGGCGTTGGCGGGGTTGGTGGCTTCGCTCTTCGCGAGCAAGCTCGCTCCTACACGTGGCGAAATCCTGTGCTGGGCGGCGTTGGCGGGGTTGGTGGTATCGCCTTCTCCAGACCCACCAGCGTCGGATAGTGTCTGCTGTAGGAGCGAGCTTTGCTCGCGAATGCTGGAGCACGTCACCTGCAGCGATAACCTCACAGCACAAGATCAG
>NZ_JAFLEN020000001.1:725888-748759 GCF_017306975.2 Salinicola sp. DM10
ATGGCCTCCCCTATGGGCGGCGTTGGCGAGGTTGGTGGCTTCGCTCTTCGCGAGCAAGCTCGCTCCTACAGGTGGCGAAATCCTGTACTGGGCGGCGTTGGCGGGGTTGGTGGTATCGCCTTCTCCAGATCCACCGGCGTCGGATAGTTTCTGCTGTAGGAGCGAGCTTTGCTCGCGAATGCTGGAGCACGTCACCTGCAGCGATAACCTCACAGCACAAGATCAGGGTGATGGCCTCCCCTATGGGCGGCGTTGGCGAGGTTGGTGGCTTCGCTCTTCGCGAGCAAGCTCGCTCCTACAGGTGGCGTAGCCCTGCATTGGGCGGCGTTGGCGAGGTTGGTGGCTTCGCTCTTCGCGAGCAAGCTCGCTCCTACAGGTGGCGAAGCCCTGCATTGGGCGACGATGGCGGGATTGCTGGCTTTGCCCTTCGCGGGCATCGCAGTCGAATGGCGGTATTGGTGGTAATGGTGAGAGAGCACCCCTCGGGCCATCGAGGGGTGCTGAAGGGCGTCAGGCGTCGGCGGTGGCGATCTCGAGCCCTTCCCGCGTGACCTCGGCGACGAGTTCCAGCTCTTCGTCACTGATCACGTAGGGCGGCATCCAGTAGATGACGTTGCCCAGCGGGCGCAGCATCACACCGCGGGAGATGGCGTGGCGGAAGACCCGCAGTCCGCGCCGCTCGCGGAAGTCGTAGGGGGTGAGGCTGGATTTCTCCTTGACCATCTCGATCGCCAGCACCATGCCGGTCTGGCGTACGTCGCCGACGTGCGGGTGGTCGCGCAGCGGCTCGGCCAGGCGCCCCATCAGTGCCGCCTTGTGGCGGTTGGCGGCGATCACGTCGTCCTGCTCGAAGATATCCAGGGTGGCCAGGGCCGCCGCGCAGGCGAGCGGGTTGCCGGTGTAGCTGTGGGAGTGCAGAAACGCCTTGAGCGTCTCGTAGTCGTCATAGAACGCGGCGTAGATCTCGTCGGTGGTCATCACCACCGAGAGCGGCAGATAGCCGCCGGTCAGCGCCTTGGAGAGACACAGGAAGTCAGGGCGTACGCCGGCCTGCTCGCAGGCGAAGAGCGTCCCGGTACGCCCGAAGCCGACCGCGATCTCGTCGAAGATGAGCTGCACGCCATGGCGGTCGCAGGCCTTGCGTAGCCAGGTGAGATACTCCGGCGGGTACATACGCATGCCGCCGGCGCACTGGATCAGCGGCTCGACGATCACCGCCGCCAGCTCGTCGGCGTGGCGCGCCAGCGCCTTTTCCATCTCGGCGAAGCGCGCCCGGGCCTGCTCGACCCACTGTTCTCTGGGGAGCCCGAAGCCGTCCGGGGCGGGCACCTTGATCACGTCCAGCAGCAGCGAGCGGTAGGTGTCGGTGTAGAGCGCCACATCCCCCACCGCCAGCGCCCCCAGGGTCTCGCCGTGGTAGCCGTTGGTGATGGTGAGAAAGCGCCGCTTCTGCGGCTTTCCGACATTGCGCCAGTAGTGGTAGCTCATCTTGAGCGCCACTTCGATCGCCGAGGAGCCGTTGTCGGCATAGAAGCAGTGCCCCAGCCCGGCGGGCGCGAGCCGCCCCAGGCGTTCGGAGAGCTCGATCACCGGCTGATGGGTGAAGCCGGAAAGAATCACGTGCTCGAGCTCGTCGAGCTGCGCCTTGATCCGCGCATTGATGCGCGGGTTGGCGTGGCCGAAGACGTTGACCCACCAGGAGCTGACGATATCGAGATAGCGCTGGCCCTCGAAATCCTCCAGCCACACCCCCTTGCCGCGCCGAATCGGTATCACCGGCAGCGTTTCGTGGTCCTTCATCTGTGTGCACGGGTGCCAGAGGCTGGCCAGGTCGCGCTGCATCCAATCGCTGTTACGGTTCATGTGTCGTCTCTTGCGGAGTGAAACCTCGCCGCCCCCGCCCGCGCCGCTGGTTCAGCTCAGGCTGCCGAGCAGCGCGTCGAGGTCGAGCAGGTCGGCGGTGGCCTCGGCGTCCGGCGTCTCCAGCCAGGGCACTACGCCCAGGCAGGGAGCGCCGCCATGCTCGCCGAGCCAGTGCGCCAGCGCATCGAGGTTCTCCTCCATGCGCGGGGTATCGGGTTCGAGAATGTTGGCGACCCAGCCGGCCACGCGCACACCGTCGCGCTGGATCGCCTCCAGCGTCAGCCGGGCATGGTTGATCGCACCCAGGCGCACGCCTACCACCAGCACCACCGGTAGATCCAGTTCGATCACCAGATCGGAGATCGATTCACGCTCGTTGAGCGGCACCCGCCAGCCACCGGCGCCTTCGATGACGGTGAGATCGGCGCCGCGGGCGATCAGTGCGCGCATCGGCTCGGCCAGCATCGAGACGCCCAGTGCGATGCCCGCCTCACGCGCCGCGATATGCGGGGCGATCGCCGGCGCCAGGGCGACCGGATTGACGCTGTCGTAGTCGAGCGCCGGACTGCACTCGGCCAGGATGGTGGTGGCGTCGCTGTTCCTGAGTCCATCGCGGGTCTGGTCGCAGCCGGAGGCGACCGGCTTGCCGCCGACCACGCTCAGGCCTCGCCGGCGCGCGGCGGCCATCAAACCGGCGGTAATGAAGGTCTTGCCGACTTCGGTATCGGTACCGGTGACGAATAGTGCTTGCATGGGGGCTTCCTCCGCTTCAACGCTGCATCACAACCGTAGCCACACGATAACTGATCGGGATGCCGGCCGGTCTTCGGTATTCTTCGAATGCGGCCTCGAGCCGAGCCAGACGCTCGCGCCCGGTCAGCCCACGCGGTGTGTGAGCGGAAGATCGTGTGTGAACGGAAGAAGACGTGGCGGCAGCGACCACGGTATTGGCGCCGATCGCCTTGAGCGCCTGACGCGCCGCGGCCAGGTCGGGATACCAGCAGCGCCGGGTGGCGACCTCATGCCGGCACCAGCGCCAGCCGGGGCGCGCCAAGGTGGCGGCGAGCGTCTCCTCGGGCAGGAAGCGATTGACGTGGGCGCCATCATCCACCGCGCGCCAGGCGCCCTGCCACTCGCGCAGGCTGCCGTCGCACAGGGTGGTGAAAGCGAGATAGCCACCGGGGCGCAGCACCCGCCAGGCCTCGTCGAGTGCCGCCGCCAGCGAGTCGCACCACTGCAGGGCGAGGCTGGAGGCAACCAGATCGACACTGCCCGCCGCCAGCGGCAGCCGTTCGGCCGCGCCCGCGAGCCAGCGGATCGCCAGCTCGGGATGGCTGGCACGTGCGGTCGCCAGCATACCGGAGGCCAGATCCAGCCCCAGGGTGGTGCTGGCGTAGCGCCGTGCCAACGCGGCGGTCACATATCCAGTGCCGCAGCCGATATCCAGCACCGCCGCCGGGTGGCAGTCGGCCGGCAGCCGCGCCAGCAGCGTGTCGGCCACCTCGCGTTGCAATCTCGCTGCGGCGTCGTAGCTACTCGCGGCGCGGGAGAAGCCGCTGGCGATACGCCGCTGGCGCACCAGACGGGTGATATCCACCAGCTCGCTCATGGTCGGCTCCCCACATCGGCGTGTTCGACGCGATTCGAGGTGATGAAGGCCACCAGTCGCGCGGCGACCTCGCTGGCCCGTTCCAGTGGAAAGGCGTGGCCCGCCGCCGCGATCCGCTCGGCACGGCCGGCGGCTGGCAGGCAGTCGGTGACGGCCTCGCAGGCGCCACCGGGCACCAGCGCATCGTCAGCGGCGAACAGATGCAGCTGAGCCGCGCTCAGCAGCCCCAGCGTCTCGCGCAGGTCCAGGGTCTCGAGCAGCGCAAGCCCTGCCAGCGCCTGCTCCTGGGGCGTGTCCGCACAGGCGACGCAGAGCTCGCGGGCCAGGCGACTACCTGCCGGCCGCCGCGGTGCATTCCCCTGCTGGGCGACCAGCTGGGCAAAACGCTCGAGGGTACGCGCCGGCGCGCGCTGAAACCCCTGGCGGAAGGCCGCGAAGGTTTCCGCCGCCATCGCTGCAGGCCAGCCCTGCCTCGCCACGAAGCTGGCATTGGCGGCGAGAGTGATCAGACCGGGGGTCCGTTGACCGCGCCGAGCCGCCAGCGCAGTGGCGAGCATGCCCCCCAGTGACCAGCCACACAGCCAAGTGCCGTCAGGCAGCTCACGGTCGAGCGCCGCAAGCCAGGCATCGACGTCGTGGCAGGCCAGCCGCCCGCCCTCGGGGGATGTGAGCGCGGCGTAGTCGAGTAGCGTGATCTCCCAGCCGGGCAAATCCTGGCGTAGTGCATCCGCCAGCGGCTCGAGCGGCATCACCCCAAGGGCCCAACCGGGCAGCATCACTAATTGCCGGGAGTCGTGCCGGCCGGGTACTGGCAAGTCGGTCCGGCCCGGGTCAGCCGGGTACGCATCAGCGAGATGTCGGTCAGACAACTGGCGAGCGGCGGACGTCATGCCGGCGCCCTCTGCGGCATCACCGCCCCGCCCTGCCCGATGACCTGGCGCGCAGCGTCGTAGAGCGCCTCGCCCAGGCGGTCGATATCGGCCAGCGCGTGGGCCGCACTCAGGGTGATGCGCAGGCGCGCACTACCCACCGGTACCGTCGGCGGGCGGATCGCGCTGCACCAGATGCCACGTGCTTCCAGCGCCTGGGCCAACGCCAGCGCCGTGGCCTCGTTGGTCCCCTCGCCGTGTTGCATGATCTGCAGCGGCTGGATCGGCGTCGTCGAGGGCAGCGGTGAGAGACCGACCTCCGCCAGGCCCGCACTGTGCTGGCGAAAGCGCGTGATCAGCGCTTGCAGGTGGGCGCGACGCTCCGGCTCGTCGCGCACGATATCCAGGCTGGTCAAGGTGGCCCAGGCCAGCGCCGGCGACAGGCTGGTGGTGTAGACATAGGGTCGGGCGAACTGAATCAGCGCTTCGATCAGGGTCTCGCTACCGGCGACGAAGGCACCGTGCGTGCCCAGCGCCTTGCCCAGGGTGCCGACCAGGATCGGCACGCGCCACGGCGTCAGCCCCTGAGCTTCACGGGTGCCCGCCCCGTGCTCACCGAGTACGCCGAGGCCGTGGGCGTCGTCGATCATCAGCCAGGCCTCGTGGCGCTCACAGTGGGTCGCCAGCGCATTCAGGTCGGCGCAGTCGCCGTCCATGCTGAAGACGCCATCACTGATCACCAGCCGGCGGCGCTCGCGGCCGAGCGCCGCCAGCCGCGTCTCGCAGGCCGCGGCATCGCCGTGCGGGAAGCGTTCGAGCCGGGCACCGGCGAGGCGGGTGCCGTCGAGCAGCGAGGCGTGATTCAAGCGGTCATGCAGCGCGATATCGCCACGCCCCAGCAGGGCCGAGATCACGCCGAGATTGGCCTGATAGCCGCTGGAGAAGAGCAGCGCCCGCTCGCAGCCGGTCCAGGCCGCCAGCCGCCGCTCCAGCGCCTCGTGCGCTTCGCTGTGGCCACATACCAGATGCGAAGCACCGCCGCCGACGCCGAAGCGCCGGGCGCCCGCGGCGAGCGCTTCGGCCAAGCGCGGGTCGCCGGCCAGCCCCAAATAATCATTGCTGCAGACATTGAGCCAGTCGCGGCCGTCGCGGCGAACCCGCGGGCCCACACCATCGGTGGTGTGGCGCTGTCGATAGCGCACCCGCGCGCGCTGCTCGGCCAGACGCGGCGCCAGCGCCGCATCGAGCGAATCCACGCCGCGCATCAGACGTCCGCGGCCGCGCCGCGGGTGGCATGCCGTGGCGCGCTGGCATCCGTGGTCAACGCCTCCAGCCGGGCGCTGGCGATCCGCGCCTGCAACGCCGCTTCCTGGGTGGCGTCGTCGGCCTCTTCGCGCTGCTCGGGGTGAAGCCCGAGCCGCTCGAACAGCTGCTTGTCATGGCTCGCCTGCGGATTCTGTGCGGTGAGCAGGCGCTCGCCGTAGAAGATCGAGTTGGCGCCGGCGAAGAACGCCATCGCCTGGGTCTCGTCGCTCATCAGCTCGCGCCCCGCCGCCAGACGCACGTGGGAGCGCGGCATCAGAATGCGCGCTACCGCGATGGTGCGAATGAAATCGAGCGGGTCGAGATCCTCGACGTGCTCCAGCGGCGTGCCCTGAATGCGGATCAGCATGTTGATCGGCACGCTCTCCGGGTGGGTGGGCAGATTGGCCAGCTGTTGCAGCAGGCCGGCGCGGTCATTGACGCTCTCGCCCATGCCAAGGATGCCGCCGCTGCAGATCTTCATCCCCGCCTGACGCACGTGATCCAGGGTTTCCAGACGATCGGCATAGGTGCGGGTGGTGATGATCTCGCCGTAGTACTCCGGCGAGGTGTCCAGGTTGTGGTTGTAGTAGTCGAGGCCGGCGTCGTTGAGCTGTTCGGCCTGCTCGCGGCTGAGCATGCCCAGGGTCATGCAGGTCTCCAGCCCCAGGGCACGCACGCCCTTGACCATCTCCAGCACGTAGGGCATGTCCTTGGCGCTGGGATGCTTCCATGCCGCCCCCATGCAGAAGCGGCTGGCGCCGACCTCCTTGGCGCGGCGCGCCTGTTCCAGCACCGCTTCGACCTGGAGCAGCTTCTCGCGCTCGAGCCCGGTGTTGTAGTGGCCGGACTGCGGGCAGTACTTGCAGTCCTCGGGGCAGGCGCCGGTCTTGATCGAGAGCAGCGTGGAGATCTGTACCGCGTTGGGGTCGAAGTGCTCACGGTGCACGCTTTGCGCCCGGAACAGCAGGTCGTTGAACGGCAGCGCCAGCAGCGCCTCGATCTCATCGCGCTGCCAATCGTGGCGGGTCGCGGGGGCCGCAGACGCGGTGCGGGAATCTGGGGTGGCGGTCATCTTTGTCAACTCATCCATGCCTCACGGGTTGACCAGATGGTGCCACGCGGCATGGTCAACCTCAAGGATAAGCCAGGTTGACAGAAAACATCCCCCTCCGCGAGCAAAGCTCGCTCCTACAGGGGGTTTTGTCAGGCGTTGGGTGACGGCGGCCGGGTTGGTGGCCGTCCCTTCGCGAGCGAAGCTCGCTCCTACAGGTGGTTTCGTCAGGCGTTAGGTGACGGCGGCCGGTTTGGTGGCCGCCCCTTCGCGAGCAAAGCTCGCTCCTACAGGTGGTTTCGTCAGACGTTGGGTGACGGCGGCCAAGTTGATGGCCGCCCCTTCGCGAGTGAGGCTCGCTCCTACAGGTGGTTTCGTCAGGCGTTAGGTGACGGCGGCCAAGTTGATGGCCGCCCCTTCGCGAGTGAGGCTCGCTCCTACAGGTGGTTTCGTCAGGCGTTAGGTGACGGCGGCCAAGTTGATGGTCGCCCCTTCGCGAGCAAAGCTCGCTCCTACAGGTGGTTTCTTTAGGTGCCAGGTGACGGCGGCCTGGTTGGTGACCGCCCCTTCGCGAGCAAAGCTCGCTCCTGCAGGTGGTTTTATCAGGCGTATCACCTTATCGGCGCCTTCGGGTCATTGGCGTCAGCGCTGCCACAGCACCCGCGGCTCTTCCAGCGGCAGCGCCACGGCGGGGTGCCAGGGCCTGACCCGGATGGTGTAGTCCGCGGCCGGGCGCGTGGTCTCGATCTCGGCGACGAACTCGCAGGCATCCGGTGTCGCCCCGGGCGCGGCGGACATCTGATGGCAGGCGGCCGGCTGATCAGCGCCGGCTTCGGCGTAGAGTTCGACCCGCACCTCGTCGGGCGTGAGCCCGCCCAGGTGCAGCCAGGTCTGGAAGCGGTAACCATCCGCTCGCGCCTCGACCCGGCTGTCACCGAAGCGTAGCGCCGGCCAGGCCTGCTCGATGGCGTGGTGCCAGGCGGCGATCTCACGCCCCAGCGCTCCGGCGCTGGCGGCGCGCTGCCGGTAGGCCTCCGCCGCCGGGCGGTAGTAGCGCTGGTAGTAGTCGCGCAGGGTGCGGCTGACCGAGAAGCGCGGGGTCAGGCTGCTCATGCTGGCGCGCATGCGCTCGACCCAGGCCTGGGGAATGCCCTGCTCGTCGCGCTCGAAGAAGGTCGGCACGATCGCCTGTTCGAGCAGGTCGTAGAGCGCCAGGGCCTGGGTCGCATCCCAGCCGGGGTCGTCGCCGTGCTCCTGCTCGTCGCCCAGTGCCCAGCCGACCTCCGGGCGGTAGGCTTCGACCCACCAGCCGTCGAGTTCGGAGAGGTTGAGCCCGCCGTTGACCAGGATCTTCATGCCGCTGGTACCGCACGCTTCCCACGGCCGGCGCGGGGTGTTGATCCACACATCCACCCCGCGTACCAGCTCCTGGGTCAGGCGCATGTCGTAGTCGGCGAGGAAGATGACCCGGCCGCGCACGTCGTCGCGGCGCGAGAACGCCACCCACTGCTGGATCATCGCCTGCCCTTCGCGATCCGCCGGGTGGGCCTTGCCGGCCACCAGCAGCTGTACCGGCCGCGCCGGGTCGGCGAGCAGACGCGCCAGCCGCTCGGGGTCGTGCAGCAGCAGGTTGGGCCGCTTGTAGGTGGCGAAACGCCGGGCGAAGCCCAGCGTCAGCGCATTGGGGTCGAGCACGTGGCGCGCCCGCTCGGTGATCTCAGCGCCGCCGCCGGAGACCGCCACCTGGCGCGCCAGCAGCTCGCGGGCGTAGCTCACCAATTGGGCGCTGGAGGTCTTGCGCAGTTGCCACAGCCGCGCCGCGGGGACCTTGGCCATGGCGCTGCTGAGTTCGCCCTCGCCGGCCAGCCAGTGGGGCTGGCCGCAGAAGTGGGTCCACAGCGCCTCCGCCGCCGGCGAGGCCCAGGTCGGCATGTGCACGCCGTTGGTGACGTGGCCGATCGGCACCTCGGCGGCCGGCCAGCGCGCGAACAGCGGGCGGAAGATCTCCCGCGAGACCTGCTCGTGGAGCAAGCTTACGGCGTTGACCGCATGGCAGCCGCGGCACGCCAGATAGGCCATGTTGAAGCGCTCGCTGGTGTCCTGGGGGTTGCTGCGCCCCAGTGCCAGCAGCGCTTCGATGCCAATACCCAGGCGCTGCTCGGCGTAGGCTTCGAGATAGCGCACGATCAGATTGGGCGAAAAACGGTCGAACCCCGCCTCCACCGCGGTGTGGGTGGTGAACAGATTGCCCGCACGGGTGATGGCGAAGGCGACCTCGAACGGCTCGCCGGTGCGCTCCATGCGGGCCCGCGCGCGCTCCAGCACCACCAGCGCAGCGTGGCCTTCGTTGAGATGGCACACCTGCGGCGTGACACCCAGCCGCTCCAGCAGCTGCCAGCCGCCGATCCCCAGCAGCATCTCCTGGCGCAGACGCATCTCCTCGTCACCGCCGTAGAGCTCGCTGGTGATACCGCGATAGGCGGGATAGTTGGCGATGTCGTTGCTGTCGAGCAGATAGAGCTTGGTGTTGCCCACCCGCGCTTCCCACACCTGCAGCCAGATCGCGTAGCCCGGCAGTGCGACCTCGATGCGCAGCCACTCGCCGTCGGCGGTGCGTACCGGCGAGATCGGCAGCTGGCCCGGGTCGTTGTAGGGATAGAGCGCCTGCTGCCGGCCCTGGGCATCCAGCGTCTGGCGGAAGTAGCCGCGCTGATAGAGCAGCCCGATGCCGACCACCGGCAGGTGAAAGTCGCTGGCCGCCTTGAGCTGATCGCCGGCGACGTTGCCAAGACCGCCGGAGTAGATCGGCAGCGCCTCGCTGAGCATGAACTCCATGCTGAAGTAGGCAATGGTGAAAGGGTCGCTGTCACTGCCCAGGGGCGAGGCGGCGTGATGGGTCGCCTGGCGGTGACGCGCTTCGATCAGGGCGTCCAACTGCTGGGCGTTCTCGGCGTTGGAGAGAAAGGTGCGCAGGCGTTCGAGCGAGACCGCCTGGAGCACCGCCCAGGGGTTGTGGGTCAGCTCCCACAGCCGCCGGTCCAGCGCGCGCCAGATCCAGTCGGTCTCCTGGTGCCAGGTACAGCTCAGGTCGAGGGCCAGTTCGGCCAGATGGGCGTAGCCGGGCACGCCGCGCGCGGCGGCATCATCACGGGAGGACATCGCATTACCTCGTGGCAGGCATTGACGAAAAACGCGCGCACCCGGCGGCTGGCGCGGGCGCCAAGGCCAGCATATACCCAAAGCGCCGCGGCCCGGAACGCCCCGTCTCACGCCTCAGGGCGCACGCTTCAGGCCCTGCTCCTCACGCCCCTGCGGCTGGCGCTGGCCATTCGACCTGCATTCAAGCGAGATCGATGGCACTATCCGCCGCGCCATTTCGATACGCTTCGCAGCTGTTCTGTGGAATGACGCACCTGAAACAGTCGTCGCGGCGTTCGCGCTTACGATGATCCGATACCAACCACAATCGAGCGATGCACCATGACCTACACCGTCGCCATCGTCCTGAGCCTCGTCGGCTATTTTGCGATCGGCCACTGGGCCGGGCGCCGCGTCAAGCATCTCGACGACTATCTCGTCGCCGGCCGCAACGCGCCCACCTTCCTGATCCTCGGCACCCTGGTGGCGAGCTATCTCAGCACCAGCGCCTTTCTCGGCGAGACCGGCTTCGCCTATGCCGGCTACCCGTTCGTGATGCTGCTGTTCGCCGCCATCAGCACCTCGGGCTGTCTGCTGGGTGCGCTGGCCTTCGGGCGCTATCTGCGCCGCAGCGAGGCGCTCACGGTGCCGGAGTTCTTCGGCAAGCGCTTCGCCTCGCGCCGGGTGCAGCGTATCGCCGGCCTGACCACGGTGGTCGGCCTCGGCGCCTATCTGCTCGGCGTCATGCAGGGCGCGGGGATCATGTTCGAGGAGCTGACCGGGCTGCCCTACTGGGTCGGCCTGCTGCTGGTGTGGCTTACCTTCACCGGTTTCATCCTCTACTCGGGCTCGCCCGGCGTGGTGCTCACCGACACCGTGATGTTCGTGATCTTCTCGCTGGCCGCGGTCGGCGGTTCGCTCTACATCATCACCGACCTGGGCGGTTGGCAGGGGGTGATCGGCGGACTGCTGGCGCAGACCGACAAGCCGGGCATCGCGCTGTGGCACGGCATGCTAAAGGGCGAGGACGCCGCCTTCGCCACCCCCGGTGAAGCGGCCACCTGGGGCATCACCCTGGGGCTGGTGTGGGCCGCGGTACTGGCCGCCAGCCCGTGGCAGTCCAGCCGCTACCTGATGGCGCGCAACGAGCACGTAGTGATGCGCTCGGCGATGCTCACCGCGGTGGCGCTGGCGATCTTCTATGCGCTGATGATGCTCACCGGCGCGGCGATCAATCTCTACACGCCGACGCTCGATGCCGAGCGCTCGATGGTCTGGGCGGCGCTCAACGTGCTGCCGATGTGGCTGGGCATGGTCATCCTGACCGGGGTATTCGCCGCCGGCCTCTCCTCCTGCTCGACCTTTCTCTCGATCATCGGCTTCAGCATCGCCAACGATATTCTCCCCGCCTCGCGCAGCGGCGCCGCCGCCATGCGCACCAGCCGCATCGCGGTTCTGGTTTCGGGGCTGGTGACGCTGGTACTGGCGCTGTTCCAGCCGCCGGCGGTGATGGCGGTGGTGTGGTTCGCGGCCACCCTGTTCGCCTCCTCCTGGGGGCCGGTGGCGCTGATGAGCATCTGGAGCCGGCGGATCACCGCCGCCGGCGCGGGCTGGGGGCTGAGCGTCGGCTTCCTCGGCAACCTGCTGCTCTCGCTGGCACTACAGGCTGATTGGTTCACGCTGCCGGTCTATCTGCATCCGGTGGCCGTGAGCACCGTGGCTGCCATGGTCGCGATCATGATCGCCTCGCGCCTGACCCAGGTCAGCGACGCCGAGCGGGCATATCTGGCTAGCCTGCATCGCCCGCGTGAGACCCCATCGCCGGCCACCGAGAAAGGCACCCGCGGTATCGCCATCGTGACCATGCTGGCCGGGGTGGCGATCGGCGCCTTCCTGTGGTTCCAGTACGCCGACACCCTCGCCGGCTATGCCGCCGACTACGGCCTTTCGCGCTCGGCGACGCTGGGTGCCTATGCACTGGCGCTGGGCTGCGGCGCCATGCTGCTGGTGGCCGGTGCGGTGGGGTATCGGGTCGCCGGCGTGCGCGGCAGCGCGCGGCTGGCCGCCCACCCGGGGAACGCCTAGCCAAACAGGCGCTGCTCGCAGGCGCCAGGGAGAACGCAGGCGCCCGGCCACGGCGGCCGGGCATATCGATCAGGGAGAGCAGGGAGAGCGCGCATGATGACTTTATCCCCCCAGGGCCACGCGCGCGGCGTGGCCCTGGCCTTCGGCGGCATCGTGGTACTCAGCTTCGACAGCCTGCTGGTACGCCTGGCCGACAGCGATGGCTGGAACATCGCGTTCTGGCGCGGCGCCCTGATGGCGCTGGTAGTGGGGCTCTGCTACTGCCAGCGCCGACGCCTGGCCACGCTCAACGCCCACCGCGGTGCGGCGCTGGTCTCATCGGCGCTGCTCGCCGCCATTTCGGTGCTGTTCGTGATGGCGGTGGTAAACACACGGGTAGCCAACGTGGTGGTGATCCTGAGCACGGCCCCGCTGTTCGCGGCGATCCTGACGCGCTGCGTGCTGCGTGAGCCGGTGGCAACACGCACCTGGCTGGCGATCGGCCTGGCGATGCTGGGGCTGCTGGTGGTATTCGCGGGCTCTCTCAGCGGCGACGGCCTGTTGGGCGACCTCTACGCGCTCGCCTCAGCCCTGGCGGTGGGCGCCAACCTGACCCTGCTGCGCCGCTACCCGACCCTCGATCGGCTGCCGCTGATCGCCGGCGGCGGCGTACTCACCGCCCTCGTCGCCTGGCCAATGGCGACGCCACTGGCGCTGGATACCCAGAGCTATGCCGTACTCGGTGTCATGGGGCTGCTGCAGATGCCGCTGGCCACCGCGCTGATCAACACCGCCACCCGCTACCTGCCCTCCGCCGAAGTGGCGCTGTTCTATCTGGTCGAGGCGATCCTCGGCACCCTCTGGGTCTGGTGGCTGCTGGGCGAAGACCCGCCCAGTGCCACGCTCTACGGCGGCACGCTGACCATCCTCACGCTGATGGCCAACGCCTGGCTGGGCATGCGCGCGCGGCCCGGCCGTTGATCTCACCGACGGCCACCGCGGCCAGGGTCTGCGACGGCGCGCCTGCCGATGGCGCAGTGCGCTTGGTCCGGCAGGGAAACCGCTTTGATAGGCATGGGCAACCCCACGCCGATGATCGATGCTCGTTTCCGAGAAGGCGGACGGTGGCGTGCGGTCTGTAACGCTCGCGGATGAAAATGAAGAACCAAAAAAAAGAGCCTGACGTGAACATCAGAACTCTTGAGGTCAGCTATGCCAAACGTGCTGTCGTCTACGGTCTTCAAGTCCGTAAATCCTTGGCCACAGCCCTCCCAGCTGCACTCCTTGTGATCACCCCTGTCCTTGGGGATGACCCCACGGTACGCCCTATTCGAAACGATAGATAGCGCAAACCTAATTATATTTCGATGACGTAGACCCACCCTCTCTCGGTGGCCTGTAGCCGACGCGCTGAATCGCTGGAATAGTGCCGATATGGCGAAATAGCCTAGGCTCTATACGAAAAACTGTCTACGCTCGGCAATACCGCGTTAAAAATCGCCTCAAAATGCTCATTTACACCCCGTAAACTCCGCTTCTTCGCCAATTTTTGCCTTGTCTTGCCTTCGCTCGCCGACTTTTCGTACAAACCCTAGGAAGGCATGGCCCGCCTGACACGCGAGCCGACGTCTCTGGTGCTCTTCAGCCGGGAATTCTTCGCTCGGCTATCCCGTCGTATCGATCCGACGATCGTCCCTCTCTCCGACTCACCGCCCAAGGCTAAGGAGGTTCACGTGTTCAACGCCATTCTCGTACAGCAGACCGAAACCGGTCAGCGTAGCCACGCCGCGCTGACCCCGCTCGACGCCGACTCGCTTCCCCCAGGTGACGTCCAGGTTCGCGTCGAATGGAGCACACTCAACTACAAAGACGCCCTGGCGATCACCGGAAAAGGGGCCTTCATACGTCGCTTCCCCATGGTGCCCGGCATCGATCTTGCTGGTGTGGTCGAGCAGAGTGAACATCTCGAATGGGCAGCGGGAGATCGCGTTCTGCTCAACGGCTGGGGTATTGGAGAAGCGCACTGGGGCGGCCTGGCGCAGCGCGCTCGGGTCAACGGCGACTGGCTCACCCGGCTGCCGCCCTCGCTGACCACGCATCAGGCGATGGCCATCGGTACCGCCGGCTACACTGCCATGCTGAGCGTGCTGGCGCTGGAGCGCCATGGCCTGACGCCGGACCGCGGCGAGGTGCTGGTGACCGGTGCCACCGGCGGCGTCGGCAGCTACGCCATCGCCATACTGGCAGCACGCGGCTACCGCGTCGTCGCGGCGACCGGGCGCCCTCAGGAGTCGGCCTTCCTGGAGCGCCTGGGCGCCGCCGAAATCATCGACCGCAGCGAGCTGTCAGGCCCCGGCAAGCCTCTGGCCAAGGCCCGGTGGTTTGCCGCCATCGACTCGGTGGGCAGCCACACGCTGGCCAACGTCTGCGCCCACACTCACCCGGATGGCCTGGTCGCCGCTTGCGGTCTTGCCCAAGGCATGGACTTCCCCACCACGGTAGCCCCTTTCATCCTGCGCGGCGTCAGCCTGCTCGGGATCAACAGCGTCACCCGCCCCGCTGAGGAGCGTCAGCAAGCCTGGGCCCGGCTGGCCGAGGACATCGACCCCGCCCTGCTCAAGGAGATTTCACACGACATCCGCTTGAGCGACACCCTGGCGGCGGCGGAACGGCTTCTGGCAGGGGAAGTGCGCGGCCGGCTCGTGGTAGACGTCAACGCCTGATTACACACTGGTTTACGAGACAGTGGCGAGAAAGCGATCAGCCGAGTCACACCAGTCTGAATGCAACTGCATATAGGGCAGGCCAATGGATCCAGCGCTGCCCACTCTCAGTGGAGCAGCATCTTGCGATCCAGCATGTGCTCGGTTCGCATCCCGGGAGAGCTCAATAGCGGGCTCCGTCTCAGACATGCCATTACGTCCTCGGCACTCGGCTGGTACAGCGCTTTGTCAGCAATCCCGTGAGGCACGAACTTGTAAGACTTGTCGCTATTCAAGACCGCAACAACAGGCACTCCCAAGGCACTCGCGATATGCATGGGTCCGGTGTCGGGTGTGATCAGCGTGATGACATGAGTCAGCGCCGCTGCAAAATCACGCAACGGCAGTAGCGGCAAGATCCGGCCCTGGGTGCCGCAGGCCTTTATCAACGCCGAGCGGTGCTGCTCCTCTTCAGGCCCCAGCATGACGAGATAGCGCTCACGACTCTCGTTAAGAGCCTCGAGCAGGGAAAGCCAGAAATTCAGTGGAAGCCGCTTGTCCAGGTGGCCACCGACAAAAAGACCAACGACCCCACCGCGCGTGGCGCTCGGCAAGAGAGTTTCCACATGAGAGGCCTCGTCTTTCGTCACGATCATCCAAGGCAGCCGCTGACATGTCAGACCCAGGGCCTGGGCAATATTTCCCGACAAATCATAAGCATGCCGGGCGGTGCCATCCAGTAACCAGTCATAGGTATGCTGTAAACGCCCGGACTGACCGAGCAGCCGACTGGCACCACATAGCTGCAAGAAAAGCCAACTGGTGAGAGAACCTTCTCCTACCTGTATTGCCAGATCGTACCGATTGCGGCGAAGCGCCAGGATCAATCTAATCAGTGCCCAGACGCGCCAAGAAAAACTACGGCTGTGCGCGTAATAGCGCTGTAAAGGCATATGCTTGAACAGCTGGCTCGTGGTATCCGTACCCAGATAATCGATGGCGATATCCGGCCGGGACGACGCGAAGGCCTCGATCAACCGAGCCCCGATCACCGCGTTGCCCAGGCGGAAATTCGGCCTAACCAGCAGTACACGATGTACGTTCTGCAATGTCTCCGGCGAGACGGTCTGCGATTCTCGCGAAAAACGTGCCAGCAGGCTGTAAGCCATCGATTTGCAGCGGCGCTCCAGGCGCTTGCCCAAGCGTCGCATCCCATCGTGACGTCTGACCTGGGTGAGAACGGCACTCATATCGAACTCCAGAGAGAGGTAAACGCCGCCTACCATCGCAGTGAAAGCTTAACGCAGCATTGTCGAGGCAGCGCCAGAGCGAAAGCGTGACTGTCGTTTCTACCGCATAGTCCGCGCGATGCCGTACCTTGCCGATGCTCGGCCTCAATTCTCTTGCTGACACTCCCGAAAATCCAACGGCAGGCGTGTGCAGGGCTCTGTTAGCTCTCATCCGTTCAGCTATATACACCTCGCCTATGAGTTCTCTTTTACGGAGCGCTCCACTTGGAATTTCACTTTCACGCAGGTGCTGGGCCCAGGCTATAGCCTACGCCGCGGACCGTGAGGATGGCATCTCGGTGGGTCATTTTTCGAAGCGCGTGAATGAATACCTGTATCGTGTTCGACTTGGCACAAAAACCGGCACCATACAATATCTGCTCCAGCTGAGCTTTCGTGAACACTCGATACGGTTGAGAGGCCAGCGCCTTCAGAATCAGTAGTTCCTTGGCGGAGGGATGAATCGTAAGGCCCTGCCACCTCACTTCCATCGTTGTCATGTCTATCATCAAGCCACCGGCAGAGATGACTAGACCCGGAGGCGTGTTGGAACGTCTGCATTTGCAGCGCACCCTGGCAAGGACTTCCCTGGCATCGGTATCAGCCGCCAGGAAGTCGTCTGCACCCGCGTCCAGGAACCGGGCCGCATGTCCTGAACTCATGACATCGGCAATGACTAGAATGGGTAGTTCCAGGCGATCTCGAAGCCGACGCAGCGTCTCCAGGCTATTGCTGAAATCATCACCGCCGGCCAAAAGGATCAGGGCGTTGACATCGCCTGCTTCCACCGCCGGCACCGCCTGCTCGACGCGGTGGAACAGCGTGACTCGTTGGCAACGTCGTACCAAATAGCGGCGCCACGACTCCAGAGAGAGGGCACCTTCTCCATGAATCAAAAGATGCAATTCGGCCACCCCGAAACCACGGATCATTATGATTAAAAATCAACAAAACATCTAGATGACTGACGACAACAAAGCGACAGCCGATCACACATTAAGACCGCCATATTATAAAAATCTTATTCCAAGTTCAACGATACCTATATCGTCAGTTCTTGAAAATCATTCTCACGCCTGCTGATCCGACAGCTAGTACTCTCGGCAAATAATGTTTTCCTAAGACTGTCTGGGCAAGCTGACGGCAAAATCCAATGAGCAGCCTGCTTCACATGCCTAGATTCCCTCTGCCACGCTGGTTCACGACGCCACCCCGCGGAGACATGCTCGTCATCGCTCTCCTATGGCTATTGACAGTGGCCAGCGCCCTCTCCCGCTCTTTTCTTCCCATCGATGAGACGCGCTACGTATCCGTCGCGTGGGAGATGTGGCACACCCACTCATTCTGGGTGCCACACATGAATGGCGAAACTTACGCCGACAAGCCTCCGCTGCTGTTTTGGCTGATACATGCCGGTTGGGCCATTTTCGGCGTCAACGAGTGGTGGCCAAAGCTCATCGGACCGCTGGCATCGCTGCTCGCATTGTGCCAGCTCTACCGCATCGCGAGGAGACTGGGGTACGCACAGACCACGGCGAGTCTGGCACCGCTCGCACTCATGGCGATGCTGATGTGGAATCTCTACAGCGGCGCGCTGATGTTCGACATCCTGCTGACCGCCTGCTTACTGGGAATCCTCAGCCCACTCGTCTCCGATCACTTCACCTTACGCAAGGCACTGGTCAGTGGGATATGGCTGGGGCTGGCCCTGCTGGCCAAGGGGCCTGCGGTATTCGTCACGCTGCTGCCGATCGTGGCCAGTATACCCTGGTGGCGCTCGGCACCGCTCGGCGGAGCCGGCTGGCGCCGGCTGGCGCTCTCCCTGCTCATTGGCAGCGCCCTGCTCGCGAGTTGGGCGCTTTCCGCGGCTTGGCTGGGCGGCCGGGATTACGCCCAGGATCTGCTATGGGGGCAGAGCGTCAATCGACTACAGAACTCCATGGCTCATGCCCGTCCTTTCTGGTGGTACTTCCCGTTGTTACCGCTGCTGACGTTTCCGTGGCTGCTGTGGCGTCCCGCTTGGCCCTTGCGCCCACGTCAACCACGCCAGCGACTCTTCTGGATATGGATGATCACCCCCTTCGCCATTTTCTGCTTCATCAGTGGCAAACAGATTCATTACCTCATGCCTATGCTTCCGGCTTTGGCACTGCTCATCATGGATCGACTGGCCAGCAGCCCGACAGCGCCCGCTACTGTCGTCCGAACGCGCCTCCCCTCACTCGCCATCGCCGTTCTGGGCATCGTTGGCTGCGGCTTGAGTCTATTCGGCAAGGGGGCCGTGGGGCCGGACAACCTGTCGACAACGGGCGCCATCGCACTCGTCCTTCTGGCAGTGGGGATATGGCGGCAGCGCTGGTCAGATGGCGCTTCTGCTGCACGCGGGCTCGCCGTGGGTACCGGTATCGCGATCTTTGTGGCGACCCAGTGGATGATGGGGCCATTCTGGAGTCGGTATGACGTGAGGGCCCCCGGCGAGCTGCTGGGTACACTGGAGTCGAGGCAGCTGCCGGTGGCTTACAATGGTGGCGGCTACCAGGCGACGTTCCAGTTCGCAGGGCGGCTGACTCGCCCCCTGATGACCCTGGACAATGCCGCCGAGGCTCTGTGCCGATACCGTCTCGACTATCCCGACGGTTGGCTGGTCACTCGCCATCGGGATATCGACCAACTCGCCGTAGACGAGAGTGCCGTTCATCACTTCGACTATCGAAGCGGGCAACTGGACATTCTTCCCGTCAGCGCCATAAGACCCGAGGCGTTCGATCCAGACTGCGTCGCCCCTGCTGACAGCGCTGAAAAGAAACATCCCATGGATTGATGAGCGACCGTGCGGCGTCTTCGGCAAGGGCTGGTGTCGAGATCTTCGCCGATTCCGCGGGACAATGCGGCAAAGAAGAACAACGTGATCAACTCACCGGACAACAAGACGCGCCTTATCTCAGGGCGCGTCTCTACTTACTTCACTAGACATCATCCATCGATAATCTTCATGGGATTGTGCTTTTGCGGTAGTAGCGATCAGTTTGTCATAAGCCTTGTGACTCACACTGAAATGGCTTCCCAAAAAGGGGAATGCCATCCACAGTGAGGACATCATGACTACACCATCACTATCCGCTGAAAGTCGACCAAGCTGGACGAACAAGGTACCAGAAGTCACGCTGGTCTTCTGGCTCATCAAGATGATGTCGACGACCGTAGGAGAAACGGGCGCCGATTTTCTCAACTTCAATCTCGGCTTCGGGTTGACTGCCACCTCGCTATTGAACGGGATACTGCTGGCCTTGTTCCTGGCAGCCCAGTTCAAGGCCAAACGTTATATCCCCTGGCTTTACTGGAGCAACGTGCTCTTGGTCAGCGTGTTTGGCACCTTGGTGACCGATAATCTGACTGATCAGCTACATGTTCCCCTGATAGATTCGACACTGGTCTTTTCGACACTACTAATCGCTGTCTTCATCGTCTGGAAACGAACCGAAAGAACGCTCTCCATACATTCAATCACGACGCTGCGGCGCGAACTGTTCTACTGGACGGCCATTCTCGTCACTTTCGCACTGGGCACCGCAGCCGGCGACCTGGTTGCCGAAGAT
Source organism: Salinicola sp. DM10 (assembly GCF_017306975.2). Classification (NCBI taxonomy): domain Bacteria; kingdom Pseudomonadati; phylum Pseudomonadota; class Gammaproteobacteria; order Oceanospirillales; family Halomonadaceae; genus Salinicola; species Salinicola sp. DM10. Next base: position 745,375 of record NZ_JAFLEN020000001.1, read on the forward strand.
TTTGGCCTCGGTTACCTGCATGCGCTGTTCCTGTTTGGCTCATTGATCGCGCTCACCGCGTTTTCCTGGTTCTTCCTGAAGGCCAACGCCATTGCCGCTTTCTGGATCGCCTATATCTTGACCCGCCCGTTGGGTGCCTCTCTGGGCGATCTCCTGACGCAGCCTGGCGCCAACGGTGGGCTCGGCCTGGGTAGCACGGGGACCAATGTTCTCTTCATGTGCGCCATCATCGCGCTGGTCAGCTATCTCTCTCGACGGGAAAAGCGCGCAAGAGCGCTGGAAACGGCATCATGAGCTGAACGCGACTTTTCCACCTTCCCTTATCCCCCTCTTCTCTTGCCCCTATCCCCTACCCCCAGCGATGGACATGCCATACCTCGAACCTGAGATCAGCCTACGGGTTAATCCCAGGTTCGAGGTCGAGAGCCCTTCATTTTCCATGGCAAGGCTATCCAGACCACACTGTCCAGACTCGCTACCCAAGCCACCCCATCGAATAACAGAATCGGCAAACAGCTACCGCCGCCGTGAACCAAAGCGTGATGAAGACGGCGGCGGCGAGATGGCTGACAGGGCGCTCGACGCGTTCGTCCGCCAGGCGACGACATTCATTCATGACGTTCGGCGGAATCCCTTTCAGCACTAGCCAGATACCGAGCGGTACGAGGACGACGTCGTCCAGATAGCCCAGCACTGGGATCACATCCGGAATCAAATCGATGGGCGACACCGCGTAGGCCGCAACGACCAGCGCCAGTCCTCTTGCCCACCATGGGGTACGGGGATCACGAGCCGCCAGCCAGACTGCCACGACATCCCGCTTTAGCCTGCGTGCCCATCGCCTGACGACGAGTGATCTCAACTCGACTGCACTACGGCAGTAGCGCCACCACCGGCGCAGGCGCTCATGACACGCCATCTTTCTGCTCCCTATTTCACTTGCAAGGGGGGGCCAAGTCCTGCGCAGCCGTAAGCCAAAGTGCCGTTGCCTCGCTGGAGATGACCCGATGGGCAGACAGGCCAGCGGATTGACGCAGCAGTCTCCTGGCCAACACTCCACTGGCGTCGCGAGAAGACGGAATATCGCGCTCCAGCGCTACCACTCCCAACAGACCGTCTCGTTGCTGCCATCTCAATGAGGCGACCCACAGCGGCTGAGGCGATGGCCGACAGGTACCCGTGAGCGTGAAATCGGTGGGCCAGACGTACAGGACTAGACGCCTGCGCGCCCTCCCCGGCATGGCATAGGTAGCAATCAGCGACGGGGGCCTCCCCACGTCGAGTCTTGGCAGGGCTGGCAGTGCCTCGTCGGGACTGGCGGGATTCAGCCAGTGCAGCGCACTCATCGCGGTCCAGGGGGTGTCGACTTGCCAGCCGGCATCACCCAAGCGCCGGCGCAGTGCATCCAACCCACCCGCCCACTGCATGACCATGGGTTCTTCTCTGTCACCGCCGAGATCGATGCGACGCTGCGGCAATTGCTGATACCCGCCCTTGGACCAGGAACTCCATGTCATCTGCTGGATGTCAGGTTGCGGGGTATAACGAGCACGATCAGTGGCCAAGTTCTGGTGGAGGTGATACGGCCACACCAAGGCCAGCGTCAGCAGAACCACCGCGAGCAGGCCTCTTGCTTCGGCTGGTGGGGCATGACGACGCTGATGGCTGATCGCCAGCAGAATCACCCATGCCGAACCGACAGCCATTCCCGCGAGGACATCGGCCAGCCAATGCGCCCCGAGATAGAGGCGAGAGAGTGCGATCCAGATGACGGTCATCATCGCCGCGCCGATCACCCAGCCACGCTGTCTCACCGGTAAGCCTCGAGCGACGAGATAGGCCAGAAAGCCATACAGAACGGTATTGATGGTGGCGTGGCCACTGGGAAAGGAAAAGGCCTCCCAGCCGCTGTAAAGCCCGGCGGTAGGACGCGGCCAATGCACCATCGCCTTGATCACCGGCGTGAATAGCGCGGCCCCCCCTACCGCTGCCAACCAGTAGAGCGCTCCGTGCCAAGCGCGGCGGAGCAATAGCCAAGCCGTCACTGCGATGGTGAGACTGGTGGTCACGAAACCATCCCCCAGCTCAGTGATCGCCAACATCACAGTGTCACTCCAGTGAGCCCGCAGCGCCTGCATCGCGTGAAAGACCGCCTGATTGGCACTCACCAGAGGATCTCCCGCCATCAAGTTGTCGAGAAGCGCCGTAAACATCCATAGGCAGCCGAGCAGCATGGCAATCGCAGCGACCAGCATGAGCCCTTCACCGCTCAGGCTATTCATCAACCGATAGCTGCAGCGCTGAAGTAACGTCGAACGCGGTCTGCACCACTCTGCCAGTCGCCTACTACCAGCTTTCAGCCACGTGACGCCGTGGGGCAGCAGCACTCGGCGCGTCGTCCACACGACAAGCCAGCTCAACAGCAATAAAAGCCCCAGCATCAGCACCAGCCTGATCGCGACCTGGGCAATGACCTGCAGCGACGCCCCCAGCGCGACACCGGCCAGCACGTGAGTGGCGGCCCACAAGACCGCCGAAGCAACGTTGAAGACGTAGAAACGCCCAGGCGACATTCCGCTCATGCCGGCAGTGAGAGGCACAAAAGCACGCGGCCCTTGGATGAAACGGGCCAGAAACACCCCTTTTCCCCCGTGGCGCTGGAAAAACACTTCGGCTCGCGCGAGCCAACGCGGGTAACGACTGAACGGCCAGTAACCCGCGAGGCGGGCACCGTAGTGATGGCCCAGCCAGAAGGAGATCCCGTCGCCGGTGATCGCCCCGAACAGGGCAGCGAGAATCAGCGGTGCACTCGCTAGCGCACCGGTGCTGACCAGAGCACTGACCCCCACGATCAGCATGGAACCCGGTACCAGAGTGCCGACGATCGGCAACGCCTCAGCCATGGCGGCCACACCGACCAGGAAATAAGCCACCAGAGCATGCTGTGCGGCCAGTCGAGTGACCTCGGTGACGATGGCGTCCAGCATCGGCGACTGCTCCGGAATCGAGGGCGTGAAACGTTCATGTCCATGGACACGCCACCCTGTCAGCACGACGTTAAGAGCGCCTTATGACCTTGTTCGGATAGGCAAGAGTGCGCGAATCACCCGGCGCCAGACAGCAGGGAACTCATCGAGACCTTGAGCCCTCTGTAGGTAGCCTCTGATGGGATAACGGGTAGGAAATAGCAGGGATGTGCTGGAGCTCAACCACTGGAGGTCATAACGCCTTGGGGGAAGGCACCGATCCGGAGAGGATCGAGACCAAGAGCGTTTCATCGCTCATGAGGTCTGACAGACAATATTACACAAACAGGAAGGGATTTTTACTGGATACCGCTAGCGAGAAGGAATAGCGCCAATCGCAAACTCACTCGTGAGCGATG
>NZ_JAFLEN020000001.1:748859-929452 GCF_017306975.2 Salinicola sp. DM10
GCTCCCCGAACAGGACTCGAACCTGTGACCCAATGATTAACAGTCATTTGCTCTACCAACTGAGCTATCGGGGATCGATATGTTACCGGCAATGTAGGGCGATGATGGCTCCCCGAACAGGACTCGAACCTGTGACCCAATGATTAACAGTCATTTGCTCTACCAACTGAGCTATCGGGGATCGGATTCATCGCGTGCTGGCTGTTGGCTCCCCGAGCAGGACTCGAACCTGCGACCCAATGATTAACAGTCATTTGCTCTACCAACTGAGCTATCGGGGAACATCTGTCAGCACGCGGCGTAGTATACGGACTGGATTCGAGGCGTCAAGGGTGAATCGCACATCGGATGAGAATTCCTGGCGCTGAATTTCTCAACGCAATCAATGTGCTGGGCACGCGACCGAAGAGAGCGCCAACCTCGACACGCCCCGCCGAGAGGCCTTTCGACCTGCCCCGGCTGCCTGCGCTGCGCCCGCCACAGGCAAGACGTGGCGCGAGCGGCAACCTCCGCTCGTCGCGTTGACACCCCCGCGCATTCGGCTTAGCGTCAATTCATTATAATCAATAGCGCCTTTTGACCGGCCCCGCGGTCCGTCAGAGGGCGACGACAACAACAAGATCTTTCAGGAGGTGCCCATGACGGCACGCGATACCTCGACCCGCAAGCCCTGGTACCAGCGCATCCCCCACCCCGCCATTCTGATCTTCTGCCTGCTCTGCGCGGTGTGGCTGCTGACGCAGATCATTCCCGCCGGCACCTATGAGCGTCATGAGATCAACGGGCGCAGCGCGGTGATCCCCGATACCTTCCATCTGATCGACCAGCCGGCGCCGTCGGTGCTTCAGATCTTTCACGCCATTCCGCTGGGCATGATCGCCGCGGCCAGCGTCATCGTCATCGTGTTCATCGGTGGCGGGCTGTTTCGGGTGATGGAGGCGACCGGCGCGTTGGAGAATCTGGTCGGCACCCTGGTCAAGCGGCTGGGCCGCGAGCGCCCCACGGCTCTGGTATGGCTGATGACCTTCGTCTTCGGCGGGCTCGGCGTGGCCGTGGGCTACGAGAACAACATTGCGCTGATCCCGCTGGCAGTGCTGCTCGGCCTGGCCCTGGGCGGCGACCGTCTGGTCGGCACCGCCATCGCCCTCGGCGGCGTGGGGATCGGCTTCGCCACTTCGCCGATCAACGTCTATACCGTCGGCGTCTCGGACCAGATCGCGCAGCTGCCGCTGTTCTCCGGCGCCGGGCTGCGCAGCGTGCTCTGTGTGGGCGCGCTGGCCCTGCTGGCCCACCACACCAGCCGCTACCTGAAGCGCGTGCGAGCGGATGCCGAGACCTCGCTGCTCGAGCGCGACGAGCGCGCCGGCAGCCTGGACAAGCCGGTCGAGAGCTACCGCCTGCGTGCCGCCGATATCCGTGTCCTCGCCACCTTCGTCGTCGGCCTGGCGATCATGCTCTACGGAGTCTTCGCCCACGGCTGGTACATCAATGAGATCTCCGCCGTGTTCGTGGCCATGGCGCTGGCCATCGGCGCCATGGCCAAGCTCTCGCCTTCACGCATCAATCAGTACTTCTTCGAGGGGGCGGCCTCGGTGACCAGCGGCGCGCTGCTGGTGGGCTTGGCCCGCGCGCTGCAGGTGATGATCGAGCAGGGCCATATCGGCGACACCATCGTCCATGGCCTGGCCGAGCCCCTGGCGGGCCTGCCGGTGCTGGTGTCGACCCTGGCGATGACCCTGGTGCACTCGGTGATCAACGTCTTCATCCCCTCCGGCAGCGGCCAGGCCATGGCCACCATGCCGATCATGATCCCGCTCTCCGACCTGATCGGCATGACCCGCCAGACCGCGATTCTGGCCTTTCAGGTCGGCGACGGGCTGACCAACATGGTGGTGCCCACCTCCGGCGGCACCCTGGCGATGCTGGCGATCGCCCGCGTGCCTTACGACCGCTGGGTGCGCTTCTTCTTCCCACTGCTGGTCCAGGTATTTCTGCTCAGTTGGCTGGTGCTGGCCTTCGCAGTGGCGATCGGCTGGGGGCCGGCGTGAGCCGCAAGCGCTCGGATCAGATCGCCGAGGGGCTGCGCCAGCGCATCCTCTCCGGCGAGCTGCCGCCCGGTGCCCGGCTGGAGAGCGAGGCCGCCTTGAGCGCGCGCCTGGACACCAGCAAGTGGACCCTACGTGAGGCGCTGAAGTCGCTCGAGACCCAGGGTCTGATCCGGATCCGCAGCGGCCCCGGCGGGGGTGCCAGCATCACCGAGGTGAGTGCATCCACCGCCAACGAGCTGTTGTGGAACTTTTGCTTCAGCCGCGACCTGTCGGTGGCGGATATCTACGCCCTGCGCAAGCTGCTGGAGCCGGCGCTCGCCCGCGAGGTCACGCCGCTACTCGACGCCCCCACCCTGGCACGCCTGAGCGCCACCGCCGGGCGCTGCTGCAGCCAGCGCCCGGAGGGGCGCGGTGTCGCCGAGCGCGAGGACGAGCTCGATTTCCACAACCTGCTCGCCGCGGTCTCGCCCAACCCGCTGCTGCGCTTTCTGATCGAGTTCCTCAACGGCCTGCTGCTCAAGGTGGTGGCAGCCCAGCACCACGATCCGGCGCTGGCGGGGATCGATATCAACTACCACGGCCACGACTATCATCTGGAACTGATCGAGGCCTTTCACGCCCGCGACGCCGAGCGCGCCGAGGCCGTGATGTATGCCCACATGCAGGCCGCCGAACGCTACATGGGCGAGCTGACTGCGCTCAGCCAGCGCGCCGGCGGCCACCAGGACGAGGAGACGAGAGACCTATGACGACACCTTCCGCGGATACCAACCACGCCCCGCGCACCCACTACACAGCGACCGAGATGCTCGCCGAACTGGTTGCCTTCGATACCGTTTCGCGCCACTCCAACCTGGCGCTGATCGAGTTCATCGAGCGCTATCTCACCGCCCACGGCGTGGAGAGCTGGCGCGTAGAGAACGACGACGGCAGCAAGTCCAATCTGCTCGCGCGTATCGGCCCCGCGGTCGAGGGCGGCGTGGTGCTCTCCGGGCATACCGACGTGGTCCCAGTGGATGGCCAGCCGTGGAGCACTGACCCATTCACCCTGACTGCCCGTGACGGCAAGCTCTACGCCCGCGGCAGTTGCGACATGAAGGGGTTCATCGCCTGCGCCCTGGCAGCGGTGCCACAGTGGACGGCAACAGAGCTGTCCAAGCCGGTATGGTTGGCATTCTCCTACGACGAGGAGATCGGCTGCCTCGGCGCACCGCGCATGATCGAGCGCCTGGTGGCAGACTTCCCACGCCCCGCGGTGGTGGTGGTGGGCGAGCCGACGCTGATGCACCCGGTGACCCAGCAGAAAGGCATCACCTCGCTCAAGACCGTGGTGCACGGCGTGGAGTCGCACTCCAGTCAGGTCGACCAGGGCATCTCGGCGATCCATGTCGCGGCGCGCCTGGTCACCCGCATCGAGGAGATCATGGCCGAGATGGTCAGCGAGGGAGAGACCAACGCCGACTTCAACGTCGCCCACTCGAGCCTCCACGTCGGCCGTATCCAGGGCGGCACCGCGATCAACATCATGGCCCGGGAGTGCAGTTTCGAATGGGAGATCCGCCACCTGCCCGAGCAGGGCTTCGACGCCGTGTTCTCGCGCTTCGACACCTTCAGCCGACGCCTGGAGCAGGAACTGAAGGCCCGCGATGCACGCTTTGCCATCGAGACCACGCCGCTGACGCACACCGTGCCCGGCCTCGCCGGCAGCGACAACCGTGATGCCATCGCCCTGTGCCGACATCTGCTGGGCGAGCGCGAGACCCAGGCGGTGGCCTACGCCACCGAAGCCGGCCAGTTCCAGAACGCCGGGCTCGAGGCGATCATCTGTGGCCCCGGCAGCATTGCCCAGGCGCACCAGCCGGACGAGTTCATCAGCGAAGAGCAGCTCGCCCAGGGCGAAGCTTTCATGCAGCGCCTGGGTGAATACCTGCAGGCGTGATGTGTGAGGAGCGAGCCATCAGGACGCCACACCAGCACGAGGCGGACGCGCAAAAGATCGCGTACGGCAACGAACGAGATCGCGCAGAGAACAATAACGAACAGGAGAAAGATCGGATACCGCGGGGGGAGTTGGTGGCTACGCCCTGATTCGAACAGGGGACCCCATCATTATGAGTGATGTGCTCTAACCAGCTGAGCTACGTAGCCATCCGGGGTCGTTGCCGTAAGGCAACGGTGGCGCACTATACCGGTGACGGGTCGCGACCGCAAGCCCTTGATCGCAAACCCTTGCCATGGCGGCCGTTCCCGAACCGCAGCGGTTCGGGAACGGCGCCATCAGCCGCGCTGGCTCACAGCCCCAGCGACTGCTTGACCGCCGGCAGTCCCGGTTGACCGTCCACCGTGGTCACGCCCTCGAGCCATGCCGTCAGGGTGTCCGGATGCGCCTTGAGCCACGCCCGGGCCGCGTCTTTCTCGTTCTGGCCCTCGTCCATGATCGCCCCCATCACCTGGTTTTCCATCGTGAGGGTGAAGCTCAGGTTGTCGAGCAGCTGGCCAACGTTGGTGCACTCGTCGGAATAGCCGGCGCGGGTATTGGTGTAGACCGTGGCGCCGCCGTAGTCCGGCCCGAAATAGTCATCGGCCCCGGACAGATAGCCCATGTCGAAGTTGGTGTTCATGGGGTGCGGCTCCCAGCCGAGGAAGACCATCCACTCCTTGTTGCGGGTGCGCGCCTTCAGCTCGGCGAGCATGCCGGCCTCGCTGGAGTCGACCAGCTGCCAGTCGCCCAGCCCGTAGGCATCGTCGTCGATCATCTTCTGGATGATCATGTTGCCGTCGTTGCCGGCTTCGATGCCGAACAGCTTGTGGCCGAACTGGTCGGCATGGGCGTCCAGATCCTTGACCGAGGTGACGCCGGCATCGAGCACGTACTGCGGCACTGCCAGGGTGTACTTGGCGCCTTCCAGATTGGCCCGCGGACGCTCGACCTCGCCGCGCTCGATGTAAGGGTCGCTGATCGATGCCATCGACGGCATCCAGTTACCCAGGAAGACATCGAAATCGCCGTTCTTCATCCCGGCATAGGCCACCGGCACGGAGACGGTGTCGGAAGACGGCTTGTAGCCCAGCCCCTCGAGCACCACGCTGGTGAGCGCGGTGGTGGCCTGGATATCGGTCCAGCCGACTTCGGCGAAGTGCACGCTCTGGCAGCTTTCCGGCACCGCCGCCTGGGTGGCGGCGCTGACGCTCAGGCTGGCGCCGGCGAGGGCCAGCAGTAGCGACTGTCGTTTCATGCAAGATCTCCCTGATACGAAAATGACGCCCACGCCTGAACTGCATCACCGTTGCGCAGTGCCCGAGCACCCCGGCTCGAGCGCCGCACGCAGCCCTGGCTGCTGGCGGGCGACTTCCCGACTGTTGTGTGGCTTGCGGTTGAGAATCGGCCAACTCAATAACCAGTGATTATCGAATCATGCCATTTAGATTCGGCATCACAATAGCAGATTTTTTGTTGATTGACCGTTCAATAAAAAAATCGCATAATGCCGCTATCCTTACGTCGAAGCGCCCTGGCGCCAATTTGAGTATCCGCCGTTTCAGACCGCAGTAGGAGAGCCCTATGCCGAAAGTCGGAATGCAGCCCATTCGTCGCCGGCAGTTGATCGAGGCGACGCTCGAGGCGATCGACGAAGTCGGTCTGGCGGATGCCACCATCGCCCGCATCGCCCGGCACGCCGGCGTCTCCACCGGCATCATCAGCCACTATTTCGATGGCAAGGATGGGCTTTTGGAAGCCACCATGCGCCATATCCTCGGCGATCTCGGCAGCGCCGTCAGCGAGCGCCGCCGCATGCTGGGCGAGGCGCCACCCCAGGCTCATCTGCACGCGATCATCGACGGCAACTTCGATCGCAGCCAGACCAGCCGCTCGGTGATGAAGACCTGGCTGGCGTTCTGGGCCAGCAGCATGCACCACACCAACCTGCAGCGGCTGCAACGGGTCAACGATCGCCGACTATATTCCAATCTGAGCAGCCAGTTCCGCCGCGTGCTGCCCAAGCGCCAGGCGCGCGATGCGGCCCGCGGGCTGGCGGCACTGATCGACGGGCTATGGCTGCGCGGCGCCCTGGCCCAGGAGGGGCTCGACGTGGACCGCGCCAGGCAGCTGGCCTACGACTACGTGCGTGAACAGCTCGACACGCCGCAACGCGCCCAGCGCCGCACCAGCGACTACGCCTGAGCCGGGCAGTCGCTCGCCACCCAGATTCGCATCAGACACTCGACTTCGAAGGGAGACCACCATGGCACGACTCGAGACGCAGACACTCTACATCGATGGGCGTCGTACGCCGGCCAGCGGCGAGGCCACCTTCGACGCCATCAACCCGGCCAACGGCGAAGTGATCGCCAGCATCCAGCAAGCCAGCGCCGCGGACCTCGACAAGGCCGTCGCCAGCGCCGCCCGCGCCCAACGCGAATGGGCCGCCATGACCGGCATGGAGCGCTCGCGCATCCTGCTCAAGGCGGTGGCCCTGCTGCGCGAGCGCAACGACGAGCTGGCCGAGCTGGAGACGCTTAACACCGGCAAACCGATCAGCGAGACCGCCAGCGTCGACGTGGTCACTGGTGCCGATGCGCTGGAGTATTTCGCCGGCCTGGCCCCGGCCATCGAAGGCAGCCAGATCCCGCTGCGCGAGGACTCCTTCGTCTACACCCGGCGCGAGCCGCTGGGCGTGATCGGCGCCATCGGCGCCTGGAACTACCCGATCCAGATCGCCTGCTGGAAAGCCGCGCCGGCGCTGGCCGCGGGTAACGCGGTGGTGTTCAAGCCGAGCGAGGTGACGCCGCTGACCGCGATGAAGCTGGCCGAGATCTTCACCGAAGCCGGCCTCCCCGACGGCCTGTTCAACGTGGTGCACGGCGATGGCAGCGTCGGCGCGATGCTGACCGAGCACACCGGCATCGCCAAGATCAGCTTCACCGGCGAGGTCGGCACCGGCAAGAAGGTGATGTCGGCCGCCGCTGGCTCGACGCTCAAGGACGTCACCATGGAGCTGGGCGGCAAGTCGCCGCTGATCGTATTCGAGGATGCCGATCTCGACCGCGCCGCCGACGGCGCGATGATGGCCAACTTCTACTCCAGCGGCCAGGTCTGCACCAACGGCACCCGGGTGTTCGTGCAGCGCTCGGTGAAGGAAGCCTTCGAAGCCAAGATCGTCGAGCGCGTCGAGCGTATCAAGGCCGGCGATCCGCTCGACCCGCAGACCAACTTCGGCCCGTTGGTGAGCTTCGAGCACCTGGAGAAGGTGGTCGGCTATCTCGATATCGCCAAGCAGGATGGCGCCCGGCTGCTGATCGGCGGTTCGCGCCTGACCGAGGGTGACTTCGCCCAGGGCGCCTGGGTGGCGCCCACGGTCTACACCGACTGCAGCGACGAGATGCGTATCGTGCGCGAGGAGATCTTCGGCCCGATGATGTCGATTCTGGCCTTCGATGACGAGGAAGAGGTGATCCGCCGCGCCAACGACACCGAGTACGGCCTGGCCGCCGGCCTGTTCACCGAGGGGCTAAACCGCGCCCACCGGGTGATCCATCGCCTCGAAGCGGGTATCTGCTGGGTCAACACCTGGGGCGACTCGCCGGCGGAGATGCCGGTGGGCGGCTACAAGCAGTCCGGTATCGGCCGCGAGAACGGCGTCGAGACGCTGGCGCACTATACTCAAACGAAGTCGGTGCAGATCGAGATGGGGCCCTTCGCCTCCGTGTTCTAGGTATGACGTGCCAGACACGACGTTCTGGACACCACGAGACGACGTCTAGGCAACGATCTAGACGATGAGAGGCTGGCGGGCCGCCACGGCCCGCTGCCCTCTCCCCCGCCTGCCCCCGCGGCTTCTCTCTCACCCCTTTGCTGACTCAAGGAGCGTGTGTATGCAACAGGCTCGCGAATACGACTACATCATCATCGGCGCCGGTTCCGCCGGCAACGTGCTGGCCACCCGCTTGACCGAGGACCCCGAGGTCAAGGTGCTGCTGCTCGAGGCCGGCGGTCCCGACTACCGCTTCGATTTCCGCACCCAGATGCCGGCGGCACTGGCCTTCCCGCTGCAGGGCAAGCGCTACAACTGGGCGTTCGAGACCGACCCCGAGCCGCACATGGATAACCGCCGCATGGAGTGCGGCCGCGGCAAGGGCCTGGGCGGCTCCTCGCTGATCAACGGCATGTGCTATATCCGCGGCAACGCGCTGGACCTGGACAACTGGGCCAAGCGTCCCGGGCTCGAGGACTGGCGCTATCTCGACTGCCTGCCCTACTACAAGAAGTCGGAGACCCGCGACATCGGTCCCAACGACTTCCATGGCGGCGATGGCCCGCTCTCGGTGACCACGCCCAAGGCGGGCAACAATCCGCTCTACCAGGCCTTCATCGATGCGGGCGTGGAAGCGGGCTTCCCGCGCACCGATGACCTCAACGGCGCGCAGCAGGAGGGCTTCGGTCCGATGGACCGGACGACCACCCCCAACGGGCGGCGTTCGTCCACCGCGCGGGGCTATCTCGATATCGCCAAGCAGCGCGATAACCTGACCATCGTCACCCACGCCACCACCGACCGCATCCTGTTCGAGGACAAGCGCGCGGTCGGGGTCAACTACCTGCACAAGAACCAGCCGCAGCAGGCGCTGGCGCGCCGCGAAGTGCTGCTGTGCGGCGGCGCGATCGCCTCACCGCAGATCCTGCAGCGCTCCGGTGTGGGCAACCCGGCGCTGCTCGAGAAGCACGGTATCGAGGTGGTCCACGATCTCAAGGGCGTGGGCGAGAATCTGCAGGATCACCTGGAGATGTACATCCAGTACGAGTGCAAGAAGCCGATCTCGCTCTATCCGGCGCTCAAGTGGTACAACCAGCCCAAGATCGGTGCCGAGTGGATGTTCCTGGGCCAGGGTGTGGGCGCCAGCAACCAGTTCGAGGCCGGGGCCTTCATCCGCACCGACGATCGCGAAGAGTGGCCCAACCTGCAGTACCACTTCCTGCCGATCGCGATCAGCTACAACGGCAAGAGCGCGGTGGAGGCCCACGGCTTCCAGGCGCATGTCGGCTCGATGCGCTCGGAGAGCCGCGGCCGCGTGCAACTCACCGACCGCGATCCGCGGAGCGCGCCCAGCATCCTGTTCAACTACATGTCCACCGAGCGCGACTGGGAAGAGTTCCGCGCCGCGATCCGGGTGACCCGCGAGATCATCAACCAGCCGGCGATGGACGAGTTCCGCGGCCGCGAGATCGCCCCCGGACCGGACGTGCAGAGTGACGCCGAACTCGATGCCTTCGTGCGCCAGCACGCCGAGACCGCCTACCACCCCTGCGGCACCTGCCGCATGGGTACCGGCGAAGACGCCGTGGTCGACGGCGAGGGCCGCGTGCACGGCCTGCAGGGGCTGCGGGTGATCGATGCCTCGATCATGCCGATCATCGTCACCGGCAACCTCAACGCCACCACCATCATGATCGCCGAGAAGCTGGCCGACCGCGTGCGCGGCAAGACGCCGCTGCCGCCGGCCGAGGTCGACTACTACGTCGCCAACGGCGCTCCGGCACGCAAGACGCCGGCACGCGCGTCCTGACCCTCTTTTTCTCGCGTTTCCGAGTCTTCAGCCCGGCCACGATGGTCGGGCTTTTTTGTCGTCGCACGGCCAAGATTCCGAGGATCGAACCCGTGTGTGCAGGTTGCGCATTTCGTGAACACTGTTCCGTTAGACTGCGAATCTGTTTAGCCTGTCACGGTTTGCGTCTACGCTTCTGGCGCAGGCTCATCACGAACGCCGTCCAAGGATTGCCGCCGCCCATGTCGTCTTCGCCTACTCAACGCCCTCGTCGTCCGCTGCGCTGGTTGCTGCTGATTCTGCTGCTGGTGGTGCTCGCCGGGGTCGCCTATCACCTGTTGCTGGCCCCGGCGGACAAGGCTACCCCGCCCGCCCGCGCAGGTGCCCCGGCCACCGCGGTGTCGGCGGTCAGCGCCAGCCGCGGCGATCTGCCGCTGCGCCTCAGCGCCCTGGGTACCGTACGCCCGCTGCGCAGCGTCGATATCCGCACCCGGGTCGAGGGCGAGCTGACCGAGGTGGACTTCAACGAAGGCGACCGGGTGGAGAAAGGCGAGCTGCTGGCAAGGATCGACCCGCGCGACTATCAGGCGGCGCTGGCCCAGGCCCAGGGCCAGCTGCGCCAGAATCAGGCCCAGTTGGCCTCGGCGCAGGAGGATCTGGCGCGCTATCAGAAGCTGATCTCCACCAACTATGTCTCGCGTCAGGAGCTCGAGCAGCAGCGCCAGCTGGTGCGTCAGTACGAAGGTAGCGTGGCCGCCGACCAGGCGGCGGTCGACAGCGCCCAGGTGCAGCTGGACTACACCCGGATCACCGCGCCCTTCAGCGGCGTGGTGGGTATCCGTAACGTCGATCCCGGCAATATCGTGCAGTTGGGTGACAGCGACCCCATCGTCACCCTGACCCAGCTCGACCCGATCTCGGTGATCTTCTCGCTGCCCAGCCGCTACGTCGACACCGTGCGGGCGCGCCTGGCAGCCGGCGAACATCCGGCGGTGAGCGTGACCGGCCCCGACGGCCAGACCGTCAACGGCCAGTTGACCAGCGTCGATAGCCGCATCGACAGCGCCACCGGTACCATTCGCCTGCGCGCCACCCTCGACAACCCCAGCGGCGGCCTCTACCCCAACGCCTATGTCGACGTCAGCCTGATCTCGCAGACCCTGCGCGACCGCGTGATCGTACCCGAACCGGCGATTCAGACCGGCCAGAACGGCGACTACGTCTACGTGGTCAACGCCGATGACAGCGTCAGCCGCCGCGAGGTCGAAGTGAGTGCCAGCGAGGACCACCAGAGCGCCATCGCCAGCGGCCTCGACGCCGGCGAGCGCGTGGTGGTGGACGGCGTCGACAGCCTGCGCGACGGCGCCAAGGTGCGTGTGGTCAGCGATGCCCTGCCGGGGGAGTCCACCGACGACAGTGGCAGCGCCAGCGCTGATGAGCCGGGTGGCAATAACGCTGGTGATAGCGGCGGAGATAGTGGCGAAGATAGCGGCGGAGATGGCGCCGAGACCAGCGCCACCCAAGGGGCGGCCTCGGCCGCGCCGGCAGGAGGCGCGGACGGCAGCGCCTCATGAATCCCTCTCGCCTGTTCATCCTGCGCCCGGTCGCCACCTCGCTGATCATGCTGGCGATCCTGATCGCCGGCGCCCTGGCCTATCGCCTGCTGCCGATCTCGTCGCTGCCGGAGGTGGACTTCCCCACCATCCAGGTGACCACGCTCTACCCCGGCGCCGGCCCGGACGTGATGCTCTCCCACGTCACCTCGCCGCTGGAGGATCAGCTGGGCGAGATCGCCGGCCTCGAGGACATGAGCTCGACCAGCACCGGCGGTGCCTCGCTGATCACCCTGCGCTTCGCCCTCGACTCGGACCTGGGAGTCGCCGAGCAGGAGGTTCAGGCCGCGCTCAGCCAGGCCGAGACCCTGCTGCCGGACGATCTGCCGCGCCCGCCCAGCTACAGCAAGGTCAACCCCGCCGACGTGCCGATCATGACCCTGGCGGTGAGTTCCAAGAGCCTGCCGCTGACCCGGGTCTACGATCTGGTCGACACGCGCATGGCGCAGAAGATCGCCCAGATCAGCGGCGTGGGTCAGGTCAAACTGGCCGGCGGCCACCAGCCGGCGATAAGGGTCAGCGTCGACGCGCGCCAGTTGGCCGCCCACGGCCTCGATCTGGCCGCGGTGCGCAGCGCCATCGCCGCGGCCAACGTCAATCAGGCCAAGGGCACCCTCTACGGCCCTTACCGCGCCTATACCATCGACGCCAACGACCAGCTGCTCTCCGCCGACGGCTATCGCGACCTGATACTCAAGAGCGATGCCAACGGTGTGCTGCGTCTGGGCGATGTCGCCGAGGTCGAAGAAGGGGCTGAAAACGCCTATCTCTCGGCGCGTGCCAACCAGGACGGCGCGATCCTGATCGACGTGCTGCGCCAGCCCGGGGCCAACGTGGTCGCGGTCGCCGACAGCATCAAGCGCACCCTGCCGCAGTTGGAACGCACGCTGCCCGGCAGCGTCGACGTGCGCGTGCTCACCGACCGCACCACCACCATCCGCGCCGCGGTCAAGGATGTGCAGTTCGAGCTGATGCTGGCGATTGCGCTGGTGGTCATGGTCACCTTCCTGTTTCTGCGTAACATCCCGGCCACGCTGATCCCCAGCCTGGCGGTGCCGCTGTCGCTGGTGGGTACCTTCGGCGCCATGCAGCTGGCCGGCTTCAGTCTCAACAACCTCACCCTGATGGCACTGACCATCGCCACCGGCTTCGTCATCGACGACGCCATCGTGGTGCTGGAGAACATCACCCGCTACATCGAGAAGGGTGAGCGGCCGCTGGCCGCCGCGCTCAAGGGCTCCCGCCAGATCGCCTTCACCATTCTCTCGCTGACAGTATCACTGCTGGCGGTGCTGATTCCGCTGGTTTTCATGAGCGGCGTGGTCGGGGTGCTGTTCCGCGAGTTCGCACTGACCCTGGCGATCTCGATCGTGATTTCGGCTTTCGTTTCGCTGACGCTGACCCCGATGCTCTGCGCGCGCTGGCTCAAGCATCGTCCGGAGGCGGTCGAGGAGAGTGATGACGAGGCGCTGGTACGCGGCCGCCAGGGTCTGTTCGGGCGGGTGACCCGTGGCTACGAGCACGCCCTGAACTGGGTGCTGCGCCACCAGGGCCTTACCCTTGGCGTGGCCGTGGCCACCCTGGCGGTGACCGGGCTGCTGTTCACGCTCACCCCCAAGGGACTGTTTCCGGTACAGGACACCGGGGTGATCCGCGGCATCACCACCGCCACCCAGTCGACCTCGTTCCACGCCATGTCGGTCCGCCAGCAGCAGCTGATCGACCGCCTGCTCGCCGATCCGGCGGTGGCGAGTCTCTCCTCGAGCATCGGCATCGACGGCACCAACACCACTCTCAACAGCGGCCGAGTGACGATCAACCTGAAGCCGCTGGATGCGCGCGACGACCTCCAAACGGTGCTCGCCCGGCTGCGCCAGGCGAGTCAGGGCATACCCGGGCTGACGGTGGCGCTGCAGCCGGTCCAGGATCTGACCCTGGAAGACACCATCAGCCGCTATCCCTATCAGTTCGCGCTGACCCAGGGTGACCGCGCCACCCTGGACGCCGACGCCGCCAAGCTGCTCGCCCGGCTGCGTCAGGCGCCAGCACTGGCCGGCGTCTCCAGCGACGTGCAGAACGCCGGGCGCAAGCTCCAGGTGACCATCGACCGCGCCCGTGCCGGGCGTCTCGGCGTCAGCGTCGCCGATATCGACGACGCGCTCTACGATGCCTTCGGCCAGCGCCTGGTCTCGACCATCTTCACCCAGGCCAGCCAGTACCGGGTGGTGCTCGCCGCCAACCACGCCGACAGCGATGGCCCGGCAGCGCTCTCGCGGCTCTACGTGATCAATGCCGATGACGAACGCATCCCGCTGACCACTCTGGTCAGCCTGCACGAGACCACCACCCCGCTCTCGCTGCAGCGACAGAACCAGTTCCCCTCGGCGCTGATGTCATTCGCCGTCGCCGATGGCTACTCACTGTCGCAGGCCTTCGCTGCGGTCGACCAAGCGGCGCAGGAGAGCCTGAGCGCGCAGACCACGCTCAGCTATCGCGGCGCGGCGCTGGCCTACAACGATTCCACCGGGGATACCCTGTGGCTGATCCTGGCCGCCATCGTCACCATGTATATCGTGCTGGGGATTCTCTACGAGAGCTTCATCCACCCGTTGACGATTCTCTCGACCCTGCCCTCGGCGGCGATCGGTGCCCTGCTGGCACTACAGCTGAGCGGCGGCGCGCTGGGTCTGGTCGCGGTGATCGGCATCATCCTGCTGATCGGTATCGTCAAGAAGAACGCGATCATGATGATCGACTTCGCCCTCGAGGCGCAGCGCGAGCGCGGCATGGCCCCGGCCCAGGCGATCCATACCGCGGCGCTGCTGCGCTTCCGGCCGATCATGATGACCACCTGTGCCGCCCTGCTCGGGGCGCTGCCGCTGATGTTCGCCAGCGGCTACGGCGCCGAGCTGCGCCAGCCGCTGGGGTTGACCATGGTCGGCGGGCTGCTCTTCAGCCAGCTGCTGACGCTGTTCACCACGCCGGTGGTGTATCTGTTCTTCGACCGCCAGGCGGCGCGCTGGCGGCGAGACGCGCCGAACACGGCCGCCGACGAGGTTGAGGCATGAGTCTCTCGGCCCCCTTCGTCCGTCGCCCGGTGGCCACCCTGCTGCTGGCGCTGGCGGTGGTGATGCTGGGCTCGCTGGCCTACGAGCGACTGCCGGTGGCGCCGCTGCCCAACGTCTCCTTTCCCACCATTCTGGTGATCGCCAATCTTACCGGCGCCAACCCGGAGACCATGGCGTCGAGCGTGGCGACCCCGCTGGAGCGCTCGCTGGGGCGGATTCCCGGGATCACCCAGATGACCTCCAGCAGCAGCAGCGGCTCGAGCCGGATCATCGTCCAGTTCGATCTCGACAAGGACATCAACGTCGCCGCCCAGGAGGTCCAGGCGGCGATCAACGATGCCCAGCCGCTGCTGCCCAGCGCCATGACCAGCCGCCCCAGCTACCGCAAGCTCAACCCTTCGGCGGCACCGGTACTGATTCTCTCGGTCACCTCCAACACCCTGCCCACCGGCGAGCTCTACCGCCTCGCCGATACCCAGATTGCGCCACCCATCGCCCAGGTCCAGGGCGTCGGCGACGTCAGCGTCGGCGGCAGCTCGTCACCGGCGGTGCGCGTCGCCCTCGACCCGCGCCGGCTCAACCACGCCGGTATCACCCTGGACGCGGTGGCCGGAGCGCTGCGCGCCGCCACCACCCAGTCGCCCACCGGCTTCGTCCAGAACATCGACCACCGCTGGGAGATCGACACCGACTCGCAGCTGCTCGAAGCCAGCGACTACGACCAACTGGTGATCAAGCGCGGCACGGATGGCGCCGAGGTACGCCTGGGCGATGTCGCCACCATTCGCGATGGGGTCGAGGATCGCTACAACGTCGGTTTCCAGAACGACCGCCCGGCCGTACTGCTGATAGTCAGCGCGGCCAGCGGGGCCAATATTATCGAGACCATCGCCGGGGTGCGCGAGCGGCTCGTCACTATCCGCTCGGCGCTGCCGGGGGATGTCAATCTCAGCGTCGAGCTCGACCGCGCGCCGGGTATCCAGGCGTCGCTGCACGAGACCCAGCTGACGCTGCTGCTGGCGATCGCGCTGGTGGTACTGGTGGTCTTTCTCTTTCTGCGCAACGCCCGCGCCACCATCATCCCCAGCGTCGCCATTCCGGTCTCGCTGGTGGGCACCTTCGCCATGATGCGGGTGTTCGACTTCTCCCTCGACACCCTGTCGCTGATGGCGCTGATCGTCTCGATCGGCTTTCTGGTCGACGACGCCATCGTGGTGGTGGAGAACATCGCGCGCCATATCGAACGCGGCGTACCGCCGCTGCGGGCGGCGCTGGATGGCGCCCGCGAGGTGGGCTTCACGGTCACCGCGATGAGCGTCTCGCTGGTGGCAGTGTTCATCCCGCTGCTGCTGCTGGGCGGCTTCATCGGGCGGCTATTCCACGAGTTCGCGGTCACGCTATCACTGGCCATCGCGGTATCGCTGCTGGTCTCGCTGACGCTGACGCCGATGCTCTGCGCGCGCTGGCTCAAGCCCAGCCGCGCCCAGGAGCCGCGCTGGTCGCGGGCGCTCGCCGGCTTCGGCCGGCGCTGTCTCGACCTCTACGCACGCAGCCTGGACATCGCGCTCAGACACCGCCGGCTGACGCTGCTGTCGCTGCTCGGCGTGATCGTGCTCAACGGTTATCTCTACGTCGCGGTGGACAAGGGCTTCGTGCCGGAGCAGGACACCGGGCGTCTGCTCGGCACCATGCGCGCCGACCAGGCGCTGTCGTTCGACGCTGCCTCGGACAAGCTGCGCCAGGTCCGCGAGCGCCTCACCGCCGACCCCGCGGTGGCCAGCGTGCTGGGCTTCATGGGCGGTCGCGGCCCGGGCCGCGGCGGCGCCTCGGCGACGCTGTTCATTACTCTCAAGCCGCAGCGCACCCAGTCGACCCAGGCCATCGGCAACCGCCTGATGGCCGGTCTCCAGGGCATGCCCGGGGTCAGCACCTTCATGTTCCCGCTGCAGGACATCCGCGTCGGCGGCCGCTCGACCAGCGCCTCGATGTACGAAATCACGCTCAAGAGCGATGATCTGGCCCTGCTAGGCACGTGGTCGAAGAAGGTGCAGACGGCGATGGAGAGCGTCGACGGCATCACCGCCATCGACAGCGACAACCGCGGCGAGGGGCAGTCGGCCAAGCTGGTGGTGGATCGCGACCTGGCCGCGCGCCTGGGCGTCGACATGCGCAGCATCGATACCGCCCTGGGCCAGGCCTTCGCCCAGAGCAAGGTCGCCAGCCTCTACGACGCCGACGAACAGCGCTACGTGGTGATGGAGGTGGCGGCGCCCTATCGCCAGGCGCCGGAGGCGATCGGCGATCTCTACGTCAGCGGCAAGGACGATACTCTGGTGCCGATCTCAGCGTTCAGTCATATCGAACGCAGCACCACACCTGTCAGCGTCAACCACCAGGGGCAGTTCGCTGCCACGACGATCTCGTTCAACCTTGAGGATGGAGTCTCCCTCGGCGAGGCCACCGCGCGCATTCGCGCAGCGGTCGACGCGCTGCGCCCACCCACCGCGATCCAGGTCGATTTCGAAGGCAGCGCCGGCACCTTCCAGAGCGGCATCGAAGCGATGCCGTGGCTGATCCTGGCGGCGCTGGTCACCGTCTACCTGGTGCTGGGCATCCTCTACGAGAGCTATATCCACCCGCTGACGATTCTCTCGACGCTGCCCTCGGCGGGGGTCGGCGCGCTGCTCGCGCTAATGGCGCTGGATACGCCGTTCACGCTGATCGCGCTGATCGGCATCATCCTGCTGATCGGGGTGGTCAAGAAGAACGCCATCATGCTGATCGACTTTGCCGTGATCTGCGAGCGCGAGCAAGGCATGAGCCCGCTGGAGGCGATTCGTCACGCCGCCCTGGTGCGCTTCCGTCCGATCATGATGACCACCCTGGCGGCGATTCTGGGCGCCCTGCCATTGCTGCTGGGCACCGACGAGAACGCCGCCCTGCGTGCTCCGCTGGGGATCACCATCATCGGCGGTCTGGTGGTCAGCCAACTGCTCACGCTCTACACCACGCCGGTGGTCTATCTCTATCTCGACCGCCTGCATCGGCGCCTGCGCCCGCGGCAGCTGGCCAACGAGCACGCCGACTGAGCACGCCGACTGAGCGCTGGCGAGGAGTAAGGCTCGCCGCGTTCAACCGGCGTGACGATAGCGCCCCTTGCCGGCGCGCTTGGCCTGATAGAGGGCGGCATCGGCGCGATCGATCAGCTTCATCAGCCGCTCGGCGTCCAACTGACGGAGGTCGGCCTCGCGTGCAATGCCAATGCTCATCCCCACCCCGGGATAGGTCTTGTCGAGCGCCTTGATGGTCGCCAGCAGGCGCTCGGCGATCTCCGACGCCAGGAACTCGCTGGCGCCGGACAGTAGCAGCAGAAATTCGTCCCCACCCCAGCGCACGACGAGATCCTGCTGACGCAACACCTGCTGAAGGAGTGCCGCCACGTCCACCAGCAGGGCGTCGCCGGCCTCGTGGCCTTGGTGGTCATTGATCTGCTTGAAGCCGTCCAGATCGATATAGTAAAGCGTCGCTGGCAGCGCGCCCGCGACACTGCGGCGCAAGTCATCGACCCGGCGATAGAAGCCGGGACGATTGTGGAGGCCGGTCAGATAATCGTGTTCCGCCTGGAAGCGGCTGCGGCTCTCCCCCAACAGGGCCCGCTCGGCGAAGCCATTGAGATAGCAGCTGAACCATAGCGTGGCCAGCCAGTAGACCGGCCCCTGGGCGACGAAGATCCAGTAGGCACCCTCCGCCTGGAACGGCACCGCCAGCTTGAGCGGCACATCGGCGAGCAGCACCAGCAGGACCGACAGCCGCGGCCGGCCAATGCACAGGGCGGGAAATGAGCTGGATACCACCAGCAAGGTACCGATGGCGACCAGCTGCAGCGGTGGTGGCGCCTCCATGAGGGCATAGACACCGAGCCCGCCCAGTGACAGCGCCCATAGCAGCACGAGAATGAGAATCCCGTCCACCGGCGCGCTCTGGCCGCGCTGCGCGCGTCGCTGACGCCAGTGGTACTCCAGGACTCGGCCGGCCATCAGCCCCAGGTTCAATATCACCCAGGCCAGCATGAACGGCGATGGAGTGGTGATCAGCATGGCCACGCCGGCGAGCAAGGTGCACGTCATCCCCGCCAACAGCAGCGGCAGATGCATGATGGCGCCACCACTGAGCCTTTTTATCACCTCGTCCGGCAACGCACGATCGCAGCCGTTGAGCCAACGCAGGAATCGATACCGGGGCAGGTCGAAGTTCATGCTGTACGAGCGCCGACCCAGGGCCACGAGACGCAAGAGGAGTTTCATTCAGGCTTCCGTTGAGGATCGCGTGCGATCGATGGATGGTGACCGGTGATCGACGACGGCCATCGCGTCGTATGTCTCTGCGCCCCTAGTGTGCCCTCGACTCGTCTAGGAGCCTATCGGCAGGCGGTCAGGCACGCTGAAGCGAGCCCGCCTAGCCCAAAAGGATAAGAGCCGTGACGCTAGCCAGCCGGCCTGCGATCCGCTAGTCTGAAAACCAAATTCAAACGCTCGTCTGAATTTGTGGGAGCGTCCCCCGCAGCGGTGTCTGCGGCCGGCACTCCCGACGTCTTCTCCTGCGGAGTTCGCCATGATCACACTGCTGCTTCTCGTCGCCGCCATCGTCGGCTGTCTGGTCGTCATGCGTCGCGAGGCCGGCGCCCTGCCGGCCGTCGCGGTACTCGCCGTTCTCGGCGTACTGGGGCTGGTTCTGGATGCCGAGATCATCGGCGTCGTGCTGCTGATCGCCGCCGCCGGCATCGCCATCTGCGGGCTCAAGCCGCTGCGCCGGCTGTGGCTGTCGCCACGTCTGTTCAAGGTGTTCAAGAAGATCGCGCCCAAGGTCTCCGAGACCGAGCGCGTGGCGCTGGATGCCGGCACCGTCGCCTGGGACGGCGAGCTGTTCAGCGGCCGCCCGGACTGGAAACGCCTGCTGGCGTTCGACAACCCCGGCCTGAGCGACGAGGAGCAAGCCTTCATCGATCACCAGTGCGCGGTCGCCGCCGGCATGTGCAACGCCTGGGAGATCGCCCGCGAGCGCGCCGACATGCCCCCCGAGCTGTGGGATTATCTGAAGAAGGAGCGCTTCTTCGGCATGATCATTCCCAAGGCCTATGGCGGCCTCGAGTTCTCGGCCAAGGCGCAGTCGGCGGTACTGCAGAAGCTCGCCTTCAACGAGACCCTGATGAGCACCGTCGGCGTGCCCAACTCGCTCGGCCCGGGTGAACTGCTGCTCAAGTACGGCACCGAAGAACAGAAGAACCACTACCTGCCGCGCCTGGCCGACGGCCGTGACATCCCCTGCTTCGCGCTGACCGGGCCGCGCGCCGGCAGCGACGCGACCTCTATCCCCGATGTGGGTATCGTCTGCCGCGGCATGCACGAAGGCAAGGAAGTGCTCGGCCTCAAGCTCACTTTCGAGAAGCGCTGGATCACCCTGGCCCCGATCGCCACCGTGGTCGGCCTGGCCTTCCGAATGTTCGACCCAGACAACCTGCTCGAACGCGGCGAGAGCGATATCGGCATCAGCTGTGCGCTGATCCCGCGTGAGACCGAAGGCATGCAGATCGGCCGCCGTCACCATCCGATCGGCAGCCCGTTCATGAACGGTCCGATCCGCGGCAAGGATGTGTTCATCCCGCTCGACTACCTGATCGGCGGGCTGGAGATGGCCGGCCAGGGCTGGCGCATGCTGGTCGAGTGCCTCTCCGTGGGGCGCTGCATCACCCTGCCCTCCGGCGCTGCCGGCACCGGGCGCTACGCGGTGGGCTGGACCGGCGGCTTCGCGCGGATCCGGCGCCAGTTCAACATCGCCGTGGCCGACATGGAGGGGGTGCAGGAGCCGCTGGCGCGTCTCGCCGCCAAGGCCTATATCTCCCAGGCCGCGGTGATGCAGACCGCCAACACCATCGACCACGGGGTCAAGCCGGCGGTGCCCTCGGCGATCCTCAAGAGCCAGCTGACCGAATTCCAGCGCGAGATGATGATCGACGCCATGGACGTGCATGGCGGGCGTACCGTGACCCTGGGGCCGCGCAACTACCTGGGGATCGGCTTCAGTGCCACGCCGGTGTCGATCACCGTCGAGGGCGCCAACATCATGACCCGCAACCTGATGATCTTCGGTCAGGGCGCGATCCGCTGCCATCCTTACGTGCTCGACGAGCTGGCGGCCAAGGACAGCAATGACTTCGCGGCGTTCGACAAGCTCTTCTTCCGCCATACCGGGCTGATCTTCGGCAACGCCGCGCGCGCCTTCACCCAGGCACTGGGACTCGGCCGCGCCGAGGTACCGTTCGACTCCCTGGCCAAGCCCTATGCACAGGAAGTGGCACGCCTCTCCTCCGCGTTCGGGCTGTGCGCCGACGCCGCCATGGCCAGCCTGGGCGCCAAGCTCAAGCAGCGTGAGATGATCTCGGCGCGCCTGGGCGACGTGCTCTCCAACCTCTACCTGCTGTCGATGGTGCTCAAGCAGTGGCACGACAGTGACCGGGTCGACGGTGAAGCCGCGCTGTTCCACTACAGCTGCCGCTTCCTGCTCAACCGCGCCGAGCAGGCCCTGGTGGAGCTCTACGAGAACCTGCCCAACCGCGCCCTGGCCCATCTGCTCGCTGGCATCACGATGCCGCTGGGGCGCCGCTGGCACAAGCCGCAGGACAGCCTGACCCGCGATATCGCCAAGGCGATCTCCACCGACACCGCGCTGCGTCACAAGCTCACCCGCAATACCTGGGACAGCTGGGAAGAGGGTCAGCAGGAGAACCCGCTGGCGCGCTACAACGCGCTGCTGGCCAACGCCGAGCGCGCCGAGACGATCTATCGCACGCTGGCCAAGGCGCGCGCCAAGCGCGAACTGCCGGAAGCCGCGCTGCACCCCGAGCAGTGGATCGAAGCGGGTCTCGAAGCCGGCCTGCTGAGCGAGGAGGATGCCGTATTCATGCGCGCCCACGAGGCCGAGGTGCTGGACATGCTGACGGTCGACGACTTCGACTTCGACGCCTTCACCAGCCAGCAGCCGAGTGCCAACCACGAGCGCCAGACCCACACCACGCCGGCGTGAATAGGGGCTGGGGGCCAGCAGTAATGATCCCCAGCCTCTCTCTCCCCAAAGGCCGCGGCCCCGTTCGAGAACGGGGCCGCGTTTTTTTTGCGCGCCCGGTGCGCGTTGAGAGGCTCGGGCTGGCAGCCGATGACGATCCGACTACTGCTCCAGCACCTGCAGCTGGACGTCGGCGGTGCCGTCATCGATCAGCCCCAGCTTCTCGGCGGCCCGCTGCGACAGGTCGATGATCCGCCCGGGGACGAAAGGCCCGCGGTCGTTGATACGCACGATGGCGCTGTCCCCGGTGCTCAGATGCGTCACCTTGACCCGGGTGCCGAACGGCAGCGTCTTGTGCGCCGCCGTCATCGCCTGGCCATCGTAGGGTTCACCGCTGGCGGTCAGCCGCCCTTCGAAATAGGGCGCGTAGTAGGTCGCTTCGCCGACCCGGCGGCGCTGGTTGGGCACCGGGCGTGGCTCGCGCGTATGCGCTACCACCGGTCCCGGCCCCTTGCGCTTGCCGGCAGCCTTGCCGGTGGTACTGGTCGCGGCCGGCGCGGCGTCCGTCTGGGTGGCCTGGGGCATGGCGCAGCCGGCCAGCAGTAGCCCCGTGGCGAGCGCGGCAAGCAACGGCCGCCACCCGAGTGCGGCACGCCCAGACGGCACCGGCGGCGGATCAGCGCGGGATGAATCGGCACCGGGCAGGTGGTCGCGAACGACGGCGCTAGCCCGAGCGGGCGCCGTGGAAACATCGAGCGTGGAGACATCGAGCATAGAAAAATCGATGGTGGCCATAAATTGCAGGTCTCTCGGCAAGCGGGTCGCGATGGCGGATCGCGGAACATCACGGCTGACGGAAGCTGCGCTCATGATAGCGGCCAAATGAGCAAGATGAGAGGAATCGCGGTGAGCGTGACCACCGCCGACAGCGGCAGCCCCAGCTTCCAGTAATCGCGGAAACGATAGCCCCCCGGCCCCATCACCAGGGTATTGGACTGATGCCCGATCGGGGTGAGAAAGGCGCAGGAGGCGCTCACCGCCACTGCCATCAGGAACGGATCGAGCGAGACCTGCATGCCGCTGGCCAGATTGGCCGCGATCGGCGCCATCAATAGCGCCGCGGCGGCGTTGTTGATGACGTTCGAGAGCAGCAGGGTCAACACGAACAGCGCCGTCAGGGTGACCACCGGCGGCCAGCCGCTGCCCGCCGACATCATGGCGTCGGCGATCATCTGCGCCCCGCCGCTGGTCTCCAGCGCCTTGCCCACCGGCAGCATCGCCGCCAGCAGCACGATCACCGAGCCCTCGATCGCGTCATACCCCTCCCGCAGTGGCAGCACGCCCAGGGCCAGGGTGATCAGCGCCGCCAGCGACATGGCGATGGCCGCGGGCAGCAGATCGAACACCATGGCGGCGATCGCCAGCGCGAAGATGCCCACCGACAGCCACAGCTGGCGCGGCTGCCCCAGCGCCAGCTTGCGACTGGCCAGCGGTAGGCAACCCAGCGTCGACAGGCTCTCGCTCAGGTTGTTCTCGTCGCCCTGCAGCAGCAGGACATCGCCGGGCTGGAAGCGCACCTCGCGCAGGCGCTGCTTGAGCCGGGTACCATCGCGGGAGACCGCCACCAGATGCAGGCCGTGCTGGTTGAGCAGGCGCAGTTGGGAGACGGTGCGGTTGATCATCATCGAGTCGTTGCGCACCACCACTTCGACCAGCTGCAGCTCGTCGGCATCGAGCCGGGGCGGCGCGGCGGCGCTGTCCTCGTCATCCTCGCCGCTGGCGCTGATGCTCAGCCCCGCCTTGTCCTCGAGCAGCTTGAGATCTTCCGGGCCCGCCTCCAGCAGCAGGATGTCGCCGGCGGCCAGGGGCCCAAAGAAGCGGTGGCCGGAATAACGCTCTTCGCCACGCAGCACTGCCAGTACCGGCACCGGGTCGCCGCACACCTCGCGCAACTCGCGCAGGCCCCAGCCCACCGCCTTGGCGTCCTCGTTGACGTGCAGCTCGCTGAGATAGGCCGAGGTCTCGAACAGCTCGTCGGCGGATGCCTGGCCCTGGCGCTGCGGCGTCAGCCGCCCACCCAGCAGGATCATGAAGGCGAACCCCGCCAGCGCCACGGCGCCGCCCACCGGGGCGAAGTCGAACATGCTGAAAGGGCCCTCGCCCTGCCCGGCGCGGAAGGCACTGATGATGATATTGGGCGGCGTGCCGATCAGCGTGATCAGCCCGCCCAGCAGCGAGCCGAAGGCCAGCGGCATCAGCAGCAGCGAAGGCGAGGTGTCGTGCTCGCGGGCGACGCGCACCGCCACCGGCAGCAGCAGCGCCAGCGCACCGACGTTGTTCATCATCGCCGAGAGCAGGATCACCGTCGCCGTGAGCACCGAGAGCTGCCAGATCGGGCGACTACCGGCCTTGAGCGTCTTCTCGGCGATCCAGTCGACCACGCCGGCGTGTTCGAAGCCACGACTCAGAATCAACACCGCGGCGACGGTGATCACCGCCGGATGGCCGAAGCCGGAAAATGCCTGATCGGCGGGCACCAGCCCCAGCAGCACGCTCGCCAGTAGCGCCGCCATGGCCACCATGTCGTAACGAAAGCGGCCCCAGACGAAGGCGACCAGGGTCAGAAAGAGGACCGCGAAGACCCAATAGGCATCCTGCATGGGTATGACTCCTTGTCGTGCACTGCTGCCCTCCCGGCAACAGGTTTGGTAGGCAAACCACCTGCCGAGCCTGCCCGCAGCAGCGAAAAAGCCGGCAGCGCCCCAGAGGCGCTGCCGGCTTTTGCAGCATAGGTCATTGTCACGCCGACGGCCGTGCGCCGGCGCTTGCGGGCACGGCTCAGGGGATCAGAATCGTCGACCCGGTGGTGCGTCGCGCCGCCAGAGCCTCCTGCGCCTTGCCCGCGTCGGCCAGATCGAAACGCTGGGCGATATCCATCTTGACCTTGCCGCTCTCGAGCAGATCGAACAGATCCAGGCTCATCTCATCCAGCCGCTCAGGCGTGTCGGCGTAGCCGTTGAGGCTAGGGCGGGTCAGATAGAGCGAGCCCTTCTGGTTGAGAATGCCGATATTGACCCCCTCCACCGCGCCGGAGGCGTTGCCGAAACTCACCATCAACCCGCGCGGGGCGAGACAGTCGAGCGAGGTGGTGAAGGTGTCCTTGCCCACCGAGTCGTAGACCACCGGCACCATGGCTCCGCCGGTCAGCTCGCGCACCCGCTCGGCGACGTTCTCCTTGCGGTAGTTGATCGTCGCCCAGGCGCCGTTGCGCTTGGCCAGCTCGGCCTTCTCGTCAGAGCCCACGGTGCCGATCACCTTGACGTCGAGCGCCTTGGCCCACTGGCAGGCGATCGAGCCCACACCGCCGGCCGCGGCATGGAACAGGATCGTCTCGCCGCCCTCCAATGGAAAGGCCTGGCGCAGCAGGTACTGCACCGTCAGCCCCTTGAGCATCGACGCCGCGGCGATCTCGAAGGAGATGTCCTCGGGCAGCTTGACCACTTTCTCCGCCGGCAGCACGTGCAGCTGCGAGTAGGCGCCGAGTGGCCCCTGGGCATAGGCCACGCGGTCACCGACAGCAAGGTGGGTCACGCCTTCACCCACTGCCTCGACCACCCCCGCCCCTTCGGTGCCCAGCCCGGACGGCAACGACGGCGCCGGATAGAGCCCGGTGCGGAAATAGATATCGATGAAGTTGAGGCCGATGGCACGGTTCTCGACGCGCACCTCGCCCGCCTGGGGCGCTGCCGGTTCGAAGTCGACATACTCGAGCACCTCGGGGCCACCGGTGCGAGAAAACTGAATGCGCTTGACCATGAACTTTCCTTGTGGAGAAACGGGTTGAGCTGGGCGTACTTGGCGTGCGTCGTGGTATCGGACGACACGAACCTCAGTCCTGTCGATACCTCAGTCCTGTCCAAACCCTCATCCAAGCGCCATTCGCCAGCCGGGTCAAGCGACACGCCGCGAACGGGCCGGTTTGATGCTCGGAGGCTCGGCCCGCTCGATGGGGTCAGATCACGCTGTGGGGAAAGCGCTCCAGCGCGGCAACGAAGCGCTGCTTGTAGGATTCGAAGGTCTCCGGGTCGGCCTTGAAGGTCTTGACGATGCCGTCGCCGTCGAAGCGCACCACGCCGGGCAGCTTCCCGCCCTTGGGCTCGGGATGACGCGGCGCCAGACCGACAAGCATGCCGCCCTCGGCATCGATCCAGCGGGTGATGCCGCAGTCACGGAAAAAGCGCTGTGCCTCGGCGTCATTGGCGAGCACGCGCAGCGGCGCCTTCTCGGCGAGCAGACGGATCAGGCGCGCACTGTGCTCGCTATGGCCGTCGCCCTGGGGTGTCGAAACCATCGCCAGCTCCATGCTGCGACCCTCGACGTCGGCGGAGACCAGCGCCAGGCTCAGCACCTGGCGGTCATCGTCGGTCAGCGCGAACAGCCGTGCCGCTTCCTGCTCGAACAGCACACCCAGGGTTCCGGCGAAGGTGACCAGCGGCGCCAGCCCCGCTTCACGGCCATAGACATTGGCGCACAGCTGGGCCAGGCACGCCTCGCGGCTCTCGGGATTCTTCACATGAACGACTTTCATCGGACTCTCCGCACGCATCGACTCGGCCCCGCCCGCGCTGACGATCGAGGACGCACGCTGTTGGCGTGCCGCCGGACGCGGGCAGGCAAAAGCGCGCAGCCTAGCATATTCCATCGCCGCGGGCGCGCCACCGGCCCCGGAGGCCGGCATCACCCCTCGGTTCGAGACCGGGTCAGCGGACAGGACTGGCAGTAGGCCACCGGGCAGGCGGCACGGTAATAGAGGCAGCAGCTGCGCCGATAGCGCACCTCGACGCCATCCGCGCGGCGGGTCTTGGCGTGATGGAAACGCGCCAGCGGGTTGAAGTCGATGCCGAACAGCTCGGGCTCGGCCTCGAGCAGGAAGCGGTAGTCCGCCTCACAGCGCCGGCGCGCGGCGGCATCGACCAGCCCGCCTTCGAGCTCGATCAGGCGGCGCTCGTAGAGTGAATAGACCCGCACCGCCAGATTCTCCCAAAGCATGCGCGGCGGCACGCCGCCCACCTCGCGCAGGGTCTGCCACAGCGGTGTGATCAGCCCGGTGAACAGCTGCTTCAACAAATCGTGACGCGCGTGCTCCCGCGCCGCCGGCGCCCAGTGCTGAAGTTGCAGCGAGCGCAGTGGCAGCGTCGAACGCCACGCCTGGCCATCGTGGCGGATATCGATCAGGCAGTTGCCCGGCGCCAGATCGAGCCCGCGATCGCACACCGAGAGCAGATAGAGTGGCGCGCCGGTGAGCAGAAAACCCAGGCGCTTCGACAGCAGCGAGGCGGTGGTGCGCCGGTCGGGCGAGCCGAGAATCGGCCCCAGACGGTCCAGCAGTTCAGCGCAGCGCCGGGGGTCGCAGAACGCCGTCATCGATAGAGCCGCCGCCTCCGCGGCATCCGCCGACTCGAGGCACAAGGCCTCATGCAGATAGCGATGGTGCTCGGCCGCCACTGGAGCGCAATCCTGGTGGCCAAGCGGGTACCGCGCCGCTGCCGGCATCATCACGTTGCCCCCTTGCCGAACGGAATGCATAGCGGCGTATGGAAGAATGGATCCTCGATCACCCGGCACTCGAGCTGGAATATCTCTTTGACCCGTTCACGGGTGATCACCGTCTGAGGCCGCCCCTGGGCGTGAACGCGGCCCGCGCGAATCGCCACGATATGATCGGCATAGCGGCACGCCAGGTTGAGATCGTGCAGGACCATGACAATGGTCTTGCCGGCATCGCGGTTGAGGCTGACGAGTAACTCCAGCACCTCCATCTGATGGGTCAGATCGAGAAACGAGGTGGGCTCGTCGAGCAGCATCAGCGGCGTGTCCTGAGCTACCGCCATGGCGATCCAGGCACGCTGACGCTGGCCACCGGAGAGCGTCTCGACGCGCTGCTCGGAAAGGTCGTGAAGGCCGGTCCTCGAAAGCGCCTGCGCGACGGCGCGTTCATCGTCTTCGGACCACTGCGCCAGCCAGCTCTGATGCGGATGGCGGCCCAACCCCACCAGTTGACGCACGCTGATGCCCTCCGGCGCCACCGGGTGCTGTGGCAGTAGCGACAAAGTCCTGGCCACCGCCTTGGTCGGCCGCTGCCGGATATCCTCACCGTCGAGAGCGACCTGACCCTGCCACGGCGTCAGCAGTCGAGCCAATGCTTTCAGTAGCGTGCTCTTGCCGCAGCCGTTGCTGCCGACCAGCACCGAGATGCGCCCTTCCGGCAGCTCGAGCGACAGCTCGCGCAGGATGGCCTGCCGCTGGTAGCCCAGCGTGAGTCGGTTCGCAGAGAGAGTCGCCATGGCGTCAGCGTGCCTGTTTCATCATCAACCCCAGAAAGAACGGCGCTCCGATGGCCGCCACGAAGAGCCCCGCCGGCAGATCCAGCGGCGGAAACAGCAGCCGCCCGGCAAGATCTGCCGCCATCGTCATGCCCGCGCCGACCAGGATTGCCATGGCAATCTGCGCCGCGCCCGGCTGGCGCAACAGACGTCTCGCCACATGCGGTGCCACCAGGCCGACGAAAGCCATCGCCCCACCCCAGGCCACTGCGATACCCGCCAACCCCGCCGCCAGCAGGATCAACAGCGTGCGTGTCCACTGTACCCGCACCCCGATACCCACCGCCAAGCCGTCGTCCAGCGGCGCCAGCAAGGCAAGACGCACCAAGGGCATCAGCGCCACCAGCGCCACGCCGAAGCAAGCCGCGAGCCACCCGACATCGGACCAGTTGCCGCCGTAAACGCTGCCGGTCAGCCATACGTAGGCCGACAGTGTGGTGGTGAGCGGACTGGACACCAGCACGAAGGTCGTCACCGCACTCAGCAACGTCGACAGTCCGATGCCCATCAGCACCAGCCGCAGCGGCGTCGTCCCCCCGCGCCAGGCCGCGAGCATCACCAGCAGTACCGCGAGCAGCGCCCCCAGGGCCGCCGCCAGCGGCATCCAGGCGGTGCCGACATCGGCGGCCAAGAATGCCAGATAGCCGACCGCCAAAGTCGCGGCGCCGACGGTCACGCCCAGGGTATCCGGCGACGCCAGCGGGTTGCGCATGACCTGCTGCAGCAACCAGCCAGAAAGCGCCAGGGCCGCCCCCACCAGCGCGCCTAGCAGCGTCCGTGGCAGGCGCAGCTGCCACAGGATCAGGCCAGCGCCGCTATCGGGCGAGCGCAGTGCCACCAGCCACTGCGGCGCAGACACGGCAGCCTCGCCGAGAGCCAGCGAGGCCAGCAGAATCAGCAGTACCACCAACAGTGCCAGCGCCACACGGCGCCACGCTCGCCAGGTAACGACACGCGAAAAGGGTCCAAGACGCAGCGCGCGAGCCTCACCCATGGCGGCCCCCCTGGCGACGCACCAGTGCCATGAACACCGGCGCCCCGAGTAGCGCCGTCATCACGCCGATGGGCACTTCCCGGGGCGGAATCAGGGTCCGCGCCATCACGTCCGCGACGAGCAGCAGCATGGCACCCAGCAGCGCCGCCAGCGGCAGCCAGTGGCGATGATCCGGCCCTGCCAGACGTCGCGCCAGGTGCGGCACTATCAGCCCGATGAAGACGATATTGCCCGCCATCGCCACCGCCGCGCCCGCCAACAGCACCACACACACGACCGAGATCAGTTGCAGGCGCCGCACCGAGATACCGGCGCCGACTGCCACCGCCTCCCCCGCCGCCAGCACGTTCCACTGCCGCAGACAGGGCCAGCACGCCAGCAGTGCCGCCAGCGTGACCAGCATCAGCGGCCAGACCTGCGTCAACGGCCGGGCCGCGACCGACCCTGCCAACCAGAACAGCATCGTATCCAGCCCCTGCTGATCGATCACCAGCAGCGCCTGACTGAAAGCATGGAACAGCGCACTCAACGCGGCGCCGGCCAGGATCAGTCGCAGCGGCCCACTCGGGGCTGCTGGACGCATGGCTATCGCCCAGACCGCCAGTGCCGCCAGCGCCGCGCCTGCGAAGGCGCCGCCGCTCGCCAGCCACGCTGGCAAGCCGCTCCCCAAGGTGACCAGACAGACCACCACCAGCAGCGCGCCAGCGTTGACGCCGAGCAGCCCAGGCGATGCCAACGGATTGCGGGTCAGGGTCTGCATGATACCGCCGGCCACGCCCAACCCTGCGCCCACCGTCAGTGCCACCAGGGTGCGAGCCATACGGGTGGTACGAATGAGCAGATCATCGACATCGGTCGGTGACGGCGACCACAGCGCCTGCCATACCTGCAGCGGGCTGGACCAGTGAGCCCCCGCCATCAGGCTCACCACCACGGCGATGGCCAGTCCGGCGCTAGCCAGTCCGACGATAGCCAGAATCGTGCGCAGGCTCATGCCGAGGCCTCGGTGGTATCCAGCCACGCATCCAGGTCGTCGAGCATGCCAAATACACCCAGGATGCCCCCGGAGAGACTCCAGGCTACCGGATCGACCTGCCAGACACGTCCCTGACGCACCGCCGCCAGACGCTGCCAGAGTGGATGCGCGCGCAGACGTCCGTAGTGCTCGCGTGCGGGCCGGTCGCGCGGCTGCAGTAGGAAGAAGACGTCGGCGTCGAGCGCCGGCAGGCTCTCCACGCCGCTCAGTGTCAACAGCACCCCAGGCTGCCCCTCGACCTGTCGGGGCCAACCAAACCCGAGCTGGGTCAGTACCGAGCCGCCGAAGCTGGGCGCCAGGTAGCTGCGAATCTCGCCGGCCCTGACATCGAGCAGTGCCACCGTCAGCGGCCAGCGCGCGCCGAAACGCTGCTGCAGTCTTGCGCGTAGTCCCGCCATGCGCGATGCCAGCACCCGCTGCAGAGACTCGGCCCGAGCCTGGCGGTCGAGTGCCTGCGCCATCGTCTCGAGGGTATATCGATAGTGGTAGATATCATCCAGCAGCGTCAGCGGAGCCAGCGCCGACAGCAGCGGCGCGATACGCTGATGACGGAAACGCGAAGCCACGATCAGATCCGGCTCCAGCAGTGCGATCCGCTCCAGGTTGGGCTGTGTCTCTAACCCCAGAAGCGCGGACTGGGCCAGCGCTGGGCGCAGATAGGGGTAGATCGGCTGATACTGCCATGACAGCACGACCCCGACCGGAACCACGCCGAGCGCCACCGCCGTATCGGTGGCACCCTGGAACAGCGTGGCGATCCGCTGCGTTCGGCGCGGCGCGCTTGGCTCTTCCCGGCGCGTGATGCCGACGCGCGCCAACGCCGGCATGGCACCCAATGCCAGCGTCGGCATGGCGCCCAGTGCCAGCGCCCGGGCCATGAACTCACGACGTTTCATCGCGGGTCCGCTCGATCACTCGGCACGCCAGCGCGGCTGATATCGTCGGCGACATCAAAAGTCCACGCTGTAGCCCAGGGTCAGAGTCCGCCCTCGCCCTGCGAAGTAGCGTTCGTTCATATAGTCCGCATTGGGGCTATCCAGCGCACTCTGCGAGTAGTAGGTGATGTACTGCTTGTCGAAGAGGTTAGCGACGGCGAGATTCAACTGCCCCACCGGTAGCCGATAGCCGACGGCGGCATCGACCAGGGTGTAACCGTCGAAGTCGGTGTCCCAGCCATTGCTGCTGTCGTCGAAATCCTTGTCGAAAGCGTGATTGATCTGCACGAACGACGTCCAGCGCGGAGACCACCGGGCGCTCCAGCTCGCGACCAGCCGGTCCGGCGCCACGTTGAGCCCGTTCAGCTTGGCATCCAGGGTGCCATTGTCGTCACTGTCGTAACGTCCCTTCATGTGGGAGTAGCCAAGCCGGGCGCTGTGACGGTCGTTGAAGCGATAGCCGACGGACGCCTCGATGCCTTCGATCTCGGTCTTCTCTCGCTGCATCACGAAGGCATCGTGGCGGGTCGTCAGACGCGTGCCATAGTCGGAAGACGACACGTAATAGCTCAGCTCGGCGTTGAGGCGACCATCGTCATAGCGCACCCCGGTCTCGATATTGTCGGTCACGATGGGGCGCAGATTCTCGAAGCGGTCGACCGACTGTCCGGGCGTGTCGATACCGCGCAGCACGCGGCCGACATCGGGAATGGCAAACCCTTCGGAATAGCTGGTGAACAGGCTCCAGTGTTTCACCGGTCGCCATACCACACCGGCGTTGTAGAGGGTCTCGTCGAAGTCGGGGGACCCGCCGTCTACCCGCACACCGTTGTTGGCGGCCACCGTGCGGTAACTATCGACATCGAGCTTGGCGTATTCGTAACGCGCCCCGGCCGAGAAGGTCAGCGACTCGATCGGGCTAAAGTCGATCTGGGCGAACGGCGACAGATCGGTGTATTTCACCTTCGGCACGTAGGTGCGATCGGTGCCCCACAGATACTGCTCGGTATCGTCGCGCATGGCGTCGAAGCCGAAGGTCAGCTTGACCCGGTCATCCCACAGCCCCTCCTTGGTCAGCGAGGTCTTGATGCCGTACTTGCGAGTCTCGGCCATGGTCTGGTCGTAGAGCGTCCCGACCGGCGCAATCGCGGGATCCTGGAAGGTGCCGGAGTTGGTCGCCCCGAACAGTGATTTGTAATCCTGGTAGAAGCCCAGCACATTGAGATGCATGCCGGCGAGATCGTAATCGTCCCAGGTGACGCCAGTGGTCCAGACACTGTTGAAGGGCGCCGAGCCTTCTGGATCGCCACGGCGCGAGGTCGTGGGGACACCGGCGTTACGATCGCCAAGCACGCTGACGTAATCGTTCTGCCCCTCGATGCGATAGCGATTGACACTCAACTGCAGACGCCGGTCTTCATCGAACCAGTAAGCGATCTTCCCGAAGACATCGTAGGCGCGGGAGTTCATCAGGTCGCCCTGGGTATTGTCGACGCCGATCGCATCACCCTTCCCATCCAGGAACAGCCCCTGGTCCTCGTAGCTCAACGAGAACAGGTAGTCGACCGGCCCACGATTGCCGCTGACCGCGTAGTTGGTGCGGTAACTGTTGGTATCGCCATCCAGCTTGGAGGTCGGCGTGGTGAGCTGGGCCTCGAAGTGCTGATTGAGCGAGCCCGGCTCGGGGCGTTTGGTGATCAGGTTGATCACCCCGCCGGCGGCGCCCAGACCGTTGGTGGCGTTGGCCCCCTTGATCACCTCGATATGATCGATCATCGAGAAGTCGATGGTGTGCAGCTCGCGCCCCGTGGGCCGCAGCGGATTGGACTGCGGGATACCATCGATCATCACCAGCGGCGTGCGTCCGCGCAGGGTCTCGCCACTTCCGCTCATCTTCTGGCGCGGCGGTGAATAGTCCGGCAGCAGGTTACTGAGTATCTCGGAGGAGTCGGAAGTGATGCGTCGCTGCTGTTCCAGCTCCTGGCGTGAAATCACCCGGATCACCTGCGGGGAGTCCTGCTGTTCGGCACCCGAGCGCGTCGCTGTCACCACCAGCGGTTGTTGATCAGCACCGTCTGCCATCACACCCGGCGACGCCATCAGTGTCGCTAGTGCGCCCCAGACCATGCCGGTTCCCTTTGATCCCATGTCTCGCCTCTTGTTTTCGATCTTGTCGAGTCGTCACGCGCTCCAGCCACCGCCGTGAACGCCGGCGGATTATTGCAAATGAAATGCATAATTATCAACGAATGAGAATCGTTTGTTTTTGAATGAACCAACATTGCCCTCTCCGGCTGTCTGAGCAAGCAACACGAGGGGCCGCCCGCAAATAATCCGCGCGCCGTCTTGACGCCGACCGCGGCGTGGACGAAGGTCAAGCCTGATTTCGGGGCGTCGCCCCGGCGCCTGCGTGCGACACCCGCCGGCCAGCCCCCGCTTACCTCTCACCGGAGACCCTAGACGCATGACACAGAGTTCGTCCCCTCAGCCCACCCCGGGCGATGGACCCCGCTATATCGCGCACCGTGGTCTCTCCGCGCGCGCGCCGGAGAATACGCTGGCGGCGGTGCAAGCCGCGCATGCGGCCGGATGCCGGTGGGTAGAGCTGGACGTTCAACTGCTCGGCGACGGCACCCCGGTGCTGTGGCACGACGCCGGGGTCAAGCGCTGCTCCAACGGGCGCGGCAAGCTGTTCCGCTTCGACGCTGCCAGCGCCGCGCGGCTCGACGTGGGCGCCTGGTTCGGTGAGCAGTTCCGCGGCGAGCGCATGGCTACGCTCGAGGCAATGCTGGCACTGCTCAAGCGTCTCGACATGGGCCTCAATCTGGAGCTCAAGGTGACCCGCGGGCGCAATGCGATCGAGCTGGTCAAGGCGGCACTGCCGCCGACCCTGGAAGCCCTGGCACCGGAGAAGCTGATCGTCTCTTCGTTTGACCGTCACGCCCTCACCGCAGCGCGGGCGCTGGAGGCGAACCCGGATCGATTGCGCCTGGGCGTGCTCGACGACAAGGCGCCCAAGCGCTGGTGGCGCGAGACCGAGCGGCTCTCCGCCTACAGCCTGCATCTGGACTGGCGCAAACTGAAGGTCAAGCGCGCCCGCGAGATCGCCGACGAGGAGATCAAGCTGTTCTGCTACACCGCCAACGACCCCGTCGCCTTCGACAAGCTGTGGGAGTGGGGCGTGGACGGCGTGATCAGCGATGACCCGGTGCGCTTCATCGAGCATGCCGGCCAGCAGCAGATCCATACCGAGTCGCAGCGCGGCGGCGTCTGACACAGCGCACGAAAAGCGCCCGTTAGTCGCGTCAGTTAGCGTCTTTGACCGCGACCGCCCCGGGCTATGATGCCAACCTGCCCGTTTCCAGGTTGCGAGCCGTCCATGAATCCCTCCACCCTCATCGGCATGGTCGCCAGTGCGCTGCTGCTGGTGACCGTCGTGCTCTTCACCGCTCAGGCCCCGAGCAGCTTCTTCAATCTGCCGGGGCTGGCGATCGTGCTCACCGGCACCCTGGCCGCCAGCTTCATCAGCTATCCGCTCGCCGAGATGCAGCGCCTGTGCCGCCAGATCGCGGTGGTGTTCCGGCGCGAATCCCAGCAGAGCGAACTCGATGCCGACCTCGACCAACTGGTCGAAATGTCGCGCCACTGGAGCCGCGGTAACATCCGCGCCATCGAGAGCGCGCTGGAGGGCGTCACCAACCCCTTCCTGCGCACCGGCATGCAGATGGTGATCGCCAACAGCCGCGAGGAGGAGATTCGCGAGATGCTGCGCTGGCGCATGGTGCGGGTGAAGGCGCGCGAGCGCACCGAGGCGCAGATCCTGCGTACCATGGCGATCTACGCCCCGGCATTCGGCATGCTCGGCACCCTGGTCGGGCTGATCAACATGCTTGAGGTGATCCAGGCCGGCGATCTGACGATCATCGGTCCGCGTCTGGCGGTGGCGCTGATGTCCACCTTCTACGGCATCCTGCTCGCCAACCTGGTGTTCAAGCCGATCGCGGTGAAGCTGGAGCGGCGCACCGAGGCGCGACTGATGGCGATGACGATGATCCTCGAAGGCATCATGATGGTGAGTAAACGCCGTCTGCCCGCTTTCATCGAAGAGGCGCTCAACACCTACCGCGTCGAACATCGCGACGAGATGCGTGACCCGCGCCAGGCCGCGGCCACGGATCTCTCGTCCCCGACCTCATGAGTGGCACCACGGA
Source organism: Salinicola sp. DM10 (assembly GCF_017306975.2). Classification (NCBI taxonomy): domain Bacteria; kingdom Pseudomonadati; phylum Pseudomonadota; class Gammaproteobacteria; order Oceanospirillales; family Halomonadaceae; genus Salinicola; species Salinicola sp. DM10. The sequence continues at coordinate 783,749 of NZ_JAFLEN020000001.1, forward strand.
CTACGCCGCGCGGGGCCCCTTCGCCGAACTGCTGTTCGACGACGACGCCCTGGCCGAGGGTGGGCGTGGCAGCGAGAGCGACTCCTGGCTGATGAGCTATCTCGACCTGCTGCTGTTACTGGTCACCTTCTTCGTGCTGATGCTGGCGCTCTACGGCGGCCAGCTCGCCTCCCCTGAACAACCCGCTACGCCCCAGGTCGCGCTGGCGCTCAAGGTGCCGGCACCCGTGCCTCCCAAAGCCGCCCCAAGCGCCGCCCAGATCGGTTTCTATCGGCCGCCGCGCCAACTGACGGCTGCCCCCGTGGCCAGCGATGTCGGCTTCTACGCGCCGCGACCGGCCCCGCCGCCGCTGGTGCCGATGACACCGCTGCTGTTCGCGGTGCCGCTATTCGACCTGCCCGACCCGGTGGACGAGACACTGCCGCAGATCGACGGCGTCCAGGTGACCGCGATTCCGCACGGCTTCAATCTGCGCATCCAGGATCATCTGCTGTTCGACTCCAGCGCCGTCGGCGTCAGCGACAAGGGCCGCGCGCTGCTGCAGAAGATGATCCCGCTGCTGCAGGAGTTCCAGGGCACCATCTCGGTCGAAGGGCATACCGACAGCGTGCCGATCTCGACCCAGCAGTTCCCCTCCAACTGGGAGCTCTCCGCGGCGCGTGCCGCCGCCGTGGTGCGCGCACTGCGTCTGGACGGCATCGATGGCGGTCGCCTGCGCGCCATCGGCTACGCCTCAACCGAGCCGCTGGCCGACAACGACACCCCCGCCGGCCGGGCACGCAACCGCCGGGTGGAGCTGGTACTGCAGGAGACTGGCAGCGACGGCTCGTGAGCCGCGCGACGCGCGATTTCCCTGGCCGGCGAGAAGCTGCGACAATCCGCGCGTCGAGAGCGACGTGTTCGGGAAACGGGTGAGAGCCCCGTACTGCCCCCGCAACGGTAATCGCGTCAGACACCGGTGGATCTTGTGTGTCCAGCCACTGTGAGCATCGGCGCCCTCTATTGCGGCGCGCCATCCACTCATGGGAAGGCCCGGTGTCGGGTGATCGAAGATCACCGCGCGTGAGTCCGGAGACCGGCGTCGTTCTCTTCACTGGTTGATGCGGAGGGCTCAAACCAGTGACGACAGCGCACGCCGGCCGCCCAGAATGCGTTGGCCGGAGTATTTCGTCACGCCGTTCCCTCCCATCGCGTCATCGCAACACAAGGAACCGCCCGCGGCGCCACTGCGCCGCGTACGAGAACGGTTCCGATACGCGTTTGGGGATCATCTTTCATGGGTTACCGTCCTACCGTCATGGCCCACGGCGTCGCCATGGCCCTGCTGCTGCCAAGCCTCGGCGCCGCAGCCCAGCAGCTCGACGACGTGCAGGTCACCGCTAACCGGCTGCCACAGTCGCAGGCCGACGTGCTCGCCAGCACCACCATCATCGACCGCGCGGAGATCGAGCGCAGCCAGGCCGACAGCGTGATCGACCTGCTGCAGAACCGCGCCGGTATCGAAATCACGCAGAACGGCGGGCCCGGCACCATTACCAGCCTGTTCATGCGCGGCACCGAATCCGACCACACCCTGGTGCTGGTCGACGGTGTACGCATCAATGCCGCCACCAGCGGCGGCGCCAGCCTGGAGTTCCTGCCGGTCGAGGCGATCCAGCGCATCGAGATCGTGCGCGGCCCGCGCGCTGCCGCCTACGGCGCCGATGCCATCGGCGGCGTGATCCAGATCTTCACCCGGCGCGGCGGCGAAGGGACCCAAGCGGCTCTGTCCCTGCGCGCCGGCGACCAGCACACGCAGAAACAGAACCTGTTCTTTTCCACCGGTGACGCCGCTACCCGCCTCAACGCCAGTCTGTTCCGGCGCGACGGCGACGGCTTCAACGCCCTTGCCAGCGACGCCAGCGGCGAGCGCGATGGCTTCAAGCGCGGCGGGGCTCAGTTAGGGCTATCGCACCGCTTCGGCGCCAACGCCAATCTGAGCCTGAATGCCCTGCGCCAGGATACCGACGCCGACTACGACGACTGCTTCCCGCTCAATGCCAGCACCGCCAGCAACGACTGCCGCACCGACGGCTATCTGCAGACCTTCGGCGGGCGCTACGATCTGGCTCTGGCGCCCGACTGGGACATGGCGATCAGCGCCGGGCACTTCGACGAGCGCCGCGAGGAGCGCTACGCCGGCGAGCGCTATAGTGTCACCGAATCGCACCGCAACGAACTCGGCATCCAGCACAGCTTCACCCGCGCCAACGGCGTCGACACCCTGGGGGTGGACTACCGCCAGGAGCATGTCGACTTCGACTCAGCCAGCCCGTTCGCCGGGCGCTACGCCAAGGACAGCCGCGAGAACTACGGCCTGTACGGCATGCTGCAGCGCGAGTACGGGCGCCATGAGCTGAGCGGCTCGCTGCGCTACGACGACGATTCACGCTTCGGCGACGAAACCACCGGCAGTGCCGGCTACGCCTACCGTCTGACACCGGCACAGCGCCTCGGGCTGGTCTACTCGACCGCCTTCAAGGCGCCCAACCTGATCGATCTCTACGGGCCCTACGGCAGCAACCCCGACCTCGACGCCGAAACCTCGCGCAACCTGGAGGCGTTCTGGGCCATCGAGCATGACGCCTGGAATGCACGCGTCAGCGCCTTCGAGAACCGGATCGACGATCTGATCGCCTTCGACGCGGCCTTCGTGCCCTACAACGTCGACCGCGCGCGTATCCGCGGTGTCGAGCTGAGCGGTGGCTGGCAATACGCGGGCCTCTCGCTGCGCGCCAGCCTGACCCATCAGGAACCGGAAGACCGCGACAGCGGTGAACGCCTGAAGCGCCGAGCCAGAACCTTCGGCCGTCTGGATGCCGACTACGCCTTGGGCGACTGGCGCTACGGCGCCACCCTGCGCGCCGCCGGCGACCGTCGCGATACCCGCTACACCTTCCCCTATGGCGACACCACCGTCAGCGGCTACGGCATCGTGGATCTGCGCACGGCGTGGCAGGTGACGCCGAAGGTCGAACTGTCGGCCAAGCTGGATAACGCCTTCGACCGCGACTACACCCTGGCCGAGGGCTATGACACCCAGGGCCGCTATGTCGAGGCCGGCGTCAAGCTGACGCTGTAACTGTCCATCCCGATGGCGCCCTCATCCATTGGCGGCCTCATCCATTGGTGGCCAACGCCGGGTGAGGGTGTGCTGACGCCACGAGCGGCGCCATGCCTCCACGACCGGCACTTTGCGTCGTGACGACCCCGTGATACTGTATATTTGAACAGCTTCCGATCACGGAGTCGTCATGTCGTCTCCCACCCCACCGCGCGATCCCTACGCCGCGTCACCGGGCCCGCTCAAGGGCCGCGGCGCGACCTTCAATCCGCATAACCGCTTTCAGCCGAGCCATACCGAAGCCTTCGACGATGGCTGGTGGCAGGAGGCGCTGCCGCAACGCATACCCACCCAGATCCAACACGAGACGCCGCGCAGCGCACTCTCCTGGAACCACTCCCCGGACCTGGGCTTCGACCGCTCGCTCAACCCCTATCGCGGCTGCGAGCACGGCTGCATCTACTGCTATGCCCGCCCCAGCCACGCCTACTGGGACCTGTCGCCGGGCATCGACTTCGAGACTCGGCTGATCGCCAAGCAGGGGATGGCGGCGCGGCTGCGCGAGGAGCTGTGCAAGCCCGGCTACCGCTGCCAGCCGATCAACCTCTCCGGCAACACCGACTGCTACCAGCCGATCGAGGCCGAGTACGGCACCACCCGCGAGCTGCTGACGCTGCTGCTCGAGTGCCGCCATCCGGTCACGCTGGTGACCAAGAGCGCCCTGATCCTGCGGGATCGCGACCTGCTGGCCGCACTCGCCGAGCAGCGCCTGGTGCGCGTCTTCATCAGCCTCACCAGCCTGGACAACGAGCTCAAGCGCACGCTGGAGCCGCGCGCCGCCTCGCCGGCGGCCCGGCTCAAGACACTGGGCGAGCTCGCTGCCGCGGGTATCCCGGTGGGCGCCCTGCTGGCGCCAGTGATTCCGGCGATCAACGACCACGAGATAGAGACACTGCTCGAACGCGCAGCCGAAGCCGGCGCCACCAGCGCCAGCTGGACCCTGTTGCGTCTGCCACGGGAGGTGGCCCCGCTGTTCGAGGCGTGGCTGCAAGCCCACTACCCTGAGCGCGCCGGCAAGGTGATGAGTCTGATCCGCCAGTCGCGTGGCGGCGCCAGCAACGACAGCCGCTTCGGCCACCGTATGCGCGGCGACGGGATCTTCGTCGACATGATCGATCAGCGCTTTCGCCGGGCCGCCGGTCGCCTGGGCCTGCAGCGGCGCCCCGACCAGGGGCTCGACACCCGCCATTTTCGCCCGCCTCACCGCCAGCAGGATCTGTTCAGTTGAGCTTCTGCTCGAGCCGCCAGCGTGGCACGATAAGGGTTCCGCGTTCCTGAGAATCCGCGTTCTTAAGATTCCTTTAAGTCATGGCCCCGATCATGGCGACATTCGCATTCGATGGTCGCAAAACATGTGCCATCGTTTGCCTTTTGCGCACTCTCCTTTCATAAAGGGCGGGTCTCCAGCGCACGGCCGGCGCGCCCTCTTGCCAGGAGCGGCAAGGGCGGCGTGGCGGAGCGTCCAATAAAAGTCCCATCGCCAGGAACTCAGCGTCAATGCACTCTCCACAGCTCTCGATTCTCATTCCCGCCAAGGACGAAGTCGGCAATCTGCCGGGGCTACTCGACGAAATCTCCCGTGCCCTGCAGGAGATAGCGCACGAAGTGATCGTGGTCGACGACGCCTCCAGCGACGGCTCCTGGGAGATGCTGACGCGCCGCGCCGCGGCCGATTCACGCCTGCGTCCGCTACGCCATGCGCAGAGTGCCGGCCAGAGCACCTCGGTGTGGCAGGCGGCCTGGGCCGCCCGCGGCACCTGGCTGGCGACCCTCGACGGCGACGGCCAGAACGACCCCGCCGACCTGCCGCGACTGTTCGAGCGCGCCTGTCGGGGCGACGTGGTGATGGTCGCCGGCCACCGCACCAATCGCCGTGACGACTGGCTCAAGCGAGTCTCGTCGAAGGTCGCCAACCGGGTCCGCTCGGCGCTGCTCAACGATGCCACCCCGGACACCGGCTGCGGGCTGAAGATCGTACGCCGCGACGCCTTCCTCAACCTGCCCTACTTCGACCATATGCACCGTTTCCTGCCCGCCCTGGTGCGGGCCCAGGGCGGCGAGTGCGTGTCGCTGCCGGTCAACCACCGCCCGCGCGGCACCGGGGCCTCGCACTACGGTCTCAACAACCGTCTGTGGGTCGGTCTTGTCGACATGGTCGGGGTGATGTGGCTGCGCCGGCGCAGCCGCCTGCCGGCGGCGATCGAGCCGCTGGCAATGACCGAGCGCCCGGCCGCGACGGTGGCACCCGAACATCTCGACGGGGAGGCCCGCGCATGAGTGCCGAGTGGGTATGGGTGGCGATCGGGTTCGTCGGTCAGGCGCTGTTTTCGGCGCGCTTCATCGTCCAGTGGCTGGCCAGCGAGCGCGCCCGGCGCAGCATCGTACCGGTCGCCTTCTGGTTCTTCAGCCTGGGCGGCGGCGCCACGCTGCTCGCCTATGCCCTCTATCGGCGCGACCCGGTGTTCATCGCCGGCCAGGGCGCCGGGCTGATCATCTATGTCCGCAATCTGATGCTGATTCGCCGCGAGAAGCGCGAAAGCGCCGCACCCAGCCAATCCTCGTCCTGAGCGGATGCCCAAGACCATGCGATCTTTTCTCGACGACCCCACCCAGGCGCACTATCGGCGCGCCTGGCTGCTGCTGTTACTGCTGGCGATCGTGCTGCTGGGTATCGGTATCGGGCTGCGCGATCCCTGGCCCGCCGACGAGCCGCGCTTCGCCCTCAATGCGCTGGAGATGCTGCGTACCGGCCAGTTCTGGTTCCCCCATCGCGGCGGCGAGCTCTACCCCGACAAGCCCCCGGTATTCATGTGGGCCTCGGCACTCTCGATCTGGTTGACCGGCTCGGTACGCCTGGGTTTTCTGATTCCCACCGCGCTCAGCGCCCTGGGGACCCTACTGCTGGTGGTCGACCTCGGCCGGCGCCTGCATGGGCGGCGTGTCGCACTGCTGTCGGGCCTGGCGCTGCTGACTGCATTCCAGTTCGTGCTGCAGGCCAAGACCGCGCAGATCGACATGATGCTGACCTTCTTCACCACCCTGGGCGCCTACGGGCTGCTGCGCCACGCCCTGCTCGGCCCGGCCCGACGCTGGTGGCTGATCGGCTGGGCGGCGATGGGTATCGGGGTGATCACCAAGGGCGTGGGTATCCTGCCGCTGGCGCTGCTGCCGGCATGGCTGTGGTTCGGCTATCGCGGCCGCGCGGTGCGCCTCGGCCTCAAGGAACTGCTGCTGGGGCTGGGGGTGATGCTCGCCTGCATCGCCGCCTGGGCCATCCCGATGATGCTGATGGCCAGCTTCAGCGGCGACCCGGCGCTCGCCGCCTACCGCGACAATATCCTGTTCAAGCAGACCGGACAGCGCTACGCCGACTCCTGGACCCATCTGGAGCCATGGTACTACTACGTCGTCAAGGTGCTGCCGTGGGCCTGGATGCCACTGGTGCTGGCACTGCCGTGGGCGCTGCCGGCGTGGTGGCATCGCCTCAAACGCAGTGATGCGCGGGTCTGGATGCCGCTCAGCGCGGTCGTCCTGATCGTGGTGTTCTTCTCGCTCTCGCCGGGCAAGCGCGGCGTCTACATGCTGCCCACGCTGCCACTGCTGGTGATGGCGCTGGCGCCGCTGCTGCCCGGGCTGATCCGGCGCCGCGGCCTGCATCGCGCCGCCTTCGTGGTGCTGGCGCTGCTCGCCGGTTTACTGCTGCTCGCCGGGATGCTCGGCGCATTCGGTCTGCCGGCGCTGGCACGGGTGGCCGAGCGTCATCAGGTCGACCCCTGGGCGTGGTGGATCGTGATCGGCGCGCTGGGGGTCGGCCTGCTGGCCTGGACCCGCCCGGCCCGCGGGCTGTGGGCACTGGGCGGCTGGCTGGCGCTGTTCTGGCTCAGCTGGTCCACCTGGGGCTATGCGCTGCAGGATCACGCCCGCTCACCGCGCGACATGATGACCCAGGTTGCCGCGATCACCGGGCCCCAGGCGTGGCTGGCGCTGCCCGACTTCGACGAGGAGTTCCTGCTCCAGGCGCGCCAGCCCAGCGTCCAGTTCGGTGACAAGACCCCGGCCAGCCAGCAATTCCAGCGCGCCTTCGCCTGGCTCAAGCAGGGCGATGACCGCTGGCTGTTCGCGATGGAGCGTCAAGCCAAGGACTATCCGTGTATCGCGCGTGATCAGATCACCGACATGGGCGTGCAGAACGGTGACGACTGGTGGCTGATCCCGGCTCGCGCCGCATCCCAGTGCCAGGGCGACCCCAACGCCGCCCCGCTGTTCGTCGCCCCCACCACCCTGCCCGACCCTGACGGCAAGGCCCCGCGCTTGTGAGTCCCGCTCCCCGGCCCAAGGGCCGGGGAGATCATCCGAGACAGCTAACGGATGCACGGCTACCCAGGTCGCACCGGCCAGCACCATACGTTTTCGCCCCCTGTAGGAACGGCCACCGCAGCTCGAACTCGCCCCCTGTAGGAGCGAGCTTGCTCGCGAAGGCAAAGGCCAGCAAGTCAGCCTCCGCCACAACCTCGTTCTATCACACCGTATCCGGCGCGCGAGGCGCGATCACCGGCTTGTCCCACACCAACCTGACTTCCAGGCCGCCCTCGGGCCGGTTGGACAGCCTCATATTCAACTGCTGACGCTCGGCGATCTCGACCGCGATGGAGAGCCCCAGGCCGCTACCGCTGATGCGCTGGTCGGCGGCACGCTGGAAGCGCTGGGTCACCGCCTCGAGCAGCGCCTCGGGGATCCCCGGGCCGCTATCGCGGATAGACAGCCACGGCCGCCGGTCCGCAGTCTGACCCATGGCCACTTCGACCCGCCCCCCCTCCGGGGTATAGCGCAGCGCATTGTCGAGCAGATTACGGACGAGAATGCCCAGCTCGGTGGCATTGCCCTCGAGACTCAGCGCCGGGTTCTCGGCGATCTCCAGCGTCTGCTGCTGCGACTCCGCCAGCGGCCACAGTTCGGCGGCCAGATCGAGCACCAGCGAAGAGAGCTCCACCGTCTCTGGCGCCGCGCCCTGATCATCCAGCTCCAGGCGCGCCAGCAGCAGCAGCTGTTCGACCACCCGCTGCAACCGCTCGATCCCGTTGTAGGCCTTGTCCAGCGCGCTGGGTTCGCCGAAACGCGCGTTATCGAGATGAATCTTCAGCGCCGCCAGCGGCGTGCGCAGTTCGTGGGCCGCGTCCGCGGTGAAGCGGCGCTCGCGCTCCAGGGTCTGCCCCAGCCGGTCGATGAAGTCGTTGAGCGCGCCGCGTAGCGCCTGTAGCTCCTGGGGCACCGCGACCCGAATCGGGCGCAGGTCCTTTTCGTCCCGCGCCTCGACCTGACGCGAGAGCTCCTCGATCGGCGCCAGGCCGCGCCGGATCAGACGCGCCATCAGCCACAACAGGATCGGCAGCGTCAGCAGCAGCGGCACGAAATTGCCCAGGGCGACCTTGTTGAACAGCTCGCTCTGGAAGGCATCGCGCAGGCCGATACTGAGCCAGCGTCCGCCGGCGATCGGCATGCTGAAGGTGCGCCAGCGATGCTCCTGATAGCTGACCCAGCGGTGGCCTTCGTGGCGGGGCGCAGGGAAGCTGGTACCATCGGCATCGTCGTGCCAGCGCGCGCCCATCAGAATGGGCCGGCCGCTGTCGCTCCACACCCCCAGCGAGATCATCTTCTCTTCGTGGTCGTAGAGCGCGGGCGCGGCCAGGTCGGTGAGCAGATTGCCGGTGCTGCCGTACCAGCGTGCGAAGTGGCCCGGCTGGGAGAGCTGCGCGGCGATCCTAGCGTACTCGTCCGAGGTGGTGCGCTCGGTCACCAGGCCGGCGACGATACGCCCCTGCAGACTCAGCTGAGCGTCGAAGATCTCTTCCATCTCGTGACGGGTGACGAAGTAGGCCGCGGTCACCGCCAGCGACATCACCACCAGCAGCAGCGTGGCCAGCGCCCAATTCAGATAGCGTCGAATCGAGGTCATGCCACGCGGCTGTCCAACCGATAGCCGATGCCGCGCACGGTGGTGATCAGCTGCTTGTCGAGCTTGCGCCGCAGGTGGTGCACATGCACCTCCAGTGCATTGGAGCCGACCTCTTCTCCCCAGCCGTAGAGCAGGCTTTCGAGCTTGGGCCGCGACATCACCTTGTCGCGATGGCGTGCCAGCTCGAGCAGCAGCGCGAACTCGCGCCGCCCCAGAACGACCGGCTCACCCTTCCAGGTGACCTCGTGCTGGGATTCATCGATGGAGAGCCGCCCGATGGTCAAGAGCTGGGTCGAACGCCCCTCGGCACGCCGGGTCACCACGCGCATGCGGGCGAGCAGCTCCTGCAGATCGAAGGGCTTGAGCACGTAGTCGTCGGCGCCCGCGTCGAGGCCCTCGATGCGCTGCTCGACGGCGTCCCGGGCGGTCAGGATCAAAACCGGCAGCGCGGATTGACGGCGGATCTCCTTGAGTACCGCCAGACCGTCGATATCCGGCAGGCCCAGGTCGAGCACCACCAGCGAGAACGGCTCGATCTTGACTGCCTCCAGTGCCTCGCGCCCGCGGGTGAGCCAGTCCACCACGTAGCCCTCGCGAATCAGGGCCGTGCGAATGCCATCCCCCAATAGCGGATCATCCTCCACCAACAGTACGCGCATCGTCGTCGTCCACTTCCTTTTCGTTGTCTGGAGAGCGTTGTCCGCCCGGCGTGCCGTACGAACCTGCGCCAGCGAACCGATGGCAGGCTCCTGGCGACGCTATCACGCGCTCATTGAGTCACAACCAGCTTAACGCTTCCTTAGCCTGCCACGGGCCCGGCACGCCGGGCCCCCCGCGTTCCATAGTTAGTCCCACTACACGCTTCCCAGATCGCCACGACAGTAATATTGCGTTAAGACTCAGCGTACACAGTAGCCGCCGAGTCAGGTAGAGAGCCCAGAGCCGTGATGACGACCTTGAAGAAAAGCCTAAGCCTCCCCACCCTGTGCTGGGACGCCCGCTACCGCGATACCCTGGCCATCGCCCTGCTATGGACGCTGGCGGTCATCGGCGCGCTGTCGCGTCCGCTGATGCCGATCGACGAGACCCGCTACGTCTCGGTCGCCTGGGAGATGTGGCACGCCCACTCCTGGGTGCTGCCGTTGATGAACGGCGAGCCCTACTCGGACAAGCCGCCGCTGCTGTTCTGGCTGATCCAGGCCGGCTGGGGGGTGTTCGGCGTCAACGCCTGGTGGCCCAAGCTGATCGCGCCGCTGGCGGCGCTGGTGGCGATGCAGCACCTCTATCGCATCGCCCGGCGCCTGGGCTATGCCGGCAGCCGCGCCCGCGTGGCACCGCTGGTGCTGATGGCGATGCTGATGTGGAACCTCTACAGCGGCGCGCTGATGTTCGACATCCTGCTCACCGCCTGCCTGCTGGGTGCGATCAGCCCGCTGGTGAGCGGCGCGCTGACGCCTCGGCGCGCACTGCGCTGCGGCGTCTGGCTGGGCCTGGCCCTGCTCGCCAAGGGCCCGGCGGTGTTCGTCACCTTCGGCCCGATCCTGCTCGGCCTGCGCTGGTGGCGCGCCGAGCCGCTGGGTCCCGGCGGGCGCCGGCGCCTGCTGCTGGCCCTGACCCTGGGCATCGCCATGCTCGCCGCCTGGGCCCTGAGCGCCGCCGTGATCGGTGGGCACGCCTACGCCCGCGAGCTGCTGTGGGGTCAGAGCGTCGATCGCCTGCACGACTCCATGGCCCATGCTCGGCCGCTGTGGTGGTATTTGCCGTGGCTGCCGGTGCTGCTGTTCCCGTGGTCGCTGTGGCCGGCAGCCTGGCCGCGCCGGCCGCGCCAGCGTCACCAGCGGCTGATGTGGATCTGGGCGCTGGTGCCCTTCGTGCTGTTCTCGCTGATCAGCGGCAAGCAGATTCACTACTTGATGCCGCTGCTGCCGGCGCTGGCGCTGATGGTGATGGACCGGCTGGCGCAACCCGAGGACGAGCGCCCGCGCCGGGTGCGCGCGGTAGCCGCGGCGATCATCGCCCTGGGGGCAATGGGGCTGGGCCTTGCGCTGTTCGGCCATGGCGTGCTGGATGCCACCACGCTGTCGCTGTTCGGCAGCCTGGCGTTGATCGCCTGGGGGGCGATCGTGTGGCGCTGGCGACCCGCCAAGCGCAGTATCGCCGCCCGCGGGCTGGCGCTGGGCAGCGGCATCGCGCTGCTGATCCTGGCGCAGCTGATGCTGGCGCCGCTATGGCAGCGCTACGACGTGACCCGCCCGGGCGAGCTGATCGCCCAGCTGCAGCTGGAAGGCAAACCGGTGGCCTTCGACGGCAACTATCAGGCCACCTTCCAGTTCGCCGGACGTCTAGAGCAGCCGCTGGCGACCCTCGGCTCGCCCCAGGATGCCTGCGCCCTGCATCAGGCCCACCCGGACGCCTGGATCGTCGGCCGCGAGCGTGACTGGCAGCGCTACATCGCCGACATCAGCGCGGTGCACACCTTCGACTACCGCGGCGGCAAGCTCGATATCCTGCCCACCCGCGCACTCTTCCACGCCGGCCAGTCGGCGCTCTGCGGCAATACCACGCCGGCGCCTTGAGCGCCGGCGTGGTCGGCCCCGTTCCTCAGGATCCTGCATGAAAATTCTCGTCACCGGCGCCGCCGGCTTCATCGGCTTTCATCTCACCCGGCGCCTCGCCGCCGAGGGCCATAGCGTGGTCGCGCTGGACAACCTCAACGACTATTACGCGGTGGCGCTCAAGCAGGCGCGCCTCGAACGCCTCGGCAAGGTGCCCTTCGTGCGCCTGGATATCGCCGACCTCGCCGCGCTGGATGCGCTGTTCGCGCGGGAACGCTTCACCCACGTGATGCACCTGGCGGCCCAGGCCGGGGTGCGCTACTCGGTCAGCCACCCGCACCAGTACGGCCACAGCAATCTCACCGGCTTTCTCAACCTGCTCGACGTGTGCCAGCGCCACGCGGTCGAGCATCTGCTCTACGCGTCTTCCAGCTCGGTCTACGGGCGGCAGCAGCGGCTGCCGTTCTGCGAGAGCGACCCGGTCGATACCCCGGCCTCGCTCTACGCCGCGACCAAGCGCGCCAACGAGATGATGGCCTACAGCTATGCCGACCTGCATCGCCTGCCCGCCACCGGCCTGCGCTTCTTCACCGTCTACGGCCCCTGGGGGCGCCCGGACATGGCGCCATGCCTGTTCGCCGAGCGCCTGCTGCGCGGTGACCCCATCGCGGTGTTCAACCATGGCCGCATGGCGCGGGATTTCACCTATATCGACGACATCGTCGAGAGCCTGGTGCGGCTGCTGCCACACGCCCCCGCCGGCGACACCGACGCACCGCACGCGCTCTACAACGTCGGCCGCGGCGACCCGGTGGCCCTGCTCGACTTCATCGACACCCTGGAAAGCGCCCTGGACGCCCGCGCACCGCGCGATTTCCAGCCGATGCAGCCGGGCGACATCGAACGCACCTGGGCCGACACCACGCGCCTGCGCGAAGCCACCGGCCATGTGCCGCAGGTGCCGCTGGAGACCGGCATCGAGCGCTTCGCCGCCTGGTACCGCGAGCAGCGCCCGCTGATGCAGCGGGTGATGGGAGACTGAGCCCCGCCGCGGCGGGCTCGTCGTCGCTGCGCGCATATCGTAGGATGAGCCCCCAGCCAGCAGCCAGAGCCCTGCGCATGTCGCTCAGCAAGACTCGCACCAGCTTCTATCGCCGTCTCTACGTCGCCTACCTGATCGACGCGGGGCTCGCCACCAGCGTCCCGGCGCTGGTGGCCGCCACCGGCATGCCGCGGCGCACTGCCCAGGACACCCTCGCCGCCCTGGGCGAGCTCGATATCCGCTGCGAGTTCGAGCAGACGCCCGGCGCGCGCCACCTCAGCGGGCGCTACGTGATCCACGACTGGGGTCCGCTATCGGCCGAGTGGATCGCCACCCACGCCGCCGCCCTGGCCCAGACCCTGGGCTATCCGCCGCCGCCCACCACGCCCGCCGAGTAAGGCGACGCCCGCGCGCGTGTCTCGCCGTCAGACAGGAATCGCCAGCCAGGAGCCAGCATGACCGACCGTCAGCAGCGCCATCAGCGCGCGATGCAGAAACTCAAGGCCCATGTCGACGACAAGATCGCCGCCGCCGACCAGCAGCGCGGCCTGCTGCTGGTATTCACCGGCAACGGCAAGGGCAAGACCACCGCCGCCTGGGGCACGGTGACCCGCGCCCTGGGTTACGGCTATCGCGTCGGCGTGGTGCAGTTCATCAAGGGGCTGTGGGAGTGCGGCGAGCGCGAGCGGCTGGCCGATGACCCCCGTCTCGAAGTATCGATCATGGCCACCGGTTTTACCTGGGAGACCCAGAACCGGGAGAGCGATACCGCCGCCTGCCAGGCGGTGTGGCAAGACGCCGCGCGCCTGCTCGCCGATCCCGAGGTCTATCTGGTGGTGCTCGACGAGATCACCTACATGCTCAAGTTCGGCTATCTCGATATCGACACGGTGCGCCAGGCGATCGCCGCCAGGCCGCCGGAGCAGAGCGTGATCGTCACCGGGCGCAACGCCCATCGTGAGCTGATCGAGATGGCGGACACGGTGAGCGAGATGCAGGACGTCAAGCACGCCTTCGATGCCGGCATCCAGGCCCGCCGCGGTATCGACTATTGATCCCAGCCACGACTATTGATCGCAACGACGACCATTGAGCCCGCGACGACTGCGCGTGTCGTCTACTGGGCCTGCCGTTGACCGGGGCTGGGGGATGCCAGCCGCGCGGCGGCATCGGCAAGGTCCGCACAGAGTTGGCGTGCGGCCTGCGCCAGCCGCGGCCCGGGGCGGCTGATCGCGTCCGGGTCGAGGCTGTAAAGAGTGCCGGCAGCCACCGCCGGCAGCGCCTCGTGCCCGGCCCAGAACGCCTGCCAGGCGTCGTCCCGCGCGGCGGCGACAATCACCTCAGGGCGCGCCAGCAGCAGCGCCTCCCAGCCGATCTCCGGCACCAGCACCGGGGCGTCGGCAAACAGCGGCTCACCGCCACAGTGGCGGATCACCCGGGTCACGATCTGACCATCGGCCAGGGTGGTCAGCGGCGCCTGCCCCAATTGATAGAACACCCGCGGCGCCGGCGTCAGCCGCTGGCGACTCTCCAGCAGGGCCCGTTCGAAGCGCGCGGCGGCGCGCTCCCCCGCCGCCGGATGGCCGCTCAGCAGGCCGATATCGCGCAGGTTGCCGGCGATGTCGGCAAGCCGCCGCGGCTCGCTGCGGTAGACCGGAATCCCCAGCGCCTGGAGCTGGCGCACCAGCGCATCCGGGGTGCCGCTGCCCCACGCCAGCACCAGATCCGGCTGCGCCGAGACCACCGCCTCCAGCGGAATGCCGCGATAGCTGCCGACCCGGGGCAGCTCACGCGCCGCCGGTGGATAGTCGCTGCCGGCGATCACCCCGACCAGCTCGGCACCGGCCCCGACGGCAAAGGCATCCTCGACCAGGTGCGGCGCCAGCGCGACGATACGCTGGGCCGGCGCGGCCAGCGTCAAGGTGTCACCCTGATCGTCGACCACCCGGATCTGCGCCTGCGCGGGAAACGCCAGCAGAACGAGCAGGACGCCCCCCCAGCCATGGGCCAGCCACGAAAATTGCGGCCGACAGGGACGTTGCGCCTGAAAAAAGCCGAGATGCCAGAGCAGATGGCTGGCGATAAGGCGAATGATTGGGGAAAAAGCGCGCATGGCGACCCTTCTCGCTTGGGACATGGGCGCCGGCGAGCATAGCATGAGAGGCTAAGCCCACCGTGCGTCGGCGATGGCAGTCTGCTGCCACCGGCACCGTGAACTCTGGAAGTCAGTAACGCGAGTAAGGAAACGCCATGATTCGCTACCGCTCCAACGCCGCCCGCCCGCTCACGCGCCGTCTGCCGCGGACCATCGGTCTGGGTGCCGTCGGCCTGTTGGCGGGCCTGAGCCTGGCCACCCCGGCACTGGCCGACAAGACCCCGCATGAGCTGCGCGTCCAGGCCAACGCCACCCTGAGCGTCGCCCCCGATACCGCGACCCTCAATGCACGGTTGTGGGAGCGCACCCCGGCGCAGGCCCAGGGCAGCGAGACCAGCGGCGACGCCGCCGCGCTCAAGCAGGCCCGCGAGCGGCTCGAGCAGCGCACCGGCGAGCTGATCCGCACGCTGGAGAAGGCCGGCATTCCGCGTGACGCCATCCGCGCCGGATCGCTCAGCGTGCGGCCCGACTATGTACCGTCACCGCAGCGTGGCGACGACACTCAGCCGCCGCAGGTGCGCACCCAGCTGGAGCGTCCGATCACCCTCACGCTGGACGATCTGGAGCGGCTGCCGCGGGTACTCGATGCCCTCACCACGGCCGGCGTCGATTCCCTCGATGGCGTCACCTACGGGCTCAAGGACAGCGACGCCGCCGATGACCGGGCACTGGCTCAGGCGCTCGAACGCGCCCGAGCCAAGGCCAAGCTGATGGCCAAGACCCTGGACGTGGATCTCGGCGACGTGATCAGCGTCGAGGAGACCACCGCGCCCAGCTTCAAGCCGCAGATGATGATGCGCGCCGCCGCCGAGGATAGCGCCGGTAGCGCAGCGGAGTACCGCAGCGGCGAGATCGACATCGATGCCGGGGTCAACGTGACCTGGTCGATCGACGACTGACACTGCCGGTCGAGCCCGCCCTCTGCGCCGCGCGCCCCGCGGCGCAGAGGGCTTCTCAAGAGATCTGCCTCACTCGATGGGTGTTACGACGCCTGACGCTGCGTCGCGCGCCCCAGCGCGATCTCACCGATCAGCGCCAGCAGCAGGATCGCCGCAACCCAGCGCAGATCGAAGCCGGCGCCCAGCCAGCCCAGCGCATCCAGGAATACCACGAGGATCGCCAGCGGGCTGACATAGCGGATCACGAACTGCCACAGCGCGAATACGCCGCCGGGCAGCCCCAGCTCCTCACGCACCACCTCACGCCGCAGCACGAAGCCGGCCAGCAGCGCCGTGCCCAGTCCGCCGAGCGGCATCATCAGGCGTGAGGTGAGGAAGTCGAGCCAGTCGAACACGGTCTTGCCGGCCAGGGTCCAGTCGGCGCCGATATTGAACGACAGCATCGCCAGCGTGCTCACCAGCCACAGCACGATCCCCACGCCCCAGGCGGCATGCCGCCGGGCGATGCCATGGCTCTGATTGAGCCAGGCCACGGTCGCCTCGATCATCGAGATCGCCGAGGTCAGCGCCGCCACCGCCAGCATCAGGAAGAACACTATCTCGACCACACCGCCGAGGGGCATCTGCGCGAAGGCCAACGGCAGGCTCATGAAGATCAGTCCGGGGCCGGAGGCCGGATCCATGCCATTGGCGAAGATCACCGGGAAGATCGCCAGCCCCGCCATCAGCGCGACCAGGGTGTCGCAGAGCGCCACCGTCAGCGTGGTACGGCCGATCGACTGCTGCGCCGGCAGGTAGGCGCCGTAGGTCAGGATCGCACCGGAGGCCAGCGACAGGGTGAAGAAGGCGTGCCCCATCGCCGCGAGTACCGCAGGCCCGGTCAGCTTCTGCGGGTCGAAGGCGAACAGGAAGTGGAAGCCGGCGCCGAAGCCGCCGCTGAACAGCGCATAGACGATCATGATCGCCAGCATCACCACCAGCCCCGGCATCATCCAGCGCACGCTGCGCTCGATCCCCGCCTGCACGCCCTTGCCGACGATCGCCATGGTGGCAATCGTCACCAGGGTGCTCCAGAAGCCCAGGTTCCAGGGGTTGGCGTTGTTCTTCGTGAAGATCGCCGCCATGCCATCGACGCTATCCGCCTGCAGTCCGCCGGTGACCGCCTTCCACAGATAGGAGACCGACCAGCCGGCGACCACCACATAGAACGACAGCACCATGAAGCCGCACAGCATCGCCATCCAGCCGAAGGCCGACCACAGCCCGCTGCGCCCCGACTCCCGCGCCACCCGGCGGATCGCATCCACCGGGCTGCCGCGACCACGGCGGCCGAGGGCGATCTCGGCCATCATCACCGGCACGCCGATGGCAGCGATGCACAGCAGATAGACCAGCACGAAGGCGCCGCCGCCGTACTCGCCGGTCATGTAGGGGAATTTCCAGATGTTGCCCAGGCCCACGGAGGAGCCGGTGGCGGCGAGCACGAAACCCCAGCGGCCGAGCCAGAGGGTCTTGGTGGGTGCGGTGTCGGTCATGATTCCTCGAACGCAAAGCGCGCCTGACGGACCAGGCAGCGAATGGAGCGCGATGACACGGTCCCGATGGCCGCGCCTGCGAAAATGCGGCGGGGATTGTACCGTCGGCCCGGCGTCGATGCGACAGCCGCGAGTCTCGGTGCCTGGCAGCGTGTCTCGATGCCGGGCAGTGCCTGTCGCGGTTTGGCCGATGCCGCGGCTTGTGCCAAGCTGCGGATCTGCGTCCGCACCGTGGCGGGCGATACGAGGAGTGATCGATGTCCCGGCAATTCGCCATTCTCGGCCTGGGCTACTTCGGCAGCACCGTGGCCCGCGAGCTCAAGCGTCACCAGAACCAGATTCTCGGCGTCGATCGCGACGAGTCGCGCGTCGATGCCCTCTCGGACCTGCTCGACCACGCCGTGATCGCCGACCTCACCGACGAGAAGGCGCTCGCCGAGCTGTCGCTGGAGTCCTACGACGCGGTGGTGATCGATGTCGACGGCAACCTCGAGGCGAGCGTGATCTGCACCCTCCACGTCAAGGAGCTGGGAGCCAAGGAGATCTGGGCCAAGGCGCACAGCGATGCCCACTACAAGCTGCTCAAGCGGCTCGGCGCCGACCGCGTCATATACCCCGAGTACGACGCCGGCGTGCGCGTGGCGGAGAGCCTCAACTACCACGCCATGGTCGACTTCATCCGCCTCGGCGAGCGCCAGTTCATCGTCGAGGTCGAGACCACCGAACGGCTGGTCGACAACTGCAAGAGCGTGGCCGAACTGGCGATCGATCCTGACTCGCTGTTTCTGGTGGCGATCAAGCGCGGCGAAGAGGTGATCCAGAACCCCTCGGATGACACCACACTGCAGGCCGGCGACAACCTGGTGCTGATGGGCGATCTCGACGCCCTGCGCGAAATCGGCAAGCAGATATGAGCGGTTTACCGCGGGTTGCTACCCGCTACACGGGGGGGCGCCGATGAGACGCTGGCAACGCCTGCGCAAACCGCTGCGCCGGGCGCCCCACGGCCGCGTCCTGCGCCTGTCACCGCCGGAGGTGCTGCTGCTCGGCTTCGCCCTGCTGTGCGCGCTGGGGGCGCTGCTGCTGTGGCTGCCGGGCAGCGCGGTACGCCCGCTGGCCTGGCACGAGGCGCTGTTCACCGCGACCTCGGCGGTCACCGTGACGGGGCTCAGCGTGATCGACGTCGGCCACGATCTCACCTTCACCGGCCAGGCGGTGCTGCTGGTCCTGATCCAGATCGGCGGGCTCGGCTTCATGACCTTCGCCGCGCTGACGGTACTGCTGATCGGCGCGCGCCTGCCGATCCAGCAGCAGAATCTGGTGCGCGAGGCCCTCGGCGAGATCGCCTTCAGCGACGTGCGCCATCTGGTCAATCTGGTGATCCTGTTCGCGCTGCTGGTGGAGAGCCTGGGCACCGCGCTGCTGGCGGCTCACTGGGTGCCCGAGTACGGCTGGCGCCTGGGCCTCTGGCACAGCCTGTTCCACGCTGTCTCGGCGTTCAACAACGCCGGCTTCTCGACCTGGTCCGACAGCCTCATGGGCGAGGTCGACGACCCACTGGTCAACGGCGTGATCACACTGCTGTTCATCGTCGGCGGCCTGGGCTTCGTGGTGGTCAGCGATATCTATCGCCAGCGCCGCTGGTCGCGCCTGGCGATGCAGACCAAGGTGGTGCTGCTGGCCACGCTGTGGCTCAACCTGATCGCCACCGCCATCCTGCTCGGGCTGGAGTGGTCGAACCCCAAGACGCTGGGCGCCATCGGCGATATCTTCGGCCGGGTCCAGGCTGCCTGGTTCCAGGCGGTCACCCCGCGTACCGCGGGCTTCAATACCCTCGATACCGGGTCGCTCACCAACGCCTCGACCCTGTTGACCATGGTGCTGATGTTCATCGGTGCCGGTTCCAGCTCCACCGCCAGCGGGATCAAGATCACCACCTTCGTGGTGCTGTTGCTGACCGCTCGCGCCTTCTACCGCAACACCGAGCAGCCCACGGCGTTCGGCCGCTCGATCCCACAGGAGACGGTGATCAAGGCGATCACCGTAGCCCTGGCGGGGGTGCTGCTGGTGGTGCTCGCACTGTTCGGACTGACCATCACCGACGCCGACAAACCGTTTCTGGATCTCGCCTTCGAGACCGTCTCCGCCTTCGGCACCGTGGGGCTGTCGCGCGGCGTCACCAGCGATCTCTCGCTGCCGGGTCAGTTCCTGCTCGGGCTGACCATGCTGCTGGGGCGCGTGGGGCCACTCTCGGTGGGTTACTTCCTGGCCACGCGGCGGGCCCGCGGCGTGCGCTACGCGCGCGGCGATATACAGATCGGCTGAGCCGAGGCGCCGCTGGACGGCATGGCCCCGGGCCGCGCGGCCGCGCCGTCAGCCCAGGGCCAGATGCAGCGCCACCCACAGCATCACCAGCGCCACGCCGAGGTCGATACCGCGCCACCAGCGCGGGTCGCGCAGGCGTGGCGCCAGCCACTGGGCCAACCCCACCAGACCGAAGAACCAGAGCAGCGAAGCCAGCGCCGCGCCGACGACAAAAGCCGGCGGGCTCGCCTGCTGGTTGCCGATCAGCCCCAGCATCACCAGGGTGTCGAGATAGACATGCGGATTCAGCAGCGTCACGCCGAGGGTCGCCAGCACGACCCGGCGCGCGCTGTTACCGGCCCCTGCCGCCGGCGACAGCCCCTGCGGCCGACGCGCGCGCCCCAGTGCCAGCCACGCCTGCCAGCAGAGCCAGACGACCCCACCCCAGCGCGCCAACTTCATCAACAGCGGGTTGGCTGCCAGCAGCGGCGCGAACCCCGCCACGCCGAGCGCGATCAGCGCCAGATCGCACAGCGCGCAGATGGCCGCCACCCGTAGCGCGTACTCCCGGCGCAGCCCCTGACGCAGGACAAAGGCATTCTGGGCGCCGATCGCCACGATCAACCCGGCGCCGATCACCAGCCCCTGCAGCAGTGAGTCGCCAAGCGGCGCGGCGGCGATTGCGTCAGGGGCGAATCCGGCGTCGACGGAGAGGTTCATGCGATAGGTCCTGGGATGGGCAGAGGCCCGCAGAATGGCGTGCTATGCTGTATTAACTGAAGTTAAAACCCCTAATGGATCATTAGGAACCCTAATGCTCGACTACAAGCTACTCGAAGCTCTCGCGGCGATCGTCGACCAGGGCGGGTTCGAACGCGGGGCGCAGCAGCTCAATCTGACCCAGTCGGCGGTGTCGCAACGCATCAAGCTGCTCGAGGCGCGCCTGGGTCAGCCGGTGGTGGTGCGCACGCCGCGACTGCTGCCCACACCGCTGGGTCAACGGCTGCTCAATCACGCCCAGCAGGTGCGTCTGCTCGAACACGATCTGCTCGATCGCATCCCCGCCCTCGGCGAGGGCACCCAGCGCCTGCGTCTGGCGATCAACGCCGACAGCCTGGCAACCTGGTGGGCGCCGACCATCGGTGACTTCTGCCATCGCCGCGGAGTGCTGCTCGATCTGGTGGTCGACGATCAGGAAGTGGCCCTACGGCGCATGCGCGATGGCGAGGTCGCCGGCTGCATCTGCGCCACCGCGCGTCCGGTGCAGGGCGCCCGCTCGCGCCCGCTGGGACATATGCGCTACCGGGTCGCCGCCAGCCCCGGCTTCGCCGAGCGCTATTTCCCCGAGGGGGTGTCGACCCAGGCGCTAGCGCGGGCACCGGCGATTCTCTACGGCCCCGACGATCGCCTGCAGCAGCGCTACCTCGACAGCCAGGGCTTCAAGGAGCCCTTTCCCCATCATCTGTGCCCGTCATCGGAAGGGGTACTGCACATGGTGCTGGCGGGCATCGGCTATGCGCTGATCCCGGAGTGCCAGGCGCAGACCGCCCTGAAGCACGGCGAGCTGGTCGATCTCGACCCCGGCCGGCCGCTGGACGTGCCCCTCTACTGGCACTTCTGGCGCCACGGCGGCGAGCTGCTGGACGCGCTCACCGTCCACCTGTTCTCTGCCAGCGATGACTGGCTGCTGCCCATGGAAGCGTCGCCAGGCCCCGGCGCGTACGCCTGATTAGCGAGTCTCATGTCAGGCGCGAGTCTCATGTCAGAAGCGTTGTTCGACGCTTCTGGCGTGTCGCTATTTGGCAACGTTTTTTTGAGACTTTCCAACGACTTGCGAAGACGGCGCGAGCTTCTAGACTCAACCTTATAGGTATCCGGATGAGGTACCGCATTTTGTGCACAAGGAGAACGTGGATATGACCCTCCCAACCCTCGACAAACGTCTGCTGATCGCCCTCGCCGCCGGCCTCTCGCTGACCGCTTTGGCCGGTTGCGCCAGCGATAGCAGCTCACTGGAGAAGGACAGCTCGCAGTACGTGGTCACCGGCCTGGGCGACGACCAGGACGAGGCGCTGGAGAACGCCAAGGAACGCGCGCTGGAACAGTGCGAGTCCGAAGATCGCGAGGAGTTCGTGATCGTCAAGCAGCAGATCCTAGGACCTAACGACGGCGCCAGCAAGGCAGCCGAAGTCAATGCCCAGATGGAAGGCGCCACGGTGAACGAAGATACCGAGCTGCAGGCGGCCACCCAGGAAGGCGATGGCTACAAGGCGACCTGGACCATCCGCTGCCGCTGAACGACTGACACCCTCTGAGACTCAGGCCCCGGCGCGCTCGCCCGGGGCCGATTTTTTTGAGCCGCTGCCCGACACCGACCGCTACCCGACGCCGACCGCTGTCAGCCGCCAGCGTGGCGGGCACGCCGCCAGGCGCTGCCAAGGCTACGCTTCGGCAGCGCCCGGGTCAGAGGAACGCAGGCGCGTCTCGACGCTCGCTACCTTGTCGTCCATGCTTTGCTCGCGATCGGTGCGGGTACCCAGTTTCAGGGTGGTGGTGATACGTGGCGCACCCATGGCGTGAACGCGCTCATGGCACGCCTTGACCACCGCCATCACCGCGTCCCAGGGCCCTTCGATATTGGTGCCATAGGCGTGCATGCGGTAGCCGAGCCCCGAGGCCTCGATCACCCGCTGACACGCCGCCACGTACTCGGATACCGAGACCCCGACGCCCAAAGGCACCACGCAGAGATCCACGATCACCTGCATGGGCGCCTGGCGCTGGCCGTTCATGTCGCTTTTGATATCGTCACTGCTCATAGTCGTCGCTCGTACGGATACGCTGATGTCGGCGGTCATCATCGCCGGCCCTTTCAGGCCGAGACTAGCACTCGATGCGTGCCCTGCCGATGCCGGTGACGCAGACGAAAAAGCCTGACGTCACCAAGCCCCAACGAAGCGGCTGGAATAATCGTCCAGGCGCGCTACCCTAAGAGGGGCAAAGAAGTTAGCACGCAATGTAATTGCCCGATGGCGGCGGTCGCCACCGGGTAAAGTTCAGGGAACCGGGGCCACGCCCCTCCTCCACCGCCATCGTTCATCGCTCGGGTCGTTTTAGGCGAATCGAGACGCCGACCGGGACAGGCCGTCACTCGCGTCATCTCATGCCTCTCCTACTCGGCTTTCATCGCATGTACGCCCAGGCATTGCCGTGCGGCCGGGGGAGCGCCACGCGCCCCATGCGAGGAACGACGATGATCAGTAATTCACCCATGGCCCCCGTGGCCCTACCCGATACCCGCGCCCGCCACACCATCGAGAAGATGCTGGAAGGCTCCGGCGTCACCCTCAACGGCAGCCAGCCCTGGGACATTCGCGTCCACCACCCCGATCTGTTCGCGCGTATCGTGCGTCAGGGCTCGATCGGCTTCGGCGAAGCCTACATGGATGGCTGGTGGGAGTGCGAACGCATCGACGAGATGATGCACCGCCTGCTGCGCCACGGGCTCGGCGGCGCCGCCCACACCCCCGCCGGGCGGCTGCTCTACCGCCTGCGTTCGAGCTTCATGAACCTGCAGAGCAAGGCACGCGCCTATATCGTCGGCCGCGAACACTACGACCTCGGCAACGACCTGTTCACGCGCATGCTCGACGCCACCCTGTGCTACTCCTGCGCCTACTGGAAACAGGCGACCACGCTGCACCAGGCCCAAGTCGCCAAGCTCGACCTTGCCTGCCGCAAGCTGGCACTGGAACCGGGCATGCGGGTGCTCGACATCGGCTGCGGCTGGGGCAGTTTTGCCGAGCACGCCGCGCGCCACTATGGTGTCGAGGTGACCGGCATCACCATCTCCGAGGAGCAGGCCAAGCTGGCCCGCGAGCGCTGCGCGACGCTGCCGGTGGAGATTCTGCTGGAGGATTACCGCGATCTCGACGGCGAATTCGACCGCATCGTCTCGATCGGCATGTTCGAGCACGTCGGCCAGCGCAACTACGCCACCTATTTCGACACCGTCACCCACCTGCTCAAGCCGGGCGGGCTATTCATGCTGCACACCATCGGCTCCAACACCAACGAGGTGAGCGCCGACCCCTGGATCAACAAGTACATCTTCCCCAACGGCGTGCTGCCCTCGGTGCAGCAGATCAGTGATGCCAGCGAGGGCAAGCTGGTGATGGAGGATTGGCAGAACTTCGGCCCGGATTACGACACCACCCTGATGGCGTGGCAGGAGAACCTGCTTCGCCACTGGCACGAGATCGCCGATCGCTACAGCGAGCGCGTCAAGCGCATGTTCCTCTACTATCTGGGCGCCTGCGCCGGGGCCTTCCGCGCCCGCGAGCTGCAGCTGTGGCAGGTGGTGTTCTCGCACGCGCGCCAGGGGCGCTACGACGCTCCGCGTTGAGCTGAACCAGGTGCTGAACTGAGCGCCGCGCTGAGCTGGGCCCTGCGCGGCCTCTCGCCGAGGCCACGCAGCGCTTAGGCCACCCGGCGCTATTCGGCAGTCGCCGGGGTAACGTGGATGCCGAACAGGCTCGCCTCGCCGCTGCCGCGCCCGGTCTCCTCGGGCGCGACCTGACGCCCGTCGCGCACGATGACGTGGCCGCCCTGCCCCTGCTGACCGCCGATCACACTGCCCACCAGATAGGTGGGGAAGATGCTCGGGTCGTTCTCGTAGTTGGGGTTGTGGATCAGCCCGATCATCTGGAAGCGCCCGCGGGTGTTGCGCAGCGACTCCAGCGAGTCCTGGATCAGACGCCGGTGGGAGAGCTTGGAGAACAGCCCGTCGAGCAGAATCACGCTCTCGCGGCTGGCCCGGGCGCGGCGCTTGTGGCTTCCCGGCAGTTCGCGCAGCTCGCGCTCGATGGCGAACTCCGAGAGCTTGACCAGCCACATCAGCGATACCGCCTCGCGCTGCCCTTCCGACATGTCCTCGTTGAGCGAGAACAGCCGTCCGTGCGGGCGGATCGCATCGTGCTTGATGCGGATGCTCACCGCCTGGAACAGCCCTCGATAGATGCGCCGGCGAATCTGCCGGGTCAGCTCGTCGTCGCGCCCGCCCTTGTTCTGAGCAGCCTCGCCGGACTGCTCCAGACGCCGGCGCTGCACCGCCAGGTGGGCGTCGATATCCGCCAGCAGCTGCTGGATCAGCTCGCGCACGGCGTCGTCGGCGATCAGCGCCGCCTTGACCTCGAAGTAGGCGCCGCCGTCGCTCGAGCGGCTCGCCACCCGCTTGAGGATCTCGAGATTGCCGGCGGCATCGATGATGATCGAACTCAGGCGCTCGACCAGCGTGTCCTCGATCTGCTCGCGTGAGGCGTGCAGCCGGGTAACCCGGGTGCGGTGCTCGTCGAGCTGGCCCTGGAGCTGACGATGGAGCCCGCGCAGCGACTCCAGTGCCTCGTGGCTGACGCCCTCCAGGGTGCCCAGACGCGCGCGCTCGGACTCGTTGAACAGCCGGCTGGCGCTGGCCGCTTCCAGTGACAGCGCCAGCGCCTTCTCGCGCGCGCCGACATCGCGGGCCTGGCGCTCGCGGTTGCGCGCGCGCTCGCCCAGATTGAGCCCGCCCAGGCCATCGAGCAGGGTCTGCTGACAGGTCTCGAACGCCGCCGGGTCGAAGGCATCGCTATCGTCCGGGTCGAGTGAGGCGTGCGCCCAGCGCCGCCAGTCGGCCAGGGCGGCATCGAGGCATTCGGCTTCGGCGTGGTCCTGCGGCCAGCCGGCGCCGGGGTCGGCCAGGGCGCGCTCGGCCCAGCCCTCGGGCAGTTGGCGCAGCACCTCGAGCCAGGCCACGGCGAGCTGGTCGGTGATATTGAGCGCCTGCTGATGGCGTGCCAGGCGGCTCTCCAGCGCCTCCTGCTCGCGGCCGTTGTGGCGGCGTTTGTCGCGGGTCTCCTTGAGCGTCTGCTTGAGCCGCCCAATATCGCGCTCCAGGGTGCGGTTGCCGCCCTTCTCGTCGCGCACGTCGAGGAAGGCACGGATGCGCCCGAAATCGAAGTCGGCGCGCCGGCTGGCAGCGGTCAGAGCGACCTGCAGCGCCGCCTCGCGCTGCTCGGCCTGCTGCATGAAGGCCGGGCCGTCCTCGGCGACGAAGTCCGCCAGGCGGCGCAGGCGCTCGCGCTCGCCGTCGGCGAACAGCTGGCGCAGCTGCTCGCGGTGGCTGTCGCGGCGCGCGTCCAGCGCCTCGCTCTCCAGCGTCAGCTCGGCCAGGGTCTCCTCGAGCTCGGCCGCCTCCTCGGCCACCGCAGCGAGGCTGGCGTCGATCTCCTCCAAACGCTCGACGCCGCCGGCACTGGCGAAGCGCTCCGCTGCCAGCCAGCCTTCGCCGTGGGTCTCGAACTCCCGCGCCAGACGTTCGCGCTCGGGGGCGTGCTCGGCCAGGCGCTGCTCGACCTGGGCGCGCGCCTGGCGCGCCGCGGCGAGCGCTGCCTCGCCCCCCTCTTCGAGGAAGCGCTGGTAGTCGTCGATCGCCTTCAGCGCGGCCTCGCCGAGGCGCGGCGTCAGCGCCTCCTGGTCGGCGAGGAGGCGAGCCTGGCGCTCCTCCAGGGCCGCCAGTTCCACCGCTGCCTCGCGGCTCACGGCCTCGGCTGCGCGCAGCGCCAGAGCGAAGCGTTCGCCGTGCGGGTCGAGACGCTCGATCTCGGCGCCCAATGCCGCCAGGCGCTGGCGGTCGATCTCGAGACGCTGCTGGGTCTCGTCGCGCAGCGCAGTGAGATAGGCCGGGTCGAGCGCGGCCTTGACCGCCAGCGTCTCCACGCCCTGGATCGCCCCCAGCGGCAGCTCGCCGCGGGCCAGCGTGGCACGCAGCCGCTCGCCTTCGAGCACAGGCACCCCGCAGCCCCCATCGATCAGGCACTGCGCCGCCTCGCGCGCCGCGTCCTCGCCCTCGACCACCGGCGCGAACAGCTGCCCCGCGGCCTGGGCCAGCCAGTCGCGACGCACCTGGGTGTCGGCCTCGGCCGCGGCCAGCACCTCGTGCAGCGGGCGGAAGGCGATCTCGCGCGCCTCGAGCAGGCGCTGCGCGTCGCTCTCGGCCGCCAGCCGCGCCAGCGGGTCGCCGCTCAGGCTCTGCAGATAGCGCTCGCGGGCGTCGATCGCCTCTTCGAGCCCTTCACGCTCGCGCAGCAGCCGCGGATAGCGCGCCTTGGCATCCTTGAGCCACGCCTCCGGCGACTGCTCGCTGCAGTCGCCGAAGTCCGCCTGCGCCTGCACCAGACGTTCGAGCTCGCCGCGCTGCTGGCTCAGTTCGTGCAGCCGGTCCTGACACTCCCGCGACTGGCGATAAAGGATGTCGCGCAGATGTACCGGCGCGGCGTCGGCATGCCAGTGGCGGTAGCGCTCGGCGGCATCTTCCAACGGCGCCAGGCGTTCGAGACGCGCGTCGAGATCCGCCAGCTCGCGCCGCGCATCGGCCAGGATCTGCTCGTGCTCGCTCAGCGCCGCGCGCCGCGCGTCCCAGAAGCCGATCGCCGAGTGCGCCGGCCACTGTTCATTGAACGCCTGCCACGCCTGACGTCCGGCGGCCAGCGGCGCCAGTTCGCCCTCTAGGCGCTGGCGCTGCTCGCGCCGCGCCTGCAGCGCTTCACGGGCCCGTTCACGCTGCGCGTTGAGATTGGCGGCCTGGGCGTCCCACTCCCCTAGTTCCGCTTCCAGCGTCTCCTGACGCTCCTGTTTGAGGGCCAGCACCGCGTCCGGCGTGGCGTCGGGATGTTCGCGTTCGAAATCCGCGTACCACTGCGCCGGCTGCTTGAGCTCGCCCATGCGCCCGAGGTGCTCGGCATGCTCGCGGCGCGCCTGTTCCAGCGCCTCGCCGGCGGCCTCGCGGGTCGCCTCGGGGGTCTCCAGCTCGGCTTCGCTGAACAGCCCCTCGGCAAGCGCCTGGGTGTAGACGCTCTGGTTGTCGATAAAGTCGCGCTGACGCGACTCCAGCTGCTCGCGCTCCTGCTCCAGGCGCTCCAGCGACTCGTCGAGCTGCTCGGCGTCCAGACGCAGCGAGCGGCGATATTCGCGGTCGGCGATCACCTCTTCACGGAAGCGGTTGCCGTCCAGGCCCTCGAACGCCTCGGCGGCCTCGTCGAGCACGCCCAGGGCGCGGTAACGCGCGGCGTCATCGGCGAAGGCGTGGCTGTCGGCGAGCCAGGCGCGCGCCTGATCGAAGGCGACATGGCCGATGTCGCGGGCCACGATCCAGCTCGCCTGGGGCAGATGCACCAGGCGGCGGTGGGTGTCGACCCGCGCCCCGCGCTCGGAGAGCGCCAGGCGCACATTGCGCTCGGCCTGGCGGCTCAGCTTGGCCAGCAGCCAGGTGGAGACCCGCGGGCGCTCGGTGTCGCCGATCGCCCAGGCCAGCCCGCTCGCCGCCTCGGCGACGCCGTCTCCCAGCGTCTCGGCATCCTCGCGCTGGCCCGGCAGCCCCGGCAGCGGCGCCAACGCCTGGCCGCCGAGCAGCCGCTCGGCCTCGAGCAGCGAGGCGTCCAGCGCGGCCAGCTGGCGCCGTGACTCGAGCAGGCTCTCGCCCTCTTCGTTGAGGGTGGCGAGCCGCTCGACCTTGTCGTCGGCGCGCTGCTGGTCGCTCTCGGCCTCGGCCAGGCGGTGGCGCAGCTCGGTGATGCGGGTGCCGGAGTTGAGGATGACGTCCTCGATCAGCTCCTCTTCCTCGTCGGTCTCGCCGCGGGTGGCCCCGGAGAGAATCTGCGGCGCCAGCACTTCATAGAAGAATGCCTGATCGGCCTTCTCGCCAGCCCGCGGCTTGATCGCGTTGAAGATCTGGCTCTTGTCGGCCCCGCCCTCCTTCTGGAACGCCGCCAGCTGGGCCAGCTCGCGCCGCGAGATGTGCACCCCGACCGCCTCCAGCCACTCTTCGCGGTTGGTGGCACGGGTGACCCCGTGGGCACGCATCAGGCTCTGGAAATCGGCATTGGCGTAGAGCGCCAGCTTGCCGTCACGGGTGATATGGTGCACCGGCACGTCGGAGAGCTGACCCGGGTAGTGGTAGAACACTAGGCCGCTGCCATCGCTGTAGCCGTACATGCCGAAGACGAAGGTCTCGCCGGCGACCTCTTCGCCGGCCACCGCGAGCATGTCGTCCTGCTGGGTGCTGCCCTGCTGGGCGCGGAACTCGACCCGCAGATGGGTCCAGCTGCGCGCTTCACCGGCGACCTTGGAGGGCGAGCACTTGCGCCGCGTGCGCGTGAGCAGCTGGCGGTCGCGCGAGAGCATGCCGATCAACGCCTCGGCCATGGTGGTCTTGCCGAAACCGTTCTCCATGCTGATCGCGCTCGACTGCCCGCGCAGATCGATCAGCAGGTGGCGCATCTTGGCTTCCCACGGCGAGGCGATATCACCGTGCTTGTTGAGCAGGTTGGCGATCTCGATGCGGTGAATGACGCTCATTGACGCGGCTCCTCGTCTTCCTGGTCACCGGGGGCCTTGTCTTGAGGCCCGGCGGCTGCGGCCTCGTCTTCCGCGGCGATGGGCTCGTCCACCGCCCTGGCGTTGGCCTCGCTCTCTTCAACGGCGCCGGGCCGGGCTTCAGCGGAATCGGGCTGTACTTCAGCGGCATTGGGCTGGGCTTCAGCGGCGCTCGGTTGAGCGACCGCTTCGGCCTCAGGCGCCTCTGCCGTCGCCAGCAAGCGCTCGCCGTCGCTACCCTCGGCGGCGGTCAGTTCGATCAGATGGGTCAGGTGGTGGACGCCGATCTGCTCGGCCTCGAGCGCCCCCAGCAGCGTCTGCTGCCACACGTCCTCGTCGCCGGACTCGCGCACCAGGTCGAGATGCCCGGCGCGTACCAGCAGATCGATGAACGCCTTGACCCGGCGCGGGATATCCTCGCCGCGCTCGTCAAGCAGCACCCGGCTGTTCTCCGGGGCGCTCTCGCCCAGCCCGCGCAGGATCTCGAGCTGATCGCGTACCAGCTCGACCAGCTCACGGGTGACGAAAGTCGCCTCCTGATAGCGGCTGACATCGGAGAGCGCGCGGTTGAGTCGGGTGTAGATCAGGGTGTGCAGCAGCAGCCACAGCTGCAGATACCACAGCGCCAGCTCGGCACGGCTCTCCTGGCGCAGCTTGAGCGCCTCGAACACCGCATCGCGGGTATAGAGCGGCGGCTGCTCCAGCTCAGGGTCCGGCAGCAGCGCGAAGAAGCGCGAGCCCGGCGCGATACCGGGATAGTCACCGGCCTCGAACACCTTGAGGCGCATGCCCTGGCCGGCGAGAAAGTCGCGCAGTGCCTCGCGCTCGCTCTCCTGGGCGTCGTCGATCAGCGCGCAGACATCACGCTCGGAGAGCTGGCCCTCGCGCGCGGCGCGCCGCTTGCGGCCACCGCTGGGGACGCGCTCGGCGGTGCGATAGCGCAGCAGGTAGGCGACCACTTCGCCCATTTCCATCATGTTCATAGTCAAACGTCCTGGTCTGGCAGCGTCGTCTCGCGTACGCGCAGCGACGGTGTGACGGCGCCTTCGATCCGGCGCCCGTCGGGCAATTCGATGGCGAAGGGCGTGTCGTCGATCCCCACGCTGAGCTGGTCGTCGAGCAGTTGGGTATCGACGAAGGTGTTGAGCAGCTGGGGCAGACAGTCGAGCGCTTCGTCGTCGAAGCGGTGCCAGCCCTCACGCAACGCCTCGGGCAGCGACAGCGGCGCCTGGCGCAGACGCTGGCGCAGCGCCGGGCCGCGCGCCTTGAGATAGCGCGCCAGCAGCGGATCGGCCCCGGGCCGGTCGCCGGCCTCGTCGAACACCAGCGCGGCACCGCTGCGCTCGGCGCGGCGGGTCTCCACCAGCGGCAGCAGCGTCTCCACCCGGGGCATCGCCACCTGCGTGCCCAGCGGCATCATGCGCGCCACTACCGCGTCCTGCAGGCGCTGCGGCGGCGGCGCCAGCAGCAGGCGCTGGGCCAGCCCGGCGAAGTCGATCACGCCCATCGACTGGATGCGCCCCTCGGCGATGTCGGAAAGCAGCTCGGAGAGGCGCCGCGACAGGTTCTCGATGGCGTTGAGCACGCGCCCGATCGCCCCCGAGAGCATGCGCAGGTCCCACTCCGTCTCCTGCTGCTCGGCCCAGTGGGCGAAGTGCTCGGCGACGCCAGGAGCGGCGAGCTGGGCGCGGGCACTCAGCAGGGTGTTCTGGATCGTGCTCAGGGCGTTGTGGTAGTGGCGCTCGTTCTCCTCCAGCGCCGCCAGCTTGCCCTCGTGGGTGGGGTTCTCGCGCACCCGGCGCAGCTCCTGGGTCAGCGCACGGATCGCCATCAGGATCTGCTGGGTGATATCGGGCACCCGGGCATAGTCACCCCGTGACAGCGCCGCCACCACCTTGGCCGCGTCATACTCGGAATAGAGCAGATCCTCGACCTGACTGGCCAGGGTCACCGCCTGGCGCCCACTCGGGGTGAGACGCACCTGGCCGGTCTGACCCTGCTTCTCGATCAGCGCGGTGCGCTTGGTACTGCGCACACTGCGCTCGCCCGGGGCCAGATCGTCGCCGGCGGGCCCGGCCTGCCACTCGCGATAGTGGATCTCGCTGGGGGTGGCGAGCAGATTGATCACGAAACTCAGATCGTCCGCCGGCAGCGACGGGTACTCGCCGCGCAGATGCGACAGGCAGCGGCGCTGGGTGACGAAAGCGCTGTTGGTGGCGAAATCCACCTCGAGCAGGTAGTCGAGCAGCAGGCAGCCCAGGTCGAGCCAGTAGCCGTCACGCAGGCCGCGCCGCTGCTCCTGGGTGACCTGGACAAAGGGCGAACCCGGCTCGTGGGCACTGTCATGCAGATCGAGCAGCCGCGTCGTCGCGACCAGCAGCTTGTTCCAGGCGGTCATGTCGACTCCAGACAGGAAAAACCGCACCCGCCCATGGCGCTGCCGCGGGTGCTCGTGAAGCGCCGCATTATGCCAAGGTTACGGTTTCAGGTCATGACGATCCGGGTAACGGTGCGCTTACCGACTCGACGCGCGCCGCCCCTGCTGATCGCCGCCGCAGGCGGGTGACTCCGCCTAGCCGAGGTGATGGACGCTATGCCGCCAGGCCTGTCGGGAGCGGGGCCACTGAGACAGTAGCCCCGCATCTCTACAGGGCTGTCGGGTCAGACGCGGCCATCAACTCGGCAATTCTCGCCTCGGCCCGCTTTTTGGCGGGACGCTCCAGCAGCGGGGCGACGTAGGCGTAGAATTCCGGCCGACGCGGAATCGCGTCGAACGTCATCCCGAAGTCGAGCAACGACACCAGATAGACGTCCGCCGCACTGAAGCGCTCACCCGCGACAAAGGCGCGTCCGGCCAACCAGCCTGCCAGTACGTCATAGGTCATCTCGAACGACCCGTAGCCAGACTGTCGCTGCATCTCGGGGGTATCGGCTTTCCAGCCGACGGCATGGTCGGACATGGCCGGTTCAGCACAGGCAGCGGTAAAGAAAAGCCAGCGGTAATAGTCGCCACGCGCAGCCGATATCGGCGCCAGGCCAGCCTCGGGGAAGGCGTCAGCCAGATAGGCGCAGATCGCCGCCGCTTCGGTGACCACGACACTGCCGTGACGAATGGCGGGCACCTTGCCCATGGGATTGATGGCCAGGTAATCGGGCGCTTTCATGGTGGCGCCGAAACTCAGCACTCGGGTCTCGTAAGGCTGGCCGACTTCCTCCAGCATCCATTGCACCGTATTACCGCGTGACTGGGGGTTGGTGTAGAAGATCAATTCCGGGCTCATGGTGTTCTCCTGGCGTCTGGTGGGTGTCAGGAGACTCTAGCGCTCACCACTGTCAGTTTTTGTCAGTAGGGTTTTGCGCCACTCCTTCATCATCTGGTGACGGCGCCTGGGGGTTCTCTCGGGCAATATGCTGGCCCCGAGGATGCGATCGATGCGGAAGTGACGATAGGCATTACGCAGCTCACACCAAGCGGTCAGCACCCGGATCGAATCGAAGAAACCCACGTTCACCGGCCACACGATCCGTTCTGTCCTCGCCCCTGTCTGGTCGGTGTAATCCAGAGACAGTTTGCGCTCCTCGTTCAGAGCCTGACGAATCAGGGGCAGGTCTTCCCGCGTCGAGGGCTCCCAGTTGGGGACGATAACCAGGGCATCGTCCTCGAAACGATGGCGCAATGCCGCGGGCAGAACCGCTTCGATCTTGGCCATGGCCTCCCGCGCCGCCAGCCCCATGGGCCCGTCGGTACGCTCTCCGGCCCATTTGAGGCCCAGCGCCAGCGCTTCGATCTCCTCGGCCGAGAACATCAGCGGCGGCAGCAGGAAGCCGGGATTGAGCACATAGCCCACGCCCGCCTCACCGTCGATCGACGCGCCTTGCTGGCGCAGACTGGCGATATCTCGATAGAGTGTACGCACGCTGACACCGGTCGCCTCGGCCAACACGCTGGCGCTCACCGGGCGACGATGACGACGCAATACCTGCAACAGGTCGAACAGACGTTCGGAACGGGACATATCATCACCCAGGATGGACAAGCGTGCCGTCAGCCGCGCAGCTTCTTCACCGCTGCTTCGATGGACCGTTCATAGCGCACCAGCGGTGGCCGCACGCCGTTGGCGAACAGTACCCGGCGCATGTCACTGCGGGTGCCGGTCAGGGCGATGCGGATACCGGCACGGCGCGAGGCGCTGAGTACGCCCTCCAGGGTACGGGCGGCGCTGACATCGATGAAGGGCACCTGGCTGAAATCGAGAATCAGCCCGCGGTGGCGATCGGACACCCGCGAAAGGATCGACTCGATCGAGGTGGCGGCGCCGAAGAACCAGGCGCCGGAGAGCCGATAGACCACCAGCTCGGGATCGGCAGGCGAAAGCCCCGGGTCATGGTAGTCCAGGCTCGCGTCGGCCACGTCCTCCGGCACCCAGGGCATCTGCGCCGCCCCCACGCTGTGCGACATGCGCTGGATGAACAGCAGCGCACCGAGCAGCGTGCCGGCCAGAATTCCCTCGGTCAGGTCGCGGAAGACGGTCAGCAACAGCGTGATCAGCAGCACCGCGGCATCCCCCCGCGACGCCCGCAGCAGGCTGGCGAAAGCGTGCTTCTCGACCATGTTCCAGGCCACCACCGCCAGCACCCCGGCCAGGCTCGCCAGCGGGATGTAGTTCAGCAGCGGCGCCGCCACCAGAATGAACAGCAGCAGCAACAGCGCATGCAGCATACCGGCAATCGGGCTTACCGCGCCGGCGCGCACGTTGGTGGCCGTGCGCGCGATGGTGCCAGTGACACAGATACCGCCGAACAGCGCCGAGGCGATATTTGCCGCGCCCTGCGCCACCAGCTCGCAGTTGGCGCGATGACGCCGCCCGCTCATGCCATCCGCCACCACCGCCGAGAGCAGCGACTCGATCGCCCCCAACAGCGTGAAGGCCACGGCGCTGGGCAGCACCTCTATCAGCTGGTGCCAGGAGAGTGCCGGCAGCGACGGCATCGGCAGCGTTTGCGGAATCCCGCCGAAGGCGGAACCGATGGTCGCCACCGGTAGATCCAGCAGCGTCGCCGCCACCGCCGACACCGCGATCGCCACCAGCATACCCGGCCAGCGCGGTCGCCAGCGTTTGACCACGACGATGCTCGCGATGGTCGCCAGTGCCAGTGCCAGCGTGGTCGGGCTGGCCGTGGGCAGCGCCTGCCAGATCGCCGGTAGCTTCTCCAGCAGCGGGCCGGGCTCTTGCCCGGCGAAGGTCAGCCCCAGCAACGGCTTGAGCTGGCTGGCGAAGATGATCAGCGCGATCCCGGCGGTAAAACCGACCGTGACCGGATAGGGAATCAGGCGAATCAGACTGCCCAGCCGCAGCCAGCCGATCATCGCCAGCATCACCCCGGACAGCAGCGTGGCCAGCAGCAGCCCGGCCATGCCATGCGCCTGCACGGTCGCCGCCACCAGCACGATGAACGCGCCCGCCGGCCCGCCGATCTGAAAGCGGCTGCCACCCAGCAGCGAGACCACGAAGCCACCGACGATCGAGGTGTAGAGCCCCTGAGCGGGAGAGGCGCCGGAAGCCATCGCAATGGCCATCGATAGCGGCAGCGCGACGACGGCCACGGTCAGCCCGGCAACCAGGTCGGCGCGCAGCTTGGCGAGCCCGTACCCTTCACGCAGTACGGTCACCAGCTTGGGGGTAAAGAGCGCCGCGAAACCCGGCGCCTTGGCGGTGCGGACATGCTTCATGGTGGGCGAGGCCTCTAGCGTCGAGCGTGGAAGGTGATATCGGCGGG
This sequence comes from Salinicola sp. DM10, assembly GCF_017306975.2. Lineage (NCBI taxonomy): Bacteria > Pseudomonadati > Pseudomonadota > Gammaproteobacteria > Oceanospirillales > Halomonadaceae > Salinicola > Salinicola sp. DM10. The sequence goes on from NZ_JAFLEN020000001.1 coordinate 818,544, forward strand.
ATCAGGCGCTGTCTGAAAAGTCGACGAGCGAAGGCCAGGCAAGGCAAGGCAAGGCAAGGCAAGGCAAAAATCGGCGAAAACGCGGAGTTTACGGGGTGTAAATGAGCATTTTGAGTCGATTTTTAACGCCGCATGGGTGAGCGCAGTACTTTTCAGACAGTGCCTAGGGCCCGCCGGGCGCGGTCTTGAGACGCACACCGCGCCCGCTGGCCTGGCTGATCGCCTCATCGCCGATCAGCTCGACACCGGCACGCTCCAGCGCCTCCACCACCTTCGTCAGGCTACCGATGACGCCGCGCACGGTGCCGGGGCTGGCTTCCATGCGCTGGATGGTGGGTACCGAAACGCCCGCCAGCGCCGCCAGGGCACGCTGATCGATGCCCAGCAGGGCGCGGGCGGCACGCATTTGAGGACCGGTGATCATTGCACGCTCCACCCATTGAGACTTGATACGCACTCAGTCTAAAGCATCGATAGTCGTTTCTAAATATCTTTACTGATATCTCAGATATCAGAATAGACTTTTTTTTCACTACCTATCGGGTGATCCCTCGTCCCCTGAGGCTCCGCGTTAGTCAGGCCTTGCGCTATGCGCTAGGTAGGTCTTGCACCACGCGCTATCCGCTGGCTGCTAAGTTGGAAGGCGTACACGCATTCGGGAGCCCCATCATGCAATATCGTCGTCTCGGCCAGACCGGCCTCAAGGTCTCTCCACTGTGTCTCGGCACCATGACCTACGGCACGCCACGCTGGCGCGACTGGGTGCTCGACGAGGCCCAGAGCCGGCCCTTCATCCAGCAGGCGCTGGAGGCCGGAATCAACTTCTTCGATACCGCCGACATGTACTCCGACGGCGAGTCCGAGCGCGTGGTGGGCAAGGCGCTCAACGACTTCGCCCGGCGCGAGGAGGTCGTGGTGGCGACCAAGGTCTACAACCCCACCGGCAACCGCTCGCCCAACGAACGCGGGCTCTCGCGCAAGCATGTTCACCACGCCATCGATGCTTCGCTCGGCCGGCTGGGGATGGAGTACGTCGATCTCTACCAGACCCACCGCTGGGACTACGACACCCCCATCGAGGAGACCATGGAAGCGCTGCACGAGGTGGTCAAGGCGGGCAAGGCGCGCTATATCGGCGCCTCCAGCATGCACGCCTGGCAGTTCGCCAAGGCCCAGCACGTCGCCGAGCGCAACGGCTGGACGCGCTTCGTCACCATGCAGCCGATGGTCAATCTGATCTACCGCGAGGAGGAGCGCGAGATGCTGCCGCTGTGCCGCGACCAGGGCGTGGGCGTGATCCCCTGGAGCCCGCTGGCGCGCGGCATTCTCGCCGGCAGCAAGGCGGTGGGCAGCGAGGGCAGTACCACCCGTGCGCGCAGCGACGAGCAGATGCGCGCCTGGAACCTGGGCCAGGATCGAGACGCCCCGGTGATCGAGGCGCTGGGCCAGGTGGCCGCGAAGCGTAACCTATCGCCGGCCCAGGTCGCCCTGGCGTGGCTGTTGCAGAAACCCGGTATCACCGCGCCGATCGTCGGCGCCAGCAAGGCGCATCATCTCGATCAGGCGCTGGGGGCACTCGATATCACCCTGAGCGAGGACGAGATCGCCTCTCTGGAGGCGCCCTACGTGCCCCACGAGGTGGTCGGCTTCAGCTGAGCCGAGCTCAGCGCTCGCCGCCTTGTCGGCAGCGGCGGCTGCGAGTCTCGCGGCAGCGCCAGCGAGTGGCGCGGGCGCAGGCGCGGTGGCATCATGAAACCAGGCGGTCCGCGAGGCCGCCGATCCACCGCTGAATTTGTACGATACGCCAGGCCGGTTACACCACCGGCCTATCACCATGGCCGCCAGAATCGACGAGGTAGTGCACGCCAATGTTTGAGAAGATCGAGCGCGTTCCCGGGGATGCCATTCTCGGGTTGATCGAAGCCTACAACCAGGATAGCAATCCGCAGAAGGTCGATCTCGGCGTCGGCGTCTATCGCGATGCCCACGGCCATACGCCGATCATGCGCGCCGTGAAGCAGGCCGAGGCGTATCTGCTGGAGCACGAGCAGACCAAGAGCTATATCGGCTCGCACGGCGATCCGCGCTACGGCAAGGTGCTGCTGCCACTGGTGCTGGGCGCCGACTCCCCCGTGCTGGCGGCCGATCGTGCCAGCGCCACGCAATCGCCGGGCGGTACCGGCGCGCTGCGGCTGGCGGCGGACTTCATCAAGTCGAACCTGCCGGGCAAGCGCATCTGGCTCTCCGACCCCACCTGGCCCAACCACCTGGGCATCTTCGACGCCGCCGGCATCGAGATGCGCAAGTACCCCTATGTCAGCGCCGACAACCGCCTCGACTTCGACGCCATGCTGGCGACGCTCAAGGAGGTGCCGCAGGGTGACGTGGTGCTGCTGCACGCCTGCTGTCACAACCCCTCGGGCTTCGATCTCGACCGCGAGCAGTGGCAGCAGGTGCTGGAAGTGGTCAAGTCGCGCGGCCTGCTGCCGCTGGTGGACTTCGCCTACCAGGGCTTCGGCGAGGGGCTGGAAGCGGACGCCTACGGCGTGCGGCTGATGGCCGAGAACCTCGACGAGGTGCTGATCACCAGCTCCTGCTCGAAGAACTTCGGCCTCTACCGCGAACGCACCGGCTGCCTGATCGTGATCGCCAAGAATGCCGAGCAGATGCAGAACGTACGCTCGCAGATGGCGATCGTGGCGCGCGAGAACTACTCCAACCCGCCCTCCCACGGTGCCGCCGTGGTCACCGAGATTCTCGAGTCGGCGGAGCTGGCGCGGGTATGGCGCGAGGAGTTGACCGAGATGTGCGACCGTATCAACGGCCTGCGCAGCGATCTGGTCGCCGCGCTTGCGCCCTACGGTCTCGACAAGCGCTTCGCCCACGTCGCGGCTCAGCGCGGCATGTTCTCCTACACCGGGCTGAGTGCCGAGCAGGTCAAGCGCCTGCGCGACGAGTTCAGCATCTACATGGTCGGCTCCGGTCGCGCCAACGTGGCCGGCTTCACCAGCGAGAACCTGCCCTACGTGGCCAAGGCGATCGCCGCCGTGGTCGACTGACGGAGCCGAGACAGCAGCGGTACCGAAAGCGCATCAACGCAGAACGCCCGGCCACTGGCCGGGCGTTTTCGTTTTGCGTTATCGGTATGGAAACCAAGATACGGTAAGCGCGCGCCGGGTCACTCGGTGGGCGCGAGGGTATCCGAGCCCATCGCTTCGCGGAAGCGCTGATGGGTAATGCCGCCGGCCTCGGGGTCGGCGAGCCGCTCGAACAGCGCCTGCTGATTGGCGCTGACCGCTTCGTCACGGTCGATGACGCCATCATTGTCGACGTCGAGCTGGTCGAAGCTCAGCGCATTGGGGCGCTGATCCACCGGTGTCTGGGCGCCGCCGTCGGTAAAGGCGGCGTTGTCGCGCCCCACGCCGCCGGATTTCTCGATCGACTCACGGTCCACTTGGGACGCATTGGCCGGCGGCTGCGGCTGGCCGCTGTCGGCCTTCACCCTCAGGCTCGAGTCATCGCCGCCATCGGCGCTGTCGGCCGTCTGTGCCAGGGCCGGCAGCGCACTGCCCGCGGCGAGCAAGCCGATACCCAGACCCAGGGCCCAGGGACGTGTCCAAGAACGCATGGCAGATCCTCTCAAGACGATGTCCTGTTGAGACCTCTGCCGAGCAAAAAAATTCGCGCAGCGTCCCCCTCGGACCCGGCGGCCCGAGGGGGTCGATACTATCTGAGGCGGGCTTACTCGTCCCAGTCAGGGGCAAAATCAGGATCGGCAATACGCTCACCGCGGTCGAGACTATCGATCTCGGCGATCTCGGCGTCGCTCAAGCGAATCTCCAGCGCCTCGAGATTGGCCTTCTGGTGTTCTGGCTTGGTCGACGACGGAATGACGATGATATCCCGGGCGGCGACCCAGGCCAGAGCGATCTGCGCCGGGGTCACCGCATGGCGCTCGGCGATGCGCTGGAGCACGTCATTGTCCATCACCCGGCCCACCGCCAGCGGCATGTAGGCGGTCACCTCGAGCCCCTTGGCCTGACAGTGCTCGACCAGCGCACGGTTGGCCAGAAACGGATGCACCTCGATCTGATTGGTCACCAGATGCTCGCCGCCGGGCAGCGCCAGGGCCTGGTCGATCTGCGCGATGGTGAAGTTGGACACCCCGATATGCCGGGTCAGGCCGCGCTGGCGACAGGCGTCGAGCGCGCCCAGATAGTCCGCCATGGGCACCTTGTCTTCTGGCGAAGGCCAGTGGATCAGGGCCAGATCGACCTGATCGAGACCAAACGCTTCGAGACTCTGTTCCAGGCTGGCGGTGAGCGCCGCCGGCTCGAGCTGATCCCACCAGATCTTGGTGGTGATGAAGAGCTCGTCGCGGGGAATCCCGCTCTGGCGCACCGCCTTGCCCACCGCCGCCTCATTGCCATACATCTGGGCGCTGTCGAGATGGCGGTAACCGAGGTCGAGCGCCGAGGTCACCGAGTCGATGACCGCCTGCTCCTTGAGACGATAGGTTCCCAGACCCGGCTGCGGCAGAAGATGACGTGACATGAAGCTACTCCTCGAATCGTGCGGGGGGTAAGAAAACCAGCGAAAAGCGGTGCCCGCCTCGCCCGCATTCGGGCACCGTGCCTGACCATGCTAGACTCAAGTTCGGTTTTCTGCCCGGATCGAGGCATGTCAGACGCCACGCCCTCCTCTCCTCGCCAGCAGCTGCTTCTCGTCGGCAATGGCGATGCCCACCTGCATGTCGCCAGCCACGCGCGCGAGCTGGCGCAGGCGGGTATCGACGTCACCCTGATCACGCCAGAGCCGTTCGCTTTCGCCGACTGGCTGGGCGGCATGCTCGGCGGCGAGTGGCAGCTCGACGACGTGCGCCTGCCGGCGGCACGCATCGCCGCCCACGGCGCCACCCATGTCGCCGCCAGCGTGGTCGCCGCCGACCGCGGCAACCGCCGGGTGACCCTGGATGACGGCCAGCGCCTCGACTACGACTGGCTGTCGATCGATCTGCCCGCGGTGGTCGACGCCCAGGCCATTCCCGGCTTCTACACCGCCCAGGGCGTCTACGGCGCCAGCGCCGATTCTCTCTGGGCGCTGCGCCAGCAGCTCGAGAGCGAACTGGCCGACCCCGCCCGGCGTCTGCCCAATGTCGCGGTGCTGGGCGGCGGTGCCCTGGGGGTGGAGCTGGCGGCCAACCTGCTCGCGCTGGGAGAGCGCTACGGTCGCCCACTGCCGGTGGCGCTGATCGGCAACGAGCGCCAGCCGCTGCCCGATGCCTGCCGCCGCGCCAATCGCTGGCTGACCCGGCGCCTGCAGCGGCGTGGCCTGCGCCTCGAGCTGGTGGCCACGGCCGCGCGCTACGAGCGCGACAGCCTGATCCTCGACGACGGTACCGCCGTCGACGCCGACCTGCTGCTGGTGGTCGAGGCGCTGCGTCCGCCGCCGGCGTTCGCGGTCTTCGGGCTGGCCCATGACGCCCAGGGCCGGGTGGAGGTCGATCCGCGCCAGCGCAGCCGCGAAGATCCGCGGGTGTTCGTCAACCAGGCCAGCGCCCCCGGCGAGCCCTCCCGGCGCGCCACCCGCGAGCGCGGCGCCAACCTGCTCGCGGCACTGCTGGCGCTGGGCGAGGCCCCCACCCAGGCGCGGCCCCATGCCAGCCAGTGGAAGGCACTCAATCTGGGCGATCTGCGCGATATCGCCTGGCGCGGCTCGCTGTGGTGCCGCGGGCGTTGGGTACGCCGGCTCAAGCATCGCCGCGACCGCCGCGAGGTGGCGCGCTATCTGGACGACGCCTGACCCGATCACGTCCACGCCGGCGCTCGCGCCGACATCCAAGGAGATTGCCGCACAAAAACGCGACCCCGGCACCAGGCCGGGGTCGCGTCAGCGAACGGCCACCGCGCGCCAGCGCGGTGGTCTCGGGTCATCGCTTACTGACGGATGCCTTCGAGTACCACGTAGAGATCCACGCTGCGCATCGGCTCCGGGAACTTGCTCATGTCGATATCGAAGTCGGCCAGGTTGAGCGTGGTGGTCGCCTCGAAGCCCTGGCGATAGCCGCCCCACGGATCGTCGCCGCCGCCGATATGATCGACGTCGAAGGTCACTTCACGCGTCACCCCGTGCAGGGTCAGCTCCCCGGTCATCTCCCCTTCTTCGCCATCGTCATCGATCTGAAAGCCGGTGGACTTGAAGCTGGCCTGCGGATACTTGCCGGCATCGAGGAAGTCGCCGCTCAGGATGTGCTTGTCACGCTCGGCGTGATTGCTGTCGAGGCTGTCGACGTCGACCTTGACCTCAACGCTGGACTGCTCGGGCGCCTCGGGGTCGTAGCTGAAATCGCCACTGAACTGCTTGAAGTCCCCCAGAATATAGGAGTAGCCGAGGTGGCTGATCTTGAACTGGATGAAGGCGTGCTGGCCTTCGCTGTCGATCTTGTAGTCGGCGGCCTGGGCCTGAGCCAGCGGTAGCGCGGCAGCGACCAGGGCGGCCAGGGCAGTCTTCTTCAGCAACATACGAGAGTCCTCGAGGATTGGGCTCTTGGGGGTGGAGTGAGCGCCGGTGGCGGCCAGCACTCAGCGACGCCGCGCGGCGCGCGTCGTCAGCATTCGGGTCAAGGTGTCCTGACGGTCGAACCAGTGGTGCTTGAGCGCGGCCAGGGTATGGCCAACGGCGAGAATCACCAGCGCCCAGGCAGCGTACCAGTGCACCTTCCCCGCCACCACCGCCTGATCCGGCAGCCCCGACACCAGCGCCGGCACGCTGAACCAGCCGAACACGCTGATGCCTTGACCCTCGGCGGTGGAGATCAGATAGCCCGAGAACAGCACCACGAACAGCAGCAGATAGAGTAGCCCATGGCCGGCATGGGCGGCACGCCGCTCGAGCGCACCGCCGTGGGCGCGCGGGGTGGGCTGGGTCAGGCGCCACGCCACCCGCGCAAGGCTCGCGGCCAGCAGCAGGATACCGATCGATTTATGCCACCACGGCGCCAGATGGTACCAGGTGTCATAGTAGCCCAGGCCGGTCATCCACCAGCCCAGCGCGAACAGGCCGAGCACCGCCAGCGCGCTGAGCCAGTGCAGCGCGATGCTGATCCTGCCCCAACCGCTGTGAGAATTGCGCCACATCGCTCTGCCCCCGGTCCACGTTTCGCCTCAGCATACGGGGAATGACGCACGCCGACAGCCAGAGCCGGGGAAAACGATTGATGACGAAAAGGAAATGATAGATACGAAAAAGCCCGCCGTAGCGGGCTTTTCGGTCAACTACCCCGGCTGACTTACGCCAAGGTATCCAGGCCTCGGGCCAGGTCAGCCTGCAGGTCTTCCAGCGTCTCCAGCCCCACCGCCAGGCGGATCAGCCCGTCACTGATGCCCGCGGAGGCGCGCTGGGCATCGCTCAGACGGCCGTGAGTGGTGGTCCCCGGATGGGTGATGGTGGTCTTGACGTCACCCAGGTTGCCGGTGATCGACATCACCCGGGTGTGGTCGATCACATGCCAGGCGGCCTCGCGCCCGCCCGCGATCTCGACCCCCATGACCGCGCCGAAGCCGAGCTGCTGACGCTGGGCCAGGGCGTGCTGGGGATGGCTGGCGAGACCGCTATAGTGGACCCGCGCCACCGCCGGCTGCTGCTCCAGCCACTCGGCCAGGGCCTGGGCATTGCGACTGTGGGCGTGCATGCGCAGGCTCAGCGTCTCCAGCCCCTTGAGGAAGATCCAGGCGTTGAACGGGCTCATGCACGGGCCGCAGGTGCGCACCACACCGAACAGCTGCTCCAGCTCCTGGTTGCGGCCGACCACGGCACCGCCGATCGCCCGCCCCTGCCCATCGAGATACTTGGTCGCCGAGTGGATCACCAGATCCGCGCCCAGCGCCAGCGGACGCTGCAGCGCCGGAGTCAGGAAACAGTTGTCGATCGCCAGCCAGGCCCCGTGGCGGTGGGCCAGCTCGGCCAGCTGGGCGATGTCGACCAGCTCGTTGAGCGGATTGGAGGGCGTCTCGGCGAACAGCAGCTTGGTCTTGGGCGTGATCGCCGCTTCCCAGCCGGCGAGATCGTTGAGCTCCACATAACGCGGCACCACACCGAACTTGGCCAGGTACTTGTCGAACAACGCAATGGTCGAGCCGAATACCGAGCGCGACACGATCACCTCGTCGCCGGCCTGCAGCAGTGCCAACACGGTCGAGAGGATCGCCGCCATGCCCGAGCTGGTGGCAACGCAGCGCTCACCGCCCTCGAGCGCCGCCAGGCGCTGTTCGAAGTTGCGCACGGTGGGGTTGGTGAAGCGCGAATAGACGTTGCCGGGCTCCTCGCCCTTGAACTTGCGCGCGGCCTCGGCGGCGCTGCCATAGACGAAGCTGGAGGTGGGGAAGATCGGCTCGCCGTGCTCCTGCTCATGGGTGCGTTCATGGCCGGCACGGATCGCCAGGGTCTCGAGGCCGAGCGAGAGGTCGTCGTCCGGGGCGTCATCTAAGGGCATGCGGGTACACTCCTGAATATCGTCTAGGTCCAGACTGAGGCGGCCCCGCCGGTGGCGGGGCGCACCGGTTCAGTCGTCCGAGCTGTCGTTGTGCAGGTCGACCACCGCATTGACACGCTCGCGGCTCTCCTTGGCCGCATCGCTGCGAGCGGCCTCGAGCGCGGCGAGATAGGCCTGGTCGATATCGCCGGTGACGTAGCTGCCGTCGAACACCGAGCAGTCGAAGTCGTCGAGGGCCGGGTTGACCTCGCGGCAGGCCGCCTTGAGATCCTCCAGATCCTGATAGATCAGGCGGTCGGCGCCGATCAGCTCACCCACCTCGGCGTCGCTGCGGCCATGGGCGATCAGCTCGGAGGCCACCGGCATGTCGATGCCGTAGACGTTGGGGTAGCGCACCGCGGGGGCGGCAGAGGCGAAGTAGACCTTGTTGGCGCCGGCGTCCCGAGCCATCTGGATGATCTGCTTGCAGGTGGTGCCGCGCACGATCGAGTCGTCCACCAGCAGCACGTTCTTGCCGGCGAACTCGCTGCCGATGGCGTTGAGCTTCTGGCGCACCGACTTCTTGCGCTGGGTCTGCCCCGGCATGATGAAGGTACGGCCGATGTAGTGGTTCTTCATGAACCCTTCCCGGAAGGTCACCCCGATGTGCTGCGCAAGCTCCAGCGCGGTAGTGCGCGAGGTGTCGGGGATCGGGATCACCACGTCGATGTCGTGCTCCGGCCATTCGCGCTGGATACGGTCGCCGAGCTTGCGCCCCATCTGCATACGAGTGCCGTAGACGTAGGCACCGTCGAGCTTGGAATCCGGGCGCGCCAGATAGACGTGCTCGAAGATGCACGAGGTCAGCCGGGGGCGATCGGCGCACTGCTGGGTGTGCACATTCTTGTGCATGTCGACGAAGATCGCCTCGCCCGGTGCCAGATCGCGCACCAGCTCGAAGCCGCTGACATCCAGCGCCACCGACTCGGAGGCGATCATCACCTCCTGACCCGGGCGCCCTTCGGCGTCGACGCCCTCGCGGGTGCCGTAGACCACCGGGCGGATACCGTGGGGGTCGCGGAAGGCGACCAGCCCGAAGCCGCTGATGATGGCGACCGCGGCGTAGCCGCCGCGGCAGCGCCGATGCACCCGGCGCACCGCATCGAAGATATCCTCGGGGGTGAGGTAGAGCCCCTGCTTGCCCAGCTCGTGGGCGAACACGTTGAGCAGCACCTCGGAGTCGGAACTGGTGTTGATGTGGCGCAGATCGGAGGAGAACAGCTCCTGCTTGAGCTGGTCGGAGTTGGTCAGGTTGCCGTTGTGCGCCAGGGTGATGCCGTAGGGCGAGTTGACGTAGAACGGCTGCGACTCCGCCTCGCTCGCCGAGCCCGCCGTGGGATAGCGCACGTGGCCGATCCCCAGATTGCCCTGGAGACGCTTCATGTGGCGAGTGTGGAAGACATCCCGCACCAGCCCGTTGTTCTTGCGCAGCAGAAACCGACCGTCATCCCAGGTCATCATGCCGGCGGCGTCCTGTCCGCGGTGTTGTAAAACCGTCAGCGCGTCATAGATCGACTGATTGACCGCTTCATTGGCCATGAGGCCCACGATACCGCACATGCCGCCTTACCTCGCTTGATTGCGCCCCTCAGGGCGCCGGTTGCGCGGCCGGCGCGCCACCCGGAGGTGGCACGGCGCGGCCGCTCTGCTCGACTGTCGAAGTCGTCGTACCGGGCAGCGTCAGTGGCAGACGCCGCATGGCGTCCTCCGCCTGCGACGCATCCACGTTCCAGCCCTCGAGCTGAACCACCGCCCAGGCCCGCAGCGATTCGAACGCCGGGCGCAGCTGGGCCTGCTGCCAGGCGCTCAGCTGAGCCAGAGGGGTCAGCCCGATCACCACGGTGGCGATCACCAGGATCGCCGCCCCCCGGGCCAGGCCGAAGCAGGCCCCGGCGACCCGGTTGAAAAAACCCATCCCGACCCACTCGATCGCCGCGTTGAGCAGGCGGATGACGAAGCCACACACCATCACCACGACGAAGATCACCAGGACGAAGCCGAGGACCAGGCGCGCGTCCGGGTGTGAGATGTAGGGTTCGAGCATCTCCCCCAGCGGCTGGGCGAAGACCCGCGCCGCGAGCAGTGCAACGATCCACGCCCCCAGGCCCAGCGCCTCGCGTACCAGGCCGCGCATGAAACCTGCCAGCATCGAGATCGTCAATACCAGCAGGAAGGCGTAGTCGAGCCAGGTGAGAGTCATCAGCTACCCGGTTTGCGAATCAAGAGTCCCGACAGGTTGGCGGACTGCTTGAGTTCGGCGCGCGCCTTCTCGCCCGCCTCCGAGGAGGCGAAGGGCCCGACGTAGACCGAGGTCAGGTTGTTGTCGCGCGGCTGCGAATAGGCGGCGAAGCCCTGCGCCTTGAGCTTGGCCGCGAGCCGCGTGGCATTGTCCTTCTGGCCGAAACTGCCGACCTGCACCACCCAGCCGCCATCCTTGCTGGCGGCAGTGCGCGCAGGCGTGCTGGGCGCCGGTTCGGGCTTGGCCGGGGCCGGCTTGGCGGCCGGCGCCTGGCGCTCGGCCGGCTGGCTGGTGTCCGACTGCGCCAGCTCGGCGATCGGGTCGGTGCGCGGCTGGGTCGCCTGCGAGCCACCGCCCGTGGTGGCCGCGCCGCTGCCGCCGCTCTGGCCGGTGTCCGCCGACTGCCCGAAGCTGTCGTCGTCGCCTCCGCCTAGCTGGGCACGGGTATCGGGCTCGGGCACCGCGCCGGTGTCGCCGCTGCTGTCGCGCTGAGCCACCGAAGCGGGTGGCTGCGGGGCCTCGATGATGCGCTGGCGCGCCTCTCCCCCATCCACCGGCTGCTCGATCACCATCACCGGCTCCGGGCCCTGCTGACGCGGCTCGGGGTCGTCGAACAGCATCGGCACGAAGATCGCGCCCAGCGCCACCAGAATGACCGCACCACTGATCCGTTCACGCCATCCGTACTTCATGAGACCTCCTCAAGCGGGCCTGTTCGAACCCCGGTCATCCATTGGCCGGGGCGATGAAAAATGCCGATCCGGTACACCGCGCCCTCAGTCGACCGCCGTCAGCGCGCCGAGGGCTTCGGCCACGGTCAGGAAGGAGCCGCATACCAGCACCTCCTCGTCGGCGTCGAGCCGCTCACGCAGCCACGCTACGCCGGCCGCCGGCGAGTCGCAACGGGCCAGCAGCGGCGCCCCGGCGGCCTCGATCGCCTCCCCCAGCTTGGCCGCCGAGCGCCCGCGCGGGCCGTCGAGCCCGACCGCGACCCAGGCGTCGACCGCCGGGCCGAGCGCCGCGATCAGCGCTTCGGCGTCCTTGTCGCCGAGCACGCCGAGCAGCCCGATGCGCCGCGTCGGTCGCGGGCGCGCCGCCAACCGCTCGGCCACATAGGCCGCCGCGTGGGGGTTGTGCGCCACATCGAGACACCAGTTGCCCAGCCACTGTAGACGCCCGGGCAGCGATACCGTGGCGAGCGCTTCGCGCACGGCATCGCCCAGCGCGGTGACGCCGAGCAGCGTCAGTACCTGCAGCGCCACCGCGGCATTGTCCAGCGGCAGGCCCGGGTCGGGCAAGCTATCGAACTCATAGCGCTGGCCCTCGGCGTCACTGCCCTGCCACTGCCAGCCGCCATCGCGTGCCTCGGGCGCGAACGCCTGGCCCAGCCAGTAGGCCGGCGCTGCCAGCGCCTCGAGGCGCGCCGAGACGCTGGCGGGGAGCTGGCGACTGCCGAGCACCGCCGGGCGCCCCTGACGCAGGATGCCGGCCTTCTCGAAGCCGATCCCCTCGAGATCGTCACCCAGGAAGTCGGCGTGGTCGTGGGCGATGGTGGTGATCACCGCGATATCGGGGTCGACCACATTGACCGCGTCGAGGCGCCCGCCCAGCCCGACCTCCAGGATCGCCAGCTGCGGCTGGCGCTCGGCGATCGCCCACAGCGCCGCCAGGGTGCCGGCCTCGAAGTAGGTGAGACTCACCGCCTCACCCGCCAGGCGTGCGGCCTCGACCCGCTCGAAGCCCGCGACCAGCAGCGTATCATCGGCCGGCTCGCCGTCGAGACGCAGGCGCTCGTTGTAGCGCAGCAGATGGGGAGAGGTGTAGCAGGCGGTGGAGAGGCCGTGGCACGCTGCAAGGCGTTCGAGCAGCGCCACCGTCGAGCCCTTGCCGTTGGTGCCGGCCACGGTGACCACCTGCCCCGCCAAAGGCCGCTCGTTCAGCCCCAGGCGCGCCGCCACCTCAGCGACCCGTTCGAGGCCGAGTTCGATGGCGACGGGATGCTGGCGCTCGAGTCGCGCCAGCCATGCATCCAGCGCCGCGGACATCTCAGCGCGACGCCTGGGAGGCGTCGGCCCCGTCCGGCAGCGGCGAGAAGTCCGCCCCGGCCTCATCACCCAGCGACGGCTGGTGGGTCAGGATACGCAGCACGTTGCCCAGCCGCGCCCGCAGCTCGGGGCGCGCGACGATCATGTCGACGGTGCCGTGCTCGAGCAGGAACTCGCTGCGCTGGAACCCTTCCGGCAGCTTCTCGCGCACGGTCTGCTCGATCACCCGCGGGCCGGCGAAGCCGATCAGCGCATTGGGTTCGGCTACGTTGAGATCACCGAGCATCGCCAGCGACGCCGAGACACCGCCGAACACCGGATCGGTCAGCACCGAGATATAGGGCACCCCGGCCTGCTTGAGCTTCTCCAGCGCGGCGGACGTCTTGGCCATCTGCATCAGCGAGAACAGCGCCTCCTGCATGCGCGCGCCGCCGGAAGCGGCGAAGCACACCAGCGGGATCTCCTGTTCCAGCGCCAGGCTCGCCGCGCGCACGAACTTCTCGCCGACGATCGCGCCCATGGAACCGCCCATGAACGAGAACTCGAACGCCACCGCGACCACCGGCAGGCCGTCGAGGGTGCCGCGCATGGCGATCAGGGCGTCGTTCTCGTCGGTCTCCTTCTGCGCCGCCGAGAGGCGATCCTTGTACTTCTTCGAATCGCGGAACTTGAGCCGGTCGCTCGGCTGCAGGTCGGCGGCGATCTCCTCGCGCCCTTCGGCATCGAGGAACCAGTTGAGCCGCTTGCGTGCCGTGAGTCGCAGGTGGTGCTGGCACTTGGGGCAGACGTTCTGGTGTTTCTCCAGCTCGGGGAGATAGAGCACCGAATCGCAACTCGGGCACTTGCGCCACAGGCCGTCGGGCACGCTGGCGCGGCGGTCGTTACGCTGGGTGCGGCTCATCGACGGGACGATCTTGTCTAGCCAGCTCATGTCGGGAGAGATTCCATCAGTTTAAGGAAACGGGTCCGCGCCGGCGGTCAGCCACACGCCGGCGCGACACGGAAAGCGCAGATGATACCAGAATGCCCTGCGCAGCTCAGGCGCGCGCGTCGCGATCCAGCGCCTCGCGCATCTCGCCGAGGATCTCGCGCAGCGCCTGCGGGATCGTCTCGGGGGTATCGGCGCGCTCGGCGATACGTCCGACCAGGGCGCTGCCGACGATGACCCCGTCGGCCACGCGACCGATGGCCGCCGCAGTGGCGCCGTCACGGATGCCGAAGCCGACGCACAGCGGCAGCTCGGTGAGCGCACGCAGGCTCGCCAGCTGCGATCCCACAGCCTCGGCATCGAGGGTCGCCGCGCCGGTGACGCCCTTGAGCGACACATAGTAGAGATAGCCCTGGCCGTGGTGACAGATCGTCGTCGCGCGCTGCTCGGAGGTGGTCGGCGCGAGCAGGAAGATCGACTGCAGACCGTGGTCGGCGAACAGCGCCGCGTTGTCGCCCATCTCCTCCGGCGGCATGTCGACCGCGAGCACGCCGTCGACGCCGGCATCCCGAGCCTGACGCGCGAAGGCCGCATAGCCCATGCGCTCGATCGGGTTGAGGTAGCCCATCAGCACCACCGGGGTCTCGCTATCGCGTTCACGGAACGCCGCCACCATCTCCAGCACGTGGCTCAGCCGGGTGCCGTGGACGAGCGCGCGCTCGCACGCCTTCTGGATCACCGGGCCGTCGGCCATGGGGTCGGAGAACGGTACGCCCAGCTCGATCACATCGGCGCCCGCCTCGACGCAGGCGTGCATGAAATCGACGGTGTGCGCCGGGGCCGGGTCACCGGCGGTGATATAGGGAATCAGCGCCTTGCGCCCCGCTGCCTTGAGCGCGGCGAAGCGCCGGTCGATACGATTCGCGTGTTGGTTCATGTCGGTCCCCGCCGTCAGAATTCGATGCCGTCGATCTTGGCCACGGTATGGATGTCCTTGTCACCGCGCCCGGAGAGGTTGACCACGATGTGCTTGTCCTGCGGCAGGCTGGCGGCCAGCTTCTTGGCGTGGGCCAGCGCGTGGGCCGACTCCAGCGCCGGCATGATGCCCTCGACCCGGGTCAGCTCACGGAAGGCGGCGAGCACCTCGTGGTCGTCGGCGGCAACGTATTCGACCCGCCCGACATCCTTCCACAGCGCGTGCTCCGGGCCCACGCCGGGGTAGTCCAGACCCGCCGAGACCGAGTGGGTATCGGCGATCTGACCGCCCTCGTCGGACATCAGATAGGTGCGGTTGCCGTGCAGCACGCCGCGCGGCGCGTTGGCGGTCAGCGGCGCAGCGTGGCGGCCGGTGGCGAGGCCATCGCCGCCGGCTTCGACGCCGTACATGGCAACCTCCTCGTCCTCGACGAAGGGATAGAACAGGCCCATGGCGTTGGAGCCGCCGCCGACGCAGGCGACCAGCGCATCCGGCAAGCGCCCGATCTGCTCCAGCGACTGGCGCCGCGCTTCGCGACCGGCCACGGCGTTGAAGTCACGCACCAGCATCGGATACGGATGCGGACCCGCCACGGTGCCGATGATGTAGAAGGTGTTGTCGACGTTGGTGACCCAGTCGCGCAGGGCCTCGTTCATGGCGTCCTTGAGCGTGCGCGAGCCGGACTCCACCGGCACCACCTTGGCCCCGAGCAGGCGCATGCGGTAGACGTTGAGCTTCTGACGCTCCACGTCCTCCGCGCCCATGTAGACCTCGCACTCGAGCCCCAGACGCGCGGCCACGGTGGCGGTGGCGACACCGTGCTGGCCGGCACCGGTCTCGGCGATCACCCGCGGCTTGCCCGAGCGCTTGGCCAGCAGCGCCTGGCCGATGGTGTTGTTCACCTTGTGCGCGCCGGTATGGTTGAGATCCTCGCGCTTGAGCCAGATCTGGGCACCGCCGATCTCGCGCGACCAGCGCTCGGCATGATAGAGCGGCGACGGCCGGCCCACGTAGTGGGTCAGGTCACGGTCGAACTCGGCCTGGAAGTCGGGGTCGTGCTTGAGGCTCGCATAGATCTTGTCGAGCTCTTCCAGCGCGAAACTCAGCGTCTCGGAGACGAAACGCCCGCCGTAAGGGCCGAAGTGGCCGCTCGCATCGGGCAGTTGCGTCAGGTCAGAAAATCGGCTCACGAGTGGACCCTCATGGTGTCGCTGCGTGGATGATGGTCGCGCCGGCGGCGCGGACATGCTGGCAGAAGGCTTGCATGCGCTCGGCATCCTTGATGCCGTGGCACGCTGCGCCGGTATTCGAGCGCGCCTCGACGCCACCGGAAACGTCGACCGCATAGGGCGCGACGCGGGCGATGGCGGTGGCGACGTTGTCCGGCGTCAGACCACCGGCAAGGATAACAGGTTTGCCCAGATCACCGGGAATGCGCGACCAGTCGAAGGTCTCGCCGGTGCCCCCCGGCACCCCGGGGCGGTAGGCGTCGAGTAGCAGCGCGCCGGCGCCGGCATAGCGCTGGGCAGCTCGCCTCAGATCGAGGTCGTCGCGCATGCGCAGCGCCTTGATCCAGGGCTTGGCGAAGCGCGCGCAAAAACCCGGCGACTCATCGCCATGGAACTGCAGCAGGTCGAGATAAGGCAGTGCCGCCTCGACGCTGGCCGCGTCGGCATCGACGAACAGCCCCACCCGGGTGACGAAGGGCGCCACCTCGGCGCTGAGCGCGGCCAGCCGCGAGGCATCGATGGCACGGGCACTGCCCGCCCACAGTACGAAGCCCAGAGCGTCGGCGCCGCAGGCCACGGCGGCGTGGATATCCTCGCGCCGAGTCATGCCGCAGATCTTGATTCTCACCTGACTCATGGGGTCGTCTCTTCTGGGACATGGCACGCCGCGTGGCCGGCGTGGTGGCTGTCGGCCGCGCTCTTCACGAGGCAGACTCGGCTGCACGAGCATCGGGATGGGTATCGACCACGTTCCCCTCGGCGTCGATCCACTTCGGCCATACCCGCCGCCGGCGCATCAGCGGCGTGTCGGGAATCAGGTCGCGGTCGCCGGTCCAGTCGCCGCGGAACGCCAGCATCTGCGGGCCCAGCGGCTCCTCGGGCAGGGCGAAGCGCTCGTCGAAGCGCACATCGACGAAGTGCAGCCCGCAGGCCGGCGCGGTGACGTTGCCCAGGGTGCGGTCCTTGAGCGCCAGCAGCTCGGCGGGATAGGACTCGGGCTGTTCGCCGCGCCCCACCGCCACCAGCACCCCGGCGATATTGCGGATCATATGGTGCAGGAAGGCGTTGGCCTGCACATCGATCACCACCAGGGTGCCGTAGCGACACACCTCGATGGCATGCAGATGGCGGATCGGCGTCTTCGACTGGCAACCCGCCGCGCGGTAGCTGGAGAAGTCGTGCTCGCCCACCAGCACCTGGGCGGCCCGATGCATGCGCTCGGCATCCAGCGGCTCGCGACACCAGGTGGCGTGGTGGCGCTCCATCACCGGGCGTGTCGGCTGATTGAGGATGACGTAGCGATAGCGCCGGGCCAGCGCCGAGAAACGGGCATGGAAATCATCGCTCACCGGCACCAGCCAGCGTACCGCGATATCTCGTGGCAGGGTGGCGTTGGCGCCGAACAGCCACGCTTTCTGGGTACGCGGCGTGGGCGCGTCGAAGTGCACGATCTGGCGCGTGGCATGCACGCCGCTGTCGGTGCGGCCACTGCACAGCACCTTGACCGGCGCCGCGGCGATCCGCGACAGCGCGGCCTCCAGGGTGCCCTGAACCGACTCGGCGTGGCTCAGCCGCTGCCAGCCGCAGTAGCGGGTGCCGTCATACTCCACGCCGAGGGCCAGGCGGCCGCTCAGCGCCTGGGTATCGTCCTGCCGGGTAAAAAACGCCATCGAGACCTGCAACGCGGGAAAACTTAGGGCCGACCATTATCCCGATGCACCGGCTCGAATTCCACCTCCTCGACCTCCCAGCCGACGGGTATTCCACGCTGCAGCGAGGTATCCCCCGGGGCAACGCGATGTCGGGGCGTCTCCTTTTCGCTCGACGAGTGTCCGGGCACGGTATGTTCCCCGGACGTAATACCGGGAGATGTCTTGTCGGGAGATGTCGTGTCGGAAGACCTATTGGCGGAAGACGAGTTTCCAGAGGACGTGCTCTCGAACGACGCGCTCTCGGAGAACGTATTGTGCGTAGACGTCTCCCCGGCGGCCGGGCTTGCAGGTGCGCTGCCGCGAGCGAATACGCCGTCGGGGGCGGCCGTACCACTCGGTGAAGGCACCTCGGCGGGCGCCGGCTCCCCCAGCGGACGCCAGGTTTGCGCATCGAGATCGAGCGGTGGCAGCTCGATCTCGGGAGAGTCGTCACGCGTCGGAGCGGATGGCGTCGGTGTCGCCTCATCGAACTCCAGCGTCGGCGGCTGGTAGTCGATACGCCACGCCTGCGGCGCCAGGTCATCGCCCAGGGCCAGCGCCGCGCTATCTCGCGCAGCGGGCAGAGGATTCTCGCCGCGCTCGGCAGCAGATCGATCTGCCGTGACTGGCGATCCCGCCCCCAGCGTTTCCGTGGACACCTCGAAGTCGTGCGGCAGGGGTTCGAGTGCCAGCGTCGGCGCGGCATCGCCCGGCGGCTCGCTATCTTCTGCGCCGCAGCCCTCAGAGCCAGATGGCGCCGACACGCTACCGGTGGACGCCGAATCGGAGGAAGGCGTCTTCTCGGGCGCGGATGGCACGTCAGGCGCAGGCGTGGTGTCGGACAAGGACGGCGCTTCAGATAAGGACGGCGCTTCCGGCGAGGCCACGGTGTCGGGCGGTGATGATTGAGGCAGGGGTGACTGGGGCAAGGGCGACGTCTCGCCCCCCAGCGCAGCGTCGAACAGCGCATCTACATCCTCGACCCGCGCCAGCGAGAGCGCTTCCTCGTCCTCCGCCAGCAGATTGGCCGCGGCAGTGTCGGCTGCCGCGGCCTGCGCGTGATCGGTGGCCACCGCCCAGCTCTCATCGATATGGCGGGCACGGTAGTCGGCGGCCAGCGCTTCCGCGGTGCGCCGCTGCTCGCGGCTGGCGCTGTCGTCGAACTCGGCCAGCACCTGCTCCATGGCCTCGATCTCATGCAGCTCGCCGAGCGCGCGAATCAGGCTCAGCCGATGGCGCGGATCCTGCTCCAGCCGCGGTTCGAGCCACTCGCGGGCAGCGGCAAAGCGGCCATAGGCGATATAGATATCCGCCTGACTGATCGCCGCGGCGCCCGTCTCGGTCTCGGCGGTGTCCCGCTGCGCGCCGCGGCGCTTCCCGCCGCGCTTGATGCACGCCAGCAACTTACCCGGCACCCGGCGGCGGAGTTCGCCCGAGGTTTCGACGTGCGTCTCGGGCGGGTGGCCTTGCACCTCGGCCTCGCCAGTGTGCGCTGCCTGGACGCGGGCGCGGCGACGCTGCCACAGCAGGGCCCACAGCAGGCCGAGTATCGCCAGCGCGCCGAGCAGCGGCGCCCAGGACACGACACGCTGCCATAGGCTCGTTGCGGCCGCGCTGGCGTTCGGCGCCGGGGACACGGGAGACGTCGAGGATGCCGACGGGGTCAACGGTGTGGACTTGGCCAGCGATGTCGCCGCCGCAGACGATGAGGCGACATCCTCAGCCGCCGCCTCGCCAGCCGTTGGCGTCGACCCCGACGCCGCGCCGCCATCATTCGCGGTAGACGCCTCGGTGGCTGTCCCAGCCGAAGTCGATGACGTCGAGGTCGAGGTCGAGGTCGATGAGGTCGGCGTCGATGAAGCCGGGGCCGAGGAAGCCGAGGCATCGCCGCTCGATCCCGCCAACCCCTTGGCCGCCACCATGGCCGCCTCGCCCACGTCAGCACTCGCGTCGCGCGCCAGCGCCTCGCCCGCCTCGAGCGGCGTGGCGCGTGCGGCGAGCGTCGCCCGCAGCTGATCACGCTGGCGCTGAAGATCGGCGATGGTCGCCTGCTGCCGCTGGGTCTGCTGGGTCAGCGCGGCGACCTGGCGCGCCAGCGCCTCAGTGTCATCCGATCCTGGCGCCCGCGCCGGACGCTGCTGCCCCACCCTCTCAGACCCTGCCGGCGATCCGGGGTCCATGTCGGTCGCCGCCTCACGCAGCGCGCGAAGCGCCTGCGGGGCCTGATCGGCCAGCGCCGCGACCGTGTCCGCCGGCGGCACGTCGAGACGCACGCCGGCACGCAGGCGGTCGAGATTCCCGTCCACAAAGGCACCGCGATTGGCGCGATAGAGCGCCAGCATGGCCGCCTCAAGGGAGACACCCCGATGCGGCGGCAACGCGGCCGCCAGGGTCGAGAGCGTGGCACCGGGCGCGACCGTCAGCGTCTGCGGCCAAGCGGCGGCGCGACTCCCCGCAGACGAAGCGCCGGCAGCCGCCGGCGGCGGCCGTGTCGCGGCATAGTCGGGAGGGTCGAAAAGCAGCGACACGTCGCGCTGCCACTGCCCTTGGGGCCAGCTCACGGTCAGCAGCAGATCGAGGTAGGGTTCGCGCACGCGCTGGTCACTGTCGAGCACAATGGCGAGCCCGCCATCACGCTTCACGACCCGCGCGCTGATGCCATCGCCGAGAGCGTCCGGCGTCAGCCCGGCACGCCGGTAGGCCGCCGCGTCGGCCAGCGTCACCGTTACCTGGGCGGGCTCCAGCTTGGCGCTCGCGGTCAGCGGCAGCACCGCATGCAGCGGCCGATTGAGCGGTGATACCGTCAGCGGCTCCCCGATGCCCAGGGCGTGTACTCGAGTAGCCAGCAGCAGCCCGCAACCGCCGATGAAGAGCGTGACCCATGACCGCATGCTGTCTCCGCCTGCACGATGGTTTCAAAGAGAAGTGTTCGCCTGCATGATCGGCCAGCGCCACACAATCTTTAACATCGCGTTACGCGAAAACAACGCAACCCGCCAACCCAGATTCTCCTGCGCGCGAACGCAAGAGCCCCACCGGCGCGGGCGCCGGCGGGGCTCTTGGGTCGGCTGACGCGTGTCAGCGCATCGGTTCAGGCGTGTTCGCGCACGATCCGCAGCATGCGCTTGAGCGGCTCGGCAGCCCCCCACAGCAGCTGGTCGCCGACGCTGAAGGCGGTCAGATACTCGCCGCCCATGGCGAGCTTGCGCAGGCGCCCCACCGGGATGGTCAGCGTGCCGCTGATCGCCGCCGGCGTAAGCTGCTCGATGGTCTGGTCCTTGTCATTGGGCACGACCTTGACCCACTCGTTGTGCTTGGCCAGACGGTCTTCAATCTCGTCGAGCGGTACGTCCTGGCGCAGCTTGATGGTGAACGCCTGGCTGTGCGAACGCATGGCGCCGATCCGCACGCAGAGGCCGTCGATCGGAATCGGCTGACTGCCGGTGGCGAGGATCTTGTTGGTCTCCACGCCGCCCTTCCACTCTTCCTTGCTCTGCCCGTTCTCCATCGCCTTGTCGATCCACGGCAGCAGGCTGCCGGCGAGCGGCGCGCCGAAGTTGTCGGTGGGGAAGGCGCTGCTGCGCAGGGTCGCGGTGACCTCGCGGTCGATGTCCAGAATCGCGCTGGAGGGGGTCGCCAGCTCCTGGGCCACGGCACCGTTGAGCGCCCCCATCTGGGCCAGCAGCTCGCGCATGTGCTTGGCGCCGGAGCCGGAGGCCGCCTGATAGGTCATGGAGGTCATCCACTCGACCATATTGGCTTCGAACAGCCCGCCCAGCCCCATCAGCATCAGGCTGACGGTACAGTTGCCACCGACGAAGGTGCGGGTGCCCTTGGCCAGTTGGGCGTCGATCACGTGGCGGTTGACCGGATCGAGCACGATGACCGAATCGTCGGCCATGCGCAGGGTGCTGGCGGCGTCGATCCAGTAGCCCTTCCAGCCCGCTTGGCGCAGCGGCTGGTAGACGGCGGTGGTGTAGTCACCGCCCTGGCAGGTCACGATCACGTCCATCGCCTTGAGTTCGGCGATATCGTTGGCGTCCTTGAGTGCCGGCACGTCCATGCCGATGTCCGGCCCCGGCTGCCCGGTCTGGGAGGTGGAGAAGAACACCGGCTCGAGACCGGCGAAATCGTTGTCATCCAGCATGCGCTGCATCAGCACGGAACCGACCATACCGCGCCAGCCGACGAATCCGACTTTCAACATAGATTGGTTACCCCGAAGGCGGAGGGAGCCACGACCGACCACGGCGGTTATTCCCCGGCCGGCACGGCTCCGCTTCCATGAACGTCTGCCATGACGCGCGTCACGGCCCCCCTCAAAAGAGTCTCAGTCTAGCAGCCCGCCGGGCTCGGCGCCGATCCGCCGCAGGCGCCAAGCGCCTGAAGGCGACGACCGTGCCTGCGCGCGGGCCGCAGGCGCGGTGGCATCAAGCGTTGGCGAACGCGGCCACCACGGCATCACCCATCTCCACGGTGGAGACCTGGCGGGTACCGGGATAGGCGATGTCGGCGGTGCGCAGGCCGGCATCCAGCACCTGCCCCACCGCGCGCTCGATGCGCTCGGCCAGCGCGCTCTCGCCGAGCGAGTAGCGCAGCATCATCGCCACCGACAGAATCGTCGCCAGCGGATTGGCCAGCCCTTGACCGGCGATGTCCGGCGCGCTGCCGTGGCACGGCTCGTACATGCCCTGCTGGCGCTCGTTGAGCGACGCCGAGGGCAGCATGCCGATGGAGCCGGTGAGCATCGCCGCGGCGTCGGAGAGAATGTCGCCGAACATGTTGCCGGTGACCACCACGTCGAACTGCTTGGGCGCGCGCACCAGCTGCATGGCGGCGTTGTCGACGTACATGTGCGACAGCTCGACGTCGGGATACTCGCGTGCCAAGCGGTTCATCACCTCACGCCACAGAATGGTGACCTCGAGCACGTTGGCCTTGTCCACCGAGCAGAGCTTGCCGCCGCGCTTGTGCGCCATCTCGAAGGCGACCCGGCCGATGCGCTCGATCTCCGACTCCGAGTAGACGTAGGTGTTATAGCCCACGCGCTCGCCGTTGCGCGTCTCGATGCCCCGCGGCTGACCGAAGTAGATCCCCCCGGTCAGCTCGCGCACGATCATGATGTCGAGCCCGGAGACCACCTCGGGCTTCAGCGTCGAGGCCTCGGCCAGCTGCGGGTAGAGCAGCGCCGGGCGCAGATTGGCGAACAGGTTGAGGTTCTTGCGCAGCCCCAGCAGGCCCTTTTCGGGACGCTTGGAGAGATCTTCCAGCGTATCCCACTTGGGCCCACCCACTGCGCCCAGCAGAATAGCGTCGGCGGCCTTGGCCTTGGCCAGGGTCGACTCGGGCAGCGGATGCCCTTCGGCGTCGTAACCCGCGCCACCGACCAGCCCCTCATCGAGCTCGGCATCGAGCCCGGCAGCCCGGCAGGCGTCGAGCACCTTGACCGCTTCGGCGGTGATTTCCGGCCCGATACCGTCACCGGGCAATACCAGAATCTTCTTGCTCATGCGTAATCCTTGAAAACCCGCCTGGAGAGCGGTGTCGATGCGGGTGTCAGTCAATCAAGCGTCGCGAAACAGCCACGGCTGCGCCTGGCGATGACGCTGTTCGAAGTCGCGGATCGACCCCGCCTGTTCCAGCGTCAGACCGATGTCGTCGAGCCCTTCCAACAGGCAGTGCTTGCGGAACGGATCGACCTCGAAGGTGATCGTTTCGCCGCTCGGCGTGGTCAGCTGCTGGCGTTCGAGATCGACGTCGAGGCGATAGCCTTCGCTTGCTTCGGTCTCCTGAAACAGGCGCTCGACGGTCTCCTCGTCGAGGGTGATCAGCAGGATGCCGTTCTTGAACGAGTTGTTGTAGAAGATATCGGCGAAGCTGGGCGCGATCACCACGCGGAAGCCGAAGTCGTCCAGGGCCCAGGGGGCGTGCTCACGCGAGCTGCCGCAGCCGAAGTTGCGCCGCGCCAGCAGCACCTGGGCACCGCGGTAGCGTGGCTGGTTGAGAACGAAATCGGGGTTGAGCGGACGGCTGGAGACGTCCTGGCCCGGATAGCCCTCGTCGAGATAGCGCAGCTCGTCGAACAGGTTGGGGCCGAAGCCGGTACGCTTGATCGACTTCAGGAACTGCTTGGGAATGATCAGGTCGGTATCGACGTTGGCCCGATCGAGCGGCGCCACCAGTCCCTGCAAGTGTTCGAATTTCTTCATCGTCGTCACTCCTCGTGATTGGGGCCGGGTCTCAGGCGCTGAGCGCGTCGTCACGATCCCGCGCGCTGCCGGGGTCGTAATCGCGCACGTCGACGAAGTGCCCTTCGATGGCGGCAGCGGCGGCCATCGCCGGGCTCACCAGATGGGTGCGCCCGCCGTAGCCCTGGCGCCCCTCGAAGTTGCGGTTCGAGGTCGAGGCGCAGCGCTCGCCGGCGCCCAGCTTGTCGGCGTTCATCGCCAGGCACATGGAGCAGCCCGGCTCGCGCCACTCGAAGCCGGCCTCGATGAAGATCTTGTCGAGCCCCTCGGCTTCGGCCAGACGCTTCACCAGACCGGAGCCCGGCACCACCATGGCGAGCTGGACGTTGTCGGCGACCTTGCGCCCCTTGGCCACCTTGGCCGCTTCGCGCAGATCCTCGATACGCGAGTTGGTACAGGAGCCGATGAACACCTTGTCGAGGCGGATATCGGTGATCTTCTGGCCCGCCTCGAGCCCCATGTACTCGAGCGCGCGCTGCATGCCTCGCGCCACCGTCTCGTCGTCGGCGGTGGCCGGGTCGGGCACCTCGGCGGAGACGTTGACCACCATCTCCGGGCTGGTGCCCCAGGTCACCTGCGGCTCGATGGCGGCGGCGTCGAGCTCGACCACCTTGTCGAAATGGGCGTCGGCGTCGGAGACCAGCTCACGCCATGCCGCGACCGCCGCCGGCCACTGCTCGGCGCTGGGGGCGAAGGGGCGCCCTCGCAGGTACTCGATGGTGTGGTCATCCACCGCCACCAGGCCGACCCGGGCACCGGCCTCGATCGCCATGTTGCAGATGGTCATGCGGCCTTCCATCGACAGCTCGCGAATCGCACTGCCGGCGAACTCGATGGCGTAGCCGGTACCGCCGGCGGTGCCGATACGGCCGATGATCGCCAGCACGATATCCTTGGCGGTAACGCCGAGCCCCAGCTGGCCCTCGACGCGCACCTGCATGTTCTTCATCTTCTGCGCGATCAGGCACTGGGTGGCGAGCACGTGCTCGACCTCGGAGGTGCCGATACCGTGGGAGAGCGCGGCGAAGGCGCCGTGGGTGGCGGTGTGCGAGTCGCCGCAGACCACGGTCATGCCGGGGAGCGTGGCGCCCTGCTCCGGCCCAACCACGTGGACGATGCCCTGACGCTCGTCATTGATGCGGAACTCCTCGATATCGAAGCTCTCGCAGTTGGCATCCAGGGTCTCGACCTGGATGCGCGAGACGTCATCGACGATCCCGGCGTTGCCGGCGCTGCGCTCCTTGGTCGTGGTCGGCACGTTGTGGTCCGGCGTGGCCAGGTTGGCGTCACGGCGCCACGGCTTGCGCCCGGCCAGACGCAGCCCCTCGAACGCCTGCGGCGAGGTGACCTCGTGCAGCAGATGACGGTCGATGTAGATCAACGCCGAGCCGTCGTCGCGGCTGGTCACCAGATGCTGCGCCCACAGCTTGTCGTAGAGCGTTTGGCCTGCCATGTCTCGATCTCCTCCGTCGCCCGTCTCGACGCGGTTGCGCGACGCTGTCGGTATGCCGCGAGCGACCCGGCCACGGGCCGCTCGGGGTTGGGAGAGCCAAGATACGCCCGAGCCATGCATAAAAGCAATTCATCTTGATTATGCTTTGAATTCCACACCAGAATAGATGCATTCACCAGCCGCATCGCGAGGGCCACACCATGGACACCCAGAGCCTGCAGGCCTTCATCGCCGTTGCCGACACCGCCTCTTTCTCGCTGGCCGGCGAGCGTCTGCACCTGACCCAGCCGGCGATCAGCAAGCGCATCGCCGCGCTCGAGGCGCAGACCGACGCCAAGCTGTTCGACCGTATCAATCGCCGCGTCAGCCTCACCGAGGCCGGCCGCCTGCTGCTGCCGCAGGCGCGCCGGATCCTGCAGCTGGTCGAGGAGAGCCGGCGCCAGCTGCACGACCTCAGCGGGCAGGTCGCCGGCAGTCTGACCCTGGCCACCAGCCACCATGTCGGTCTGCACCGCCTGCCGCCGGTGCTCAAGGCCTACACCCGGCGCTACCCGGGGGTCGATCTCGATCTGCGCTTCCTCGACTCCGAGCAGGCCTATCAGGGCGTGGTCTCGGGGGCGATCGAACTGGCGGTGGTGACCCTGGCACCACGCCCCAACCCGCAGGTGGAGTCGGTACCGGTATGGACCGACCACCTGCGCTTCGTCGCCGCCCCCGAGCACCCGCTGGCCGGGGCCGGTCGCGTCTCGCTCGGCGAGTTGGCCAGCCATCCGGCGGTGCTGCCCGGCCCGCTCACCTTCACCCGTGACATCGTGGTCGATGCCTTCTCCCAAGCCGGCCTCGCGATCAGCGTGGCGCTCTCCACCAACTATCTGGAGACGCTCAAGATGATGGCGGGCATCGGGCTGGGCTGGAGCGTGCTGCCGGAAAGCATGATCGACGCCGAGGTGACAGTGCTGGCCGTCGACCACCCGCCGCTGGTGCGCCGTCTGGGCTATCTGGTGCATCGCGAACGCACCCTCTCCAACGCCGGCCGCGCCATGCTCGCCCAGCTCGAGGCGGCGCGCCCCGACCTCGCCGAGGCGCCCGATCACACCTAAGCTTCAGCGGACCGAGCGAGACACGAGGAGCACACGACATGGCCGCGTCAGCGTCATCCGCGCCCCGCAGCGGCGTGCGAGAGCCGGAGCAGGCAAGCCGTGATGACAGCGCGAGCGAGCGCGAATCCAGCCGCCCGCCGCAGCGCCTGGGCCTGATCCCGGCCCCGGAGCTGCCCGAGCGTATCGCCGCCGGGCTGGCCGAGGAGCTGCCGACGCTGCTCGCGCGCCATACCGACGACCGCCACGCCTGGCGGGTCGAGTGCGTCACCGACCCGCTGATCGGTGCCGACGGCACCGGTGCCGAGTTGATCCAACAGGCCGCCAGGCTCAAGCGCGAGCACGGCTGGGACTACGCGCTATGCATCACCGATCTGCCGCTGTTCCGTGACGGCCGGCTGGTCGTGGCCGAGGCCAGTGAGGCGTGCGGGGTGGCGGTGATCTCGCAGCCGGCCCTGGGCGCCTCGCCGCTGCACGACCGGCTGCGCGAAGCCACGCTGCACCTGATCAACGAGATGCACCACGGCAGCGACCCCGACGATCGCGAGCGCCAGCAGGCGCACGTCGACCGCAGCCGCCGCACGCGCCGCGCCCACGGCATCCGCAACGCCAGCGCGCGCCAGCTGATGGGCTCGCGCCTCGCCGAGTGGCTGACGCCGATCCGCCGGATCACCCCGGACGACCAGGCGGGCGACGAGAAACGGCCACAGGCGCGCGAAACGGATCAACCCGAGATCGACGTGCGCTTCGTCTCCGCCGCCCCCTTACGCGGCCATCTACGCCTGCTGGCGGGCATGGTGCGCGCCAATCGGCCATGGACCATTGTGCCCGCCTTCCGGCGTATCGTGGCGGTGGCCTTCGCCACCGGCGCCTACGGGCTGATCTTCCCTACCCTGTGGCGCCTCAGCGCCGCCTACGAAGGCTACCGCTTCGTGCTGCTGATGGTCGCCGCGATCACCGCCATGGTGATCTGGCTGATTCTCGATCACGGCCTGTGGGAGCCCCAGCGCTATACCGGCTCGCCGCATCTGACCCGGCTCTACAACCTGACCACGCTGCTGACGCTGCTGCTGGGGGTGGGCTGCTACTACGCCATTCTCTTCGCGCTGTTTCTGGTGGCGGTGATCCTGTTCGTCCCCGCCAGCCTGCTCGAAGCCACGGTCGAGTCCTCCATCAGCTGGTGGAACTTCCCTGCGCTGGCGTGGCTGGCGACCTCGGTGGCCACCGTGGCCGGCGCCCTGGGCTCGAGCCTGGAGAGCGACGAGACCATCCGCGGCGCCACCTACGGCTACCGCCAGCAGCTACGTCAGCGCAAGGTCAAGGCGCGTCAGCAGCAGGCGCAGGAGGAAGGCCACCAAGGCAGCGACCGCGATGGCGAGGAAACAACGGGCACGGAAGAGAACCGCGGCCGCGGGAGTGAAGCGCCCGAGGAAGAGCGCGGGGGTGGTGAAGACGCGGGTCGCAGGCGCGATCGTCGCGAGACGCAGGGCGGCGAGTGATCGCCGCCCCGACCGTGTCCAGCGCCTAGGTGCTGTCTGAAAAGTCGACGAGCGAAGGCCAGGCAAGGCGAAAATCGGCGAAAGCGCGGAGTTTACGCGGTGTAAATGAGCATTTTGAGCCGATTTTTAACGCCGCATGGGCGAGCGCAGTACTTTTCAGACAGTGCCTAGAGTTGGCCCAGACGCGGGGTACCTACCCGCACATCGGCATTCTGACCCCGGTGGCGCAGCCAGTGATCCATCAGCGTCAGCGCCATCATCGCCTCGGCGATCGGCGTGGCGCGAATCCCCACGCAGGGGTCGTGACGCCCCTTGGTGATCACCTCCACCGGCGCGCCGTCGACATCGATCGAGCGCCCCGGCTGGGTAATGCTGGAGGTCGGCTTGAGCGCCAGGTGCGCCACCAGCGGCTGGCCGGTGGAGATACCGCCGAGCACGCCGCCGGCGTGATTGGAGAGAAACCCCTCCGGGGTCATCTCGTCACGGTGCTCGCTGCCGCGGCTGGCGACCACACCGAAACCGTCGCCGATCTCGACCCCCTTGACCGCATTGATGCCCATCAGGGCGTGGGCCAGGTCAGCGTCCAGGCGGTCGAAGACCGGCTCGCCCAACCCCACCGGCAAGCCTTCGGCAACCACCGTGATCTTGGCACCGACGCTGTCCTGGTCGCGACGCAACTGATCCATGTACGCCTCGAGCTCGGGCACCTTGTCCGGATCGGGGCAGAAGAACGGGTTGTCGTCGACGCCTTCCCAGCCCTTGAACGCGATCTCGATCGGGCCGAGCTGACTCATGTAGCCGCGCACGCGCACGCCCTGCTGCGCCAGCCAGGCCTTGGCGATGGCCCCGGCGGCCACGCGCATCGCGGTCTCGCGGGCGCTGGAGCGGCCACCACCACGATAGTCGCGGATGCCGTACTTGTGGTGATAGGTGTAGTCGGCATGCGCGGGGCGGAACTGCGCCTGGATCTTGGAGTAGTCCTTGGAGCGCTGATCGGTGTTCTCGATCGCCAGCCCGATCGGGGTGCCGGTGGTGCGCCCCTCGAACACCCCGGAGAGGATCTTCACCTGGTCCGGCTCGCGCCGCTGGGTGGTGTGGCGCGACGAGCCCGGACGCCGCCGGTCGAGATCGCGCTGCAGATCGACCTCGCTGAGTGCGAGCCCCGGCGGGCAGCCATCGACGATGGCGCCCAGCGCCGGGCCGTGACTCTCACCGAAGGTGGTGACGGTGAACAGTTTGCCGAAGGTGTTGCCGGACATGCGGGTTCCTCGGAGAAAAGGGAGCGAAAGCGAATCGATCAGGAGGCGGCGAACTGGGCCGCGTGGGCGTCGAGGGTCTCGGCGTCGAGCACGAAGACACCCTCACCGCCGCGCTCGAAGTCGAGCCACAGGAACGGCACCTCGGGGAAGGCGGCCTCGAGGTGGCGCTGGGAGTTGCCGACCTCGACCACCAGGATGCCGTCGTCGCTGAGATAGCCACGCGCTTCGCGCAGGATGCGACGCACGATATCCAGGCCGTCGCTGCCCGCGCCCAGCGCCAGGTCCGGCTCGTGGCGGTACTCCGCCGGCATCGCCGCGAGGTCACGGCTGTCGACGTAGGGCGGGTTGCTGACGATCAGATCGTAAGTCTGACCGGCGACGCCCTCGAACAGGTCGGAGGCCACCGCGCGCACCCGGCGGCCCACGTCGTGACGCACGATATTGGCCTTGGCCACCGCCAGGGCGTCGGGGCTGATGTCGGCCAGATCCACCGCACAGGTGGGTAAAGTCAGCGCCGTGGCGATGCCAATGCAGCCGGAGCCGGTGCACAGGTCAAGCACCCGCGCCGGCGGCGTGGCTTCGAACCAGGGCGCAAAGCCCGCCTCGATCAGCTCGGCGATGGGCGAGCGCGGAATCAGCACGCGTTCGTCGACCTCGAACGGGTAGCCGGCGAAGAACGCCTCCCCCAGCAGATAGGGCAATGGCCGACGGGTCTCGATACGCTGCCGTGCCAGGCCCACGATGCGTTCGCGCTCTACACCGAGCAGGCGCGCGTCGAGCACCGCCGGGTCGGCATCCCACGGCAGGTGCAGCGCCCCGAGCACCAGCGCCACCGATTCGTCCCAGGCGCTGTCGGTGCCGTGGCCGAAGTGCAGGCGGTGGGCGAGAAACTCACTGGTGGCCCAGCGCAGGCAGTCGCGAACGCTGATCAGCTCGCTGGCGAGGGCGTGATCGGTGAGCGTCAGGGTGGTCGCCGGGCTGGACATGGGTCGGGCTCGCAAATGGCTGAAAAACGGACGACGATTGTACCCGCAAGGGTCGGCGCTTCACAGCCGGGCATGCGTCCGCGATGACAATCCTTTACCCTTGCGCCCGCGGCGCGAACGCGCCCGGTGCGGCCCGATGGCAACCTCCGGCCGGCATCGACCGAGATGGCAGACAGAGGTAGAACGGCATGACGCAGATTTCCGGCGACGATCCCTCAGGTGGTGACGACGCCGATCTCGGCGCCTTTCGTCAGGCGCTTGAGGCGGCCGGCGTGAAGAAGCTCGAGATCAATCGCGCCGATACCGGACGCCGCCGCCGGCACGCGCTCAACGCCACGGCACGCCGTGAGGCCGCCGAACAGGCGCCACCGCAGGCGCTCTCCACCCTCTCCGATGGCGGCGTCGAGGCGGTCACCCCGCATCAGTCGCTGGCCTTCGCGATTCCCGACCTGCCGCCACGCACCTTCGCCCAGCTCAAGCGCGGACGTATTCCGTGGGAGGGCGGGCTCGATCTGCACGGCTATACCCTCGACGAGGCGCGCCTGGAGCTGGAGTCGTTCATCGACGACGCCATCGCCAACCGCCTGCGCTGCGTGCTGGTGGTCCACGGCAAGGCGCGCGGCACCAGCGCCGGGGGCGCCGCCTATCCGGTGATCAAGAGCCACGTCAACACTTGGCTCAAAAACTGGTCACGGGTGCTCGCCTTCTGCTCCGCCAGCGAGATAGACGGCGGCACCGGCGCGCTCTACGTGCTGCTGCGCACCCGCGGCGGCGAGCCCGAGTGAGACCAGGCGTTCACGCCTGGTGTTCACTTCTGGTGTTCACGTCTGGCCCTCGCTCAAGGCATTCACTTCTGACATTCACTTCCAGGGCTCACTCCTGGCACTCACTCCTGACGTTTGGGCGATGACAGCGGCAACGGCATCTCCGTGCGCGAGCCACCGCTGCTGAGCGGATGCCGGCGCGCATTGACCGGCTCGCCGCTGGCGCGGGTCTGATCGCGCTGCGCCTCGTGGCGATCCAGCGCCTGGGCGGCGAGATAACGGCCGAGCTCGATCAGCGCTTCGGCACGGTGGAATTCATAGGCCCCGCAAACGCTCTTGGGCACCTCGATCAGCACGTCCGGCGGGTAGCCTGCGATCTTGTACTTGGCCAGGGCCGCCTGGGTGATATCGAATGACGCCAACATCATGTCGAGTTTGCTCCAGGCGCGCTCGGTCTGGCTCGACCAGGTATCGCCGGCGCTCTCCTCCTCGTCGCTGAAGGAGGAGATCATGCCCTGGACACGGTTGCGCACGCCCCCCAGCCAGCCGCTGAAACTCTTGCCCGCGGCCTCGCGCTCGCGCTCACGCTGCTCCTCCTCGGCGGCGCGCTCGGCCGGCAGCAGCGCCTCCAGGCTGATCGGCCGTGGGGTCTGTGCGGTGGCGTTGACCGCGAGCACGATATCCGCCGCCACCGAGACCGTGGGGATGATCGGCAGCGGGTTGAGCAGCCCACCATCAACCAGCACCTGGCCGTGCTCCTGCACCGGAGTGATGATCCCGGGGACGGCGATGGAGGCTCGGATCGCGCGCAGCAGCGAGCCGCTCTGGAACCATACCTCGCGCTGGCGCGTAAGATCGGTGGCCACCGCGGTGAACGGCAGCGGTAGCGCTTCTATCTGGATATCGCCGACCAGCGACTTGAGCTTGGTCATCACCTTGCCGGCGCGCATCGCGCCCATCGCACTCCAGGTGATGTCGACCAGCCGCAGCACGTCGAAGTAGTCGAGCTGACACACCCAGTCGCGGTAGCCCTCGAGCTGGCCGGCGGCGTGAATGCCGCCGATCAGCGCGCCCATCGAACAGCCGGAGATCGAGACGATCTCGTAGCCGCGCGCCTCGAGCTCTTCGATCACGCCGATGTGGGCGTAACCGCGGGCACCGCCGCTGCCCAGCACCAGTGACACGCGTGGTTTCATCGTCCGTCTCTCCTGGCTGTCGCCTGTACGTCTGTCTCTATGGTGGCAGCGCTCGCTGCGGATGCCCGCCTGCGCCCTGCCTTCCTGATCACTATTCTGCCGTTCTGACCGCTGCCCTGCCGTTCCGAACGCTGCTATGCCATCTTGATCGCTGCTCTAGGCCGAGCGCTCACTGCGGCGGCGAGATATCGTCCAGCCGCGCAAAGCGTACGATCTCCGCCGCCACCTCCGCCACCCGCGTGCGCTCGAGATGCAGATGGTGGCCGCCGCTCAGCACCCGCCGCTGCAGCCGGCGCACCCGCTGGCAGCTCTCGGCCAGCAGCGCGCGCTCGCCGAGCACCCCGGCGGTGGCCTGGATCAGCAGGGTCGGCGCGGTGATCTCGTCGAGCATCGCCAGCATCTGCTCCGGGCTCAGACGCAGCAGCGAAGGCCAGACCAGGCGCCGGTCGCTGCGCCAATAGAGCAAGCCATCCTCGCCCCGGCGCAGCCCGCGCTCGACGATCGGTCGCGCGGTATCGGCATCCAGGCGCGTGCGGCCGCCGTTGACCCGGGCCTCGAGCGCTGTTTCCAGCGTGGCATATCCGTGCTCGCCGCGCCGTGGCCGCCGACGTGCGCGCAACCCCAGCCGCAGCTGCTCCGGCGCCTGCTCCGGGGTGGTGGTCAGCGGCGCGAGGCCATCGATCAACACCAGCCGGGCCACCCGCGCCGGCAGCGCGGCGGCGAGCAGGCTGGCCACTCCCGCCCCCATGGAGTGGCCGAGCAGCGTCAGCGGCGCCGGGCCCAGCGTCTCGACCACCTCGACCAGCTCGGGTAGATAGCCCCAGGGCGAGTAGTCGCCGCCGTCACCGCGGTGCGGTGAGCGGCCGTGGCCGGGAAGATCGAGCGCCACCACTCGGACGCCCAGCGCCTCGGCCAGCAGCGGCGCCAGACGCGCGAAGGTCGCCGCGTTGTCGAGCCAGCCATGCAGCGCCAGCCACACCGGTGCGTCCGTCGCCCCCCACACCTGCGCCGCCAGCCCGGCCTCCCCCAGCGTCGTC
This sequence comes from Salinicola sp. DM10, assembly GCF_017306975.2. Taxonomy (NCBI): domain Bacteria; kingdom Pseudomonadati; phylum Pseudomonadota; class Gammaproteobacteria; order Oceanospirillales; family Halomonadaceae; genus Salinicola; species Salinicola sp. DM10. The sequence goes on from NZ_JAFLEN020000001.1 coordinate 851,721, forward strand.
TCTATCGGCACCGCGTTCGCGCTACGGCTCAATGGCATGCCGCGCCCTCCAGCATCCGATCGAGCGCGGCCAGCAGCGCCGCGCGGGTCGCCTCGGGATGCTCGAACGGAAACATATGGCTGCCGGGCACGCAGTCGAGGGCGAGCCCGGCGCGCGCAAGCTGGCGCCGCCGCGCCTGGTTAAGCAGAGTCGAATCCTGACCGGCGATCACCGTGAGTGGCACCTCGAGATGCTTGAGCACACCGGCGAGGTGATCGGGGAGATGGCGAAACACCGCAGCTTCATGGCGCGGTGCGAACAGCAGGCGGGTCGCCCCCTGCTCATCGAGCCGAGTGGCACCGCTGACATAGTCGGTCAGCGCCGCCTCGGTGAAACCCTTGAACAGCGTGTGCTGACGCAGCGAGTGACGCATCGCCTCGCGGCTCGGCCAGTACTCGCGACGCTTGAGCGTCTTGCCGGCCGGGGTGATACGGTCTATGAATCCGGTCAGTTTGGCCAGCTTGAGCAACAAGGCATCGCGCCCGATCAGCAGCGGCGGGTCGAGCGCGACCACCGCCCGGAAGTGCTCCGGCGCGCGACAGGCGCCCATGATCGAGAGCACCCCGCCCATCGAGTGACCCACGGCGATCACCGGCCGGCCCACCGCGCGCACCGCGTCGAGATACTCATCGCACAGCGAGCGCCAGTTGCGGTCGACCGGGAAATCGGGATGGTGGGCCAGGCGCTCCAAAGGGTGGAGCTCGAAGCGCTCGCCCAGCGGCGCCAGCAGGGTGCGATAGCTGGCGCCGGTGAAGCCATTGGCGTGCGCGAAGACCAGGGGTTGAGGCAGCATCGATCGTCGAATTCCCGTAAACTGTCGCCTTTTCGTCGAACGGCCACCGGCATCGGCCGGCATCGGGAGAGCGCCCGGGCGGGCGCTCTCCGGGCGTCTTCATCCGCGTGCCGACGTTCGTGCGTTCGTTGTCCACACGGGCGCTCGTGTCACATGAGCGCTCGCGCTTCATAGAAGGATTGTAACGTGTCCCGCAAAGGTTCCCACCGCGACACTCGTCTGAGAAATCGGCTGTTCTGGGCCGTCATCCTCGCCGCCCTGGTGGTCGGCTTCTGGCTGGTTCGCGGCGGAGAGTAACCCATGGGCCTGCTGGCGGCATTCACCCATACCCTCGAGATCACCCTACCGGTCTTTCTGATGGTGTTCCTCGGTCTAGGGCTCAAGCGCCTTGGCTGGATCGATGCCGCCTTCATCAACACCGCCTCGTCGCTGGTGTTCCGGGTGACCATGCCGACGCTGCTGTTCCTCAGCATCATCCAGGCCGATCTCGACAGCGCCCTGCAGCCACGGCTGATTCTCTACTTCGTCGGTTTCACCCTGGCGAGCTTCTGCCTCGCCTGGCTCTGGGCGATCTGGCGTCACCCCTACGTCGAACGCGGAATCTTCACCCAGGGCGCTTTCCGTGCCAACAACGGTATCGTCGGTCTGGCCCTGGCGGCCAGCCAGTACGGTGACTACGGGCTCTCCGTGGGCGGCATTCTGGCCGGCGCGGTGATCGTGGTCTACAACGTGGTCTCGGTGATCGTGCTCTCGATCTACAGCGAGGACGTGCCCACGGACCTGCGCTCACTGGCGCGCAATCTGGCCAAGAACCCGCTGATCCTGAGCGTGGTGCTGGCGATTCCGGTGGCACTGCTGGGGCTCGATCTCCCCACCTGGCTGCTCACCTCCGGCGGCTATCTGGGCTCGATGTCGCTGCCGCTGGGGCTGATCTGCATCGGCGGCACGCTCTCGATCACGGCGTTCAAGCGCAGCAGCACCATCGCCCTGGATGCCAGCCTGTGGAAGCTGGTGTGGGTCCCCCTGCTGGGCGTTCTCGGCGCCCTGGCGCTGGGCATCCGCGGGCCGGCCCTGGGCATTCTGTTCCTGTTTTTGGGCAGTCCCGGCGCAGCGGCCTCTTTCGTCATGGCCAAGGCGTTCAAGGCCAACGACAAGCTGGCCGCCAATATCATCGTGATCACCACCTTCGGCTCGATGTTCAGCCTGAGTCTGGGGTTGATCGTGCTGAAGTGGCTGGGGCTCGTCTAGGCTTTGTACGAAAACTGCCTGCGCTCGACAATACGGCGTTAAAAATCAGCTCAAAATGCTCATTTACACCCGTAAACTCCGCTTTTTCGCAGATTTTTGCCTTGTCTTGTCTTCGCTCGCCGACTTTTCGTACAAACCCTAGGCCCACGCCGGAAACGCCGAGGGCAGGGTTCGCCGCGGCGCAGCGGCGGGGTCAGCTGCGAGGAATATCCTGATAGGCGGCATAGTTGTCGTACGCGCGCTGGAGATGTCGCAGCATGGCGTCCCGCGCTGCTTGCGGCTGCCCCGCCACGATGGCCGCGAGCACGTCGGCATGCTCACGCGCCACGCGCTCGAGGTAGTGGGTCATGGCCGCCGAGTCGAGCTCCACTGCCACCAGCTTGGTCCGCGGAATGGCCCCTTCGTGAAGCTGATCGTAAAGGGCGACGAAGAACGGATTGTGGCTGGCTTCGACGATGGCGCGGTGGAAGTGATAATCCTCTTGGCGCGCCTGGCCGCCTTCACGGCTGGCGGCCACCAGCGCCTCGTGGGCGCGGGTCAGCGCCTCGATGTCGGCATCACTGCGCCGCTCTGAGGCCAGCGCCGCGGCCTGAGAGTCCAGCACCAAGCGCAGTTCTAGTACGTGGAGAATGTCCTCCACCGTGGTGGCACTGATGCGCCGCGCCGGGAAGGCGCTGGCCGGCGCCGAACGCAGCACCCGGGTACCGATGCCGCGGCGAGTCTCCACCAGCCCCATCGACTTGAGATGGGCGATCGCCTCGCGCACCGCGGTACGGCTGACCCCGAACATGTCGCACAGCTGGCTCTCGGTGGGCAGCTTGTCGCCCACCGGAATCTTGCCCTCGGTGATCAGGGCTTCGAGCTGGCGCGCGATCTGGCGCGACAGGCTCTCCTGCATCGAGATGCGCTGCACGCTGAAGGCCTGGGTCTGCTCCATCGTTTCTTCTACCTATGCTATGCCGAATATCGTCGTGCCGCTTCACTACCCTGCGGGCCGCTAGCGTGGCCGCACCTTGACCGTCGATTGGCGCTAGCATACCAGCTCGCAGGTGGTGGACGTCATTCACCCCTCGTCGGGGTGACCAAGGGCGACGAACTTGCCCCCCTGGAAGCGCACCGCCGGATCACTCGGGTCGAGCCGGCCGTCGGCGGCCTCGACCGCCTCGCGCCAGGGTGCAGAACTCTGACGCGGGCGCCAGCCGAGGAACTGTGCATGGCGATTGTCCCACCACTGCTCGGCGTTGTCGGACGCGCCATAGACCACGGTGTGACCCAGCTGCGGCGCGGCGAAGGCGCGTGCCAGCAGGTCGACGAGATCCTCCACCCCGAGCCAGGTCGCCAGCATGCGGGTGTCCTTGGGCTGGGGAAAACAGGAGCCGATACGCAGACTCAGCGTCTCGATGCCGAACTTGTCGTGATAGAGGCTGGCGAGGTCCTCACCGAAACACTTGGAGACGCCGTAGAGCGAGTCGGGGCGGTGCGGTACCTGGCTGTCGAGCCGGGTGGTGCGTGGATAGAAACCGATGGTGTGGTTGGAGCTGGCGAAGACCACTCGCGGCCGGCCGTGGCGTCGCACCGCTTCATAGAGGTTGTAGACGCCGACGATATTGGCCGGGAGGATCTCGTCCCACGGCCTCTCCACCGAGATGCCGCCGAGATGGATCACCCCATCGCAGCCCGCGACCAGCTCCGCTACGGCCGCGGCATCCGAAAGCTCGCAGGTGACGATCTCCTCATGGGCGGCGGCCGCGCCCGGGTCGACGATATCGGAGAGCCGCACCTGATGCGCCAGACGCGCGAGATGGGGTCGAATCGCCTGCCCCACGCCCCCGGCGGCACCGGTCACCAGTAATCGATTGAGCATGCTGAAACTCCTTCATGTTCGATGGCACAGCGGATAGCGCCCGGCGTACCGGGCGCGAATTCACTGCAGCAGATGGGGCAGCGTCAGCGAGATCGCCGGCACATAGGTGACCAGCATCAGCACCGCGAACAGCGCCAGGTAGAACGGCCAGATGGTCTTCACCGTCTGTTCGATCTTGATCCCGCCGATCGCGCTGCCCACGAACAGGCAGCCCCCCACCGGCGGCGTACACAGCCCGATGCCCAGGTTCATCATCATCAGGATGCCGAACTGGGTCGGGTCCATGCCGAACTGCTGCGCCACCGGCAAAAAGATCGGAGTACAGATCAGGATCAGCGGCGCCATGTCCATGATCATGCCCAGCGCCAGCAGCAGCAGGTTGAGCATCAGCAGCACCACGATCGGGTTGTCGGAGACCGAGGTCAGCCCGTTGGCGAGCATCTCGGGCACGCTGTAGAGCGCCAGCAGGTAGGAGAACGCCGAGGCGCAGCCGACCAGGATCATCACCAGCGCGGTAGTCTTGACCGCCTGATAGACCGCGGTCTTGAACGCCGCCCAGCGCAGCTCGCGGTAGACCAGGCCGGTGACCACGATAGCGTAGAGCGCACCAAAGGCGCCGGACTCGGTCACCGTGAGGACACCCGAGAGCACGCCGCCGACGATGATCACCGCGGTGAGCAGACCCGGCAGCGAGGCGCAGAAGCTGATCAGCAGCGCCGCCCAGCCGGGAAAGGTTTCGCCGCCGTAACCGCGCTTCACCGCCACCACGTAGGCCGCCACCGCCAGCGCCAGACACATCAGGATGCCCGGCACGATCCCGGCCACGAACAGCTGGGTGACCGAGATCCCGCCACCTGCGGCCACCGCATAGAGAATCATGTTGTGGCTGGGCGGGATCACCACCCCGGCGATCGACGAGGTGACCGTGACATTGACAGCGTAGTCGGTGTCGTAGCCCTTCTCCTTCATCACCGGAATCAGGATCGAGCCCAGCGCCGAGGTATCCGCCACCGCCGAGCCGGAGATGCCGCCGAACAGCATCGAAGAGGTGACGTTGACCATGCCCAGGCCGCCGCGCATGCGACCCACCGCCGCCGAGGCGAAACGTACCAGCCGCCGCGAGATACCGCCGTGGAGCATCAGCTCGCCGGCGAAGATGAAGAACGGGATCGCCAGCAGCGAGAACACCGAGATCCCCGAGACGATGCGCTGAAAGCCGACGAACAGCGGCAGCCCCTCGTAGAGAAAGGTCACCACTGCCGACAGCCCCACCGCGAAGGCGATCGGTGCGCCCACGATCAGGCCCAGCGCGAACACCCCGAACAGAATGATCAGTCCCATGGTCAGTGCCCCTTGCGTGTCGAGAGCGCGCGCTGGATCAGCTCGGCGCCGGTGAAGATCACCAATAGCACCCCGCAGGCCACCAGCGGTGCCGAGCGCCAGCTCTCCGACAGCCCCAGCATGGGGATCGGGCGGTCGGCGTTGTTGAGCATCATCAGCCACCCCTGCCAGGCCATGACACCGCCGAAGGCGATCACGAAGGCGTCGGCGATCAGCTGCATCAGCAGGCGCAGCGGGCGTGGCGCACCCTCGCGCAGGAAGTCGATGCTCAGGTGGGAACGGAACCTGACCCCGGCGGCAGCCCCCAGGCAGGTGATGTAGACCACGATCAGCAGCGACGACTGCTCGATCCAGGTCGGGGTGTCATTGAGCACGTAACGGCCGAAGACCAGCCAGCCAAACGAGAAGATCAGAAATACCAGCAGTACGCCGGCGACGATCAGGCAGAGTCGCGCCAGCGTATCGAGCACCTTGTCACACGCCGAGGTGCCAGCGGCCACGGGCGGCTGGGAGTCGTTCACGGTGAGATCCTGTCAACTGCGGCGAAGAGGCGGCCAGCGCGCCTCCCGGCGGAGACGCGCCGACCTCGCGAGGGCAATCAGGGGGTCTGACGAATCTGGTCGATCAGCGAGGCGAGCTCGGGGTGCTTGTCGGTGAATGCCTGGTAGAGCGGCTCCATGCGCTGCTGGAAGGCAGCCTTGTCCTTCACCTCATTGATCTTCACCCCCGCCTTCTCGACGATGGCGCGGCTCTTGGCTACCCGCTCCGCCCATAGCCGGCGCTGCTCCTGGGCGGCGTTCTCGGCGGCGGTGCGCACGGCGCGCTGGTCGGTGTCGGAGAGCGCCTCCCAGCTCGACTTGGCCACGCACAGGCATTCGGGAATGATCAGGTGCTCGGTGAGCGAATAGTACTTGGCCACTTCGTAGTGGTTGCTCGACTCGAACGAGGGGAAGTTGTTCTCGGCACCGTCGATGACCCCGGTCTTGAGCGACTGGAACACTTCGCTGTAGGCCATCGGCGTGGCGTTGCCGCCCAGGGCATCGACCATCTGCACGTAGAGATCGTTGTTCATCACTCGCAGCTTGAGGCCCTTGACGTCGTCGGGTGTCTCGATCGGGCGTTTGGTGTCGTAGAAGCTGCGCGCGCCGGAACCGAACCAGGAGAGCGCGATCAGGTTCTTCTCGGCCAGGGCGGCGGCAAAGCGCTTGCCGATGTCACCATCCATGACCCGATACATCTGCTCGACGTCCTTGAACAGGAACGGCAGCGAGAGCACGTCGGTCTCGGGCACCACCGGGCCCATCGGCCCCATGTTGAAGTTGCCGAAGTCCAGCGCGCCGCTACGGGCCTGTTCGATCGCATCCGGCTGATCGCCGAGGACGCCGTTGTTGTAGACCTTGGGCTCGACGCGGCCGTCGGTGGTCTTGGCCACTTCCTCGGCGAAAGACTTCAGCGCCAGCGAGTTGGGGTAGCCGTCGGGGTGCACGTTCCACCCGCGCCAGGTCGCCGCCTGGGCACCCAGGCTGGCGCCCAGCAGCACGCCGGCGGCGGCGAGAGAGAGGCAGGTACGCGAGACACGCGAGGAGAAGAGTGAGGTCATGACGCGCTCCATGTCGAATGGGCGCAGCCGCCGAGGCCGCCGTCCGGCGTCTTCGCCAGATCGATCGCGACGCCGCACAGGCCGCAATGTTGTTATCGTCGCCGCCAACATTGCCATACATCATACTTATTCAGACATTAGACTTTGGCATCCTCGCGGCGCTGCCGAATGTGTCACATGGCCGCGCTCTTCAGCGCTATTCCGATGCCGGCCTCATCGCTCTCCCCGGCGCTCGTCCGGGTCTCTCGCGACCGCCTGCGACTTCTTTTCCGCCGAGGTTCCCTCCTCGGCCTGGTCATGCCGGTCACGCTCCCCAGACGCTGCGTGCCGATGCCGAGTACCGCCGTTGGCCAGGTGGGACTTACAGTCTCCGCTCTGCTCGCCATCTTCACGCTGCAGACACGGCTCGGCCGACGCCGAGTAGAGCGTCACCGTACTGCGGCCGTCGCGCTTGGCGCAGTAGAGCGCTTCGTCGGCCAGTCGCAGCAGGCCGTCAGGGCTTGCGCTGTGGATCGGGAAGCTGGCAATGCCGGCCGAGAAAGTGACACGCCCCAGGCTCATGTCGCCACGCTTGAGTGGTGCCGCCGAGAGCCGGCCCAGCAGCCGCTCGAGACGCGCAGCCAGCGCCGTCGGCGAGGCATGGGAGAGCAGCGCGAACTCCTCGCCGCCCAGGCGACAAACGCTCTCGCCCGCTTCCTTGCTCGCCTTGAGCAGCGTCGCCACCTCGACCAGCACGCTGTCACCGGCATCGTGCCCGAAGCGGTCGTTGATGCGCTTGAAGTGGTCGAGATCGACGATCGCCAGGGTCAGGCATTCGCCACTCGCCACCGCCCGCCGGCACGCCTGGGCGTAGGCCGCGTCGAAATGGCGTCGGTTGTAGAGCCCGGTCAGGGCGTCGCGGTAGGACAACCCTTCGAGTTCCTCGACCAGGCCCGCCAGCTCCGCGGTACGCAGCGCCACCTGCTGCTCCAGCGTCTCGTGGGAGCGCGCCAGTTCGCGATGGACCCGATGGTAGCGATGCAGCGAGATCGCCACGCAGGAGAGCGAGAAGGCCAGCGTGCCGAAGCTCAGCGGTATCGGCTGCCACGGGATGAAGCCATGCGCCACCAGGATGTCGGCCAGCAGCAGCGGTGCGAACACGGCGAAGCTCAGCACCACGGTGCGCTGGGTACCGTCCAGCACCCGCCACTGCCATAGCGCCAGCGCCAGCATCGTCGGCAGTGTCAGCACCAGCAGCACGTCGAAGATGGGAAAGGTCAGCGAGAGGTTGATCACGCCGCCCTGGACCAGGCCGACCACCAGCAACACGTAGGCGAGATGCAGCGCCCATAACCGCCGCATCCAGCGCCGCGCACTGCCCTTGAGCCAGTGGGCGAGGATCAGCCCGGTCGCCACCGGCAGCATGTAATAGCTGAAGGCCCGGATCAGATCCCACCCCAGCGGGTTGCCGGCGATCAGCTGCCGCGCCGGCGCCTCGGCCAGCAGCATCAGACCCGAGGCACCGGCGAACAGCGCGATGGCACCGAAGCTGCGCCGCTCGACGCCGCTGACGGCGAAGATCGCGGCGAATACCGACAGTGCCAGCGCCAGCGCGCTGACCGCCACGTCCCAGGCCGAGCGCCGGATGATCTGACGATAGGCCTCTCCGCGCTCCATCAGGTAAACCTGGCCCCACAGACCGATGCTGGTGTAATCGGAGAAGACGCGCAGCCAGAGGGTCTGCCCGCCGAAGTCGTGGGGCAGCGCGATCATGTGCCAGGGCCAGCCGGCGAAGGTGACATGATCGCCATCATTGAAGTCGCCATGCTGGTAGATCAGTTGGTCGCCGAGATAGACCTGCGCGATCAGATCGATGCTGGAGATGAACAGCACCGGGTCGTGCCATTGATTGTGCGGCAGACGCAAACGGAACCACACCTTGTCACGGCCGTCACGCTGCGGTGGGTTGGCGGGAAACGCGATCGGCTGCCAGCCACGGTCGTCAGCGTGAAGCCAGGCCGGCAGCCCGGCGCCATCCCGCGGCGAGTCGCCCCAGCGGTACTCCCAACCGCTGGGCTCGATGCTCGGCGTCTCGCCCCGGGGCTCGCGGGTGGCCCAGCTCCAGGCCACCCACATCCCGATCAACAGTACGCACAGGCCGGTGACGGCGCCAATCACGCGCATGATGAGCTCCCCCCTCAAGGAAGCTCATAGTGTCATGAAACCAAGTGTCAGGATAAGTATCAAAAGGTGATTTGACTGCACGGCCTCCACTCGCCCAGTGCTCCTGTCTGCTCGCCCATGGCCGGACGCGCGACTACGTCACCACCATACTTCCCCCGTATTGCCACTCATACCACCGCTCATGGCGCCTCTCATGTCACCCCTCGTGCGACTGCCAGCTCAGCGCACCAGCGCCGGGCGCTTGGGATCGAAACGCCAGCCATCGATCAGATACTGCATCGCCATGGCGTCGTTGCGACTGCGCACATCCAGCGAGCGGTAGAGCGCGTGGGCCTGTTCGAGCTGCGCCATGTCCAGCTCGACACCCAGACCGGGCGTGGTGGGCACACGCAGCTTGCCGTCGCGGATCACCAGCGGTTCGCGGGTGAGGCGCTGGCCATCCTGCCAGATCCAGTGGGTGTCGATGGCGGTGATCTCCCCCGGGCAGGCGGCGGCGACGTGGGTCATCATCGCCAGCGAGATATCGAAGTGGTTGTTGGAGTGCGAGCCCCAGGTCATGCCCCACTCGTGGCACAGCTCGCCGACCATCACCGCCCCCTGCATTGTCCAGAAGTGACAGTCCGCCAGCGGAATATCCACCGCATTGAGCGCCACCGCGTACTGCAGCTGCTTGAAGTCGGTGGCGATCATGTTGGTGGCGGTCTTGAGACCGGTACGCTTCTTGAACTCGGCCATCGTCTCGCGTCCGGACCAGCCCGCTTCCTGACCACAGGGATCCTCGGCGTAGCTGAGCAGATGCTTGATCGGCTCGAGCACGCGCACCGCCTCGTCGAGCGTCCAGGCCCCGTTGGGATCGAGGGTCAGACGCGCCTCGGGGAAGGCGTCGTGCAGCGCGCGGATACACTCCGCCTCCTCCTCGCCGCGCAACACGCCCCCCTTGAGCTTGAAATCCTTGAAGCCGTAGCGCGCATGCGCAGCCTTGGCCAGCTCGGCGACCGCGTCCGGCGTCAGCGCCTCGCGACGTCGCACTTCATCCCAGGCGTCCACCGGGTCGTCGGCTTGCGGATAGGGCAGATCGGTCTTGGCCGGATCGCCGAGCAGGAACAGATAGCCCAGCGCCTCGACCTCGTCGCGCTGGCGGCCGAAACGCCCCAGCAGGTCCGCCACCGGCTGGCCCAACGCCTGCCCGTAGAGATCGTAGAGCGCCGACTCGATCGCGGTCAGCACATGCACCGCCACGCGCAGATCGAAGGTCTGCTGGCCGCGCTCCTCACGCCCGTTGCCGGCCAGCGCCAGCCGCGCCCGGTTGAGGACCTGCTTGACCTGGTCGATACGCGCGCCTTCGACCAGCGCCCGACACTGCTCCAACCCGCGCAGGATACCCTCGCTGGAGGGGATCTCCCCCACCCCGCGCTGGCCGCTGTCATCCTCCAGGATCAGCACGCAGCGAATGAACCAGGGGGCATGGCCGCCACTCAGATTGAGCAGGAAACTGTCATAGCCGGCCACCGGCACGACCGACATCTTGGTGATCTTGGGGAAACTCATCTCGCACTCCTGGGTATTTGATCGTTGCGGGAACGCTGAAAACATTGATTCAGTGTTTCCTAGCCGCGTTTGCCGAATTCGGCGCTATCCACTGTCCACTGACGCGCCTGCTCGGTCAGGGTGAAGCCGAGACCCGGGCGGTCGGGCACCAGCATGCGCCCGTCGCGGGTCTCGAGGCGCTCGTTGAACAGCGGCTCCAGCCAGTCGAAGTGCTCGACCCAGGGCTCGCTGGGATAGGTCGCCGCCAGGTGCAGGTGAATTTCCATGGCAAAGTGCGGTGCCAGCTGCAGGCCGGCGCTGCTGGCCAAGGTGGAAAGCTTCAGAAACGGCGTGATACCGCCGATGCGCGGCGCATCCGGCTGGATGATATCGGCGCTGCGATGGTCGATCAGCGCGCGGTGCTCGGCGACGCTGGCGAGCATCTCGCCGGTGGCGATCGGCGTATCCAGGGCGCTGGCCAGTGCGGCGTGCCCTTCGACGTCGTAAGCGTCGAGGGGCTCCTCGATCCACACCAGGTGGTAGGGCTCCATGGCGCGGCCGAAACGCAGCGCGGTGGCACGGTCCCACTGCTGGTTGGCATCGATCATCAGCGGCACGTCGTCACCCAGGTGGCGGCGTACCGCCTCGACACGCTGCAGGTCGGCCTTCATGTCGGGCTGGCCGACCTTGATCTTGACCCCTTTGATGCCGCTCTCCAGCGAGCGGGTGGCGTTCTCCTTGACCTCTTCGATCGGCGTATGCAGGAAGCCGCCGGAGGTGTTGTAGCACTGCACCGAGTCGCGATGGGCACCGATCAGCTTGGCCAGCGGCAGCCCCGCGCGCTTGGCCTTGAGATCCCACAGGCCGACATCGACCGCGGCGATGGTCTGGGTGGCAAGACCGCTGCGCCCCACCGAAGCGCCGGCCCATACCAGCTTGTGCCACAGCTTGTCGGTGTCGTTGGGGTCTTCGCCGAGAATCGCCGGCGCGATCTCCTTGGCATGCGCGAACTGGCCGTAGCCCCCGGCACGCTTGGAATAGCTGAAGCCGATGCCGCGATGACCGTCACGCGTCTCGATCTCGGTGAACAGAAACGACACCTCGGTCATCGGTTTCTGGCGTCCGGTCAGCACCTTGGCATCGCTGATCGGCGTCGCCAGGGGCAACAGCACGTGGGAGAAACGGATCCAACTGATGGCATCGTTGTTCATCGCGGCACCTAGTCTCGTGGGTCGTCGCAGGGGGAGAGATCTGGCCACGGCGACGTTCTCGGGCTCGTCGGCAAGTTGAATGATTGCGCTATCATTCAGCCGCCGTCAGAGGTCGTTGGACACGGATAGTAGCGCGGGGCATTTGTATGACAAAGATGCCGACAAGCAAATTACGACCAAAGCACTAGGTGACAACGCGTGCATGAGCGTCGCCGCGCGATGCCTCCCTGCGTTATGGATCGCTTGCAGAGTGAGTTCGTCGAGGGCTTGGGGTTGGTGCGAAAAATCGGCGAGCGCAGGCGGCTTTCGTATAAAGCTCAGGTGGTGGCGCGGTCGACCAGGCTGAAACCGATATCCTCCACCGCCCCGCTGCGCTCGAACTGGGGGCGCGCCATGCGTTCGAGCAGCTGCTCGGCGGCGCGGCGGCCGATGGTGGCCCCATCGATGCGTACCGTGCTCAGCGCGGGGAAGCTGGCCGCGGCATAGCTGCTGTCGCCGAAGCCCATGATGGCCAGATCATCGGGGATCGAAAGCCCCCGACTCTGGGCCTCGGCGATCACCCCCAGGGCGAGGATATCGGAGCTGCAGACGATCGCCTCGAGGGCATGGTGATCGAGCAGTTCGGCCGCCATCTCGCGCCCCCAGGGCATGCTCGAAGGGGTACCCACCCGGCGCAGCGGCAGCGCCTGCTGCCCCGCCTCGGCGAGGCGCTCGCGCAGGCCGTCGATACGCCGCTCGGCGCGGGTGTCATCGGCGCTGATCACGCCCAGACGGCGATACCCCCGCGCCAGCAGATGATCGGCCACGGCGCGCCCCACGGCGTGGTGGGAGAACCCGATCAGCATGTCGATGGGGTCGTCGCTCATGTCCCAGATCTCGACCAGCGGGACCCGACTGGCCGCCAGCCGTTGCCGGGTCAGAGCCGAGTGGTGGCAGCCGGTGAGCACGATGCCGTCGGGGCGGCGGCTGAGCACCGTCTCGACCACGCCCTCCTCTTCGGCAGGGGTGTAACCGACCAGGCCCAGCAGCACCTGGTAGCCGCGCGGCACCAGCAAGCCGGTGACCGTCTGCACCACCTCGGCGAACAGCGCATGCGCCACCGTCGGCACCATGAGTGCCACCAGGCGACTGCGGCTGGAGGCCAGCGCGCCGGCGACCTGGTTGGGCACATAGCCGGTCTCGATGACCGCGCGGCGCACCCGCTCGCGGGTCGCCTCGCTGACCAGCTCGGGACGATTGAGCGCCCGCGACACCGTCATCGGTGCCACGCCGGCGACCCGCGCCACGTCGGTCAGACGGGCGCTGCCGGTGGCCCGGGCCGAGCGCGGCTTGGCATCATGCTCACTCACTGCGCGGCGCGCGCCTCAACCATGGGGTGGCGCAACGAAGGCGCCGAGGCGAGCGCAGCCCGCCGCCCACACCTCGCCCTCGAGCAGCGCCACCCCGGCGGTGGGAAAGCCCATGGCGGCGAGTGGCCCGCCATCGACCAGACGTCCGGCCAGGGTGCCGACCAGCGGCATGTGGCTGACCAGGATCAGCGGGGCTGGCGATGCTCCCAGCTCGCTCAGGCGCTCGATCAGCGCCGCGACGTCATCCTCCGGCGTCATGCCGTCGCGGGTGTCGACCGGGATGCCCAGCGCCGCGGCAATGGGTTGCGCGGTCTGCTGGGCGCGCCGATACGGGCTCGCCCACAGGGTCGCTGCCGCCAGCTCCGGGCGGCTGGCGAGCCAGCGCGCCGCCGACTGCGCCTCGCCTTCGCCACGCGCGGTCAGGCAGCGTTCGGCGTCGGGTACGCCGGGGCCCGCCTCACCGTGGCGCACGATCGCCAGCCAGCTCATGCGTCACCGTCCGGTGCCAGCTGATGGGCCTGCGATACCGCCTCGCGCGAGAGCATGAACTCGACGTCGCTGCTCTGTTCGTTCTCCATCAGCGCCCGCGCCATGTCGCGCGCCGGCACGCCGTCGAACATCACATGATGCAGCCCCTGGGCCAGCGGCATGTAGATGCCCTCCTCGCGCGCCTTGGCGCACACCAGCTTGACCGTGTTGACGCCCTCGGCGACCTGGCCCAGGGCCGCGATCGCCTCGTCGAGGGTCGCACCCTCGCCCAGCGCATAGCCGACGCGATAATTGCGCGAGAGCTTGGACGAACAGGTGACGATCAGATCGCCGACGCCGGAGAGCCCGAGAAAGGTCATGGGATTGGCACCCAGAGCCACCGCGAAGCGGCTCATCTCGGCCAGCGCGCGGGTCATCAGCATGGCGCGGGTGTTCTCGCCCATGCCCAGCGCCGCCGCCATGCCCGCGGCGATGGCATAGATGTTCTTGAGCGAGCCGCCCAGCTCGGCGCCGTAGCGGTCGTTGCCGGCATAGACACGGAAGTAGCCGCAGCCCAGCGCGGCCTGGACATAGGCGCGGGTGACCGCGTCGTCGCTGGCGATCACCGTCGCGGTGAGCTGCTTCTGGGCGATCTCCGCGGCCAGGTTGGGCCCCGAGAGCACGCCGATGTGCGACGAACCGGTCTCCTCCTCGATCAGCTGACTCATCAGCTTGAAGCCCTCGGCCTGGATCCCCTTGGTGGTGGTCACCAGGATCTGCTCCGGGCGCAGGTGCTCGCGCGCCTGCTCGAGCACGCTGCGAAACGCCTTGGAGGGGATGGCGATGAACACCACCATGGCCTCGGCCACGGTGGCGGCCAGATCGGTGGAGGCCACCACCGCCGGGTTGATCGGGTAGTCGGGCAGATAGCGGCCGTTGCGGTGCTCGTGATTGATCTGGTCGACCAGCGCCGCATCGCGCAGCCACTGGCGCACCGTGGCGCCGTTGTCGGCAGCGATGCTGGCGATGGCGGTACCGAAACTGCCGCCGCCGAGCACGGCGACCCGCATGGGCTCCGAGGAGCGGGAAGCTGACTGCGAGTAGGATTCTGACATGGTCGATCCGTGGCCACTGAACGATGCCGACAGTGTAACGAAAATCGCCCCGGACGGGGGTGCCGTCGCGGGGCGAAATGCGCTCGGATCAGAGTCGCGCGCGGCGCCGCCTCAGTCGATCATCGGCACCAGGGCGTCGATGCTGCCGCGGGCGTCGCCATAGAGCATGCGCGTGTTCTCCTTGAAGAACAGCGGGTTCTCGATACCCGAGTAACCGGTACCCTGGCCACGCTTGCACACGAACACCTGCTTGGCTTCCCACACCTTGAGTACCGGCATGCCGGCGATCGGGCTGCCCGGATCCTCCTGCGCCGCGGGATTGACGATATCGTTGGAGCCGATGACGATCACCACGTCGGTGCTGGCGAAGTCGTCGTTGATCTCGTCCATCTCCATGACGATGTCGTAGGGCACCCGCGCCTCCGCCAGCAGCACGTTCATGTGTCCGGGCAGGCGCCCCGCCACCGGGTGGATGCCGAAACGCACGTTCTTGCCCGCGGCGCGCAGCTTGCGCACCAGCTCGCTCACCGCGTTCTGGGCCTGGGCCACCGCCATGCCGTAGCCGGGCACGATGATCACGCTGTCGGCGTCGTTGAGCGCACTGGCGACACCGCCGGTGTCGATCGATACCTGCTCGCCCTCGATCTCCGCGGCTTCGCTCTGGGTCGCCCCGAAGCCGCCCAGGATCACGCTGACGAAGTTGCGGTTCATCGCCTTGCACATGATGTAGGAGAGGATCGCGCCGGAGGAGCCGACCAGCGCCCCGGTGACGATCAGCAGGTCGTTGGAGAGGGTGAAGCCGATCGCCGCCGCGGCCCAGCCCGAGTAGCTGTTGAGCATCGACACCACCACCGGCATGTCGGCGCCGCCGATCCCCATGATCAGGTGCCAGCCGATGAAGAAGGCGAGCAGTGCCAGCAGCACCAGGGTCCAGGCCCCGGCACCGTTGAAGTAGCCCACCGCCAGCAGCACGCAGAGCAGCGCGGCGCCGGCATTGAGCAGATGCCCTCCCGGCAGCTTGTGCGGCTTGCCGCCGATCTTGCCGGCCAGCTTGCCGAACGCCACCACCGAGCCGGTGAAGGTCACCGCGCCGATGAACACGCCCAGCACCACTTCGATCTGCAGGAAGGTGAGCTCCAGCGGGGTCTTGTGGGCCAGGGTCGCGGCGAACGCCGAGAACCCTTCGACGTCGATCCCGGCGACACGGGTGGCCACCACCCGGGCGCGCTCCATCTCGGCGTTGAAGCCGATGAACACCGCCGCCAGGCCGACCACGCTGTGCAGCGCGGCGACCAGCTGCGGCATCTCGGTCATCTCGACCCGGCGCGCCAGCCAGGCGCCGGCCAGGCCGCCGATCAACATCAGTGGAATCAGCCAGCCGAGCCCGCCGACGCCGGGGCCGAGCGCGGTGAACACCACCGCGATCGCCATCCCCACGATGCCGTACCAGACCGCCCGCTTGGCCTTCTCCTGATTGCTCAGCCCGCCCAGCGACAGGATGAACAGGACACTCGCCGCGATCGCCGCGGCGGAAACGAACTCGTGTTGCAACATCATCTCTCTCCGCGGGTCAGGATTTCTGGAACATGGCGAGCATGCGTCGGGTGACCAGGAAGCCCCCGACGATGTTGATCGAGGCGATCAGTACCGAGATACCCGCGAGCAGCCCGACCAGCCAGTTGCCCGAGCCGATCTGCAGGATCGCCCCCAGGATCACGATCCCCGAAATGGCGTTGGTCACCGCCATCAGCGGCGTGTGCAGCGAGTGGCTGACGTTCCAGATCACCTGGAAACCGACGAAGCAGGCCAGCGCGAAGACGATGAAGTGCTGCATGAACGAGGCCGGCGCGACCATGCCCAGCAGCCACATCAGCACGCCCCCGGCCGCCAGCAGGCCGACCTGACGCTTGGTCTGGGCAAGGAAGGTGGCGTGCTCGGCGGCGCGCTTCTCCTCCGGCGTCGGCTCCTTGGGCTTGGCCTTTGGCTTGGCCGCGCCGATCGCCTTGACCTTGGGCGGCGGCGGCGGGAAGGTGATCTCGCCGGCATGCGTGGCGGTGGCGCCGCGGATCACGTCATCTTCCATGTCATGGACGATGACGCCATCCTTCTCCGGCGTCAGATCGGTGAGCATGTGGCGAATGTTGGTGGCGTAGAGCAGGGATGCCTGGGTCGCCATGCGCGAGGGGAAGTCGGTATAGCCCACCACGATCACGCCGTTGTCGGTGACGATCCGCTCGTCCATCACCGTCAGATCACAGTTGCCGCCCTTCTCGGCGGCGAGATCGACGATCACCGAGCCCGGCTTCATCGCCGCCACCATCTCCTCGAGCCACAGCTTGGGCGCCGGGCGCCCGGGAATCAGCGCGGTGGTGATGACGATATCGACCTCAGGGGCCTGCTCACGGAACAGCGCCAGCTGCTTCTCGCGGAACTCCGGGCTCGAAGGCGAGGCGTAGCCGCCGCTGCCCGAACCGTCCTGGCTCTCCTCGAAGTCGAGGAACAGGAACTCGGCGCCCATCGACTCGATCTGCTCGGCGACTTCCGGGCGCACGTCGAAGGCGCGCACCACCGCCCCCAAGCTGGTGGCAGTGCCGATGGCGGCAAGCCCGGCCACGCCGGCGCCGAGCACCAACACCTTGGCCGGCGGCACCTTGCCGGCGGCGGTGACCTGACCGGTGAAGAAGCGCCCGAACTGGTTGCCGGCTTCGATCACCGCGCGGTAGCCGGCGATGTTCGCGGTGCTCGAGAGCGCATCCATCTTCTGCGCCCTCGAGATACGCGGCACCATGTCCATCGCCACCACGGTGGCGCCCTTCTCACGGCAACGCGCCAGGCGCGCTTCGTTCTGCGCCGGCCAGAAGAAGGCGATCAGCGTCTGCCCCTCGCGCAGCCGCTCGATCTCGGCATCGAGGGGCTCGCGTACCTTGATCACCACCTCGGCGGATTCCCACAGCGCTGCGGCATCGTCGACCAGGGTCACCCCGGCCGCCTGATAGGCATCGTCGCTGAAACCGGCGGCGACACCCGCGCCGCGCTCGAGCAGGCACTCGTGCCCGAGTTTCTGGATCTGCTGCGCGCTCTCGGGCGTCAGGGCGACCCGCGCCTCGCCCTTGGCAATCTCTTTGGGGGCGCCAATTCTCATGCCGCCACCTCGCACAGCGACGGCGCCACGCCGCCGCTCAGGTCGGATTCGGCCAGGCCGCGCGGGGCAAGCCCTGCGCAGCGCCAAAACGGACACGGCATCGCTCGATCGGCCATGCGTCGGTTCTCCTGTGGGGTCGAGATAAGGGCGCTCTCCCCCGCACCTGCGGTGCCGCCGAACGCCGATCGACGGCCGTTCAGCAGCGCCACTGGCGCAAGGGAGAGCGCCTGAATGAGCCCAAGTGTTCGATAAAGCCGACGGCGGGATCAAGACGCACGCAGAAAAACCAACCCGCTCAATATTTTATGGTGACCATAACTGAATCGTTATGCTTGAAATACAAGACAAACCATTGATTAAAAAGATAAAAAACAGACCCTGGGAATGATTTATCGATGCCATAACGCATCCCTTATTCGTCCCAATTGGCGGCTTTCTGCGCGCCGCCATCATGGAGAGGAAGGGTCAGGGGAAAATTACCGGGGCTGGAAGCCTCTGCGCCAAGTCCCGGGCGGGACCTGGCGCAGGCGAACTCGAGACAGGCTCAGGAAGCGCTCGCGATAGGCTCAGGAGGAGCAGGAGAGGCACACCGGCGGCGCGCTGGCCGCCGGCGCTTCGGCCCAGGCGGCCATGCCCGGGCGTGCCTCGAACGGCGACGCCAGCAGCTCGCGGAAGGTGCGCAACGGCTCGGCATCGCCGGCCTGGGCCGCTTCGATCACCTGCTGCGCCAGGTGGGTGCGCAGCACGTAGAGCGGGTTGACCCGGCGCATCGCCGCCAGCCGCTCGGTGTCGCCGCGGGACTCATGCGCGAGACGTGCCCGGTAGCGCGCAAGCCACTCATCGAGCTGGGAATCAGCGACCTCTTCACCGAGCACCAGCCCACCGGCGACATCGCTCTCGGACAGGGCACGGAAGCTACGGTGGAAATCCGCCTGCGCCCGCCCCAGCATCTCCAGCCAGTCGTCGATCAGCGACCCGTCCTCCTCGCGCTCGACCTCCAACCCCAGCCGGGCGCGCATAAGGATGGCGTAGGCCGCCTGCAGCGTCGGCTCGTAGCTGTCGAGGATCTCGCGCAGGCGCTCGGGGGCGATCAGCGGCGTCAGGCACTGGGCCAGTACGGTGAGGTTCCACAGCGCGACGCCGGGCTGATGGTCGAAGGCGTAGCGCCCGCTGGCGTCGGTGTGGTTGGGGGTGAGCTGGGGGTCGTAGCGGTCCATGAAGGCATAGGGGCCGTAGTCCAGCGTCAGTCCCAGGATCGACATGTTGTCGGTATTCATCACCGCGTGCACGAAGCCATAGGCCTGCCAGCGCGCGATCAGCTCCGCGGTGCGGGTCACCACGTCCTGATAGAGCGCTTCCAGCGGCGCCGGCTGGGCCGCGAGCTGCGGCCGATGACGCTCGATCACGTGGTGCATCAGGCGCGCGAGATCGTCGCTGCGTTTCTGCTGGTAGAGCCACTCGAAGTGGCCGAAGCGCACGTGACTCTCGGCCAGCCGCAGCAGGGTGGCGCCGGGCTCGACCCGCTCGCGCATCACCTTCTCGCCGTTGACCGCCACCGCCAGCGCCAGGGTGGTGGGAATACGCAGGCCGGCCATCGCCTCACCGGCAAGATACTCGCGGATCGACGAGCGCAGCACCGCGCGACCGTCGCCGAAGCGCGAATACGGCGTCTGCCCGGCGCCCTTGAGATGCAGATCGCACGGCCCCTGCGGTGTCAGTGCCTCGCCCAGCAATAGCCCACGACCGTCGCCCAGCGCCGGGTTATAGGTGCCGAACTGGTGCCCGGTATATTTCTGCGCCAGCGGGTCCATGCCCGGCAGCATGGTCGCGCCGCTCATCAGCGCGGTGAGCTGGTCGCGGTCGATCGCCTCGGGGTCGAGGCCGAGGCGCAATGCCGCCGTGGGGCTCAGGTCGAGCACCCGCGTCTCGGCCCATACGCTGGGCGTGACCCGGGTAAAGAAGTCCTCCGGGAAGCGCGACCAGACGTTATCGAAAACCAGCGCGTCGAGACCGTTGTCAGCCGTCATGCCGTCCTCCTCGAAGCGGGGTGTGTAGTGGCGGGATCGTGGTGGGGATGACGCTCTAGCTTACACCCTCACCCCGCGGCCCTGCACACCAGCCAGCCCTGCCACCAGCCGGCAGCGCAGGCAGACCCCGCCGGGCGCTGCCCGAGGGCCGGCGCGAGGCGTGGCGAGACCGTGATGTGGCAAGACACCGTGGTGAAGGCCGGATCAGGCGGGGCTGGCGTCGCTGTCGCTGGCATCCAGACCGTGATCGCGAATCAGCTCACCATTGGTGCGCAGGAGTGCCAGCAGCTGCTGCTGATAGTCGGGCGAGGTGGAGTAGTTGTGCAGCTTGCCGATCAGCCGCTCGGCGGAGATCGAGCGTCCGCGCGTGGCCAGCGTCATGCGCTCCTGGCGCAGCTGGGAATAGGCGCCGTGGGTATTGAGATTGTGCAGATAGGCGCGCACGCCGTCACGCACGCTGTCGAACACCTGGAAACGCCGCGAGGTGCCGTTCTGGGCGATACCGCAGCCGGGCGAGAAACAGCGCATGCCGAACAGGTTGTTGCTCTCGCGGGCAATGCGCGAGGTGCCCCAACCGGACTCCTCGACGGCCTGGATCACCACCATCTCCAGCGGAATGGTATTGACCCGGCTGAGCAGCTCCGGGCTGACCTGGCCCGGTTTGCAGCTCACCCCATAGGCGTCGCACAGCCGCGCCAGACGCGCCTTCTCGTCGTCACGCAGCGGATTGACCTGGGTGCTGATCGCGAACAGCCAGTTGCGGTCGCGCTGGATCTGCGCATTCTCGGCCTGGACCAGCGGCACCAGCAGCCCGAGGAAGGCCGCCTTGCGCTTGGCGCCGGCCTTGTACTCGCGCAGATCGGGCAGCTCGCTGACCGGGTCCAGGGCTGGCTGGGTGACGCTACTGTAGAGGGTGGGCGCAGTTTCGGATGCCGGTTCGGCCTGAGCCGACATCGGAAACGGGGCTTGCGCCAGGGTCAGTACGGCAGTCAAGGCCAGAGCGGTAGCACGACGACTGAGCCCCGGCCGGCGGGTCGATCGCCCGCCGGCTGGGGAAAAGGATCGCGACATGGTGGCGCTCCTCGTATGGAAAGATGGCAGCAGGCTAACAGCAATTCGCCGCCAAGTTGAGTAAATAACGTGCAAAATCGTCATTAAGGGTGTGACTTTTTCGGTCCCGAAAAGCACTCGGCCGGCCCCGAAACGGGGCCGGCCGAGCCAGCGGACGTGGCGCCGAGCGAGGTCGGCGCCGGGACGGTCAGGCGCTCAGCAGCGTGTTGAGCCGCTTGACGTAGGCCGCTGGGTCATCGAGATGACCGCCCTCGGCGATCACCGCCTGATCGAGCAGAATGCGCGACAGATCGCTGAAGCGGTCGCCGTCGGCGGACTCCAGTCGCGCTACCAGCGCATGCTCGGGGTTGAGCTCGAGGATCGGCTTGACCTCGGGCAGGGTCTGGCCTGCGGCCTCCATCAGCCGGCGCATCTGGAAGCCCATCTCGTGCTCGGGCAGCACCACGCAAGCCGGTGAATCGGTCAGCCGGTGGGTCACACGGACCTCCTGGACATCCTCGCCCAGCGCCTCCTTGACCCGCTTGACCAGATCTTCCTTGGCCTTGGCGGTCTCCTCCTGAGCCTGCTTCTCGGCCTCGTCGGCCATGTCGTCGAGGTCCAGGTCACCCTTGGCCACGTCGGCCAGCGACTTGCCGTCGAATTCGGTGAGATGGCTCATCAGCCACTCGTCGATGCGGTCGTGCAGCAGCACCACCTCGATGCCCTTCTTGCGGAAGATCTCCAGGTGCGGGCTGTGGCGCGCGGCGTTGAAGCTGTCGGCGACGATGTAGTATATCTTCTGCTGGCCCGCCTTCATGCGCTCGACGTAGTCCGCCAGCGACTGATCCTGCACGCTGCTGTCGGTGTGGGTGGTCGAGAAGCGCAGCAGCTCGGCGATCTTGTCGCGGTTGGCATAGTCCTCCGCCGGACCCTCCTTGAGCACGCTGCCGAAGGTGTTCCAGAAGGTCTGATAGGCCTCCTTGTCCTTGGCCAGCTTCTTGAGCATGTCCAGCGCGCGCTTGGTCAGCGCCGATTTCATCGAGTCGACCTGGGGCGACTTCTGCAGCAGCTCGCGCGAGACGTTGAGCGGCAGATCCTTGGAGTCGAGCACGCCCTTGACGAAACGCAGGTAGAGCGGCAGGAAGGCTTCGGCATCATCCATGATGAAGACGCGCTGGACGTAGAGCTTGAGCCCGCGCACGCCGTCACGCTGATACAGATCGAACGGCGCGCGCTCCGGCACGTAGAGCAGGCTGGTGTACTCGAGCTTGCCCTCGACCTTGTTGTGGCTCCAGGTCAGCGGGTCGCTGAAGTCATGGGCGATGTGCTTGTAGAACGCCTTGTACTCGTCGTCGCTGATCTCGGCCTTGGGCCGCACCCACAGCGCGGTCGCCTCGTTGACCGTCTCCCAGCTGACGGTCTCGCTGCCGTCGATCTCGTTGCCCTCTTCGTCACGGGCCTTCTCGACCTTGGGCATACGCACCGGCA
The DNA here is from genome assembly GCF_017306975.2 of Salinicola sp. DM10. Classification (NCBI taxonomy): domain Bacteria; kingdom Pseudomonadati; phylum Pseudomonadota; class Gammaproteobacteria; order Oceanospirillales; family Halomonadaceae; genus Salinicola; species Salinicola sp. DM10. The sequence continues at coordinate 874,146 of NZ_JAFLEN020000001.1, forward strand.
CATCGATGTGGTCGGAGTACTTGCGCACCAGATTCTTGAGGCGGAAGTCGTCGGCGAACTCCTTGGCGTCCTCCTTGAGGTGCAGCACGATCTCGGTGCCGCGCTCGGGGCGCTCGATATCGGCAATGGTGAACTCGCCCTCGCCCTTGGAGCGCCACTCGACGCCTTGCTCGCTATCGGCACGGCGGGTACGCACCACCATCTCATCGGCGACGATGAAGCCGGAGTAGAAACCGACCCCGAACTGGCCGATCAGTTTGGCGTCCTTCTGCTTCTCGCCGGAGAGCTGCTTGAGGAATTCGGCGGTGCCGCTCTTGGCGATGGTGCCGAGGTTCTGGATCACCTCGTCGCGGCTCATGCCGATGCCGGTGTCGCGCACGGTAACCGTGCCGGCGTCGGCATCGTGTTCGATCTCGATCCTGAGTTCCGGGTCCTGACCGTAGAGCGCGTCGTTCTCCAGCGCTTCGTAACGCAGCTTGTCGCAGGCGTCGGCGGCGTTGGAAATCAGCTCACGCAGGAAGATCTCCCGGTTTGAGTACAGGGAGTGGATCATCAAGTGCAACAGCTGCTTGACCTCGGTCTGGAAACCGAGCGTTTCTTCTTGAGTGGCAGTGGTCATCGGTGAGCCTCTTGACACGGTTGCGAAGTAAAAAGACCAAGGAAATGAAGACGATCAGCGATATGGGGGTGGCCGGTGGCTTTTCAACCACCGCCGTTTCAGGCCCCGCGATTCTCAGCCACCGCGCTGCGGCGCGGCGGGATCGTCGTCCCAGCCCTTCCAGCGCCGGTAGCCGTCGAGCGCGTGATCGACCCGGGTAAGCAGCCAGCCGACGATGAAAACGTCGTCGACCAGGCCGATCACCATCAGGAAGTCGGGGATCAGGTCGAGCGGCGAGACCAGATAGACCAGCGCCGCGGCCATCCAGGCGAAGGCCGCCCACGGCACCGGTCGGTAGCGCCCGCGCACCACGTCGGCGGTCATCGGGCCGAATACCCGGAAAGCCCGGCCGATACGCGCCAGCGCGCCGCCGCGCTGCTTGAGCCGCGAGAGTTGAGTCAACCAACGCCAAGGTGTCATACGCTCGGCCTCCTTGAGAAAAGCGCCGCTTATCGGGCGATGGGCAATGGCGCCCTGAGGCTATACATGGTTACGATTGTGCCTGGATTCAACGCCGGAGGCGGTGGCGCGGCCATGCCGCCCCGGCGCACGACATCCACGCTGGCGGTCTAGCCTGGCGTGAGATGCACCGACCCGACGAGAGAGTTCGCAATGCCCGCATTTCTTCAGCGTAGTCTCGGCAAGCGCCAACCCTGGCTGCGCCGCTGTTTCGCCGGTGTCCTGGGCCTGGCCCTGGCAGCCCCGGCGCTGGCCGCCACATCGAGCGACGACCTGGTGATGAAGCAGGCGCTGGACGCCGCACGCGACCAGCGCTGGGACGCCATCGATCAGGCCGCGATCCAGGATCACGTGCTCGCCGGCTACGTCGAGTATCACCGCCTGCGTGCGCGGCTGAGCACCGCTTCCGCCGCCGAGGTCAACGCCTTCATCACGCGCTACGGCGACTCGCCGCTGGCGGAATGGATGCGCGGCACGGCACAGACGCGCTTCGGTCAGCAGGGTCGCTTCGCCGACCTGCTGGCGATCAGCGACGGCGAGCCCGATGGCGCCATTCGCCAGTGCTACTACTATACCGCCCTGCTCGACCGTGACCCCGCCCGCGCCGCGGCCGGGGGCGAGGCGCTGTGGCATGTCGGTGCCTCCCAGCCGGACGCCTGCGATACCCTCTTCGCCACCCTCACCCAGCGCGGCGTGCTCACCGACGAGGACACCTGGGAGCGCATGATGCTGGCCTGGGAAAACGGCCAGAGCGGCCTGGTGAGCTACCTCGAGCGCAGCCTGGGAGATGCCTGGCAGCCCGCCATCACCCAGTTCGAACGCGTCAGCGCCAACTATGCCGCGGTCACCCAGATCCCGCAGGACCTGGGGCCCGGGAAAGGCGCCGCCGGCGCGCTGACCGCTGCCACCATGTACGCTTTCACCCGCGCCGACACCGAGGCCGCGCTGGAGGCGTGGCGCAAGATCGCGCCGCACGCCGCGCTGAGCGACGCCCAGCGTCAAAGCGTCGAGCGCGATCTGGCGTTCTACTCCATGGTTCGCGATGTCGCCAACAACCAGGGCTGGGTCGACGCCAACCTGCCGCGACTCGCCGATGCCGATCTGATCGAGCTGCGCATCCGCAATGCGGTGACTTCGGGCCATTGGCAGAACGTGGTGCGCTGGACCCAGGCGCTGCCCGCCGAGGCGCGCGGTGATGCCCACTGGCAGTACTGGCTGGGGCGCGCCCAGGCGGCACTGGGCAATGACGAGGCTGCGCGACGTGCCTATGCGAACGCGGCCAACGAGCGCAGCTTCTTCGGCTTCGCCGCCGCTGACCGTCTGGGCCAGCCCTACCATCTGCAGATGAGTGACACCCATGTCACCCCGCTACAGCAGGAGCTGACCAACATGCTGCCGGTGGTCCAGCGCACCGAGGCGCTGATGCGCATCGGCGAGGAGGGTCTGGCGCGCAGCGAGTGGTATACCGCCGCCGCCCGTGATACCGCGGAGCAGGCCGCGGCCCTGGCCGACTACGCCATCCGCCAGGGCTGGTACGCCATGGCGGTGCAGACCACCATCGCCGCCAAGCAGTGGGACGCCCTGCCGTGGCGCTTCCCGGCCGCCTATCGCGAATCCTTCCTGCACTGGGGCGAGCGCCAGCAGGTCGACCCCTTCCTGCTGATGGGCATCGCCCGCCGCGAGAGTGCCTTCAACCCCGAGGCGATGTCGCCGGTGGGCGCCCGCGGGCTAATGCAGCTGATGCCGGGGACCGCCGATCACGTGGCGCGCCAGCTCGGCATCGCCGCGCCCAGCACTAGCGAGCTGTTCCAGCCGCAGACCAATATCCGCCTCGGCAGCAGCTATATCCGCAGCATGCTGGAGCGCTATCGCGGCAATCGCATCGCCGCCACCGCGGCCTACAACGCCGGCCCCCAGCGGGTCGACCGCTGGCTCAGCAGCGCCCCGCGGGAGTTCGACCGTTTCGTCGAGAGCATTCCGTTCCGCGAAACCCGCGACTACGTGCAGGCGGTGCTCGCCTATCGGGTGATCTTCGAGAGTCTCGCCAAGCAGGGTGATACCCAGGGCGTGGCCATGCTGACGCCGGCCGAGCGCCAGGGGCGCTACGACCCGACCCTGATCGCCAGCAACTGAAACGCTGCTAGAGGTCTGAAGGAGAGTCGGCCAGGCCCTGCGACCCGCGCAGGGCCTGGCCAAAGATGGCAAGAGCACCGGGCCTGCATCGCATGGCTGTGCTCCCGAGCGCAGAGACTACAGCAGCCAGATCCCCAGCCCGAGGCCGCCGCCGAGGGTGATAAACAGCCCCGCCAGCATCATCAGGCCGTCACCGGCGGTCAGCCCCAGTGCCATCACTACGATCGCCAGCGCCGGCAGCGCGGCCGCGAATGGCAGCAGCTCCAGCGGCATCATCGACAGCCCCAGCAGGGTCATCAGCAAGGCCAGCAGGCGCTGGGTCAAGCTGCCCAGCAGCCACGTCAGGCGCGGCTGCAGCAGGCGGTCGATGCGTCGGGTCCAGGGCTTGGCCCGCGCGGCGATGCGATGCCAGCGGGCGTGACTGATGCCCCGCTGGGCAAGCCGCCGGGGCAGCCAGGGCGCGCCCCGCCCGAGCACCAGCTGGATCGCCATCAGCGCGATGAAGATCCCGCACAGGCTGGGCACCCCCGGCACGCCGCCGGTGGGCAGCAGCGCGATCAACCCCGGTATCAGCACCACCGGGCCGAAGCCGCGGGAATTGAAGGTCTCGGCGATGTCGCCGAGGGTGATGGTGTCATCCTCGACGCGCTCGTCGAGGGTGTCGAAGATAGCGGTGAGCTTCAGCCGCTCCGCCATGCGTCACCTCCCTGTGACGTTGAAACGCTTTAACTTTGAAACGCTTTAACTTTGAAACCCTGTGATGTTGAAAAGAGATGCGGCCGCACCGGCCAGGGTCAGAGACCGCGGCGCGCGTGCTTGAGCGAGATCTGGTCGTTGAGGGTCCAGAAATCGTAGAGCACGCCGAGCAGGAAGAAGCCCCCGGTCACCAGATAGAGCAGACCGGTGAGCCACTTGCCCATGTACATGCGGTGGATACCGAAGACACCCAGAAAGGTGAGCAGGATCCACGCCAGGGTGTAGCTGATCGGGCCGGCGCGGAAGCGCAGATCCGCCTGCCGATCCATGGCCGGGATCAGGAACAGATCGATCAGCCAGCCGATGCCGAGCAGCCCCAGCGTCAGAAACCATAGGGTACCGGTCACCGGCTTGCCATAATAGAAGCGGTGAGAACCGGTGAAACCGAAGATCCACAGCAGGTAGCCGATGATCTTGCTGTGAGTGTCGTTGAGTGCGACTTCGCCTCGTGCCACGGGAACAACTCCTGAACTGTCCAAACACGTATACCGCGAGCACGGCTCGCGGTGAGCGACAGCTTACCCGAGAGCCCTGCCGTCATGCACCCTGCGCTTGCCTAGCGCGCCGGCAAGGGGGTCGTGGCGGCAGACGTTCGCCAGTCGATTCCGCTAGCCTGCCGCGAGCGGTGCAATCCAATCGTCATATGCATATGGCCAACTTCTTAAAAAGGGTTAATAAAACCATACCCGGTGCCGCGATCGCCCCGGAAAAAAGGCGCGGGAGGGCTGTAGACGTGCACGTTTTTTCCATCTATGGTGCTTTAGCGGGGTATGGAGATCACTCGACCAAAGTCAAGCCGGCAATGCTTGACGGTCAGAATGACCCCCATGCATCATCCGCTGCGTAGGTTTGCAGGTAGAATGTCGTCAGTTGTCAGTCGCTCGTCGAACTCCTCTTGCGCATTCCCCCCTCGTCTTACCACGCATTTCGAGCTTCCCGTGGGGGGTGCTCGGCTTCATTACTAGGCAAGTTAAGGAAATCGACAATGGCAACCGGCACTGTCAAATGGTTCAATGACACCAAAGGCTACGGGTTCATCTCCCCCGATGACGGCGGCGATGACCTGTTCGCACACTTCTCCGAAATTCAGGCAGAAGGCTTCAAGACCCTGCAAGACGGCCAGAAGGTCACCTTCGACGTCACCCAGGGCAAGAAAGGCCTTCAGGCCGCCAACATCAAGGTCAGCGGCTGAGTTAGCCCGCCCTTGAGAAGAAAGCCCACCTTAGCGGTGGGCTTTTTTATGCACGTCGTTTGCGTAGACGCCGAGCTCACCGGCAGCGCATTTCTGGACACCCTTTCATGCCGGTGTCGCCGGGCGCCGGCCGCCTCAGCTCTCGCCGATATCTTCGTTCCAGACCTCGGGGTGAGCGTCGATGAAGCGCGCCATCAGCTCGCGGCAGCTGGCGTCGTCGAGCACCTCCACCTCGACGCCACGTTCGCGCAACAGCGCCTCCTCGCCGAGGAAGGTGCGGTTCTCCCCCACCACCACCCGTGGAATGCCGTAGAGCAGGATCGCCCCGCTGCACATCGAACACGGCGACAGCGTGGTGTAGAGCACACTGTTGCGATAGACGCTGGCGGGCTGCCGCCCGGCGTTCTCCAGCGCGTCCATCTCGCCGTGCAGCACGGCGCTGCCGCGCTGCTGACGCTGATTGTGGCCGCGCCCGATGATACGCCCTTCGTGCACCAGCACCGAGCCGATCGGCACGCCGCCCTCTTCCAGACCCAGACGCGCCTGCTCGATAGCCGCCTGCATGAAGTCATCCATATCGTGCTCTCCTGATAGCTGGGGCCAATGATCGCTCAGTCATCTCTTGGAACGCCTTTCACAACCATCAGACGACGTGGGCCTATCCGGTGGCAGGGCGTCGCGAGGGCGCTGTGAACCCCTCCCTGGGCGCTACCTTTGCCATCCCTGGCAAAGGACCCTCGCTTTGCCCTGCCCCCGGCGCCCATCGTCAGATGGGGTTGGAAATGGGCTATTAGGCATCGCTCAGTCATCTCTCAACAACGGGCAGCGTGACGGCACCACCAGCGGCAGCGCCTCACCTTCGAGCGAGGCGCGGAAGCGGCGATAGCGGCGCGGCTCACCATCGAGGTTGAGCGGGAAAGCCCCGTCACTGTCGAACTCCACCCAAGGCACCCGCAGATAGCGGACGAACTCTCCGTCGTTGGGCAGATTCTCCAGCTCGTCGATGATGCGCTTGAGTTCGCCGAGCGAGCTGAAGTGGCGCACGAACAGCAGCTCCAGCAGGCCATCGTCGATCCGGGCCGAAGGCGCCAGCCGCTGGCCGCCGCCGGCCTGGGCACCATTGCCGATCGCCAGCATGAACAGCGGCACCCGCGCCTCACCCTTGGGCCAGCGCAGATGCCCCTCGAACGGCTGGTAGTTCCACGCCTTGAGCATGCCCATCAGCGAGTAGGCACCGCCGCCGAGCAGACGCTTGAGCGCGACCGGTGTGGAGGTGGTGATCTCGGCACCGAAGCCCCCGGAGGCAACGTTGATGAACGCCTCGTCGTCGAGCATGCCGACATCCACGCGTCGGGTATCGCCGGTCAGCGCCAGCTCGAGCGCAGCCGCCGGGGTCATCGGTAGCTCGAGACCATGGGCGAAGTCGTTGGCACTGCCCAGCGGCAGAATACCCAGCGCGGGACGCTGCTCGGCCGGATGGCGCATCAGCCCGGCGACGGTCTCGTTGATCGAGCCATCGCCGCCGCCGGCGACCACCCGGGAGGCGCCCGCCGCCACCGCTTCGTCGACCAGCCGGGTACCGTCACCCCCCTCCCAGGTGACGCGCACCGAAAGCTCGTGCCCCCGCTCACGCAGCGACGTCACCGCGCTGCGGATCTCTGGCTGCTGCGCGGACTTGCCGTTGAGTATCAACCACGTAGTGCCCTCGCCATGACTGGCCATACCGATCGAATCCTTTCCTTGGGGCGACGCTAGCGCCGCACCTTGTTCTTCCGCTGTCACCGCAATGCAGTCTAGCAGCCCGCCGCGGCAACGGCTGCTCGCCGTGGCGACGCCAGGCCGCTATGAGCTGCCTCGCCGCCCTCAACCCCAACGCCGCGCCAGGCACCACAGCAGCAGCCCGCCGCCGGTGCACAGCGCAGTGAGCGTGAACTGAGGCGCCAGCGGCGTCATCAGCGCCAGGGTGGCGACGATCGCCCCGCCGCCGAGCTGAATCGCCCCGAGCAACGCGGCGGCGGTGCCGGCGCGCTCCGGAAACGGCTCCAGCGCCAGGCTGGCCGCGGAGCCCAATATCATCGAGAAGCCCACCGACAGCAGTGCCACTGGCGCCATGAAAGTGGCCACCGAGAGCGCCACGCCCAGATAGAGCGCGGTGATCAACAGCCCCCCACCCATTACCACCAGCAGCCCGCGCTGCACCGTGGCTTGGCGCCCCCAGCGATGCATCAGGCGTGGCACGAAGAAGAACGCCAAGGTGCTCACCAGCGCGTTGGCGCCGAACCACAGGCTGAATACCCACTCGGGCTGGCCCAGCCGCCCCATCACGATCACCGGCGCAGCCGAAACGTAGACCAGAATCGCCGCCATCATCGTGCTCACCAACAGCGCATAATAGAGGAAGCGCGGGTGGGCGAGCACCGGACGATAGCGTGACCAGCGGTAGAGCCTGCGCTCGATCGGGGTATCGGCAGGCCGCGTCTCGCCGAAGCGCCACCAGGCACCGAGGCAGAGCAGCGCGGCGAACCCCATCATGAAAGCGAAGTTACTGCGCCAGCCGAAGGCTACGGTGAGCGCGCCACCGATCACCGGGGCGAGCGAGGGCACAAGCGTCAGCGAGCCGTTCAAATAGCTATAGAGCTTGGCCCCGGTCTCCGGCGGGTAGCTGTCACGTACCGACGCGAAAGCCACTGTGACCGTAGCGCAGGCGCCCAGCCCCTGCAGCACGCGGGCGGCGTAGAGCCACTCCAGGGTCGCCGCGCCGAGCCCCATCAGGGCGCCGGCGAAATAGGTCAGGGCGCCGCCGAGCAGCACCGGTCGGCGGCCGAAACGGTCGGCCAGCGGCCCCACCAGAACCTGTCCGACGCCCACGCTGAGCAAAAACAGCGTGATGGTCACCTGGAGCGCAGCAAACGGACGCTCGAACTCGCGCGCCATCGCAGTCAAGGCAGGCAGGTAGATATCGATGGCCAAGGGCGACAGCATGACTGCGCCCATCAGCACCCAAAACGGCGGACGTCCTCTGCCCTGCATCGCAACCTCGTCATCCCGGCAAGAGCGCCCACTCTAGCTGCTAGCACGAGGATGACAAGCATTCTCGTCGCCGCCCGACGGCGAGCGCGGGGTGGGCCGGAGATGACACTCAGCTGTCGCCGGCGGATGCCGGCTGAAACTCGCACAGCGTCGACAGACCGCGCAGATGCACCCTCAGCCGCCCCAGGCGGTCACCGGCGCGGGTGCGAAGCCCCGCCGGTCGGCCATGGAAGGTGCGCTCCAGGCCAATCGGGCTGCCTACCAGCCAGGCCATGCCCGGGTAGGTCAGAATGGTCGCGCTGACTGCCGACATTCGTGGCTATCTCCCTGTCTCATTTACCGCTATCGTTTCAACATCAGACACGTTCCAGCATGACCGCCGTCGTAGCCACGACTAGTTCGCGCGCGGCGGTCATGCCGTGCGTCCCGTCCATCGCTCGGAAGGATCCGACCTTGAACAAGCCCAACGACCTGACCCCGCCCAGCCGCGTCCGCGATGAACAGGAGGAGCACGACCTGCAGCTCGATGGCGACAATCTTCCCTCCCGCGCCGCCGCGGTCCACGAGAAGATCCGCGAAGAGGGCGAGAAGGAGCTCAACCGCACCGTCTCCGCGCTGGCGTGGTCAGCGGTGGCCGCCGGCCTGTCGATGAGCTTCTCGATGCTCGCCAAGGGGCTGCTGCGGGCCCATCTGCCGGATACCGACGTCGGCTTCCTGGTCGAGTCGTTCGGCTACACCATCGGCTTTCTGGTGGTGATCATGGCGCGCCAGCAGCTGTTCACCGAGAATACCGTCACCGCGGTACTGCCCGCGATGAGCCAGCCGCGCCTAAGCAAGTTTTTGTGTCTGCTGCGGCTATGGGGCGTGGTGCTGCTCGGCAACCTGGTCGGGGTGGCGATCTCGGCCTGGGCGATCCTCGCCCTGCCGATCTTCTCCGCCGAGACCCATCAGGCGTTTCTCACCCTGGGCGAGCATATCCTGGAGAACACGCCGATGCAGATGTTCGCCAAGGGCATCGTCGCCGGGTGGATGATCGCCACCATGGTGTGGCTGCTGCCCAGCGCCGGCAGCGCCAAGATCTGGGTGATCCTGATCGTCACCTACCTGGTGGCGATCGGCGAGTTCACCCATATCATCGTCGGCTCCACCGAGGTGATGTATCTGGTCTTCTCCGGCCACGCCGGCTGGTCCGAGTACCTCTTCCACTTCGGCCTGCCGACGCTGCTGGGCAACGTCTTCGGCGGCACCTTCATCTTCGCGCTGATCAGTCATGCGCAGATCCGCAGCGACGGCGAACGCTAGACAGCCACCAGAGGGCGCAAACCCTCGCCCTGGAAACGATTTTCCCCCGGCCGCGCTCAAGCCGAGCGCGTGCCCGCCGATACTTTCCGAAAGCCCCATACACCAAGACGCCGCGGCGATCGGACAGGAACTCTCTACACATGTCATTGAAACCTTGGGTGCTGCTCTGCGGCCTGCCGCTACTGAGCGGCTGCTTCGGCGTCAACACCTCCCAGGCCCCGCTGGCCACCACCTACCCGGCGACCACCCAGCAGCGCATGCAGGCCGCCTATCACTGGGAGGTGCTGGCGCGCCACGAGGCCAAGGCCATCATGGCCGACCGCCGGCTCGACCGGCGCGCGCTCTATCTCAAGCCCCCGGAGACCGAAACCGCTTTCAGCCGCGGCTTTCGCTCGCTGCTGACCAGCGAGCTGGTGAAACAGGGTGCTACGGTCAGGACCAGCGATCTCGGCGCGGCCACCGTCACCTTCGACGTGCAGGTCGTGACGCACCGGGATCGCCAGCCGATCCGTCCTCCCCAGGGCGCGCTGACCGCGCTGGCGGCGGGCATCGCGGTGGCGACGATTCCGTTCAACCAGTGGTACGAACCCTCGCTGGCGCTGATTCCCGCCGCCGGGCTGGTCGACTTGTTCAGCGGCAGCTGGACCTCGGAGAGCGACGAAGAGGTGATCATCACCGTGCAGGCCGACGAGTATCAGACCCTGCTCTACTCCTCCTCCAATCTCTACTACATCAACCCCGGCGATAGCGGCCAGTATGGCCGTGCGCCGGCCGCCACCGCCGAGCGGGGCCAGCTCAAGGTATCGTCACAATGGTAAGGCGCAGCACAGGGAGTTCCGCAATGTCCGTATCCGGCTGCGCTCGGCTTTGGCTGCTGGTGCTGGTGCTGGCGGCACTGGCAGGCTGCTCGATGCTCGACCCCAACGGCCGCCCGCACCAGCCGACCACGCTGGAGCGGGTCGACGCGGCGGCCAAGGCACTGGTCGAGAACAGCCGCGGGCGGCTCGATGACGGCGCACCGCTGGTCGCCACCACCTTCGTCGACGTCGACCACCTGGGGCAATCCTCGACCCTGGGCCGCACCCTGAGCGAGATGTTCGTCTCGCGGCTGGTCGAATCGGGTATGCAGGTGATCGAGGTCAAGCTGCGCAACAGCCTCTACATCGAAGAGAACACCGGCGAACTGATCCTGTCGCGCAACGTGCAGCGGCTGAGTCAGGACTACGATGCCAGCGCGGTGCTGGTGGGCACCTACGCCCAGGCCCAGGATCGGCTGTTCGTCAACGCTCGGGTGGTACGTATCGCCGATCGCGCCATCCTCGGCGCGACCAGCTTCGAGCTGCCGCTCAACAACGACCTGCGCACGCTGCTGCCGCCCAACTACCCCTGAACCGAGCTCACCGCGAGACGACCTCGACAACGCAGAAGGGCGCCCAGTGGGCGCCCTTCTCGTCTTGCGTCGTGGATGTCGGTGACGTTCAGTCGACGGTGGTCGCGCGGGCCTCGGTGCTCTGCGGCGCGCCCTGGGCCTCGGCCAGGTTGATCCCGGAGAGGATCGCCTTGAGCGAGGCACTGACAGTATCGCTGTCCTCGGCCACCGCGCAGATACGCTGACCGCCGACATTGAGCTGGACGAAGGCGATGGCATTGGCGTCGCTGTCGCCGCCCAGCGAGTGCTCGCTGTAGTCGATGATCCCCACGCTGGTACCGGTATGACGCTGCCAGGCATCGGTGAAGGAGGACATCGCACCGTTGCCCTTGCCCGACAGGCGCAGGGTCTCGGCACCCTGCCACAGGGTCACCTCGATGCCCTCTTCCTGCCCCTTGGAGAGACGGTAGTCGGCCAGCGACAGCGGCGCTTCGCGCTGGAAGTTGTCGAACATCACCTGGCGAATGATCTCGCTGGAGAGCTCGCTGGCGCGCACTTCGCTCTCCTTCTGCACGTACGGCGCCAGCGCCAGCATCATCCAGCGCGGCAGGCTGATGCCGTAGTCGCGCTCGAGCAGGAACGCCATCCCGCCCTTGCCGGACTGACTGTTGACGCGGATCACCGCCTGGTAGTCGCGGCCGATGTCGCGCGGGTCGATGGGCAGATAGGCCACCTGCCACGGCTCATCGGGGCGCTGCTTCTTGAGCGACTTGCGGATGGCATCCTGGTGGCTGCCGGAGAAGGCGGTGTAGACCATCTCGCCGACCCAGGGGTGGCGCGGATGCATCGCGATACCGGTGCACTCCTGCACCACCTGGATGATCTCGTCCGGGTTGGAGAGATCGAGCTCGGGGTCGATCCCCTGGCTGTAGAGGTTCATCGCCAGGGTGACGATATCCATGTTGCCGGTGCGCTCGCCGTTGCCCAGCAGGGTCCCCTCGACGCGTTCGGCACCCGCCAGCAGCGCGAGCTCGGCGGAGGCCGCGGCACCACCACGGTCATTATGAGTGTGCACCGAGATGATCACGCTGTCGCGATTCTTGATGTGCTGGCAGAAGTACTCGATCTGATCGGCGTGGTGGTGCGGTCCAGCGACTTCGACCGTGGTCGGCAGGTTGAGGATACACTTGTTGTCCGGGGTCGGCTGCCAGACATCCATCACCGCCTCGCAGATCTCCAGCGAGAAGTCGATCTCGGTGCTGGAGAAGCTCTCCGGCGTGTACTCGAAGCACCACTCGATCTGCGGATAGCGCGCAGCGTAGGTCTTGACCCAGGTCGCCCCCTGCACGGCGATATCGACGATCCCTGCGCGGTCCATCTCGAACACCCGCTCGCGCTGGGTGGTGGAGGTGGAGTTGTAGAGGTGGACGATCGCCCGTTTGGCGCCGACCAGCGACTCGAAGGTCTTCTCGATCAGGTGTTCGCGGCACTGCACCAGCACGGCGATGGTGACGTCCTCGGGGATCTGATCCTCTTCGATCAGCCAGCGCACGAAGTCGTAGTCAGGCTGGCTCGCCGAGGGGAAGCCGACCATCACCTCCTTGATCCCGACCTTGACGATCTGGTGCCAGAAACGCTGCTTCTGGGCCACGCTCATCGGCTCGAGCAGGGCCTGGTTGCCATCGCGTAGGTCTTCGCTGACCCAGATCGGGGCGTGATCGAGATCACGATCCGGCCACTGGCGGTCGAAGGCGGGTACCCGGGGAGCCGGGCGGTATTTTCTGTGATCGAAGGCGCGATGATCGAAGGCAGACATGGCAACCATCCTGACGAGGTAAATAGAGCCGACGGATTGTGGGGCGCGCCGTGGGCGCGAGCCCCGCTGTTGAGCCGCCGCGGATGGCGGCGGAAAGGGGGCCGGACCCCGGATGCGGGAGCCGGCCCTAAGCTGCTTGTGGCAGCAGAGACAGTGTACGGCTTTTATGCCGACAGGACATTGCGAAGATCGATCTTTCTCGACGCCAGATGGCATAATCTGCCAACGGAAACGAAAAACCAGACGGATATTGCCAATGAATACGCCACAGACTCTCGCACTCGATCGCTACGACCGGCGCATTCTCGAACTGATCCAGCAGGAGGGGCGGATCAGCAATCAGGAACTGGCCGAACGCATCGGGCTGTCGCCCTCACCCTGTCTGCGCCGCCTGCGCGCGCTGGAGGAGAGCGGCCTGATCCTCGGCTACCGCGCCCTGGTCGACGCGCGCCAGCTCGGCTATCGGCTAATGGCACTGGTGCACATCTCCATGGATCGCCACACCCCGGAGCGCTTCGCCAACTTCGAGCGTCAGGTGGCGGCGCTGCCCCAGGTCCAGGAGTGCCTGATGATCACCGGCCAGGAGGTCGACTATCAGCTCAAGATCCGGGTCGAGGACATGGACGACTATCAGCAGCTTCTGCTGCAGCACATCACGCCGATCGAGGGCGTCTCCGGCGTTCACTCCAACTTCGTGCTGCGACCGGTGTTCGAAAATCGCGGCGTGCCGGTGGCGCCCTGAGGGCGTAACCGACACCGACCGGCGTCGCCCAGGCCGCGACTGGCCACTCCGACATCGGGCGTGCTGGAATGAAGTGAACGCCGTCTCACGCCTCGCGTGAATTCGACCATACTCATGCATGACACCGCGTGACCGATCACAACACAGGAAAATGCCATGTCTTTGCGCCGTACCCTGCTCGCCTCGCTGCTGCCGCTGGCCGCCGCCATCATGACGCCGGCTCAAGCTCAGCAGCCGAGCGCACCGCAGGTCGATACCCAGCAGTTCCAGTCCTGGGAAGTGCGCTGCCCCAAGGGCGGTGAGCGCCAGAGCTGCGTGATGAGTCAGATAGTCAACAACCCCGACAGCAACGATCCGCTGATGCGCGCCATGGTCGGCCACCCGGCCCAGGCCGATGGCCCGGTCATGGTCTTCCTGCTGCCACTGGGCGTGCGCCTGGCACCGGGTATCCAGCTGCAGGTGGATGACAACGAGCCGGTGGGCATGCCCTATCAGGTCTGCCTGCAGCAGGGCTGCCGCGCCAATCTGGCGCTGTCGCCGCAGCTGCTCGCCCAGCTGCGTGGCGGCAACAAGGCCACCGTCAGCGCCATCGCCCCGGACGGCAAGCGCCTCGACATGGATCTTTCGCTGATGGGCTTCACCAGCGCCAGCCAGCGCATCGACTCGCAGTAACGCTTTTTCCCCTCGAGATATTCGGTCCGGCGCCCTGCGCCGGGACGATCTCGGCAGCGCCCCTGGCCGGCGCTGTGACCCCCTCCCTGGGCGCTACCTTTGCCATCCCTGGCCAAGGACACTCGCTTTGCCCTGCCCCCGGCACCCATAGTCAGCGGGGTTGTAAACACCCTCTTAGAGGGTGTTTACAAATTCGACGAGCGAAGGCAAGACAAGGCGAAATCGGCCGAAAAAGCGGAGTTTACAAGGGGTAAATGAGTATTTTGAGGTCGATTTCAACGCCGTATTGTCGAGCGCAGGCATTTTGTAAATACCCTCTTAGACGTTGGCGCAATTGTGCCCGCCCTGCCGGCTTGATATGACTTTGTGTGCAAAAGTCATCTCATCCCATTCCGCGCCGGCACGCCGCCCGCGCCCAAAATATCCCCCGAGAGGTTCCATGAACGTCAAGCGCACCTTGAAGCTCCTGCTCGCCGCCGCCGTGGTGGCCTCCCCGGCGGCCTGGGCGGAGTATCCCGACAAGCCCATCACCCTGATCGTGCCCTGGGCCGCCGGCGGCGGCACCGATGCCACCGCGCGGATCATCGCCAGCGCGCTGGAGCAGGAACTGGGCCAGACGATCAACGTGGTCAACCGCACTGGGGGCAGCGGTGTCGTCGGTCACACCGCCATCGCCAACGCCCGCCCGGATGGCTACACTCTGGGCCTGGCCACGGTGGAGCTGGACATGATGCATTGGCAGGGGCTCACCAGCCTGACCTACCAGGACTTTACCCCGATCGGCCAGATCAACTTCGACTCGGCCAGCCTCTCGGTGGGCAAGGAATCCCCCTTCAAGGACCTCGAGGATTTCGTGACGCAGGTCAAATCCCACCCGGCGGGCACCTATACCGCCTCTGGCACTGGTCTCGGCGGCATCTGGCACGTGGCCCTGAACGGTTTCCTGATGGATCAGGGCATCGCCGCCGGCAAGCTGACCTGGATTCCCAGCCAGGGGTCGGCACCGGCGATGACCGAGCTCGCCTCCGGCAGCATCGACGTGGTCGCCTCCTCGCTGCCGGAAGCGCGCGCCATGATCGAGGCCGGCGAGATTCGTAGCCTCGGCGTGATGACCCCGGAGCGCCTGAGCGGCTTTCCCGACATCCCCACCTTCCACGAGCAGCTCGGCAGCGACTTCAGCCTCGGCGCCTGGCGCGGTGTGGTCGGCCCCAAGGGGCTCGACGAGGCGGTGGTGAAGCGGCTCGAGACGGCGCTGAAGACGGCCTACGACAGCGATGCCTATCAGAACTTCATGGCCAAGCAGGGCTATGGCGTGGTGTGGCGTGATGCCGACGACTTCGAGACCCTGATGGCCGAGGACGATGCCAAGTTCGGCGAGATCATGAAACAGATGGGGCTGGCCCACTGAGGCCACCATCCTGACACCGGCGTCGCCGGACGCCGGACCACCAAGGACCGATACGCATGCAGCTCCCGCACAATCCGTTTTACGCCGCGCTGGATGGGCAGACCCGCTACGGCTGCTGGGCCGGCTTCGGCACCGGCTATGCCACCGAGATACTCGCCACCACCGGCTTCGACTGGCTGCTGATCGATGGTGAGCACGCACCCAATACGGTGCCCAGCATCCTGGCGCAGCTGCAGGCGGTGGCGCCCTACCCCTGCGCGCCGGTGGTGCGCTGCGTCAATCACGACCCGGCGCTGCTCAAGCAGTTGCTCGATATCGGCGCCCAGACGCTGATGGTACCGATGGTCGATAACGCCGAGCAGGCCGCGCAGTTGGTCGCGGCGACCCGCTACCCGCCCCGCGGCTTCCGCGGCGTGGGTGGTGGCCTCACCCGCGCCACGCGCTGGGACGCGATCCCCGACTATCTCGCCCGCGCCCACGAGACGCTGTGCCTGATCGTCCAGGTCGAATCCCGTGCCGGGGTCGACAACGCCGCCGCGATCGCCGCCACCGAAGGCGTGGATGCGATCTTCGTCGGGCCGATCGATCTCTCCACCGGCGTCGGCCATGTCGGCAACCCCAATCATCCCGACGTCCAGGCGATGATCCGCCATACCCTGGAGGTCACCAAGGCCGCAGGCAAGGCAGCCGGCATCCTGGCGCCGGCCGAAGCGGACGCCAAGCGCTACGCCGAATGGGGCTTCGACTTCATCGCCGTGGGTATCGATATCAGCCTGCTGCGTCGGGCCGCGATCGAGACGGTGTCGCGGTATAAAAAGGACGTCTCCCCGGCGTCCTCGAGTGTGGGCTATTGATGCCACACAAGCACCAATAGCGCGGGCAATTCCTGCCCACGCCAGGTCGATGAATCCACGTTTCAGGGTAATGAAAAGCCCCGGCCACACAGCGTGACCGGGGCTTCGCTAAGCGAGCGTTTCTCCACAATATCGACACACTCTTACTACTTTTTGCGGCGCCTCGGCAGCCGCTGTCTTCTGGCTATCGGTGATTGCCGATGCCGGCATCGCAGCCTGCGTCGGTTCAGTGGCGATCGGCACGATCGTGCCCTGCTCCGCGCGTAGACCGAGATCGCGCAGCATGTGGGCATCGAGATGGGAGAGCGCGCGCCAGTCCTGCCGGCGGCGACGTGCCAGGGCCAGGCGGGCCTTGAGCGCATCGATGAGAGTCTTGAGCGTCATACTTGTCCACTCCTTCAGGCGGAGGCCGGACAAGTATCGCGATCATGGCGGGGTGGATTTTCCACTCTCTATCGGCCGCGATACTCGTCGCGGCCGATAACGATCTGCTATCCCAGGCGCGCGACACAACGACGAACTCGACGATTGTGCTGGCGCACATTGATCGAGAACATCGAAAAAGTCGGGCGATGGAATAGGGTCATGATCGCGTCCAGGGAAAATGCCGAAAATCGGCAGAAATGCCGGCGTGTCTGAACGACATTCGCGGCCCTTTCGATTAAAAGCGAGAGCCGTTATACGCGTCAATATGCTTATCGAAAAAAGTGCTCGATATCCGTCGAGCGTGCGATAGAAAAAAACCGCAACCCCAGGTCATATATCGCCAGAGTCACGGTTCGGTAGTGCTGCAGGACAGGACGACACACATTCATCGTCGCAGCACGTCGATCATTGGCAGCATCTTGGCGTTGTCACACGATCAGGGATCGACGCCCGGCTCGGCCGAGTGACGACCCCACCATTGCTCAGGCGTAGGTGTTGATCTGGGTGCCAACGGTACCAGTGGCGGCCAGCTTGGGCTCCGGCGCCATCGAGTCCATCAGCTGCGCGACCTGCGCGGACTGATTGTCGAGCGAGCGCTTGAGCAGCGACGCCTGCATGTCCTGATCCTGATTGAACTGCTGCAGCGCGACTCCGGCACCGACGACAGCATTGACTGCACTATCCATAGGAGACTCCCTATTTCCTGTTCTCGGTTGAGAGGGATTACCCTCAGATCTTGTATCGGCGGCTGTCGCCTCAGGCTTTAGCTTATAGACTGCCGGTTTCGACACTCGGCACGCCAGTGCCCATGCGGAGGTGATGCTTCGATGATTCAGCTTTCACGATCGCTGCGCAAGCACAGTCCAATGCGCGTCGCCGCGATATTGGCCGCAACAGGCGTCGCGGCGGCGCTGCTGGCCGGCTGTCAGCCCCAAACACAGAGCGCCGCCGCCGGCAGCGGTGAGGCGCAGCGCACCTTCCATGACGCCGAGACCGGCGTGACCCTCGCCTACCCGGCGACGCTCGAGCGCGTCGACGGCAACGCCGACACACCGGCAACCGGGGGCTACTTCGACAACGGCAGCTGGCAGCTCGACGCCTCGGCCCCCGGCAAGACGCTGATCACGCTCGCCCTGCCCGGCTCGAACGCCATCACCACCGGGCTCTGGCGCCTGGGTGTCAGCCGCGACCCGGCGGCGGTGCGCCAGTGTCAGCGCCTGCCTGCCAACGCCCAGCGCCAGCCGGGCCCGAGCCCACTCGGCGGGGATGACGCCACTCTCTTCACGCAGAGCGACGCCGGCATGAACCACTTTCGCGAGGTCGAGAGCTATCGCCGCGTGATCGCGGCGACCTGCTACGCCGTCGATCTGATCGTCGAGGGCAGCAACGGGGAGGTCTACGATCCACCGCGCCAGGCGCCCTTCTCCCGCGATGCGGCATGGCAAGCTCTGCGCGAAATCAATACCGGCCTGCACCTGGACGGATGAGCGACCGCGCGCAGCCGCCGGCGCTGGCGGCTGTTAAACTCGAAGCCCAGCGACCCACGACGAGTGAAGAGTAGAGAAGCCATGAAAACCATCGGAGCGCACGTCAGTGCCGCAGGCGGCGTCGACCAGGCGGTGAGCCGCGCCACCGAGATCGGCGCCAACGCCTTCGCCCTGTTCACCAAGAACCAGCGCCAGTGGCAGGCCAAGCCGCTGGAGGCGAAGACCATCGAGGCGTTCAAGCGCGCCTGTGACACCCACGGCTTCGGCCCCGGCCAGATCCTGCCCCACGACAGCTACCTGATCAATCTGGGCCACCCCGAGCCGGAGGGCCTGGCCAAGTCCCGCGCCGCCTTTCTCGACGAGTGTCAGCGCTGCGAGCAGTTGGGGCTCGAGCTTCTAAACTTTCACCCCGGCAGCCATCTCAACAAGATCAGCGAGAGCGACTGCCTGGCGCGAATCGCCGAGTCGATCAACCAGACCCACGCGGCGACCGAGTTCGTCGTCGCGGTGATCGAGAACACCGCCGGCCAGGGCACCAATCTGGGCTTTCGCTTCGAGCATCTGGCCGAGATCATCGATCAGGTCGAGGACAAGTCGCGGGTCGGCGCCTGCATCGATACCTGCCACGCCTTCGCCGCCGGCTACGAGCTACGCAGCGCCGCCGACACTACCGCCATGCTCGATACCTTCGAGCGCGTGGTGGGGCTGCGCTATCTGCGCGGTATGCATCTCAACGACGCCAAGAGCGCCTTCAATAGCCGCGTCGACCGCCACCACAGCCTGGGCCAGGGCAATATCGGCAGCGAGGGCTTCGCCGCGCTGATGCGCGACCCACGCACCGACGATATCCCGCTGATCCTGGAGACCATCGAGCCGACGATCTGGCCCCAGGAGATCCAGTGGCTGCGCGACCAGCAGCTCGGCACCTGACACCTGACGTCTACAGCGAACGCCCACCTCTGATATTCATAGCTTGCGCGGCGGCTCGTACGCCGTGCCTCGGAACAGGACAACGACCCCATGGATGGATTCTTTCACTGGCTCGGCGATGCCATCGGCCGCGTCATTCGCACCGTCGTCGGCCTGCTCGACAGTGTGTTCGGCGGCCTGTGGCGCGCGATGGACGGCTTCGTCGACGGCCTCACCCAGGCGCTGGGCATCAGCGACTCGCTGTTAAGCCTCGGCGTGCTGGTGATCGGCGTGCTACTGCTGATCAGCGGCGTACGCGCCCTGCTGCGCGGCGGCGTGGTCGGCGGTGTGATCGGCCTGCTGCTGGGGCTGCTGGTGCTGGGCTGGCTGATCCAGTAGGACAGGCGTCGGCATCATCCTGCTGCCGACGTGCCCAATCCTGTGGCGCTTTGGGGTGCGGCTTGTCAGTCCGCCCTTCCTCTACCACCTTGAGAGTCCGGATACACGAGGCGGCGCCCGCGGGCGCCGCAGGACCGACAAGGAGGCGTCGAGCATGACCCAGTCAATGAAGTCATCCCACGAAGGTGTCGATCTCTACAACCAGTTCATCGACGGCGAATGGACCACCGGCGGCGGCGAGCGCCTGGACGTGCTCAACCCGGCCACCGGCGAGATCATCGCGCGTGTCTCCCTGGCCGACGAGGCGCTGGCCAACCGTGCCCTGGAGGCCGCTCAGCGCGCCTTCCCGGCATGGTCGCGCAAGACCGCGGTGGAGCGCGCCGATCACCTCTACCGGCTGGTCGAGCTGATTCTCGAACAGCGCCAGCGCCTGGCGCGGCTGATCACCACCGAGCAGGGCAAGCCGCTGGACGAAGCCGATGCCGATGTCGGCATGTGCGCCAATCTGATCCGCTTCGCCGCCGAGAACACCCGCCGACTGGAGGGCGACATCATCCCGGCGGACGACCCCGACGAGCAGATCTGGATTCAGAAGGTGCCCCACGGCGTGGTGGTCGGCATCACCGCCTGGAACTTCCCCGCCGCGCTGATCGGCCGCAAGCTCGGCCCGGCGCTGGCCGCGGGCAACACCATCGTGCTCAAGCCCTCGGAAGAGACCCCGCTGACTGCGCTGGAGATCGTCGAGCTGGCACGCCAGGCGGGCATTCCCCCGGGGGTAGTCAATCTGGTCAATGGCCGCGGGCGCGATATCGGCAATCAGCTGATCACCAGCCCGATCACCCAGCTGGTGAGCATGACCGGCAGCGTGCGCGGGGGCCGCGAGATCAACAAGGCGGCCGCCGAGCATCTCAAGATCGTGCGCCTGGAACTGGGCGGCAAGGCGCCGTTCATCGTGCTCGACGACGCCGATCTCGACCCGGCGGTGGATGCCGCCATCGCCTCGCGCTTCGACAACTGTGGCCAGGTGTGTACCTGCAACGAGCGCATGTACGTCCAGTCCGGCATCTACGACCGCTTCCTCGAACGCTTCAAGCAGCGCGTCGAAGCGCTCAAGGTGGGCAACCCGCTGACCGACGAAGACGTCGACATGGGGCCCAAGATCAACGCCGCCGAACTCGATAAGATCCACGCCATGGTCGAGCAGGCCCAGCGTGACGGTGCACAGCTGCTCACCGGCGGCAAGCGCCTGAGCGGTGGTGACTACGACAAGGGCAATTACTACGCCCCGACCATTCTCACCGGCGTCGACAACGACATGCAGATCATGAAGGAGGAGATCTTCGGGCCGGTGGTGCCGATCATGAAGATCGACGACTTCGAACAGGCGATGGCCTACGCCAACGCCTCCGAGTACGGCCTCTCGGCCTATGTGTTCACCCAGAACGTGCGCCATCTGATGGCGCTGACCCGGGAGCTCGACTTCGGCGAGATCTACGTCAACCGCGGGGCCGGCGAATCCGTCCAGGGCTTCCACAAGGGCTACCGCAACAGCGGGCTCGGTGGCGAGGACGGCAAGTACGGGCTGGAGGCCTACGTCAAGAACAAGACGATGTACGTGCACTACTCTTGATCCAAGACGCCTGACCCACATCGGCTGACAGTCATCGGCGCGGCTTCACGGTCGCGCCGTTCGGGGCAGCACAGAAAAACGGCCGCTCGATGAGCGGCCGTTTTGTGTTGCAGCGGCGCCGGATCAGGCGTCGGCCAGCGCGCGCTCGACCATCTCGTAGACATTGGGCGAGAGCTTCTCGCCGCGGATGCGTTCGAGCTCGGCCTTCATCAGCGCCTGGCGCGCCTCGTCGAAACGCTGCCAGCGGGTCAGCGGGGTGATGATGCGCGCCGCGATCTCCGGATTGAGACGATTGAGCTCGATCACCACGTCCGCCAGCAGCCGATAGCCCTGACCGTCAAGACGGTGGAAGTTGACCCGGTTCTGGGCGAAAGCGCCGATTAGGGCGCGCACCTTGTTGGGGTTCTTGAGCGAGAACGCCGGATGCTCCATCAAAAAGCGCACGCGCTCGATCACGTCCGGCTGGGGGCGGGTGACCTGGATGGTGAACCACTGGTCCATCACCAGCGGGTCGTGGGCCCACTGCTCGCCGAACGCCTTGAGCGCCGGCTCGGCCAGGTCGCTGCGATCACTGTGGGCGAGCAGCGTCAGCGCGGCGCGCACGTCGGTCATGTTGCCGCCCTCTGCGAACTGCGCCTGGGTCAGGGCGATCGCCTCGTCGTCGGCGATGCTCATCAGATAGGCCAGCGCGACGTTCTTGAGCTTGCGCCGACCGATCTGCTCGGGCGTCGGCGCATAGGGCTCGTCGGTCTGGTTGTCGCGATAGACCGCGAGGAAGGCATCGCGCAGCGCCCAGGCCAGCGACTGACGCACGAACTCGCGCGCGGCATGGATGGCGTCGACATCGACCACCGGCTGCTGCTCGGCGATATAGGCCTCCGAGGGCAGCGTCAGCATCTCCGCCAGCACCGCCTGGTCGTCACCGGGTTCGTCGAGCAGGCTGCGATAGGCCTCGACCAGGCGCACGTCCATGACCTTCTCGACCCCGTTGCGGTGCGCGGCAATGAGATCGTCCAGCGCCAGCATGGTCAGGCGCTGACCGGCATCCCAGCGGTTGAAGCCATCGCTGTCGTGGGTCAGCAGGAAGGCCAGCTCCTCGCGCGAGTAGGGATAGCGCAGCTTCACCGGCGCCGAGAAACCGCGCAGCAGTGACGGCACCGGCGCCTCCTCGACATCCTGGAAGACGAAGGTCTGCTCCGCCTCGCGCAGATGGATCACCGCATCCTTGCCCAGGGTCTTGCTGCCGCCCTGTCCATCGGCGAGCTTGAGAGTCAGGTCGTGACCCGACTTGGTTCCCACCAGGCCCAGCCGGATCGGCACGTGGAGCGGCAGCTTCTCGCTCTGCTCCGGGGTTGCCGGGGTGCGCTGGGAGAGGCGCAGATGATACTCGCCGGTGGCGTAGTCATACTCGCCGTGGGCGTCGATCTCTGGCGTGCCGGCCTGGGCGTACCAGCGCATGAACTGATCGAGGTCGAGCCCCGAGACCTCCGCCATGCAGGCGACGAAATCCTCGATACGCACCGCCTGGCCATCGAAGCGCGCGAAGTAGAGATCGCTGCCGCGGCGGAAATCCTCCCAGCCGAGCAGATGGCGCAGCATGCGCACCACTTCGGCACCCTTCTCGTAGATGGTCAGGGTGTAGAAGTTGGAGATCTCGATGTAGTGATCCGGGCGCACCGGGTGGGCGGTGGGGCCGGCATCCTCGGCGAACTGGGCGGTGCGGAAGAAGGAGACGTCTTCGATCCGCTTGACCGGGGCCGAGTTGACGTCGGCGGAGAAGGTCTGGTCGCGGAAGACGGTGAAGCCCTCCTTGAGCGATAGCTGGAACCAGTCGCGACAGGTCACCCGGTTGCCCGACCAGTTATGGAAGTACTCGTGGGCGACGATCCCCTCGACCCGCTGGAAAGCGGCATCGGTGGCGGTCTGCGGATGGGTCAGCACCGCCGCCGAGTTGAAGATGTTGAGCCCCTTGTTCTCCATCGCGCCCATGTTGAAGTCATTGACGGCGACGATCATGAAGCGGTCGAGGTCGTACTCGCGGCCGTAGGTTTCCTCGTCCCAGCGCATCGAGCGCTTGAGCGACGCCATGGCATGGTCGGTCTTGTCGAGATTCTCCGGCTCGACCCAGATCTGCAGCAGCACCTCGCGGCCGCTCTGGGTGGTGAAGTGATCCTCGACCTTCTCCAGGCTGCCGGCGACCAGCGCGAACAGATAGCTCGGCTTGGGGTGCGGGTCCTCCCAGGTGACGAAGTGCCGGCCATTGGGCAGCTCGCCCTGCTCCACCGGATTGCCGTTGGAGAGCAGCACCGGCAGCGATTCGCGGTCACCGATCAGCGTGGTCGAGAAGGTCGCCATCACGTCCGGGCGGTCGGGATAGAAAGTAATGCGGCGAAAGCCTTCCGGCTCGCACTGGGTGCAGTACATGCCGTTGGAGCGGTAGAGCCCTTCCAGCGCGGTGTTGGCATCCGGCGATATCTCCACCTCGGTATCCAGGCGGAAGCGCTCGGGCACCCGGGCGATGGTGAGGCTGTGAGCGTCGGCCTCGAACTCATCGGCCTCAAGGGGCTGGCCGTCGATGGCGACCTGCTTCAGCGTCAGGCCCTCGCCGTCGAGCACCAGCGGCAGCCCCGCCTCGCGCTCAGGGTGACGCTCCAGATGCAAACGCGCCTTCACTCGCGTCGCCGTCGGGTCGAGATCGAAGCTGAGCTCGGTGTGGGTCACGCGATACGCCGGCGGCAGATAATCC
Source organism: Salinicola sp. DM10 (assembly GCF_017306975.2). NCBI lineage: Bacteria > Pseudomonadati > Pseudomonadota > Gammaproteobacteria > Oceanospirillales > Halomonadaceae > Salinicola > Salinicola sp. DM10. The sequence continues at coordinate 898,134 of NZ_JAFLEN020000001.1, forward strand.
TTGAGATAGGTCGCTTGCATCTCAGACATGGCAACGCTCCTGGTCGAAAAAGGCAATCCGGGAACCGATGTCGCAAACCACATCGGCCGGGATGACACGAGACGAAAAAATGAACAGGCCCGGTACGGAAAGTCGACGGTGCAGCCGCTTCCGTGCAAGGCCGCGGGCGCGCGACCCAGCATCAAACCCGGGTCGCGCCCCGGACTGGCCCCATTCTAACCAGTTGGACGCAGCGATATCGAATCAGTGCAGCCGTCAGCGGCTAGGGGTTTGTAAGAAAAGTCAGCGAGCGAAGGCAAGACAAGGCAAAAATCGGCGAAAACGCGGAGTTTACGGGTTGTAAATGAGTATTTTGAGCCGATTTTTAACGCCGTATTGCCGAGCGCAGGTAGTTTTCTTACAAAGCCTACCTCAGCGGCGTTCGGAGACCGACTTCTCCTCCCACAGCTCGCGCACCGGGCACTGCAGGCTCGGCAGCGGGCGCGTGACGATCCACGCCGCCAGCGCCGCCAGGCCCAGGATCAGGCCGATCTTCAGCGCCAGCAGGGAGACCGTGAAGGCGATGATCACACAGGAGGCCGCCAACATGATCACGGCCATGATCTTGGCGTGCTTGGGGATGGCGCGCTCACGCTCCCACGAGAGGATCGGCGGGCCGAAGCGCGGGTGGTGACGAATCCAGTCGGCGAACCGCGGCGAGCCCTTAGAGGCGAGCCAGACCGCGGCCAGCATGAAGCAGGTGGTGGGCATGACCGGCAAGAACAGCCCGATGACGCCGAGCGCAAAGCTGATGGCGGCAAGAGTGACGAAAATGGCGTTGCGCATGCCGGACATCCCCAGGGTCGGCGAACTCGGGGCCTCGGGATCAGACGGGAGTCGTCGCCTAGCGAAGGCAGTGCACGCCCGCAGACCGAGGCCAATCGATACCTAGTGTAAACCAGGCCGCCCGACTCGCTCCAATCCACCCCCATGGAAAACGCCAATGCGGCTGATAGCGCCGAGCGAGAAGCGGGCCCTCTATGTCCGACGTGTTCAGTCGCGAAAGTTGTTGTACTGCAGCGCCAGGTCCGGGCCGCTCTCGCCCTTGAGCAGGGCGATGGCCTGCTGCAGGTCGTCGCGCTTCTTGCCGCTGACGCGCACCTTGTCGCCCTGAATCGCCGCCTGCACCTTGAGCTTGGCATCCTTGAGCTGCTTGACGATCGCCTTGGCGTCGGCCTGCTCCAGCCCCTGCTTGAGCTTGATCTGCTGGCGCGCCTTGACCCCCGAGGTCTGGGCCTCTTCGACCTCCATGCAGCGCGGATCGATGCCGCGGGCGATCAGCTTCGCGCGCAGCACGTCGATCATCTGCTGCAGCTGGAACTCGGCGTCCGCTTCCAGCGCGACGGTCTCCCCTTCAAGGGTGAAACTGGCATCGACGCCGCGGAAGTCGAAGCGAGTCTGGATTTCACGGTTGGCCTGATCGACCGCGTTGGTCGCTTCGTGACGGTCGAACTCGGAAACGATATCGAAAGACGGCATAGCTACTCCTCACCAAAAAAGACGGCGTGCGGTGACACACCGGTGGTCATCAGGTCTGCGACTCGGCGGCGCTGGCCGGCGCCGCGAGCTCCTTGTCCATGCGCCAGGCGGCACAGCCGTCGGCGTAGTAGTCGTCGATCCAGCGATGGGCCATGAACCCCATGCGCCGGTAGAGCCCCATGGCGACCCGGTTGTCCGCGCGCACCTCCAGCACCAGGCGCGTGCATTCGCGCTCGCGGGCGGCGGCCTCGAGTGCCGTGAGCAGCTCGCGGCCGAGACCGCTGCCGCGCGCCTCGGGGTCGACACAGAAAGAGTAGAGTCGCGCCATGCGGCTGTTGCGACGGAACAGCAATGTGCCGTAGCCGATCACCTGCTCGGACTCGCTCACCGCGAGCAGCGAGAGGGCATTGGCCCGGGTCAGCAGATGGGCGAGCTGGCGGCGACTGAAACGGTCGCCCTCGAAGCAGCGCTCTTCCAGCTGGAACAGCGCATCGCGATCGGCGGCACGCCCGGGGCGGAGGGTGCGAAGCATGATGACACTCGAGTCTAAGAGGCTAGGCGAACCTGGCGGAACGCGTTGGCGCTCACGCGACGGGCGACCCCGAAGCGCGGCGACGCTATGATGAAATTATTTCACGCCGGCAACGACTTGTCGCCGTTACTCGCGCATCGCATGCTGAGCGCCCACCCGCGGCTCCGAAGCCGCCGGCCAGTGTCGCCCGGCCTCACCCTGCCCTCCAGTCACCGAGGAGTTTCCGATTCATGTCACGCCTGCGCATCGTCGTCGACCGGCTGGCCGACTGGCAGCCCTACTACCCTTCCGAGGATCTGATCAGCGCCGAGGACTTCCTCGCCCTGGATGCGGCCGCCAGCGCGGACGACGCCACGCACGTGATCAACCTGTGCGCCAATCTCGACTATCTCGAGACCGGCTACTACGTCTCGCTGCTGGCCCAGGCCCGGGCCCAGCGGGTGCTGCCCAGCGTCGAGACGCTCAATCAGCTCTCGCGCAAGGCGCTGATCGACATGCAGCTGGCCGCTCTCGACCCGCTGCTGGCGGAGCTCGACAAGCGCGGTGCCCTGGCCGGCGACAGCCTGACCCTGCGCGTATTCTTCGGCGAGTGTCAGACGCCGGAGCTGGCGCGTCTGGCGCGGCGGCTGTTCGAACGCCTGCCCCACCCGCTGCTGGAGGCGCGCTTCGACAAGCGCCACGGCAGCTGGCGCCTGGCGCGGCTCAAGCCGCTGGCGCTGACCGCGCTCAAGAGCGGCGAAGAGGATGCCTTCGCCAGCGCCCTCAACCGCCACTCGACCAAGGTGTGGCGCACGCCGCGGGCACGCCGTCGCTACCGCTTCGATCTGGCCATACTGGTCGACCCGCAGGAGCAGTTGCCGCCCAGCAACCGCGGCGCGATCAAGCGCTTCATTCGCGCCGGCCGCCGCCTGGGCATCGATGTCAGCCTGATCACCCATCGCGACGCCGGGCGCCTGGCGGAGTTCGACGCCCTGTTCATCCGCGAGACCACGCGGCTCGACCATCACACCTACCGCATGGCCAAGAAGGCCGAGCACGAAGGCCTGGTGGTGATCGACGACCCGCAGTCGATCCTGCGCTGCACCAACAAGATCTATCTGCACGCCCTGCTCGGCACCCACAAGATCCCGGCACCTCGGGGGCAGCTGCTGCACCGCAGCGATCTGGAACGCCTCGACGACAAGCTCGCCAACCTGAGCTATCCGCTGGTGCTCAAGGTGCCGGACGGCGCCTTCTCCAAGGGTGTAGTCAAGATTCGCTCACGCGAAGAGCTGGCCGCGGAAGCCCCGCGCCTGTTCGCCTCCTCGGCGCTGCTGCTGCTGCAGGAGTGGCTGCCGACGGAGTTCGACTGGCGCATCGGCGTGCTCGACGGCCAGGTGCTGTTCGCCAGCCGCTACTACATGGCGCGCGGCCACTGGCAGATCTATGACCACTCCAGCGGCAAGACCCGCAGCGGCGGCTTCACCACCCACGACCCGTCGGAGGTACCCGCCGCCGTGGTCAAGGCGGCGCTACGCGCCACCAAGCTGATCGGCGACGGCCTCTACGGTGTCGATCTCAAGCAGATCGGCGATCGCGTGGTGGTGATCGAAGTCAACGACAACCCCAACCTGGATGTCGGGGTCGAGGACGTGGTGCTCAAGGATGCGCTCTACGAGCGGGTGATGGCGGTCTTTCTGAAGCGCATGGAGCAGCAGCTGGAGCAGCGGCCGCGGCGCTGAGCGCCGCGGGCTCGCTTTTTCAAAAGGCGTTTACGGATTCGACGACCGCTGTCGTCTCTGTAAGCGCCCGCTCAGGCGGCTTCCACGGTGACCTGATAGCCGGAAAACTTGCGCAGGTTGATGACCCCACTGTCGAGCATCAGATACTGCCCCTTGATGCCGGTCAGGGTGCCCTCGACCAGCGCCTGCTTGTCGAAATTGAACGACTGGATCTTGCGCGGCCAGCTCAGCACCGGATAGTCGATCGAGACCACCCCGGGGGTATCCAGAGCGCGGATCGCCTCGGCGCCGTGGGTCGCGCGCAGGGCGTCGAGCCCCGGCGCCACCGCGGCCAGCAGACGGTCGCGTTCGGCCACCAGGTCGAGCGGTTCGACCTCGCCCTTGAGCATGGCGCGCCAGTTGGTGCGGTCGGAGACATGGGCCTTGAACAGCGTCTCCACCAGCCCCGACTGCTGGCGCGTGGCCACCTCGAGGATCGGCAGCGCCTGGATCGCGCCCTGATCGAGCCAGCGCGTCGGCGTGTTGCTCGCCCGGGTGATACCGACCTTGAGCCCGGAGGCGTTGGCCAGATAGACGATGTGCGGGCGGAAGCAGTGCTGCTCGCCCCACTCGGGCTCGCGACAGGTGCCCTGGAAGTAGTGGCAGGTCTCCGGGCGCACCAGGCAGAGATCGCACTGGGCGAGCGTGCTGAAACAGGGGTAGCAGTAGCCCTGGCCGAAGCTCTTGCGCGTGTGCCGACCACAGTGGACGCAGTGGATCGCCCCGGCGTAGTGCAGCCGCAGGCGCTGGCCCAGCCGCGCGTTGAGCGCCAGCCCCGTCTCGCCGGCGCGCAGGCGATAGTCGGCCAGCCCCGACTCGGGCAGCCGCGCGTCCAGCTTGCGCAGCTGCCCGCTGACCCGGGTGTCGCCCTCGGCGAGGATCAGTTGATCCATTTGAGCGCCGCTTCCTCGGCCGTATCGTGGCCGCCGGAGGCGCACTCGTTACGCTCCAGATAGCCCACGCGCTGCGCGTCGGGCACCGCATGGATCACTTCATACTTGATCACCGCCTCCAGGCAAAGTTCGGTCTGCTCGGCACTGAGCACGCGGCCATCGGGCCACTTGCGCAGTTGGATCGCCTGCTTGAAGTTCTCGTACATCTCGGGGGTCATCTGCGCGACCATACGGTCGAAGTTCATCTCGGTCATACCTGCCTCATCTTGGCGCCTCACGCCTGTCTCTGTCGTTCGTCGCGACTCTTACCGCCGGGGGCTCGCCATGGCGCCGATCGTTCGCTGCCGGTCAGGCGGCGCGTCGCATCAGCCGTGCGGCGACCACCGCCATCAAAAGCCCCGCCAGCAGCCCGCCCAGGTGGGCCTCGTTGGCGACGTTGCCGAAGCCGATCGCGTCGGCCAGTCCGGTCATGGTAAAGACCATCCAGCCGAGCATGAAGACCACCAGCATCTGCGGCACGAAGTAGCCCTGCTCGGGACGCAGCCGCGACATCAGCCAGACGTAGCCGAGCAGCGCATAGTCGACGCCGGACATGCCGCCGAACAGCAGCGTGCCGGTGAAGTACTGGGCCAGGTTGGAGACCACCGCAGCGATCACCACGATCAACGCCAGCCAGCGCGAGCCCTGGAGCGCCTCGACCTGACGTCCGAAATACCACAGCCACAGCATGTTGAAGATCAGATGCATCCAGCCAAAGTGCAGCAGCGCCGGGGTGACCAGGCGCCAGATCTGCCCGCCGGCGAGGGCATCGCCCAGACTGCCGGCGACCAGCCCCTGGGCCGAGGGATGCACCGGCACGATGATCAGCGCGCGCAGAATGGCGTCACCGAACACGCTCATGCCGAGGAAGATCGCCACGCACAGCGCGATCAGCCCCGCCGCCAGCGGCGCCTGTCCGAACGCCTGGCCGGTGACGCTGGGGCGCCGACGGCGCGGCGTGGCTGCGGCTGCGGCTGCGGCGAGATCGCCGCGCTGCCAGCGCTCGATCAGCCGCACCGCCTCGTCGCGCTGCTCGGGATCGGCCAGCCACAGGATCTGTTGATCCTCCTGCTGGGTGAAACGGTGCCCGATATGCTGCTGCCACAGCGCCTGACGCAGCGCACGCGTATCCAGGTCGCCGGGCATGGCGAGAAGTCTGTACATGCAACCTTCCGAACCACGGGTGGGAGGAGTGACACACCAAGCCCGGGGGCCGGCGTATACCGCCATTCTACCCTGCCCGAGATGATCTGGGGATGAATGCCGCCGCAGTCGACGGCCGGGAGCACGCAGCGCGAGGCGTCAGAAGAAGTCGTGTACACGAGAGACATGGTGTACGAGAGACATGGTGCACGAGAGACGCGACACACCAGAAACGTGGTGCCCAAAAAGAAAAATCCGGCGGGAGGGCCGCCGGATAAGAGCAAGGGATCATTCAAGGGAACACTGATTCAGAGTGGCTTAGCGCGCAGGAGTTCCCGGGGCGGGGCAAAAAAATGCGATTTTTTTCCAGCGATAGCGCGTACACACCGAAAAACCCAGAAAAATCAGTCACCCGGCGCCGAAAAAAAATCGCAGATCTCTGCGGCGTATCGGTGCCAAAAGCCAGATCCCTAATCGGCGATACCCTCACGCGCCACATCCACCCACACGAAACGATCGGCATCGAGCCGCTGCTCGCCATCCCAGCGGTAGGCCACCAGCCGTCCGTATTTCACCGCGCTGTAGTCGAGACAGGCGATGTTGGCCCGCGGCAGCGCCGGCACGCCCTTGCACCAGTAGTGGCCGACGAACAGCGGCGGCGCCGACTCCGGGTACCAGGTCAGGCGTTCGCGCTCGGCATCGCTGAGGGCGCGATCCTCGAGCCCGTCGGGCAGGTTGTCCGGCTGGAACACCACATCGCCATAGGTGGCCGGCTCGCGACACCAGAAATGGGTGCGGAAGGCGCGCCGAGTGAAGCCGTCCCCCGAGCGGATCTCCACCCCCGGTGGCAGCGGCATCTGGGTACCGCGGGTGAGCCGGTCCATCACCCGCTGGGCGAAGGTGCCGGGCTGGGTCGACTCGATCAGGAAGTCGCGATCGATGCGCCCGTCCGGGCAGCGCGCCAGAAAGGCGTCGATCAGCGCCTCATCCCAGCAGGCGTGCACGACGCGCATGCCGTCGAGTTCGAGACACAGCGGCATGTCGAGAAACCACTCGAGGCAGCGCTCCCACTCCAGCGGATGCTGGTGGTACTGGGCCAAGGTGCGCTCGATGATGCGATTGTTGCGCGGCGAGTGAGAACGCAGCCACGCCTGGGTACTCCCCGGCGGTGACGGGTGGCAGTAGGCCAGTGCGTTGTACTCGTGATTGCCCATCACGATGTACGCCTCGCCGGCCTCGACCATGCGCTTGGCCACCGATACCGCCAGCCGGATCCGCGGCCCGCGGTCGATCAGATCGCCCAGGAACACCACCCGGCGGCGTGGATGGCGGTAGACACCGGCTTCCTCGCGATAGCCCAGCATCTCCAGCAGCCGCACCAGCGTGCGGCCGCAGCCGTGCACGTCGCCGATCAGGTCGTAGCCGTCCACCGCATCGCCCAGCGCCATGTCAGTCTCCCAGCCTGCTGCTCCACCCCAGCTTCGAGCGGCACGCCTCGAAGAAGCTGTGCCCGCGTGGGTGGATCAGGGTCAGGCGCTCGGCCTTGCGGCGCACATAGAGAATGTCACCGGGCTTGCACACCACACGGGTCTGGCCGTCGCAGCTGACATGCGGGTAGGCCTGGTTGATATCACCGATATGCACCCGAATCTCGCTCGCCGCGTCGATCACGATCGGCCGGCTCGAGAGCGTATGCGGGAACATCGGCACCAGGGTGATCGCCTCCAGCCCCGGGTGGACGATGGGGCCACCGCCGGAGAGCGCATAGGCGGTGGAGCCGGTGGGCGTGGCCATGATCAGGCCGTCGGAGCGCTGGGAGTAGACGAAGCGGTCATCGATGAACAGTTCGAACTCGATCATCCTCGCAGCCTTGCCCGGGTGCACCACCACGTCGTTGAGACTGGTGCCGGCACCGATCAGACGCTCGCCGCGATAGAGTTCGGCGTCGAGCAGGAAGCGCCGTTCGCTGTCGTACTGGCCGTCGAGCACCTCGGCCACCTTCTGCTCGACCTCGTCGGGGGAGATATCGGTGAGAAAGCCGAGCCGCCCGCGATTGATCCCGAGCACTGGGGTGGCGCTGGTGCACAGGGCCCGGGCCGCGCCCAGCAGGCTGCCGTCACCGCCGACTACGATCACCAGGTCGCACAGGGTGCCCAGCTCGCGCCGCCGCGCCTCGCGCTGGCCGTGAGCCTCCAGCAGCGCTGCCGTGCGATCCTCGATCACGATCTCGCAGCCGCGGCGCTCGAGGAAGATCAGCAGACGCTTGAGGGTCTCGACGACCTTGTCGCTGCCCAGGCGGCCGATCAGGCCGATGGTGTGGAACGCACTCATGCAACGGATCTCTGGCGGCGTATCGGCCGGCCATTATGGGGGCTGCCCGAAGAGGCGGCAAACCGCATGCTGCTCGGGTGCCGTCAACCCGGCGGCGTGCGTAAAAAAACGAACATGGCGCGGCTCGACACGCTAAAATTGCCTACCCTGTCGACAGGGACCACCACGCCTATCGACGGGGTAGCGTCCCCACGAGGGAATACCGCAAGGGAAATCCGCAGAGGGAACACCTCAGGGAAGGCAGGGCGCGTTCCGTCATCGCCTTTAGCGGTGCGTCGCCACGCTCAGCGGCCACGCCGCCGTTCGGCAAGGCGCGCCTGACTTCGCCATACAGGGAGATAGGGCAACATGCCATCATCGCAATCCAAACCACTCGGCGCCATCGTGCTGCTGCTGGCCGCGCTCGTCGGTGCGGCAGTCGCCGGTTACGCCTATGTCACCCCGCTGACCGGTGTCAACGGCTCGCTCGGCGCACTGGTCGTCATCTTCGCCTGCCTCGCGCTGGCGCTGATGGCACTGATCCTGATGCCGCTCAAGCATCGCGGCGGCCGCATCTTCTGGCGTCTGCTGGCTCTCATCGGGCTGATCGGCACCGGCTTCGCCGGCCTGCTGCTGCACCAGTGGGGCATCGCTGCCGCCATGGTGCTGGGCCTGATCGGGCTGATCCTCGATCTGCGCCGCCCCACCACCACCCGCCGCGCCGCACACGCTTGAGGAGCCGTCATATGCCGACTTTCGGAATCACCCCACAACGCCTCGGCACGGCGACCGCTCTGGCCCTGATGCTGGCGCCGCTGCCGCTGCTGGCCCAGGACGCTGACAGCGCCCAGGCCCAGGATAGCGTCCAGGCCCAGGACAACGACCAGAGCCAAGATGCCGCTCAGTCTCAGGACACGTCCCAGACTCAGGACACGTCCCAGACTCAGGACACGGCCCAGACCCAGCGCGCCGATATTCCGCTGGTCCCGACCCAGCCGACCTGGAACACCTTCCACGGTCAGAACAACGCCCAGAAATACAGCCCGCTCGACCAGATCAACGTCGACAACGTCGGCCAGCTTGAAAAGGTCTGGGAAGTGCACACCGGCGATGTCTCCGACGGCACCGGCGATCTTCCCGCCACGGTGTGGTCGGCGACCCCGATCTTCGCCAACGACACCCTCTATATCGGTACGCCCTTCTACCGCCTGCTGGCGCTGGACCCGGCCACCGGCGAGCAGAAGTGGAGCTTCGACACCCACTCCAAGCTCGAGGGTCTGACCCAACCGGTGCTCAAGAACCGTGGCGTGGCCTACTGGGAAGCCAAGGATCCGCAGCCCGGCCAGGCGTGCCAGAAGATCGTCTACATGGGCACCATGGACGCGCAGCTGTTCGCGCTCGACGCCGACACCGGCAAACCGTGTCAGGACTTCGCCGACAACGGCGTGCTCAATGTCAACCAATGGAACACCACCCACGCCAAGTGGCCGCTGTCGATCCTGCAGCCGCCGACCGTGGTCGGCGACCACCTGATCTTCGGCTGGGCCGGCAAGGACTGGGCCTTCGAGACCGCACCTCCGGGCACCGTGTTCTCGATCGACGCGCGCACCGGCAAGCGTGAGTGGACCTTCGAGGCACTGTCGCCGGAAATGCGCGAGAAGAGTGGCACCGCCAACGTCTGGACCCAGATGTCGGTGGACGAGGCCCACGGCCTGATCTATCTGCCGGTCTCCTCGCCCTCGCCCAACTACTGGGGCGGTAACCGCACCGAGTCGGCGCCGCTGGCGACCTCGACCACCGCGCTCGACGTCGACACCGGCGAGGTCGTGTGGTCGCGCCAGTGGGTGCACCACGATGTGTGGGACTACGACATCAACGCCGCGCCCACGCTGATGGACATCACCGTCGACGGCAAGCAGATCCCGGCGCTGATCCAGGCCACCAAGATGGGCTTTCTGTTCGTCGTCAATCGCCTGACCGGCGAGGACGTGTGGCCGATCGAAGAGCGTCCGGTGCCCCAGGGCGACGGCTCGGTGAAGGGAGAAGTCTACGCCAAGACCCAACCGTTCCCGACCAAGCCGGCACCGCTGCTCGACCAGTCGAAGAAGCCCAAGATCTGGGAACTCGCCGACATGGTCGGTGGCGGCCAGTGCTCGCGGCTGTGGGACGACCTCTACTATGAGGGCATGTACACTCCGCCGACCACGCAAGGCGAAGGCACCCTGGCCTACCCGGACAGCGCCGGCGGCGTGCAGTGGGGCGGCGTCGCCTTCGATCCGCAGAGCCAGACCGCGATCGTCAACGTCTCGCACATCGTGCAGACGATCAAACTCTACGATCGCGAAGCCTACGAGAAGGCGGACAGCGGCTCCGGCAACGAGAGCGGTTTCTCGCCGCAGGAAGGCGCGCCCTACGGCATGCGCCTGACCGTCGCCAGCAACTGGCTCGGCATGCCGTGCTGGGAGCCCCCGTTCGGAGAACTGGTGGCGCTGGACATGCACACCGGTGACGTCAAGTGGCGGCGTCCGATCGGCGCCTCGCAGCAGTACGGCTTCTTCATGCCGGAGCGCTGGGGTTCGCCGACCATCGGTGGGCCGGCAGTCACCGCCGGTGGGCTGATCTTCATCGGCGCCTCGATGGATGCCAAGCTGCGCGCCTACTCGCTGGAGAGCGGCGAGGAGCTGTGGTCCGACCAGGCCCAGGCGCCGGGCGTCGCCAACCCGGCGGTGTATGAGTATCAGGGGCGTGAATACGTCGCTTTCGTCGCCGGTGGCAACACCATCCTCAAGGATCAGGTGGGCGACCAGGTCGTGGTCTACGCGCTGCCGCAGGACAAGCAGTAAGCGTTAGCCACACCGCGAGATACAGGGGGAGCGCAATGCTCCCCCTTTTTGTGCCTGCCATACCTGGCAGGCCCCCTTCGGGCCGCCTGCGGCGTCCAACATCGTTCCCGACGATCTTGTGTGCCTGCCATCCCTGGCAGCCCCCCTTCGGGCCGCCTTCGGGCCGCCTTCGGCGTCCAACATCGTTCCCGACGATATTGTGTGCCTGCCATCCCTGGCAGACACCATCCGGGCCGTCGCTAATCGAGCCCGACCTTCGTCGCAGCGTAAAAATCAGAACACCCGCCGACTTTCATTAGAGCACCCTCTGTTCCGATACTCGATCAGGCGTCTGCGACACAGCCGAATGGTCAGTGCGCGGATGCGCCCCATCCAATAACAACGAGGTCGCGGCCATGTCCCTCCACCGACTGCTCGACTGGCGCCTGCATCTGATCGTGGTCATCGTGTCCCTGATCAGCGAGGCGATCGGTATTCTCAAGATTCCGCTGGGTCCCGGCACCCTGCTGCTGCTACCGCTGTTCTACGCCTTCATTCTCGGCGTGCTGCTCAACCCGCATCTGTTCAGCGCCACCCGACGCTACGTGCCGGAGCGCGTCAGTCAGGCGGCCACGCCGCTGATCCTGATCTCGATCATGCCGTTCATCGCGCGCTTCGGTTCGACCATCGGCCCAGCGATCGACCAGATCATCAGCGCCGGCCCGGCGCTGATCCTGCAGGAGCTGGGCAACCTCGGCACCATGCTGGTGGCGCTGCCCGTAGCAGTCCTGGTGCTGAAGATGGGTCGCGAGGCGGTGGGCGCCACCTACTCGATCGCGCGCGAGCCGAATATCGCCATCATCTCCGACAAGTACGGCCTCAAGGGGCCGGAAGGCGTCGGCGTGATGGGGGTCTACGTGGTCGGTACCATGTTCGGCACCCTGTGGTTCGCGCTGATGGCCGGCTATCTCGCCTCGCTCGGCGTGTTCGATCCGCGCGCTCTGGCCATGGCCTGCGGGGTCGGCAGCGGCAGCATGGTCGCGGCCTGCTCCGGCGCCCTCGCCGGTGCTCTGCCGGGCATGGCCGACGATCTGCTCGCCTTCGCCGGGGCCAGCAATCTGCTGACCTACGCCACCGGGCTCTACGTCTCGCTGTTCATCGCCCTGCCGGTAGCGGAGTGGCTCTATCGGCGCCTGGCTGGCAAGCGCCGCGGCGCCACCGAGGCGACCCCGGATGCCGAGATGACAGCTGCCGAGGTCGCCCCCGACGAGCGCCCCGAGCAGCACCTGGGCAAGACCGCTGCGGTACTCGCGGCAGCCTGTGCCGTGGGCTGGATCGCCAACACCGTCAATGGCAGTTCGCTGCTGACCGCGCTGCCGGGCATGACGATCCTCTACGTGATGACCCTGATCGGCCTGGTGCTGACCCGCATCGTGCCCTTCTATCTGCCCGGCGTGGCCTGGGTCTCGCTGGTCAGCATCGTGATGACGCTGCCCTTATTCCCCGGCAGCGCTTGGATCGTCGAGCGTCTGGCCGCGGTCAACTTCCTCGCCATCGTCACTCCGGTATTGGCGTATGCCGGCCTGGCCCTGAGCCGGCGCGAATTCAGCATGTTCCGACGCACCGGCTGGAAGCTGATCGTGGTCTCGCTGCTGGTCTTCACCGGCACCTACGTCGGCTCCGCGGTCGTCGCGCAAGTGCTGCTCTGAGCCACACCGCCACTCATTCACCACTGGCACTCGAGGCGCCGGTTCGCGATGTCGCCCCGGCGCCCGTCCCACACCGCAGGAGATGCGCATGAACCAGCCAGTCGCCTTTCCCGACGCCGCCACCCTGAAGGCGTGGCGTCACGACTTCCACCGCCATCCCGAGATCGCCTTCGAGGAGCACCGCACCCACGACCGGATCGTCGCCATCCTGCGCGAGCACGGCCTCGAGCCGGTCACCGGCCTGGGCGGCGGTACCGGCGTGGTGGTGACCATCGAGGGTCGCCGCGGCCCCGGCCCCAGCATCGGCCTACGCGCCGACATCGATGCGCTGCCGATCGAGGAGGCCAACGAGCTCGACTACCGCTCGACGATTCCCGGGCGCATGCACGCCTGCGGCCACGACGGCCACACCACCATGCTGATGGGGGCCGCCTGCGCCCTGGCCCGTGACCCGGATTTCGCCGGCACCCTGCACTGCATCTTCCAGCCCGCCGAGGAGAACGAGGGTGGCGCCCGAGTGATGGTCGCGGAGGGGCTGTTCACGCGCTTCCCCATGGACGCGGTCTACGGCCTGCACAACTGGCCCGGGCTGCCGGTGGGCGAAGCCGCGGTGCACGACACCGCAGTAATGGCCGCCTTCGACGTCTTCACACTGACGCTCAAGGGGCGCGGCTGCCATGCCGCCATGCCCCATCTGGGCGACGATACCCTGCTCGCCGCCTGCCAGCTGGCGACCCAGCTGCAGGGCGTGATCAGCCGCGAGACCCCAGCCCACCAGTCCGCGGTGCTCAGCATCACCCAGTTCCACGCCGGCGACGCCTTCAACGTGGTGCCCGGCACGGTGGAGCTGCGCGGCACCGTGCGCTGCTTCGACGCCGCGCTCAAGGCGCGCCTGGAGCAGCGCCTGCGTGACGCCGTGGCAGCCTGCGCGGCCTTCCACGGTCTCACCGCCGAACTCGACTACCAGGCGCGCTATCCGGCCACGCTCAACGCCCCCGAGCACGCCGCCCGCTGCGCCGAGGTGCTCGAAGGTCTGCCGCAGATCACCCGGGTCCACCGCGATCTACCGCCGAGCATGGGCTCGGAGGATTTCGCCTTCATGCTGGCCGAACGCCCCGGCGCCTATATCTGGCTCGGCAACGGCGACAGCGCCGCGCTGCACAATCCGGCCTACGACTTCAACGACGCCCTGGCGCCGCTCGGCGTGGCCTACTGGCAAGCCCTGGCCCGCGCACTGCTCGCGGCCTGAATCCGAACCGCACAGTCTCCCGAGCGCCACCCGGCGGCGCCTGAAACGGTGGGTCTGTGTCATCGCGACAGAGGTTATCGATATGAAAATCACCGTGATCGGCCTCGGCCAGATGGGCGGCAACATGGCCCTGACCCTGCACAAGGCCGGCTTCGACGTCACCGGCAGCGATGTTTTCGACACCGCGCGTGAGCGCCTTGCGGGCCTGGGGCTGGCAGTGGTCGCCCCCAGCGAGCTGCCCGCCAGCGATGTCTATCTGCTCTCGCTGCCGACCTCGGCCCAGGTACGCGAGGTGATCGAGCAGGCCCCCGGCCTGCTCGCCACGGCGCCCCGCGGCAGCGTCATCGTCGACACCTCCACCAGCGACCCGGTGGTCAGCCGCGAACTCGCCGCCAAGGTCCTCGAGGCCGGCCTCGAATGGCTCGACGCCCCGGTCAGCGGCGGCCCCAAGGGGGCGGCCAGTGGCCGGCTCGGCATGCTGCTGGGCGGCGAACCGGCAACGGTGGCACGCCTGGAACCGATGCTCGCGGCGATGTCGGCCAAGCGCACCCATGTCGGCGGCCCGGGTAGCGGCCACGTGGTCAAGCTGGCCAACAACTATCTCTGTGCCTGCAACCTGCTCGCCACCGCCGAGGCGGTGACGCTGGCCACCAAGGCCGGGGTCGATCCGGCAGCCTGTCTGGCCGGCCTCAACAGCGGTTCCGGACGCAGTGCGGTGAGCGAGGTCAACTTTCCCGAGTGGATTCTCTCCGGGCGCTTCGACTCCGGCTTCACCAGCGGCCTGATGCGCAAGGACCTGCGCCTGGCCCGGGATGCCGCCGCCGGTCTGGGACTCGATCTCGGCCTGCTCGAACGGGTGGTCGACGGCTGGCATGCCGACCCCGACCGGCCCGCAGACAGCGACGACTTCAACCATATCGCCTCGCCCCTGCTGGCGCAGGCGGGACTCGACTTCACCACCCTTGAACCGCGCGAGGAGCCTGCCCGATGAATGCCCTGGAGACCCAAGCCCGCGATCGTCTGGCCGATCTGCTGATGCGCTTCGGCCTGTCGCTGGAGCGCGGCGACACCCCCTGCAGCAACTGGATCGACGGCGAGCTGGTCAGTGGCGAGGGGGAATCCATCGCGCTGATCCACCCCGCCACCGGCGGCGCGCTGATCGACTACCGCGACGCCGATGCGGCACTGGTGGATCATGCCGTCGCCGCCGCGAGCCGAGCCCAGGTCGAGTGGATGGCGCTCACCGCCAGCGAGCGCGGCCGCCGCATGCTGAGCGCGGTGCGCCGCCTTGAGGGCCACGAGGAGACCCTGGCCCAGCTCGAGAGCGTGGTCGCCGGCAAGCCGATCCGCGACTGCCGCGGCGAGGTGGGCAAGGTGCGCGAGATGTTCGAGTACTACGCCGGCTGGTGCGACAAGCAGCATGGCGAGGTGATTCCGGTACCCACCAGCCATCTCAACTATGTGCGCCATGTCCCGTTCGGCGTGGTGGGCCAGATAACCCCGTGGAACGCGCCGATGTTCACCTGCGCCTGGCAGCTGGCGCCGGCGCTCGCGGCGGGCAACGGGGTGGTGCTCAAGCCCTCGGAACTGACCCCGTTCTCCTCGGTGGTGATCGCTCGCCTGCTCGAGTCCGGCGGCCTGCCGCGGGGGCTGATCAATATCGTCAACGGTCTCGGGCCCACGACCGGCGCGGCACTCACCGGACACGACGGCATCAGCAAGCTGGTGTTCGTCGGCTCGCCCGCCAGCGGCCGGGTGATCGCCGAAGCCGGCGCCCGGCGCCTGGTGCCGAGCGTGCTCGAACTGGGTGGCAAGTCGGCCAATATCGTGTTCGCCGATGCCAGGCTCGACGATGCCGTGGCCGGCGCCCAGGCGGCGATCTTCGCGGCGGCCGGGCAGAGCTGCGTGGCCGGTTCGCGGCTGCTGATCCAGCGCGAGATCTATGACGAGGTGGTCGAGCGGGTGGCCCGCGCCGCCAGCCAGATCGCGGTCGGCCTGCCGGAAGACGAGTCCACGCGCATGGGGCCGCTGCAGAACGCACGTCAGTTCGAGCGTGTCAGCGCCATGCTCGAACGCGCCCGCGCCGCCGGCGCCCGGGTCGTCACCGGCGGCTCGCGGCCTGCCGGGCTGCCCGACGGCGCCGATGGCTACTATCTGGCGCCGACTCTGCTGGCCGATGTCACCCCAGAGATGGAGATCGCCTGTGAAGAGGTGTTCGGCCCGGTGCTGGTGGCCCTGCCCTTCGACGACGAGGCCGACGCCATCCGCCTGGCCAACGCCACCCGCTTCGGCCTGGCCGGCGCGGTCTGGACCCAGGACCCGGCCCGCGCCCATCGCGTCGCCGCGCAGCTGCGCGCCGGCACGGTGTGGATCAACAGCTACAAGGCGATCAACGTGATGTCGCCGTTCGGCGGCTTCCGCGACAGCGGCTTCGGCCGCTCCAGCGGACTCGACGGCCTGCGCGAGTACAGCGTGCCCCAGAGCGTCTGGGTCGAGACCGCCAGCGAGGCCAGCGTCGCCATGGGCTACGGCGACGGCAAGGCGTGAGCGCCGCGCACGCTGGGTGCCATCACGGCTCAGCGTGCGCCACGCTCCTGACCTCGGGCGACAGAGATACGCCGCGCAAAACATGACCGGCATCTCATCAGGCGCTGGCGCCGCTCACGTTTCCACGTCAGGATAGCGCGACCCCACGAGCTACCGCTGGAGCCACGTGATGCGCGACACACTTCGCTATCTCAACAACGCCTCGGTGGGCCTCACCAGCCCCGGCGTATCAGCGCGGCTGCGCGACTGGCTGGAGGCGGAGGCGACAGCCTGGCCACAGCAGCGGGTCGAGAGCGCGGACTGGGACCTGCAAGCGACGCGCGAACGCGCCGCCGCGCTGATCGGCGCGCCGGCGACGCAGCTGGCGCTGGCCGAGAGTACCTCGCTGGCGATGGCGCGCGCCCTCGCCACCCTCCCGCTGCGCGGCAAGCGTGTGCTCGTCGCCCCGGGGACCTGGGCCTCCGATATCGTCATGCTCAAGCGCTTCGGCGGCGAGCCGCCGCGGGCGCTGGAGCTGCTCGCCACCCAGGCCGATGGCAGCCTCGATCTGGCCGCGATCGCTGCCCAGCTCGGCGAAGACGTGGCCGCTATTCTCGTCCCGCTGGTGACCAGTATCGAGGGCCGGCGCTACGACGTGGAGGGCCTGGGCGCGCTGGCGCGTCCGGCCCACTGCCCGCTGATCGTGGATGCCGCCCAGGGTCTGGGGCAGACCCCGATCGATGTGCGCCGGCTCGGCTGCGACGTGCTGGTGGCGACCACGCGCAAGTGGCTGCGCGGCCCGCGCGGCATGGCGCTGGCCTACTTCAGCCCGGCGGCGCTGGCTTCGATGCGCCCTAACCCGCTGGCCGAGATGGCCGGCCTGCGTCTCGATGCCGCCAGCCAGCGCTTTCTCGATCAGCCCCAGGCGCGCCGCTTCGACGCCTCCGATGTCTCGATCCTCAATCAGTTGAGCCTGACCGCCGCGATCGATGAGCTGACGGCGATCGGCATTGCCCCGCTGCGCGAGCACGTGCTGGGGCTCGCCGGGCTAGCCTACGAGCTGGCCCGCGCCCAGGGCCTGACACCGCTGCTGGCAGCCCCCGAGAGCGGCATCGCCACCCTGCACCTGCCCGAGGCGCAGCCGCTGGTGGTGGCCCAGCGCCTGAGCGCCGCCGGTATCGCTGCCAAGGTGTGCAACATTGCCGCCGAGCCGCTCAACGTGCGCCTGCCGACGGCCGGCGCCCTGGTTCGACTGGCGCCGCACTGGCACAACGACGCCGCTGATATTCACGCCGCCCTGGCCGCGCTGGCGGGGGCCAGACCAGACACCACGACCGCCGCCACACAGCCGGTATCGCTGACATGAACAGCGTATACCGAGGCAAAGCCGGATATACTCGAGCCATCACCGCATCCTCTTGCCGTCACCCTGCCCAGTACAGGAGTCCGCCATGAGCTTCGGCATCGATCACCCGCTCGTCGCCGTCGGCGATCTCGACCATGCCGCGGCTGCGGCGCGCAAGCTCGGCTTCAACGTCAACGCGCGCCACCAACACCCCTGGGGCACCGACAACCACCTGCTGTTCTTCAGCAACAACTTCATCGAGCTGATCGGTATCGGCCGCCCTGAGTGCCTCGACTATCAGGACGACAACGGCTTTCAGTTCGGGCGCCTGATCGAGGCGCGGCTCACCAGCGTCGGCGACGGCATCGCCATGCTCGCCCTCGACAGCGACAGCATTCAGCGCGACCACGCCCTGGTCGCCTCGCGCGGCTTCGCCGACGCACGTCCGATCATCTTCCGCCGCCAGGCGCATCTGCCCAGTGGCGGCGACACCGAAGTGAGCGTCGCGCTGGACATCCTGCACGACGTCGAGCGGCCGTTCCTGACCCAGTTCCTGTGCCAGCAGCTGCGCCCGGAGCTGTTTCGCATCGACCCGACGCTGGAGAGCCACCCCAACGGCGCCACCTCGATCACCGATATCTGGTATGTGAGCGACGACCCCACCCACGATATCGGCCACTTCGCGCGCATCCATGGCTGCGAGGCGATTCGCGGCGACGCCCGCCACTACGTCATCCATACCCACAAAGGCGACTGTCATCTGCTCGATCCGGCTACCCTAGAGGCGACCTTTCCGCTGCTGGGCGAACTCGACCCCCAGCCGCCCCGCGCCGTGGCGTTGTCCCTGGCGTGTCGTGATCTAGATGCGACCCAGGCGGCGTGGGAGGCGGACGGCGTCGAGTACCACGCTCAGGGCGTCAACCAGGCCGACATCGCGCCCCAGGCGCTGGGCACGCTGCTGCGCTTCGTCCAGCAGTGAGGGCGACGCCGGGTAGCGTAAGGAACCTGGCGCTTCAGCGCCGTGGGTCGTCGTGACGAAAGGCGTGCATCCAGGCGCTCAGATGGCGCAGCAGCTTGAGACTCGCCAGCGGCTGGCGCCGCCCGACCCGGGTGATCATGTGCGCCTGGGAGTGCTGAAACGACGCGCAGGCGACCCGCCGTGCAACCACGCTCTGGCTGTCGAGCTCATCCGCCACCGCAAAGCTGGGCAACAGGGTGACCGCCATGCCGGCTACCACCGCGCGCCGCAGTACCGCCATGGAGTTGGTCTCCATCGCCACCCGCGGGCGCAGCCGTGCCTGCTGGAAGGCTTCGTCGACCAGCCGGCGTACGCCGTGTCCGACTTCCCACAGTGCCATCGGCGCCTCGCTCAGGGTCTCCAGCGAGAGCGGCTCGGGGAGCGTGGCCAGCGCGTGGTCGCGGGGGCAGATCGCCAGCAGCGGTTGGCCGCTGGAGACCCAGAAGCGAATCTGGGGATGGACTCGCTCGTGGAACATCAGCCCGATATGCGCGCGGTCTTCCACCACCGACTCGATGATCTCATCGGTCCCGGCCTGCTGGATATCCAGGCGCACGCCACGGTAGCGCTCGGCGAAGGCCTTGAGCGGGGCGGCGATCAGATCGTCGATGAAACCCTCTCCCACCACCAGCGAGATGGTGCCGGTCTCCAGGCGCTGATGCGCCTCCAGGCTGGCGATGAACTGCTCGTCCAGCGCACCGCGCTGGCGGCAGTAGTCGAGCACCATCTCGCCCACCGCGGTGGGGCGAATGCCGCGCGGCGTACGCTCGAGCAGCGGCGCTTCGAAGGCGGTTTCGAGCAGTGAGATCTGGCGGCTAACCGCCGAGGGCGCGATATCGAGCCGCGCCGCAGCTTTGCGCAGCGAGCCGGACTCGACCGTGACGCGAAAATAGACCAGCCGCTGATGGGGAATGTCCATGGCGTATCATGGGCGCCGGGCGCGCCGCTCGTCTCGTATGATGGAGTGCCGAGATCAGTGTTGCCTCGATTAGGACACCTGCAGGCACTGTGCGTCAACGCCCGAGGTGCGCCGCCCCCGGTCGGGCACATCTCGCTTTTCGCGTAGAGTGCTGGCATGGTGAACGCTGCCGATGTCAGGTCTATCGGGCCGGACGCAGCGCGCGACTGTCATCATCCGCGCCCTTTATCTTTACCCCCCGTTTTCCGCATGGAGCCACGCATCCGATGTTCATCGCCATGAACCGTTTCCGCGTCAATCCCGAGCGCACCGAGGAGTTCGAGACCCTGTGGCTCGAACGCGAAACCCATCTTCAGGGACTGCCGGGATTCGTCGAGTTCCATATGCTACGCGGCCCCGCCGAGGAGGGTCATGTGCTCTACGCCTCCCACACCGTCTGGCGCTCGCGAGCCGACTTCGAGGCATGGACCCACTCGGAAGCGTTCCGCGCCGCCCACGCCAACGCCGGCCAGAGCCGCCGCGAGGGGCTCTATCTGGGGCCGCCCAAGTTCGAAGGCTTCGAGGTGATCCAGACCCTCGGCGCCGACTGACACCAGCAGCCAGCGTGATGCCTATGTCGTCGACACCTGCGCGCCGAAGTCTCGCCCAGGCCCCGAGGCCCCGTGCCTGGGTGCTGGCCCTGTGGATGCTGCTGGGTGTGATCGCCCCCACCACTCCACTGCTCGCCGCCGAGCCGCCAACGGCGCAGCGCGCGCTCGACAAGGCCGAGCAGCTGGAGCAGCGGGTGGTCGAGAACACGCGCACCAGCCCGGCGCCACCGGCGCTGCGGGTAACGCCCGAGGGCGCACGCGCGCTCGATCCGCGCGGCCAGGCCCCGCTGGACGACGCGCTGACCTGTCTGGCACGGTCGATCTACTGGGAGGCCAAGGGTGCGGGCGTGGTGGAAATGGAGGCGGTGGCCAACGTGGTGATGAACCGGCTGGGCAACCCGGCCTTCCCGCCGACCCTATGCGGCGTAGTACAGCAGGGCTCGGAGACCGGCAGCTGCCAGTTCTCGTGGTGGTGCGATGGCCGCCCCGACGAGGCGCGTGAGCCGCTGGAGTATGCCGCGGCACGCGAGATCGCACGTCGCGCGCTCAATGGTACGCTCAAGGATCGCACCCACGGCGCCGTGTTCTTCCACCAGCGCAGCATCACACCGTCCTGGGCCTCACACATGGTCAAGACGGCGCAGACCCGCGAATTCGATTTCTATCGCCTCCCCGGTTGACCCCGGCGAGCCACGCGAGGAGGCAGCGCACATGTCCGAGGCATGGATGGAACCGAGCAGCGATACCCTGTGGCCAACCCTGGCCGAATCGGCACGCAGCGCTGCCAGGCGCAATCCGCTGCTGACCCCGCTCTACCGCCGCTGCCTGCTCGAAGTCGATGATTTCGCCGGCGCCCTGGTCGAGATCGTCAGCGAAGATCTGGCCACCGTCGAGGTGGCTTTCGCCGAGTGTCATGCCGCGGTGGCGGCGTGCCTCGCCGCCCACCCCGAGATCGCCACGGCCGCGGCGCGCGATCTGCTGGTGCTGCTGCGCGAGGATGCCGCGATTCCCGAGCCCTTCACCCCGCTGCTGTTCTTCCCCGGCTATCGTGCGCTGCAGTGCCATCGCGTCGCCCACGCCTGGTGGCGGGCGGGCCTCACCGATCTCGCCAGCTTCGCCCAGTATCGCGCCGCCCACGCCTTCGCTGCCGATATCCACCCGGCGGCGCAGCTGGGCGCGGGGCTGTTCATCGACCACGGAGCGGGCATCGTGATCGGCGAAACCGCGGTGGTCGAGGACGATGTCACCCTGTTCCACGGCGTCACCCTGGGCGGCACCGGCAAGCTGAGCGGGGACCGTCACCCCAAGATTCGCCGCGGCGCCTTCCTCGGCGCCGGCTGCTGCGTGCTCGGTAACATCGAGGTGGGTGAGCGGGCACGCATCGGCGCCGGTGCCGTGGTCACCCGCCCGGTGGCGGCCGACAGCACGGTGCTGGGGCCGCGTGCCGCGCCGCGCTGAGCAGGCGTCGCCGGCGCCGACCGACCCGACCTGGGCTTTCCACCCCTGCACGCCGGCACTACGCGAGGATCTGGCCTGCCTCAGCGCGCCCTGGCTGCGCGATATCGCCTGGCTGTTGCACGCTCCTGACATGGCACGCCTGAACGTGTCCGGCCGCCCCACCCTGACCGAGCTCGGCCTGGCGGACGATACCGCTCGGCGGCGCTGGCTGGCAGCGCTGGCACCGCGACGGGAGGCGTTCCTGCAGCATCTCGATCAGCGCCGCTCGCAGCGTCTGGGCATCTACCACGAAGCACTGTGGCAGTGGATCCTCGGCGCAGCACCGCATAGCACGCTGCTAGGCCACAACCTGACCCTGCGCGACGGCAAGCGAATCACTGGTGAGCTAGACCTGCTCTATCGCTATCGCGGCGTCGAGCCGGCGACGATCGAGCACGCCGAACTGGCGATCAAATTCTTCCTCGGGTTGGAACGGGGGCCAGGAGATCGCCACGACGCCGCTCGCTGGATCGGCACCGGCAGCTTCGACTCGCTGGCGATCAAGTGCCACCGGCTGGCGCAGCGCCAGCTGCCCGCCGCCCGCGATGAGCCCGGGCAAGCCGTGCGCGAGGCCTTGGTGCCAAGCGCCGCGCTGCACCAGCGCATCATCATGCCGGGGTTCCTCTACCACCCCTGGGACCAGCGTCTAGCCCTGCCCGACCTGGCCAATCCGGATGTCTATCAGGGCCTGTGGTGTCACCAGCGGGCATGGCCGACGCTATGTGCGGCGTTACCAACGGCGACCCGCGGCCAGGTGCTGCTGAAGCCGCACTGGCTGGCACCGCCGCGTGGCGCCGGCCTCGCGCTGGCCGCGCTGGGGCAACTGCTGGAACGTCACTTCGCCACCACCCCGTCGCCGCTGCACCTGCGCCTGACGTTGCCGGACGGGCGTAGCTGCCGCCTGTTCGTGGTCATGGATGGCTGGCCGCCGGCGCTGCCGCTGCCACCCCGCGACGCGCCCAGCGCGCATTGAGCCATAGCGTGGCGAGTAGAATCGCCGCCCCTGCACTCAGGCGCAGCAGATCGGCATCGCGGTTCCAGATCACCAGATTGACCATCAGCCCGGCAGGGATCAGCGCGTTGTTCATGATCGCCAGGGTGCCGGCATCGACCCGACAGGCGCCCTTGTTCCAGAGGAAATAGCCGAGCCCCGACGCCACGACCCCGAGCCAACCGAGTACGCCCCACTGCAGCCCGGTGGTGGGCAGCTTATGGGCGTCGCCGAGCAGCAGGAACGCCGGCAGCGCCACACACAGCGCGCCGAGGTAGAACCAGCCGAAGAGATGGCGATGGGCGACGCCGGCAGGCAGCCCGCGGGCCAGATGGCGGTAGCCGACCTGCCCCAGAGCGAAGCAGACATTGGCTCCCTGCACGACCAGAAAGCCCAGCCAGTAGCCGGCATTGACGCCGTCGTAACGGATCACCGCCGCCCCGGCCACGGCCAGCGCCGCCATCAGCAGATAGCGCGGCGAGAAGCGCCGCGCCAGGAGGTCATCGATCAGAGTGATGTAGAGCGGCGTGAAGATGGTGAACAGCAGCACCTCGGGCACGCTCAGCAGCAGGAAGGCGTGATAGAAGAACAGGTACATCACGCCGAGCTGCAGCGCGCCGACACTCATCAGCCCCAGACGGCTGGCGCCGGAGATCGCCCGCGGGCGCAGCAGGGGCAGGAAGATCAGCGTCGCCAGCACGATCCGAGTCGCCACGGCGAAGTAGCTATCCACTTGCCCCGAGAGGTAGACACCGATCAGACTGAACGAGAAGGCCCACAGTAGCGTGACGCCGACGAGATACGACATTTAAGGTCAACCTTTTCATGACAGACGAGTTGACAGCCATTATACGGCTGCACACCCTGCTGCCCCAAGTCACACATTTCGCGTTTACCGCCGAGACCGGCGCCGGCTCGCGCACCGGCTGGTCCGGTCACGGCCAGGGCAGCGTACGCACCGAGGTGGAGGGTGATACCGTACGCTTCCACGAAAGCGGCCACTTCACCCTGGCCGGCCAGCAGCCGGTGACCATGCGCAACCTCTACTGCTGGCGCCTAGCACCCGAGCGCGTGGCGCTCGCCCACGAACGCCGCGGCCGCGAGGCGGCAGTGGCGCTGTTCGACCTGGTCGCCGCCGACGCCGACACCCTGGTGAGCGAGCAACACCACCAGTGTGCCGCCGATGCCTACAGCGCCCGCCTGCACCTGCTTGTCGATGGCTTCGATCTCGCCTGGCGCATTCTGGGCCCGCGCAAGGACGAGACGCTGCACTATCGCTATCGGCTGGCCTGACCGGCCCGATTCACGCCGAGCCCGCCGAGCCCGCCGAGCCCACGGTGCTCGCGTGAGGGGGCGCGAAACCCGCACGCAAAGCCCCCGAAAACGCCAGAGGGCCGGTCGAAACCGGCCCTCTGCGCTTTTTCATACGTTCTTGCTGTCTTTGCTCATCGCGACTCAGCGCGTGGCGATGATCCACACCGCATGGATGATGCCCGGGATATAGCCCAGCAGCGTCAACACGATGTTGATCCAGAACTGCAGGCCCAGACCCACCTGCAGGAATACGCCCACCGGGGGCAGGATGATGGCGAAGATGATACGGATGATATCCATGTAGCCTCCTTTGCCGTGGCCACGTTCGCGCTCTTCAGCGCCAACGCCCACATTGATAGAACAGTCCCTTGCGGCGCCTCTTCACCGCCATCGTCACCGTAGCCGACCGACACGCGACAGCGCCTCGACACTCGTATCGCCGACACCTTGGCGTCGATACGCTCGGCTGCTCACCAGCATAGCTGGCCCTGCGCAATCCTGCTGTCTAACGACGGTGACGAGACGAGGCGCCAGCGTCTCCGACGCTCTCGTCAGCATTCGCGTCAATCTCTTCGGCCCCACCGTCACGCGCTCGGTGCTTGCCTTTTATCTCGGCGGCGCCACTCGCCAGCGCCTCGTGATAGCGCTCCCAATCCTCCCAATCGTGCGGCGTGCCGCTGCGCGGGCCATGTTCGGCAGCTTCGCGCGCCCGTGCCCAGGCTTTCTCTTCGAGCGACTGCGGCTTATCCTCCTCCTTGTCCAGCGCAATACCCTGCTTGGCCAGATAATCGCGCGCGTTCATGACACTCTCCTGCCCTATCGGGCGCTGTCCAGTAACTGATGACGTCAACTGAGCGTTGTCCCACCGCCAAATCAGCAACTCTCTTGATTTGGCGATGTCTTTGCAATGACCAACGCTTGCTCGCCTCACCACTATAGATGACGCCATGGCCGATCGAGTTCAAGCCCGCGCCGGGAACACCCACGTGGCGAGCATGGCGCTGGCGGAAAAGGCGCGGATCGACGCCTCGAAATCATCGGCATGCAGACGCGCAAGCTGGAAATCATGCCCAAAGCTCCGCCTTACGTGCCGAAAAGTCCGCTAGTGAGGCAACTGAACGCATACCTTGATTGCAAAGCAGCTACAGTGTGATGGCGTGTTAGCCCACTGGCTATCGCCCCCTATTCTTCCTCAGCACAAAAGGAATTTGGCATGAGAAAATCACTCGCGACCATCGCCTTTGCCGCCCTCACTCTGGGACTCGCCGGTAGTGCACTGGCCGATAGTGCCGCACTCAAGGATGCCCAGCAGGCCAACCAAGAGCCGTTGGCGCCGGGTTCCGGTGTTACCGCCAGCGGTGAGCAGGATGCCTCCTCCTTCTCCGGCGGCAGCGCTGCCACCAATCAGTCGCTGGACGCAATGGAGTCGGAGACCGACGGTGCGACCAACATCGAAGATTCGAAATCACTCGACGAGATCAACGCCGAAGGGCACAGCGTCGAAGCTGGCGACGCCATCAAGAGCCAGTGACACTCGCCGTGCATCGGTGACAAAAGGGGCCCCTGGGCCCCTTTTTCGTGGTCGCCATTCATTATT
This sequence comes from Salinicola sp. DM10, assembly GCF_017306975.2. NCBI lineage: Bacteria > Pseudomonadati > Pseudomonadota > Gammaproteobacteria > Oceanospirillales > Halomonadaceae > Salinicola > Salinicola sp. DM10. The sequence goes on from NZ_JAFLEN020000001.1 coordinate 923,906, forward strand.
GCCCGTTCTTCGAGCGGGATGGCTGCTCGGCCATGAGCTGCCCAGTCATAAGATCGCACCCGCCACCAAGCGCTGAGCGCCGCCGTCCCGGCCCCTCGTGCCGGGGATCGCTTTACGCCATCGAGCGTCGCCAACTATACTGTATATAAATACACCACCAGGTGAGAGACGTCATGATTCTCGCTTTTCCCTCGCCCTACGAGCGGCTGTCACGCCGCGTCTCACGCGCCATCCAGAGCGCCACCTGCCATCGGCGCCAGCAGCTGGTCATCATGCGCCAGCCCGGCGAAACGCAGGACGACTGGTCTCGACTGATGGCATGCCTGGCGCGTGAGGCGGCGGTGAGCGTCATTTCGATCACCGCCGACGACATCCTGCTGAGCTGGCGCGCCCGAGCCACGGAGAGTGCCTGAGCGCGAGCCGGATATCCGTCAGCAGACGGCACTCTTAGTTAGTCGCGTTGCGTGATGGCCGCGTGTAGGGCTGACAGTCAACCAGGCAATAGAGAATGGGCGTTGCTATCACTAACTATGTTTGGCGAGTTTGAACGGATAAAGCGAGGCGTGGCGGGGGCTGCAGGAGAGATGGTGGGCGTGTCTGGACGTGTTTGAACACTGGATTGGAGCGGGTGAAGGGAATCGAACCCTCGTCTTAAGCTTGGGAAGCTTCTGCTCTACCATTGAGCTACACCCGCAAGGCTTTCGATAATAATTCCAATCACTTAGGTTTGGCAAGCGCAGCGCGCAAGAAAGCGTAGGCCAGGCTCGGCGGCGGCCCGCTACAGCGGCGTGGTAGATGCGTCTGTGATCCACCGAAGATGACGCGTGTCAGCTCGAGCCCTCGCCCGTCGAGATCGACCTTGGCCGTTGCGATTGACCACGGCCGTTGCGATTGACCACGGCCGTTGCGATTGACCACGGCCATCGCGATCGTCCATGGTCGTGGCAGCCGAACGTGATCGCGACTGACTGACATGCAATAAGAGAAAGCCCGAGCGCGCTGCGATAGCGCTCGGGCTTTCAATCAGCATGCGCCTATCCTGCTGAAAGACTGCGGCTCAACCGCATCCTTGGCAATATCGTCCGTGATCGATTCCAGGCTGTATCCCTACTCGCAGAGAATAACGTCAACTTCTAATACTGTCTAATCTAATTGCGTGAAATAACTATAATTTAGATAAGATTTAGATGTTTATATTATTGATGCCGCCATCAGCAAGGGTAAAAAAGACCCGATCCTGAGATCGGGCCGACTAGCGCTGACTCCCTTCCGTACCTACCGGCGGCCTCCTGCCCCCGCATCCCTGGCAAAGCCTCCCTGGCCGGCTCCCGGAGATCCACCCTGATCTCGCCTTCACTATCTTGCGCGCATCCGCAAGCTGCTGAACTCAACCCAGGTTAAACAGGCTTCTACTGAAACGTAGTATTTTGTTAATCGGCAGCTGCGCATTTCACGCTTGCGTGCAAGGTCGACAAGTAGCCGAAAAGAGCAGCCCTCGACTTGAGGTGGCAAAAAATGGGCATAAAAAATCCCCGGACAGAAGACCGGGGATCAAGGATCTACAACGAGCGCTCATATTATCAATTCACGAATGACGGATACAGGTCGATATCGCTCAATTTTGCGTAAGATATCTCTTACAAATCAAGCCAGTCCCGGCAACATCGGCAGTGTTCGGCCCTCGATCTGACGCTATCGGCAGACGCTATTACCACCCAAGGATGACGAGCCCCTGGCGCCGAGGGCACGCGCGGACGAGGTCATCCAGGAGACGGCCGCAGGCGGCATGAGCGCTGGCACAGACCGGATGAGGCTTGCCGAAGCGGCTGGGGTGAGGCGCCAAAGTCACCGGCGATGCTGGCGGCATCTGGATCGGCGACCGAGAAGTAGCGTGGATGACGGAAATGGCAGGTAGCAGGAAAAACGCGGGCAAAAAAAGACCCGGCCCGAAGGCCGGGTAAGTACGCAGGGGATGTCCCCGCGCCATTATCGACTTTCGTGGCGAAACCAAGGGGCTGAATTCACTACCGAAAGAGGTCTAGATCGTCGCCTGACACGACTTCAGCGTACGCCACGGCGCCAAATGCATCGCCGCTAGCGGCTTGCGCCGCCCAGCAGCACCTTGATCTGCGCCCGCAGCCAGCGACGGAGACGATCTTCGTGGGTGCGCTGATGCCAGGTCTGGATCACCGCCACGTCATCCAGCGCCAAGGGACAGGGGTATACCGCCAATCCCGGTATATGCGTCTCGGCTTGGCGCGCCACGCTCTCCAGACAGGTCAACAGCAGATCACTGTCAACCACCGATAGCGGCGGCGCGAGAAAGCTCGATAGCCCCGCCACCACCCGTCGCGAGCGCCCCATCTCGCGCAGCCGCCGATCGACGAGTCCATCCAGATCACCGGTCAACGTCGTGACCAGGTGCTCACATGCCAGATAACTCTCGAGATCCAGCGTCGCCCCGAGGCGCGGATTGTCGGCCGCCGCCAGTACCACGAATCCCTCGGCATGAACCCGCTGCTGGTAATAGCTGGCCGGCAGGTCTGCATAGAAGCCCGCGATGGCGATATCGCACTCGCCGCTCTCCAGCTCGGCCCGCGGCAGGCGCCCGCGGGTATTGTGGGTCACCAGTTGCAGACGCGGCGCCTCGCGCCGGATCAGCGGCAGTAGTCGCGGCAGCAGTAGCTGCTCCATGTAGTCGGTGGTATAGAGATGCACCCGGTCGTCTCGGGTGAGAAAGTCACTGCCCTCACAGAAGTCGAAGAAGCTCTCCAGCCCGGCCACCAGTTGCTGGACCCGCGGCGCGAGTTCATGTGCCCGTGGTGTCGGCGTCAGCCCTCTAGGCGCCCGCACGAACAGCGCGTCGCCGAAGTCGTGGCGCAGCCGGGCCAGCTTGTGGCTGAGCGCCGGCTGGCTAAGGCCCAGGCGCATCGCGGCCGCAGAGACGCTGCCCTCGGTGTAGAGCACGTGGAACGTGAGCAGCAGGTTGAGATCCTTGCCCGCAATATTCATATATCGAATGCCTGATATCCAAAAACGTCATTTCCCGAATATTACGCCAGCGCCTACCTTGGTACCCAGTAGCTGCCACGCTCTCGGCGGCGCCAGACTAGAATGGGTCGAAAGACCCTTCAGCCATCCGCAAGGAGCCCTTCATGTCCCCGCGTATTCTCATCGTTCTGACCTCCCACGACCGCCTCGGCGACACCGGTGAAAAGACCGGCTTCTGGCTCGAAGAGCTGGCCGCGCCCTACTACGCCTTCAAGGATGCCGGGGCCGAACTCACCCTCGCCTCACCCAAGGGTGGCCAGCCGCCGCTCGACCCCAAAAGTGACGCCGAGGAGAGCCAGACCGAGGCGACCCGCCGCTTCCAGCAGGACGACGCGGCCAAGGCGCAGCTCGCCCGCACCCAGCGCCTGTCCGAGGTGAGCGCCGACGATTTCGACGCCGTCTTCTATCCCGGTGGCCATGGCCCGCTGTGGGACCTGGTCGATGACGCCGACTCGATCCGCCTGATCGAAACCTTCTGGGCCCAGCATAAGCCGGTGGCGGCGGTGTGCCACGCGCCCATCGTGCTGATCCACGCCAAGGATGCCGAGGGCCAGCCGCTGGTCAAGGGGCGCGAGGTGACCGGCTTCACCAATGGCGAGGAGGCCGCGGTCGGGCTGACCGAGATCGTGCCGCAGTTGGTCGAAGAGGCGCTGATCGCCAGCGGCGGACGCTACTCCAAGGCCGATGACTTCGCGCCCTATACCCGCCAGGATGGGCACCTGATCACCGGTCAGAACCCGCCCTCCTCGGCGCCCGTCGCCGAGTGCCTACTCGACGCCCTGCGCGGCTGAGACAAGCGCCAACCGGGCTCTCTTCGGACACCCTCACATCCCGTGCAACCCCCGCAGACCGGCCTCGTGCCGGTCTTTTCGTGTGTGGCCGATGACTCTGGGATGTCAGCCGCCAAGCCACCCACGCCCTGCGATGTCGCCTCCTAACATCTAGGCCAATGACGCTTCGACCAACCATAAATGCGTCACACATTCCCAAAAGAAATCCATAGAATAAAAAACATGAATTTTATTCATTGATGAATTTTCCTTAAGCTCTGCCTTGAGCTCGCCATTACCGCGCGATCTTCTTCTCGCTGCTTTTCACCAATGGGGACGCCGATGTCGCGACATAGCACTGCCTGGAAAATCAACCTGTGGGTCACGGGGTCGGGGTCTTTCATCAATATCGTCGCCATGACGATCATGCTGCCCTTTCTGCCCCACTACCTCGCCAGCCTCGGTGAGCATTCGCCAGAAGGGACCTGGATCTGGTCCAGCCTGGTGTACGCGGCAACCTTTATCAGCGCCGCACTCTTCGCACCGCTCTGGGGGCACCTGTCCGACCGTTACGGCTGCAAGATCAACCTGGTCCGCGCCAGCGTCGGGATGCTGATCTGCATGACCCTGATGGGGGCGGCGACCAGCGCCTGGCAGATGCTCGTGCTGCGGCTGCTGGCCGGCGTGGCCGGCGGCTACACCTCGGGGGCGACCATCCTCATGGCGAAAGAGGCGCCGGAGGCGCGGGCAGGACAGGCCCAGGGTGTGCTCTTCGCCTGTATCCTGGGCGGCAGCCTGGCTGGCCCCATGCTGGGTGGGTTCCTTTCCGCCCACGTCGGTATGCGTGACGTTTTCTTCCTCTCCGGCGGCATGATCCTGCTCAATGTCGTCGCGACCTGCCTGCTGGTCAGGGAAAAGCACGAGCGGCGGGAGTCAAACGCCGAGCAGACGCGCCTCGCTGCGCCTGTCGACTCAAGGATATGGGTCCTGCTGATCGCGACTACGGGTCTGCTGGTGGCCAATCTATCGATCGATCCCATCATCTACAGCATCGTCGCCAGCATGGACCATCACCCGCTCGAGACGGCCTCGGCCGCCGGCATCGTGCTGTCCGTCACCGCGCTGGGCAGCCTGCTCTCCGCGCTGGCGCTGGGCCGGCTGGCCGACCGCTATGGCGCCATGCGTATCGCCGCCTGCGGTTTTGCCGCAGGGGCCGTGCTGATCGTGCCCCAGGCCTTCGTGACGAGCGTCTATCTGCTGATGGGTCTGCGCTTCGCGATGGGCCTGGCGCTGGGCGGTGTGCTGCCCTGTCTGAAGTCGGCGCTCAAGCATGCCTATCGCGATGGCCGCAGCCTCGGCCGGATCATGGGCCTGTCGACCTCGTTTCAGTACCTGGGTCAGGTGCTGGGCCCACTGCTGGGGGGGACTGGTGGCTGCCAGTTGGGGCACGAGCTACACCTTTCATGTCACGGCTGCGGTGGCCCTGGCCTGTGCGCTGCTGATGACGCTCGGCCTACGCCACTCTAGCGCGTCTGATCCATCGTGATGGGCGGGGGGCGCCAAATGCCAGACATAAAAAAACCGGCCATTGAAGCCGGTTCTTTTCGATTCGTGGCGGAGAGGGAGGGATTATCGGCTCGCTTCGCGAGGTCGCTTGTCGGCGTTCGAACACCAACACCGCGAGCGCCTCGGTGCGAACCGGAGGGTTCTCATCACCTCCCTCTCA
>NZ_JAFLEN020000001.1:929552-1581103 GCF_017306975.2 Salinicola sp. DM10
TGACGCCAAATGCCAGACATGAAAAAACCGGCCATTGAAGCCGGTTCTTTTCGATTCGTGGCGGAGAGGGAGGGATTATCGGCTCGCTTCGCGAGGCCGCTTGTCGGCGCTCGAACACCAACACCGCGAGCGCCTCGGTGCGAACCGGAGGGTTCTCATCACCTCCCTCTCATGACGCCAAATGCCAGACATGAAAAAACCGGCCATTGAAGCCGGTTCTTTTCGATTCGTGGCGGAGAGGGAGGGATTCGAACCCTCGAAGCCTTTCGACTTACACACTTTCCAGGCGTGCTCCTTCGACCACTCGGACACCTCTCCGCATTGTCATCCTGCCCGTTTCGGCGTTGCCGCTTCGTTCAGAACGGCGCACAGCTTATCCGCCTAACTCCGTGATCGCAAGCCATTTTTTTCCTCGTCTGGCTTTTTCTGCCTCACTGCCAGCGCTCGACGTACGTCTGCGGATCGCGCACCGGCGGTTGAGGGTAGCGGCCTCCCGGCTGGCCGAGATAGAGATAGCCGATCAGCTCTTCGTGCTCGCCCAGGCCGAGCCCGCGCCATACGGTCTTGTCATGGGCATAGGTACCGGTGCGCCACATCGCCCCCAGCCCCTGCGCGAACGCCGCGTAGAGCATGGCATGCGCGGCGCAACCCGCGGAGATGATCTGCTCGACCGGCGGCACCTTGGGCAGGTCCGGCGTGACGCACGCGATCACCGCAATGATCATCGGCGCCCGCTTGGGCTTCTTGCGCGCGGCATCGAGAGTGGCATCGTCGATATGCGGATTGGCCTGATAATCGGCGCGGGCGAACAGCTCACCCAGGCGGTCGAGCCCTTCACCGCTGATTTCGATGAAACGGTACGGCGTCATTTCCTTGTGATCCGGCGCCCGCAGCGCGGCACGGTAGAGCGCTTCGAGCTGCTCGGCGGTCGGCGCCGGACCGGCCAGTTTGCCCATCGAACGACGCTGATGCAGTAGCGTCATGGCATCCATGTCTGACTCCTCTGAGACATCGGTGGTAACACGCAAGGGGTCGCTCGACTCTACGCCAAAAGCGTCACTGCCGCAGCAGACGTGGCGGCAATGCCGGCGTCCAGCCCGGCGTGGCCCGCCACGGGTTGATATCGAGCCCGCCGCGGCGCACGTAACGCGCCATCACCAGCAGCCGCTCGGGGCGGCAGCGTGCCATCAGATCGACGAAGATGTGCTCGACGCAGTGCTCGTGAAAATCCTGATGCTGGCGATAGGAGATCAGATAGCGCAGCAGCGACGCCCGCTCGATCCGCGGTCCGCGGTACTGAATCAGCACGCTGCCCCAATCGGGCTGGCCGGTCACCGGACAGTTGGACTTGAGCAGGTGCGAGTGCAGCGTCTCCTCGACGATAGCGCCTTCGTCGCAGGCGAGCAGTTCCGGCGCCGGCGTATAGCGGTCGATTTCGACCTCGAGCTCGTCGATCCCCTCGCCAGGCAGCGGCGCCGGCGCGAGTGCGGCGTCATCGACACCGAACAGCTCCACCGTGACCTCGCCACCCGCTGCCGCGCTCAGATCACGCACCAGCGTTTCGATCACCTGATCGCGACCGCTGAAGGTGGTCTGATTGAAGCTGTTGAGATAGAGCTTCCACGACTTGGATTCGATCAGGCAGGGCGAATCCGCCGGCAGTCGGAAGCGCGCCACCGCGACCACTGGCTTGCCGCGCGGGTCGAGCCAGGAGAGCTCGAAAGCCCACCACTCGTCACCACCGACGAACGGCAGCGACGTGGCCTCGATTCCCAGCGGCGCCCGATTGGCGGCACGCTCGATGGGAAACAGCAAGGCGGCATCGTAGCGCTCGGGATAGGCGGATTCGCGACCCAACGGCGCATCAGCGAGGGTCTCCGGGCGCGGTGTACTCATGAGCGAATCCCCTTGCCGCGGTTGAGCATCCAAAGCGCCAGGCACCAGAACACGACGATGAAGGCGGCGATGGCGATCAGCGCCCCGCTCACCGGAATGTCGGAGATGCCCAGAATGCCGTAGCGGAAGGCGTTAACCATGTAGAGGATCGGGTTGACCATGGTCACCTTCTGCCAGAACTCCGGCAGCAGGTCGATCGAGTAGAACACGCCCCCCAGATAGGTCAGCGGCGTCAGCACGAAGATCGGGATGATCGAGATATCGTCGAACTTCTTGGCCAGCAGCGCATTGATGAAGCCGCCAATCGAGAACAGCAAGGCGGTCATGACCACCACCATCAGGGTCAAGAACGGATGGTGCAGATCGAGATGGGTAAAGAACAGCGAAACCAGCGTCACGATCAGCCCGACGCCGAGCCCGCGTGCCGCACCACCGATCACGAAGCCACCCAGGATGACCCAGTTGGGCATCGGCGAGACCATCATCTCCTCGACACTGCGCTGGAACTTGTTGGAGAAGAACGATGACGCCACGTTGGAGTAGCTGTTGGTGATCACCGACATCATGATCAGGCCCGGCACGATGTAGGACATGTAGGAGATGCCGTGCATCTCGCCCACGCGTGAACCGATCAGATTGCCGAAGATGATGAAGTACATGGTCATGGTGATGGAGGGCGGCACCAGGGTCTGGGGCCAGATCCGCACGAAGCGGCGCACCTCTTTCACCACCATGGTCCAGAGCGAAATCAGCAGTTGCCGGGTATTCAAGATGCCGTCTCCTTGGCCGGTGTCGAAGTGGCGCTGTCGATACCGCTGCTGGCATCCGGCGGCGAGGTCATCGAAACGAACAGCTCTTCCAGACGATTGGCCCGGTTACGCATGGACAGCACGCGCACGCCCTGACGGGTCAATTGCTGGAAGGCATCGTTGAGATCGGTGCCCTTGCGCACGGAGAGTGCCAGCTGGTGCGAGTCGACCCGCTCGATCTCGAAGCCTTCCACCTGGGGAGCGGCCTCCAGCGGCTCGGCAAGATCGAGCAGGAACGTCTCGGTGTCGAGCTCGGTCAGCAGGCCGCGCATCGAGGTATTCTTGATGATCTCGCCCCGGTTGATGATGGCGATATTGCGGCACAGGCTCTCGGCTTCCTCGAGATAGTGCGTGGTCAGGATGATCGAGGTGCCCTCCTCCTCGTTGATCCGGCGCATGTACTCCCACATGCTGCGGCGCAGCTCGATATCGACCCCGGCGGTGGGCTCGTCGAGAATTAGCAGGCGCGGACGGTGAATCAGGGCACGCGCGATCATCAGCCGGCGTTTCATCCCGCCGGAGAGCATGCGCGCGGCACCGTTGCGCTTGTCCCACAGGCCGAGATCCTTGAGCAGACGCTCACAGCGCGGCTTGGCCTCCTTCATCGGCATGCCGTAGTAGCCCGCCTGGGTGAGGATGATGTCCTCGACCTTCTCGAACTGGCTGAAGTTGAACTCCTGCGGCACCACGCCGAGGTTGTATTTCGCCTTGGCGAAGTCATGGTCGATATCGATACCGAAGATCTTCACCTGGCCCGCGCTCTTCTGCACCAGTGAGCAGACGATGCCCAGGGTGGTGGACTTGCCCGCGCCGTTGGGACCGAGCAGCGCGAAGAAATCGCCCTGCTCGACATCGAGATCGATGCCTTTGAGGGCTTCGAATCCATTACCGTAGACTTTGGTCAGCCCGCGGATGGACAGTGCCGGTTCTGCCATCAGGGATTCCTGTCGAGTACGTAGAAGAAGTGCCGCCACATATGGGGCCGATCGATGAAAAATCAATCTTTAGCAGACGAATAGACGCGATGGTCGTGACTGTCGCCGCTATCGTCAGCGTCACCACGCTACCGTGTCAGCGTAGTCGGGAAGCCAGCCGGCGGCAGCGAGGACGGGAGCATGCTGCGCGATGCGTACCTGGAATTCACAGCCGACGCGATATCATCGAGCCCAGAAGATGGCGACAGACGCCAGCATCTCGGCAGGTCGGACGAAGTGAGGAGAGCGATAGCTTACGCTTGGGACAACACGACACTGGAGCGGGAAAGGAGATCGACCGGGCTGGCGTTCCAGCGGACCGGCGTTCCGGCTCACGACCCTCGGCCACGCTTCAAGTACCACGAAACTGGAGCGGGAAAGGAGATTCGAACTCCCGACCCTCGCCTTGGCAAGGCGATGCTCTACCACTGAGCTATTCCCGCTTGTCGAGTCGAAACCAGGCTTCGACGGGATGATCGAGCGATCATCGAAGTGGCGTCCCATAGGGGGTTCGAACCCCTGTTACCGCCGTGAAAGGGCGGTGTCCTGGACCACTAGACGAATGGGACGCAAGACCGGAGAGTGACAGCCAGGCGGAGCCTTCGATCACCTACCGGGTACCACAAAACTGGAGCGGGAAAGGAGATCGATCGGACCGGCGTTCCGGCTCACGACCCTTGATCACGCTTCAGATCCTACAAAACTGGAGCGGGAAAGGAGATTCGAACTCCCGACCCTCGCCTTGGCAAGGCGATGCTCTACCACTGAGCTATTCCCGCTTGTCGAGTCGAAACCAGGCTTCGACGGGATGATCGAGCGATCATCGAAGTGGCGTCCCATAGGGGGTTCGAACCCCTGTTACCGCCGTGAAAGGGCGGTGTCCTAGACCACTAGACGAATGGGACGCATTGTTGGAGCGGGAAAGGAGATTCGAACTCCCGACCCTCGCCTTGGCAAGGCGATGCTCTACCACTGAGCTATTCCCGCATCCTGACTGACGAACCAGACTGGCTTCGACAGTATCTTCGAAAGAGTCGAGTGGCGTCCCATAGGGGGTTCGAACCCCTGTTACCGCCGTGAAAGGGCGGTGTCCTAGACCACTAGACGAATGGGACGCAATGTCTCGTCTCCGTCGAGATGGCGCGCATATTACTGAGGCCGCCCAAAGCTGTCAAGCAATTGATTTCACCGCTGTTCGTCGCCACCTAAAACGCGCTGGCGAGAGCGCCGCAAATGGCCTGTAATGCAGACAGGTGACGAGGCACGAGGAGACCCGCCATGAGTAGAATCAAGAAGAGCGACGCCGAGTGGCGCGAACAGCTGACCCCGGAGCAGTATCACGTCACCCGGGAAAAAGGCACCGAGCCACCGTTCAGCGGCGACTACCAGGTCGAGCCGGTCCAGGGCATCTATCACTGCGTCTGTTGTGGCGCCCCGCTGTTCGAGAACGAGCACAAGTTCGAAGCCCACTGTGGCTGGCCCAGCTTCGACCGTCCACTGGCCGCCGCCTCGGTGGAAGAGCACACGGACACCAGCCACGGCATGCGCCGCATCGAAGTGACCTGCCGCCGCTGCGATGCCCACCTGGGCCATGTCTTCCCAGACGGCCCCGCGGAGACCACCGGCCAGCGCTACTGCATCAACTCGGTGGCCATCACCTTCCATGCCGGCGAATGACCGCGCCCGTGGGCAGCCATCTGGCTCACGGTCATGGCAGGCCGTTTCATGGCCGCGGCGAGCTGCATCATGGTAGCGCCAAAGCGCTCGACCCGAGACGCTAGCGCCAAGGTGACGCCTAGACAGCAGTGCCAGAAAGACAGCAGTGCCAGAAAGACCGCCCCATACGCCAGCGCCCCGACCTCGGTCGGGGCGCTGTCATTATGACTGTCGCCGCTTATCCTACCAGGCTCAGCTGCCGCGATAAGTAGAGTACGCGTAGGGGCTCAGCAGCAGCGGGATATGGTAGTGCTGCTGCGTGTCGACGACTTCGAACGGGACGGTGATTTCGGGAAAGAAGGTCTCGGTGCCGCGGGCACGGTACCAGTCACCGGTGGCGAAGACGGCGCGATAGACACCGGCTTCGAACGTCTCGTCTTCGGGATAGAGCGCCGAGATCCGCCCATCCTCGGAGGTGGTCCCGGTGGCGATGGTCTCCCACTGGCCGTCGGCCCGATGCTCGAGCGTGACCTCGACGCCCGCCGAGGGTTTGCCGCTCTGAGTATTCAGGACATGCACGCTGATCGGATTGCCGGCGGCCAACGAGACGCTGGCAACGCTGGTGAGCAGCAGGCCGGCGGCGATGGATACGAGAGGTTTCATGCGGGGCTCCTTTCCCTGCGATTGATGATCCATGCCTCTACGCCGCCCGCCGGCGACTGGATGCACGAGATTGCCATCACCCGTCGGCTGCCCCCACCCGCCGTTCATGCCGACACCCCCACCCTGCAGCCGCTGAGGGCCGCATCCTGCTAGACTGTCCGCCCGCTTGGCGTCGGGCATCCCCCCGACAGGCATGACATTGGCAGGAGAGACGTATGCTCGGCTGGTATCCCGGTCACATGAACAAGGCGCGCCGCCAGATCACCGAGGCGCTGCCGGAGATCGACGTGGTCATCGAGGTGCTCGATGCGCGTCTACCCTACTCCAGCGGCAACCCGATGCTGGCCGATCTGACCGAGCACAAGCCGGTGCTCAAGATCCTCTCGCGCGCCGACCTCGCCGACCCCGAGGCGACCCAGGCATGGATCGCGCACTTCGACGCCCAGCCCGACAGCCGCGCCATCGCGGTGACCACCACCCAGGCCCGCGAGCTGAAGCAGATTCCGGCGCTGTGCCACGAGTTGGCCGGTCAGGTCCGCGCCGACCGCGATGTGCGGGTGATGGTGATGGGTATCCCCAACGTGGGGAAATCGACCCTGATCAACGGCCTCGCCGGGCGCAAGATCGCCAAGACCGGTAACGAGCCGGCGGTGACCAAGCGCCAGCAGAAGATCCGGATCGACGGCCGCGTGGCGCTGATCGATACCCCCGGCGTGCTGTGGCCCAAGATCGAGGATCAGGCCAGCGCCTACCGGCTCGCCGCCAGCGGCGCCATTCGTGACACCGCGATCGAGTACGTGGATGTGGCCATCGTCTGCGCCGCCGAGCTGGCCAAGCGCTATCCCGAGGCCCTGCGCGAGCGCTACAAGCTCGACGACCTGCCGGCTTACGTCGCTCCGGTGGCGGCAGAGAGCGTCGATGCCGACGGCCCCAAACTGGTCGACCTGCAGGCGCGTGCCGGTTTCGACGGCCATGCGATCATGAACGAGATCGCGCGCAAGCGCGGCGGGTTGAAGGCCGGCGGCGTGATCAACCTGCACCGCGGCGCCGAGGTGCTGCTGCACGAGCTGCGCGATGGCAAGCTCGGCCGGGTCACCCTGGAACTGCCGGCGGACATCCCCGCCCCGGAACCGGACAGCGAAGACGACGCCGCCGCGCCGACGACCTGAACGAGCCGACGCCGGCGAGCATGACAGATCGCCCTGACAGCCTTGCGCTTCTGCCCCTTGCGCCGCGTCCGCGCGGCGTTATGCTGGGCGTCGGCGATGCAGCCCGCCACCCGCTCGCGGCGCCCCAGACGCCGCCTGATCTCTTCGGTTGTGCAGCATACGGAAACCTCATGACCCGCCCCATTCGGAAATCGCACAAGCTCGACAACGTCTGTTACGACATCCGCGGGCCGGTCCTCGAACACGCCAAGCGCCTCGAGGACGAAGGCCATCGCATTCTCAAGCTGAACATCGGCAACCCTGCACCCTTCGGCTTTGAAGCACCCGAAGAGATCCTGCAGGACGTGATGCGCAACCTGCCGACGGCTCAGGGTTACTGCGACTCCAAGGGGCTCTACTCGGCGCGCAAGGCGATCATGCAGGAGTGCCAGCGCAAGGGCATTCCGCAGGTCGGCATCGAGGACATCTTCATCGGCAACGGCGTCTCCGAGCTGATCGTGATGGCAATGCAGGCGCTGCTCAACGACGGCGACGAAGTGCTGATCCCGGCGCCGGACTATCCACTGTGGACCGCCGCCGCCAATCTCTCCGGCGGCCACCCGGTGCACTACCTGTGCGACGAGGCCAACGACTGGGCACCGGATATCGCCGACATCCGCGACAAGATCACCGCCCGCACCCGCGCGATCGTGCTGATCAACCCTAACAATCCCACCGGCGCGGTCTATCCGCCGGCGGTGGTCAAGGAGATCCTCGGCGTGGCCCGCGAGCACGGCCTGGTGGTGTTCTCCGACGAGATCTACGACAAGATCCTGTATGACGGCGTCGAACATGTCTCCACCGGCGCCCTGGCCGAGGACGACCAGTTGGTGGTGACCATGAACGGGCTCTCCAAGAGCTACCGCTGCGCCGGTTTCCGCTCCGGCTGGATGATTCTCTCCGGGGGGTTGGGCAAGCAGAACGCCGAGGATTTCATCCAGGGGCTCAACATGCTGGCGTCGATGCGGCTATGCGCCAACGTGCCGGCTCAGCACGCTATCCAGACTGGCCTCGGCGGCTATCAGTCGATCAACGATCTGATTCTGCCCGGCGGGCGTCTGCTGGCGCAGCGTGACGTGGTGTTCGACAAGCTCAACGCCATTCCCGGCGTCTCCTGCGTCAAGCCCAAGGGGGCGCTCTACGCCTTCCCGCGGCTCGATCCGGAGATCTACCCGATCCACGATGATGCCCAGATGGTGCTCGATCTGCTGCTGCAGGAGCGCATCCTGCTGGTGCAGGGCACGGCCTTCAACTGGCCCCACCCCGACCACGTGCGCATCGTCACCCTGCCCTGGGCGGACCAACTGAGTGACGCGATCGACCGTTTCGCCCGCTTCCTCTCACGCTACCGCCAGTGACCCGTGGCGGTGGCCCGCCACCGCCATGCCCCAAAGGCCGCGCGCGACGTGCGGCCTTCCCCTCTTGAAACCTATCGCCTAACGTCGTATCTAACAGGCCATAACCATCTGATTAGCCGGTGATAACGCATAACAGGCTAAGCAATCGCCGAGGGCCATCCGGCCATCGACAACGCAGGTTTTCCACGACTGAGGGTAGAAACCGATGATGCGAATCATCCTGTTCCTGGCAACCAACCTGGCGGTGGTTCTCGTCGCCAGCATCACGTTGCGCGTGCTGGGCGTCGAGCCCTATCTGAATGCCAACGGGCTGAACATGAACAGCCTGCTGATCTTCTGCTTCGTCTTCGGCATGGCCGGCTCGCTGGTGTCGCTGTTCATCTCCAAATGGATGGCGAAGATGAGCACCAAGGCCAAGGTGATCGACCAGCCGCGCAACTCGACCGAGCAGTGGCTGCTGGACACCGTGCGCGAGCTCTCCCAGCAGGCCAATATCCAGATGCCGGAAGTGGCGATCTTCCCGGCCCAGCAGTCCAATGCCTTCGCCACCGGCTGGAACAAGAACGACGCGCTGGTAGCGGTCTCCCAGGGGCTGCTCGAACGCATGCGCCCGGAAGAGGTGCGTGCAGTCCTGGCCCATGAGATCGGCCACGTAGCCAATGGTGACATGGTCACCCTGGCGCTGATCCAGGGCGTGCTCAACACCTTCGTGATGTTCTTCGCCCGCGTGGTGGCGCAGGTGGTCGACAGTTTCCTGCGCGGCCGCGACAACGGCGGAGGCCTCGGCTTCATGGGGTACTTCGCCGTCGTCATCGTCGCCGAGATCGTATTCGGCCTGGTGGCATCGATCATCGTCGCCTGGTTCTCGCGCTTCCGCGAGTATCGGGCCGATGCAGCCGGCGCCAAGTACGCTGGCGCCGGGGCCATGATCAATGCGCTTTCCCGCCTCAAGGCGGAAACCCAGCAGCCGGACCAGATGCCGGACTCGTTGACCGCCTTCGCCATCACCACCGGCCAGACGCGCAAGCTGATGGAGAAGCTGTTCGCCAGCCACCCGCCGCTGGACGACCGCATCCGCGCGCTGAAGGAGTCCGCCTATCGCGATTGAGTGTCATCGCGATCGAGCATTCGCGTGTCTTCTCGCGTTCGACCCTACGACGCCCCGCCTCATCGGCAGGGCGTCGCTGTTTTGGGGCTCGAGCAAAAAAATTTTCCCATCTCTGCATCCATCACCGGGCCTCGCGGGTAAGCCGTGGGCGAGACATCCGGTTTCGCATTCTCATGCCACGGAGAGACGTCGATGAAGATTTCCACGCTAGCCACCGCCAGCCTGACCGCCGCCCTGTTCGCCAGCTTCGCGGCCCCCGCCCTGGCCGCCGACGTGCCCAGCGCGGTCAAGGTGCCCGACGGCAATCGGGTCGCCATGGAAACCGTGGGCGTGGGCCAGATCACCTACGCCTGCGAAGCCAAGGATGGCGGCTACGCCTGGGTGTTCAAGGGCCCCGATGCCAAGCTCAACGACGCCGATGGCAAGACGCTCGGCCGCTACTACGGCCCGCCGGCGACCTGGGAAGCCAATGACGGCTCCAAGATCACCGGTACGCAGCTGGCCACAGCCCCTGGCGGCGAGGGCAACATTCCGCTGCAACTGGTCCAGGCCAACCCCGCCATGGGCGAAGGCGAGATGGTCGGCGTGACCTATGTCCAGCGTCTTGCCACCCAGGGCGGCGTCGCCCCGGACATGACTTGCAACGGCGACAATCTGGGCGCCGAAGAGATCGTCGACTATCAGGCCGACTACCTGTTCTGGAAAGCCAGCTGAAGCGCGGGCGACCATTTGCACCGATACCACCTGGACCGCCATCGTCGTGCTCCGGCACGGTGATGGCGGGTCACTCGTGCGGGCGCTCCTCTGCGGGATCTTTGGTCAGCACCGATACTTTTCGTGGCCATACGCAAGGCTCCCTGCGTAGTATGGCCGGAGTGGACGTGGCAAGGGTGCCGCGTGCACAGCCTGTAGCCCCGCGCCTCGGCGCGACGCTCGTGGATGCCGTAAAGGAGGACACGCTGACGACGCTCGATCACGCCACATTGATCGCCGCCTGTGCTGGCGGCGATCATCAGGCGCTGCGCCAGCTTTACGATCATGAGGGAGCACGCCTGCTCGGCGTGGTTCAGCGTATCGTGGGCGACCGCGCGCTGGCCGAAGACATCATCCACGATACCTTCGTACGGGTATGGACACGTGCCCACACCTTCGATGCCACGCGCGGCTCGGGCAAGACCTGGCTGTTCAGCGTGGCCCGCCATCTGGCGCTCAATCACATTCGTGGCCGTCAGCGCGAAATCAGCGTCGACGAGCAGACCGCGGAAGCGCTCGACGCCGAGCGCACATCCGCGCCTGCCGAAGCGCTGGATCACTTCGCCTGGCACGGCCGCGGTGAGCTCGACCGCTGCCTGGCGGCGCTCGACGCCGACCGCCGCAACTGCCTGTTCCACGCCTATGTCGATGGCTTCAGCCATCAGGAGATCGCCACGCGTATGGACCGCCCACTGGGTACCGTCAAGGCGTGGATCAAACGCAGCCTGCAGAGCCTGCGCGAGTGTCTGTCATGAATGACCGCTCGCCCGAAAACGCTCACGCCGCAGCCGCCGACGATATCGACACCCTCGCCGGCGAGTACGTGCTCGGCACCCTGAGCGCGGCCGAGCGCCACGCGGTCGAACGCCGTGCCGCGGGGGAGCCGGCGCTGCGCGAGGCGATCGATGCCTGGGAGTCGCGGCTACAGCCGTATACCGAACTGGCGCCGCCGCTCACACCCTCGCCCGGGCTGTGGTCGCGTATCGAGCGCAGCCTGCAGCCGGTGCCCGCAGAGCGTCGTTCGCTGTGGCAGCGCGCCTGGCACAGTCTCCACCTGTGGCGCGGCGTTGGCCTCGCCGCTGCCGCCGCATCACTGGCACTGAGCGTGCTGCTGCTGGCCGTCCCCGAGAGCGCTGCCCCGCGCTACCTGGTCGTGCTGACGACTCCGCAGCATACCCAAGCGGGCTGGGTGGTGCAGGCCGCCTCGGCCCACGATATCGCGCTGGTACCCCTGGGCACCTTCGAGCTGCCCCAGGGCAAGACCCTGGAGTTCTGGACCAAGGCCGACGACTGGTCGGGGCCGGTGTCGCTGGGTCTGGTCCGCCCCGGCCAGACGTTACATCTGAGCCCCGAGGATCTGCCGCCACTGCAGCCCAACCAGCTCTTCGAACTGACGCTGGAAAACGCCGGCGGCTCGCCGCTCGGCCGCCCCACCGGCCCGATTCAGTTCATCGGCCGCGCGATCTCGCTATAGACCAACCCAGGCTGCGTCCGCAGTCTGGGCGTGAACTCCCCGCTCGCAGATGAGAATGGTTGACATTCAGGTGTAATCGACGTTCAATTGGTTGACTTTATCAACCAATAAATCGAGAGATCGATGTCTCAAGCACTCGCCGGCGACACCCTTCACCGCCTGCTGCACGCCTACAAGCGCGCACTGCGCCAAGCCTACGCCGATGAGCAGCTCGAACTCGGTGTCGCTCAGATTCGCACGCTCAAGACGATCCGCGGCCTATCGCCATGCAGCGCCAGCGCGATCGCCCAGAGGCTGAAGTGGGACAAGGCCCAGCTCGCACGCCTGCTGGGAGATCTCGACAGCCGCGGGCTGGTGCACCGACGTCCGGCACCGGATGACGGCCGACGCCAGCAGTTGACGCTCAGCGACGCCGGACAGGCCATGCTGGCGCGGGTCGATGCCTGTGAGCAACGCGCCCATGAGCGCCTCGCCAAGGGCTTGAGCGAGACCGAGCTCGCCGCCTTCGAGGCGCTAGCGCAGCGTCTGATCGACAATCTCGAACGCCCCATCCCCTCTGCTGACTGACAGGAGTCCCGCATGCCCAAGACGCCACCACGTGCCTTCACCGTGCTCGCCCGGCAGCCGCTGACACCCCATATGCTGCGCCTCACCCTCGGCGGCGAGGCGATGCGCACCTTCCCCGCCGATCAGGCCAGCGCCTACATCAAACTGGTGCTGCCCGGGGAAGGCGATACGCCACCGCGGTTGCGCACCTACAGCGTGAGCCGGCAGCGTGAGGACGCCATCGACGTCGACTTCGTGCTCCACGCCGACGGCGGGCCGGCTGCCACCTGGGCGCGCAACGCCCGCCCGGGAGATGTCATCGACGTCGCCGGTCCCGGCCCGGTCAAGCGGGTGGCAGAGGACGCCGACTGGTATCTACTGGTAGGCGACATGACCGCCCTGCCGGCGATCGCCGCCAATCTCGAACGGCTGCCGCCGCAGGCGGTCGGAGAGGTGATTCTCGAGGTGATCAGCGAAGCCGATATCCAGCCGCTCGCGGCACCGCCCGGCATGCGCATCAGATGGCTCGTTCAAGCACACCCGGGCAGCGATAGTGAACGGCTGCTGGAGGCAGTGCGCGAGCTGCCCTGGCGGCCAGGCAAGGCGGGCATCTGGGTCGCCTGCGAGTTCTCGGCGATGCGCCGCCTACGTCGCCATTTGATCGACGAGCGCGGCGTCGACAAGCGTGAGATGTATCTTTCGAGCTACTGGAAGTATGGCGCCAGCGAAGACGGCCATCGCCTCAGCAAGCGCGAGGATGCCGAGCGCGAAGGCGCCTGACCCCGCCGCCGTCACTCGGCAGGCGTGGTGACACGAAAGCCGAAGCCGCGCAGGGCCGCTGCGAGTTCGGGGGCCGCGGCGGTGAGCGCCACCTCGAGGGTCTGGAATTCGCGGCGAACCGGATAGTCGCGGCGGTAAGCATCGAAGCCCTGGGCCATGCCCAGGCGTCGGCGATAACGCTCCAGCCCCATGGCGTCGCGGCGCGGGTCGTAGCAGGCCCGGGCGCACAGCCGCAGCGCATCGTCACGCGGGGTGGCGGCGTCGAGCACCAGCCGTGACAGCCACGGCGTCGGCGTCAGCCGAGCCAGGCTCTGCCGCGCGGGCAGCCCAAGCTGGCGCGACAGCGCCTGATAGATCATCTCGGTGCCGCGTAATTTGCCATCGACGCTATGGCCAGCGATATGCGGCGTGGCGAGATCGACCCGGGTATAGAGCGCCTCGTCGATTCCCGGCTCGTGCTCCCACACGTCGAGCACGCAGCGTAGATCGGCGTCGCGGGCCAGCCGTTCGTTCAGGGCGCCGCCGTCGAGGCAGTCGCCACGCCCGGCGTTGAGCAGCACGGTCCCCGGGGTCAACGCCGCGATCCGCTGGCGGTCGAGCAGATGCCGGGTGGCATGCGCTCCGGCGGCCACCAGCGGCGTGTGCAGACAGATGACATCGGCACGCGCGATCAGCGTGTCGAGAGCCACGAAATCCGCGTCGCCCTCGGCCTCGGCACGCGGCGGATCGCAGATCAGGTGGGATATACCCAGCGCCGCCAGGCGCGCAGCAAGGCGCCCGCCGACGTTGCCGGCGCCGACGATGCCCACGGTCTTGGCGAACAGGTCCTCGCCGTCGCGCTCGCATAGTAGCAACAGGCTGGAGAGCACGTAGTCGACCACCGCCTCGGCGTTGCAGCCGGGGGCGTTGGCAAAGCCGATCCCCTGCTCGCGCAGCGCCGCCAGCTCGACATGGTCGGTACCGATGGTGCAGGTACCCACGAACTTGAGGCGTGATCCCGCCACCAGCGCCGCATTGACCGGCGTGATCGAGCGCACCACCAAGGCGTCGTGATCGCGCACGCTGGTCGCGGTCATCTCACGCCCGGGCTGGCGCGTCACCTCACCCAGCTCGCCGAAGAAGGCCTCGGCCAGGGGTACGTTTTCATCCACCAGAATTCGCATGTCTACCGCTTCTCCCTATCGGCCTGACGGGCTTGCGCCGTACGCGTCGATTTCTGCCGCGCTTGCTTTACAATGAGCCCGATACGAGCCGCGGCGGCGCGGCCGCAACACCCGGCGCAGCCATCTTAGGCGGGCCACCCGGCGGGGACAAGCCGGGGCGCACAACCACGAAAGGAGTTCGCGTGATCGTTCGTTGGGAGAGTGAACACGACTATGTCCTGGTGCACCTGCATCAGGACATGTTCGGTGACTGGATCTTCAGCCGCGCCTGGGGCCAGATCGGCACCCAGTATGGTGGCCTCAAGCACGCCGTGGCCGAGAGCCGCGAGCAGGCCATGCTGTGGCTCGACGATCTCGCGCACATCCAGCTGGCGCGTGGCCTGCGCAAGGTGCTGGAAGCCGACGACGACAGCCCCGAGGGGCGTCGCGCCATGGCTCAGCTGTCGTTGCTCGACTGAGCTTCAGGCCCAGACGACTCTTCGAGGCGCACGAAGCGCCGGCGCGACCGATGCCCGGGCTCGCTCCGCCCCGCTATATCCTGCTCTGATTCGCTTCGCCCCACTACGCCCTACTCCGGTTGGCCCCAATCCGGTTCGCCCCGCTGGCTCGCTCGCCCACCGCGCCTGCGTCAGCCGTCTGGCGCCCTGAAAGAGCGCCAGGGGCGTGCCTCAACGTGATTCGCGATGACGGATGCTGAAGCAGTGGTGCAGATTGGCGCGCCGGCTGAAGTCCGGATCGAAGGTCTGCGCGGTGATCTCGGTCACCGCAAAGCGCGTCGACAGCGCCGGATCGAGCTTGAAGCGCTGCTGGTTATTGGAGAAGACCAGCTCCCCGCCCGGTGCCAGCCGCGCCATGGCCAGCTCGACCAGACGCACGTGATCGCGCTGGATATCCAGCGTGCCGGACATCTTCTTCGAATTGGAGAAGGTCGGTGGATCGAGGAAGATCAGGTCGAAGCTGCCGCCGGCGGTCTCGAGCCAGCGGAAACAGTCGTCGCGCACCACCCGGTGGTGACCGGGATCGAGCTGGTTGAGGACCAGATTGTCCCGCGCCCAGTCGAGATAGGTATTCGAGAGATCCACGCTCAAGCTGTCACTGGCTCCGCCCAGGGCGGCGTGTACCGTCGCCGTGCCGGTGTAGCAGAACAGATTGAGAAAGCGTTTGCCCGCGGCCCGCTCACGCAGCAGCCGGCGCACCGGACGATGATCGAGGAACAGCCCGGTGTCGAGATAGTCGGTGAGATTGACCCACAGCTTGGCCGGCCCCTCCTCGACCACGAAACGCTCGCCGCTGTCGTCCTGCTTGCGATACTGCGCCTTGCCGCTCTGGCGCTCGCGCTGCTTGTAGTGGATCTGCTCCGGGCGTACGTCGAGCGCCACCGGAATCGCGCTCAGCGCATCGAGTAGCCTTCGCTTGGCCTTGTCGGCATCGACCGAACGCGGGGCGGCGTACTCCTGCACGTGCACGCGGTGCCCATAGACGTCGATCGCCAGCGCGTACTCCGGCATGTCGGCATCGTAGAGCCGGTAGCAGCGCTCCCCCGACTGCTTGAGCCACTTGGACAGCCACTTGCGGTTCTTCTGCAGGCGGTTGGCGAACATCCGCGCGCCCTCGCTCAGCGGCGCCGCGTCGCCGGGAGACGGCGTCTGCGCGCTCGGCACGCTGCCGGGCTTGTCGCTATGGCGGGCATCGCTATCGCCGCTATCGGCATCACGGACCGCGACATCGGCCAGCAGCAGCTTGCAGTCGAGCGGTCCGTTCTTGAACGCGTACTGCTTGTGCGCGCGCAGGCCCAGACGATGGCCGAGGTCCGGATTGCCGGTGAATAGCGCCAGTTGCCAGCCGCCGAAGTGCTGCTTCAGCCGCTGCCCCAGATCGCCGTAGAGCGCCACCAGCTCCGGCAGCTCGCCAAGACGCTCGCCGTAGGGCGGATTGGTGATCACCAGCCCCGGCGTGGAGGCCTCGGCGGGCGGTGTCAGCCCCTTCACCGCAGCGCCGGCCAGCTCGATCAGCGCGGGAATCCCCGCGCGCATGGCATTGCTGCGCGCCGCGGCAATCGCCTGCGGGCTCTGGTCGAAGCCCCACAGCCGTGAACGCGCACGCCGCCGGCCGAGATCGGCACGCACCTTGGCCTCGCGCGCCAGGGTCTGCCACAGCGCCGGATCGAAGTCGGCCAGACGCTGGAAGCCGAAGCGCTCGCGGCTGAGCTGGGGGGCGATATCGGCGGCCATCATCGCCGCCTCGATCAGCAGCGTGCCGGCGCCGCACATCGGGTCCACCAGCGGCTCACCGCGCTTGGCCCGGGCCGGCCAGCCGGCGCGCACCAGCAGCGCCGCGGCCAGGTTCTCCTTGAGCGGGGCATGGCCGATATCCCGTCGGTAGCCGCGCTGATGCAGGCTGGCGCCGACCAGATCGATACCCACCAGCAGCTGCCCCTTGTGCAGATTGGCGTAGACGCGCACATCGGGCTGGCCGAGGTCGACCTGCGGGCGCGCACGCCCAGCCGCCGCCAGCGCCTCGACGACACCATCCTTGACCACCTGGGCACCGAAGCGGGTGTGGCGGATCGCCGCCGACTGACCGTGGAAATCCACCGCCAGGGTCTGGCCGTCGCGCAGCTTCTCGGCCCAGGGCAACTGGCTCACCGCGGCGACGATCGCCTCCGGCGTGTCGCAGCCGCTCTCGCGACCCAGGGTCAGGATCACTCGGTTGGCCAGACGCGACCACAGGCACAGGCGGTAGGCAGTGGCGAGATCGGCATGCGCATGCAGCCCGGCGACGGTAGTTTTTTGTATCTCCGCCCCCAGCTCGGCGACCTCTTCGGCGAGCAGCGGTTCGACGCCCCAGGGGCAGGTGATGTAAAGGCTCAACAGCGAGTTATCGTCTTTCATGGTGGCGTCACCGAACCGTCTCGGCTCGGTCATATTCCTGTGAGTGCATTTTCAATCTGGTCTTATGACAAAACGCTCATCGACATCGTTTCTCATTTCCGCTAAAGCTAGAGGGGTAGCTACGAAACAACGCATGCGTATGCCTGTCCGGACGTTTTCTCGGACGGAGTCTTCTTTCGGCGAACCAGACGCCGTGGAGTCTCTGTGTTTTCCCAAAGGTGATGCACTTGTTCCGACAAGAGGCCATACGATGAAACGACAGAAACGTGATCGCAACCAGCGGGCATATCTGCACGGCTACAAGGCGGGGGTCGCCGGTCGCTCACGCGACGAATGCCCGAGCCAGGATATCAACCTGCGCGAGAACTGGATGAGCGGTTGGCGTGAAGGTCGCGGGGACCAGTGGGATGGCATGACCGGCGTGTCCGGTATCCACAAAAACCCCATGGTGATGACTTGAGTCACGGCCCACGCCGCTGACGAGCATTGCCTCATCACACTCAAGGCCCGCACCGTGCGGGCCTTTTTGTTGCCACTTGTTGCCATTTGCTACCACCGCCAGGGGCGCATCGACACGTCCCCCCGGTCAAGGCGCCCGACCCGTGCGCTCAGGCCGAGGCCACGCTGCTGTTTCCGGTCGCGCGAATACACTCCCCGATCAGCTCCGGCCCGCGATAGATGAAGCCGGTGTAGAGCTGCACCAGATCTGCCCCTGCCTGACACTTCTCGCTCGCCCGAACGCCGCTGTCGATGCCGCCGGCACCGATGATCGGCAAGGTAGGCAGCAGCCGACGCAGTTCGCGCACGACCGCAGTCGAGCTGGCGAACAGCGGCGCCCCGGAGAGCCCGCCCGCTTCGTGGGCATGCGGCATGCCGGTCACGTTCTCGCGTGACACCGTGGTATTGGTGGCGATCACCGCGTCGATCTCGTTGTCGGTGAGCGTGCGCGCGACCAGCGCGATCTCCTCACGGGTCATGTCCGGGGCGATCTTCACCGCCAGCGGCACGTGGCGCCCCTGCTCCGCGTCCAGCCGCACCGCCTCCTCCTTGAGCGCCCCGAGCAGCCCGTCGAGATGCTCACCGAACTGCAGATTGCGCAGCCCCGGGGTGTTGGGCGAAGAGATGTTGACGGTGACGTAGTGGGCCGCGGCGTGGACCTTGCGCAGACAGGTCACGTAGTCGTCGACTGCACGCTCCACCGGCGTGGTCAGGTTCTTGCCGATATTGATGCCGATGATGCCGCGATAGCGGCTCTTGCGCACGTTGGCGACCAGCTGGTCGACCCCGGTGTTGTTGAAGCCCATGCGATTGATGATCGCCTGGGTCCCGGTCAGCCGGAACAGCCGCGGGCGCGGGTTGCCCGACTGCGGCTTGGGCGTGGTGGTGCCCACCTCGACGAAGCCGAACCCCAGCGCCCCCAGGGCATCCAGGTGTTCGGCGTTCTTGTCCAGTCCTGCCGCCAGCCCGATGCGGTTGGCGAAGGAAAGCCCCATCACCTCCACCGGTTCACCCGAGCTCTCGGCATCGCCGAGCAGTCCCGACAGGCGCAGCCGGTGCGCCGCATCCAGCGCGGTCAGCGTGACACGATGTGCGGTCTCCGGCTCGAGCCGGAACAGCAGAGAACGAACGACGGGGTACATGGAGAGGTCTCGTCGGTGGCAAAAAGGATCGACAGCGGCGAGCGAGTATATCCCAACTGGGGGCAGCGAGACGAACCGCGCACGCTCGGCGTTCGGGAGACGTGGCCCGCCGCCCCATTACGCCGAAACCCGGCACGGGGCCGGGTTTCGAGGCCTGGGGCGAGCGAGAGGCCCGCCCCCGACTGCCGCTCAGCGCGCGTCGAGCTGCTGTACGCGCAGGGTGTAGTTGTTGACCGAGTTCATCGCCGAGCCGAACCGCTGGCCCTTGACCCAGACTCGATAGCGGCCGGGCTGGAGCACGGTCTCGATATCGAAGTTGCCATCGGCCAGAGAGCCCTCGTCGCTGGCCACCGTGCGCCCATTGGCGTCGAGCACCTTGGCCTGAAGGCGGAAGCTGCCTTCATGGCCGGGGAAGGTCGAGCTGGTGACGGAAACCGTGCCGGCCTGGGCGACATCGAAGGTGAGGACTTCACCCTCCTGCAGCACCTTGATATCGGCGACGATCTCATCGAAGCTGCTCGGCAGCGGTGCCTGCTGGCGCTCGCGGGCGGAGGCGCCGGTCGGCGCGCTGGCCTGTTCGGCCGTCGCCGGCTTGGCCGCCGAGCCGGTGTTGGCGGTGCCGAAGTCGGGGCCCTTGGGCGCGGCCTCGCTGGCGCCAGCGCCGGCGCCACCGGCAACCGCACTGGCCGCTTCACGTCCTGGTGCGCTGAGCGTCGCCACATCGTCCTTGTCGTCGACGAAAGCGGTGGTACGCCCGCTGCTGCCGGGGCCTCCGAACATGATGCCACCGCCGTTATCGACCCCGCCCTGGTCGGCAGTGATCACCTTGCCGCTGGCATCCAGCGCATCCACCTGGATATTGAAGCTGTTACCGCCGGTCTTGGTGCTGCCGAATTTCTGCCCGGAAACCTGCAGCGTGTAGTTGCCCGGTTCGAGGCGCTGCTCCATCTCCAGGCCACCGGTGTTACCGAGCCCGCTGTTCTTGGCCAGGACATTGCCGTTGGCGTCGATCAGGGTGGCCTTGATGCGGTAGTCCTGGGATTCGCCCGGCAGGGTCGAACTGGTAAAGCGGTAGCGGCCGGCCTCGTCGACGGTGAACGGGTGCTGCTGCACGCCACCGAAGAAGAAGCTCTGGCTGCGGGCGTCGGAGCTGGACTTGAAGAAGCTGGTCAGGTCGACCTTGGCGGCCGCGGCCTGCGCCTGCTTGAGCGCCTCGCTCTGCGCCATGGCGGGCATGGCGGTGGCGACACCGACGGCCAGGATAAGGGTGGAAAACGCGCGATACTTCATGGGGCCTCTCTGCGTTGACTGCCTGCGGATGGCTGCAGCATAACAGAGGCGCTTGCCAGAACACCTTAGGCAGGTCTGAAAAGTACCGCGCTCGTCGACTTTTCAAACCATGCCTAAAAAGGCTCTCCGGCAAGCGCCCGTGGCGATGCGTGATGGCTGGCGGGGACATCACCAGCGCACCGTTCAGCTCACTTTTTAAAACCGTTTTTTCAAACCGCTTTTTCAAAACATGCTTTCAAGCCGGGGCCGACGCGCAATGGCGCGCGCCGACCCGCTGCCACCTTAGCCGTCGCTCTCGCTCTCGGCAAGGTCGACCAATTCGCGGATCGCCACGGCAATCAGCGCGAAGCTCACCTGGGTGCCGGCATTGATCTCGCCCAGCAGCGCATTCCAGCGCTCGAACAGGGCCGCGTGCTGCTCCTCCCAGCGGGTCACCCGCGCTTCCACCTCGCGCGGCGCGTCGCTCATGCCCAGCACCTTCACCGTCAGCGCCAGCTGCTGACGGTCGAGGTCGTCGCGGAACGTTTCCCGCGCCTGCATCTGCCAGCTGTCACGCACCTCGAGGGCGTTGATCTGGCGCGTCATCCACGGCAGCTCCAATTGATGACCGATGGCGTAGTAGACCTCGGCCACGCGCTTGAGCTTCTCGCCACTGACACGCGCCGCCTGGATGATACCCAGCCCGGCATACAGGCTCGGCGCGGCGGCCACCACCGCGGCCTGGGCCTTGGGTACACCGGCCTCGATCAGCTCGTCGCGGCGACCTTCCCAGGCCTCGCGCTCGTCGCCCTTGAGCCGGTTGCCGATATCCTCCTGCAGCTGGGTCAACTGGGGCGCGAACTGCTCCACGCACTCCTTGACGCTGAGCGTGCCGCGGTGACGCAGGAACCAGCGCGTGGCGCGCCGCATCAGGCGCATCAGGTCGAGCATCATGCGGTACTGGACCTGGCTCTCGACACGGTAATCGAGGGCCTCGATCTGCTCCCACAGACGGTTGAAGCCGAAGCTGTCGCGGGCGATCACATAGGCCTGGGCGATCTCGACCCTGGATGCGCCGGTGGAATCGCGCAGCTGACGCACGAAGGTAATACCCATGTGATCGACCAGGTCGTTGGCGATCTGGGTGGCGACGATCTCACGCTTCAGGCGGTGCTGGGAAAGATCGTCGGCGAAGCGCTCGGTCAACGTCACCGGGAACGCCTTGGCCACGTGCTGCTGCAGCTGCGGGTCGTTGGGCAGCTCGGCGGCGATCAGATCGCTCTTCAGCGTGCTCTTGGCGTAAGAGATCAGCACGCTCAGCTCGGGCAGGGTGAGACCGCCGTCGGCGTTGCTGCGCTCGCCGAGCTGTTCGTCACTGGGCAGGAACTCGAGCTCGCGGTCGAGACTGCCGGCCGCTTCCAGCTCGTTGATGAAACGCCGATACGGCCCCATCCCCTCCAGCGACTGCAGCTCGGCGAGCGACAGCGCCTGGGTCTGGCGGTAGTTGTCGCGCACCACCAGTTCGCCGACCTCGTCGGTCATCTCCACCAGCAGCTGGTTGCGCTGCTTCTCGGTCATGTCACCGCGCTGGACGATCCCGTCGAGCAGGATCTTGATGTTGACCTCGTGGTCGGAGCAGTTGACGCCGCCGGCGTTGTCGATGAAGTCGGTGTTGACCCGAATCCCCTTGGCCGCGGCTTCCATGCGCCCACGCTGGGTCAGACCCAGGTTGCCGCCCTCGCCGACCACGCGGCAGTTGAGCTCGCGGCCATCGATGCGCAGACCATCGTTGGCCTTGTCGCCGACGTCGGCGTGGCTCTCGTCGTGCGCCTTGACATAGGTGCCGATACCGCCGTTCCAGATCAGATCCACCGACGACTTGAGCATGGCGTTGATCAGGTCGTTGGGTGACAGCTTGTCGGCCTCGATGCCGAAGGTCTTTTTCATCGGCGCCGAGATGGCAATCGATTTGGCATCGCGCGAGAAGACCCCGCCGCCTTCCGAGATCAGCCCCGCGTCATAATCCGACCAGCTCGAGCGCGGCGTCTCGAACAGACGCTTGCGTTCGGCGAACGACTTGGCCGCATCCGGCGTCGGGTCGACGAAGATATGGCGATGGTTGAAGGCCGCGACCAGACGGATCTTGTCGGAGAGCAGCATGCCGTTGCCGAACACGTCACCGGCCATGTCGCCGATACCGAGCACGCTGAACTCGTCCTTCTGGGTGTTGAGGCCCATCTCGCGGAAGTGGCGCTTGACCGACTCCCAGGCGCCGCGGGCGGTGATCGCCATGCCCTTGTGGTCATAGCCCTGAGCGCCCCCGGAGGCGAAGGCGTCGCGCAGCCAGAAGTCATACTCCAGCGAAATGGCGTTGGCGTAGTCGGAGAAAGTCGCGGTGCCCTTGTCGGCGGCAACCACCAGGTAGGGGTCGTCGGGGTCGTGGCGCACCACCGCCTGCGGCGGCACCACCTCGGTGCCATCGAGGTTGTCGGTGATGTCGAGCAGGCCGCGGATCAGCAGGCGGTAGCACTCGATACCCTCGGCCTGGATGGCGTCGCGGTCACCATTCTCGGGCATGCGCTTGCAGATGAAGCCCCCCTTGGCGCCCACCGGCACGATCACCGAGTTCTTGACCTGCTGCGCCTTCATCAGGCCCAGGATCTCGGTGCGGAAATCCTCGTTGCGGTCGGACCAGCGCAGACCGCCGCGGGCGACCTTGCCCCCGCGCAGGTGCACCCCTTCCATGCGCGGCGAGTAGACGAACACCTCGAACATCGGCCGCGGCTTGGGCATGCCCGGCACCTTGCTCGGCTCGAGCTTGAACGAGATGTACGCCTTGGGGCTACCGTCTTCGCGCGGCTGGAAGTAGTTGGTACGCACGGTGGCCTGGATCAGATCGACGTAGCGGCGCAGCAAGAGATCGTCGTTGAGGCTGGCGACCTGATCGAGCAGCGCATTGAGGTCGTCGACTGCCCCCTGGCAGCGGGTGTCACGGTCGCCATCCAGGTTCGGGGCGAAGCGCTGCTCGAACAGCCGCGACAGGCCGCGGGTGATGTCGGCATGCGCCGCCAGGGTGTTGGCGATGTAATCCTGCGACAGCCCGATGCGCAGCTGCTTGAGATAGCGCGCGTAGGCGCGCAGCACCGCGACCTGACGCCAGTCGAGGCCGGCACCGATGATCAGCCGGTTGTAGGCATCGTTTTCGGCATCCCCGACCCAGATCCGCGAGAAGGCGTCGATGAAGTTGTCGCGCATCGCGCGCAGATCGACCTCGCCGACCCCGCGATACTCGAAGGTGAAGTCATGAATCCAGTAGGTCTGGTGCTCGGTATCGATATGATAAGGGCGCTCGCTGATCACCCGCAGACCCAGATTCTCGAGTACCGGCAACATGTCCGAGAGCGGAATCGGCGTGTCGGCGTGATAGAGCTTGAGATTGACGCTATCGGCGCTGTTCTCGGCCAGGTGATAGAGGCTGACGCCGATCGGCGCGCCATCGTCGAGCGCGCTCAGGTGGCGGATGTCGTTGGCTGCGGTACGCGCCGAGAAGTCGTCGCGGTAGCTGCCGGGGAAGGCGTCGCGGAACACCTGTGCCTGGCGGTTACCCTCCTCTTCTCCCAGGCTTTCGATCAGCGCGCCGTGCAGATCTTCGCGCCAGTTGCGCGCCAGGAAGATGACCTTCTTCTCCAGCGCGCGGCGATCGAACGCCACCGGTTCGTCGCCGTTGAAACGCAGGGTGAACTGGATACGGGCCAGCACCGACTCCGAGAGATAAGGGTTGAAGTCGCCGAAGGTGGCGTCGAGCTCCTCGCACAGCAGGTTCTGAATGCGCAGACGCAGATCGGTGGAGAAGATGTCACGCGGGACGAATACCAGGCAGGAGTAGAACTGGCCGCAGCGGTCCTCACGGATGAACAGGCGCACGCGGCGGCGCTCACGAATGTTGAGAATGCCGAAAGCGGTCTGGCTCAACTCTTCGATGGTGCTCTGGAACAGATCGTCGCGCGGGTGCACCTCGAGAATCTGCAACAGCAGCTTGCCGTTGTGGCCCTTGGGATTGACCCCAGCGGCATCGATCACCGCCTGCACCTTACGCCGCAGTACCGGCACCGAGCGCGGTGACTCGTTGTAGACCAGCGAGGTGAACAGCCCGAAGAAGCGCCACTCGCCGATCACCTTGCCCTGCTTGTCATGGCGGGTGATGGCGATATGGTCGGGGTAGGTCGGCCGGTGCACGCGCGCGTGATGTGAACTCTTGGCGAAGCGCAGCAGCGCCGGCATGGGGCCCGGCTCCTCGTCGAGCTCGAAGCGCACCGACTCCTGGTAGCGCGGCTGGTCGAGCTTGAGCACCCCCAGCTCGCTGCCCTCGACCCGCGTCTCGCGCGCCTTGGCGCCGCTGCCGGAGAGCCGGCTCTCGGCGAAGCCGAGAAAGGTGAAGTGCTCGTCGAGCAGCCACTTGAGGAAGGCGATCGTCTCCTTCTGATCCGCGGCGCTCACCGCCGCCGGGCGCTGGGCCTCGAGTTCGGCGATCACCTCGCGCAGCTTGTCGCACATCGGCTCGAAGTCGGTGACCGCGGTGCGCACGTCGCGCAGCACCTCGTGCAGACTCTGCTCCAGGTCATCCAGCGTCGCCGTATCGGTATGGCGATCGATCTCGATCAGAATCAGCGACTCGCGCGACGCCGGCGCCTCCTTGGCCCGCGGCCCGGTGATCTTCAGCGCGTGGTGGCGAGCGTCGCGCTCGACCGCCAGCACCGCATTGTGGATCGCATGCAGGGTCAGGCCGCGACGATTGAGCTCCATGCGCACCGAGTCGACCAGAAACGGCATGTCCGGGTGCAACACCGCGACCACGGTGTGGGGCGACTGCCAGCCATGCTCTTCGAAGTTGGGATTGAAGATGCGAACCTTGGCATCGCTGGGGTCGAAGGTGCGCATGAAGTGCCACGCCGCCAGCGTGGCACCGTAGACATCGTCCAACTGGCGGTCGGCCGCCTCCTCGAAGGGCGCCGTGGCGTAGAGATCCTCGGCGAAGGCGGTGATCCGCTTCACCTTCTCCTCGGGAAGTCGCTTCGCCAGCTTCTCCCGCAACTGCTCAAGAAACTCCGTCTTTCCTTCGATCGCGACGTGTTGCATCTATCACCTCGGCTGGCACCGGCCGTCGATATGGCGGCCGCATTCACGTGGGGCGAAGCTTACGCCAGCGCCCGGGGGCGCCCTATCCACTTGAAGCTTCGTTATGGCGCATGTCGCTTACGCATCATGACACCCGCCATACGACGCCGGTGCGACTTGACAAATTCAGGCCGTCTCGCGGCGCTCGAGCACGACCCCGCACTCGCAGTGGTCGGTCCAGGGAAACTGGTCGAACAGCGCCATCCGCGTGATCCGATGCGTCTGGGTGAGCTGCGCCAGATTGACCGCCAAACTGTCGGGGTTGCAGGAAATATAGACGATTCGCGGGTACTCCATCAGCGGCGCACAGCTGGCGGCATCGAGTCCGGCCCGCGGTGGGTCGACCAGCACGGTGGAGAAGTCGCACTCATCGAGCGCCATCGCCGCCACCCGGCGC
The DNA here is from genome assembly GCF_017306975.2 of Salinicola sp. DM10. NCBI lineage: Bacteria > Pseudomonadati > Pseudomonadota > Gammaproteobacteria > Oceanospirillales > Halomonadaceae > Salinicola > Salinicola sp. DM10. Next base: position 955,313 of record NZ_JAFLEN020000001.1, read on the forward strand.
CCCTGCTTCTCGCCGGCCAGAGCCTGAGCGAACTCCTCCGCCGACATCCGCGCCACATGCACGTTGTCGATGCCGTTGGCGGCGAGGTTGGCCTGGGCCGAGGCGACCGAGGTCCGCGAGATCTCGGTGGCGACCACGCGGCGGAAGTTCTCCGCCAGCGCCACGGTGAAGTTGCCGTTGCCGCAGTAGAGCTCGACCAGATCGCCTGCGCTGTGGCGCGTGGCATCCCGCGCCCAGCCGAGCATGGCGCGGCAGATCTCGGCGTTGGGCTGGGTAAAGCTGTTCTCCACCTGCTGATAGTGGAACTCGCGCCCTTCGACCGTCAGGCGCTCCCACACGTGATCACGCTCGAGCACCAGGCGCTGCTTGCGCGAGCGCCCGATCAGCGCCACCCCCAGCGTCGCCTGCAGCTCGCGGGCACGCTGCTCCCACTCGGCATCCAGCGGCTTGTGGTAGATCAGCGTCACCAGCGCCTCACCGCTGAGGGTGGTCAGAAACTCGACCTGGAACAGCTTGCGCCGCAGCGTGGTGTCGTCGCGAATGGCGTCCAGCAGCTGGGGCATCAGCGCATTGATGCGCTCGCCGGCGACCGGGAAACGATCGACCCGGACCACCTTCTGGGCCACCCGCCCCTTATGCAGCGGCGCGTCCGGGTCGGGTTCGAACATGGCGTAGTAGAGATCGTCCCCCTCGTGCCAGAGGCGGAACTCCGCGCGCATGCGGTAGTGCATCGGCGGCGAGGCGAAGACCTCCAGCGGCGGCGGGTCGAAAGCGGCGAACTGCTGCTCGATCCGCGCGCGCTTGGCCGCGAGCTGGGCGTCATAGCGCGCCGGGTCGATGGTGGTGATGACCACGAAAAACTCCTCAATCGATAGCGGAAATAGGGAAGCGCTGAATAAATCGGCGAGCGGGATGAAGCGCAAGGCGCACGGAGCACAGAAGGCGAGACATAACATGGGGTTAGGCGAGTCTTCGAGCACCGCGCAACGCAGCGATTCACTCGCGCAGGCATTTATGCAGTGCTTCCTTAGCAGTGTCTGCGGGCACCATAGCGACCGTCGGCAGCGCCCGCGGCGGGGCGAAGCCGAACCCGGCCAGCGCCGTGGCCAGCCCGCTGGCGTCAGCGCCGGTCGCCCAGCTGGCGCCGGTCGTCGCCGCCGGCGGGGTGGCCGCCGGCGCAGCCAGGGGCGCGACACCCAGCACCTGCCCCAGGCGGCGTGCAATCGCGGCCCCCGAATCGATCCAGCGGATCGGCCGTGGCGCCTGCGCTTCGAGCTCGGCGCGCAGCAGCGGAAAGTGGGTACACCCCAGCACCACGGTATCCAGGGTCGGCTCCCGCCACAGCGGCATCAGCGCCGCGGCCAGCGCCTCGCGGTCGAGCTCGCCCCCGGCCAGCTTGCGCTCGGCGGCGACCACCAAGGTGTCCGCGGCGACGCCGACGAGCCGGCAGTCGGCGGCGAAATCGGCCACCAGCCGCTGCAGATAGGAGCGCTTGAGGGTGGCGCTGGTCGCCAGCACGCCAATCACCCGCGAGCGGCTGACCTCCCCGGCGGTCTTGATCGCCGGCACCGTGCCCACCACCGGGATCGTCAGCCGCGCGCGCAGCGCCTCCAGCGCCAGCGTACTGGCGGTGTTGCAGGCGATCACCAGCGCCCGCGGTCGGCTCTCGGCACAGGCCGCCAGGCAGACCTCGACGGTCCGTGCCACCAGCCAAGCATCCGGCTTGGTGCCATAGGGCAAGGCGGCGTTGTCGCAGACATAGTCGAGGCCGAGCTGGGGCAGCCAACGGCGGATCTCGGCGCTCACCGAGAGCCCGCCGACACCGGAGTCGAAGATCAGCGCATCACGCATGGGTCGGGCTCCCGGCGAAGTGGGTCAATAGCGTTTCGATCAGCGCGCGCAGGCGCGCCGGCATGAAGTCACGCTCGGCGTAGAGCAGATGCACGTCGAGCGCAGGAATCGGAAACGTCTCGAGCAGACGCACCAGGCGCCCTGCAGCCACCTCGGGCTCACCCAGGAAGGCGGGCTTGACCACCAACCCCATGCCCAGCGCTGCGGCCTGGACCAGCGCGCGCCCGTTGTTGCACGCAAGCGCCGGGCGAAAACGCACCCGCTGCGGCTCGCCGTCGACCTCGAAGGTCCACTGCGGCCCCTGACGTGCCAGCGTGTAATGGAGGCAGCGGTGGTGCTTGAGCGCCTGCGGATGATCGGGGGTGCCGTGACGGCGCAGGTAGTCGGGGGCGCCGTACAGGTAGCAAGGCATGCGCATCAGTGGGCGGGCGATCAGACTCGAATCCTCGAGCGCCCCAATCCGCACCACCAGATCGTAATCCTCGGCCAGCAGGTCGACGTGGCGATCCTCGAGCACCAGCTCAAGGGTGACCGCGGGGTGCGCCTGCTCGAAGGCGTCGAGCGCCACCATCAGCGCCTGAGCGCCGAAATCCATGGGTGCCGACAAGCGCAGGCGTCCGCGAATCTCGCCGCGCTGCTCGCCCAGCCCCGCCTCCAGTTCGTCGAGCTCGTCGAGCAGCCGTGCGGTGGTGGTCAGATAGCGCTCGCCCTCCGCCGTCAGTTGCAGCCGTCGCGTGGTACGGGCGAGCAGGCGCACCCCGAGACTCTCCTCGAGACGCGCTATCTGCTTGCTGACCATGGCGTTGGATACGCCCAGCCGGCGGGCGCCGCCGGCAAAGCTGCCGGCCTCGACCACGGCCCGGAATACCTGCATCGCCTGTAGCCGATCCATCCCGGCTCCCTCTGACACTGTCGGGCGCCCATTCTACGCAAAGCGACGACGATCGCGCAGTGCGATCGTCGTCGAAGGAGAGCGCAGTGCGGGCCGGTGGCCCGCCACCGTCAGGATTCGAGGGGCGAAGGCGCGTCGCGGAATTCGGAATAGAGCTCCGGGTAGGCCTCCTGCAGGCGCGAGAGTTCGGACTCCGCCTGGGGCGGCATCTCGGCGGCCAGACGCGCCAGGTCATCATCGTCGAAGTGCTCGCGAATCAGCGGGAACAGCTCCTCGCGCTCGGCGCGCAGATAGCCGCGGTGGGCGTCGAGATAGGCGCGCAGATCCTTGGCGAACTTGTCCATCGGCATCACTCCATCCATCAGGATCATGTCGATGTCGTTGGAGAGCCGCATCAGTTGCTCGTGCAGATGCTGGTAGTCCTCCGCCAGCCGTGCGAATAGCGCATCGGTGTCGCTGGCCCGGCTGGAGAGTTGCTCGCGGCAAATGCGCTCCAAGGGAATGGTGAAGCCGCTCATGTAGTCGAGAATATAGTCCACCACCTCCCGAATCAGGCGAAAGTTGGGGCGTTCACCATCGGCGAGCGTCTTGTGCTTGAGCTGCAGCACGTGGAGCAGACGCGCCATGTTGGCGTGATCCTGGCGCAGTTGGGTCAGCATGGGCATGGGAGTTCTCCTGTCCGTGCGGCGGCTATGGCGACGAGCGTGAAGCGGCGAGACTGACAACCAGCGTGCCGAGACCTCGGATTTTTCGTTCAGATCCTAGTGTAGCGGCACTCGAAGGCCAGCGTGTAGTGTCTTGGCCGGCCATACTGTGTCGGGGCGCACTTGGGTAGAATCGACCTTGGGCCGTTCACACTGCCAGGACGCCACCTGGTATGGCGCGGGCGTGCCGACGCGACCGGCCCCGACTGTCTTACCCTAGCGGGTTTGGAAGAGAAAGCCCTACGCCTTAAGTCGCGATTGGCGTAGTGAAATGTACCCGCTCGTTGCTGAGCGCAAACCGGAAGTACGCCGATGGACCTCTTTGCCGATAGCGCCCCCCAGGACAATGTGCCGCTCGCCTACCGCATGCGGCCAAAAAGTCTCGACGACTATGTTGGCCAGGAAGCGCTGGTCGGCCCCGGCAAGCCACTGCGGCGCATGGCCGAGAGCGGCAGCGTGCGCTCGATGATCCTGTGGGGCCCACCGGGGGTGGGCAAGACCACCCTCGCCGACATCCTCGCCGAGGCCTCAAGCTCACGACTCGAAAAGCTCTCGGCGGTGATGGCCGGGGTCAAGGAGATCCGCGCCGCGGTGGAGCGGGCCCAGGAGGCGCGGCTGCGCGAGCGTCAGACGCTGCTGTTTCTCGATGAGATACACCGCCTCAACAAGAGCCAGCAGGACGCCCTGCTGCCGCACGTGGAGTCGGGCCTGTTGACGCTGATTGGCGCCACCACCGAAAACCCCTCGTTCGAGGTCAACTCCGCGCTGCTGTCGCGGGCTCGGGTCTACGTACTCAAGGCACTCGACGAGCAGGCGCTGATCAGGGTGATCAAGCGCGCCCTGGGCGACGCCGAGCGTGGCCTCGGCCAGCGCGACATCCGCGCCAGCGACGAAGCACTGGCGATCCTCGCCCGCGCCGCGGCGGGGGATGCCCGGCGCGCCCTGGGTCTGCTCGAGACCGCCTGCGACTTCACCGGTCGTGACGAGCATGGCGAGACGCTGGAACGTGACGCCGTGGTCGAGGTGATCGGCCATCAGGCGGCGGCCTTCGACAAGCAGGGCGAGCATTATTACGATCTGCTCTCGGCGATCCACAAGTCGATACGCTCATCACGCCCTGACGCCGCGCTGCTCTACATGGCGCAGTTCATGCGCGGTGGCGGCGATCCGCTCGACGTGGTGCGCCGGCTCACGGCGATCGCCTCGGAGGACGTCGGCAACGCCGACCCGCGCGCCCTGCCGCTGGTGATCGCCGCCTGGGACGCCTACCTGCGCCTGGGCGACTACGAAGGCCAGCGCGCCATCGCCCACGCCGCCATCCATCTCGCCACCGCGCCCAAGAGCAACCGGGTCGATCAGGCCTGGGCCCAGGCCAAGGCATTCGTGGCCGAGCATGCCGATCTCGAGGTCCCGGTCTATCTGCGCAACGCGCCGACCCAATTGATGGCCTCACTGGGCTACGGCGAGGGCTACCGCTACGCCCATAGCGAGCCCAACGGCTACCCCGCCGGCAGCGCCCACGACTGCTGGCCAGCAGCGTTGCCCAAAGCCAATTTCTACGTGCCCAGTGAATTCGGTCAGGAGAAGCGCTACCAGCAGATGCAGGCGTGGCGTGACGAGCTCGACCGTGAGGCCGACCGTTAGGGAAACGCTGCATAAATGCCTGCGCTAGCGAATCGCTGCGTTGCGTGGTACTGGTGCGCCAGCCCGGTCGAACACTCGCCTAACCCCATGTTATGTCTCGTGTGACGCGTTGCCTTCGGCAACTTGCCCTGAGGGGCCGCCCTACGGGCGTTCTCTACGCGTTGCTTCGAGTCTGCGTTCCATGCGCCTTGCGCTTCATCTCGCTCGTCGATTTATTCAGCGTTTCCTTAGGCTTGAGAGGGTATTTGCACAATGCCTGCGCTCGGCCATACGGCGGCAGTGGATCAAACATGGGCGCAGCGGCGAGCAAGCGGCCCGGGGGACGGGCCGCAACGAAGCTCAGGGGGAGGCGGGTGACTGCTCGCGGATGACGTCGGCGCCGGCGGGAATCTCGAAGCGGAACTTGGCCGGGTCGATGCTGCCGTTGACCTCGGCGTCGTCGAACTTGATCGCGGTGCGCTGGCCGGTGCTGTCGGTCATCTGCAGCATGCCCAGCTTCTCGCTGTAGAAGGTCAGCTTGAGCTGCTCGAACAGGGTGTCGTTGGCCTTGGGCTTGAGCGTGAAGGTCTCGCCGGTGCCCTGCTGCTGGCCCGTCACCTCATAGTTCTGCGCCAGCTCCGAGGCGCTGCCGGAGAGCAGCAGCGCCGGGGTGTGGGTGACGCGGTCGTCGAGCGGCTGGATCGTGGCCTGCTCGAGGTCGGGGTCGTAGAGCGTCACCTCCTGGCCGTTGGAGACCACGATCTGGCGATAGGGCTCGTTGACCTCCCAGCGGAAGTGACCGGGCCGCGACAGCCACATATGGCCACTGGTGTCCTGCAGGCTGGAGCCCGAGGCGTCCAGGATCTGCTGATTGAAATCCGCCGAGTAGGTCTTGAGCGGTTCGAGCAGCCGGGTCAGGCGGTCGACCGAGGCCGGGTCGGCGTGTGCCGCCTGGGTCGCCAGCAGCAGCACGCCGGCTGCGGCCAGGCTCTTCATCATACGCATGGGCATTCCTTGTCTGAGTGCAGAGAACATGATCCTTGGACAGCGGGATGGCGGCTCAGTTGCCCACCGGTGGCGGCGCCAGCACTTCGCGCGAGCCGTTGTTGCCCATCGACGAGACGACGCCGGCCTGCTCCATCGCCTCCACCAGCCGCGCGGCGCGGTTGTAGCCGATCTTGAAGCGACGCTGGACCGCCGAGATCGAGGCGCGCCGGCTCTCGGTGACGAACTGCACCGCCTCGTCGTAGAGCGCATCCTGTTCGGCGTCTTCGCCGTCGCCACCTTCGGCCTCGAGCCCGGCCAGGGCATCGGCGGAGACGCCACCGGAGAGGATCTCCTCGATATACTCCGGCTCACCGCGCCGCTTCCAGTCCTCGACGATGCGGTGGACCTCGTCGTCGTCGACGAAGGCGCCGTGGACACGCTGCGGCATCCCTGCCCCCGCCGGCAGATAGAGCATGTCGCCATGGCCGAGCAGGTTTTCGGCACCGCCCTGGTCGAGAATGGTGCGCGAATCGATCTTCGACGACACCTGGAACGCCATGCGGGTGGGGATGTTGGCCTTGATCAGCCCGGTGACCACGTCCACCGACGGCCGCTGGGTAGCGAGAATCAGGTGGATACCCGCGGCGCGCGCCTTCTGCGCCAGCCGCGCGATCAGCTCCTCGACCTTCTTGCCGACGATCATGAACATGTCGGCGAATTCGTCGATCACCACCACGATATAGGGCAGCTTGGCCAGCGTCGGCGGCTGCTGGTGCATCTCCCACGGCTGTGGCTCCCACAGCGGGTCCTGGACCTGGGCGCCGTGGCGCTCGGCCTCGTCGAGCTTGGCGTTGAAACCGGCGATGTTGCGCACACCCATGGCCGCCATCAGCTTGTAGCGCCGCTCCATCTCGGCCACGCACCAGCGCAGCGCGTTGGCCGCTTCCTTCATGTCGGTGACCACCGGGGCCAGCAGATGCGGAATGCCGTCGTAGACCGACAGCTCGAGCATCTTGGGGTCGACCATGATCATGCGCACTTCGTCAGGGGTCGCCTTGAGCAGCATCGACACCAGCATGGTGTTGATCCCCACCGACTTGCCCGAACCGGTGGTGCCGGCCACCAGCAGGTGCGGCATCTTGTTGAGGTTGGCCACCACCGGCTTGCCGCCGATATCCTGGCCCAGCGCCAGGGTCACCGGCGAGTCGGCCTGCTGATAGACGTCGGAGTCGAGCACCTGGCGAATGCGGATCATCGCCCGGTTCGGGTTGGGAATCTCGATCCCCACCGTGGGCTTGCCGGGAATGACCTCGACCACGCGCACGCTCTTGACCATCAGCGAGCGTGCCAGGTCCTTGGCCAGATTGCTGATCTTGGAGACCTTGACCCCGGCCGCGGGACGAATCTCGAAGCGCGTGATCACCGGCCCCGGCCAAGTCTCGACCACCTCGGCCTTGACCCCATACTCACGCAGACGCATTTCCAGCAGCTCGGCCATGTCGGCGAGCTGTTCGGGCGTGTAGTTGGGCTGCTCCGGGTCGGCCGGCGTGGTCAGCCGGATCGATGGCAGCTCGCCAGTGGGTTCGGGCATGTCATCGAACGCCGGACGCTGGCTCTGCAGATGCTCGACGGTCCACAGCGTCGGTTGATCATCCGCCGCCGCCCGCGCCTGCTCGGCGGTAGCCATATCGCCGCGCGGTGCCGGTGCCGGTGCCGGTGCCGGTGCCGGTGCCGGTGCGTCGGCATGATACCTGGCCGCGTCCTCGCTGCTGTCGGCAGCCTCGTCCCAATCCGCTTCTTCGGAATCGCCACGACACGGCGCCAGGGCGTTATCGGCGCCATCGGCGCCATCGGCGTGAATGCTGGCAGCGCTTCCCGGCGGCAGCGGCGAGCGCTCGACCGGTGCATCACGCTCCTCGGCTTGCGGCTCATCGGCCTGCGTCTCTGCGTGCACGTCATCGAGCCCCCAATGCGTGGGCTCGCGCCGGGTCGGCGCGACAAAGCGCGACTCGTCCGCACCGCCGCGCGCCCAGTCGAGGCTCGGTTCACGCGCCCCGGCGTCAGGCAGATCGCTGCCCAGGCCAGCCGCGAACGCGCCCAGCGTCGGCTCGGCGGGCCCGGGGCGTGCCGAGGCACCGCGGGTACCATCCTCATCGCGGCGCGGCATCTCGGCGCCGCTGCCATCAGAACCGCTTTCATTGGCGGCGCGGGCATGGCGCCAGCCGGCCGGCGCCTCGTGGCGCTCGGCGCGCAGCCCCCAGTGCGCGGTGGGGGTCTCGTCCTCCGCCGCGGAGAGCCGGCCGCTGTCGGCCGGCTCGCCACGGGGGTCTGCCATCTCGGCGCCTGTCTCGCTGGCAGTTGGGTGATCACCGGTCTCCGCGCCGCTTTCCTCGGGCGCCATCGACGACGCCTGGAACGCTTCGGGGATACGCCGGCGGGTGACATCGGCACGGAACGGCGTACGCACGGCGTCCTCATGCGGGATTTCTCGAGTCGGCGACGCCGCCTGCGGCTTCGACGCATCCGCGGTCGGGCTATCCGGTGCGGGCTCGCGCGAGGTCAATGTGGGCTCGCGTGGGGCTAGCGTCGGCTCGCGCGGGGCCAATGTCGGCTCACGCGGATTCAGACTGGGTTCACGCGGAGAGTCCTCGCGGCGTCGCGGCGGCGGTGTGGCCGAGCGCGCGGGCCGCCATTCGGTCTCGCTGCGGGGCGCAGAGGCGGCACCAGCCGGCGGGCGCTCGTGCAGCGTCGGCTCGCGCGCCTCTTCACGCTGCTGGCGGCTGGCATAGGCGGCCTCGGGCTGCTTGGCCGAGGGCGTGCGCTCGGGCACCTCCCAGGGGATATCGGTGCTGCCGTCGTGGCGCCAGCGTGACTGACGCTGCCCGCTGCCGGACTCGCCACCCGCCCCTTCCCACGCCGGCTCCGGCTGCAGCGCTGCGCCCAGCGAGGGCTCTTCGTCCCACTGCTCGAGATCCGGCGCGCGCTGCCACGGCAACCAGCGCGACCACCAGCGCGGCTTGTCCACCGCGGTAGTGGGCGCTTCGTCGACGCCGTCGCTCTCCTCGGCTGGGCTCTGCTCATGCTCGATCTGCTCACGCTCGACCTGTTCGCGTTCGGCCCGCTGCTCGGCGCGACGGTTGGCGCGCACCTCGCGGCGCTCGGCGCTGTGCGCTCGCAGCCACTGGAACAGGCGATGGCAAGAGCTGCCCAGCTCGTCCATCACGGTCAGCCAGGACATGCCGGTGAACAGGGTGAAACCGCACATGAAGGCGGCGATGGCGATCAGGGTGGTGCCATGCACGCCGACCAGCTGCGACAGCCCACCGGCGATGCCCATGCCGAGAATACCGCCCGCCTGGTTGGGCAGATCGCTGGCGGGGTTATAGAAATGCAGGTCACCCAGCGTGGTGGTGCTCATCAACAGCAGCACCAGGCCACCGGTGTGCACGGCGAGTGCGACCGGGTCCCAGGCGATCTGGACCTGGTGCTGGCGCATGATGCGCCACGCCGCCAGACCGAACATGCCCGGCCACCACAGCGCACTGGCGCCGAACAGCGAATAGAGGACATCGGAGAGCCAGGCCCCGATCTGGCCCATCCAGTTGGCGATATCCTGGTCGGGCCCGCTATGCGACCAACCAGGATCGCCGGGGTGATAGCTGAACAGCGCCAGCAGCAGGAACACACAGATCGCGAGCAGCAGAATCACGGCGCCTTCGCGGGTCACGCCCTGGAGCTGCATGATCACACGGCGTGCCTGTTCCTTGGCTTGCGCAGATGAACGACGGCCCTTCTTGGCCGAACTCTTGGCACTCAAACGCTCAACCCCCTCGCGCCTGCTTCCGGCAGGACGCCTCAACGGCCGCGTTCCCGTGGGCTTGCCGTGGCGCCCGGGTCGGCGGCGATGAACCACCGGCCCGCGACGGCGGGCCGATTTCCTCGACCCGCCATCATACCGGGGCCCGCGTCGACATCACAGGGGGGCGCCGCACCCGGCACGAGTGCGGCGCCGGGGGTGGGGTCAGGCCGGCGTGTGTCCCGGCAACGCCGGGGTATCAGCCGCATCCAGCGCGGAGTCATCGCTGCCACCGCCCTCACGCAGCCGGAACAGGGCCACGGTCTCGCTCAGGCGCCGGCTCTGCTCGCTCAGCTGCTGGGTCGAGCGGCTCGACTGACGCACTAGTGCGGCGTTGCTCTGCGTGGTCTCGTCGATCTGCGACACCGCGACGTTGATCTGCTCGATACCGTGGGACTGCTCTTCGGAGGCCAGGCGGATCTCGGCCATCAGCGTACTGATACGTTCGATCTGGGAGACGATCGCGGCGACCTGCTCGCCGGCTTCCGCGGCCTGCAGATTGCCGCTCTCGACCTCCTCCACCGTGCGCCCGATCAGCCCCTTGATCTCGCGCGCCGAGTTGGCGCAACGCTCGGCCAGGCTACGCACCTCCTGCGCCACCACCGCGAAGCCGCGCCCCTGTTCGCCGGCGCGGGCGGCCTCGACCGAGGCGTTGAGCGCCAGCAGGTTGGTCTGGAAGGCGATGCTGTCGATGACCCCGACGACGTCGGCGATCTGCTTGGCCATCTCGTCGATACGACGCATCGCCTCGACCGTCGAGTCGACCGTCTTCTGCGCATCCCCGGCGGCCTCAGCGGTACGGCTCGCCTGGGCGTCGCTCTCCTGGGCGCGCTCCGCATTCTGGCGCACGGTGGCGTTGAGCTGCTCGGTGCTGGCGGCGGTCTGCTCGAGACTCGAGGCCTGGGATTCGGTGCGCGCCGAGAGGTCTGCGTTGCCTGCAGCCAGCTCCTGGGTATGTCCGTCGGTCTCCTCGATCGCCGAGCGCACCTGGCGCACGATCCGCTCGAGGCCGTCGCCGATGCCGTTCATCGCCAGCACCAGTTGGCCGATCTCGTCACGTCGGCGGCTGTCGATACGCTGCGACAGGTCGCCCTCGGCGAGCGCCCGGGCAAGCTCGACCGTGCGCTGCATGGGCCGCGAGACCAGCCGTTTGAAGATGACGTAGAGCAGCAGGCTGAGCAGGATCGCGATCCCCACCGCGATCAGCAGGAAGCGGTCGCGGGCAGCCATCACTCCGGCGTTGATCTCGTCCATCGATACCGAGCCGGCGATGGTCCACTGCCAGTCCGGATAGCGGGTGAACGCCAGCAGCCGCTTCTCGCCATTCGCGGTATAGTCGAGCTCGCCGGAGGCTTTGTCGAACAGCGGCGCGAAGGCAGCGGCGCGCTCGCCCTGGCGCAAGTCGGTGCCCTCGTAGGGGCCACCCGCGAGCACTTGTCCTGCGCGCTTGCCACCCGCGGCGATCAGCATGGTATAGCCCTGCTGACCGATTTTCATGCCGCGAATCTGCGCTTTCACTTTCTCCATCTCGGCACTGATGTCGACCCCCACGAAGAGCGCGCCGATGACCTTGCCGTCGCCGTCGTGAATCGGCTGATACTTGGTGATGTAGGCGGTGCCGAACAGCGTGGCGAGGCCGGTATAGGGCTTGTCCGCCATCAGACTGGCATAGCTGCGCGAGCCGCGATCGAGCAGCGTGCCCATGGCGCGCTTGCCGTCGGCATCCTTGAGCGAGGTCGACACGCGCACGAAGTCGTCGCCATCACGGGCGAAGATGGTCGCCGGTGCGGTGGTCTGCTCGGTGAAGCGATCGAGCTTCCAGGTGTTGTCGTTGATCACCTCGAGCCCATCCTTGAGCATCGGGGTCTGGCGCCCGGCCACCTCGACCTGCTGATCGGGCAGCAGCACGAAGCGCCCCATGTACTGATCGGCGAAGATGTCGAGGAAGCGATTGGCCTGCTGCTGCAGGCTATAGTCGAAGAGCGATAGCATATCGGCGATGGATGCCTGTTGCGTCGCCAGTTCGTGCTCGGTGGCCTTGCGTAGTTGGCTACTGCTGGTCTGCGCCATGGCAACGGCCAGGCCCAGCAACACCACGACCTGAAGCAGGCCGACGATCAGCGCCAATTTGGTACCGATACCCGCATGGCGCAGCCGTTGTCGAATTGCCGCCATCGATTGTTCTACCTTGTCGTCAGAAAGATCGGAGTTGTCAGAGGATCACGATTGTCAGAGGATCAGGCGTCTTATCGGCAACGGATGCGCAAACCTTAACGTTCCCTGAATTCTCGCCAGGCGGTCGCAGCTCCGCGGCCGCAAGACCCACAGGAAGGCTGCATGCTGCGCTGGCTCCCCCCCGCCCCTATCGCGTTTCCCGATGTCTCGCAGGCACTCGACGAGCCCAACGGGCTGCTCGCCGCCGGCGGCGCGCTGACTCCGGAGTGGCTGCTGGCCGCTTACCGCCGCGGCATCTTCCCCTGGTATGGCGAGGGCGATCCGCTGCTGTGGTGGTCGCCTGCGCCGCGCATGGTGCTGTTTCCATCAGAGGTTCGTGTACGCCGCAGCCTGGCCAAGCGCCTGCGCAACGGTGGCTTCACCACCACCTTCGATCATGCCTTCGATGCGGTCATCGACGCCTGCGCGGCCGAGCGCGTGGGTAGTGGCGGCACCTGGATCGACGCCGAGATGGCCCTCGCCTACCGCCGCCTGCACGCACTGGGCCACGCCCACAGCGTCGAGACCTGGCGCCACGGCGAGCTGGTGGGCGGGCTCTACGGGATCGCGCTGGGCCAGGTCTTTTTCGGCGAATCGATGTTCAGTCGCTGCGCCGACGCGTCCAAGGTCGCGCTGGTGGCCCTCGCACGCTGTCTCGAGGCACACGGCTTCCCACTGATCGACTGCCAGATGCATACCGCGCACCTGGCCAGCATGGGCGCCCGGGAGATCGCCCGCGAGACGTTCATCGACTACCTTGAGAAGAGCGTGGACCAACCCACCCCAGCCGGCCTCTGGCCCTCGGAGCCCCCGTGAGCAGCGACAATGCGAACCGCAGCACAGCGCAGCGTCAGGCACGCGATCTCCGTTTCTTCCTGACGGTGCCGCACCCCTGCAGCTATCTCCCCGGCCGCGAAGCGACGACGCTATTCCTCGACCCGCAGGAGCCACCCACCGCGGATGTCTACGACGCCCTGACCCTGCTCGGCTTCAGGCGCAGCGGGGCCAACCTCTACCGACCCCATTGCGGTGCTTGCAGCGCCTGCGTCTCGGTGCGCATTCCGGTGGAAGATTTCTCCCCCTCGCGCACGCAACGCAAGCTGATACAGCGCAATCGCGACATCACCACGCGGCTGCGCCCCACGCTGTTCGACGAGCGCCACTACGCGCTCTACGCAAGCTACATCCGTGCCCGCCACGCCGATGGCGATATGTTTCCACCCAGCCGCGAGCAGTACCGGCAGTTTCTGACCCAGACCCAGCCATTCGCCAAGCTGCTCGAATTCTGGCTCGACGAACGGCTGATCGCGGTCGCCGCCACCGACCTGCTGGGCCATGGGCTGTCGGCGATCTACACCTTCTTCGATCCCGATCCGGCGCTGCAGCGCCGCTCGCTCGGCGTGTTCGCGGTGCTCAGCCAGATCGAACTGGCGCGCCGCCGGGGCCTACCCCACGTCTACCTGGGCTACTGGATTCGCGAGAGCCAGAAGATGCGCTACAAGCAGGCGTATCAGCCGCTGGAGTACCTCGACGGCGGCCGCTGGCAGCGACGAGTGCCGGCGACGGCATTGACCTGAGCCGCTTTTTGCCTTCGGCGTCGAGATGGCCCATAATATCGCGCACTTCAGAGGCCCGGGTCGGGCTCGTCGCTGACCGTGGATGGCACCGCTGCCGTTCGCGGTGGTGTGCGTCGACGGCCGACCGAGCGGTCCGCCAACCAATACCCAAGAGGGATCGCCTATATGGCACGAGAAGATCACATCGAAATGGAGGGTGTCGTCGTCGACACGCTGCCCAATACCATGTTCCGCGTCGAGCTGGAAAATGGCCACGTCGTCACTGCTCATATTTCCGGCAAGATGCGCAAGAACTACATCCGTATTTTGACCGGCGACAAGGTCAAGGTCGAACTGACCCCCTACGACCTCTCCAAGGGCCGCATCGTCTACCGCTCGCGCTGAGCCCTGCCCTTCGGCGCCGCTGACGGGAACGCGCTTCCCGCCTGTCTATCGCGCCCCGAGCCACCATTGTCACGGGCGTCAGCCGCCGCCAGCACCCAGAATCGAAAACGCCTCGCCATGTTGCCATGGCGAGGCGTTGTCGTTTCGAAGAGGTTGTGAATTCTGGACTTGGTCGTTTCGACGTTCTGGCGTATCGAGACCGCCCGTCGGGACACCGAGTGGCTGGCCGCGCGCCCAGCCACTCGGGCAACCCGATTAGGCCACTTCGGCCTCGGTCTCCAGCTGTAGCTCGTCGTTCTCCACGGTGACGTGGACCACGCCGCCGTTCTCGGCCAGATCGCCGAACAGGATCATCTCCGCCAGCGGCTTCTTGAGCTTCTCCTGGATCACGCGAGCCATCGGCCGCGCCCCCATCTCCGGATCGTAGCCCTTCTCCGCCAGCCAGCGACGGGCATCCTCGTCGACATCCAGCTGCACCCGCTTCTCGTCGAGCTGAGCCTGGAGCTCGACCAGGAACTTGTCGACCACGTTGCGCACGATCGACGGTTCGAGACCGTGGAACTGGATGATCCCGTCGAGGCGGTTGCGGAACTCCGGCGAGAAGGTCCGGCGGATCACCTCCATGCCATCGGTCGAGTGGTCCTGGGTCTGGAACCCGATCGAGCGACGCGAGATCTGCTCGGCACCGGCGTTCGAGGTCATGATGATGATCACGTGGCGGAAATCCGCCTCGCGGCCGTTGTTGTCGGTCAGACGGCCATGATCCATCACCTGCAGCAGCAGATTGAAGACTTCCGGGTGCGCCTTTTCGATCTCATCGAGCAGCAACACGCAGTGCGGCTGCTTGTTGATCGCCTCGGTCAGCAAACCGCCCTGGTCGTAACCGACATACCCGGGGGGCGCCCCGATCAGGCGCGACACGGTGTGGCGCTCCATGTACTCGGACATGTCGAAACGGACCAGCTCGATCCCCATGAGATGCGAGAGCTGACGCGCCACCTCGGTCTTGCCGACCCCGGTGGGGCCCGCGAACAGGAAGCTGCCGACCGGCTTGTCGGGCGACTTGAGCCCGGCCCGCGAAAGCTTGATCGCCGCCGAAAGACTGGTGATCGCCTCGTCCTGGCCGAACACCAGCATCTTGAGATCGCGCTCCAGATTGGAGAGCAGCTTGCGATCGGAGCTGGAGACGCTCTTCGGCGGAATCCGCGCGATCGACGCCACCACCGCCTCGACCTGGTCGACATCGATGGTCGCGACTCGCGCCTCGGGCGGCAGCAGCCGCTGATGCGCACCGGCTTCGTCGATGACGTCGATCGCCTTGTCCGGCAGGTGGCGGTCGTTGATGTAGCGATCCGCCAGCCGCGCCGCACTCTCCAGCGCGCCATCGGTGTACTTGAGCTGGTGGTGCTCCTCGAAGCGCCCGCGCAGCCCCTTGAGGATACGAATGGTGTCGTCCACAGAGGGCTCGGGCACGTCGACCTTCTGGAAGCGGCGAGCCAGGGCGCGGTCCTTCTCGAAGATACCGCGGAACTCCTGGAAGGTGGTCGAACCGATACAGCGCAGCTCACCCGAGGAGAGCAGCGGCTTGAGCAGGTTCGAGGCGTCCATGACCCCACCCGAGGCGGCGCCGGCGCCGATCACGGTATGGATCTCGTCGATGAACAGGATCGAGTTCTCCTGCTTGCGCAGCTCCGCCAGCAGCCCCTTGAGACGCTTCTCGAAGTCGCCGCGATATTTGGTGCCCGCCAGTAGCGCGCCCATGTCGAGGGAGTAGACCACCGCATCGGCGATCACATCGGGAACATCTTCCTCGACGATACGCTTGGCCAGACCTTCGGCGATGGCGGTCTTGCCGACGCCGGCCTCGCCCACCAGCAGCGGGTTGTTCTTACGCCGGCGCGCCAGGATCTGCACCACCCGCTCGAGCTCGTGATCGCGCCCGATCAGCGGGTCGATCTTGCCCAGACGGGCCTGCTCGTTGAGGTTGGTGGCGTAGCTGGTGAGCGGGTGCTGGCCATTCTCGGTAGCGGCCTCCTCGCCCTCTTCGGACTCCTGAGAAGGCTGCTGCGACTGGCCGTGGCCCGCCACCTTGGAGATGCCGTGAGCGATGTAGTTGACCGCGTCGACGCGGGCCACGCTCTGCTGCTTGAGGAAATAGACCGCCTGGCTCTCCTGCTCGGAGAAGATAGCGACCAGTACGTTGGCGCCGGTGACCTCGCTCTTGCCGGAGGACTGGACGTGGAATACTGCACGTTGCAGCACGCGCTGGAAGCCGAGCGTGGGCTGCGTTTCGCGATCGTCCTGATCCTCGGGGATCAGCGGCGTGGTGGAGTTGATGAAATCCTGCAGATCGGCACGCAGCTTCTCCAGATTCGCCCCACAGGCATTCAGCACGTCGGCTGCCGAAGCATTGTCGAGAAGCGCCAGCAGCAAGTGCTCCACGGTCATGAACTCGTGTCGCTTGGAGCGCGCCACGGTGAAGGCCGTGTTCAGGGTGAGTTCAAGTTCTTTACTCAACATGGCAGTCCCCTTTTAGCCACTGAGGGCGTCGGTCGGCACTTTCACAATCGGGCACAAACAGCGGTTTCGCAAGTCCCCGACGCATAAAGCGTCGCGGACCGCCCCACCACCCCCTACTCGACGGCATCCACATCACACAGGAGCGGATGTTCGCACTCGCGCGCATACTCGTTGACCAGATGACACTTGGTCTCCGCCACGTCGCGGGTGAAGATGCCGCAGGTCGCTTTCCCCTGGGTGTGCACGGCGAGCATGATCTGCACCGCCTTCTCACTGTCCATGGCGAAGAAACGCTGAAGTATCTCGACGACGAACTCCATCGGGGTGTAGTCGTCGTTGTAGAGTACGACCTTGTACATCGGCGGCGGCGCCAGCTTCGGCTCCGACGCCTGTTCGGCAACGTCTCCCTGCTCGTGGTGATCAGGGTCGGGAGGGCGCGTCATGCCGAGACGCGCCGGCTCCCCATGGGAATCGGACGACACGCTATCTACGATCTCTAACATGGTAAGGATGAATTCCTGAGTGCACGGACCGGGTTCGTCTACCGTTGCACGGGTATCGCGGCGGGTGCGTCTGGCGCCCTGCACCGGTACTCTGTGCAGCGTCGGCGACCTGGCCGCCTCGCACAGGTGCGAATCGAGCCGTGTATCAGTGGGGTATTGGATACCGTTGAAGACCCGAGGTTCCCTTGAAGATGCGGCCGATATCGCCATGATGCAAGCCCGAACAAAAAATAGTTAGCCGTGGGCTCTAACGCCAGCCCGACGGCGGCCACCACCTGCGCCCGGTCACTCGCCGGCCGCACTCTGTCACGCTGCCTGCCCACCTTTTCAGGAGTCGCCTCGACGCGAAATCCATGGGTCGAATCTACCTGCTGCACAAACCCTATCAGGTGCTCTGCCAGTTCACCGATGATCGCGGTCGCGCCACCCTGGCCGACCATCTGGCGGTGCCCGGCGTCTACGCCGCCGGCCGCCTCGACTACGACTCCGAGGGCCTACTGCTGCTCACCGACGACGGCGGCCTGATCCACCGCATCAGCGACCCGCGCCACAAGCTGGCCAAACGCTACTGGGTGCAGGTCGAGGGCGCGCCCGATGACGCCGCCCTGGCGGCGCTCGCCCGCGGCGTGACGCTCAAGGATGGCCCAACGCGGCCGGCCCGAGTTCGCCGGCTGGATGGCCCGCCGCCAGCGCCGCGCGACCCGCCGGTGCGCTTTCGCCGCGACATCCCCACCACCTGGCTGGAGATCGAGCTGCGCGAGGGGCGCAACCGCCAGGTACGCCGCATGACCGCCCATATCGGCTACCCGACGCTGCGCCTGGTGCGAGTGGCGATCGGCCCCTGGCAGTTGGGGGAGCTGGCTCCCGGGGCGTGGCGCAGTGAACGGCTCAACCTGCCGACGGCACCCGCTCCGGGCCGCGCGCGAACGCGCCGACGCCGCTGAGCGCAGCCTCGGGGAGGGCCGCACGGGCTGTGCCGCGACGCCAGACCCGGTATGATCGTAGTCAGCCCGGCCGCCAGAGTGCGCCGTGGAAGCGTTCGAGTGGGGAAGTGGGGAGAGAAATGACATGAATCGCTGGACACCACGCGTGACCGTGGCCGTCGTGGTGGAACGCGCCGGCCGTTATCTGATGGTCGAAGAGGATCGTGGCGGCCCGTTCAGCCTCTACAACCAGCCGGCCGGCCACCTCGAGCGCGGCGAGCGGCTGGTCTCCGCCGCCGAACGCGAAGTGCGCGAGGAAGCGGCCTGGCAGGTGGCGATCACCGACTATCTCGGCCTTTATGTCCATCATACCCAGGATGGCCTGACCTTCCATAGCCACGCCTTCCTGGGCCTACCGCTGGCGCATCTGGGCAACCCGCTCGACAAGGGAATCGTCAGCGCTCACTGGCTGACCTTCGACGAGATCGATGACCTCGAGCGCGCCCGCCGACTGCGCAGCCCGGTGGTGATGCAGCGCCTGCGTGACGTGCGCGAGGGCCGCCGCTTTCCGCTGGACGCGATTCGCGAACGCTGACGTCGGCCTCGCCAGACGCTCGTCGCCAAGTTTTCCCCGCCATACTCGCACCGCCATGCCCACGCCACCGGCAACCGAGCCGACAGCGCGGCGCACTCGATGCTGCCCCGCGCTTTCGGCTATAATCCCGGGTCATTTATTTCGCGGCCCGTGCCGGTGCCGGGGGTTGCGCCCCGCTCGCCACGGACCCTGTCGGCCAGAGATTCGCCATGACGCTTGCCACACCTCCATCCGAGACACCCGAGGGCCCGACCGCGACCGGCGCTACCACCGTGATCGTGGGCATGTCCGGTGGCGTCGACTCCTCGGTCACCGCGCTGCGCCTGCTCGAGCAGGGTTACCGCGTCGAGGGCCTGTTCATGAAGAACTGGGACGAGGACGACGGGACCGAATACTGCACCGCGATGGCGGATCTGGCCGATGCCCAGGCGGTCTGCGACAGCCTCGGCATCAAGCTGCACACGGCCAACTTCGCTGCCGAGTACTGGGACAACGTGTTCGAGCACTTTCTCGCCGAGTACCAGGCCGGACGCACACCCAATCCGGACATCCTGTGCAACCGCGAGATCAAGTTCAAAGTCTTCCTCGATTACGCCGAGATGCTCGGTGCCGATCTGATCGCCACCGGCCACTACGTGCGCCGGCGTCTCACTGCGGATGGCCATGCCGAGCTGCTCAAGGGCCGCGACGCCAACAAGGATCAGAGCTACTTCCTACACGCAGTGCCAGGCGCGGCGATCGCCAAGACGCTGTTCCCGGTGGGTGAACTCGAGAAGTCCGAGGTGCGTGCCCTGGCCGAGCGCCACGGCCTGGCCACCGCGCGCAAGAAGGATTCGACCGGCATCTGCTTCATCGGCGAACGCCGCTTCAGCGACTTCCTCAAGCAGTATCTGCCGGCCCAGCCGGGGCGTATCGAGACCCCCGAGGGTGAAGTGGTCGGCGAGCACATGGGCCTGATGTACTACACCCTGGGCCAGCGCCGCGGCCTGGGCATCGGCGGGCTCAAGGCGCACAGCGAAGATCCGTGGTTCGTCGCCGCCAAGGACCTCGCGCGCAATGTGCTGGTGGTGGTCCAGGGCGAGCATCCGCTGCTCTACAGCGACACCGCCTACTGCGAACCCGCCGCCTGGATCGCCGGCGCCCCGCCCAAGACCACGCGCCTGCGCGCCAAGACCCGCTACCGCCAGCAGGACGAACCCTGCGAGGTGCAGGTGCTCGACGATGGCGGCCTGGCGGTGCACTTCGACACCCCGCAGCGCGCGGTCACGCCGGGTCAGTCGCTGGTGCTCTACGCCGACGACGTCTGCCTCGGCGGTGCGGTGATCCGCGCCACCGCCACGACCGATGCCGGCGCGGTCGAGCCCACCTCACTCACAGGGAGCGCGCGTTCGGCATGAACCCAACGCCCATCCAGTCTGCCCCCCTGGGCGCCAGCGGCCGTCAGGCGCTGGCCCTCGCCGGGGTGTTCCAGGCCGCCACGGTGGTCGATCAGCTCGCGCGCACCGGCCACTGCGACGAACGCGCCTGGAACACGCTGGTGCGCGCCACGCTCGAGACCGACCCGCCCACCTTCGAGTCGATCTACGGCGGCCACCACAACAATCTGCGCCAGGGTATCGACACCCTGCTGGCGGTGATGTCGCGCCAGCAGGCGGACCCGGCGGTGATGCGCTACGGCTTCTCGATGGTGCTTTTGATGCAGAAGCTGCGCAAGAACCCGGCCATGATGCGCACCCTGGGCGAGCGCCTGGGGCGCATCCAGGGCCAGGCCGAGCACTTCGGCAACACCCACGACAACGTGATCGCCAGCCTCGGCGAGCTGTACCAGGAGACGCTCTCGACCTTCCGCTACCGCATCGTGGTGCAGGGCGAGCCGAGCCTGCTGCAGAGCCCGGGCATGCCCCCGCGCATTCGTACCGCGCTGCTCGGCGGCGTGCGCTTTGCCCTGCTGTGGCACCAGCAGGGTGGCCGGCGCTGGAGCCTGATCTTCCAGCGTGGCGCGCTCAAGCGTGCCCTGCGCGAGCTCGACGGCCACTGAGCGCGGACCGCCCGCGCCGCCTTTTCGCCTTTTCCAACGCGAGCCCATCGCTCGCGCGACGCTTCGGGAACCCAAGATGATCGAACTCTCTGCTCTCACCGCCCTCTCTCCCGTCGACGGCCGCTACGCCGACAAGACCGCCGCGCTGCGCCAGCACTTCAGCGAGTTCGGCCTGATCCGCGCCCGCGTCACCGTCGAGGTGCGCTGGCTACAGCGCTTGGCCGCGCATGACGGCATCAAGGAAGTGCCGGCGCTGTCAGCCGACGCCAGTGCCTGGCTCGACGCCATCGTCGCCAACTTCAGCGTCGAGGATGCCCAGCGCATCAAGGACATCGAGCGCACCACCAACCATGACGTCAAGGCGGTGGAATACTTCCTCAAGGAGCAGGTCGAGGACAACGCCGAACTCCACGCCGTCACCGAGTTCATCCACTTCGCCTGCACCAGCGAAGACATCAACAACCTGTCTCACGCCCTGATGCTGCGTGGCGGCCTGAAGGATGTGCTGCTGCCGGTGATGCACGAGGTCACCGACGCCATCGTCGCTCTGGCCCACAAGCATGCCGACCAGCCGATGCTCTCGCGCACCCACGGCCAGACGGCGAGCCCCACGACCCTGGGCAAGGAAATGGCCAACGTCGCCGCGCGTCTGCGTCGCCAGCTCCAGCAGATCGAGGCCGTCGAGCTGTTGGGCAAGATCAATGGCGCCGTGGGCAACTACAACGCTCACCTGGCGACCTACCCGAACATCGACTGGGCGGCCAATGCGGAGACCTTCGTCGCCGAACTGGGGCTGACCTTCAACCCCTACACCACCCAGATCGAGCCCCACGACTACATCGCCGAGCTGTTCGACGCGGTGTGTCGTTTCAACACCATCCTGATCGACTTCGATCGCGACGTCTGGGGCTACATCTCGCTGGGCTACTTCAAACAGCGCACGGTGGCCGGCGAAATCGGCTCATCGACCATGCCGCACAAGGTCAACCCGATCGACTTCGAGAACTCCGAGGGCAATCTGGGGATCGCCAACGCCGTGCTGACGCACCTGGCCCAGAAACTGCCGATTTCCCGCTGGCAGCGCGACCTGACCGACTCCACCGTGCTGCGTAACCTCGGCACCGGCCTGGCACAGGGCCTGATCGCCTACCAGGCGACGCTCAAGGGCATCAGCAAGCTCGAAGCCAACCCGGAACGCATCGACGCCGACCTGGACAACAGCTGGGAAGTGCTGGCCGAGCCCATCCAGACCGTGATGCGCCGCTACGGCATCGAAAAGCCCTACGAAAAGCTCAAGGAACTGACCCGCGGCAAGCGTATCGACCAGGCGGGCTTCGCCGCCTTCATCGACACCCTTGCGCTGCCGGACGAGGTCAAGCGCGAGCTCAAGGCGCTGACCCCGGGCACCTACACGGGCAACGCCGCCGCCCAGGCCAAGGCGCTGGGCGCCTGAGCGCGCCCGCCCCACCGCAGGAGGATGCCATGACCGTCGCCAATACCCCGCGCACGCTGCTGGGCGGCCTGACGCCCGCCCAGTTCCTGAGCCGCCACTGGCAGAAGTCGCCGCTGTTGATCCGCGGCGCACTGCCTGACTTCGTCTCGCCCCTGGATCCGGACGACCTCGCCGGCCTGGCCTGCGAACCCGAGGTCGAGTCGCGCCTGGTCGAGGAGCAGGGCCCGGACAAGGCGTGGCAGGTGAGCCAAGGCCCGTTCGACGACGCCACCTTCGCGCGCCTGCCCGAGAGCGGCTGGTCACTGCTGGTGCAGGCAGTCGACCACTACGTGCCCGAGGTCGCCGCACTGCTCGCCCAGTTCGACTTCCTGCCGCAGTGGCGGCTCGACGACATCATGGTCAGCTACGCCCCCAGCGGCGGCAGCGTCGGCCCGCATGTCGACCAGTACGATGTCTTCCTGCTGCAGGCCAGCGGACGACGCCACTGGCAGCTGGGCGGCAAGCCCGGCGACGATGCGCCGCTGATCGCCGGGATCGATCTGCGCATTCTCGACACCTTCGAGGTCCAGCCCGATCAGGACTGGGTCCTGGAACCCGGCGACATGCTCTACCTGCCGCCGGGCGTAGCCCATCACGGGGTCAGCGCCTCGGATGACTGCATGACCTTCTCGATCGGCTTTCGCGCGCCCTCGGTCGACGAGACAGTCACTGCCTTCGCCGACTACATCGGCGAGCAGCTCGGCGACAGCCAGCGCTACACCGATGCCGATCTGCAGCCGCCGCAGCACCCCGGTGAGCTGGACGACGCCGCGGTGGAGCGCGTGCGCGCGCTGCTGCTGGCCACCATCGATCGCCCGGATCAGATGGCGCAATGGTTCGGTCGCGCCATGACCCAGCCCAAGTATCTCGATCAGCTGGTACCCAGCGACAGCCCAAGCGATCCAGCCGAGGTGAAGGCAGCACTGACCGCCGGCAAGCACCTGCTGCATAGTCCCGGCTCACGCTTCGCCTGGCGGGGGCAGACGCCGACCCGGGCGACGCTGTTCGCCGACGGCGACGCCCTCGAGTGCGATCCGGCGCTGGCGCAACGCCTGTGCGAGGCCGAGCCCCTGGGCCAGGAGAGCCTGGACCACCCCGAGGCGGCCGTCGTGCTGGCCGCGCTGCTCGATGCCGGCAGCCTGTGCTGGGACGAGGATGAGGAAGACGACGAGGATGCGTGAGCGTGCAGCGGCGGCAAGTTCGTCGCAGGCCGCCTACACTAAGTCGGGCCGGCCGCGGCAGAAATGCTGGACGAGTTCGGAAACACTGTTTTAATATTCTTGGCACAACGCTATGTTGCTAGGTTCAGGAGGAGTGAACATGAAGAAACTGCTTATCCCCGCGCTGGCCATGAGCGTGCTGGCGCTGGCCGGCTGCGCCAACAACTCGACCTACTCGGGCGACGTCTACCGTGGCAATCAAGCCGAGACCGCACAGTCGGTCAGCTACGGCACCATTCAGTCGGTGCGCCCGGTACAGATCCAGGGTGGTAACGGCGAGAGCGTCCTGGGCAGCCTGGGCGGCGCGGTGATCGGCGGCCTCCTCGGCAACCAGGTGGGCGGTGGCTCCGGCAAGACCCTGGCCACCGCGGCGGGTGCGATCGGTGGCACCATCGCCGGCAGCAAGATCCAGCAGGCGACCGATCGCGTCGACGCCTACGAGCTGGAGATCCGCCAGGACAGCGGTCAGAACGTCGTGGTCGTGCAGAAGGCCGATCGCAACTGGCAGGTCGGCCAGCGCGTGCGCCTGATCGCCAGCGGCTCCAGCGTCAGCGTCGCCCCCTACTGACGCCTGCCGGCGGCGCGCTTCTGCGCGTTGATCTCAGGTCAGCGGCCACGAAACGGTGTCCTACGGGGCACCGTTTCTGCGTTCTAGCAGGCGCTCGGCGCGCATCGTTAGCCTGATACTATTTTCGCCTGTCGCCCGCACTTTACATACGCTATCGTATGTTCTGTGGTTAAGACTCTTAAGGGAATGACAGGGACATGAAGGGACGCATAACAGCCACGGCCGGCCTGGCCGCAGTGCTGCTGTCGGGTGCCGCCGGCGCCGACGGCCTGCTCACGCTCAAAGCGGAAAACGACCTGTTCGCCAGCGGCGGCGACGGTCACTACACCAACGGCCTCGAGATCGGCTGGTCCTTCGCGCCAAGTGCCGGTCACTGGACGCGCCGGCTCGCCGACATCCTACCGGGCTGGAGCGGCGCCACGCTGGACGGCGCCGCCTATCGCTTCGGCCAGCAGATCTACACCCCCGAGGACATCGATCAGCGCAGCCTGGTCGAGGACGATCGCCCCTACGCCGGCGTCCTGTATGCCGGGCTCTCACTGTTCGACGAGTCGCGCACGCCCGGCTGGCGCCGCACCAGCGGCCTGTTCTTCGACGCTGGCCTGGTCGGCCCCGGCTCGGGTGCGCGTACGGTACAGAAGAACTTCCACCACTGGATCGGCAGCGACGAGCCCGAAGGCTGGCACAACCAGCTTCACAACGAGCCCTTCGTCAATGTGGCCTACGAGACCGCCTGGTGGAAGACCGCCCACTTAGGCGGCCTGGAGACCGAATTCGGCCCCTCGGTGGGCTTCGCCGTGGGCAACCTCTACACCTACGCTGCCAGCGGTCTGGGCCTGCGCCTGGGCGAGGGACTCGACCAGAGCTTCGGCGTGCCGGCGGTGGCGCCGTCACAGGGCAGTCGGGTCTACTTCCGCGAGAACAGCGGTTTCAACTGGTATCTCTTCGCCAATCTCGAGGGCCGACTCATGGCCCACAACATGCTGCTCGACGGCAACACCTTCGAAGACAGCCACTCGGTGGATCGTCGCCCCTGGGTCGGTGACGCCCAGCTCGGCCTGGCGCTGTCCTGGGACCGCTGGCAGCTCTCCTACAGCTCGGTGTGGCGCACCAAGGAGTTCGACGAGCAGGACGGCAGCGATCGATTCGGCTCGCTCACTCTCTCCACCTGGCTCTGAGCCCGGGGGCTCCCGAGCCTAAAACACGACGGGCGCTGTCATCGCGACAGCGCCCGTCGTCACTCTGGCCGGTAGTATCGCCGACATTCTGCTCAGTGCAGTTTGGCCTTACGCAGCGCCCAGCAGGCCAGGCGCTTGCCGACCCACACCAGCAGTGCCAGCAGAATCAGCGTCAGCAGCATCGAGATCGGCTTGACGATGAACGTCGCCCCCAGGATCGCCAACGCCACCGACACCATCCAGCGATCCTGCGCCGGATCCCCTCTGAGCTGCGCCGGCAGCCAGCGCTCAACCGCGCCACCCAGCGCCCCATCCCACGCCTTGAGCGCCAGGAACAGCAGCACGGCAAAGGCGACGAGCCATACGATAAACACGGTCATGCAACACCTCTCCTCACCCCAGAGATCACGATATCAATGCCTTCCGCAGGGTACTCACAGCCTCGATCCGGCGCAACTGCCGGTGAATGCCGGGCGAGAGGCATGGTTTTCGCCCATGACAGCCGCTCACCACCTGACACGGAAGCCATGGCACGTTACGATATTGGAGACATGCACAAACGCAAAGGTTCCCAGATGCAGATTGCCCAGAACTCCGTGGTCGCTTTTCACTATACCCTGACCAACGACGCGGGCGAGGTCCTGGACAGCTCGGAAGGCCGCGATCCGCTGACCTATCTTCACGGCGCGGGCAACATCATCCCGGGGCTGGAGAAGCAGCTCGAAGGCCGCACCAATGGTGACAAGCTCACGGTCGCCGTCGAGCCGAGCGAAGGCTACGGTGAAGTACAGCCGGCGCTGGTACAGGAAGTGCCGCGCGACGCCTTCCAGGGCGTCGAGGAAGTCCAGCCGGGCATGCAGTTCCAGGCCCAGACCCAGGAAGGCCCGCTGATGGTCACCGTGACCAAGGTCGAAGGCGACACCGTCACCGTCGACGGCAACCACCCGCTGGCCGGCGAGAAGCTCAACTTCGACGTCGAGATCACCGAGGTGCGTGAAGCGACCGAAGACGAGGTCTCCCATGGCCACGTTCACGGTGAAGGCGGCCACGAGCACTGAGTCGCACACCGCGGCGCCCCGCTCATGCGGGCGCAACGACAAAGGGCAGCCTCTCGGCTGCCCTTTTTTGTCTACTTCCTTTTGTCTACTTCCATCGCGGCGCGCATGGCGCAACACGTAAGCTGCGGTGACCCTCAGCCCTCGCTGGCCAGAACCACCCGCTGCGCCAGCTGGGTGCGCTCCATGGGGCGCCGTGCCTGCCAGTAGTAGCGTCCCCAGTAGACATTGTCGAGCCGCGACAGCTTGACCCCCTGCGACGTCGAGGCGTGCAGGAAGTAGCCATCGCCGACGTAGACACCGACATGGTTGTAGGGCCCTGGCGGACGGAAGAAGACCAGATCGCCGGCCTTGAGATCGCTGCGCGAGACGCGGCTGCCCTCCTGGACCTGCTCCTCGGTGGTGCGCGGCAGCTCGAGCGAGAAGGCCTCGGTGAACACATGCTGCATCAGCGCCGAGCAGTCGATGCCGTGACGGCCATTGCCGCCGAGTGCATAGGGGGTGCCGACCCAGCGCTGGTGCTCATCGAGCAGCGCTTCGCGAATGATGGTAGGCGAGACGGGGGAAGGCTGGCGGTAGTCACGCACCTGGCGTGCCTGCTGATGCGTCCGGGGCGGTGATGCCGCCGGCGTCTGCTGGGCGACGACGAAGCGCGACTTGGCCACCGGAAGCGCGTACTGCGCGTGAACCTGTTGTTGTTGTGCGGGGGTCGAACAGCCACTCACGACAAAGGCGATGGCCAACCCCAGGGCCGTGCGTTTGAGCATTCAGCGCAACCTCATTCACCGGTGAGCCACCACGGGCATGCCTCGATACACGCCGCGGACGTCTCAAGACCGGGCAAGCGCCATCGGGCGAATTGAGTCGCTGTGGTGGTGACACCGGTGGGGGTATCACCGCCAAAGCGGCCAGTATTCGGCTCGAATCATCGATAGTCAGGAACAAAAAAACCACGCGCCGTCTGGCCGACGGGCGTAGCACATCGCGGATGATATGTCATCGCTAGGGCTTTGACGAGCCCTATCGCGATGAAAGCGAGACTCGATCGCGGCGGCGCGTTCAGTGCAGCCGGTGCGGCCCGCCCACCAGCACGTCGACGTGCAGCGGCGTCGAGTGGCGCCCCGGACGACCAGGGAAGTCGAGACTCGCCCAGCTGCCGGCGAGCAGCGGCGAGGCGCCGAGCCAGGCATTCAACGCCTCACGGAAGCGGCGCAGGAAATCGTCGCGCTCCGGGGTGTCGTCCATAAAGAAGCCGAAACCGCTGTAGAGCCCCTCGGCGTAGGCTTGCCAGCTGCTGTAGTGGCGCTCGGCGAGGCGCCCCGCTGCCTCGAGATAGCGCGTCAGCGTGGCATCGTCGAGCCAGTCGAGCTGGCGCCCGGCGAGACTCAGATCGACCAGTTGGGCGATATCCCAGGCGGTCATGTCTTCGTCGTTGCAGCCGCAGGCGTTGTCGCGCACATGGCGTAGCCGCAGCAGATGCACCCGCTCCTCCTCGCCGCAGTCACCGGACTCGAGAATCGCGATCTCCTCGGCCAGCCGGCGCCGATTGAGCGTATAGGGCGCGTAGTTGATCTGATACTCCTGACGATCCCCCGCCTCGAGCAGGAAATCGAGAAACTCGGTGAGCCCCACGGCCCCCTGCAGTGCGTACTGATGCTCCAGCCACTCCTGCAGCGCGCGCCGATCCTCCGCCGCCAGCGGCAACGGCCATTGCCACGCCGCCTCGTTGAGCGGCCCGGCTAGCGAGATCGCAGTGAACTGTTCGAGACTCGGGCGCGGCCCCGGCTCCTGCCACTGGCTATCGAAGACCGGCGTCAGCCAGTGAAAGCGCGAGCCGGGGTCGCGCAGATGCCAGGCGATATCATCGCCCAGCCCGGTCTCCTCCGGCGCTTCCTCGGGGCTGAGCAGCGTCTCCCACGTCAGCCAGGCCGCGAGCAGCGTCTGCGGCGTAGCATAGAAGCGCCCGAGCGCACCCGCCAGCGAACGCGCCTGCGCCTGCAGCTCGGCCGGCGCGTAGCGCTCGCTGTCCGCCGCCATGAGCAGATAGAAAGCGTACTTCTCGGCCATGAAGATGGTCGCGGCGTGATCGGCGCACGCCTTCAACGCCTGACGCCGCTCGCCCGCCACGCGACCGCTGCCTGCCGCGCCGGGGTGACGCGCATCCGCCGCCAACTGGTTGAGATGATGCGCCTGAGCCGGCATCCAGTAGCGCGCCAGCGCCGTCAGCGGTTCGTCCCGGCGCAGCGTCAGCACCTCGTTGAGATAGCGCTCGGCATCCTCACGCCGCGCCGGTGCCAGCGGCTCGCCGAGCTGCCGGCGGGTCGCCAGGTCCGGCTCCCGCACCGCCGCCAGCGCCAGCACCCAGGCGTCGGCCGAGGCGTGACGCTCACGCACCACGCGCCGCGCCTGCTGGCGACGGCCATCGTCGAGGCTGTGTGCCAGCGGGGTCTGCCAGGGGCTGCCGGTCGCCCCCAGCAGGCGGCCCCAATCGGCTTCGAGGTCAGCGCACAGATCACGCCCCTCGAACAGGCTGCGACCACGCTGGTAGGCGTGGGCCATGGCGGGCCAGTCGGCGTAGCGCTGCTGCAGAAGGTCCAGACCGTGGGCAGCGAAGGTCTCGGCCTCCTGCGCCGACAGCCAGCCCGCGCCGAAGCCAAGATAAGCCTGGTCGATCAGCCGCAGCCAGTCCCAGGCCGCCCATTCGAGCGGCTCCGCGCGGGCCAGGAAGGCGACCAGCACCTGGCCATACTCGCGCTGCTCGCCGAGCGAGGCGAGCCAGGTCTCGGCTTCCTTCGGGCCCTCGCGCCCGAGCCGGGCGGCATCCATGTCCCAGCCGTAACGATAGCCCTGACGCGCCAGCCACTCGAGGCCCGCGAGCAGCGCATCGCGCCCGGCGATATCGAGCTCTTCACGCAGCAGACGCTGCCACCCCAAGCGCTCGTCGGGGTCGGGGGTGAACGGCCAGCACAGCACCGG
This sequence comes from Salinicola sp. DM10, assembly GCF_017306975.2. Taxonomy (NCBI): domain Bacteria; kingdom Pseudomonadati; phylum Pseudomonadota; class Gammaproteobacteria; order Oceanospirillales; family Halomonadaceae; genus Salinicola; species Salinicola sp. DM10. The sequence continues at coordinate 984,469 of NZ_JAFLEN020000001.1, forward strand.
GGCGAAGGTCGCGCGCGCCCCCCACAGCTGATCGGCCCACAGCGACTCGGGCACCGCCTGCGCCCCTTCCAGCTGACGCCCCAGCGCCTGCCAGTCGACCCCACGACCCTGACGTTCACGCTTGGCCAGCGCGCGCCCGGCGGCATCCAGCAGCGGATCGCTCCACGGCGCCAGCGCCGCGCGCCAGCGGGTCAGCGAGGGGTAGGCGGTCATGATCTCCGCCGCCAGCCAGGCAAGCCAGGCGGCCTGGCGCTCGCCCTCGAGCCACCCTGCCGCCCCACCCAGCGCCAGCAGTTCGAGCGTCGCCAGACGCGACAGCGGTGGCTGCTGCCCATCGACCGCGCTCTCCCACAGCCGCCAGGCGAACTCGTCGCGATCGGTGATCGCCAGCGTCTGCAGACGCTCCCGCGCCTGCACCGGCGACAGCGCCTGGCGCGGATCGGCGCCCTCGGGCCAACCGCAGAGTGTCAGCTGCTGAGCCCACCACTGGACGAGAAGTTCGCGCAAAGAGAGACCTCGTGAAACGCCGAAGACAGGACGTCCGCTTGACGATCGAGAAGACCGCCACGGACGCGGCGGCACAGTATACCGGAAAGCGAACGCCCCGCCGACCGCCAGGTCGCCGGGGCATCGCGCGGGTCGCCAAATCAGCTCATCTTGTCGACATGCGTGCGCGGCGTCTTGTGCAGCAGATGGCGCAGCAGCCAGCGCCGGACCCGGACCACGAACTGCTCCTGGAACACGATACAGAACAGCACCGTGAGCAGCAGAAAGACCGGATAGAGCCACAGATGCACCTCGCCGGCCGCGGCCAGGCAGCCGCGAAAGTCGCTCAGGCACAGCCCCGGATCCCCCGAGAGCACCCGCTCGACCCGCGAGAACACCGCATACAGCGGCACGTGCAGGGCGAACATCGGCAGCGAGGCGCCGCCCAGACGCGAGGCCAGGCGCTTGATCCGTCGGCTCCTGGGCTCGCCCCACTGCGCGGCCACGTAGACCAGCGTCAGCTGCGCCGGCAGCAGCAGTCCATCATGCAGCAGGTAGTACCAGGCGTGTCCGCGCCCGAGCAGAAACAGCGCCACCGCAATGCTGGCAGACACGCCGAGCAGTGCCAGCAGCTGCCGGCTCGGCGACATCGAGCGCCCCGCCGAACGCTGCTGGGCATAGAACGTATAGAGCAGAATGCCGGCGGCGAACTCCGGCAGCCGGATCAGCGGATTGCGGTGCAGAATGCCGGTCTCCGGCACCCCGTAATTGGTGGTGAAGACCACGATCAGCGGAGGAATCAGATAGATCAGATTGACCCACAGCATGGCGCGCCGCGGATGCAGTACCCGGCGCAGACGCGGCGCCAGCCACGGGAAGGTCAGATAGAAGAAGAACAGCGCCGAGATCGACCAGGAGGGCGGATTGAAGGTCAGATAGAGCGGATTCCAGGCGTGCAGCAGGGTCAGGTTGAGCAGCAGATTGATGCCCGTTTCCAGCGGCGACATGGTGTGGTTGAGGCTTTTCCAGTCGAGCTGGCCGATGTCGTTGTTGACGTCGTAGACCACGAAGCGCAGCGAGATGTCGCTGTCACCCGGCGCAATGGCGAGATAGCCGACCAGCGCCGACACACTCATCGCCAGGATCAGCGAGCCGATATGAATCGGATAGAGATTCGAGAAACGCTTGAGTAAGAAGCTCTTGACCGGCTCGCGCATGCGATGCGCGTCGTCGAGATAGACGTGGGTCAGCAGAAACCCCGAGAGCACGAAGAACGCGCTGGTCGAGAAGAAGCCGATATCGGTCACATAGTGCGACCAGCTGCTGATCGAGGGATAGGTGTGCAGCGTATGGAAGATGACGATATACAGGCCGAGAAAGAAGCGCAGCCACTCCAGGCCAATGAAACGCTCCTTCTGGCCGGCGCTTTGCGTGCCGGACACGGCGGTCTTTGAATCAGGCATTCCTTGCAGATCTCTGGCCGTCGAAAGATCTCATTCTACCCGATTCACGCCGCCGGGCACGCCCGAAGACGCGGCGTGCCCCGCCAAGCGCGACAGGCGGGGCCGCAAAGCCCCGCCGCACGGCCCGCGCCTTTCACGCCGGTTGGCGCGAGGGCTAGGCCTTCTTGATCTTGGCCACCACCCACAAAAGGATGATGGCACCGATCGTGGCCACCACCAACGAACCGATCAAGCCGTTGGAGGAGAGCCCCAGCAGACTGAAGATGAAGCCGCCGATCACGGCGCCGACGATACCCACGCCGATATTGCCGAGGATGCCGAAGCCGCCGCCGCGCATCACCTTACCCGCGATCCAGCCGGCGATACCCCCGATGATCAGCCACAAGATAAAGCCCATAGAGTCACTCCTTGATTCCGATGAGGGGTGTCGAGGCGGCGCTTGCCGCCGTCGCCTCAAGAATAGACACCCCGGGCACAATCTTCACGGTCGCGACCGCCCATCAACGCAATGGGCCGACGATCGTCGGCCCATCCTGGCGTTCGCCCTGCATCCCTAGCTCAGGCGAACACTGGCACCCGGGTCGACTCGCGCGACGGCATGCCGGATTCGAACCACTCCCGGTGCGCCTGCTTATCGCTCCAGACGCGGAAGTGCAGCTGCGACATCATCACCGGATCGTCGAGAAACGCCAGCCGTTCGAGATTGCCCATCGCCGCGGGCCCACGGGTCGCCGCCGCCGCCACGCGCTCTGCCCGGCGCCGGCGCAGCGGTTCCGCCGTGGCGTGACGCGAGGTGCCCAGCGCCGTGGCCAGCGCATTGGCGACCGGGTCGACCACCACCTGCACGAAGTGCGGAGTGGCCGCCGCCGCATTCATCCGCCCCAGATGGCGCACCATCCGCCGCAGCACGCGTGGCGGATGGGTCTCCTCGGGAATGCGGAACAGCCGCGCGCGGAAGCAGGCGCTGCCCAGGCCCACCCGGCTCGACAGCGCCGAGACCGGGATCGACAGCATCATCGCGCCGACGATCGGCGACAGCCACCACAGGAAGGTCGGCTCCATGAAGTAGACCCCGGTCGCCCACACCGCGCCGATCAGGGTTTGACTCCAGTGGTTGCGGATCGCGTCACCCCAGGTGGTGTCGCTGTTCTCGCGCGATGGCGAGCGCCACTGGATCGCCCAACCCATCAGCGAGGTGAGCACGAAGCGGGTATGGAACAGCATCCGCACCGGCGCCAGCGCCATCGAGAACAGCGACTCCAGCACCATGCTGACGAAGACCTTGAACGGCCCGCCGAACTGCCGGCTGCCCTGGATCCACACCAGCACCACGCTCAGCACCTTGGGCAGGAACAAAAGCGTCGCGGTGGCGCCGAACAGGCCCACGGCCAGGGTCGGATTCCACTGCGGCCAGACCGGGAACATCATCCCCGGCTCGGGGAAGTAGTTCGGCGTGCTCAGGGTATGCACGGCCAGCAGCGCCGTCGACAGCACCAGGAACAGACACCACAGCGGCGCCGAGATGTAGGACATCAGGCCGGTCAAAAAGACCGCACGATGGACCGGGTGGATCCCCTTGGAGAGGAACAGCCGGAAGTTCATCAGGTTGCCGTGACACCAGCGACGGTCGCGATTGAGCTCGTCGAGCAGGTTGGGCGGCATCTCCTCGTAGCTGCCCTCGAGCTCGTAGGCGATCCAGACACCCCAGCCGGCACGCCGCATCAGCGCCGCCTCGACGAAGTCGTGGGAGAGGATCTCACCCGACATCGAGCCCTTGCCGGGCAGCGGCGCGAGCATGCAGTGGCGCATGAACGGCGCCATGCGAATGATCGCGTTGTGGCCCCAGTAGTGCGACTCGCCTAGCTGCCAGAAGTGCAGCCCGGCCGTGAACAGCGGGCCGTAGACACGGGTCGCGAACTGCTGCATGCGCGCATAGAGATTGAGACGCCCCGAGGCGCGCGGCGCGGTCTGCACGATGCCGGCATCCGGATGTGCCTCCATCATCTGCACCAGGCGCGTCAGGCAGGCACCGCTCATCACGCTATCGGCATCGAGCACCAGCATGTAGCGATAGAGCGCGCCCCAGCGACGGCAGAAGTCGTCGAGGTTGCCGCTCTTGCGCTTGACCCGGCGCTGGCGCCGGCGATAGAAGACCTGGCCGAAGGCATCGAGATCGCGACACAGCGCCAGCCAGGCGTGCGTTTCGGCGATCGCCGTGTCGGGATCGAAAGTGTCGCTCAGGATGAACAGATCGAAGTGACGATCATTACCACTCTGGCGCAGCGACTCCAGGGTCGCGCGCACTCCCGCGAACACCCGCGGCACGTCCTCGTTGCAGATCGGCACCAGCAGTGCGGTACGCGCACTCGGGTCGATCGGCTCGTCGCCTACTTCCGAATCGATGGCGTAGCGGTCGCGCCCGCGCAAAAGCTGGAAAAAGCCCATCAGCGCGGTCCAGAAACCCGCCGACACCCAGGCGAACAGCAGCACGAACAGCCCCAGAATGGCCATCTCCAGCCACTGGGCGCCCTGCCCCGGCAGCACCGTGCGCATCTGGTTGGCGGCGATCACGCTCTGGCCAAAAATCAGTACCAGCAGCACCCAGCGACGCCCGGTGGCGACCCACTGCCAGCGCGGCTTGGGCTTGGCCGGGCGCACCCGACGGCGGAAGCCGCGCCCCACCCAGTTGCGAAAGCGCTGCCCGAAACGCACGAACGGGTTGGTCGACCACGCCTCCGGTGCCAGCGGCGTGCGCTGCATCGGCGGTGCGGTCTGCAAGCGGGTGATCCCCGCCGCGTCGGTGGTGAGCACCTCCGGTGGTGCCAACGGCGGCTCGGCATAGGCCAGCGCCAGCCGCCGCCCTACCGATTGCGCCGCAGGGTCCTCAGGGTCCGGCTCGTGCCCACCCAGGGCCGCATGCAGCGCCGCCATGTCGTGAGTATCCAGATCGCTCGCCAGCAGGCGACGGCGCGCGTCGCGGTCCTGGGCCTCGAGCGCCAGGCGCTCGAGGTACTGGTCAGCCGATGCGATCCGCTGTGAGGGAGTCGCATCAGCCATTGGCGGGCAGCCTGTAGTACCAGGTTTCGGAGAGACGCTGGTCGCCCTTGTTGAGGTAGGCGCGGATATCCAGCGGCTTGCTGTTGTCGCTGCGCTTGACCTTGACGAACACGCGCCAGCCGCCGGTGGCCGGGTTGGGCTCGGCGCGGCTGCCGACCAGCTCGCCATTGTCACCCACGCTGGCCTGGACGCTGATATTGGCGTCGTCACCAAGCCCGGAGAGCGCGGCACCGTCGAAATCGATCACGAAGGCCAGCGAGCCATCGGCTTCACGCACCAGATTGTCCTTGAGCACCTCACCGCGCGAGCGGCGGGTCTGCTCGACCCAGGCCAGCGACGGATCGGCGTAGCGGCTCTCGTTCTTGGTCACGGTGAAGCGGTAGTCGTAGTCCAGGGGCGTACCCGGCTCGGGCGCGGTCTCCGGCAGCCACATCGAGACGATGTTGTCGTTGGTCTCGTTGGGGGTCGGAATCTGGATCAGCTCGATCTTGCCCGCGCCCCACTCGTTCTGCGGCTCGACCCAGGCACTGGGACGCAGATCGTAGCGGTTGGCGATATCCTGGTAGGCGGAAAAGTCATGGTTGCGCTGCATCAGGCCGTAGCCACGCAGCCGCGGGGTCGCCTGCTCGTTGATCATCAGCTTGGCCGGGTTGGCCAGGGCACGCCAGGTCCAGCCGTTCTGCGAGTCGCTGATCAAAAGACCGTTGGAGTCATGGATGGCGGGGCGATAGTTGAGCTCGGAAGAGGGCTGCGCCGGGCCATAGAGATACATGCTGGTGAGCGGCGCGATGCCGAGTTTCTCGATCGGACGGCGCAGATAGAGCCGCGACTTGACGTCGACCACGGTATCGGCGCCGGGGCGCAGCACGAAGCGGTAGGCGCCGGTGACGCTGGCCGAGTCGAGCAGCGCGAAGATGGTCAGGTACTGGCTGCTCTTGCTCGGCTTGACGACCCAGAATTCCTTGAAGCGCGGAAACTCTTCACCCGAGGAGAGACCGGTATCGACCGCCAGGCCGCGCCCGGAGACACCGTAGACCTGATCCTTGCCGACCACGCGAAAATAGCTCGCGCCGAGGAAGACCATGGTCTCGTCCTTGCGCGGATTGTCGTTGAGCGCGTAGTTCACCTTGAAACCGGCGATGCCCAGGTCGGTGCTGTTCTTGACCTTGTCCGAGAGCTTCAGGTCGCCGTAGGTGAAATCGTCGGGCTTGTAGGCGAAGTCGTGCACCTCACCCTGCTCGTCGACGCTGTGCAGCTTGATCGCGCTGTCGTAATGCATGCCTTCGTGGAAGAAGCTCAGCGTGAACGGCACCCCGTCGCCGCTCCAGACATCGCGATCGCGCTTGAACTGGATCTGCTCGTACTGGGCGAAGTTCAGGTTGCGCAGCTCATCGGGCAGATTGCGTTCCGGTTCGCTGTAACCCTGCTGGGAGAGCTCTTCGGCCTGCTTGGCGACGTCGTCGAAGCCGAAGGCCAGCACGTTCTGGGCGATGCCGCCAAGCAGCAGCCCGGTCAGGGCCACCGCGGGTATCAGCCCCTTGCGTCGTTCAAGGTTACCTTGCCGGATCGATGCACTCACACTCACACTCCTTTCAAAACTATCTTGTCCGGTAACAACACGCTCATCCGGCGCCACCACGGACACCGGGCCGAACCTGCCGCGGCAGGCGGCAACGAAGCGCGCCGACGACACCTCGCCTTGCCATGGCAAGGGCGACGCGATGATAACTGGCGACGAAAAACGACGGGATAGCGAAGCATCCGTGCTTCTATGACAGCCGCAGTCTAGCATAGGCGCCGCCGCCAAGCCGTGCCGACGTCTCGAGCGCGCCGCCTCGGGCACGCGGCGTAGTGACTGCCACCAGCCTCCGACAAGGTACCCATGGAGGCCGGTATCTGACGTCATGCTGCCATCCCGGCGATGCCGCTGGCTGGGCATAATGGCGTATCTGGCCGTTTTCAGCTACCCCCGGGGCTGTCCCGCCGGGCGCCCGAGCCGCCTGCCACCGCCCTTTTCGGCACGCCTACCGTGCAGCTCTCGTTGCTCGACTCACCTGTCTATCCCCCTGGTCACGCCGACTCCGCCGAGCCCGTGCCCATGCCTAGACATTGCAAAGGCTATGTCAGACAAATGGCGAATAGCGCTTTCCGCCCACTTACCCGACACTCCGCAGCGTAATGCGGCAAGCCCGAGACGGCGCCGCCGGGATGCATTCAACCAGGAACTGCCCCAATGCACGCATGGACTCTGATCTCGTTTCTCTTTTTCACGGGGCTGGTCGCCTTGATCACATGGCGTATCACCCACCGTGACGATCTCAGCAACACCCGCGGCTACTTTCTCGCCGGACGCAGCCTGACCTTCCCGCTGATCGCCGGTTCGCTGCTGATGACCAACCTCTCCACCGAGCAGATGGTCGGGCTCAACGGCGCCGCCTTCGCCGACGGTCTCAGCGTGATGGCGTGGGAAGTGGTCGCGGTGGTTGCGCTGGTGCTGCTGGCGCTGTTCTTCCTGCCGCGCTTTCTGCGCAGCGGCATCACCACCGTGCCGCAACTGCTGCTGGAGCGCTTCGGCCCGACCACCCAGTTGATCTGCAACGTGATCTTCCTGATCGCCTACGCGGTGATCCTGCTGCCGATCATTCTCTACTCGGGCGCCGTGGGCCTGCAGGGGATGCTCGACCTGCCGGTGCTGACCGGCATCGACTCGAGCACGACCCTGCTGTGGCTGACGGTCTGGGGCGTGGGTCTGATCGGCGCGATCTATGCGCTGTTCGGCGGCCTGCGCACGGTCGCGGTGTCCGACACCATCAATGCCATCGGCCTGCTGGTGGGCGGCCTGCTGATCGTCTACCTGGGGCTCGACGCGGTGGGTGGTGGCAATGGCATCGCCGCCGGCTGGCACGCGATCCAAGAAGCTCAGCCGGAGCGTCTGAACTCCCTCGGCGGGCCGGACCAGCAGGTCCCGTGGCCGACGCTGTTCACCGGTGTCTTCCTGATCAACCTCTTCTACTGGTCGACCAACCAGCAGATCATCCAGCGTACCTTCGCCGCGCGCAGCCTCGCCGAAGGCCAGAAAGGTGTGCTGCTGACCGGCTTCCTCAAGCTGCTCGGCCCGCTCTATCTGGTGCTGCCGGGGATCATCGCCTTCCAGCTCTACGCCGGCGACGGTATCGCCCAGGACCAGGCCTACGGCCATCTGGTGTTCCACCTGCTGCCGCCGTGGCTGACCGGCTTCTTCGCCGCGGTGATGGTCGGCGCCATCCTCTCCTCGTTCAACTCGGCACTCAACAGCACCACCACCCTGTTCAGCCTGGGCCTCTACAAGGGCGTGTTCCGCAAGGACGCCAGCGAGGCCGAGGTGGTCAAGTCGGGCAAGGTATTCGGCTGGATCATGGCGGTGGCATCGATGGCGATCGCCCCGCTGCTGGCCGGCCAGGAGAGCCTGTTCGACTATCTGCAGACGATGAACGCGATCTACTTCATCCCCATCCTGGCGGTGGTGATCGTCGGCCTGCTGACCAAGCGCGTCCCCGAGAGCGCCGCCATCTTCGGCCTGATCGGCGGTATCGTGCTGATCGCGCTGGGCTACTTCGTACCGCCGTTCAACGCCATCCTCGACCTGACCAACCAGTACCACTTCGTCGCCGGGGTGTTCGTGCTGCTGATCCTCGGCATGCTGCTGATCGGCAAGATTGCGCCGCGGCGTGAAGCCTGGATCCAGGAAGACGTCAAGGCAGTCGACCTGACCCCGTGGAAAGGCGCGGTGCCGGTGGGCATCCTGCTGCTGGTGCTGGTGTTCGCGATCTACCTCACCTTCGCCAACTGAGTGCGTCGAGGCCGGCCGCATTCAGCGCCCGGCGACGATACGGACTCATCCAGAACGCCCCGCCCTGTGCGGGGCGTTCGCGTATCCGAGCGTCCTTTTTCCGCGCGGCCCTTGCCTGAACAGCGGTTTACCCACACATTTCAGCTACCCTGACGGCGAATGCGTGCGGATAACGAGGCGATGCCCCGAGACCTGACCCAAGAGATTCACAACCTGATCGAGCGCGGCCGCGATCGCCAGCTGCGTCTGGCGGTGACCGGGCTCTCCCGCGCCGGCAAGACCGCGTTCCTGACCTCGCTGGTCAACCAGCTGCGTCATGCCGGTATCGATGCCCGGCTGGACCTGCTCAAGCCGGCCCGCGAAGGCCGCCTGCTGGGCGCCCAGCGGATGTCGCAGCCTGACCTGGGCATTCCGCGCTTCCCCTACGACGAGGCGCTCGCCAGCCTCTCCGGCGAGCCGCCGCGCTGGCCCGAGCCGACCCGCGGGATCAGCGAGCTGCGCCTCAAGCTGCGCTTCAAGACCCGGCGCGCCCGCGGCCTGCTCGGCGATACCGCCAATCTGACCCTGGATCTGATCGACTATCCCGGCGAGTGGCTGCTCGACCTGCCGCTGCTCGGCCACGACTTCCTCGGCTGGAGCGAGACCCAGCTCGCGGCCATGGGCCCCGAGCGCCAGCGCTTCGCCGAGCCGTGGCGCCGCGCGGTCGCCGCCCATCGCCCCGACGAGACGCTCGACGAGACCCGCCTGGCCGAGCTCGCGGGGCTTTATGCCGACACCCTCCGGCAGGCCCGCGAGGCCGGCTTCTCGCATCTGCAGCCGGGGCGCTTCCTGCTCCCCGGCGAGCTCGAAGGCGCGCCGGTGCTGCAGTTCTTTCCCCTGCCCGGCATCGCCGAGGCGGACCGCCGCCAGCTCGAAGCGCTGCCCGCCGAGAGCCTCTACAAGACCCTGACACGGCGCTTTCGCCACTACCAGCAGCACGTGGTCAAGCCGTTCTACCGCGAGCACTTTCGCCGCTTCGATCGTCAGATCGTGCTGGTCGACGTGCTCGGTGCGCTCAACGCCGGCCCCGAACGCTTCGAGGATCTCGCCGCCGCCCTGACCACGCTGATGCAGAGCTTCGACTATGGCAAGCGCGGCCTGATCAACCGGCTGTTCGCGCCGCGTATCGACCGGCTGGCGATCGCCGCCACCAAGGCCGATCACGTCACCCCGGATCAGCACCCCCATCTGGTTGCGCTGCTCGAGTCGCTGCTGGCCGAACCGCTCAAGGATCTGCGCTACGCCGACGTTCCAGTTCGCGCTTTCTCGCTCGCGGCGATCCGCGCCACCGAGAATCGCGAGGTGGAGAGCGACGGCCAGCGCCAGCCAGCGCTGCGCGGCCACGGCCTCGACGACGCCCCACTGCTGCTCTATCCCGGTGATGTCCCCGCGCGGCTGCCCGACGCCGGTTTCTGGCAGCGCCAGGGCTTCACCTTCACCGCCTTTCGCCCGCCGCGGGCCGATGGCGGCGCGCTGCCGCACATCCGTATGGACGCAGCGCTCGACTGGCTGCTGGGAGACAAACTGCGATGAGCGATCCACGCCCCGGCCGCCGCTTCGACCAGCCCGCCGCCAGCGACGAGCGCACCGGCGACGAAGCGACGCTGCGCGGCGCGCACGCCTACCTGCCCGAGCAGGCCTCGACCCCGGCGCCCGAGGAGGAGATGCCCTCGCCGGCGCTGGACGCCGCCCTGGCGCCCCCGCGCAAGCGCCGCTGGGGGCTGCTGGTGCTGTTCAGCGCCAGCCTGGGGTTGGGCACGCTGGAGGCGGGCCAGACCCTCTACCACGCCACCCTGGGCGGCGACTGGCTGGCCGGCGCCTGGAGCGCGCTGGGACTGCTGGCCATCGGCCTCGGCGGCAAGGCGCTGCTGGGTGAGCTGTGGCGACTGCGCAAGCTGCGCCGCCACGCACGCCTGCGCGAGCGTCTCGACGACACCTGGCCGGCCAGCGGCGAAGGCGTCCGGGAAAACGCCGAACCGCTGGCGCTGGCCGAGGCGCTGCGCACCCAGATGGGGCTCGCGCAGGGGCATCCACACTGGCAATCCTTCATCGCCGCGCACGAGGCGCATCACAGCGCCGCCGAGACCCGTGAACTGCTCGCCTGGCACCTGCTGCGCCCGCGGGATCAGGCCGCGCGCCGGCTGATCACACGAATGTCGGGAGAGACCGCAGTGATGGTCGCGGTGAGCCCGCTGACCCTGGTCGACATGGCGCTGATGGCGTGGCGCAACATCGCCATGCTCGATCGTATCGCCGCGCTCTACGGCCTGCAGCTCGGCTACGCCAGCCGCCTGCGCCTGTTCCGCGAGGTGCTGCGTAACATGGCCTTCGCCGGCGCCAGCGAGATGGTCACCGATGCCGGCATGGATCTACTGTCGATGAACCTCGCCGCCAAGCTCTCCACCCGCGCCGGTCAGGGGCTGGGCGCAGGCCTGCTGACCGCGAGGCTCGGCCTGCGTGCCATCGCCACCACCCGCCCGATCGCCTTTACCGCCAACGAGCGCCCGCGCCTGGCCGATCTCCGCCGCGAGGTATGGCAGCAGCTGCGCCGGCTGGACGATTCGGCCCAGAGCGGCCGCGAAACACCCGACCGTTGACATCCACCGCGCCAACCGGCGATGTCGAGCGCGGGCCGGTACCTCCAGAGTGCCTTCAGAGGGCGAAGAAACGCCGCAGCGTATGCGCTACCGCCGCCTCGTGATGGGCGCCGATGCGCTCCGCCCGGGGCAGCCGCGCGATCACCTCGGGATGGGCATTGGCGACCACGAAGGCGTTGCCTGCCAGCGTCAGCATCTCGATGTCGTTGAAGTTATCGCCGAAGGCCAGCGCCTGGGAAGCGGGCATCGCCAGCGCCGCCAGCGTCTGCGCCAGCGCGCTGCCCTTGTCGACCCCGCGCTGCATCACCTCCAGCGAATTGGCCGCCGAATAGGTAATGTGCAGGGCCTCGCCGTAGCGCCCGCGCAGCGTGCGCTCGAGCGGTGCGAGCAGCGCCGGCTCGCCGATATAGAGCACCTTGCTCACCGCCTCCTGACTCAGGTCACGCAGCTCATCGACCTGGTAGGTGAAACCGGTCATCGCATGCAGCGGCAACAGCTCCGGCGCCTCGGCGTCGATCAGCCAGCGCTCGCGGGTATACAGATTGAGCCGCACCGCCGCCGGCCGCGGCAGCGCCACCAGCGCCTCCACCAGCGCCGGCGGTACCGGGCGTTCACTGACCACGCGGTCGTCGGCATCGAATACGCAGGCGCCGTTGCTGCTGATGATCCAGGCGGGGAGTTCGAGCTGGCGCCGGATCGCGGCGATATCGAGGTGATGACGCCCGGAGGCCAGCGCCAGGGTATGGCCGCGCGCGACCAGTTGCGCCAGGGTCTCGCGGGTCAACGCGGCGACACGGTGCTCGGCGTCGAGCAGCGTGCTGTCGAGATCGCTGGCAATCAGATAGGGGGGCATGAGCGCTCCTGTAGCTCTGGCAAATGGGACTCGGGCGAATGGGACTCGGGCGGATGGGACTGGATGCGAGCGCAGCCTGCGCTCGCCGACTCTTACGACGCGCGAACAAAGCGCCGCACCGAGGCGCGGGTGATGCAAGCATCGTCCGCGCCCCAAGATACCACTGTCGCGCCGCGCGTGAGGCTCAGTCAGCCAGACTCCTGGCCACGGCCGCCGCCTGTGGCCCCATCACCACATGCAGGGTACCGTCGGCGAAGCGCTGCACCCCGGCGGCGCCCAGTCCGCGCAGCGTGGCCTCGTCCAACTGCCGACGGTCGGCCAGTTCGAGGCGCAGCCGGGTCGTGGCGACCACGCTCACCTGGCGCAGGTTGTCGTGTCCGCCCACAACCGCCAGCCACGCCGCCCGGGAGTCGGCATCGAGCTCGGCGGTGGCCAGCGCGGCGTGCTCCGCGTCCCCCGCCGCGGGCACCGGCGCGGCATCGACAGCCGCTCCCTGCTGGCGCAGCGCGCTGCGGATGTCGTCGGCCACGGCGTCGGCGATCGGCCCCAGGATCACCTGCAGCCCGCCGCCGCGCAGCCGCAGAATGCCACGCGCGCCGAGCGCTTTGAGCGCCGCCTCGTCGATGGACTCCGCCTCTTTGGTCACCAGGCGCAGGCGCGTGGTGCAGGCGCCTACGCTGAGCAGATTGGCCGCCCCGCCGAGCGCCTCGACGAACGCGGGTCCGCGCGGACCGGCCTGGGTCGCCGCGGTCGCGCTCGCCGTCTCGGGCTCACGCCCCGGCGTGGGCAGATCGAAGCGCACGATGGCCCAGCGGAACACCAGGTAGTAGAGCGCGAAGTAGGCCAGCCCCACCGGGATCATCATCCAGCCGTGGGTCGAAAGCCCGTAGGAGAGCGCGTAGTCGAAGGCGCCAGCGGAGAAGGTGAAACCGAGCTTGACCCCGAGCAGATCCATCAGCGCCATCGACAGGCCGGTCATCAGCGCATGGAAGGCGTAGAGCAGCGGCGCCAGGAACATGAACGAGAACTCGATCGGCTCGGTCACCCCGGTGAGGAAGGCGGTCAGCGCCAGCGACAGCAGCAGCCCGCCGACCTGGGCGCGGCGGCCCCGCGGCGCAGCGTGGTACATCGCCAGCGCCGCTGCCGGCAGCCCGAACATCATCACCGGGAAGAAGCCCGCCATGAAGCCGCCGGCACTGGGGTCGCCGGCAAAGAAGCGGTTGAGGTCACCGGTCGCACCGTCGTAGCTGCCGAACACGAACCACACGAAGCTGTTGAGCACATGGTGGAGACCGGTGACGATCAGAATGCGATTGAGCACGCCGTAGACGAAAAGCCCCAGATCGCCGGCATCGATCAGCCACTGGCCGAGCTGGTCGATGGCGTGCTGGATCGGCGGCCAGATCACCCCGAAAAGCCCGCCGAGCGCCACGGCGGAGAGCCCGGTGACGATGGGGATGAAGCGTCGCCCGCCGAAGAACGCCAGATAGTCCGGCAGCTTGATCGCCTTGTAGCGGTTGTAAAGCAGCCCGGCCACGCTACCGATGATGATCCCGCCGAGCACGCCCATGTTGATCTCGGGGTTGAGCGTCTCGAGCACCGCCTCCAGCACCAGGTAACCGACCACTCCGGCCAGCCCGGCGGCACCGTTGTCGTCATCGGCGAACCCCACCGCCACGCCGATGGCGAAGATCAGCGCCAGGTGGGAGAACACCGCGTTGCCGGCATTGGCGATGAACCCGATATCGAGCAGGTCGGGCTGGCCCAGGCGCAGCAGCAGCCCCGCCACCGGCAGCACGGCAATCGGCAGCATCAACGAGCGCCCGAGTTTCTGCAGTCCGGCCATCAGCCGGATACCCATCTTCTGGAGCATGACCCTCTCCTGGCTATTGTGCTTGTACTAGTGTTGGTGCGTGTGAATATGGCTTCGGCGCGGGGTCACGCCGGTGTCGTGGGCGCCGAGGCATCGAGCCACGCCGCCAGCGCCGCGCGCACCGCCGCACCGTCGTCCAGCGCCAGCAGCTCCGGCACCCGGGCGGCCAGAGCCGCGGCGTCGAGCTCGCGCAGCCAGGCCTTGATAGCGGCGATGCCGGCGGCTTCCAGCGACAGCTCGTCGACCCCCATTGCCACCAGCAGCGCCGCCGCCAGTGGATCGCCGGCGGCCGCTCCGCACACCCCGACCGGGCAGCGGCCTCGGGCCCCCTCGAGGGTGGCCTGGATCAGCCGCAGCACGCCGGGATGGAGCACGTCGCAGTGCGCCGCCAGCGCCGCCACCTCGCGATCCATGGCCAGGGCGTACTGGGTCAGATCGTTGGTGCCGATTGAGAAGAAGTCGGCCTCCCGGGCCAGACTTGCGGCGCACAGCGCCGCCGACGGCACCTCGATCATCACCCCGAGGGCCGGCAGCCGGTCGACCCCGAGTGCGGCGGCGCGCGCCGCCAGGCGCTGACGCACCCAGCGCAGCTCGCCGACATCGCTGACCATCGGCAGCATCAGCTGCAGCGGCGTCGCCGCGTCCGCCGCCGGCGCCTCGTTGCCCGCCAGCAGCAGCGCATCGAGCTGAGTCTCGAACAGCTCGGGGAAGGCCTGCCACAGGCGGATACCGCGCTCGCCCAGGGCCGGATTGGGAGCCGCCGGCAGGCTCAGATAGTCGAGCTGCTTGTCGGCGCCGATATCGAGCAGGCGCACGATCACCGGCTTGCCGCCGAGCGCGGCCAGCGCGGCGGCGTACTCTTGGCGCTGAGCCTCGCGGGTCGGCGCTGCGCTGCGCCCCAGAAACAAAAATTCGCTGCGCAACAGGCCCACGCCATCGGCTCCCGCGCGCGCGGCGGCCTGCGCCTCCGCCGCCGAACCGACATTGGCCGCGACCTGCACCTGGCGACCGTCGCGGGTGATCACCGCCGCACCGGCCTGCTCGGCCGCGCTGCGCGCCTGTGCCTGGCGGCGTTCACGTTCGGCCACGAACGCCGCCAAGCGCTCGGCGTCGGGCGCGCGCTCGAGCACGCCGCGGGTGGCATCGAGTACCGCCTGCTCGGCGTCGAGCTGGAGCAGCGCCTCGCCCAGCCCCATCACGCAGGGGATGCCCCGCGCCCGGGCGAGAATGGCCAGATGCGAAGTGGCACCCCCGGCGGCCAGGCACAGCCCCTGGATGCGCCCGGCCACGGCCACGAACTGCGACGGCGTCATCTCGCGGGCGATCAGAATCGCCCCATCGAGATCGTTATCCGCGGCTTCCGCAGCGCCGTTGTCCGCCGCCAGCACCACCATTACCCGCCGCTGCAGGTCACGCAGATCGTCGACGCGCGCCGCCAACAGCGCGCTGTCGCTCTGGCGCAGGCGCTCGACCTCCGCCTGCAGGGCCGCGTACCAGCCCTGCCCGGCGCTCTGACCGGCGGCGATATGGCGCTCGGCCGCCGCACGCAGCGCCGGGTCTTCCAGCCACGCCAGGTGGGCGTCGAAGATCTCCGCCTCCTCCTGTTGCCCCTGGGTCTCGGCCGAACGTCGGGCAGCTTCCAGCGTCGCGGCGACCGTTTCCAGCGCCACCGCCAGCGCCTGACGCTCCGCCGCCGGGTCGGCGGCCGTCTCGGCGACCCGCGGCAGCGGCGGGTCGTAGCGCCGCAGCGGACCGATCGCGATCCCGGCGCTGGCGCTGATGCCCCGCAGCAAGCCCTCCTCCAGTTGGCGCACGCCGCTCACCGGCGGCGCGGTCTCGGGCGCCGTGGAAACGTTCCCGGTCGGCGCGGCGTCGGGCGCCGTGGACACAGCCTCGGGCGCCAGGGACACATCAGACGCCTCCTCGGCGCCCAGCAGCGCGCTGGCGGCGGCGAGTGCCGCCTGGCGCTGCGCACCCCGGGCCACCAGGGTCACCCGACTGCCCTGAACCAGCCCCAGGTTGAGCAGCGCGCTGACACTCGCGGCGTCGGCCTCACGGCCATCCGCTGTCACCAGCCGCAGGGCGACGTCGTGCGCCCGGGCAATGGCACGCAGACGCGCCGCCGGGCGTGCATGGATACCGCTGGCGGCGGCGACGGTCGCCTCGACGCGGGCCTCGGCGCCTTCGTCGGTACATTCGCCAGTACATTCGTCAGTACATGCATCGGCGCTACTCGCCGCATCACGCTCCGCATCGCTCACCGCCTCAGCGCGGCTCGTGCTGTCTGTGCCCTCGCCGCCGCTAGCCTCGCCACCTTCTCGCTCACCACCCGCACCATGACAGAGCAACAGCGCCTCGCCACGCTCGACCACCTGCCCCGGGGTCACCAGCAGCTCGAGGCGCTGGTCCACGGCGTTGGTCAGCACGATCGGTGTCAACAGCGCTCTGGCCTGGCGCGCCACCTGGTCGGCGTCGAAGCGCAGCAGCGGCGTGCCAGCTGTGACTCGCTCGCCCTCGGCGACCAGCAGGCTGAAGCCGTCGCCGGCCAGATCGACGGTATCGAGCCCCAGGTGCAACAGCCACTCGCCACCGGCGACGTCGCGCAGGGTCAGCGCATGGCGCGTGCGCGCGCACTGGATCACCTCGCCGTCGCAGGGAGCGTGAAGGGTGTCGTCGAGCGGATCGAGCGCAATCCCGGGCCCCAGGGCCTCGGCGGCGAAGACCGGATCGGGTAGATCACCGAGCTCTACCACCAGGCCTCGCAGTGGCGCACTGAGCATGTGGGGAGAAGCAGCCATGAGACCTCCGGCGGCGTGTCAAAGCATGAATGGATGGCGCCTGTCCGCGCCCCCACCCGAGATAGTGAATGGGGGTGACGGGGAGACGGCCGAGCGTAAAATTAGGTTCTGTGCGAAAAGTCAGCGAGCGAAGGCAAGACAAGGCAAAAATTGGCGAAAACGCGGAGTTTACGGGGTGTAAATGAGCATTTTGACCGGGCTGGCGATCCAGCCGATTTTTAACGCCGTATTGCCGAGCGCAGGTAGTTTTCGTACAAAACCTAGAGTGTTCGGGTCACCTTCTGCAGGTGCCGCGGACGATCGGGATCCCCGCCGCGGGCCACCGCCAGCCGCGCCGCCATGACATAGAAGCTCTGGATCACCGCCAGCGGCTGGAGATCGTCGTGGACGGCGTCAACCACGTCCAGCTCGCGCCCGGCGACGCTGGCGTCCGCCGCCAGCAGCACTCTTGCGCCGACCCCGCGCAGCCACGCCGCCAGGTCGAGCAGGCCGGCCTGATCCGGCCCCGGTGGTGCCAATACCAGCACCGGGTAGCCGGGTTCGATCAGCGCCATCGGGCCGTGCTTGACCTCGGCGGCACTGAACGCCTCGGCCTGAATGCCGCAGGTCTCCTTGAACTTGAGCGCCGCTTCCTGGGCGACGGCGAGCCCCACCCCGCGTCCGATCACCAGCAGCCGATCGGCGCCGCTCAATGCCTCCACCGCGGCTTGCCAATCGCAGGCGGCGGCGCTTTCCAGCCGCTCGGGTAGCCGCTCGAGGGCACGCAGCAACTCAGGGTCGCCCTGCCACGTCGCGATCAGATGCGCCGTGGCGGCCAGGGTCGCGAGATAGCTCTTGGTCGCGGCCACGCTGCGCTCGACCCCGGCATGCAGGCCCAGGTGGTGCTGCGAGACCGACGCCAGCTCGGCGTCGGGGGCGTTGACCAGCGCCAGGGTGCGCGCCCCGCCCGCGGCCAGCGCGCGCTGGGTAGCGATCAGATCGGGGCTCGCCCCGGACTGCGAGATCGCCAATGCCAGCTGCCCGGAGACCCGCCACGGCGTCCCGGCGAGGGTGGTCAGCGACGGCGGAATCGAGGCGATCGGCAGCCCGAGGCGCTTCATGCCGAGATAGGCGAAGTAGGCCGCCGCGTGATCGGAGCTGCCACGGGCCACGGTCACGGCCCCATGTAGATCCGCGGCGCGCAGCTCGCGCCCCAGCGCGGCCACCGTGGCGGCATTGGCCTGCCACTGCTCGCGCAGGCGTTGCGGCGCGCTCAGCGCCTCTTCCAGCATCAGCGACATGGGTCTGTCTCCGCGGTAGGCGCCGCATCGCGGCGGTGAACACATTCGCCGCCGACATAGACGGCGTCGAGATCGAGATCGGCGCTCATCACCGCCACGTCGGCGTGGGCGCCGGGGGCGAGCCGGCCGATCTCGTGCTCGCCGAGAAACTCCGCGGGGAAGCGCGACAGCCGCTGGGCGGCATCGGCCAGATCGAGACCGATGGCGACCAGATTGCGCAGCGCCTGATCCATGGTCAGGGTGCTGCCGGCGAGCGTGCCATCGGCCAGGCGCACCCCGCCCAGACACTTAGTGACGCGCTGCGCGCCGAGCCGATACTCGCCGTCGGGCATGCCCGCCGCCGCGGTGGAATCGGTCACCGCGTAGAGCCGCGGAATGCAGCGCAGCGCGGCGCGGATCGCCCCTGGGTGCACGTGCAGCAGGTCGGGGATGATCTCGGCGTACTCGGCATGGGCCAGGGCGGCACCGACCATGCCCGGCTTGCGGTGGTGCAGGCCGCTCATGGCGTTGAACAGGTGCGTGAAGCCACGGGCACCGTGGGCGAGCCCCGCCACGCCTTCTTCGTAGCTGCCCAGCGAGTGCCCCATCTGCACCCGCACGCCGCGCCCGTCCAGATGGCGGATCAGCTCGGCATGCCCGGAGAGCTCCGGGGCCAGGGTCAACAGCCGGATCGGTGCCAGCGCCAAAAGCGCCTCGACCTCCGCGATCACCCCGGGGCGCGCGCAGGGCGGTTGAGCGCCGAGCTTGCCGGGGTTGATATAGGGCCCTTCCAGATGGACCCCGAGAAGGCGCGCGGCGCGCTCGGGGGGCGCAGCGATCCACTCAGCGGCATCGCGCAGAGCGCGCTCGATCTCCGCCGCCGGTGCGGTCATGGTCGTGACCAGCAGGCTGGTAGTGCCGAAGCGCACATGGGTGCGTGCCAGGGTCGCCGCGGCCTCGCCCCCCTCCATGGCGTCGGCACCGCCGCCGCCATGCACGTGCAGGTCGACGAACCCGGGCAACAGCCGCGGATGCGCGTTGTCGTTCGGGTCGACCGCCTCGCCGTCGATCGCTGTCACCCGCCCTGCCTGCCAGCGCAGCCAGCCCAGGCGCCAGCCATCCGGGGTCAGGATGTTGCCGTACAGCATGTACTCTCCTCGGGTGATGCCGCCGCCGGCATCACTGCGTCAGTTCCAACATGAAGTCGTAGTAGTCGGTGCGGCAGTAGGTGACGGTCAGCTCAGCCGCCCGTCCGTCCGCCAGATAGCCCAGACGCGTCATCACCAGCAGCGCCTGGGATTCGGCGACCTCGGCCAGCGCCGCCAGCTCGGCGTCGGCGTTGCACGCCGAGACGTGCTGCAGCGCCCGTACCACCGGGGTGCCCTGGTTCTCGAGATAGCGGTAGAGCGAGTGCTCGACCGCCTGCGGGTCGGCCACCACGCTCAGCGGCAGGCAGCTCTCCTCCACCGCCACCACCACGTCGTCGGCCAGGCGCAGACGCTTCAACCGCGCCACCCGGCTGTCCGCAGTCAGCCCCAGGCGCAGCCCCTCTTCCGCCGTGGGTACGCCCAGACGCCGCTCGAGCCAGCGCGAGCTGGGGCGATGTCCGCGCTGCACCAGCAACTCGGTGAAACTGGTGAGCCGGGTCAGTGACTGATTGAGCCGAGGAGCGATGAAGGTGCCCGAGCCGCGGCTGCGCTGGATCAGCCCCAGCGCCACCAACCGGTCGAGCGCCTTGCGCGCGGTGATGCGGGAAATGTCCAGCGTCTCCGCCAGTACCCGTTCGGAGGGCAGCGCCTCGCCCGCCTCCCAGTCACCCGACTCGATCGCTTCGATCAGCTGCTGCGCCAGCTGCCGATAGAGCGGCGTGGCGCGCGAGGCATCGAGCTGCAGGCGGGAGAGTGACGACGGCATGGCTTGATTCCCCGGGGCTAGGCGTCAGGATGGATACCAGTTCAATACCACTAACATAACCACTGCAATACCACTTCACCAGCCCCCACTTTGGTCGTATCACGCATCCTCTGCCATGCTCGGAGATAGACCCGAAACGTCATCAAGCACGTCATCACGACAGCAAGGAGACATGAGATGAGCAAGACACTGGTCATCGGTGCCAACGGCCAGATCGGCCGCCGCTTCTGCCAGCAGGCCGCCGCCCAGGGCGCGCCGGTGCGGGCGATGCTGCGCGACACCTCCCAGCAGGCTTTCTTCGACGAACTGGGCGTCGAGAGCGTGATCGGCGATCTC
Organism: Salinicola sp. DM10; assembly: GCF_017306975.2. Classification (NCBI taxonomy): domain Bacteria; kingdom Pseudomonadati; phylum Pseudomonadota; class Gammaproteobacteria; order Oceanospirillales; family Halomonadaceae; genus Salinicola; species Salinicola sp. DM10. The sequence continues at coordinate 1,004,973 of NZ_JAFLEN020000001.1, forward strand.
GCCGGCGACATGACAGACGCTTTCGAGGGCTGCGACGCGGTGCTGTTCACCGCCGGCTCCGGCGCGTCCACCGGACTCGATCGCACCCTGATGATCGATCTCAATGGCGCCATGCGCGCGGTGGACGAGGCACGCAAAGCCGGCATCCGACGCTTCGTGATGGTTTCCACGCTGCACGTCGACCCGCTGGCAGGACCCGAGAAGCTGCAGCCCTATCTGGTCGCCAAGCGCGCCGCCGACGCCTACCTGATGTCCAGCGAACTCGACTGGACGGTACTGCGCCCGGGGCGTCTCACCGATGAACCGGGCCGCGGCCGCGTCGCGCTGTCGCAGGCGACTGCGGCCAGCGGCGAGATATCACGCGACGACGTCGCCAGCGTTGCCCTGGCGGTGCTCGGGCACCCCGCCCCGGCGCGCGAGTATATGCTACTGGCGGGCGACACCCCGATCGCCGAGGCGATGAGCGCGAGCTGAAGCCCCAGCCACGCCGGCCGGGGGCCTGGGGGCGGCGTGGCGGATTGGCGTGAAAAGGCGGGAATCCGTATAGTGGCGCTCTCGCCCAACGACCGATTCGATACGATGCTGCAGAACAACGCTCTTCTGGCCCAGCTGAAGCAAAACATCCGCGCCCAGACCCCGCGTGCCCAGGGCACGATCAAAGCCACCGACAAGGGCTTCGGTTTCCTCGAGACCGAGGACGGGACCTCCTACTTCATTCCCCCGCCCGCCATGAAGCAGGTTCTGCACGGCGACCGTATCGAGGCCGCGATCAAGGAGGATGGCGACAAGAAGCAGGCCGAACCGGAGAAGCTGATCGAAGCCTCTCTCGATCGCTTCATCGCCCGCGTGCAGCTGCGCGAGGGCCGCCTGGCGGTAATCCCCGACCATCCCTCGATTAACCAGCCGCTCAAGGCGCGCATCAAGCGCTCCCTCGACGAGGCCAGCATCGCCGACGGCGACTGGGTCGTGGCACGTCTGGTGCGCCATCCGCTGCGTGCCGACGACCGCGGCTTTTTCACCCAGATCGACGAGCTGGTGGTCAAGCGCGACGACCCTGCCGTGCCGTGGCGGGTGACCCTGGCGCGCCATGCGCTGGAGCAGGAGTGCCCGCCGGCGGCGGACTCCTGGCCGCTGCAGGAAGAGGGTCTCGAGCGCGAAGACCTCACCGCCGAGCCGTTCTTCACCATCGACGGTGAGAAGACCCGCGACATGGACGACGCCCTGCGCGTCGAGACCAGCGACCACGGCTGGACCCTGACCGTCGCCATCGCCGACCCCACCGCCTATGTCGACGAGACCCACCCGGCCGATCAGGAAGCGCGCACCCGCGCCTTCACCGTCTACCTGCCGGGTCAGAACGTGACCATGCTGCCGGAGGCGCTGGCCGACGATCTGTGCTCGCTCAAGCCCGACGTCGAGCGTCCGGTGCTCGCCTGCCGCCTGCAGGTGGGCCGCGACGGCACCCTCGGCGAATATCGCTTCTTCGCCGCGACCATCCGCTCCCAGGCGCGGCTGGTCTACGACGACGTCTCCGACTGGCTCGAAGGCGTGGATAACGCCGAGACACCGGCGGCGGCGATCGCCCCCCAGCTCGAGGCCCTGCGCGACCTGGCCCAGGCCCGGTCGGCCTGGCGCGAACAGAACACGCTGGTGTTCAAGGATCGCCCCGACTACGTCTTCGATCTCGACGACGCCGGCAACGTGCTCGCTATCCGTACCGAGACCCGCCGCACCGGCCAGCGCATGATCGAAGAGGCGATGATCGTCGCCAACGCCTGCTGCGCCGACCTGCTGTCGCGGGAAGTGGGGCACGGTATCTTCAACGTCCACCACGCCTTCGAGCCGGAGAAGCTCGACCCGGCGCTGGAGTTCCTCGCCGCCCAGGGGATCGAGGTGGAGCGCGAACAGCTCAGCGAGCTGCCGCGCTACCGCGAGCTGCGCCGGGCGCTGGACAGCCGCGAGGACGCCTGGCTCGATGCCCGCCTGCGCCGCTTCCAGGGTTACACCAACATGTCGGCCCGCCCCGGCCCCCACTTCGGCCTGGGCCTGCCGGCCTACGCCACCTGGACCTCGCCGATCCGCAAGTACGGCGACATGGTCAATCATCGCCTGATCAAGCGCGTGCTCAAGGGTGAAGCGGCGCCGGCGGAAGCCAGCCAGCGGCTGACCGAGCAGCTGACCGAACGCCGCCGACTGAACCGAATGGCCGAGCGCGACGTCAAAGACTGGCTCTACGTGCGCTATCTGGGGCAGTTCCTGGATCAAGGCACGGTGTACGACGCCGATATCATCGATATCCGCCGCGGTGGCATGCGCGTCCGGCTGAGCGCCAACGGCGCCACCGCTTTCATTCCCGCGCCGATGCTGCACAGCGACCGCAATCAGGTGGCGATCGACGATAAGGAAGGCCGCATCCAGATCGCCGGCGAGCCGCGCTATCAACTGGGCGGAACACTGCGCGTCAAGCTCGTCGAGGCGCGCGAAGCGACCCGCTCGCTGGTGGCGACACCCGCCGAGTGACACGAACCGAGCCGCGTGCGCCAGGGATGGCGCACTCAGGCTACCACCATGGTGTGAACACCCTGTGACAGCGACGCGATATACTGCTGTCTAGGAAAGACCTTCAACGCGCGGCGCGAGCGATCCGCCGGCACTCCGTCATCCGGTCTTTTCTGGCGTCATCGCCATTCTCGGGAATGCGCCGTATCGACAGGGATCGTTTTTTAGAGGAGCGGCTCGTTGCATATTGCCGACGTCACGATGTTCTATGCCCCTGCCAGTGGCGGGGTCCGTACCTACCTCGACGCCAAGCACCGGCGCCTGGCCAAACTTCCCGGGGTCACCTGCAGCCTGCTGATTCCCGGCGCCGAGCGCGTCTCCCATGACGGCGTCTACGAAGTCCCCTCGCCGCCGCTGCCGTTCAGCCAGGGCTATCGCTTTCCGCTGCGCCGTCGCGGCTGGAAACGCGAGCTCCTGCGGGTCAAGCCGGACATCATCGAAGCGGGCGACCCCTACGTCACCGGCTGGGCAGCGCTCGATGCCGGGCGCCAGCTCGACGTACCGGTGGTCGGCTTTTACCACTCGGACCTGCCGCGCCTGATCAGCAACCGCCTCGGCAGCGGCACCGACCGCCTGGTCGAGCGCTATGTCTATCGCCTCTACCGCCGTTTCGATCAGGTGCTGGCGCCCAGCCGAGTGATGGCCGAGCGGCTGACCCGACTGGGGATCGAGCAGGTCGCGGTACAGCCGCTGGGCGTGGATCTCGAGAGCTTCCATCCGCGTTTTCGCGATCCGGCGCTGCGCGCCAAGCTCGGCCTCGACGACGACACCAAGCTTCTGATCTTCGTCGGTCGCGGCTCGCGCGAGAAGAACCTGCATCACCTGCTGGAGATGGCGCGTCAACTGGGCAAGGGCTATCACCTGCTGCTGATCGGCCCCAGCATGCCCAGCCAGACGCCGGACAACGTCAGCGTGATCGATCGCTATACCCCGACCGAGGAAGTTGCCGGCTGGCTCGCCTCCAGCGACGCCCTGGTTCACGCCGGCACCCAGGAGACCTTCGGCCTGGTCGCGCTGGAAGCGATGGCCAGCGGCATTCCGGTGATCGCCGCGCGCGCCGGCGCGCTGGCCGAGAACGTACCGCTGGGCTGCGGCCTGCTCAGCGAGCCGCACTCCCCTGCCGACATGGCCCGCGCGGTGCGCGAACTGTTCACCCAGCAGGATGCCGAACAGGCCGGACGCCGCGCGCGGCGCTACGTCGAGCGCCACCACGACTGGGACATCGTCATCGATGGCCTGCTCACGCACTATCGCCGCCTGACCAATGCCACCACCAGCGCCACGGCAGCGCAGCATGGGTCGCAGCATGGTTGAACGGCATTTTTCCCTGGTCCTGCACGACATCGCCCCGGAGACCTGGCCCGACTACCAGGGCTTCGTCGAGGCGATCGACCGTCTGAGCGAGCGTCTCGGCCCGATTCCCATCACCTGGCTGGTAGTACCCGACTTCCACGGTCGCGGCGAATGCCGCTATAGCGACGAGCTGCGCCGGGTCCTGGACAGCCGCCTCGCCCGCGGCGACGAACTGGTGCTGCACGGCTACTTTCACCGTGACGATGCGCCCCGACCGCGCACCCTGCACGACTTCTACATGCGCCGCATCTACACCTGGGAGGGGGAGTTCTATACCCTCGACCAGGCCACCGCCGGCGCCCTGCTCGACCACGGCATGGCGCAGTTCGACGCCTGTGGCTGGCCCCACGGCGGCTTCGTGGCACCGGCCTGGCTGATGAGCCAGGGCACCCGTGTCGCGCTGCGCCAGCGCCCCTTCACCTACACCAGTGACCCGCAGCAGCTCTACCGCTTGCCCGGTTTCGAGCCGATCAAGGCGCCGAGTATCGTCTGGAGCGCGCGCAGTGCCTGGCGACGCGGCATGTCGCGGGTGGTCAGTGCCGTCCAGCAGCGCCGCTTCAAGCAGGCCGCACTGCTGCGCCTGGCCCTGCATCCGGTCGACATGCGCTACCGCGTCTCCTACGACTACTGGTATCGGCTGGTGGAACAGCTCATGGGTGAAGGACGCCAGGCGGTGACCAAGCAGCACTGGCTGGATCATCACGCCCCCGACCTCGCCATGCGCAAGGATCGTTCGGCGGCATGAAACGGATCATCTGGTGTCTGGTGCTGGGCCTGGTGGCAGCACTGGCGATTCCCCTGCTGATCGGCGGGCGAGGTATCGTCACCGAGCTGCGCGGCTTTCCCACCTCCACGCTGCTGCTGATGCTGGGCATGATCTTTGTGTGCTGGAATCTCAACGCCCTGCGCCTGCGCCTGCTGCTGGCCGGGCGCGCCGGCAAGCTGTCCCAGGCGCGCGCCTTCTCGATCGTGATGGCCACCGAATTCGCCATCTGTGCCACCCCGGGTGGTACCGGCGGGCCGCTGACCCTGCTCGGCCTGCTCGCCCGGCGCGGGGTGCGCCCGGCGCAATCCTCGGCGATCTTCGCCGTCGACCAGCTCACCGACCTGCTGTTCTTCCTCTCCGGTCTGGTCGGCGTCGCCGCCTATGTGCTGATCGAAGCGGTCGATCTGCAGTTGGGCTGGCTGGTGGGCCTGCCCACCACGCTGCTGGTCAGCGCGCTGGCGATCCTGTGGCTGACGCTGAGCCACTACAACCGGGTGATGCAGGTGACCGGACGCTGGCTCGAGAAGCTCAACGTCAAGCGCCGCTCGCGCTTCGGCCTGGCGCGGCGTCTGCTGCACTTTCGCAATTCGCTGGTCGAGACCCTGCGCCTGCCGCGCTGGCTGCTGTTCGCCATCTTCTTGCTCTGCTGCGCCCACTGGCTGGTGCGCTACAGCGTACTGTTCCTGGTGGTGCAGGGGCTGGGGCAGCATATCGACTGGGCCTGGACCTTCCTGGTGCAGATGGTGTCGATGGCCGCCGGTCAGTTGAGCTTTTTGCCCGGCGGCGCCGGCGGTGCCGAACTCACCTCCTCGGCACTGCTGACGCCGCTGATCGGGGCCCAGGCAGCGGCTGCCTCGGTGCTGATCTGGCGCTTCGTCACCTACTACTTCTATCTGCTGGCCGGCTTCCCGATCTTTCTCGCCACCGCCGGCCGCGCCTTCCTGCGCATGATGGCGCGCCGCCAGCAGCGGCGCTGAGCGCCGCTGCCGTGATCGGCGCCGCACAGGCCTGATCTAGCGCCCGGGAGATTGCCGGGGCCAAGCTCGTCGCACTGTTTCCCAGCCACGCTCTGTTTGCCAGTCAACTAATGGCGCCCAGCGCCGCCGGCGATCGATCTCCGATATAGCCGACCCATAACGCAAACGGCCCGCCAGGCAGTGCCTGGCGGGCCGTCGTCGCAGCGCAAACCTCGCGCCGTGAAGCGATTACCAGCCGGTAACGGCTTTCAGCGCATCACCGATCTCGGCGAGCGAACGCACGGTCTTGACCCCGGCGTCTTCCAGCGCGGCGAATTTCTCGTCCGCGGTGCCCTTGCCACCGGAGATGATCGCACCGGCGTGGCCCATGCGCTTGCCCGGAGGGGCGGTGACACCAGCGATGTAGGAGACCACCGGCTTGGAGACGTTGGCTTTGATGTAGGCCGCAGCTTCCTCTTCGGCGGTGCCGCCGATCTCGCCGATCATCACGATCGCTTCGGTCTGCGGATCCTTCTCGAACATCTCGAGGATGTCGATGAAGGTGGACCCCGGAATCGGGTCGCCGCCGATGCCCACGCAGGTAGACTGGCCGAAGCCGTGATCGGTGGTCTGCTTGACCGCTTCGTAGGTCAGGGTGCCGGAGCGCGATACGATACCGACCTTGCCCGGCTTGTGGATGTGACCCGGCATGATGCCGATCTTGGTCTCACCCGGGGTGATCACGCCGGGGCAGTTGGGGCCGATCAGGCGCACGCCCAGCTCGTCACACTTGACCTTGACGTCGAGCATGTCCAGCGTCGGGATACCTTCGGTGATGCACACGATCAGCTTGATGCCGGCGTTGGCGGCTTCGAGGATCGAGTCCTTGCAGAAAGCAGCGGGCACGTAGATCACGCTGGCCTCGGCGCCGGTCTGCTCGACCGCTTCCTTGACGGTGTTGAACACCGGCAGGCCCAGGTGCTCCTGGCCGCCCTTGCCCGGGGTGACGCCGCCGACCATGTTGGTGCCGTAGGCGATCGCCTGCTCGGAGTGGAAGGTCCCCTGGCCACCGGTGAAGCCCTGGCAGATGACCTTGGTGCTCTTGTCGATCAGGATACTCATTACTTGCCCTCCGCCGCTTTGACGACCTGCTGAGCCGCGTCAGTCAGGCTGGTAGCAGCGATGATGTTCAGACCGCTGGAGGCCAGCTTCTCGGCACCCAGCTCGGCGTTGTTACCTTCCAGACGCACCACCACCGGTACGTTGACGCCGACCTGCTCGACGGCACCGATGATGCCTTCGGCGATCATGTCGCAACGCACGATGCCGCCGAAGATGTTGACCAGCACGGCCTTGACGTTGGTGTCGGAGAGAATGATCTTGAACGCTTCCGCCACCCGCTCCTTGGTCGCGCCGCCACCGACGTCGAGGAAGTTGGCCGGGCTGCCGCCGTTCAGGTTGACGATGTCCATGGTACCCATGGCCAGACCGGCACCGTTGACCATGCAGCCGATGTTGCCGTCGAGCGCGACGTAGTTGAGCTCCCACTCCTGGGCGTGGGCTTCGCGCTCGTCTTCCTGCGACGGATCGCGCATCGCCTGCAGGTCCGGGTGACGGTAGAGGGCGTTGGCGTCCAGGTTGATCTTGGCGTCGAGGCAGTGGAGGTTGCCTTCGTCGGTGATCACCAGCGGGTTGATCTCCAGCAGGGCCAGATCCTTGTCGTGGAACAGCTTGGAGAGACCCAGGAAGATCTTGGTGAACTGCTTGATCTGGTCCTTGTTCAGGCCCAGCTGGAAAGCCAGCTCACGCGCCTGGTACGGCTGTGCGCCGACCAGCGGATCGATCTCGGCCTTGAGGATCTTCTCGGGCGTCTCCTCGGCGACCTTCTCGATCTCGACACCGCCCTCGGTGGAGGCCATGAAGACCACGCGACGAGTGGCGCGATCGACCACCGCACCCAGGTAGAGTTCGCTGGCGATGTCGGTGCAGTTCTCGACCAGAATCTTGGCGACCGGCTGACCTTTTTCGTCGGTCTGGTAGGTCACCAGGTTCTTGCCCAGCCACTGCTCGGCGAACGCCTTGGCGGCTTCCGGGCTCTCGACCAGCTTGACACCGCCGGCCTTGCCGCGACCGCCGGCATGGACCTGGGCCTTGACGACCCACTTGTCGCCACCGATTTTCTTGCAGGCCTGTGCCGCTTCTTCGGGGGTGTCGACGGCGAAGCCTTTGGACACCGGAAGACCGTAATCGGCAAACAGTTGCTTGCCCTGATACTCGTGAAGGTTCATCGATTCATGCCATTAGGTTGCATGTGACTCGAATGGCAGGGGCCGCTGAAAGGCCCCCGCCCCCGTGCCGCTCCGAAACCAGAACGGCACCTCTGGCAAGACGCGCGAATAATAGGACTTACTTGCGCTTCTTGCGGTTGGCCATGTGAATGGCGTGACCGTCGACGGCCAGCGCCGCTTCGTGGACCGCTTCGGAAAGTGTCGGGTGAGCGAAGCAGGTCAGGGCCAGATCCTCGGCGCTGGAGCCGAACTCCATGGCGATGACGCCCTGGGCGATCAGTTCGCCGGCGTGCTGACCGAGGATATGCACGCCGAGGATGCGATCGGTCTTGGCGTCGGCGACGACCTTGACCATGCCTTCCGGGGCGTTGTTGGCGAGCGCCCGGCCGCTGGCGGAGAACGGGAAGGTGCCGGTGTTGACCTCGATCCCCTGCTCCTTGGCCTGCTGCTCGTTCATGCCGACCCAGGCCACTTCCGGCGCGGTGTAGATGACGCTGGGGATGGTGTCGTAGTTCATCTCCGGCTTCTGGCCGGCGATGATGTCGGCGACCATCACGCCCTCTTCCGAGGCCTTGTGCGCCAGCATCGGGCCGCGCACCACGTCACCGATGGCGTAGACGCCGGAGACGCTGGTACGGCACTGGTCGTCGACGAAGATGAAGCCGCGCTCGTCGAGCTTCACGCCGGCGCCATCGTCGAGCAGCTTGTCGGTGTAGGGCTTGCGGCCGACACACACGATCAGCTTGTCGAAGGTCTGCTCCTGGTCGCCGTCGCTGTCGGTGTACTGGACCACGACTTCACGCTTGTCGCCCTTGCCCTTGACCTCGGAGCCGGTGACGCGCGCGCCCAGCTTGATGTCCAGGCCCTGCTTCTTGAGCAGCTTCAGGGTCTCCTTGGAGATCGCCTGATCGACCATCGGCAGGAAGCTGTCGAGCGCTTCGAGCACGGTCACTTCACTGCCCAGACGGCTCCACACGCTGCCCAGCTCGAGACCGATGACGCCGGCCCCGATCACGCCCAGGCGCTTGGGCGCTTCACTGAATTCGAGCGCACCGGCGGAGTCGACGATGATGTCATCGGTCATCGGCGCCGGTGGAATGTTCACCGGCACCGAGCCGGAAGCGATGATGACGTTGTCGGCAGTGTAGGTCTGGCTCTTGCCGTCGTGGCCGGTCACTTCGACCTGCTTGCCGTCGAGCAGCTTGCCGGTACCTTCCAGCGCGGTGACGCCGTTGGACTTGAACAGCATGCTGATACCGCCGGTGTTCTTGGCGATGACGCTGTTCTTGAACTCCATCATCTTCTTGACGTCGGTGGCGACGTCGCCGACGTTGATGCCGATCTCGGCATAGTGATCGCGCGTCTCGACGAACTTGTGCGACGTCTCGAGCAGCGCCTTGGACGGGATACAGCCCACGTTGAGGCAGGTGCCGCCGTGGACGGTCTTGCCTTCCTTGTTCACCCACTTCTCGACACAGGCCGTCTTGAGGCCCAGTTGTGCGGCGCGGATCGCGGCCACGTAGCCGCCAGGGCCGGCGCCAATGACGATCACATCGAATTTATCGGCCATGAAAGATTTCCTGTTCGTCTCGTGTGCCATCCGCCGGGGCGCGCCCCGGCGGATCCGGATGTCGGGCGGTCAGATGTCCAGCAGCAGACGCGCCGGATCCTCGAGCAGCGACTTGATCGCCACCAGGAACTGGACCGCATCCTTGCCGTCGATCATGCGGTGGTCGTAGGAGACCGCCAGATACATCATCGGGCGAATCTCGACCTTGCCGTTGACCGCCATCGGGCGCTCCTGGATCTTGTGCATGCCCAGGATCGCGGTCTGCGGCGGGTTGAGGATCGGCGTCGACATCAGCGAGCCGAAGATACCGCCGTTGGTGATGGTGAAGGTACCGCCCTGCATGTCTTCGATGCCGAGCTTGCCGTCACGACCGCGGCTACCGAAGTCGCCGATCGCCTTCTCGATGTCGGCCAGCTTCATGCTGTCGGTATCACGCAGGACCGGCACCACCAGGCCCCGCGGGGTGGAGACGGCGACGCCGATGTCCTGGTAGCCGTGATAGACGATGTCGGTGCCGTCGATCGAGGCGTTGACGTCGGGGAAGCGCTTGAGCGCTTCGGTCGCCGCCTTGACGAAGAAGCCCATGAAACCGAGCTTGACGTCGTGGGCCTTCTGGAAGGTGTCCTTGTACTGGCTGCGCAGGGCCATCACCGCGCTCATGTCCACCTCGTTGTAGGTGGTGAGCATGGCCGCGGTCTGCTGGGCCTGGACCAGACGCTTGGCGATGGTCTGACGCAGACGGCTCATCGGCACGCGCTGCTCGGGACGCTCGCCCTCGACCGCCGGTGCGGCCTTGGCGCCGCCGGCCGGCTTGTCGGCCTTGGGTGCGGCGGACTTCTTGGCGGAGCCGCTGTCGATGGCCTTCTGCACGTCTTCCTTCAGAACACGACCGCCCTTGCCGGTGCCTTCGATCTTGGCCACATCGAGATCGTTCTCGGCCGCCAGCTTGCGCGCTGCCGGCGCGAGGATCTTGCCGTCGACCTTGGCATCCGCCTCGCCGTCGTCGTCGCTGGAGGCCTGCTCGGCGGGCGCGTCATCGCTGGCACCACCCTCGGCACCTTCGCTGAACACCGCCAGCAGGGCCTCGGATTCGACCTGCTCGCCCTCCTGGACCTTGATCTCGGCTAGGGCGCCATCGGCCGGCGCGACCACTTCCAGCACGACCTTGTCGGTCTCGATCTCAGCCAGCACCTCATCGCGCTTGACCGCTTCGCCGACCTTCTTGGTCCAGCTGGCGACGGTGCCTTCCTGTACCGACTCCGGGAAGCTCGGCGCCTTGACATCGTGCTGCTTGCCGCCGCCGGCCGGCTTCTTGGCAGACGACTTGTCGTCGCCCTTGGCATCGTCGGACTTGGTGTCGCTGGACTTGGCGTCGTCGGCCTTGGTGTCACCAGACTTGGCTTCGCCGCCCTTGCCACCTTCGCCGGCGGCGCCGAGCACGCCCAGCACCTGCTCGGACTCGCAGGTGTCACCCTCTTCGATCTTGATCTCGGAGAGCGTGCCGGCTTCCGGCGCCACCACTTCCAGAACCACCTTGTCGGTCTCGATCTCGACGATCAGTTCATCGCGCTCGACGCTGTCGCCCACCTTCTTGTGCCAGGTGGCAACGGTTCCCTCGGCAACGGATTCGGGGAAAGTCGGCGCTTTGATATCAGTAGCCATGTCGTATCCTTAATCTCTTCTCTGTCGCATCTGTTCCGGCAGCATGGCGCCTCAGGCGTTGAAGGCGTCGTCGACCAGCTGGCTCTGTTGTGCCACATGGACCGACATGTAGCCCGCGGCGGGCGCGGCGGATGCCGGACGACCCGCGAACTTGAGGCTGTGGTCCAACCCTTCGCGCACCATGCTCGCCACCAGGCGAAGATGATGCTGGCTCTGATACCAGGCGCCCTGGTTGAGCGGCTCTTCCTGACACCAGACGACCTGTTCCAGGTTCGGAAAGGCCTTGAGCGCGTCGAACAGTTCTTCCTTGGGGAAGGGGTAGAGCTGCTCGACACGAATGATCGCGGTATCGTCGCGCTGGTTCTCGGCACGGTAGCTGGCGAGATCGTAGTAGACCTTGCCCGAGCAGATGACTGCCCGCTTGACCGCCTGCGGATCGCGCTCGCCGACGTCCGGGATGACCATCTGGAAGCGGCCGTCGGACAGCTCTTCCATGGTCGACGTGGCATCCTTGTGACGCAGCAGACTCTTGGGCGACATCACGATCAGCGGCTTGCGCAGCGGACGGATCACCTGGCGCCGCAGCAGATGGAAGATCTGCGCCGGGGTGGTCGGCACGCACACCTGCATGTTGTGCTCGGCGCACAGCTGCAGGAAGCGCTCGAGGCGCGCGGAGGAGTGCTCCGGCCCCTGGCCTTCGTAACCGTGCGGCAGCAGCAGCGTCAGCCCGCACAGGCGCGCCCACTTCGACTCGCCCGAGGAGATGAACTGGTCGACCACGACCTGGGCGCCGTTGAAGAAGTCCCCGAACTGGGCCTCCCAGATGATCAGCGCATTGGGCGTGGTGGTAGCGTAGCCGTACTCGAACGCCAGCACCGCCTCCTCGGAGAGGAAGGAGTCGTGGATGGTGAAGTTCGGCTGCCCTTCCTTGATGTGCTGCAGCGGAATGTAGGTCGAGCCATCTTCCTGGTTGTGGACCACGGCGTGACGATGGGAGAAGGTCCCGCGGCCGGCGTCCTGGCCGGTCAGCCGCACCGGATGGTCGGCGTCGACCAGGGTGGCGTAGGCCAGGGTCTCGGCAAAGCCCCAGTTGAGCGGCTGGTTGCCGGCGAGCATCTTGCGACGCTCTTCGTAGACCCGTGAAACCTGACGCTGAACCTCGACCCCATTGGGGATCTCGCTCATCTTCTGCGCCAGCTGGCGCAGGTGCTCGAGGTCGCAGCTGGTATCGGTGTCACCGCTCCACTCGTGGCCCAGGTACGGCGTCCAGTCGACGAACAGGCCGGTGTTGGGCTGTTTCACCAGGGCGTTGGCCACGTGATTGCCGGCCAGCAGATCGTCGCGATACTGCTCGCCCATCTGCTTGGCCTGCTCCTCGGTGAGTACGCCCTCCTCGATCAGCTGCTCGACGTAGAGCGTGCGCGTCGACTTGTGCGACTTGATCTTGGCGTACATCAGCGGCTGAGTGCCGGAGGGCTCGTCGGCCTCGTTGTGACCGCGCCGGCGGTAGCAGACCAGATCGATGACCACGTCGCGCTTGAACGCCTTGCGATAGTCCACCGCCACCTGGGTCGCATGCAGCACCGCTTCCGGGTCGTCACCGTTGACGTGGAAGATCGGCGCCTGAACCATCTTGGCGATGTCGGTGCAGTATTCGGTGGAGCGCGCGTCGTCGGGCCGCGAGGTGGTGAAACCGACCTGGTTGTTGATCACGATGTGCAGCGTGCCGCCGGTCTTGTAACCGCGGGTCTGTGACATCTGGAAGGTCTCCATGACCACGCCCTGACCGGCGAAAGCAGCGTCGCCGTGGATCACCACCGGCAGCACCTGCTCGCCGTCGACGTCGTCGCGACGGTCCTGACGCGCGCGCACCGACCCCTCGACCACCGGGGAGACGATCTCCAGGTGGGAGGGGTTGAAGGCCAGCGCCAGGTGCACTTCGCCGCCCGGCGTCATGACGTTGGAGCTGAAACCCTGGTGATACTTGACGTCACCGGAGCCGCGCTCGAGCTGTTTCTTGCCGTCGAATTCGTCGATCAGCTCAGACGGGCTCTTGCCGAGGATGTTGACCAGCAGGTTGAGGCGGCCACGGTGGGCCATGCCGATGACCACTTCCTTGACGCCGTAGGTGCCACTACGCTGGATCACCTCGTCCATCATCGGGATGAAGGACTCACCGCCTTCCAGTCCGAAGCGCTTGGTGCCGGGATACTTGGAGGCGAGATAGCTCTCCAGCCCTTCGGCGGCGGTGAGGCGCTCGAGCAGATGCTCGCGATCGCTCTGGCTGTACTTGGGCTTGGAGCGCACCGACTCGAAACGCTGCTGCAGCCAGCGCTTCTCTTCGGTGTTGACGATGTGCATGAACTCACAGCCGATCGACCGGCAGTAGGTCTGATCCAACGCCTCGACGATCTCCTTGAGCGGTGCCTCGTCCTTGCCCAGGAAGAACGAACCGGTCTGGAACACGGTGTTCATGTCGGCCTGGGTGAGGTCGTGGAAGGAGAGATCGAGGTCAGGCACGGTCTCGGCCTGACGCAGACCGAGGGGATCGATGTCAGCGCGCTGGTGGCCACGGAAGCGGTAGGCGTTGATCAGCTGCAGTACCTTGACCTGCTTACGATTCTCGCTGCTGCCGGCGGTACTGGGGGCGGCTTGCCCGGGACGACGCTCGCGCGCCAACTGATAGAACTGCTCCCGGATGGGGCTCAGGGGGACATCATGAGCGGGGGTACCTTCCAACCGGGGCAACTGATCGAAGGCCTGGCGCCACTCGTCGGGCACGGTCGAGGGATCGTTCAGGTACTGCTCGTAGAGCGCTTCCACGTAGTGAGCGTTACCGCCGCTCATGTGGGAAGTGCGCCACATCAACTCCATTATGCCTTCTTGCATATCTCGTTCACCCTGCACTGATGGGGTGTTGTCGGCGCCGGTCGCGATCTGCGTCACGGCGTCACTCCGTCACCGTCGCGAGACGGCGTAACGACCATGTAGGCGAAGCGGCGTCATGATCGTTAAAAGCCGGTGCACGAGGCACCGGCCAGCATTCTGATAATCGGCTCGACTGCGACACGGTGTCGCAGTCGGCGAGCGCGGCACATGATAACAAGCCGCGCGCTACGATTTAAGTCGTAGATGCCCGCACCCGCGCTCAGGTGGCGTTGGACAGCAGCATTTCCCGAATCTTGCCGATGGCACGGGTCGGATTGAGACCTTTGGGGCACACCGAGACGCAGTTCATGATGCCGCGGCAGCGGAACAGGCTGAACGGGTCCTCGAGCTCGGCCAGACGCGCCTGGGTGGCGTTGTCACGCGAGTCGGCGAGGAAACGGTAGGCCTGCAGCAGGCCGGCCGGGCCGACGAACTTGTCCGGGTTCCACCAGAACGACGGGCACGAGGTCGAGCAGCAGGCGCACAGGATGCACTCGTAGAGGCCGTCGAGCTTGTCGCGCTCCTCCGGCGACTGCAGGCGCTCGATCGCGGGTGCCGCGGTGTCGTTCTGCAGATACGGCTGCATGCGCTCGTACTGCTTGTAGAACAGCCCCATGTCGACCACCAGATCGCGCATGACCGGCAGACCCGGCAGCGGACGCAGCACCAGCTTGTTGTCCTTGACCACCTCGGACAGCGCGGTGATGCAGGCCAGGCCGTTCTTGCCGTTCATGTTCATGCCGTCGGAGCCGCAGACCCCTTCACGGCAGCTCCGGCGAAAGGCCAGCGAACTGTCCTGATCCTTGATCATGGTCAGCACGTTGAGGACCATCAGATCGCGCCCCTGGGTGTCGATCTGGAACTCCTGCATGTAGGGCGCGGAGTCGGTCTCGGGGTTGTAGCGGTAAACGGAAACCTGAAGACTGGACATGAGTGACAACCCCCTCAGTAGGTACGGATTTTCGGCTCGAAGGTATCGACCGTCTTCGGCGTGAAGTTGACATCACGCTTGGTCACGCGCTTGTCGCCCGGATGGAACAGCGAGTGCTTGAGCCAGTTGACGTCGTCACGATCCGGATAGTCGTAGCGCGAGTGAGCACCGCGGCTCTCCTTGCGCTCCAGTGCCGCGATGGCGGTCGCTTCGGCCACTTCGAGCAGGTTGTCTAGCTCCAGCGCTTCGACCCGCGCGGTGTTGAAGGCGTTGGACTTGTCACTCAGGTGGGCCTTACCGATACGCTCGCGCAGCTCGGCCAGCTTGCTCACACCCTCTTGCATGTTGTCTTCCTGACGGAAGACCCCGAAGGCGTTCTGCATGGTGTTCTGCAGCTCGGCCTTGAGTTCGGAGACCGATTCGCCGCCGCTGGACTCGTTCCAGCGCGACAGGCGCGCCATGGCGCTGTCGACGTCCGACTGCGAGGCGTCTAGGTATTCGATACCTTCGTTGAGCGCCTTCTCGATGTAGATGCCCGCAGCGCGACCGAAGACCACCAGGTCGAGCAGCGAGTTGCCGCCCAGACGGTTAGCGCCGTGAACCGAGACGCAGGCCGCCTCGCCACACGCGAACAGCCCGTTGATGATGGCGTCGTTGCCGTCCTTGTCCTGGGTCAGCGCCTGGCCGTGAACGTTGGTCGGAATACCGCCCATCATGTAGTGGCAGGTCGGGGTGACCGGGATCGGCTCCTTGACCGGATCGACGTGAGCGAAGGTCTTGGAGAGCTCGACGATGCCGGGCAGGCGCTTCATCAGCACCTCTTCACCCAGGTGGTCGAGCTTGAGCATGACGTGGTCGGCGTTCTCGCCGCAGCCGCGCCCTTCCAGCACTTCCATGACCATGGCCCGGGCGACCACGTCGCGGCCTGCGAGGTCCTTGGCGTTGGGCGCGTAGCGCTCCATGAACCGCTCGCCGTCCTTGTTGATCAGATAGCCGCCCTCGCCACGACAGCCCTCGGTCACCAGACAGCCGGCACCGTGGATACCGGTCGGGTGGAACTGCCACATCTCGATGTCCTGCACCGGGAAGCCGGCGCGCAGCGCCATGCCGATACCGTCACCGGTGTTGATCAGGGCGTTGGTGGTGGAGGCGTAGATACGGCCCGCGCCGCCGGTGGCCAGTACGGTGGCCTTGGACTTGACGTGCACGATTTCACCGGTCTCGATGCACAGCGCGATACAGCCGACCACGTCGCCGTTGGCGTTCTTGACCAGATCGATGGCGTACCACTCGTCGAGGAACACCGTGTTGTTCTTCAGGTTGTTCTGGTACAGCGTGTGCAGCAGCGCGTGGCCGGTACGGTCGGCCGCGGCACAGGTACGTGCCGCCTGGCCGCCCTTGCCGAAGTCCTTGGACTGGCCGCCGAACGGACGCTGATAGATGCGGCCGTTGTCGAAGCGTGAGAACGGCAGCCCCATGTGCTCGAGTTCGAAGACCGCCTTGGGGCCCTCGGTGCACATGTATTCGGCGGCGTCCTGGTCGGTGATGTAGTCACCGCCCTTGACGGTGTCGTACATGTGCCAGCGCCAGTCGTCGTTGGGATCGGCGGAGGCGATGGCACAGGTGATGCCACCCTGGGCGGAGACCGTGTGCGAGCGGGTCGGGAAGACCTTCGACAGCACCGCCGTCTTCTTGCCGGACTTGGCCAGCTCGAGTGCTGCGCGCAGGCCGGAACCGCCACCGCCGATGATGATGGCGTCGAATGTCAGGTTTCGCATGGTAGACATGGATCAGGCTCCCCAGAGGACTTGTACGCCCCACACCAGAAAAACGAAGATGGCGAGAATCACGACGGCCTGGAATCCGAAACGTGCGCCGGTGTGCTTGAGGTAGTCGGTGGAGATGGTCCACAGACCGACCCAGGCGTGTGCGGCCATCGAGATGAAGGCCAGCAGCGAGAAGATACGCATCCAGGTCTGCGCGAACAGTCCGCTCCAGGTGACGTAATCGAGGTTGGGATGGAACAGCAGATAAGCGACCAGGAACAGCGCATAGACCGCCAGGACGAGCGCCGAGACGCGCTGGATCAGCCAGTCGGAAAGGCCGCTGCGACCGAGATTCGTGATGTTGGTTACCATACCCAGACTCCTGCCAGAACCACCAGAACGGCACTGATCACGACCGTGATCTGCGCCTTACGCGTACCGCCTTCGAGATCGACGCCGTAGCCTGCGTCCATCAGCAGGTGCTTGATACCGGCCACGAAGTGGAACCCGAGCGCTGAGAGCAGACCCCAGGCGACCAGCTTGGCCAGTACGTTGTGCGCCAGCACATCGCTCACTGTCTCGAACCCCTGCGGCGAGGAGAGCGACTTATCCAGGGCCCAGAAGCCGAAGATCAGCCCGACGAACAGGATGACGCCGGTAACGCGGTGAGTGATGGAGGTCAGTGCGGGGAGTGGAAAGTGGATGGTAGACAGGTCGAGGTTTACTGGACGTTTGCTATTCACGGCTGTTCAACACTCTCTTGACCCAGACGGGTCTGGCCCGTTTGGGCTGTGGTTTTTAGAAGCAGGATCTCGGTCGCGGAACTGGTTTCCCTGCGGCCCAGGCCGAGCTGACGATGCCATATCGCGCGGGAGAAGATTATAGGGTTTGAGGGCCGGCATGACAAACGGCTACAACTTTGGTCATGCCCAGAACGACCCCAGAAAGCCTGCCTGCGGCACCCGCCACAAGCGCAGACATGGCACTATGACTCCCCTTCTCCCGCAGTGAGACACAGACGTCACGGCGACACCCGGTATCACAGCGGCTACACTCCAGGTCCCGGCCGCAAAAGACGCAGCACGGACTCTTTCACCTGCCGATCGGGCAGAGCCGCCTCGGCCGAAGCGACTCTGCCTGTATCAGTATAGCGACAATCCTGGCCGCGCCCGGCATCTCGGCACGGAATATGGCCCGCCAGCCTCATCCATGGAGCGGCGCGCCCAGCAGGAGCAGATCACGGGACGCATTGACCGAGCAAAGTGTCGACAATGCGCGAAACCGCCTATAGAAGCCGTTGTCAAAGCCGCTTGGGCGAATTGACAAACCTTTGCGGAAACCTATAGTGGGCGAACTCTTTTTGCCCGCATAGCAGGAAAGACAAAGGGTTATGTCACGATAGGGAGGCCTACATGGCTGACAGAAAAGCGAAACTTTCCGTCGATGGTGTCGACAAGACGATTGAATTCCCGGTTTATTCCGGCACCCTCGGACCGGACGTCGTCGATGTGCGCAGCCTGACCGGCGAGGGACTGTTCACCTACGACCCGGGCTTCGTCGCCACCGCCGCCTGCGAGTCGGGCATCACCTACATCGATGGCGGCGCCGGCGTACTGCTCCACCGCGGCTACCCCATCGAGCAGCTGGCCGACAACTCCAACTATGTGGAACTCAGCTACCTGCTGATGTTCGGCGAACTGCCCACCGCCGAGCAGTACCGCGACTTCTCCGAGACGGTCAGCCGTCACACCATGGTTCACGAGCAGATCGTCAACTTCTACAAAGGCTTCCGTCGCGACGCCCACCCGATGGCGATCCTGTGCGGCGTGGTCGGCGGGCTGGCCGCGTTCTACCACGACAACCTCGATATCACCGACGCCGAGCAGCGCCATGTCAGCGCCATCCGCCTGATCGCCAAGATGCCGACGCTGGCCGCCATGTGCCACAAGTACAACATCGGCCAGCCGTTCATGTATCCGCGCAACGATCTCAACTACGCGGAAAACTTCCTCCACATGATGTTCGGCAACCCGTGTGAGAACTACGAGGTCAATCCGATCATGGCCAAGGCGATGGATCGCATCTTCATGCTCCACGCCGACCACGAACAGAACGCCTCGACCTCGACGGTACGCCTGACTGGCTCCACCGGCGCCAATCCCTTCGCCTGCATCAGCGCCGGCATCGCAGCCCTCTGGGGCCCGGCCCACGGCGGCGCCAACGAAGCGGTACTGGCAATGCTCGACGAGATCGGCGACGACTCCGAAGAGAACATCCAGCGCTTCATCGACAAGGCCAAGGACAAGAACGATCCGTTCAAGCTGATGGGCTTCGGCCACCGGGTCTATCGCAACTTCGACCCGCGCGCCAAGGTGATGAAGGAGACCTGCGACGAGGTGCTCAAAGAGCTCGGGATCGCCGACGACCCGCAGCTCAAGATCGCCAAGCGCCTCGAACAGATCGCGTTGGAGGACGAGTACTTCATCGAGCGCAAGCTCTACCCCAACGTCGACTTCTATTCCGGCATCATCCTCAAGGCCATCGGCATCCCGACCAACATGTTCACCGTGATCTTCGCGATGGCGCGTACCGTCGGCTGGATCTCGCACTGGAACGAGATGATCAGCAACGGCTACCGCATCGGTCGCCCGCGCCAGCTCTATACCGGCCACGCCAAGCGCGACTACCCCAGCTCGAACTGAGATTCGCGCCCCGGGGTAGCGCTCACCCTACCGTAACCGCCGATCCCATCGGCGGTTTTTTTGGCCGCGGAAGATGTCCACACATTCTGTGGATAACCCTGTTCAAAACCATCATACAATGTCACGCAGGCCCCCTGACAGGCGCCCTGAAGACAGATCGTTCAATTTTTGATCAACCGCAACGCACTGATTTATAAGAAAAAAGCAGGATATATACGCATTTCAGCCGCTTACCCGCAGGCCTCGGCGGCACAGCGGGACGCAGTGGACAATCGACCACGTTGTCAAGCGTTATGAAGCGATCAAAAACGAGTTATCAACAGCCAGCCACATAGGTTGACGGTCGAAATGGGAAGGATGAGGAAAAGCAGAAGTGGCGTCCCATAGGGGGTTCGAACCCCTGTTACCGCCGTGAAAGGGCGGTGTCCTAGACCACTAGACGAATGGGACGCAAAGGCGCGACATCGGTCGCGACGTTCCTTGGTGGAGCCTAGCGGGATCGAACCGCTGACCTCGACACTGCCAGTGTCGCGCTCTCCCAGCTGAGCTAAGGCCCCGTCTCAGGAACGGGGCGAACTATACGGGTATCTAACTGATCCGTCAACACTTTATTTGAGCGCCGACGGATCCGGCCAGGATTCGCATCAAAGCTCGCGATAGCGCTTCTCGAGCCGCTTGGCCTGCTTCTTGGAGACCCCGCCGAGCACCTCGATGGCGTGACGCAGACGCGCCCGGGTCATGTCGGAGCCGATGATCGCCATCGCATCGAGTACCGAGGTGGAGTGGGCGCTGCCGGTGACGGCGATGAACACCGGGGCCAGGAACGCCTTCATCTTGAGTTCTAGCGCCGCCGAGAGTGACTGGCACACCTCCAGCAGCTCGGCCTTCTCCCAGCGGCCGACCGCCTCGAGGCGCCAGGTCAGGAACTGCAGTAGCTCGACCAGTGACTCCCGCTCCAGGGCCACCCCATCGAAACTCTCGGCACTGATCGAGGGCAGCCCGGAGAAAAAGTGCCCGGCCAGCGGAATGGCGTCGGACAGGGTCGAGATCCGCGGACGAATCTGCGGCAGGATCTGGTCCACGTACTCCTCGTTGAAAGCCCAGCTGCGCAGCGCTTCGAGCAGCCCGGCATCGTCCAGGTCCTCACGGATATAGACGCCATTGAGCCAGGTGAGCTTATCGAGATCGAACACCGGCCCACCCAGCGACACGCGCTGGATATCGAAATTGGCCATCATCTCGTCGAGCGAGAACTTCTCACGCTCGTCCGGCATCGACCAGCCCATGCGACCCAGATAGTTGGTCAGCGCCTGGGGCAGATAGCCCATGCGCCGGTAGTAGTTGATCGAGGTCGGGTTCTTGCGCTTGGACAGCTTCGACTTGTCCGGGTTGCGCAGCAGCGGCATGTGGCACAGCACCGGCATTTCCCAGCCGAAGTAGGCGTAAAGCAGCTGATGCTTGGGCGCCGAGTTGATCCACTCCTCACCGCGCAGCACATGGGTGATCCCCATGAGATGGTCATCGACCACATTGGCTAAGTGGTAGGTGGGCATGCCGTCGGACTTGAGCAGAATCTGAGCGTCTACCTGGGCCCAGTCGACCTCGATCCGACCGCGAAGCATGTCGTCGATCTCGCAGGTTCCACTGTCCGGCACGTGCATGCGGATCACGTAGGGGTAGCCTTCCGCTTCGCGGCGGGCGCGCTCCGCTTCGTCCAGAGCCAGATCGCTGGACTTGAGCGCCAGATGCTGGCCCGCCTCACGCCGCGCTTCGCGCAGCGCGTCCAGCTCCTCGCTGGTGCGATAGCACTTGAAGGCATGACCGGCATCCAGCAACTGCTGGGCGTGCTCGGCGTAGATCTCACCACGCTCGCTCTGGCGGTAGGGGCCGTGCGGGCCACCCACATCGGGGCCTTCGTCCCAGCTCAGCCCCATCCAGCTCAGCGAATCGAGGATCATCTGCTCCGACTCCAGCGTCGAGCGCTGGCGATCGGTATCTTCGATCCGCAGGATGAACTGCCCGCCATGCTGGCGCGCGAAACAGAGATTGAAGAGCGCAATATAGGCCGTCCCGACATGGGGGTCACCGGTCGGGGAAGGCGCGATACGCGTGCGTACAGTCATGAATCCAATCCGTTGATGAAAAAGCGGGCCTGGGCCCGTAAAGAGACCCCCACGCGACTCGCGCGAGGGCTTCCCGATCTCGCTAGTATACGCGCCCTCAGCGGCCACCTGCAGGCCCAACCCGTCAAGGCAGCGCCGGGAAACTTCGACACAAATTGTTCAAGTGGCACGAAAGGCACTAAGATTCATTATCGTGCAGAACGATTGCCCTGTCCCGAGCGTCTCGTCCAACGCTCGGCCATGGCGGTCCGAGACTTTCCGGCACCTCCTCGACAGCTGGAATTTTTCTTACATTCCGACACGTTGCAATAAATGTCGAGAACGTCGCTCCAACCAACCCGAAACAAACTTCGGTGATGAGTGGATATGCTAACGCATCATTATGCAGGCGAGATGTACGGATGGACGGGCTAGGACCAAGAATCAAACAACTTCGACTCCAGGCCGGACTGAGCAAAGCCGCGTTGGCACGCCGGGTCGGTGTTTCCGACGTCACGATCTCCTACTGGGAATCCGGCACCATCAAGCAGATCGGCCACGCGCGCCTGGTCGCCCTCACCTCTGCGCTCGACTGCTCGATTCGGCAATTGCTCGACGACGACTCCCTCAACGCCCTGGCAGTGGATGCCCCGACCAAGCCGCAAGGGCTACTGGCGTTGCGCTCACGCGTCTGTGCGCCCTGGGAAGCCGCCTCCAGCAGCGCCGACCTCGATGCCGAGCTGTCGACTGCGCAACTGCTGACCAGCGACTGTTTCATGGTCACACCCGCCGAGGGTGAGACCTTCGACTTTCTCTATGAGGGTGATCTGGCAGCGGTGCTCCCGAGCGAACGCTTCCAGCAGGACGGGCTCTATCTGATCGAACGCGAGGGTCGCCTGCAGATCCAGTATCTGGAGCGCCTCACCTCAGGACGCATCCGTGTCAGCGGCGAGCAGCTCCAGAGCGTCAGCGTAGAGAACATGCGCACCCCGCCGTTTCGCGTCGTAGGCTACCTACGCGCCCGCTGGAGCCGCCAATGAGCCGCGGCGATCGTCACCTGCCCCAACGTTAGAATCTCGGGGCGCGTTAGCCCTACCCCAGCTACTGTCATGCCATTCGAGACATCCGTTCGATGTCTCGTCACATATCTCCTCTCGCCCGACCAGCAGCTATCCTGACATACAAGACCAAAGTCGCATCCCGGCATGCTTTCCCGTTAGACTCCTAACGGCACTCTGAGCCATTCCGATGAGGAGACGAACAATGGATATGTTCACCCTGACACAGACGAGCGATCGTTGGATTGCCTGCTGCCGCGCCTGTGGCCATGAACAGGCGCTACCGGAAACCAGCGCTATCGAGCTATCCGCCGAGGGTGTCGCCATTCAGTGCGAACGCTGCCCCAGCCAGGAACCCTGCGTTTACCCCACCGAGAACGCCGCCGCACCGATCGACTGACGCGCCGCCAAGGTTCCGAAACGCCCCCGTGCCAACGTGCCGGGGCGTCTGCCGTTCAGGCTTCATTCGAGGCGCGACGCGGCTCCTGCCAGCGCGCCAGCGCATAGATGAGAAGACCTCCCAGCGCCATGACTGCGCCAACAATGCCGGTGGAGGTCCAGCCATAGCCCGCGGTGATCGCCAGGCCGCCGAGCCAGGGGCCGAGCGCATTGGCCACGTTGAAAGCGGCGTGATTGGAGGCCGCGGCCAGGGTCTGGGCATCTTTGGCCACGTCCATCAGCCGAATCTGCAGCGGCGGCGACAGCGCCACCATACCGCCGACCGCCAATACCGCCAGCCATACTGTCCATACCGAATGGGCCGCCAGCGGGAACAGCAGCAGGATGATCGCGCTGAACCCCAGTATCCAACCCACCGAGCGGAACTGCAGGCGGTCGAACAGCCAGCCGCCGGCCATGTTGCCGAGGATCGCCCCCACGCCGAACGCCGCCAGGATCACCGGCACCCAGTGATCTTCCAGGCCAGTGACCTGGATCAGCGTCGGCGCCAGATAGCTGAACACGCAGAACATGCCGGCAAAGCCGATCGCGCCGATGCCCAGCGTCAGCCAGACCTGACGGCGGCGCAGCGCGGTCAGCTCGCGCAACGGGCTGTTGCGCACCTCATCGCGGTTGAACGGCAGGTAGATGAAGACCAGCACCACCGTGACCAGGCCGATCGCGCCCACCAAGCCGAAGGCGTAGCGCCAGCTAAGCAACTGCCCCAGCCAGGTCGCCAGCGGGTTGCCGATCAGCATGGCGGTGGTGATACCGAGCATCACCCGACTGACCGCCTTGGCACGCTTGTGCGGCGGCACCATCGACGCCGCCACTAGCGCGGCGACCCCGAAGTAGGCTCCATGGGGCAGCCCCGAGATGAAGCGGAACAGCATCAGCGAGGCGTAGCCGGGGGCCAAGGCACTGGCGAAGTTGCCGATGGCGAAGAACGCCATCAGCAACAACAACAGGTGGCGCCGATAGAGATAGGCGCCGAAGACCGCGATCAGCGGCGCGCCCACGACCACGCCCAGCGCATAGGCGCTGATCAGGTGGCCGACCTGGGTCTCGCCGACGCCGAGCGCCTGGGCGACGTTCGGCATCAGCCCCATGATGGCGAATTCACCGGTACCGATCGCAAAACCTCCCACGGCCAGCGCCAGCTCGATGAGTATCGCGACGCGGGCATCGGGACGCCCGTTCGTAGCTGCGTTCATAGCGCCCTCTTAATACTTTCGTCTAATAACGGAGATCGCGCCATTATCCCTGCTCCCCGAGACCTTGAGAACCGCTGACGCATGTCAATTTCCCACGTGTGGGCGATTTACCGTCACGCAGGCAACGCAGCAAAGCCCCCTGGGAACTTTTCACGCCCCCCGGACTCATAACAGGCATGAGATTCCTGCGATGGGATCTCTAGCTTACTGTTAGCGATCGTTGGTCGCCGCGCTCACTGCGCGGCGACTTTTTTTGTGGTCATTTTTTGTGATCGCTTTTTTGTGGCCACTGTCCCTGGCGCCCTCCCCTCGGGCCGTCGGCGGAACCGACGTCAAAAACCGCTCCCGGTGTTTTTGTGTCTTCGACACGCGCTTGCGCACCTTCGACCTCTCTGCCGCCCACCCGTCCTGGGGGTCGGTGGCGTGGCGCTGGGGCAGGCCGCGGCGAACGTGATAGACTGCGGCTCTGGTCGCAGGTCTTGGTCATTCCGCCGCCGGGAGCGTCCTCGTGCAGCTTTTCTTTATCGTCTTCGCCGTCTGTCTACTGGTGAGCCTGGGCACCGTGGCCGCGCTGATGCTGTCGCGCACGCCGCGCTATCGTACCGGCGCCGAGGATCTGATCGCCCTGTTCGATGCCGTGCTCGACAACCGCGCCGATCAGGCGCGCTGGGACAGCGTCATCGGCTACCCCATCCGCCACGATGCCTATCTGGAGAGCCTGCGCCGTCGCTGCCAGCATTTGATGGAAGCCCATGGACGCCCCTGGCAGGTGGCACAAGGCGGGTCGCTGTTCTCGCGCCAGGGGCGCGAGGAGCTGAGTGCATTGCGCGCCCATCTCGCCGCCCATCAGGCCCTGCACCAGGGCGAGTATTCGGCGTGAGCCGGCGGAGCGCAGCATGACCGATACCATCCGCCTGGCACCGCTGGACAACGCGATCCAGCACCATCACCACGACTACCATCAGATCGTGATCGGGCTCTCCGGCTATGCCGAATTCGAGGTCGGCGGCCACGGTGGCGTGGTGGCCCCGCTATCGGGCTGCCTGGTGCCGGCCAACGTCGAGCACTACTACGAGGGTATCGGCGACAACCGGCAACTGATCATCGACCTTCCCGACGACGCCGCCTCGCTCACCGGCAGCCAGCGCGAGCTGCGGCGGCTGTTCGATCGCCCCGGCTACTTCAGCCTCGACGAGTCGTTGCAGCACTTCGTCCAGTTCCTGCTCCACGAGATGGCGCGCCCGCAGCACGCCCCGGGCGATCTGCTGATCACCACCCTGCTGAGCTCCCTCGACGCGCGACGTGAGCCGGCCGAGGCGGTCTCTTCACGCCTGGCGCGTACCCTCGACGTGGCACGTCTGGAGCGTTTCGTGCATGCCCATCTCGACCGCCGCATCAGCGTCGCCGAGCTGGCTCGGGTCGCCTGTCTCAGCGAGGCTCATTTCAGCGAGCGCTTCCGCCAGCAGACAGGTCTTTCACCCTATCAGTTCGTCATGCGCCAACGCCTGGAAGCGGCGCGGCATCTGATCACCACCTCGGACACGCCGCTGTCGGAGATCGCCGAACGTACCGGATTCGCCAATCAGAGCGGCCTGAGCCACGCCTTTCGTCGTCACTTCGGCTATCCGCCGATCACGCTGCGTCGTCAGACTTTAGTCTAAGCCCTTTGGCTACAGCGCGGCCGACGACCTTCCCGAGGGTTCGCCACCCCGGATTTTTGACAAATCTCTCCGCGGAATTGGCAAGTCGCCGCGCTCTGTTTCACGCTAGAGTCACCCACCATCCTTCCCTCCGTGCCGGAGACGGACGCCTGGTGACAGGCGATCACACGTCCCGCCGATGTCCATTCAGGGGTTGAACAATGTTAAAAGCCGATCAGATGTTGAAGCCCGAAACGTGGCAGACCTCGCTCGATGAGCTGTTCGCGCGGATCAGCGAACACTATATCGTCGCCGAGGACACCTACGTCGCGGAACTGGTCACCCTGCTGGGGGCCGATCAGGCCGAGTTCAAGCGCATCGGCGACAAGACCGCCGAGCTGGTACATGACGTGCGCGAGATGGACACGGCGGTCGACTCGATCGACGAGCTGCTGCAGCAGTACAGTCTCGACACCCAGGAGGGCGTGCTGCTGATGTGTCTGGCCGAGGCGCTGCTGCGCGTGCCCGACAAGGCAACCGCCGATGCGCTGATCGAAGACAAGCTCGGGGTCGCGGACTGGAAGCGCTATGTCGGCCAGAGCGAGTCGTGGTTCGTCAACGCCTCCACCTGGGGCTTGCTGATGACCGGCAACGTGATCCAGCTCGACAAGCCCCGAGACGGCAAGCCGGCCAACTTCATCAATCGCATGGTCAATCGCATGGGCGAGCCGGTGATCCGCAGCGCCATGTACCAGGCGATGAAGATCATGGGCCAGCAGTTCGTCCTCGGGCGCACCATCGATGAAGCCCTGAAGCGCTCCAAGCCCCTGTTCAACAAGGGCTACACCTACTCCTACGACATGCTCGGCGAAGCCGCGCGCACGCGTGACGACGCCAAGCGCTACTTCGACGACTATGCCGCGGCGATCCGCCAGGTGGGCGAGACCAGCCGCCGCCTGGACGCCAAGACCCCGGCGCCTTCGGTTTCGATCAAACTCTCGGCGCTGCATCCGCGCTATGAGTTCGGCCGCCGCACCCAGGTGCTCGAGGAGCTGGTGGGTACGGTCAAGCAGCTGGTCGAGATGGCCCGCGAGCGGCAGGTGGCACTGACCATCGATGCCGAGGAGGTAGACCGCCTGGAGCTCTCGCTGGAGGTGTTCCGCGCGGTCTTCGAAAGCGACGTCTGTCGCGGCTGGGGCCACTTCGGCCTGGTCGTGCAGGCCTACTCCAAGCGCTGCCTCACGGTGCTCCACTACGTCAACCGGCTGGCCGACCAGCAGGGCGACGAGATCCCGCTGCGGCTGGTCAAGGGCGCCTACTGGGATACCGAGATCAAGGAGTCGCAGAAACTCGGCGTGGCCGGCTATCCGGTCTATACGCGCAAGGCCTGCACCGACGTGGCCTACCTAGCCTGCGCCAAGTTCCTGCTCTCCGAGAACACCCGCGGGCGGATCTTCCCGCAGTTCGCGACGCACAACGCCCACACCATCACGCACATCCTCGAGCTGGCCAACGAGGCCGATCGTGCGTTCGAGTTCCAGCGCCTGCATGGCATGGGCGAGGCGCTCTACGAGGCGGCGCTCAAGCGCGCCCCCCAGGGCACCTACTGCCGCATCTACGCCCCGGTCGGCGCGCACAAGGACCTGCTGCCGTATCTGGTGCGCCGGCTGCTGGAGAACGGTGCCAACTCCTCGTTCGTGCACCAGCTGGTCGACCCGCGCGTGCCGGTGGAGTCGCTGTGTGTCCACCCGGTCGCCACCCTGGCGCACTACGACACCTATGCCAACCCGCGCATCGCCCTGCCCCAAGACATCTATGGCCCGGCCCGCAAGAACTCCAAAGGCGTCAACTTGAACATCAACAGTGAATACCAGCCGCTGATCGCGCGCATGCAAGAGTTCATGGAGCGCGACTACCACGCCAAACCGCTGCTCGGGGTCGAGGTCAGCGCTGACGAGTCCCAGCGCCAGCGCGTTACCAGCCCGTTCGATCGGCGCCAGGTGGTGGGCAGCGTGCAGTGGGCAACCCGCGACCAGGCCGAGCAGGCGGTGGAGATCGCCTGGCAGGCCTTCCCGCGCTGGAGCGAGACGCCGGTCGACGAGCGTGCAGCGATCCTCGAGCGTCATGCCGATCTGATGGAGACTCACCTGGCAGAGCTGATGACGCTATGCTCGCGTGAAGGCGGCAAGCTGCTCACCGATGGCGTCGACGAGATCCGCGAGGCGGTCGACTTCTGCCGCTACTATGCCGCCCGCGCCCGCGAGCTGTTCGCCGAACCCACCAGTCTGCCCGGACCGACCGGCGAGTCCAACGAACTGATGCTCGGCGGCAAGGGCGTGTTCGCGGCGATCAGCCCGTGGAACTTCCCGGTGGCGATCTTCACCGGGCAGCTGGTGGCGGCCGCTGTCGCCGGCAATACCGTGGTGGCCAAGCCGGCGGAGCAGACTTCGCTGGTCGCCAACCGCGTGATCGAGCTGCTGTATGAGGCCGGCATGCCGCGTGACGTGGTTCAACTGCTGCCGGGCGATGGCCCCACCGTGGGTAGCGTGCTGAGCAGCGATCCGCGCATCACCGGCGTGGTCTTCACCGGCTCCACCGGTACCGCGCAGATCATCAACCGCGCCCTGGCGGCGCGCGACAATGCGCCCCTGCCCACGCTGATCGCCGAGACCGGCGGCATGAATGCGATGATCGTCGACTCCACCGCGCTGCCCGAGCAGGTGGTGGCGGACGTCGTCCACTCCGCCTTCCAGAGCGCCGGTCAGCGCTGCTCGGCGCTGCGCGTGCTCTATCTGCAGGATGACATCGCCGATCGCGTGATCGAGATCCTGCGCGGGGCGATGGCGGAGCTGCGTATCGGCGACCCGCGCGATCTGGGCACCGACGTCGGCCCGGTGATCGACGAAGAGGCCCGCGAGGGGCTGCTCGCTCATGTCGAGAAGATGAAGGCCGAGGGTCGCCTGCTGGCCGAGGCAGAGCTCGATCCGGCACACACCGAACACGGTACCTTCGTCGCACCGATGGCGTTCGCCATCGACGGCATCGCATCGATGGAGAGCGAGCAGTTCGGCCCGCTGCTGCACATCGCCCGCTACCCTGCCGACAAGCTCGATGCGGTGATCGATGCCATCAACGCCAAGGGCTTCGGTCTGACCTTCGGCGTGCACAGCCGCAACGAGAGCTTCACCGACTATGTCGCCAGCCGCATCCGTGTCGGCAACGTCTACGTCAACCGTGACATCATCGGCGCGGTGGTCGGGGTGCAGCCGTTCGGCGGCCAGGGCTTCTCCGGTACCGGCCCCAAGGCCGGCGGTCCGCACTACCTGCTGCGCTTCGCCACCGAGAAGACACGTACCATCAATACCGCGGCGCTGGGCGGCAACGCCTCGCTGCTGGCCATGGGCGACGACTGAACCCGGCGCCCCGGGTGATCACCCGAGAAGGAAATCGCTCATGCTCGACCGCACTCGGCCGTCCCCGATAACAACAGCAACCGATATACTCCCCCCGCGATGCGCGCGGGCGGGAGGCGTGCTCACCCGAGGACGTCGCCGCGTGCCTGCCGATGCGACGGCGTCCGGAGTGAAAATCGCTGATGTGCCGGAGCCGCGCTCCGGCCTAGCGCCCGTCGATCGAGGAAGCCGATGCAAGTCGCGTTGGCTTCCTCGATCGATCTCTATCCCCTCCAGCCTAATAACTACGTAACAGGAGACGCTTCTATGGCTATCGGTGTCTGGATCAGCCTGTGTGCCTACTTCGTGCTCATGATCGCCATTGGCCTCTACGCCATGCGCACGTCCACTGCCACTTCCGAAGACTATATGCTCGGAGGACGTACTCTGAGTCCGCAGGTCGCCGCGCTTTCGGCCGGCGCCTCGGACATGAGCGGCTGGTTGCTGCTGGGCCTGCCCGGGGCGATGTTCATCTCCGGTCTCGCCTCGGCATGGATCGGTATCGGCCTGTTCGTCGGGGCCTTCTTCAACTGGCTGCTGGTGGCACCCAGGCTGCGCGAGCAGACCGTGCACTACGGCAACGCCATCACCATCCCGGCGTTTCTGGCCAACCGCTTCCCGACCCGCGCGCTGTCACTGCGCACGGTCTCGGCCATCGTCATCGTGGTGTTCTTCTCGGTCTACACCGCGTCGGGCCTGGTGGCCGGCGGCAAGCTGTTCGAGAGCGCCTTTGCCGGCGTCATCGACATCGGCGGGCTGAGCGACTACGCCACCGGGGTGATCCTCACCCTCGGGGTGGTGCTGGTCTATACCGTGGTCGGCGGGTTCCTGGCGGTGAGCATGACCGACTTCGTCCAGGGCTGCATCATGATGCTGGCGCTGGTGATCATGCCCGCGGTGGTGCTGTTCGGTGAGGGCGGTGGCGGCTTCAGCCAGGCTCAGCAGACGCTCAACCAGGTCGATCCCACGCTGCTCTCCTGGACCGACGGGCTGACCATCGTCGGCTGGCTCTCCGCGGTGACCTGGGGCCTGGGCTACTTCGGCCAGCCGCACATCATCGTGCGCTTCATGGCGATCCGCTCGGTCAAGGACGTGCCCACGGCGCGTAACATCGGCATGAGCTGGATGTTCATCTCGCTGGTCGGCGCGATCTCGGTCGGCATCTTCGGCCGCGCCTATGCGATCCGCAACGGCCTCGACGTGCAGGACCCGGAGACGATCTTCATCATCCTCTCCAACCTGCTGTTCCATCCGCTGATCACCGGTTTCCTCTACGCGGCGCTGCTGGCGGCGATCATGAGCACCATCTCCAGCCAGCTGCTGGTGGCCTCCTCGTCGCTCACCGAGGACTTCTACCGGTTGTTCCTGCGCAAGGAGGCGAGCGAGAAGGAGACCGTCACCATCGGCCGCCTGAGCGTAGTCGCGGTGGGCGTGGTGGCAGCGATCATCGCCTCCAACCCCGACTCCCAGGTGCTGGGGCTGGTCAGTAACGCCTGGGCTGGCTTCGGCGCCGCCTTCGGCCCGCTGATCCTGCTCTCGCTGATGTGGTCGCGGACCAACGGCGCCGGCGCCATCGCCGGCATGGTGGTGGGCGCGGTGACGGTGATCGTGTGGATCGCGCTGGGCTTCAGCAGCTCGTTCCTGGGCGGCCCCGGGGTCTACGAGATCATCCCCGGCTTCATCGCCTCCTTCCTCGCCATCGTAGTGGTCAGCCGTATGACCAGCGACGCCGGCGAGTATCGTCAGATCACGCGCTGAGCGTGCTCGACCGCCAAGATCAAGGGCTCCTGCGGGAGCCCTTTTTCGTGCCCGCGCACCGACGTCCTACCACACCTGGAGAAGCGCCCTGACGAGACGCTGGCGTAACCTTCGCGCAGCTACTAGGTTTACTGAGAGGACACGCGGGACATGCGTGTGGCCTCGGTCCGGTCAACAAGAAAACACTGTTTCAAAATTTTACTGGACTTATAGAACAGCGTTTCCTATCATCCCCATCGTTGTCTCATAGAATGTGAAAGCCGGTAACACGGCTGCATGATGTAAAGAAAGGAGTCCTTGATCATGACCAAGACCAAACTGTTCTCTGCCATGGTTGTTGCCGGCGCTTGCGCATTCGGAACCCAGGCTGCATTCGCTTACGGCGCTGGTGATTTCTTCGCCCGTGCCGGCGTCGCCAAGACCGACGTCGACACCGGCTACGCCGATCGCGACACCGGCGCCTACCTGGGTCTGGGCTACATGTTCCATGACAAGCTGGGCGTAGAGCTGAGCTCCATGACCGAAACCAAGGTCCACGCCGAAGGCGGCACCTTCAAGCAGGTTCCGGTCAACCTGATGGCGCAGTACTACCCGCTGGGTGGCATGGATTCCCGCGTGCAGCCGTACGCAGGCGTCGGCGTCAACTACACCACGTTCTCCAGCGAAAGCGGCGTGGGTAGCGTCGATGACTCCTGGGGCGCCACGGGTGAGCTGGGTGTCGACCTGAACGTGACCCAGAACTTCGGCTTCAACGCCTTCGCCCAGTACACCGACGTCAACGCCGACATCAGCGGCGGCCGCGACATCGACCTCGACCCGGTCACCGTGGGTGCCGGCGCGATGCTGCGCTTCTAAGCGTCACCAGAAAGACAAAACCGGGCCAATGGCCCGGTTTTTTTATGCCCGCTCGTCTTGCAGGCTCACGGGATGAGCGCCGCCCGCAGGCAGCGCGACGCACCCGGCGTCACCCCTCGGTGACGAGCCGGTCCACTCGCTGCAGCGCCTCTACGACCACCGTCTTGTGCGGCCCCGAGACATCCTTCAGCCATACTTCCAGTGCCGGTGCCACCTCGCACTTGGCGGGTAGCGGCGCGCGCGCGTCCACCAGCGCTTGCAGTCGCGCCACGAACACGTAGCGCAGCCACTGGGGCAGCGTCATGCTATCGACGCAGAACGGCTGCTGACTCTCGAAGGCGTCCGCCGGCGGCGCTGACACCTCCCACAGCTCGGCCTCGTCCAGTGCGCTTTCCAGCTGGCGCAGCGCCTGCGCCAGTGCATCATGTGAAGTCATTCAGGCTCCTTGCTTGCCGGGTCCGGGACGGTTCGCCGTCGGCGTCCGGGCGCCGCTGCGATGGCGAACCTGTCGCGCGCTACGGCGGTACCGCCCCCGGTATCTTTGCGCGCCCATTGTGACCCATTCGGGTTGCTCACAGATACCTTGAAAGAGGCTGTGGATAAACCCTGAACAGATCGCCCTTGGCGGCTCGCCATGAGATATCGCGCGGCATGCTCAATTTTTGTCCAGCCTCTGTTCACTCCCGAGCAGGCGCGTTACAGTGCGCGCCTCTCTTCACTGGCTAGCGACGATCGATGCAGACGCTGAGCGACTTTTTCGCCCAGAGCGGCGCCGAAGTGGCGCTTGCGAACCTGGGCCGGCGCGTGGCGCCGTTGACCCGCGACACCTTCGAAGCCTTCGAGCGCGAGCGCCAGGCCTGGCCCCTGCCGTGGAACGCGCAGGCGCAGTTCGCCTGCGCCCTGCGCTGGCCGGCGGCGGGTAACGATCCGGTGGTCTGGTTCCTGGCTCTGCCGCTGGACGAGCAGGGCATGCTCAGCCCGGCGTCACGGGATGCTTTTCTCGAGCGCCTGCTGCTGACCCTGGGCGCCAGCGGCGAGGCCGTGGACACCTCGGCGCCGGATAACCTGATGCAGGACAACCCGGTAGCGCTGGAGCCGGAGTTGCATCAGCGCGCCCTGCTCCACGCGAGGCTGTCGCGCCACTTTGCACAGCCGCCCTCGCCCCAGCGTGAGCTGGCCGCACGCTATCTGGCCGGCGATGCCGAGGTGCACTGGCAACTGCTCGGGCTACAGGGGCTGGCGGACTGGGTCGTCGACCCCGATCCGGCGACCTGCGCCGCCCTCGCCCCGCGGCTGGGTCAGCTACCGCGGGAGGTGCTGATCCCGCTGTGCTATCTGATGGAGCACGGCGACCTGCCCACGTCCCTGCACGCGCCGCTGACCGGCTGCCTGGAGCAGGCCCAAGCAGACCAGGATCTGGAGCGCTACTGCGCACTGCTGCGGGCCCTGCTGGGCAGTCACGATGCCACGGTGAGCGCCTGGCTGGGGCAGTGGCTCGAACGCGACGAGCTGATGGCGGCCGACTGTCTGGTCGCGGTGGCGGCACGTGGCTGGCACCACCTGGAGGATGAGGGTCGGCTGGGGAGATTCCTCGAGCGCCTGGCGGCGAACGAGCAGCTTCACTTTCGTCGTGTGGTGCGCGATCTGGCATTGATCCCACGCCTGAGACTGCCAATATTGATGATGTTGCGCCAGGCGCCGCGGGACTCTGCCCTCGGCCGGCGCGTTGCAGAGTGGAACGTCTGAGCTCATGAAAGCACTGCCCTACCAGGCCAAGGCGGTGATCGGACGCCGCGAGATGGTCGCGCTGCCCGATCTCGACCTGACCCTTTGCTGCAAGGCGGATACCGGCGCCCGCACCTCGGCGCTGCACGCCGAGCTGATCGAACCGTTCGAGGAGCACGGGCACCCCTGGGTGCGCTTCGTCACCCGCACCAGTGGCCATGCCACGCCGCCGCACGAGTGCCTGCAGCCGCTGCACGACCGACGCAAGGTCAGAAGCTCCAACGGCCAGGAGGAGTGGCGCTACGTGATTCGTACGCGGCTGGTGCTGGGTAACCTGGACTTCCCCATCGAACTCACCCTGACCGACCGCAGCGACATGCGTCATCCCATGCTGCTGGGACGGCGCGCGATGCGGCGACTGCTGGTCGCCCCCGGTGCCGCTTTTCTGCACGGCGAGCCCTGACTCGCCGGATCGTTCACTCTGGAGCCCTCGCTCATGCACATCGGCATCCTGTCCCGCAATCGCAATCTCTATTCGACGCGCCGTCTGATCGAGGCCGCCGAGACGCGGGGCCACACGGTCAGGGTCATCGATACCCTGCGCTGCTACATGAACATCGCCTCGCACCGCCCCTCGATCCACTACAAGGGGCAGGAGCTGGAGACCTTCGACGCCATCGTGCCGCGGATCGGCGCCTCGGTGACCTTCTACGGCTGCGCGGTGCTGCGTCAGTTCGAGATGATGAGCACCTACGTGCTCAACGACTCGGTGTCGATCACCCGCTCGCGGGACAAGCTGCGCTCGCTGCAGTTGCTCTCGCGCAAGGGCCTGGGGCTACCGGTGACCGGATTCGCCCACTCGCCGGATGACATCCCCGACCTGATCACCATGGTCAAGGGCGCACCGCTGGTGATCAAGCTGCTGGAGGGCACCCAGGGCATCGGCGTGGTGCTGGCCGAAACCAACCAGGCGGCAGAGTCGGTGATCCAGGCCTTCATGGGCATGAAGGCCAATATCATGGTGCAGGAGTACATCAAGGAGGCCAAGGGCGCCGATATCCGCTGCTTCGTGATCGGCGACAAGGTGGTGGCGGCGATGAAACGCCAGGCCGCCGATGGTGAGTTCCGCTCCAATCTGCATCGCGGCGGTACCGCCAGCGTCATTCGTATCACCCCCGAGGAGCGCTCCACCGCGATCCGCGCAGCCAAGGCGATGGGCCTGCGCGTGGCCGGGGTCGACCTGCTGCGCTCCAATCACGGGCCGGTGATCATGGAGGTCAACTCCTCGCCCGGGCTCCAGGGCATCGAGACGGCCACCGCGAAAGATATTGCCGGGCAGATCATCGAGCATCTGGAGAAGAACGCCGCAACGCCGCGCAAGGCGCCGCCCAAACCCAATGGCTGACGCGTGAATCTCAACAAATAGCCGGAAAACCTAAAAATTTATCCCCGCAGGGGTAGAAAAACAGTGTTTCCGGCCGCACAATTTGTGTCACCTCAGGAGGTGACCGCACATGTTTCTCGACAATCGCCAGGTGGCGATGGACAGCGTCTTGGAGGCGCTGGCCGACAGTCTCGACTATTTTCAGGACAACCTCGATCGCCTGCGCCCGGCGCTGCGCAATGCCCTGAAACCCCATTACGAGGAACGTGGTGCGGCGATGCGCGAGCTGCAGGATCTGGTTCGCGAACACCTCGCCATGCTGCCCCGCGACGCCGACGTCGAGCGCGACGACTACCTGTGGCTGTGGAGTCGCATCAAGAGCTTCGTCGGCAACGACAGCGCGGTGCTGCTGGGTGAGCTGCTGGAACAGGAGCGCGTGCTGATGCAGGCGCTGGGCAACGCCTTCACCCACCCCCTGCCGGACCCGCTGGAGCCCGCACTGGAGCGCTGCTGGAAGAATTGCCGCGCGCTGATCCGCGAGATCACCAAGCTGCAGCAGCGCCAGCGCTGAGCTTTGGGTCGCCGCCATAGATGGCGGCTCTCAGCGCTATTCTACGCCCCACCCGCCTGACCTATACGCTCGGCTGACACGCTGATCCCGCCCTCGGCCGCAGCCGACATCCTGGCGTGCCGCGCCAATGCCAATGCTCTGATAACGCAGACGCCCCGCGGTCACGGCGATAGCTGGATCGGTTCCAGCGGGCCGAGAAAGTAGGGCTCGCGCCCCCATAGATAGAGATCGCCGAAG
Source organism: Salinicola sp. DM10 (assembly GCF_017306975.2). Classification (NCBI taxonomy): domain Bacteria; kingdom Pseudomonadati; phylum Pseudomonadota; class Gammaproteobacteria; order Oceanospirillales; family Halomonadaceae; genus Salinicola; species Salinicola sp. DM10. The sequence goes on from NZ_JAFLEN020000001.1 coordinate 1,040,888, forward strand.
GTCGCCGCCCGCGCCAGCCACTCACGCAGCCTGAGCTGCCACTCGCCGGCGATTCCCTCGTCGGGCACCGCGCAGCCGGTGGCTTCGAGCCCCAATGCATCGGCGATGAACAGTGCCCGCGGCAGATGCCACGCCTGCGAGATCAGCATCAGACGCTTGGCCCCGAAGACCTCCTTGGCCCGTACCACGCTATCGAAGGTGCTGAACCCGGCGTAGTCGAGGGTCATGTGCGTGTCCTCGACGTTACGGTGGCGCAGCGAGCGCCACATGCTCACCGGCTCGTTGTAGTAGCGAGTGCGGTTGTCGCCGGAGAGCAGCAGGTGCTGCACGCGATTGAGGCGTAAAAGCTCCGCGGCGGTCTCCATGCGTGCCCGATAGTAGGGGTTGGGCCCACCCGCGCGCAGCCACTGGGCGGTACCGAAGACCAGCCCCACCGGCTGCGCTCGGCACAGCAGCACGTCGTGCTCGATCCGCGGCTGGGTCTGGTGGAGCACCCACAGATTGATCGCGACGACACCGAGAACGAGCAGCAAGAGCCCGGCCAGCAGCGTCTTGAGCAGGCCCTTCAGTAACCGCAGCATAGCGCGCCGCGGCCGCATAGACAGCGAGGCGACCGTCGGCGGTCGCCTCGATGAGGGTAAAGACAGGGTCGGAAACAGCAGGCTAAGCGGCGAGAGTCGGTGTCGATCTGCATCTTGCGTTCGTCTTGCGGTCGTTGCCTTGTGGGAAAGCCGGCACGTCTGCACGACGCGGCGCCACCCTCGCACGCTCAAGGTCCAATCGTGGTGCCCGCGCCAGGCCGGTTCAGAACATGCCCAGTTCCAGGCGCGCCTCTTCGCTCATCATCTCACGGCTCCAGGGGGGATCAAACACGATTTCCACGTGCACCTTGGAGAACTGCGGCGCGCCCAGAATCTTGCGCCGGGCATCTTCGGCGATCACGTCACCCATCCCGCAGCCGGGCGCGGTCAGGGTCATGCGGATGGTCACCATGCGCTCGCCGCTGAGCAGGCGCTCGATACGACAGCCATAAACCAGCCCCAGCTCGACGATATTGACCGGGATCTCGGGATCGAAGCAGGTGCGCAGCTGCTCCCACACGAAGGCTTCCATCTCCTCCTCGGAAGCCGCCGGGTCGAGCGTCGGCCGCGGTGTCGGCGTCAGCCCCAGGGCATCGAGGTCCTGGCCCTCGATCAGATAGAGCCGCCCCTCGTAGGAGACGCTGACCGAACTCCCCTTGGCCTGCATCACCGCCACCACGCTGTCCTCGGGCAGCGTGATGGTCTTGCCGAAGGGGATCGAGATCACCTCGACATCGCGCTGCAGGGGCATCTCCTGCCCCTTGTAGAGCCCGTGCTTCGCATCCATCGCCATCAGCGCAGCATCCCCAGCACCCGCTCGAGCGCCTCGACGAAGGCATCGACCTCTTCCGGCGTGTTGTACACCGCCAGCGAGGCGCGGCAGGTTGCCTCGACCCCGAAGTGCTGCAGCAGCGGCTGAGCGCAGTGGTGGCCGGTACGGATCGCCACACCCAGTTGATCGATCAGCAGACCGATGTCCTGAGCGTGGGCGCCATCGACGACGAACGAGATCACGCTCGCCTTGTCCGGTGCGGTGCCGATGATCCGCAGCCCATCGATGCCCTCGAGCTTGCGCGTGGCGTGCTCGAGCAGCCACTGTTCCCACGCCGCCAGGCGCTCGATGCCGATGCCGTCGACCCAGTCGAGCGCAGCGCCCAGCGCCACCGCCTCGGCCACCGCCGGGGTTCCCGCCTCGAAGCGATGGGGGATGGTGGCGAACTCGGTGCCACGGTCGAAGGAGACCCGCGAGATCATCTCGCCGCCGCCCTGCCACGGCGGCATCGCCTCCAGCAGCGACGCCCGAGCATAGAGCGCACCGATACCCATGGGGCCGTAGACCTTGTGCCCGGAGAAGGCGTAGAAATCGACATCCAGTGCCTGCACGTCGACCCGCTGGTGCGGCAGCGACTGGGCGCCGTCGACCAGGATCAAGGCGTCGTGGGCATGGGCGTCGCGGGCCATCTCGGCCACCGGGTTGATCGTACCCAGGGCGTTGGAGACATGGTTGACGCACACCAGCCGGGTGCGCTCGCCGAGCAGATCACGGTAGGCGGCGAGGTCGAGCACGCCGCGCTCGTCCACCGGGATCACCCGCACCACGATCCCCAGCGCCTGCGCCAGCAGCTGCCACGGCACGATATTGGAGTGGTGCTCCATCAGCGACACCAGCACCTCGTCACCCGGCTGGAGGTTGGCCCGCCCCCAGCTGTTGGCGACCAGGTTGATCGCCTCGGTGGTGCCGCGGGTGAACACGATCTCGCGCGGCTCGAAAGCATTGAGGTGCGCCTGGATCCGTGCCCGTGCGCCCTCGTAGGCGGCGGTCGCTTCGTCGGCCAGGGTGTGCAGCCCGCGGTGGATGTTGGCGTTGTAGCGGCGATAGTAGTCGCTCAGGCTCTCGATCACCGCCGTGGGCGTCTGGCTGGTCGCCGCGTTGTCGAGATAGATCAGCGGCTTGCCGTGGACTTCCCGCTCCAGGATGGGGAAGTCACGGCGCACCGCGGCCAGATCCAGGGTCAAATCGGTGATCGCGGTCATCAAGCCTCCTGTACCGCCTCGGCGGTCTCGACCAGATCGGCCAGGTTGAAGCGTTCCGGCAGGCGCCCGGCCACCGCGCGCTCGACGCGCTCGGCGATCTCGCTGAGCTTGACCTGTTCCATCACCTCGCCGGCGAAGGCCAGGGTCAGCAGGCCCCGCGCCATCGCCGCATCGATACCGCGGGTGCGCAGCGCATAGACCGCGTCTTCGTCGAGCTGACCGGTGGTGGCACCGTGGGAGCACTTGACGTCGTCGGCATAGATCACCAGCTCCGGCTTGGTATCGATCTCGGCGCGATCCGACAGCAGCAGGTTGGCGTTGTTCTGATACGCCTCGATCTGCTGGGCGTCCTTCTTGACGTAGACCTTGCCGTTGAACACGCCGTGGGAGCGATCGTCGAGGATGCCCTTGTAGCTCTCGTTGGAGAAGGTGCGCGGCGCGTTGTGATTGACCAGCGTGTGGTTGTCGACGTGCTGACGCCCCTGCAGAAAGAACAGCCCGTAGTAGGCCGCCTCGGCACCCTCGGCGTTGAGATCGGTGACCAGATCGGTACGTACCAGGCTCCCACCCAGATTGAGATTGAACGAGTTGAAGCGGCTGTCGCGGCCCTGATCGGCATGGATGCTGGCCACGTGCAGGTCGCCGGAAGCGGCCTCCTGCAACTTGTAGTGATTGACGATGGCACCGCGTTCGAGCAGCACCTCGGTCACCACGTTGGTGAAGTTGGCCGCGCCCTCCTCGCCGGTGTAGTGCTCGATCACCGTCGCTTCGCTGCGCGCGCCGGCCTCGATCAGTACCCGCGGGTGGCTCATCACCGCCTGCGCGTTGGCGCGCGAGACCAGCACCACGTAGATCGGCTTGTCGACCACCGTGCCCGGCGCCAGACGCACCACTGCGCCTTCGTCGGCGAAGGCGGTATTGAGCGCGGTGAAGGCGGAGAAGTCGACCCCGGCCAGACGCCCCAGGCTGCCGCCGACCTGCTCGTGGTTGCTCTCCAGCGCCTGCGACAGCGGCGTCACGCTGACGCCGGCGGGCAGCGCGTCGAGCGACGACAGCTCGGCGTTGAAACGGCCGTCGACCAATACCAGGCGGTGAGCGTCGAGTTCGAGGGCGCAGGCGGCCAGGCGCTCGGGCGAGAACTCGGCATCCGCGGCCAGGGCGAAATCACCGTCGGCGATGCTGCGCACGTCGGTGTACTTCCACGCCTCGTCGCGCCGGGTCGGGAAGCCGACCGCCGCGAAGCGCGCCGCGCCGGCCTGGCGCCGCGCCGCCACCCAGCTCGGATCGTTCTCGCGACGCGCGTTCAGACGCTCGAGAAAGCGTTCCGGTGCATTCATGCGACGGACTCCTCCAGTACCCAGTCGTAACCCCGCGATTCGAGCTCGAGCGCCAGGCTCTTGTCACCGCTCTTGACGATACGGCCGTCGACCAGCACGTGGACCCGGTCCGGCTCGATGTGGTTGAGCAGGCGCTGGTAGTGGGTCACCAGCAGGATCGCGCGATCGGCGCTGCGCAGCGAGTTGACGCCCTTGGCGACGACCTTCATGGCGTCGATGTCCAGCCCCGAGTCGATCTCGTCGAGCATCGCCAGCTTGGGCTGCAGCACCAGCATCTGCAGGATCTCGTTGCGCTTCTTCTCACCACCCGAGAAGCCTTCGTTGACCGCGCGCTGCAGGAAGCTGGTGTCCATCTGCATTTCGGCGCTCTTCTCGCGCACCAGCTTCATGAACTCCGGTGCCGGAATCTCGCCCTCGCCACGCGCTTCACGCGCGGCGTTGAGCGCGGCCTTGAGCAAATAGATGTTCTTCACCCCGGGAATCTCGATCGGGTACTGGAAACCCAGCAGCAGGCCGGCACGGGCGCGCTCCTCGATCTCCATCTCGAGCACGTCCTGACCTTCGAACAGGATGCTGCCCTGGGTGACTTCGTAGCCATCCTTGCCGGCGATGACCGCAGACAGGGTGGATTTGCCGGCACCGTTGGGACCCATGATGGCGTGAACTTCGCCGGGCTGGACCGTCAGGTTGAGGCCCTTGAGGATGGCCTTGTCTTCGACCGTGACGTGAAGATCCTTGACTTCGAGCATGAAAAAACCCTTGAAACGATGAGCGCCGCCGCGCGGCCGCTCGATGATGACGATAAACGGCTCGGGTGACGCGGCCTCAGCCGACCGACCCCTCGAGGGTCACGTTGAGCAGTGCCTCGGCCTCGACGGCGAACTCCATCGGCAGCTCCTGGAAGACGTCCTTGCAGAAGCCGTTGACGATCATGCTGACGGCGTCCTCTTCGTCGATTCCGCGGGCGCGACAGTAGAACAGCTGATCGTCGGCGATCTTGGAGGTGGTCGCCTCGTGCTCGACGGTGGCGCTGGAGTTGCCGATCTCCTGATACGGGAAGGTGTGCGCACCGCACTGGTCCCCGATCAGCAGCGAGTCGCACTGGGTGTAGTTGCGTGCGCCCTTGGCTCGCGGGCCGATCTTGACCAGACCGCGGTAGGCCTGATCGCTGCGCCCGGCGGCGATGCCCTTGGCAACGATGGTCGAGCGCGTGCCCTCACCGATATGGATCATCTTGGTGCCGGTATCGGCCTGCTGGCGGCCGTTGGTCACCGCCACCGAGTAGAACTCGCCGATGCTCTCCTTGCCGCGCAGCATGCAAGAGGGGTACTTCCAGGTGATCGCGGAGCCGGTCTCGACCTGGGTCCAACTGATGCGCGAGCGGTCGCCGCGGCAGTCACCGCGCTTGGTGACGAAGTTGTAGATACCGCCCTTGCCCTCTTCGTCGCCGGGGTACCAGTTCTGCACCGTGGAGTACTTGATGTAGGCGTCTTCCAGCGCCACCAGCTCGACCACCGCTGCGTGCAGCTGGTTCTCGTCGCGCATCGGCGCGGTGCAGCCCTCGAGATAGGAGACCTGAGCCTTGTTGTCACACACGATCAAGGTGCGCTCGAACTGCCCGGTGTTGGCGGCGTTGATGCGGAAGTAGGTGGAGAGCTCCATCGGGCAGGTCACGCCCTCGGGGACGTAGACGAAGGAGCCGTCGGTGAACACCGCCGAGTTGAGCGCGGCGAAGTAGTTGTCGCTGCGCGGCACCACGGTGCCCAGGTACTGACGCACCAGCTCGGGGTAGTCGCGGATCGCTTCCGAGATCGAGCAGAAGATCACGCCCGCCTCGAACAGCTTCTCCTTGAAGGTGGTGGTCACCGACACCGAGTCGAACACCGCATCCACCGCGACGCCGGCCAGCGCGGCCCGCTCGTGCAGCGGAATGCCCAGCTTCTCGTAGGTCTCGAGCAGCTTGGGGTCGACCTCGTCCAGGCTCTGCGGGCGATCCTCGGGCTTCTTCGGCGCACTGAAGTAGGAGATCGCCTGATAGTCGATCGGCGGGTAGTCCAGGTGCGCCCAGGACGGCGGCGTCATCTTCAGCCACTGCCGGTAGGCTTCCAGGCGCCACTCGAGCATCCACTCGGGCTCGCCCTTCTTCTGGGAAATGAACGCGATCACGCTCTCGTCCAGGCCGGGCGGCACGGTCTCGCTCTCGATGTCGGTCACGAATCCCTGCTTGTATTCGCGACGGACCAACTGCTCCATCTCTTCGCTAGCCATGGTCTCCTCTCCTCTCACTCGAGAGTCTTGTCGCGCCAGCCTCTTCTCCACGATGCGCCCCTTGCGTTCGTGCCACGGGCCCCGGGAGTCGTGCTGACTGTTCTAGCGCCGGCCCTCGCTCACGCTGGGTAGCGTGACGCTCTGGATCGGCATCAGTACGGGTAACTTGATCGGCGCTTCCTGGGCCAGATGCGCGAGCGTCACACCATCGAGCAGCGTGCGGATCGCCTGCGACACGCGCTGCCAGTTGTCGGCCACCCCGCAAGTGCCGATCAGCTCGCACTCACCGTCGACATGGCTGCACTCGGTCATGCCGATCGGCCCTTCGATCGCCGCGATGATATCGCTGGCGGCGATCTCCACCGCGGGGCGTGCCAGCACATAGCCACCGTGGGAGCCCCGCCGCGAGATCAGCAGCCCTTCCTTCGCCAGCATCTTGAGCGTCTTGCCTACGGTCGGATGCGGCAGATGCAGCCGCTGAGCCAGCTCGGAAGCCGTATGCGCTTCCTCGGGCGCCCGCGCGATCTGCGCCATCATCATCGCGGCGTAGTCCGTCAACTTGGAAAGCTTCAGCATGCGCCGGGCCTGCACTCGACGACTCGAGTCGTCTTGGGTGAAACGGTCCGATCATCGGCTGTTGTCGAGGGCCGATACGGGCAACCGCGCCCGCGAGATCATATAGGACCATTTTAGTCCCCTTTGCACAGAGTGTGAACCCTCGCCATACGTCCCACGCCCGCGCTGCCGGGCCTTGCGGCAGGCTCCGACAGTGTCACCGCTCGCCATCTGGCGGCAGCATCCACATACGGTGCCAGACCGCGCCACGCGCGGCCCCGCAGCGAAACGCAATGGTACAAGTGAGGAGACACACCAGGGGCACTCGGCTCGGGAAACAGACTTTGCCTATCACCGGAATTGAAACAATTGTGGGCAATAAAAAACCCGCTGCCGAGGGAGGCAGCGGGTCGAGAGAACGAAGCGCGACTCGACTCAGTCGAACGGATTGCGCAGCACGATGGTTTCGTTGCGGTCCGGACCGGTGGAGATGATATCGATCGGCGTGCCCACCTCCTGCTCCAGGAAGGCGATATAGGCGCGCGCATTGGCCGGCAGCTCCTCGACGCGTTTGACGCCCAGGGTCGACTCGTTCCAACCCGGCAGGTCGTGATAGACCGGCTCGATCACCTCGTAGCCTTCGGAATCCACCGGGTTGTCGATGGTGTCGCCATCCTTGCTGCGGTAGCCGACGCAGACGCGGATGTTCTCGAGCCCATCGAGCACATCGAGCTTGGTCAGACAGATACCCGAGACCGAGTTGATCTGTACCGCATGGCGCAGCGCCACCGCATCGAACCAGCCGCAGCGACGCGCGCGCCCGGTGGTCGCGCCGAACTCGTGCCCCTTCTCGGCCAGGTGGCGGCCGAATTCGTCGAACAGCTCGGTGGGGAAAGGACCGGAGCCGACACGGGTGGTGTAGGCCTTGGTGATCCCCAGCACATAGTCGAGATACAGCGGCCCTACACCGGAACCGGTGGCGGTACCGCCGGCGGTGGTGTTGGAGCTGGTCACGAAGGGATAGGTGCCGTGGTCGATGTCGAGCAGCGAGCCCTGGGCGCCTTCGAACAGGATGTTCTCGCCCGACTTGCGGATGTCATGCACCAGGGTCACGGCGTCGCACACCATCGGCCGCAGCTCTTCGGCGAACGCCATGGCCTGATCCAGCACCTCCTGGAAGTCCACCGCCGGCTCGCCATGGTAACGGGTCAGCACGAAGTTGTGGTAGTCGAGCACTTCACCCAGCTTGGAGGCGAAACGCTCGCGATGCAGCATGTCGCCCAGGCGCAGGCCGCGACGCGCGACCTTGTCCTCGTAGGCGGGGCCGATGCCGCGGCCGGTGGTGCCGATCTTGGCCACGCCGCGAGCCTTCTCGCGGGCCTGGTCGAGGCGCACGTGATAGGGCAGGATCAGCGGGCACGCTGGCGACAGGCGCAGACGCTCGCGTACCGGTACACCCTTGGCCTCGAGCTCCTTGATCTCGTCGATCAGCGCTTCCGGCGAGAGCACCACGCCATTGCCGATCACGCAGATCTTGTCATCGCGCAGCACCCCGGAAGGGATCAGGTGGAGCACGGTCTTCTGACCATCGATCACCAGCGTGTGGCCAGCATTGTGCCCGCCCTGGAAGCGCACTACCGCCGCGGCGGACTCGGTCAGCAGGTCGACGACCTTGCCCTTGCCTTCGTCACCCCACTGGGTACCCAATACGACTACGTTCTTGCCCATTGCTCTCGTCTCTCGCTCGACTCGTTGCGACGCGTGCGTCGGAATCCCGTTCGTCTCAGTTCAACGGCGCGATGCGCCACTCGCCCGCCTCGAACGCCAGTTGGCGATCGCAGCGGTGAGCGCCCGGACCGGTGTGCTGTCCGGGCAGTGCCTGAATCACGCGCTCTCCCTGAGCGCGCAGATGATTGATGGTCTCGGTGAGCGCAGCGCTGTCATCGTCGGGCGCCCAGATGCCATTCACCGGCGGTTCGCGCTCGGCCAGCGTCGCCAACTGCTTGAGATCCATGGAGAACCCGGTCGCCGGCCGGGCCCGGCCGAAGGCGCGGCCGGTGTCATCGTAGCGCCCGCCCTTGGCCAGCGCCTGACCATAGCCGGGCACATAGGCGGCGAAGACCATACCGGTGTGGTACTGATAGCCACGCAGCTCGGCCAGATCGAAGTAGATCGACACCTCGGGGTGCTCGGCGGCCACACCCCGGTGCAGACGCACCAGTTGGGCCAGCGCCTCGGCCACCGCTGCCGGCGCCCCGGCAAGCGCATCGCGCGCCGCCTCGAGCACGTCGGCGCCGCCGTGCAGACGCGGCAGTTCGCCGAGCATGCGCGCCAACGCCGGGTCACTGACGTGCGCTGCCACCAGCGCATCGACCCGATTGAACGCCTTGCGCTCGATGGCCTCGAACAGCGCCCGCTCCACCTCGTCGGTACACGCCGCCGCCTGGGTCAGCGCGCGGTAGATGGCGATGTGACTGAGCGCCAGATGAACCTCACCGGCGCCAGCCGCCTCGAGGCTGGAGAGCGCCAGGCGCAGTACTTCGATATCCGCCTCGAGGCCGGCGTGGCCGAACAGCTCGACCCCCACCTGCATCGGGCTGCGGCCGCCCTGATGCTTGTCCGCCTGAGCGCGCAGCACGGTGGTGCAGTAGCACAACCGCACCGGGCCCTGGCGCTTGAGCGAGTGAGCGTCCATCCGCGCCACCTGCGGGGTGACGTCGGCGCTGGCGCCCATCATGCGCCCGGTGAGCTGGTCGGTGAGTTTGAACGTCTGCAGATCGAGATCGGTGCCGGTGCCGGTCAGCAGCGAATCGAGGAACTCGACCGGCGGCGGCATGACCAGGTCATAGCCCCAGCGGTCGTACAGGTCGAGCAGCGTCCGACGCAGCTCCTCCATACGGGTTGCCTGCGGCGGCAGGATCTCGTCCATGCCGTCTGGAAGCAGCCAGCGGTCAGCGATCGTCATGAGCCTGTCCTGCCAAGCGGTAAGTCGTGAGGATCGAGGGCACCGGCGCGCGGCGCCGCCCGACAACGTCATCTGTATGCGGCCGTGTCCACGCCTCGCCTGCCCCTTGCGGCCGGCGACGGCACGAACCTCTCGCACAAAAAAGCCGGGCAAGACCCGGCGACGAAAATGGTACCACGAAACGCCCGCGGAGAAATCCCGCGGGCGCGGGTTTCTCATGCGCTCACTGCGCTGCCCCCGGCTGCGGGTTCTTCAGGTAGCGGAAGAACTGGCTGTTTTCCGGGCTCAGCACCAGCAGATCCTTGCCTTCGCCGTTGAAGCTGTCGCGGTAGGCCTGCATCGAGCGGTAGAAGGCGTAGAAGTCCGGGTCCTTCTGGTAGGCGCTGGCGTAGATCTTGGCCGCCTGAGCATCGCCCTCACCGCGCGTGGTCTCGGACTCCTGACGCCCACTGGCGAGGATCTCCTGACTCTGGCGGTCGGCGTCGGCACGAATCGCTTCGGCCTGCTGCGCCCCCTCGGCGCGGTAAGTGCGCGCAGCCTGCTCACGCTCGGAGTTCATGCGCTCGTAGACCGCCTGGGTCACCTCGGTGGGCAGTTCGATGCGCTTCACCCGGATATCCAGGATATGCACGCCAAGCTCTTTGCGCATGGCTGCATCCAGCTGCTGAACTGGCTCGACCATCAACTCTTCGCGGGCGCCCTCGACGGTATCCGGCCCCTTGCTCTTGCCAGCCAGATCCTCTTTCTTGCTCTCGGCGGCGATGCGCTCCTGGATGATGTCGGACATCTGGGTCTGACCGAACTTGTTACGCAACGCCTCGTCGGTCCGCGGCGCGATCAGGTTCTCGGCGACCTGAATATTGCCGCGGGTGGCTTCGTAGAACTGCTTCGGATCGGCGATCTTCCACTTGACGAAGGAGTCGACGATGACCGCCTTGGAGTCGGCGGTCAGATAGCGTGTGGCGCCGGAGTCCACCGTCTGTACGCGCACGTCGAAGATGCGCACGGTATTGAATACCGGCAGCTTGAAGTGCAGCCCGGGACCGATATTGTTCTCGATCACCTCGCCGAAGCGCAGCTTGATGGCGCGCTGGGTTTCGTTGACGACGTAGAAACTCGCGCTGGCGAACCACGCCAGCAGCGCCAGGACGATGACGCCGATCAGGGCACGATTGTTAAACATTAACGGCCCTCCCGCAGGCTGGAACTACGCGTCTGCTGCTGCGAGTTGCTGCTGCTGTTCATGTGATCGACCACCTCACGCGAAATCTGTTCGAGTTGCTGCATGCTCATCTTCGACGCGTCGCTGCTGCCGTTACCGCCGGCCTGCATCTGGTTGAGCGGCAGCACGGTGACCGCGCTGCTGTCACCGAGGTCGACCAGCGCCTTGGGCGTCTGGCTCAGCACCTGACTGATCGTCTCCAGATAGAGACGTTCACGGGTGACCTGCGGCGCCTGCTGGTACTCGCCCAGCAGCGAATTGAAACGATTGGTCTGACCGGTGGCATCGGCCACGGCAGCCGCTTTGTAACCCTGAGCTTCTTCGACCAGCCGCTGCTTCTGACCCTTGGCCTCGAGCACGACGGCCTGACTGTAGGCATTGGCCTGGTTGATCGAGCGCTGGCGCTCTTCGCGCGCACGGATGACGTCGTCGAAGGCGTTCTGGACCTGATCCGGCGGCGCCGTCGACTCGACGTTGACGGTCTGCAGACGCAGGCCGGTGCCGTAGGCTTCCATGTAGGCGCTGAGGCGATCGAAGACGCGCTGCCCCAGGCGATCACGCCCGGTGGTCAGGATCTGCTGCAGCTGCATGTTGCCGACTTCCTGGCGCAGGGCCGAGTCCATCGCGTTTTGCAGCGTCATCTCCGGCTCGTTGACATTGACCAGGAAGGCATGGGCATCGCTGACCACGTACTGAGTGGAGACGCTGACGCGAACGATGTTCTCATCGCTGGTGAGCATCGAGTCGGTCTGGTTGGCCGAACGGATACTGGTCACGTTGACATTCTTGACCTGATCCACGATCGGCGGATTCCAGTGCAGCCCGGGATTGAGGGTGGTGGTGTACTTACCGAAGCGGAACACCACGCCGCGCTCGGACTGGTCGATCAGGTGGAAGCCGGAGCCGGCCCACACCACCGCCGCGACGATCACCACCAGCACTGGCAGCACGAACGGGTTGCGCTTGCTGCCACCGCCGTCCCCGCCACCGCTGCCGCCGCGCTTGCCGCGACCACCGAACAGACGGTTGATCTTGTCCTGAAACTTCTTCAGCGCTTCATCCAGATCCGGCGGCCCCTGATTGTCGCCACCACCGCGATTGTTACCACCATCGTCACCACCATTCCCGCTCGGGCGGCGGCCCCCCCCGCCGCTCCAAGGGTCCTGCTGGTTGTTGCCACCACCTGGCTCGTTCCAAGCCATACCTAAGTCTCCACTCGATGCGATCAAAGCGTTGCGTCAGGCGTGGGGAGTACGAGCCGCCGAGGCGGTTGGCGTCGGCGCGCCGGGCGTGTTCGGCCTGATGTCGAATCGTCTCGCCCTGTGCGAATCGGGCCCGCGGGCCACGAAGCTCCCCTGCGTATTCGGTTCCCGCGTCAGACCCGTTCCCAGTCGTCGATCGGGGTCTGCTCGTGTACGGGCAAGTAGTCGTCGGCGCTTTCGCCCAAGCGAGCCATCATCTGCATAAACTCCCGTCGGGGCAAGCGAATCTGGAGAATCGTCCGGCCATCCTCGGCGAACGACTCCTCGCGTACCGCCTGCAGTTCATGCAGTGCCGCTCGTAGTCGACCTTGCTCCGGCGTCAGCGTCAAGCGGGTGTCGAGAATGTCCTCCGCCAGCCACTCGCCGATCGCCTCCCGCAGCAGCTCGAGCCCCTGGCCGTCACGCGCCGAGAGCCACACCACCTGCGGGCGCCCCTGACCGTCGCGCTCGATGCGCGGCGCGGTGTCCATCAGGTCGATCTTGTTCATCACCAGCAGGCGCGGTACGTCGTCGGCATCGATCTCGGCCAGCACGCTGTCGACTTGGGCCACGTTGAGCTCACGGTCGGGATCGGCGGCATCGATCACATGCACCAGCAGGCTCGCCTCGGTGGCCTCCTGCAGGGTGGCCTGGAACGCCTCGACCAGCTTGTGCGGCAGGTGACGGATGAAGCCCACGGTGTCCGCCAGCACCACCTCGCCCACGTCGGGCACGTCGAGACGCCTGAGGGTCGGGTCGAGGGTCGCGAAGAGCTGATCGGCGGCGTAGACCTCGGCTGCGGTGATGGCGTTGAACAGCGTCGACTTGCCGGCGTTGGTGTAGCCCACCAGCGAGACGCTGGGCACCTCGGCCCGGGCCCGTGCGCGGCGGTTCTGATCGCGCTGTTTGCGCACTTTCTCGAGGCGCTTGTGGATCGACTTGATGCGTGCGCGCAGCAGTCGGCGGTCGGTCTCGAGCTGGGTCTCGCCGGGGCCGCGCAGACCGATACCGCCCTTCTGCCGTTCCAGGTGGGTCCAGCCGCGTACCAGGCGGGTCGACATGTACTCGAGCTGAGCCAGCTCGACCTGCAGCTTGCCTTCGTGGGTTCGCGCGCGCTGCGCGAAGATATCCAGGATCAGCCCCGTACGATCGAGCACGCGGCAGTTGAGGCTGCGCTCGAGGTTGCGCTCCTGGGAGGGCGACAGGGCGTGGTTGAAGATGACCAGTTCGGCGTGGTGCGCGGTGAGGGCGTGCTTGACCTCGTCGAGCTTGCCACTGCCGATGAAGGAACGAGGGTCGGGACGGCGCCGGCTGCCCTGGATCAGGGTCGCCGGCACCGCACCAGCGGATCGCACCAGCTCCAGGAGTTCACCTGGATCCTCACGATCCTGCTCGTCCTGAAAGTCCACATGGACCAGAATCGCCGTTTCGCCGGCGTCGGGACGTTCGAAAAACAATCACTACCTCTCGATCAATTGTCGAGCCCGGGCGCTGCATTGGGGTCCTGCGGCGGCAACCGGACGTTACGGGAGGGCACGACCGTGGAGATGGCGTGCTTGTAGACCATCTGGCTCACGGTATTGCGCAGCAGGATGACGAACTGATCGAAGGACTCGATCTGACCCTGCAGCTTGATGCCGTTGACGAGGAAGATGGAAACCGGGATGCGCTCCTTGCGCAGGATGTTCAGGTACGGGTCCTGAAGGGACTGCCCTTTGGACATGTTGCTCTCCCATAATGTGAAAACTCATCGCTTTGGCGAGATGAGCCATACTGTTTTTGACTTGCTGTTCTGTTGTCGGCGACGCCGCACTCGGTTCCGGCAGCGTGGCGCGGCAGCGACCGCCGCTCGCCATCGTCGTGACGAAGCTTCCTATTTTACGCTAACTCCCATGGGCACGCACGATTTTCACGACCTGCGCCAGCGCGTCCGGCGCGCTGCTGTCGATCCAGACCAGCTCGGGCCAGCGCCGCAACCAGGTCAGCTGGCGCTTGGCCAGCTGGCGGGTTGCTGCCACCCCTCGCGACCGCAGGCCGTCGCGGTCGTAGGCGCCGTCGAGATGCTCCCACGCCTGACGATAACCGACGCTGCGCATGGAAGGCAGATCGAGGTGCAGGTCACCCCGCTGTTTCAATGTAGCCACTTCCTCGATGAATCCGCCATCCAGCATCGCCTCGAATCGCACCGCGATGCGCCGGTGGAGCTCGGCGCGATTGGCGGGTGCGAGAGCAATGGACAACAGTCGCCACGGAAAGTTTTCCCGCTGCTGCCGACGCCAGTGCTCGCTCAGCGCGATGCCGCTCACCCGCTGCACCTCCAGCGCCCGGATCAGACGCTGGCGGTTGTGCGGATGGATCGCCGCCGCGGCCTCGGGGTCGACCGCCGCCAGCTCGGCGTGCAGCGCCGCGTAGCCGTGCGTCTCACCGCGCTGGCGCAGCGTTTCGCGCAGCACCGGGTCCGCTGCCGGCATCTCGGCCACCCCCTCCACCAGGCGCTTGGCGTACATCATGGTCCCACCGACCAGCAGCGGCGTCTTGCCGCCGGCAGAGATCGCCTGCATGGCGCTCAGGGCATCCTCACGGAAATCCGCCGCCGAATAGCGCTCGGCCGGATCACGGATATCGATCAGCCGGTGGGGCGCGCGTGCCAGCTCCTCGGCACTGGGTTTGGCAGTGCCAATATCCATGCCGCGATAGACCATCGCCGAGTCGACGCTGATCAGCTCGCAGCCGCACTGCTCGTGGAGCGCGATCGCGGTGTCGGTCTTGCCGGCGGCGGTGGGCCCCAGCAGCAGGATCGCCGTCGGGCGGTCATCTCGGGTCACGTATGATCTCTACAGAACGGTTCACTGGCCGCGCAGAAACAGCTTGTCCAACTGCGCCATCGACATCTCGGTCCAGGTCGGACGGCCATGGTTGCACTGACCGCTGCGCTCGGTGCGCTCCATATCACGCAGCAGCGCATTCATCTCCGGCAGCGTCAGCGCGCGGTTGGCGCGCACACTGCCATGGCAGGCCATGGTGCCGAGCAGCTGGTTGATGTGCGTCTCGAAGCGGTCGGAGCGCCCGTAGCGCTCGAGATCGCCGAGCATGTCGCGGATCAGCGGCTCGATATCGGCATCGGCGAGCAGCGCCGGCACCTGGCGCACCAGCAAGGTCTCCGGGCCGGCGGCATCGAGCTCGACACCCAGGCGCGAAAACGCCTCGCGCTCGCGTTCGGCGGTCTCCGCCTCGGCCGCACCGACGGCGATCGAGACCGGGACCAGCAGCGGCTGGGCATCCAGGGCGCCGGCGTGGATCTGCTGTTTCATGCGCTCGTAGACGATGCGCTCGTGGGCCGCGTGCATGTCGACGATCACCATGCCGCGCTCGCTCTGGGCCAGGATATAGACCCCATGCAGCTGCGCCACCGCATAGCCCAAAGGCGGTGCCTGGGTATCGTCGTGCGCCGCCAGCGTGGCGACGTCCGGCGCCGGGCGCTCGCTGCTGGCGAGCGCGGCGGCACTGCCACCGGGGCCCTCTGCCGCCGCCTCTACCGCGGTCTCGTCTGCCGCCTGCCGAGGCGTGAGCAGGGTCGACTCATGATCCGGGTGCAGGGCGTGGTAGCCGGCCATGAATTCGCGGATACGCTGGGCCGGCGGCCGCGGACTGCCGTCCTGGCGTGGGGCGTAGCCGCTACCCGCACCGCTGCGCTCGTGCTGGCCGGAGAGCGACATACGCTGCTGCTGCCATGCCGGCAGCGCCGCGTCATCGCCCCCTGCGGGCGCGCCTTCCGGTTGCCGTGCCTCCCCGCTATCCACGCCTGCGGACGCTTGCGCATCGGCATCGGCCACGCCCTGAGGGTTGGGGCGCACTTCGGCCAGCGCGCGATGCAGGCTCGAGAACAGGAAGTCGTGGACCAGACGCCCATCGCGGAAGCGCACCTCATGCTTGGTCGGGTGCACATTGACATCGACCACCCGCGGATCGAGTTCGAGATAGAGCACGAACACCGGATGGCGACCGTTGAACAGCACGTCGCGGTAGGCCTGGCGGATGGCGTGGGCGACCAGGCGGTCGCGCACCACGCGCCCGTTGACGAAGAAGTACTGCTGGTCGGCCTGGGCCCGCGAGTGGGTGGGCAGCCCCACCCAGCCCCACAGACGCAAACCGGAAGCCTCGAGGTCGAGATGCAGCGACTCGTCGATGAAGCGCTTGCCCAGCAGCGCGGCGATGCGGCGCTCGTGACCGCGCTGATCATCGGCCGCCGCCGGCAGCTGATGGACCACCTTCTGGTTGTGGCGCAGCAGCCAGGCAATATCGAAGCGCGACAGCGCCAGGCGGCGGAAAGCCTCCTCGACGTGTCCGAACTCGGTCTTCTCGGTGCGCAGGAACTTGCGCCGCGCCGGCGTATTGAAGAACAGATCGCGCACCAGCACCGAGGTGCCGCGGGGGTGCGGTGCCGGCGTCACCCTCGGG
This sequence comes from Salinicola sp. DM10, assembly GCF_017306975.2. NCBI lineage: Bacteria > Pseudomonadati > Pseudomonadota > Gammaproteobacteria > Oceanospirillales > Halomonadaceae > Salinicola > Salinicola sp. DM10. The sequence goes on from NZ_JAFLEN020000001.1 coordinate 1,057,549, forward strand.
GCCATCTCGCGGCCTTCGGCGACCACCCGCCACCCCCCGGTGGGGTCGTCAGCGGCGTTGGAGATCAGCTCCAGCCGCGACACCGCACTGATCGAGGCCAGCGCCTCGCCGCGGAAGCCGAGGCTGGCGACATCCTCGAGGTCATCGAGCGAGGCGATCTTGCTGGTGGCGTGGCGCGACAGCGCCAGTGGCAGATCCTCTTCGCCGATGCCGCTGCCGTCGTCACGCACCCGGATCAGGCGCGTGCCGCCGGACTCCAGCTCGATCTCGATACGCCGCCCACCGGCGTCGATGGCGTTCTCGACGATCTCCTTGACCACCGAGGCCGGCCGTTCGACCACCTCCCCCGCCGCGATCTGGTTGGCCAGGCGGGGGTCGAGAACGCGGATACGTGACGCCTCGCTCATCTGTCAGCTCTCCTCGTCCGATATCGCCTGTTCACGGAATCGTCAGCACCTGACCCACGCGCAGGATGTCGCTGTCAAGGCCATTGGCCTGCTTCAGCGCGCGCATGCTAATGCCGTGGCCCGCCGCCACCTGCGACAGGGTATCGCCGGCGCGCACCCGGTACTCGTTGCTGGCGCTGCCACGCCCCTGATCGCGCTGCCACGCCAGCAGGCTGGCGGGCGGCGGATGCTGACGGAAATGCGCCACGATCCCGGCGTAGATCGCCTGGGCGAGCTCGGCCTGATGCTTCGAGGAGCGCAGCTCCGCCTCCTCCCGGGGGTTGGAGATGAAGCCGGTCTCCACCAGCAGCGAGGGGATATCCGGCGACTTGAGTACCACGAAGCCCGCCTGCTCCACCTTGGACTTGTGCAGCTTGTTGATCCGCCCCAGCTTGTCGAGCACCTGACCACCGGTGGCCAGCGAGTCGTTCATGGTCGCGGTCATGGTCAGATCGAGCAGCACGCCGCGCAGCACCTCATCCTTGTCGTCGAGGCTGAGATTGCCGTCGACGCCACCGATCAGATCCGACTGGTTCTCGCTCGCCGCCAGCCAGCGCGCGGTCTCGGAGGTCGCCCCGCCCTGGGAGAGCGCATACACCGAGCTGCCCGAGGGCTGCCGGCTGCGCACCGCATCGGCGTGGATCGAGACGAAGAAGTCCGCCTTCTGCTGGCGCGCCAGCAGGGTGCGCTGGCGCAGGCCGACATAGTAGTCGCTGTCACGGGTCATGAAGGCCTTGAACCCCGGGGTCTGGTCGAAGCGCTGCTTGAGCTTGCGCGCGATCCCCAGCACCACGTCCTTCTCGCGCGTGCCGTTGGGGCCGATCGCCCCCGGATCCTCGCCACCGTGCCCAGGGTCGACGGCGATGATGATGTCGCGCTTGGGATGCGGCTGCGCCTCCACCGTGGCGGCGACCGCATCGGCCTGCTCTGGATTGCCCTCGGCCACCGCCTCCTTCTGCGCCCGCTGCGCGGCGATCTCCTGATCGCGGATCATCGCCTCGATGGGATCGATCGGATCGGCCACGGCGCTGGCGCCGGGATAGTCGAGATCGACCACCAGACGGTCGCTGTACTGCTTGTTGGGCGGCAGGGTGAAGCTCTTGGGCACCACCGCCCGATTGACGTCGAGCACCACGCGCAGCCCGCCGCTCTCGCGAACCCCGGTACGCACCTTGTCGATGGCACTGGCGTCGAGGTCGAGCTTGTCGATGTCGACGTCTAGCTGGGTGCTGTCGAGATCGATCACCACCCGGCGCGGATTGTCCAGGGTGAAGACGTTGGCCTGCGCCGGCCCCGAGAGATCGAACACCAGGCGCACGTGGTCGGGCGCCGACCACAGCCGCAGATTATTGACCTTGGCCGCCTGCGCCGCCGAGGTCGGCAGCAGACAGACGAGTGCCAGCAGCAGACAACCGAGCGCCAGCAGCGCCGCGCCGCCGCAGCGACGCCAGCCGCGCGCCGGCGTGCCGGCTACCGCGCCCACTGACGCTGTGTCCCTGTGTGCCACATCCTTCAGCATGCCTCTTCCTTGTCGCTCAACGCCGCCGGCAGCGAGGCCAGCACGTCACGTCCATGTTGAGTGTGCGCTACCGCCGCGACCTGGCGCCCGCTCTCGGCCAGGCTCAGGTGCAGTTCGAGATCGGGTCGCGGCAGCCATCCTGCGCCGCGGCTGGGCCACTCGATCACGCTGAGAACGCTGTCGTCCAGCATGTCGCGGGCGCCCATGAACTCGAGCTCCTCGGGATCACCGAGGCGGTAGAGGTCGAAATGGTAGACCCGGTAGCGGCCCAGTTCGTAGGGCTCGACCAGGGTATAGGTGGGACTCTTGACCGCCCCCGCATGACCATGGGCGCGCAGGATACCGCGCGTCAGCGTGGTCTTGCCGGCGCCCAGCTCACCGATCAGATGAATCTGGCCGCGCCCGGCGAGGGCGTGTCCCAGGGATTCGCCGAAGGCCACCTGGGCGGCTTCGTCTTGCAGTAGGATCGGCATGGTTGCACTAACTTCGTCAAAGTTCGGGCCGCATCACGCAGCGGCCTCGAGTCAAGGAACGGCCGCGGTAGAGCGGCGGCGGCAGCGTGGCTGCGGCGTAACCGCCAGGGCGCACGCTGCCGGCCGTCAGGGGTTGGCCAAGCGTCGCGCATAGGATGCCAGATCACTCGCCAGCAGACCACGCTGACCGCCAGCGGCGCTCGCCGCGTCCGCGGCCAGGGCATGGATCAGCACCCCCAGCCGCGCCGCCCTTGCCGGCTCGCCGAGCTGCCCCAGCAGACCGGCGACGATGCCGGTCAACGCATCGCCCATCCCGCCACTGGCCATCCCCGGGTTGCCGTAAGGGCACAGGTCGAGTCGCTCGCCGTCGTACACTAGCGTCCCGGGGCCCTTGAGCACCACGCAGCCACCCCAGCGCTGCTGCAGCGCGATCACCGCGCCACGCCGGTCACGCTGCACCGCCGCCGTGCTCCAGCCGAGCAGGCGTGCGGCCTCGCCGGGATGCGGCGTCAGCACCCAGGCGTCGCGCCGAGTCGGTGACTCGCGGGCGGCGAGCAGATTGAGACCATCGGCATCGACCACGCACGGCTTGTCGACAGCCAGCGCCTGTTGCAGTGCGGCCTGGCCCCAGGCGCCGGTGCCGATACCCGGCCCCACCGCGATGACATCGGCGGCCGCCACCAGCGCGGCGAGATCAGCGCCCCCGCGAACGCCGTGGGCCATGACCTCGGGAAACCGGGTGAGACTCGCGGCGACGTGGGCGGCATCGGTTGCCAGGCTCACCTTGCCGGCACCGACCCGCGCCACCATCTCGCTGGTCATCAGTGCTGCCCCGCCCATGCCGGGCGCCCCGGCGATCACCAGCACATGGCCGTGGGTCCCCTTGTGGTCGCTGGGGCGGCGCGGCGGCAGCGCCGTGGCCAGACACTGCGCGTCCTGGCACCACGCCACCGGCGCCAGATCGGTGAAGGCAGGCGCGTCCACCCCCAGATCGGCCAGGGTCAAATCGCCGACATGATCCAGCGCGGCGCCGGTGTGCAGGCCGAACTTGTCGGCGATGAACGTGAGCGTGAGCGTGGCACGCACCGCCGCACCCTCGACATGGCCGCTGTCGACATCGACCCCGGAGGGGACGTCCAGCGCCATCACCGGCCTGCCGGCAGCATCGAGCTGGGCGATCGCGGTGGCGACGTCGCCGCGTGGCGCGCCCCGGGCGCCGGTGCCGAGCATGGCGTCGATCATCACCTCGCCATCCAGGGTCAGCTCATCACGCCAGCCGAGCGCATCGAGCCCGGCTTCTGCAGCGAGTTCATAGGCCCGGCGCGCATCGCCCGCGAGTTTATCCGGCGGGGTCAGCGCGATCAGCTGTACGGTCAGGCCGTCGGCGGCGGCCAGCGCCGCCAGCACATAGCCGTCGCCGCCGTTGTTGCCACCACCGCAGAGCACGCACAGTCGCCGCGCCCTGGGCCAGCGCGCACGCAACAGCGCATAGGCAGCCTCACCCGCCTGGCGCATCAGCCAGAACCCCTCGCCTCCCTCGGCGATGACGCGTCGATCCATCTCGCGTACCTGGGCCGCGAGATAGAGCGGCCTCGCCTCGATCCGTGTCTGCATGTCGCCTCCTGAAGAGCCCATGGCGGCGCGCGCGGCCTGCCGTTGCGGTTAGATCTGGTGTAGGGTAGCGCACCCGAGCACCGCTCGCGGCCCGAGCCACCCGAGACGAGCAGGAAGACGCATGAGCGAGCAGCACCCGTGCTCCGCGCGCACCCCGTCCGCCGAGATCGACACCGCCGCTCTCGCCACCCAGATCAAGCAGTGGGGGCGCGAACTCGGCTTCCAGGCGGTGGGGATCACCGATACCGATCTCGCCACCCATGAGCGCTATCTGGCACGCTGGCTGGAGGCCGGCCACCACGGCGAGATGGCCTACATGGCCAAGCACGGCACCAAGCGTACGCGCCCCGCCGAGCTGGTCCCCGGCACCCTGCGCGTGATCAGCGCGCGCATGGACTACCTGCCGCCCGAGGTGGAGACCACCCGCGTGCTGGGGCAGCCGCAGCGCGCCTATATCTCGCGCTATGCCCTCGGCCGCGATTACCACAAGCTGATCCGCAAACGCCTCGACCAGCTGGCGCGGCAGATCGAGACGGCTGTAGGGCCTTTCGGCTACCGCGCCTTCGTCGATTCGGCACCGGTGATGGAGCGCGCCCTGGCGCACAAGGCCGGCATCGGCTGGTTCGGCAAGAACGCCATGCTGCTCGACCCCAAGGCCGGCTCGCTGTTCTTTCTCGGCGAGCTCTATACCGATCTGCCGCTACCGCTGGATGCGCCCTTCGCCCGCGAGCACTGCGGCTCCTGCTCGAGCTGCCGGAGCGCCTGCCCCACCGGCGCCATCGTCGAGGACAAGGTGATCGATGCACGGCGCTGCATCTCGTATCTGACCATCGAGCTGCATGGCGCCATTCCTGTCGAGTATCGCCGCGCCATGGGCAATCGCGTCTACGGCTGCGACGACTGCCAGCTGTTCTGCCCCTTCACCCGCTTCACCCGCGCCAGCGACGAGCCCGACTTCGCTCCGCGCCACGACCTCGACCGAGCCGAGCTGGTGGCGCTGTTCGCCTGGAGCGAGACGGAGTTTCTCAAGCGCACCCAAGGCAGCCCGATCCGGCGCATCGGCTACGAGCGCTGGCTGCGCAATCTCGCCGTGGGGCTGGGCAATGCGCCCTGGAGCGAGCGTGTCGAAGGCGCCCTGCGCGCGCGACTGGCCTACCCTTCGGATCTGGTGCGCGAGCACGTGCGCTGGGCGCTCGCCGAGCAGCGCCACAAGCGTCAGGCGCGGATCGTCAGCGCCTAGGAGCTGTTTGAAAAGTCGACGAGCGACGCGGGCTCATTCGGCCAGCTTGAGGAAGGTCTGGCGATAGTGCTTGAGCTCGGCCAGGGATTCGCGGATGTCATCCAGTGCCTGGTGGGTATTGCGCTTGCTGAAGCCACTGGCCGCCGCCGGGTTCCAGCGCTTGGCCAGCTCCTTGAGCGTCGACACGTCGAGGTTGCGGTAATGGAAGAAGTCGTTGAGCGCCGGCATCTCGCGCTCGAGGAAGCGGCGGTCCTGATGGATGCTGTTGCCGCACACGGGTGATGTGCCCGGCGCCACGTAGCGGCGCAGGAAATCGAGCGTACGCCGTTCGGCCTCGGCGGTATCGATCTCGCTGCGCTTCACGCGCTCGATCAGCCCGGAGTCACCGTGGGTCTTCTGGTTCCAGGCGTCCATGCCGTCGAGCAGCGCTTCGGGCTGGTGCACCGCGAGCACCGGGCCCTCGGCGATCAGCTCGAGGTCGCCGTCGGTGATCAGCGTCGCCACCTCGATGATGCGCTCGCGGTTGGGGTCGAGCCCGGTCATCTCGAGATCGATCCAGACCAGCAGGTCGCTGCGCGGGGAGGCTTCGGGGGTCGCCGACATGACTATCTCCAGTGGGGTCCGCCCTGGTGCCGACCGAGATGGGCGGACACGACGGACAGGGATGGCTACAATGCCCGCCATTGTAAGCCCGTGCCGCCCGAGCGGCCATGACCCGAGGACCGACGCCACCGATGAGCCGACGCAAACTGACCCGACAGCAACGCTGGCGCGTGGAAAAGGTCCAGGCCGAACGCGCCGCCCGTGCCGATCGCCGCGCGGCGCGCGACGAGCGCACCCTCGAGGGCGGTGAGTACGGCGCCGAGCGCCCGGGACGCGTGGCCGCCCACTTCGGTCGCACGCTGGAGGTCGAAGCCGTCGACGGCGAACGGGTCTCGCGCCACCGCTGCCATCTGCGTGCCAATCTCGAGGGGCTGGTCACCGGCGACCGCGTGGTCTGGCGCGAAGCCCAGGACGGCAGCGGCGTAGTGGTCGCCCGCGGCGAACGCGACAGCGTGCTCGAACGCCCCGACGCCCACGGCCAGCTGCGCCCGGTGGCCGCCAACATCGATCAGATCCTGGTGGTGATCGCCGCCGAGCCCACGCCCTACGCCAATCTCGTCGATCGCTACCTGGTCGCTGCGGAGAGCACCGGCATCGCCCCGGTGCTGGTACTCAACAAGAGCGACCTGCTGCCGGCGCAGGCGGGCGAGGTGCGCGCCATGCTGGCGCGCTATCTCGATCTCGGCTATCCGCTGATCGAAGCCTCGGCCAAGCGCGACCATGGGCTCGACGCCCTGCACGCGCGGCTCAAGGGGTGCACCTCGGTGTTCGTCGGCCAGAGCGGGGTGGGCAAGTCGTCGCTGATCGATCGTCTGCTGCCGGACGAGACCCTGCGCATCGGCGCCCTCTCGGAAGAGACGCGCAAGGGCAAGCACACCACCACCACCGCACGCCTCTATCCGCTGCCGGAAAACGGCGAAAGTGGCCGGCCGCGCGAGGGCGACCTGATCGACTCACCGGGTATCCGCGAATTCGGCCTCTGGCACCTCGACGAGCGCGAGCTGGCCGAGGGCTTCATCGAGTTCCGCCCGCTGCTCGGCCGCTGTCGCTTCCGCGACTGTCGCCATCGTGAGGAGCCGGGCTGCGCTCTGCTCGAGGCGGTCGAACGCGGTGAGATCCACCCCGAACGCTTCGCCAGTTTTCAGCGTATCCGCGACGACATCGCCAACAGTTGAGTCTATGGGCCAACAGCTAGGTCTAAGGGCCAACGGCTAGGTCTATGGGCCAACAACTAGGTCTACGGGCCGACAGCTAGGTCTATGGACAGTATCGTCGCGTCGATACGCGACGATCTTCTACCGCAATGACGCGACCGGCCCGGGTCAGCCCTCGAACAGCATCAGAATCGAGAGCAGGAACAGCACCCACATCGCCGGGCGCACTTCGTTCGCCTTACCCACACCGACCTTGACCACCACGTAGGTCAGGAAGCCGAACACCACCCCGTGGGTGATCGAGTAGGTGAGCGGAATCAGCATCATCGCCACGAACGCCGGGATGGCATCGTCGTACTGCTGCCAGTCGATGGTGCGGATCGGCGAGAGCATGAACACCCCGACCATGATCAGCGCCGGCGCGGTGGCGATCGCCGGCACCAGCGCCAGCAGCGGTGACAGGAACAGAAACGGCAGGAACAGCAGCCCCGAGACCACCGCCACCAACCCCGAGCGGCCGCCCTGGCTGATGCCGGCAGCGGACTCGACGTAGGCGTTGGCAGGGCTGGTGCCCAGCGGCGCCGAGATCAGCGCCGAAAAGGCGTCGACCATCATCGAACGGCGGATATTGCGCGGTTCGCCGTTCTCGTCGAGCAGATTACCCGCCTGGCACACGCCGATGAAGGTCGACATGGCATCGAAGAAGGTGGTGAACAGGATGACGAAGATGAACGGCCAGTAGGCCACCGCCAGCGCACCGCTGAAGTCGACCTGCCACAGCGCGCTGAAGTCGGGCCAGGCGAAGATACCCTGGAAGTTGACCAGCGTCGGGGTGGCGATCGCCTCGGGGAAATAGACGCTGCCGTCGCCCCACAGACGCCCGATCGGCACCGCCGCCAGGGTGGTGAAGACGATACCCAGGATCAGCGCGCCCTGGATGCGTCGTGCCACCAGCACCGCGGTCACCCCCAGGCCGATCAGAAAGGTCAGCAACGCCGGCGTCATCTCGCCCAGGCCGACCACGGTGGCCGGGTTGGAGACCAGCAGCCGTGCATTGACCAGCCCGATCACGGTGATGAACAGCCCGATACCGCAGGCGATGGCGTGGCGCAGCGTCGCCGGAATGGCGTCGACCACGTAGCGGCGCACGTTGAACAGCGCCAGCACCGCGAACAGCACCCCGGACCAGAACACGCAGCCCAGCGCGGTCTGCCACGGAATGCCCGCGCCCATCACCATGGTGTAGGTGAACAGCGCGTTGATGCCCATCCCCGGCGCGACCAGGATCGGGTTGCGCGCATAGAGACCCATCATCACGCTGCCGAAGAAGCTGATCAGCACGGTGGCGGTCAGGGCCCCGGCGAAAGGCACGCCGGCCGCGGAGAGAATCGACGGATTGACCACGATGATATACATCGCCGCCAGGAAGGTGGCCACGCCCGCCAGCACCTCGGTCTTGAGGCTGGTTCCCAGCGAGCGCAGAGAGAAGTATTTGTCGAGCACGCAGCAATCTCCTGGCTGAGTCGATTATTGTTGGCACGCGAGCGCATCGCGTCTGACAACTTGTATACACAAAGCGGGGGCTTGGAAAGCCGTGAAGGGCTCGGGCGGCGGCCGAGCGGGGCGCAGTATATCGAATCCACCGCACAGCGCCATCCGCCGAGGCCGGCAGCTATACCAGGGGCCGGCAGCTATGCCACATTCCGGCAGCTATGCCATGATGAGAGGAACCCGGCGACCCCCTCGCCTCTCGACCCGGGCGCTGTTCTGCCAGAGACAGCCCCCATCTCAGCCAGGAGCCCCCATGAGCTCGGAAAAGCCGCAGCTACCGCTGATTCTGGAACCGGACACCCTCGCCGCACACCTTGGCGAGGCGCATCTGCTGATCGTCGACGTGCCGCTCAAGGCCGAGAGCTATCGCGACGGCCACGTTCCCGGCGCCTGCTTTCTCGATCATCGCCGGCTGCTCGCCGGCAGCGGCGACGTGCCCAACGACGTGCCCTCCCCCGAGGCCCTCAGCGCGCTCTTCTCGGACCTGGGGCTGACCCCGGAAACCCATGTGGTGGCCTATGACGACGAAGGCGGCGGCTGGGCCGGGCGCCTGCTGTGGACGCTGGAGCTGATCGGCCACCCGCGCTACTCCTATCTCAACGGCGGTATACACGCCTGGCGCGCCGACGGCCACCCGGTAGATACCACGCCCACCGCCCCGACACCCAGTGACTACCAGGCCGAGTATCTCAACCCTGGCGTACAGATTCGCCGTGAGGAGTTGCTCGAGCGCCTGGGCTCCCGCGATCTAGCGATCTGGGACGCTCGCTCCGATGCCGAGTATCGCGGCCTCAAGGGCGACAACCGCAAGCTCGGCCACCTGCCGGGGGCGGTCAATTTCGACTGGCTGGAAGTCATGGACAGCCAGCGCGACCTGCGCCTGCGCGACTATGCCGAGCTGGTAGCGGAACTCGAAGCCCGCGGCATCACGCCGGACAAAGAGATCGTCACCCACTGCCAGAGCCATCACCGCAGCGGGCTGACCTGGCTCGCCGCGCGCGCACTGGGCTACGACAAGGTGCGCGCCTATCCCGGTTCGTGGAAGGAGTGGGGCAATCGGGACGATACGCCGGTCGAGCGCTAGGCTTTGTTCGAAAACTACTGCGCTCGGCAATGCGGCGTTAAAAATCGGCTCACTGAACAACGTTCAGAACGTCCGTAGGACGGCCCGAAGGGCGAGCGGAGCGAGTAATATGCTCATTTACACCCCGTAAACTGCGCGCTTTCGCCAATTTTTGCCTTGTCTTGCCTTCGCTCGCTGACTTTTCGTACAGAACCTAGGCTCGCCTGAACGCAGCGGTGCGGTCGGTACAGTGGGCTATTGCGCCCGCGCGGTACGGCCGCTACCTTGTGCGCCTTTCCGACTCGAGGGGCAGTCATACCGTGGATCGCCAGGAACTCTTCGCCAAAATTCAGTATCCGCTGCCCCAGCACGCGATCTCGCGCCTGATCGGCAAGCTCGCCGAGAGCCGCGTCGGCTGGATCAAGGATCCCTTCATCCGCCACTTCATCAAGCACTACGGTGTCGACATGAGCCAGGCCCGGGAGCCCGACCCCGGCGCTTACGCCTGCTTCAACGACTTCTTCACCCGCGCGCTCAAGCCCGACGCCCGCCCTATCGGCGAGGGGCTGATCTCCCCTGCCGACGGCACGCTTTCGCGCTTCGGCCGCATCAACCACGGCACACTGATCCAGGCCAAGGGCCAGGCCTACTCGCTCAATGCCCTGCTCGGAGGCGACAGCGCCCGCGCGGCACCGTTCCGCCAGGGCAGTTTCGCCACCGTCTACCTCTCCCCCAAGGACTACCACCGCGTGCACATGCCGCTCACCGGTACCCTGCGCGAGATGACCTATGTGCCGGGCCGGCTGTTCTCGGTCAACCAGGCGACCGCCAACCACGTGCCGGGGCTGTTCGCGCGCAACGAGCGCCTGGTCTGCGTGTTCGACACCGAGCGCGGGCCGCTGGCGATGGTACTGGTGGGTGCGATGATCGTCGCCGCCATCGAAACCGTCTGGGCGGGTCAGATCACGCCGCTCAGCGGCCGCGTGCAGACCACCTGTTTCGATACCCCGGTGGTGATCGAGAAAGGCGCCGAGATGGGCCGCTTCAAGCTCGGCTCCACGGTAGTGGTGTGCCTGGGCCGCGAGGCTCAATTCCACGACTTCGATCCCACCGGCACGCCGGTCAGCATGGGCCAGAGCCTCGGCGCCTGATTCTCGGCGTCTGGTTTTCAGCAACTGGCCCAAGACGACGAACGCCGCGGTCGGCCGACCGCGGCGTTCGTCGTCTATCTCTCAGCGCTCGCCACCTACCTCTGGGCTTTCGCCATCTCTCTGAGCTTTCGCCAACTACTTCTGGGTTCTTGCCACCTATCTATGGGCTTTTACCACCTGTCGATGGGCCCTCGCCATATGCAGGCGCTCCCGCGGCGCTCGCCTTGTTGGCTCAGCGCCCCCCTTCGATGAGATAGGGGCCGAGCACGCGCATCACCACGGTCTCGACGAAGTCACGATCGATCTCGCTGAACGACACCGACAGCCGGTAATAGATCGCCCCGTAGATCAGATCCATGCTCAGCCCAGGGTCGATCTCGGCAGCCAGCTCCCCGCGCGCCACCGCGTGCTCGATCGCCTCGCGCCCCATCTGCCGGCGCGGGCCGATCCAGCGCTCGACGAAGGCACGGCTGAGTTCGGAGTCCGACTGAGCCGCCCCCAGCAAATGCTGCAGCAGGCGTCCGTGAGGCCCGTTGAGCACCTCGGAGAGTCCGGCCACGCTGCGCCGAAAGTTGGCCAGGATCGGCAAGCTGTCGTCATAGGCAATAGCCGGGCCGACGACATCGAGGAAGGCGTCCATGAGGATGGCGCCCGCGTTGGGCCAACGCCGATAGATGGTCGACTTGGCGACCCCGGAGACGCTGGCGATACGCTCGATGGTGGCATAGGGCAAGCCACCTTCCAGCGCCAGCTCGAGGGCGGCACGCGTCACCTTGGCCGAGGCCGTGGCGCTGCGCGGTCGACCGGGGCGAGCCGGTGAATCGGTAGATGTAGACATAGATGAGGTAGATGCGGACATAGACGATGTAGACGCAGACATGGGAGACATCCTTGTCAAAAACAGCTCCTGGAAAATACGATACTATCTGATACGCAGCGGTTCGTATCACTTTTTGGTCAGGAATTGTAAAACACTACCATGAAACGGTGTACGCCACCCTCAATGAAGCGGCACTCTACACGAGGTGTCGACTCTTTCCATCTTTCGCCACCGTGCGACTGGAGGCTCCAGTGACAGATTACGACAGCGTCATTGTCGGCGCAGGCCCTGCCGGACTCGCCGCCGCCAGTCGTCTTGCACATCGCGGGTTGCGCGTACTGTTGGTCGACCAAGGCCACGCGATAGACCGCCGTGACCACCAGACCGAAGCCGAGCTGACCCAAGGCCACGGCGGTGCCGGCCTATACTCCGACGGCAAGTTCTCGTTCTACCCTTCAGCCACCGAACTGTGGCGCTTGCCACGCCGGGCGCCGCTGCACCAGGCCTATGCCTGGACCCGCGAGCTGCTGAATAGCCACGGGATGAAGACCCCGCCGTTTCCCGATCGCGCCGATGTCTACACGCCGTGTCACGATGCCTGGTCGCTCAAGCACTACCCCTCCTACTATCTGCCGCTGACCCAGCGCGAGGCGATGATCGCCGAGCTGATCGCCGCACTCGATGTCGATATCGTCAGCGACACCCAGGTGATCAGCCAGCGCTACGACGAAGACGAGACGTGCCATCATCTCGAACTGCGCGCCGCCGACGGCACGCCGAGCGCGCTCACCGCGACCACCCTGATCTGGGCTGCCGGGCGTTTCGGGCCGCTGGGGCTAGGTGACGGCATCAACACGCGCTTTCGCCGGCTGGAAGTGGGCTTTCGTATCGAGCAGCCCAGCGAGCGCGCCTTCTTTCAGGATTTCGTCGATCTCGATCCCAAGCTGACCCTGCACGCCGCCGACAAGGCGACCGAGTGGCGCACCTTCTGCGCCTGTCGCCACGGACGCACCGTATTGACCCGAACCCAGGGGCTATGGACGGTCTCCGGACACTCGGATGGCCCGCCCACCGAGCGCTCCAACGTCGGCTTCAACACGCGCATTCTCGATGAGGCGCTGGCCCGCGAGACCATCACTGCGCTGACCCGCACGCTAAGCCGCGCGGATTCGCATTTCGATCTCCCGCTCAGTGCCTGGCTCGCCGACGATCCCGACGCCACGGCGACCATGGAGCGGGTCTATGGGGCGCCGCTGGCACAGGCGATGCAGCGCGGGCTACGCCAACTGGTCGACAACTTCCCCCGGCTAGAGGACGAAACCACACGCCTGATAGGCCCCACCCTCGAAGGCGTCGGCTGGTATCCGGAGGTCGATGACAGCCTGCGGCTGGTCGACCGGCCCACCTGGGTGGTGGGTGACGCCTGCGGACTGTTCCGCGGCATCGTCGCCGCCTTCGTCAGCGGCCACTACGCCGCCAGTGCCGTGGCCGAGGCACTGACCCAGCCGGCACGCCTCCAGGAGCGTGCCTGATGCCGGCCCCTGCCTCGAGAATCGGCGTCGGCCTGATACTCACCCGCGGCGCGGGTGAGATCCTGCTGGGTTACCGTATCAAGGCGGGCGAGACGCCCTGCTGGTGCATGCCCGGCGGCCATGTCGAACCCAACGAGACCTTTGCCGCGGCGGCGCGGCGGGAGCTACACGAGGAGACCGGCATCCTCACCGAGGCAACCATCGAGATCGGCGCCTTCCTGCATCAGTTGAATCCCGACTGCACCGCCATCACCGTCGCCGCGCACCTGCATCTGCAAGCCCCCCCCACGCCGCGGGTCACCGAACCCGAGGTCTTCGACCAGTGGCGCTGGTTCCCCTGCGATGCGCTGCCCCGGCCGCTGTTCCCTGCCAGCGCGGCGCTGCTGGCGCAGACTGCGGGCCAGCCCCTGCCGGATGGCTGGCATGCCTATCCACTAAAGGCTCCCTGATCCGGCCTCGATAACGACACCCTCGGCGTCGAGTTCACACTCTCTGCAGCACTCGGTATCGCGCCATCGCCTCGTCTATTGCACTCAGCGGGTGGCGCCGCTACCTTGTCTCGCCCCTCTTCCCCGGGGCGAGATCATCATGGCGCACCAGCGCCGCTTCGCCAGACACCCGTCCCCGCTGCCACGCCGTGCGATCTCGCCCCTGTTATCATTTCCCGCGACACGTGAGGTCCCGTGAATGGCACTAGAGATTTCGCGCAACGTCTCGATCCCCGACCACGAGATCGAACTCATCGCCGTGCGCGCCCAGGGTGCCGGCGGCCAGAACGTCAACAAGGTCTCCTCGGCGATTCATCTGCGCTTCGATATCCGCGCCTCCAGCCTGCATCCCGGGTTCAAGGAGAAGCTGCTGGCCCTGAGTGACAAACGCATCACCCGCGATGGCATCATCGTGATCAAGTCGCAGGAGCACCGGACTCAGGAGCTCAACCGGGAGGCGGCACGCGTCCGGCTGAAACAGCTGATCAAACCCGTGCTCTACGGCGACAAACCGCGCCAAGCGACCAAGCCTAGCCGCAGCGCCAAACGCAAGCGAGTCGATCAAAAGACCAAACATGGCCAGAAGAAACGTCTGCGCGGGCGAGTCGATGATTGAAGCGCTGTGCAGCTCGGAAGGTACTGATGCATCGCGCCGATCGCCTCGCCAACGCAGGCGCCGCTACCGACGGGATGGTGATAGCGCCATGGCCGGTCAGCAGCGGGGCGTCGGGAACGCCATGACCTCGGCAATCGACGCCTTGCCCAGCGCCAGCTGAATCAGACGGTCGATCCCCAGCGCCACCCCGCTGCCCGCGGGCATGCCGTGGGCCAGAGCAGCGACGAGCCGGCAGTCGACATCCACGACCGGCTTGTGAAGCGCCGCGCGTTGGCGATTGTCATCCTGAAAACGGGCGGCCTGCTCCCGGGCATCGGTCAGCTCGTCATAGCCGTTGGCGAGTTCGATACCCTGCAGGTAGATCTCGAAGCGAGACGCAACCTCGGTGCCCTCCTCATCGACCCGCTTGCGCGCCAGCGCCGCCTGACTGGCGGGATAGTCCACCACCACGTCGATGCCGTCTTGCCCCAGCGTCGGCTCGATGACCAGACTCATCAGCAGGTCGAGACAGCCGTCGCGGTCGCTGTCTGACATATCGAGCCCGCCGCGCTCGCCCGCCACCCGCTGCAGCTCGGCCAGCGGCGAGGTGAAGGGGTCGAGCGCCAGCGCCTCACGGAACAACTCGCGATAGCGCCGCCGGCGAGCAGGTCCGGCCGCCGGCATCAGCGCGCGGATCAGCGCCTCGCACTCGTCGATCAGCGCCGCCAGCGAGAAACCGGGGCGGTACCACTCGAGCATGGTGAACTCGATATTGTGGCGCCGCCCCACTTCGCCATCGCGAAAGCTGCGGGCGAGCTGGAAGATCGGGCCGCTGCCCGCCGCCAGCAGGCGCTTCATGTGGAACTCCGGCGAGGTCTGCAGCCACAGCGTCTCGCGTCCGGCGGGGGTAGTCGCGCTCAGGGAGAGCGAATCGAGATGCGGGTCGGTACTCCCGGCATGGCCGAGGATCGGGGTCTCCACCTCGAGCACGTCACGCGCGGCGAAGAAGGCGCGCACCGCCGCCAGCAGCCGTGCTCGCTGGCGCAGTGTCTCGCGCGTTGCCGAGGGCTGCCAGTCGTCCGGGCTGGGTGTCACCGTCACGTGTGATAGACCTGGCTGCGGCCACCGTCGATCAGGATATCGGTGGCATTGATGAAACGCGCCTCGTCGCTGGCCAGGAACAGGGCGGTGTTGGCCACCTCCTCCGCTTCGCCGATGCGCTGGCACGGCAGCAGCGCAATCTGGCGCTGGCGCTCGCTGTCGTCGAGGCCATTCAGCCACGCCTGGGCCGAGGGGGTACGGATCAGCCCCGGCGAGATCGAGTTGAAGCGCAGCCCGCGGGCGGCGTACTCGATGCCGAGCGCGCGGGTCAGCCCGATCAGACCATGCTTGGCCACCGGGTAGGGAAAGGCGCCGGGAATGATCTTGTGGCCGTGCACCGAAGCGATATTGACCACGTGGCCATAGCCGCGTGCCAGCATCTCCGGCAGCAGCGCCTGGATCACATGCCAGGCACCTTCCAGATTGATCGCCAGGCAGCGCCGCCAGCTCGCCTCGTCGGTGGTCAGCGGGTCGCTGAAGACGTTGACCCCGGCGGCATTGACCAGCAGTTCGAGCGGCCCGAGCGCCGCTGCTACCTCGGCCACCCCACGGGCGACGTCATCGGCCTCGGCGACGTCGGCCTCGATGCCCACCACTCGGCGGCCGCTCTCCCGCTCGACACGCTCGCAGGCGCGCGTCAGCGCCGCCCGGTCGCGATCGAGCAGCACCAGTGCCGCGCCCTCGGCGGCAAAGCGCAACGCCGTGGCCAGGCCGATGCCGCTGGCCGCGCCGGTGATCAGGGCAGTTCGCCCCGTCAGTCTACCCATCCCGATCTCCTCCCACGGCGCCGCCGCGATCAACGGCTCGAGCTCGCCGGCCATTCCGCCCCGCGGTCGCTGCCAGCAGAAAACGCAGAAGGCCACGCCGAAGCGTGGCCAATCTGGCTGATACTCCGCCTGCGCCGGTGCGATCTCAGCGCCGGTGCGGCGCCAGCATCAGGCGCGGGAGACGTACTCGCCGCTGCGCGTATCGATCCGGAGCACTTCGCCCTGGTTGATGAACAGCGGGACACGAACCACCGCACCGGAAGAGAGCGTCGCCGGCTTGGAGCCGCCCTGGGCGGTGTCACCCTTGAGGCCCGGGTCGGTCTCGACCACTTCGAGCTCGAGGAAGTTGGGCGGGCTGACGGCGATGGCGTTGTCGTTCCACAGGGTGACGGTGTAGACCGCCTGCTCCTTGAGCCACTTCTCGACGTCGCCGATGGCTTTCTTGTCCACCGCGTACTGCTCGAACGAGCCATCGGTTTTCATGAAGTGCCACATGTCACCGTCGGTGTAGAGGTACTCCATGTCGAGGTCCATGACGTCGGCGCCCTCGAGCGACTCGCCCGACTTGAAGGTACGCTCCCAGACCCGACCGGTGATCAGGTTGCGCAGCTTGACGCGGTTGAACGCCTGGCCCTTGCCGGGCTTGACGAATTCGTTCTCGAGAATGTTACACGGGTCGCCATCCAGCATGACTTTCAGGCCGCCCTTGAATTCGTTGGTAGAATAGTTCGCCATGTTTCCTCACTAATGAACGATCGCGGGGCGTCCGCGACGAGAATTCCGTAACAGCGCTGCCAGGGCGCGTTCTAACTCAGGTGGTCCGCATGATAACCCGAACCCCGATCGCCGTGCATCGTGAAGCCGAATCGCGCGCTCCCGCGGCTTGGCAGCACCAGCTGCGCGAGGTGATCCGCGACCCGCGGGTGCTGTGCCAGCGCCTCGGCCTCGACCCGGCGCTGCTGCCCGGCGCCAGCGCGGGTCATGCGCTGTTCCCGGTACGGGTGCCCGAAGCCTATCTGGCGCGCATCCGCCACGCCGATCCCGACGACCCGCTGCTGCGTCAGGTGCTGCCGCTGGCGGCGGAGCAGGATACGGTGGGCGGCTTCGTCGCCGACCCGCTGGCCGAGCGCGAGCATACCCCGCGCCCCGGGCTGATCCACAAATATGCCGGGCGCGTGCTGCTGATCGCCAGCCCGACCTGCGCAATCAACTGCCGCTACTGCTTCCGGCGCCACTTCCCCTATGCCGAGCATGCCCCCTCGATGCGCGAATGGGACGCCAGCCTCGACTATCTGCGCGGCGACGCCTCGATCCGTGAGGTGATCCTTTCCGGCGGCGATCCGCTGGCCTCGCCGGACCGGCGCCTTGCCGAACTGGTCGCGCGGCTGGAGGCGATCCCCCATCTTCAGCGCCTGCGCATCCACTCCCGCCTGCCGGTGGTGATTCCCGACCGGGTCGACACCGCGCTGCTCGACTGGCTCGGCGGTACACGCCTGCAGAAGGTGATGGTACTGCACATCAATCACGCCCAGGAGATCGACGCCGCGGTGGTCGACGCCTGCCGACGCCTGGCGACCGCCGGCGTCACCCTGCTCAACCAGAGCGTGCTGCTGCGCGGGATCAACGACCGGGTGGACACCCTGGCCGAGCTGTCGGAACGGCTGTTCGCCGCCGGTGTGCTGCCCTACTACCTGCACGTGCTCGATCCGGTCAGCGGCGCGGCCCACTTCGATGTCGATGACGACAGCGCCAGGGCCCTGGTGGCAGCGCTGCGCGAGCGCCTGCCGGGCTTTCTGATGCCACGGCTGGTGCGCGAGATCCCCGGTGAGGCGAGCAAGACCCCGCTATGAGCGCGTGCGCCGCTGCTGGGCTCGCCAGTCACGCCAGCCGCGCAGGGTCAGATAGGCCAGCGGCCCGGCCGAACCGAAGCAGAAGGTGATCACGTAGAACACCATCAGATAGCCCATCCCGTGCCCCCGGCGCCGGGCATCGAAGAACATCCACACCGCCAGCATCAGCAGTGCCAGGTAGACATCGAACACCACCAGCGCGGTGGTCGGCTTGCGCATCAGCTCGCCGGCGAAGGCACTCAGGCTCTGGTCACTGGTGGCAATGGCATAGGCGGTATAGGCCGAAAAGGCGATCAGTGCCGTCAGCGGCACCCAGAAACGCAGCATCTCTCATCTCCCGTTCACGGGTGCGGTGGCCGGGCCGCACCACCCCGACGGGTAGCGCCGCGAGCGCTCGCGGCGCTACCGCTCACGTTCAGGATAGCGGTAGATAGACATGAACGCTGAGACCGCTGGCCGCCGGCAGCGAGGTGTCGTCGAGGCGAATCTCGCCCTCCAGACGCTCGACCAGCTCCTTGACGATCGACAGCCCCAGGCCCGAGCCGCTGGTCTTCTGCCCGGCCAGACGCACGAAGCGCTCGAACACCCGCTGGCGATCCTGCGGCAGGATACCGGGGCCGGTGTCGGCGATCTCGATATGCAGCCGCGTCGCTTCGGCGGCCATGCGCAGATGCACCTGGCCACCGCTGGGGGTATAGCGCATGGCGTTGTCGAGCAGATTGCGCAGCAGCACATAGAGGCCATTCTCGTAGCTCTGCACGCTGAGCCCCTCGGGGAGCTGCTGGGTCAGATGAATATCGCGCTGCGCGGCCAGCGGCTGGGTGTCGCGGGCCAGCTCGCTGCCCAGCCGCGCCAGGCGCACGGTCTGGCGGGTGATCGCCTGGCCACTCTCCAGCCGCGACAGCGTGAGCAGCTGCTCGACCACCCGGGTCATGCGGTCGACCCCATTGATGATCGACTGCGCCGCGCGCCGCGCGCTTTCGGTGTCGGTCTCGCTGAGCAGATTCTGGGCGTGGACCTTGACCGCCGCCAGCGGCGTGCGCAGTTCATGGGCGGCGTTGGCGGTGAAGCGTCGCTCCTTCTCCAGGGTCTCGGCCAATCGCGCAAACAGACCATTGAGCGCATCGACCATGCCGCGAATCTCCTCCGGCACCTGGCTTGCATCCAGCGGCTCGAGGAAGTTGGGCTGGCGCGCGGTGATCTGCCGGCTGACTCGCAGCAGCGGCGAGAAGCCGCGGGCAATGGCGAACGGAATCAGCAGTGCGATCAGCAGCACCCCGATGACCGGCGGCATCAGGTTACGCAGCGCGATCTGCCAAGTCAGCTCGTCGCGCACGTCATCGCGCTGGGCGGCGCTGGCCCACACGCCGCGGGTTTCGTCGTGCAGGGTGAAGGTGCGCCAGTCGTGACCGCCGCTGCGCGCATGGGAGTAGCCGGGGCGCCGTTCGAGCGCCGGCAGCGCCCCGGTCGGCTGCATGCCGAACAGCGCGCGGCCCTGCTCGTCCCATACCTGGAACCCCAGCTTCTTCTCATAGGGATGGCCCAGGGCGGTCGGCGCATCGGTGGCGTTGTCCGGCACCAGCGGCGCCTCAAGCTGAATGTCCACCGGCGCGGCCTGGTCGTTTTCAGAGCCGGCGCGATAGGCGAAGTAGAGCGCCACCATGGTGCGCGTGGTCTGGGCCAGCTCGGCATCGAACAGCTCGTCGATCTGGTCGCGGGTGTCGTAGTAGCTCCACAGCGCCGCCACCGCGGTGATCGACGTCACCGAGATCAGCAGCACGCGCCGCAGATAGCGTCTGATCGAAATCAACCGGTCTCCCCCATGCGATAGCCGACATGCCGCACGGTGGCGACGACGCGACTGCCAAACTTGCGTCGCAGATGGTGGACATGCACCTCGATGACGTTGCTTTCGACCTCGGCATCCCAGCCGTAGAGCACCTCCACCAGCTGGTCGCGGGAAAACACCTGGCCCGGATGGGTCATCAGATAGGCCAGCAGATCGTGCTCGCGCCGCCCCAGCGGGATCAGCTCTCCCGCCAGACGCACCTCGTGGGCGGCCGGATCGAGACTGAGCAGGCCATGGGTCACCTGTGGGGAGGCGCGCCCGGCGCTGCGCCGGACCAGCGCGCGCAGACGCGCCAGCAGCTCGCCACTGTCGAACGGCTTGACCAGATAGTCGTCGCAGCCGCCGTCGAGCCCGCGGATGCGATCCTCGACGCCGTCCCGCGCGGTGAGCATCAGCACCGGTATCTGGCATTGGGCCTCGCGCAGCCGCTTGAGCACCTCGAACCCGTCGATATCGGGCAGGCCGACATCGAGGATCAGGGCGTCGAAAGCCGAATGCGCCAGCGCCTCGCACACGCCCTCCCCCTCGCCCAGCCACTCCGGCGTGATGTTCTCGCGCCGCAGCACCTCGACCACCCCCTCACCGAGCAGGGGGTCGTCCTCCACCAGCATTACCCGCATAGCTTTCTCTCTCGTCTTGCCCCGGCTCGCTTCGAGACGGCATCTCATGTCTACCCCACTCGCCCCACGGCGGTGCTCGGCGCGGTGTCACATGCACGGTTTCAGCATACCGCGTCATCCGCTCGCGTGTCCGGCAGTGTCATCACCGAGTCATCGGCAGCGCGCAGCCTGGCGCCGCGGAAGTGGACGAGCACATCCAAGGCCCGTTTCTAAGCCTGAGTTAAGGAAACCCTGTCACAGTCGATCCCGACCGTGGCCAGGTCCGTCAAACGATCCGCTGCGCAAGCCACCCACGCCCAGGGAGACCACGATGCTCGCACTGCCCAAGCTCTCGCTGATCGTCTTCGCCACTGCCCCCGCGGCCCAGGTCGCGGCGCTGATCGAAGAGGCTTCGCACGCGCTGGTGCACGCCCGGGCGCTGGAATTCCTGATCCTCGACAGCCGGCGCGATGCGCGTCTCGCAAAGGCACTCGAGGGGCTATTGCTGGAGACCGACCAGATCAAGGTGCTACCAGGCGCCAGCGATATCGACGCTGCCCTGGCCCAGGCGGCACGCCAGGCCCGGGGCGACTGGCTGGTGACCCTCGACAGCAGTGGCCGCGCCGACCCCCACGACCTTCCCGAGCTGCTCTGCGCGGCACGCCATCAGGGGTTGGCACTGGTGCAGGGGCGAGCGCACCACGCTTCAAGGGCGAGGCACTGGCTGGCACGGCTGGCGGCGCCGTTCACCGCCGTCGACGCACAACCCCAAGGGCTGTATCTGATCGAGCGCGAGGCCATGTGCGCCCTGCCGCCGCTAAAAGGCCTGATGCGTTTTCTGCCGCTGCTGATCCGCCGCGGTGGCGGTCGCGTGGGTCAGCACCCGATCCACTGGCGCACGCCGGGTGACGTCATCGCGATATCCGCACCGCGGCCTTCATTCGCGACACTCGGCGAGACCCTGAGGCAGTGGCGCCAGGCCCGCCGCTGGCGTCCGCGCCAGGTCTCGCGCCGCCCGGCGTAACCACCTGGCGTCAGCGCGGCACGGCGTCAATTTCCTAGCGGTAACGCCGACCGCTCCATTCCAGCCAGCCACCCGGACGCTCGCCGCGCGGGTCGCGATGGGTCCAGTGCACCACGCCCCCCTGAGCATTCCAGACATACTCGCCACGAAAGCGCACCGCATCCCCGCGCGCGAGCCCGTCGAGCCGTAGCGCCAGATCGATATTGTGGGCCATCAGCAGCGTCTGGCCATCGCCGAGCGCGAGGATGAAGCGCTGATGCCGGCTACCGTCGTCGTCATCGGGCAGCAGGCGCTGCACGCGCCCGTCACCCTCGACCCAGACCGCCTGGCGTTGCGCCTCGAAGGCCGCCCGCGGCGTCATCGTCGAAGATACCGGCGCCTGCCAGTGGGCCAGCGTCGGCACCAGCAGTGCCGCCAACAGCAGCGCGATCACGGCACCGCCGATTCTGCGTCTCATCATCCGGGTCATGGCCCCTTTTCTTGCCAGAGAGCCACTGTGACACCGGGCCGCTGTGCGATAAAGCCTGGGCGGTGATCCGCAGCGCAAGCTGTAGATCCGCGCACGCGCCGGAGGCATACCACGTGCGCGCCGGACGCAAAAAAAGAGGCCGAACCCCAAAGTCCGGGCTCGGCCTACGCTGTGTGCCCGTCCTGGGCTACTCAATCAGAGTACGATATACCGCTAGAGTTCCTGAAAAAGAAAAATAGCCGGTCGCGTTCAGGTCTCCGGCTCGTCCAGCGCCCCGGGGCCGTGCTGCCACAGCCCCACCACGCCGCGCGGCGCCTGCGCCTCGTCGAGCGCGCACTGCCAGCATTCGGCTTCCGGCTGCTCAAGAGACAGCCGGAAGACACGCCGGTCGGCGCCCGCTGCGGGTTCGGCCGACGCCTGGCGGTCGATCTCGTCGAGCAGCCGCTGTAGCCGTTCGCGCTGGGGTTCACTGAGTTCACGGCACTCGATGCGTCGCGGGCGCTCAAGCCCGGGCATGGCGGCAAAGCCCCCTTCGCGCACCACCGCCAGCACCGCCGTAGGTGCCAGTCGCGGTACGCCACGCGCGCTCACCGCAGCACTCCCACATCGACCCAGGCTTGGCGCACGGCATCGCTCACCGGGCTGTCAGCGCCGAAACGCTGCTGCGCGCAGCGCACGGTGATCTCGGCGAAGGTGGCGAAATCCGCATCACGCGCCAGGCGCGGATCACGCAGCGCGTCGAACCATACCGGCCCG
The DNA here is from genome assembly GCF_017306975.2 of Salinicola sp. DM10. Classification (NCBI taxonomy): domain Bacteria; kingdom Pseudomonadati; phylum Pseudomonadota; class Gammaproteobacteria; order Oceanospirillales; family Halomonadaceae; genus Salinicola; species Salinicola sp. DM10. The sequence continues at coordinate 1,080,213 of NZ_JAFLEN020000001.1, forward strand.
GCGGCCTCCCAGGAGAAGCCCCCAAGGCGCGTCGCCGCCAGGTAGAAAGCGCGATTGGGAATGCCGGAATTGATGTGCACGCCGCCGTTGTCGGAGGCCGTATTGACGAAGGCGTCCATATGCCCCGGCTGCGGGTCCTTGCCCAGCACCGGGTCGTCGTAGGCGCTGCCAGGACTGGCCATGGAACGCAACGCCCGACCATTGACGCGGTCGGTGAGCAGACCCTCGCCGATCAGCCAGTCGGCCTCCTCGGCCGCCTGCTCGAAATGGTGCTGCTTGACCATGACGCCGAATACATCGGCCAGGGATTCGTTGAGCGCACCGGACTGATCGGCATAGATCAACCCCGCTTCACGCTCGATCACCCCGTGGGTCAATTCGTGGGCGACCACGTCGAGGGCCGCGGTAAAGCGATTGAACAGCTCGCCATCACCATCGCCGAAGACCATCTGCGCCCCGTTCCAGAAGGCGTTGTCGTAGTCTTCACCGTAGTGAACGGTACCCAACAGCGCCATGCCCTGGGCGTCGATGGAATCGCGAGCAAAGACCCCCCAGTAAAAGCGATAGGTGGCACCCAGCCAGCGATACGCCTCGTCGACGGCGACATCGCCGCTCTCCGGATCGCCCTCACTGCGCACCCGCTCCCCCGGCAGGATCTCCTGCTGAGCGGCGGTATAGATATAGCGGGCGGGCTCGCCGCCACGTCTTCCATCGGCGGGGCGTGCCGCAGGCTGCGTCGCGTTGCGCAGACGAAACTGGGCATCGGCCTTGAGCGTGGCCTGAGCGCAGCGTTGCAAGCGTGCGTTGCCGTGGGAAAGAAGACGTTCCAATACATGGGGCGGCATGAAGCTGTAGGCTTGACTCGGGCGCGTCGTCGCTGGCATCGGACACCTCCTGTGATGAGATCAAGGTCACAGTCAGTGTGGTTCAGGCTCGGCAGGCATGCCGTTATGACCCTGTTGCGTTTTGTCACTGCCCCGAGGTGACATGCACTCAGCTCAACGACAGTCCATAACTCGCTTCGGACACCACGCCCTCGAATTTGCCGAGCTGGGCGATGTCGTTGTCATTGAGCATCTGATCGAGGCGCCGGCGTGGGCTCTTGGCATTGAGCACCAGGTGCACCTGGGCCGGCAGCCCGCGATCGTCGATACGCTGCACCCAGGCCAGCGCACCGCTGGAGAAACGCGCCAGCGAACCCACCGGCGCCGTGCCGAAGCGGCGCACGTAGCGCTGCGCCCAGGTGGCATCGAATAGCGCCGGATGGCCCAGCACATGGCGGTAACGCTCGAGCAATGGCCAAGCATCACGATCCGCGCGGGGTTGGCCCAGCGCATCGATCACGTCGACCACCGCCATCATGCGCCCAAGCGCGCTCAATTGGGTGTCGTCCAGGCCCGCCGGATAGCCGCTGCCGTCGAGGCGCTCGTTGGCCTCACCGACGATGGCACGCGCGATCTCCGGGGACAACCAGCGGCATGTCTCGAGCTGTGTGAGCAGCCCCGGCACGTGTTCGGCCAGACGCGCGCGCGCCTCGGCATCGAGTGGCTCACGGCTCTCCAGAATCGACGCCGGCAGCCAGCACTTGCCCAGATCATGCACCAGCGCACTGGCCGCCACCGCCTTGATCACGTCCTCGGGATGGCCCTGCCAGCGAACCAGGTCGGTGGCGCGTATCGCAACGCCGAGCGAGTGGCGTACTAGCGGCGTTTCCCCATGCAGATAGCCGAGCGCATAGAGCAGCGCCTGGTCTCCCTGGCTACTCAGCGTGACCAGGGTATCGGCGTGACGCGACAGCAGCGACGACGCGATCGAGCCGCCGTTCTGCAGCGTCAGGATCTGTGCACTGAGATAATCGGCAATCTTCTTGAGCCGCCGCGCGGTGGCGTTGCCGACCGGCAGCGAGGCCGTCTCGGGCTGCCGCGGCACTGGACGCTTGCCGTCCGGCCCCCGAAACAGCGGCGAGGGCGAGAGCGCCTTGTCACGCGTCGTCACGCTGCGCGCACTCTCGCGCTCGGCCTCCTTGACGCAGTACCACAGCAGCCGTTCGGTATCGATGCCGGGGTCGTCGAACTCACAGCCGACCAGCGCCTCGCGCCACTCCTCATCGCTGCGCACGTGGCGAATACAGCCACTGAGGCGCAGCGACTGGCGGCTGGGAAAGTGCAGCTCGAGCGGCGCGAAACGCTGATTTTCCAAGAGCGAGACGGCATGCGTCAGCGGCATCGCCAAAAGGCAGCCACCCAGGGAGAGATTACGCAGCTCCGCGGTTACCGGTATGTCACGATCTTCCAGCCTTAGACGCGCATCGACGCCCATCTCGGCGCGAATCGGCGCGCGGAAGCTATTGCGCCGATGCACCGTGCTCAGCCACTCGGGGTAACTGCAGCGCAGACGCTGCCGGCCACCCTCGCCCTCTTCGGGGTCGAGCCACTCGATCAGCGCCAGGGTCGAGGTGCGCACCATGGCACCATTGACATGCCCGAAGAGATGAAAGGCATCGCCCCGCTCCAGCTGCTCGGCCAGCGCGGGGACTGCGCTGATGTCGACGATCAGCGCGCGATCGCGCTCGATGTCATCGAGCAGCACCGGCCACGATGTGCCGCCCAGGTCGAACGCCAGATTGACGCTGCCCTGGATGCAGAGTGGATCGAGCCACTCCCACTTGGCCAAGGGGTTGACGATATCGGTCGAAGCGGAGGTACTCATGCGAGATCTCGGGCTGGCTGCAAATCGTGGATACAATTTACAACATTCGGTTGCCGAACGCTGCTACCGGAACTGGCGCGGGACAACTTTATTTAATCGCCAAGGCAACTTTTTTTGACCACCGACGTCAACTTGATTTGGCCGCCAGCCGCAACTTGGTTCAACCACCAGCGGCAACTTGATTCGACCGCCAGCGGCCACGCTGTCTGTGACCGCCGGCGGCGACTGGCAACGCCTTTCACGACTACTAGGCGACGTGGACTTCTCCGGCGGCAGGGCTTGCGCGTCGGCGCGTCACTCTCCCTCCAGCGCGTGCTCGGGATACCCCAGCAGATAGAGCAGACCATCCAGGCCCAGCGTCGAGACCGACAGCGCGGCCTCGCGACGCACCAGCGGCTTGGCATGGAAGGCGACACCCAGCCCCGCCCGGGCCAGCATCTGGAGATCGTTGGCGCCATCCCCCACGGCCACGGTCTGGGCCAGATCGAGCCCCTCGCGCTCGGCGATCTGCTCGAGCAGCTGCGCCTTGCGCGCGGCGTCGACGATCGGTTCGGCGACCTCACCGGTCACCTTGCCATCGCGAACCACCAGCTCGTTGGCATGGATCTCGTCGAAGCCCAGCCGCTGCTGCAGGTAGCGTGCAAAGTAGGTGAACCCGCCGGAGAGAATCGCGGTGCGATACCCCAGCCGCTTGAGATGGTGCATCAGGCGCTCGGCCCCGGGCATCAGCGGCAGCGACTCGGCGATCTCGGCGAGTACCGACTCGTCCAGCCCCTCCAGCTTGCGCATGCGCTCACGGAAGCTCTGCTGAAAATCGAGCTCGCCGCGCATCGCGCGTGCGGTGATCGCCGCCACCTCGTCGAACACACCGTGGCGCCGAGCCAGTTCGTCGATCACCTCGGCCTGGATCAGGGTCGAGTCCATGTCGAAGCAGACCAGACGGCGATGCCGCGACCAGAGATCGGCGGGCTGCAGGGTGACGTCGACCGCGAAACGCTCGCTCAGCGCCAGCATGCGTTCGCGCAGTGCCTGCGGATCGGCGGACTCACCGCGCAGACGCCACTGCAGGCAGGCGCCATGCGCCAGCACCTCGGGTCCCGCGTCGAGGCTCGGTGGTGCCGAGAGCCGTTCGATGCGCTCGATGGTCAGCCCTTCACTGGCAGTCAACGTCGCCACCTCAGCCACCACTTCGGCACTGATGCACGGCCCCAGAACGCTGAGCACCCACCGCGGTGAGGCAGCCTCCTCGGCCCAGCCGAGGGTGACCTCAGGGGTGATCGCCTCGACCCGGCAGTCGAGCCCGCAGATGTCACCGGCACTCGGCAGCAGCGCGGCCACGTCGACCTCGTCGTCGGTCTCGACCAGCGCCTCCAGGCGCACCTGACCGAAGGCCACGTGCTGGTCCATGTCCAGTAGCCGCAGCCCCGCCGTCGCCAGCGCGGTACTCAGGGTAGCGGTCTGCCCCGGGCGCGCCGGGCCGGTGGCTCTTATCACGAAACGTCGTGCCATTGTCTCCCCACGGGGCGCCGTCGACGCCCCTCTTGTCGGTGGCGCGGCCTGCCGCAGCGGGCCACGCGTGTCAGTCTAGCGCTGTCCTGGATGGTGCTAGGCGAGGTGCTCAGCCTTCGACCGCGAGCCGGTCGACCTTCTGGAAGCCCCGCGCCAGCTTGCTGCCGCGCCGTCCGCGCTCGCCGACGTAGTAATCAAGATCGGCCGCCTTGAGCGTCTGCTTGCGCTTGCCGGCATGCACCACCAGCGCCGCGCCCTCCGGCAGCAGCACCAGATCGCGCACGAACTCCTCGCGGTTGGCGGCGCGCTGGCCGGGAATCGCGATCATCTTGTTGCCCTTGCCCTTGGCCATCTCGGGCAGCTCGGAGAGCGCGAACACCAGCAGCCGGCCCTCGTTGGAGACCACCGCCACGCGCAGCGTGTCGCCTGCGGGAATCGGCTGCGGCGGCAGTACGTTACAGCCCTGGGGCACCGTGAGCACCGCCTTGCCGGCCTTGTTCTTGCCGAGCAGATCCTCGAGCTTGACCACGAAGCCGTAGCCGGCGTCGGTGGCGAGCAGATAGCGCGCCTCGGGCACATCGAGCATCACCCCGATCATGCTCGCCCCCGCCGGCGGATTGATCCGCCCGGTGATCGGCTCGCCCTGCCCCCGCGCCGACGGCAGGTTATGAGCGCTCAGGGTGTAGCTGCGGCCGCTGTCGTCGAGCAGCACCAGCGGCTGGTTGGTCTTGCCGCGGGCGGCGAGATGGAACTTGTCACCCGCCTTGTAGGAGAGCCCCGCCGGGTCGATGTCGTGCCCCCGCGCGGCGCGGATCCAGCCCTTCTCGGAGAGCACTACGGTGACCGGGTCGGCACCGAGCAGCTCGACCTCGGAGAGCGCCTTGGCCTCGCTGCGCTCGACCAGCGGCGAACGGCGCTCGTCGCCATAGGTCTTAGCGGCCTCGCGCAGCTCCTTCTCGATCAGCTTGGTCATCGCCGCCTGGCTGCCCAGCAGCTTCTGCAGCCGCTGGCGCTCGGCCTCGAGCTCGTCCTGCTCGCCGCGGATCTTCATCTCCTCGAGCTTGGCCAGATGGCGCAGGCGCAGTTCGAGAATCGCTTCGGCCTGGCGCTCGCTGAGCCCGAACGCCGCCATCAGCGCCGGCTTGGGCTCGTCCTCCTCGCGGATGATGCGGATCACTTCATCGATATTGAGATAGGCCGCCAGCAGACCCTCGAGGATATGCAGGCGTTCCTCGACCTTGTCGAGACGATGCTGGCTGCGCCGACGCACCGTCTCGCGGCGGAAACTGAGCCACTCGCCGAGCATATCGTTGAGCGGCATTACCCGCGGCCGGCCGTCGAGGGCGATCACGTTGAGATTGACGCGTACGTTCTTCTCGAGATCGGTGGTGGCGAACAGATGCGCCATCAAACCTTCGACATCGATGCGGTTCGAGCGCGGCTCGATCACCAGCCGGGTCGGCGTCTCATGGGTCGACTCGTCGCGCAGATCGGCCACCATCGGCAATTTCTTGGCCTGCATCTGGGCGGCGATCTGCTCGAGCACCTTGGCCCCGCTGACCTGATACGGCAACGCGGTGATGACGATGTTGCCATCCTCGCGCACATAGCGCCCGCGCAGTTTGACCGAGCCGCGGCCGCTCTCGTAGAGCTTGCGCAGGTCGGCGGCCGGCGAAATGATCTCGGCCTCGGTGGGGAAATCCGGCGCCGGCACATAGGCCATCAGATCGGCGACGCTGGCGCCGGGATGGCGCAGCAGATGACAGGTCGCCTCCACCACTTCGCGCACATTGTGCGGCGGGATGTCGGTCGCCATGCCCACCGCAATGCCGGTGCCGCCGTTGAGCAGCACATGCGGCAGGCGCGAGGGCAGCACCGACGGCTCGTTCAGGGTGCCATCGAAGTTGGGGGTCCAGTCGACCGTGCCCTGCCCCAACTCGGCGAGCAACGTTTCGCTGAACTTGGAGAGCCGCGCCTCGGTGTAGCGCATCGCGGCGAACGACTTGGGATCGTCGGGGCTACCCCAGTTGCCCTGGCCGTCGACCAGCGGATAGCGGTAGCTGAACGGCTGCGCCATCAGCACCATCGCTTCGTAGCAGGCGCTGTCGCCGTGGGGGTGGAACTTGCCGAGCACGTCGCCGACGGTACGCGCCGACTTCTTGTACTTGGCGTTGGCGGTCAGCGACAGCTCGCGCATGGCGTAGACGATACGCCGCTGCACCGGCTTCATGCCGTCACCGATGTGCGGCAGCGCGCGGTCGAGAATCACGTACATCGAGTAGTCGAGATACGCCTTCTCGGTGTACTCCTTGAGCGACAGGCGTTCGACGTCGCCCTCCGCCACCTGGATATCCATGGTCATTTATCGATTCCTATTCAACGATTCGAGCTACCGATCGTTGCCTCTCGACATCCCTCGAGGGCATCGCCGAGCGTGACTCAGACAAGGCGAACGATGAGCGACGAAGCGGAGTTGACTGGGTGTCAATGAGCATTCGGCGCTCAGCGTTCAACGCCGTATGAGCCACGCGCAGGCATGCTCATACTTCGATATCCGCCAGGTTGCCGTAATCCTCCAGCCAACTCTTGCGATCGCTCGCCCGCTTGCGCGCCAGCAGCATATCCATCATCTCCAGCGTGCCGTCGTCGAGCTCGCGGGTGAGCTGCACCAGCCGCCGCGTGTCCACCGCCATAGTCGTCTCGCGCAGCTGCAGCGGGCTCATCTCGCCCAGGCCCTTGAAGCGCTGGACATTGGGCGTGCCGCGTTTGCCCTCCAGGCGCTTGAGAATCGAGGCCTTCTCGCTCTCGTCGAGGGCGTAGTGGACCTCCTTGCCCAGGTCGATGCGGTAGAGCGGCGGCATGGCGACGAAGACGTGACCGGCATCCACCAGCGCCGGGAAATGGCGCACGAACAGCGCGCACAGCAGCGTGGCGATATGCAGGCCGTCGGAATCGGCGTCGGCGAGAATGCACACCTTGTGGTAGCGCAGCTTGGAGAGGTCGTCGCTGCCGGGGTCGAGGCCGATCGCCACGGCGATGTCGTGGACCTCCTGCGAGCTGTAGATATCCCCCGACTCCACCTCCCAGGTATTGAGGATCTTGCCGCGCAGCGGCAGGATCGCCTGGGTTTCACGATTGCGCGCCTGCTTGGCGCTGCCGCCGGCGGAGTCGCCCTCGACCAGGAACAGTTCGCTGGCCACCGGGTCCTGGCCCGAACAGTCGGCCAGCTTGCCCGGCAGCGCGGGGCCGGAAGTGATCTTCTTGCGCGCCACCTTCTTGGCACTCTTCTGGCGCCGCTGGGCGGCGCTGATCACCAGCTCGGCCAGCGCTTCGGCCTGATCGGTATGGTGGTTGAGCCACAGCGAGAAGGCGTCCTTGACCACCCCGGAGACGAAACCGGCCACGGTCCGCGACGACAGCCGCTCCTTGGTCTGACCGGCGAACTGCGGGTCGAGCATCTTCACCGAAAGCACGAACGAGACCCGCTCCCACAGATCCTCGGGGCTCAGCTTGACCCCGCGCGGCAGCAGATTGCGGTACTCGCAGAACTCGCGCACGGCGTCGAGCAGGCCGCTGCGGAAGCCGTTGACGTGGGTGCCGCCGAGGGGGGTGGGGATCAGGTTGACGTAGGACTCGAGCAGCGGCTCACCGCCCTCCGGCAGCCACTGGATGGCCCAGTCGACCGCCTGCTCGTCATCCTCGAAATGGCCGGTGAAGGGCGCTGCCGGCAGCACCTCGAAGCCATCGGTGGCCTGGGCCAGATAGTCACGCAGGCCGTCGGCGTACTGCCATACGCTCTCGTTGCCGTCACTCTCCTTGAGCGAGACCTTGAGCCCCGGGCAGAGCACCGCCTTGGCTCGCAGCAGATGCTTCAGCCGCGGCAGCGACAGCTTGGGGCTGTCGAAGTAGCCGGCTTCCGGCCAGAACCGCACCACGGTACCGGTGGCGCGCTTGGCGCAACTGCCGATCACCGCCAGCTCCTCGACCTTCTCGCCCTTCTCGAAGGCGATCCGGTAGCGGCTGCCATCGCGGCACACCTCGACCTCGAGCCGGGTCGACAGGGCGTTGACCACCGACACCCCGACCCCGTGCAGGCCGCCGGAGAAGCGGTAGCTCGACTGCGAGAACTTGCCGCCCGCATGCAGCCGGGTCAGGATCAGCTCCACCCCGGAGACCCCGTGTTCGGGGTGCAGATCGATCGGCATGCCGCGGCCATCGTCGGAGACCTCGATGCCGCCGTCGTCGAGCAGCACCACGCGGATATCGTGGGCGTGGCCCGCCAGCGCCTCGTCGACGCTGTTGTCGATCACCTCTTGCGCCAGATGGTTGGGGCGGGAAGTGTCGGTGTACATGCCCGGCCGCTTGCGGACCGGATCGAGCCCCGAGAGGACCTCGATGGAGCTGGCACTGTATTGCGTCATGCAGTGTCTCGCCGTATTTGCAGAAACGAAGGGGTGATGCCGCAGCGGTCCCACGGCGTGGACGCCGCCGCCAGCGATAGCGCCGCTATCGACGGAATCGGCCACCGCGGCGGACATCATACACCACTGTTCAAATCATCAGTACCGGGTCACGCCAGGCGCTGACACCCGAGGGGCCCAGCGGTCGGGGTCAGACCCTCGGCGGCAGCGTCCAGCCGCCGTGCGCGAACAACGCCGGCAGATAGCGCGCCAACTCGCTGAAACCGTGGTCGCCACCGGGATGGATCAGCATGCGACAGCCGGCGTAGGCGCGTAGCGCATCGCGGCAGTCGAGCGTTTCGTCGGCGCTGCCCAGCAGCAGCAGATAGCGCTGAGGATGTACCAGGCGCGACCACTGCAGCGCGAGCAGCTGCTCGTGGTGGGCCGGACCGATGACGAATGACTCGCCGGTGTAGGCGTTGACCAGGTGCTGCCCCTGATAATCGGCCACGAAGCGCGCCGGCTGAACCGCAGGGTTGATCAGTACCGCCGGCAAGCCGTGGCGCTCGGCCAGACAGGTGGCGAGAAAGCCGCCCATGGAACTGCCCACCAGCAGCGTGGTGCCGGGCAGCGCGTCCAGGCACGCCGCGGCGTGATCGAGGGCGGCCTGGGGATGGTGCGGCAGGTCAGGCGTGGCGCAGATCAGCTCGCGTTCGCCCGACGCCGTCAGCGTCGCGCAGGCGGCGGCCACCAGCTGCGCCTTGGGCGAGGCGCCGGCACTGTTGAAGCCGTGCAGGTAAAGCAGCGAATCCACCGGCGCCGACGCGCCGGCGGGCTCGCTCACCGGCGCGGCAGATGACGATGACATCCGCTCAGGCCTGCTGCTGGCCGCGCCAGATCGCCTCGATCAGGCCACGGCTGGAGTCGTCGAGGGCATCGAGCCCGGTCTGGGTAGCGATGATCTCTTCGGTCTCGGTGGCGATCTTCTTGCCCAGCTCCACGCCCCACTGGTCGAAGGAGTCGATATCCCAGATCACCCCCTGGACGAACACCTTGTGCTCGTAGAGCGCGATCAGCGCCCCCAGGGTGGCCGGGTTGAGGCTGTCGAAGAGCATCGTGGTCGAGGGCTGGTTGCCGCGGTAGCGCTTGTAGCTCGGCGGCGTGGTCTCGGACTTGATCGCGTCGTCACCCAGCATCAGCACCCGCGACTGGGCGAAGCAGTTGGCCAGCGCCAGGCGGTGCTGGGCCATCAGGTCGTCACGGAAGCGCTCATCCTCGACGTCGTTGTAGCGGTTGATCGGCGCCAGGAAGTCGCACGCCACCGGCTGGGTGCCCTGGTGCAACAGCTGATAGAAGGCGTGCTGACCGTTGGGGCCGATCTCGCCCCAGATCACCGGGCAGGTGGAGTAATCGACCACGGCATCGTCATTGGTCACCGACTTGCCGTTGGACTCCATCTCCAGCTGCTGGAAGTAGCCCGGCAGATGCTTGAGCCGGCCATCGTAGGGCAGCACCGCGTGGGAGCGGATATCCAGGAAGTTGACGTTCCAGATCCCGATCAGCGCCAGCTGCACCGGCAGATTCTCGGCCAGCGGCGCGGTGCGGAAGTGCTCGTCCATGGCGTGGGCGCCGGCGAGCAGACGCCGGAAGTTGTCCATGCCGACACGAATGGCGATCGGCAGGCCGATGGCGCTCCACAGCGAGTAGCGCCCGCCGACCCAGTCCCAGAACAAAAGCTGATTGGCCGGGTCGATACCCCACTCGCTCATCTTGTCCGGCTTGGTCGAGACGCCGACGAAGTGGAAGCGCTTGATCAGCTTCTCGTCACCGCCCAGGCGCGAAGCGATCCAGTCGAGTGCCGTGGAGGCGTTGGAGAGCGTGTCGATGGTGCCGAAGGACTTCGACGACAGGATGAACAGCGTGGTTTCGGGATTGAGCCAACTGAGGAAATCCGCAAGCTGGGAACCATCCATGGTCGAGGCGAAGTGGGTCGCCACCTCATGGGCGTGGTCCGGCTCGAAGTCGGCCAGCGCCGAGGTCACCATCAAGGGGCCGAGGTCGGAGCCGCCGACGCCGAGGTTGACCACATCGGTGATCGGCTTGCCGGTGGCACCGCGCCACTGCCCGTCGAGCAGCTTGCCGACCAGCGTCTCCATCTTGTCGAGGGTCGCATGCACCTCGCTGACGACATCGACGCCCTCGACCTCCAGCTTGGCCTCACGCGGCAGTCGCAGCGCGCTGTGCAGCGCCGGCCGATCCTCGGTCTGGTTGACCCGCTCACCGCTGAGCAGCCGCTGGATGGCCGCGGGGACCCGAGCCTCCTCTGCCAGCGCGATCAGTCGCTCGCGCACCGCCGGGGTCCAGCGCTGCTTGGACAGATCGAGATGAATGCCCGCCGCTTCGAGGGCGAAGGTCTCGAAACGCGACGGCTGCTGGAACAGGGTCTTGAGGTGGACATCGCGCATGCCATCCTCGAGCTGCTGCTCGAGTGCCTGCCATGCCTGGGTCTCACGGATCGACATCGATTGACTCTCCTTGTATCGGGAACGGGTGTCGCGCGCGGCGTCGCCAAATGGATCGGCGCCAATCAAGCAGGCCGGCGCGCCCTCCCGGCGTGCGCCGGTCACGTGCAGCCGGGGCGCGCAAAACGTACACTACGCCCAGCGCTCAGCGTCGTCCGCGACCCATCGCTCGCGTCACGCGCTCCCGATGAAAATGATCTTCCACGATGAAACGGATCTTCCACGTAGTCTTCCGACAATGACTGACGCATCTTACCGTGACGCCATCTTTTCGACACCCCTCGATCGTGTGGCCAGTTTTTCGTTCGACGAGCAGGTCGTGGCGTGTTTTCCCGACATGGTGCGCCGCTCGATTCCCGGCTACGGCCAGATCCTGGGCATGCTCGGCCTGCTCGCCGAGCGCCACCTGCGCCATGGCGCCCACGTCTACGATCTAGGCTGCTCGCTGGGCGCGGTGGGGCTGGCACTGGCCGGGCGCCTGGCGCCGGAGGCGTTCGCCCTGACCGGCGTCGACCTGTCACCGGCGATGCTCGCCCGCGCCCGCGCCACCGCGCAAAGCGAGGCCCCCAACCATCGGTTGGCGTTCATCGAAAGCGATATCCGCAAGCTCGACTACCGCCCTAGCGGGATGATCGTGCTCAACTTCACCCTGCAGTTCCTGCCGCCGGCGGACCGTGATGCGGTGATCGCGCGGCTCTTCGAAGCACTCGAACCCGGCGGCATCCTGGTGCTGTCAGAGAAGATCGTCGCCCCCGACGAACAGGAGAACGCCTGGCTGGTGGAGCGCTATCACGACTTCAAGCGCGCCAACGGCTACAGCGACATGGAGATCAGCCAGAAGCGCACCGCGCTGGAGAACGTACTGGTGCCCGACACCCTGGCGCAGCACCAGGCGCGGCTGCAAGCGGCCGGTTTCGGCCGCGTAACGACCTGGTTCCAGTATCTCAACTTCGCCTCCATGATCGCCTTCAAGGAGCGCGAGGCCAGCACCCGGGCCGAGACGAGCGCCACCCACGCAGGCGATGACCCCGCATGAGCCAGCCTTCCACTCCGTCCACCCCTATCCTGTCCACCGCCAGCCGCGACGCCGCCACCACCCTGGCCGAGGCCGAGCGCCGTCTCTATCTGGCCTTTCTCGATCAGGGGCTGACCCGCTGGCTGGCCGCCCTGCCCGAACAGCTCGCCCGCGGGCTCGACCGCCAGCGCCACGGCGATCTGCCCGCGTGGGAGAAGGCGGTGGCCAAGCTGCCAGCGCTGCCCGCGGCGCGCCGGGTCGTGCTCGATGCCGACACGGTCAGCGTCGAGGTCGATCTCGATGACGCCGATCGCCGCCGCTGCGAGAACCTGCTGCGCATTCTGATGCCGTGGCGCAAGGGGCCCTACCGGCTCGGCGACCTCACCATCGACACCGAGTGGCGTTCGGACTGGAAGTGGCAGCGCGTGGCCCCGCACCTCTCCCCGCTGGCCGGGCGCCGGGTGCTCGACGTCGGCGGCGGCAGCGGCTATCACGCCTGGCGCATGGCCGGCGCCGGTGCCGCCTTCGTGCTGGTGATCGACCCCTCGCCGCGCTTCTACTATCAATTCCAGGCGCTGCGGCACTTCGTCGGCGATGCCGACGACCACCGCACCCACTTTCTGCCGGTGGGCATCGAAGACGTCCCGCCGCGCCTCGCCGCCTTCGATACCGTGTTCTCGATGGGCGTGCTGTACCATCGTGCTTCGCCGCTGGAACATCTGCAGCAGCTCAAGGATGCCCTCGCCCCCGGCGGCGAGCTGGTGCTGGAGACGCTGGTGGTCGAGGGTGACGAACAGACCGTGTTCATGCCCGGCGAGCGCTACGCGAGCATGCCCAACGTCTATTTCCTGCCGTCGTCGCGGGCGCTGGCACACTGGCTCGCGCGCTGCGGCTTCGAGGCGATTCGCTGTGTCGACGAGACCGTCACCAGCCTCGACGAGCAGCGCACCACCGACTGGATGAGGTTCCACTCGCTGGCCGACTTCCTCGACCCGCAGGACCGCACTCGAACGATCGAAGGCTACCCCGCCCCACGCCGGGCGACCTTGGTGGCGCGCAAGCCGCAACGCTGACCCTGGCCGGCCTATGTCCTGGGATAGCGGTAGGCACCAGCGGCGCACCAAGCTCGCCACACGAGAGGCCTAGGTGCTACCTGAAAAGTCGACGAGCGAAGGCCAGGCAAGGCAAAAATCGGCGAAAACGCGGAGTTTACGGGGTGTAAATGAGCATTTTGAACCGATTTTTAACGCTGCATGGGCGAGCGCAGTACTTTTCAGACAGTGCCTAGCAACAAGAACGCCCGCTGATAAGCGGGCGTTCTCACGCATGGCCACCAGACGCATTGAGTGAGTCTGGACAACCTTCTAGGTTTGCAGCCTAGCGCTCTTCGAGCTTGTCCAGATCGCGCACCGCACCGCGGTCGGCCGAGGTCGCCAGCATGGCGTAGGCCTTGAGCGCCGCGGAAACCTTGCGCTCGCGCTGAATCGTCGGCTTCCACGCCTTGGCGCCGCGATCCTCCATGGCCTGGCGGCGATGCGCCAGCTCCTCGGTGGAGAGCAGTACCTCGATGGTGCGATTGGGGATGTCGATACGGATGGTGTCGCCGCTCTCGACCAGCCCGATGGCCCCGCCGGCGGCAGCCTCCGGTGAGACGTGACCGATCGAGAGCCCCGAGGTACCGCCGGAGAAGCGGCCGTCGGTCATCAGCGCGCACGCCTTGCCGAGCCCTTTCGACTTCAGATAAGAGGTCGGGTAGAGCATCTCCTGCATGCCCGGGCCGCCCTTGGGCCCCTCGTAGGTGATGACCACCACTTCGCCCGCCTTCACCTGACCACCGAGAATGCGCTCGACCGCCTGGTCCTGGGATTCGACCACGTGGGCCGCCCCCTCGAACACCAGAATGGAGTCGTCGACGCCGGCCGTCTTCACCACGCAGCCGTTCTCGGCGATGTTGCCGTATAGCACGGCCAGGCCGCCCTCGCGCGAGAAGGCGTGCTCCAGGCTGCGGATACAGCCCTCGGCGCGGTCGCCGTCCAGCGACGGCCAGCGCGCCGCCTGCGAGAACGCCTGCTGGGTCGGCACGCCGCCGGGGCCGGCCTTGTAGAACTCGACCACTTCCGGGGTCGGGTTGCGCATGATGTCCCACTCGTCGAGCGCCGCCGCCAGGGAGTCGCCATAGACGGTGGGCACCGAGGTATCCAGCACCCCGGCACGGTCGAGCTCGCCCAGTATCCCCATGATGCCGCCGGCGCGGTGGCAATCCTCGATATGGTACTTCTGGGTGTTGGGCGCCAGCTTGCAAAGCTGCGGCACCTCCCGCGACAGGCGGTCGATATCGGCCATGGTGAAGTCGACCTCCGCCTCCTGCGCCGCCGCCAGCAGGTGCAGGATGGTGTTGGTCGAACCGCCCATGGCGATATCCAGCGTCATGGCGTTGCGGAAAGCGGTCTTGGAGCCGATGGCGCGCGGCAGCAGATGCGCCTCGTCGCCCTCGTAGTAGCGCTTGGCCAGCGAGACGATGCGCTCGCCCGCGGTCTCGAACAGCCGACGGCGGTCGGCGTGGGTGGCGAGCATGGTGCCATTGCCGGGCAGCGCCAGGCCCAGCGCCTCGGTCAGGCAGTTCATCGAGTTGGCGGTGAACATGCCCGAGCAGCTGCCGCAGGTGGGGCAGGCGCTGCGCTCGATCTCGGCGATCTCGTCATCGCTGTACTTGTCGTCGGCGGCGGAGATCATGGCATCGATCAGATCGAGGCCGTGGTCGAGCAGCTTGGTCTTGCCGGCTTCCATCGGACCGCCGGAGACGAAGATGGTCGGCACGTTGAGGCGCATGGCCGCCATCAGCATGCCGGGGGTGATCTTGTCGCAGTTGGAGATGCACACCAGCGCATCGGCACAGTGGGCGTTGACCATGTACTCGACGCTGTCGGCGATGATATCGCGGCTCGGCAGCGAATAGAGCATGCCGTCGTGGCCCATGGCGATACCGTCGTCGACCGCGATGGTATTGAACTCCTTGGCCACACCGCCGGCCTTTTCGATTTCACGCGCCACCAGCTGGCCCATGTCCTTCAGGTGCACGTGGCCAGGGACGAATTGGGTGAAGGAGTTGGCGACGGCGATGATCGGCTTGTGGAAGTCGTCGTCCTTCATCCCGGTGGCGCGCCACAGGGCGCGGGCACCGGCCATGTTGCGGCCCTGGGTGGTGGTTCGCGAGCGATACTCGGGCATGCTGTCCTCATCTGTCTGGGTCGGGGCCGGTCTCGCCGGGCCCGGGGCGTGTCAGGGTCTCAGCGGCGGGCGTCGAACGCCCGCACAGGACGACGCGGCGGCAGGGGTGCGCGTCGAAAGGTGTCGCTCAAGTTCAAGGACACGGACCACTCTGGATGTTCGCCTGAGTGATATTGCTGCCGGGTTCCACGCTGCAGGTGAGCCAGACGTTGCCCCCGATGATCGATCCCCGGCCGACGGTGATACGGCCAAGAATCGTGGCGCCGGCGTAGATCACCACGTCGTCCTCGACGATCGGGTGACGCGGCAGGCCCTTCTCCAGATGCCCCTTTTCGTCGGCCGGGAAGCGCTTGGCCCCGAGGGTCACCATCTGATAGAGGCGCACGCGGTCGCCGATGATCGCGGTCTCGCCGATCACCACGCCGGTGCCGTGATCGATGAAGAAGCCTTCACCGATCTGTGCGCCGGGGTGAATATCGATCCCGGTGTCGGAGTGGGCCAGTTCGGCAATGATCCGCGCCACCAGACCGGCGCCGGCGCGATAGAAGTAATGCGCGATCCGGTGGTAGATCACCGCATGCACGCCGGGATAGCAGAGCAGGACTTCGTCGACGCTGCGCGCGGCGGGGTCACCGTAGTAGGCCGCCATCACATCGCCATCGAGGCGCCGACGCAGCGCCGGCAGGCTGTCGGCGAAGCCCTGCACGATCTGATTGGCGCGCTCGGTGGGATCGCTGTCGCGCTCACCGTCCAGACGCGCCATGTAGCGCAGCTCCAGGAGCACCTCTTCGTGCAGCGCGTTGAGCGCCCGGTCGAGGGTGTGACCGACGTAGAAGTCCTCGCTCTCCTTGCGCAGATCCGATGGCCCCAGGCGCATCGGGAAGAGCGCGCCGCTGAGGACATCCAGGGTATCGCGCAGGCGATGCCGCGACGGCAGCTCGCGGCAGCCACGCTCTTTCTCGCGACCGTTCTGGGCGCGCCACTGTTCGCGGGTCGCGCGAAGCTGGGTGACGATGCCATCGAGCTGCCAGTTGACGTGTTGCATCAGCGTGTCCTTTGAATCTGCGCGCGGGCCGGAGCGATATCATACGACTCGAGGCCGCGTTGACCAACCACGGCGAGGGTCGCGCCCCCGGCGTGGCGGCCTCGCCCACCCGCGCAACGCAAAAAGGCGGCCCCGCTACCGGGGCCGCCATGGTGTACGACAGACGTCGCGTGGGCGCGTCTCAGCGCTTCAGCAGCTCGCGCACGTCCTTGGCTTCCCAGTGCGGGAAGTGCTTGCGGATCAGCGCGTTGAACTCGACCTCGAAGGCCTGCCAGTCGACCTCGCCGCTCACCTCGCGGCCCGCCGCCGCGCCGCGGATCAGCCCCGCGCCCACGGTGACGTTGCTCAGCCGATCGATCACCACGAAGCTGCCGGTCCCCGGGCTGCGCCGGTAGTCGTCCAGCGGCACGCTCGCGGTCAGCTCCACCCGGCAGCGCCCGATGGCGTTGAGCGCCAGCTGCTCCGCCGGCAGCTGCGCCAGGCTGTTGACGTCGATCTGATAGTCGATCTCCGCCACTCGCCCGGCCACTTCCTGGGTGCCCAGCTTGAAGTCGTAGAGCCGACCGGGTTCGAGGGCGTTCTCGTGCATCCACACGATGTCCGCCTCCAGCGCGCTGGCCTGGGTCACCTCGGCATCCGCCGCCACCAGCCAGTCACCGCGGGAAAGATCGATCTCGTCTTCCAGGGTCACCGTCACCGCCTGCCCGGGGTACGCCTCTTCGAGGTCGCCGTCGAAGGTGACGATACGCGCCACCCGCGAGCGCTTGCCCGAGGGCAGCGCCTTGACCGCCTGACCGGGGCGCAGGATGCCGGCCTCGAGCGTGCCGCAGTAGCCGCGGAAGTCGAGGTGCGGGCGGTTGACGTACTGCACCGGCAGACGCAGATCGGAGAGGTTGGCGTCGTGGGCGATCTCGACCGTCTCCAGCAACTCGAGTAACGGCGGACCGGCGTACCAATCCATCTGCTCGCTGGGGTTGACGACGTTGTCGCCCTCCAGCGCCGAGAGCGGCACGAAGCGGATGTCGCGGGCGTCGAGCTTTTCGGCGAAGGCGCGATACTCGGCGACGATCTCGTCGAAGCGCGCTTCGGCGTAGTCGACCAGATCCATCTTGTTGACCGCGATCACCAGGTGCTGGATACCCAGCAGGTCGGCGATGAAGCTGTGCCGGCGGGTCTGCGTCTGCACCCCGTGGCGGGCGTCGATCAGGATCACCGCGAGGCTGGCGGTGGAGGCACCGGTGGCCATGTTGCGGGTGTACTGCTCGTGCCCCGGGGTGTCGGCGATGATGAACTTGCGCTTGTCGGTGGAGAAGAAGCGGTAAGCGACATCGATGGTGATGCCCTGCTCGCGCTCCGACTGCAGGCCGTCGACCAGCAGCGCCAGGTCGACCTTGTCACCGGTGGTGCCGCTGGTCTTGGAGTCGCGGGTGATGGCGGCGAGCTGATCTTCGTAGATCATCTTGGAGTCGTGCAGCAGCCGCCCGATCAGGGTCGACTTGCCGTCATCGACGCTGCCGCAGGTGATGAAGCGCAGCAGATCCTTGTTCTCGTGCTCGTGCAGGTACTGCTCGATGTTGTCGGCGATGAGCGAAGACTGGTGGGCCATGTTGAAATCCCGAAATTCAAGAATCAGACGCTGAGCGAAAAGTCAGCGAGCGATGGCCAGACAAGGCGAACAGCGGCGAAAGCGCGGAGTTTACGGGGTGTAAATGAGCAGCTTGAGCCGATGTTCAACACCGTCTGGCCGAGCACAGCGAGTTTTCGCCAGCGGCTAGAAGTACCCCTCGCGTTTCTTTTTTTCCATCGAGCCGGCTTGATCGCGGTCGATGGCCCGACCCGAGCGCTCGCTGGTGCGGGTCAGCAGCATCTCCTGGATGATCTCGGGCAGCGTCGCCGCCCGCGACTCCACCGCCCCGGTGAGCGGATAGCAGCCAAGGGTGCGAAAACGCACCCACTTCTCTTCCGGCACTTCACCCGGTGCCAGTGGCAGGCGCTCGTCGTCGACCATCACCTGCATGCCGTCACGCTCGACCACCGGGCGCGGCGCGGCAAAGTAGAGCGGCACGATGGGGATCGATTCGAGATAGATGTACTGCCAGATATCCAGCTCGGTCCAGTTGGAGAGCGGGAAGACGCGGATCGACTCGCCCTGGTTGACCTTGCCGTTGTAGAGCCGCCACAGCTCCGGGCGCTGGTTCTTGGGGTCCCAGCGGTGGTGCTTGTCACGGAAGGAGTAGACCCGCTCCTTGGCCCGGGACGCTTCTTCATCGCGCCGCGCGCCGCCGAAGGCGGCATCGAAGCCGTACTTGTCCAGCGCCATCTTCAGCGACTGGGTCTTCATGATGTCGGTGTACTTGGCGCTACCGTGATCGAAGGGGTTGATGCCGGCGGCGCGCCCCTCCTCGTTGATGTGTTCGATCAGCTCCATGCCCACGCTGGCCGCCATGCGGTCGCGGAACTCGATCATCTCCTTGAACTTCCAGGTGGTGTTGACGTGCATCAGCGGAAACGGCGGCGTCCCCGGATAGAACGCCTTGCGCGCCAGATGCAGCATCACCGAGGAGTCCTTGCCGATCGAGTAGAGCATCACCGGGTTGCGGAACTCGGCCGCGACCTCACGGATGATGTGAATCGACTCCGCCTCGAGCTGCTTGAGGTGGGTTTGACGTTGTGCGCTAACCAATCGATCTGCCATGGGGGAATCTCGCTGTCACGTGCTTCGTGAAGGCACGGCTCGGAATCGTAGAGTCGTCACCCTAGCGAGAGATCGGTAATAACGTCAAAGAATGAAAGCTAATCTCAAAATCTGATTTAGTTATAAAGAAGCGCAGCCGGATGCTGCGCTTCACACCACGAAGGGCGCTGCCGCCGGGCGACGCTACAGCTCGACACGCTCGATCCAGGTCGACAGCCGATCGCCTTCGAGGTCGACCACGCGCAGCCCGGGGCGGGCGGCTTCGTCGACACTGAACTCGTGGCTACCGGGCAGGAACTGATCGGAGGTGGCGGGACATCCATAGACCGCCACCAGCCCTTGCCAGGCGGCAAAGGCCTGGTGGATGTGGCCGCACAGAACCGCCCGCACCTGCGGATAGGGCGCCAGGGTCTGCCAGAAAGCGTCACGATCCTCGAGACCTATCGCATCCATCCACACCGAACCGATGGCGAGCGGCGGATGATGCATCGCGATCAGCGTGGGCCTGTCGTCATCTTCGAGCTGCGCGGCCAGATGCTGTAGCTGGGTCTGCCCGACCGCCCCGCCCGGCTGCCCGCTGATTCGCGTGTCCAGCAGCAGGATGCGCCAGTGCTCGAGGTCGATCTCGTCCAGCGCCGGCTGCCACTCCGCCATCAGCTCGGGCTGATCGTGATTGCCGGGAATCCAGAACCAGGGGCAGCCCAACCGCGCGAAGGCCTCACTGGCCAG
This sequence comes from Salinicola sp. DM10, assembly GCF_017306975.2. NCBI lineage: Bacteria > Pseudomonadati > Pseudomonadota > Gammaproteobacteria > Oceanospirillales > Halomonadaceae > Salinicola > Salinicola sp. DM10. Next base: position 1,100,065 of record NZ_JAFLEN020000001.1, read on the forward strand.
ACGGTAGGTCACGGAGGTCTCGTCCTGGGAGACATCACCCGTGACCAACAGCACATCGGGACGCAGTTGGGCCGCCCGGCGCAATACGGCCTGGAGCTGTCGTAGCGGGAACCCCTTGCGCGAGGTGCCTTGGGGGTCGGCCAGCAGGTGGCAATCGGTAATCTGAATCACGCGCATCAGGGGGCTTCCGGGACACCGGCCGCGTGACCATGGGCGAGACCGTGCTGCAGCCACTCCCCCAGAAAGCGGTTGATCTGGAGCTTCTCGTCGGGCTGGTGCATGCGCGGATTGGGATAGCGATAACGCCCCTGGAAGTGGCGCTGGCGCTGAAAATCCGTGACCTCGGCCATATTGGCATCGTGATAGAGATGCACGGTCATGCGCGGCGAGTCGATGAAGCCATCCAGCACGCCAGTCTGCGAAACCCGGGCGATCGTGGTGTAGGGTGCCTGTTCCAGCACTTCGAGCCACAGCGTGCCGAAGCGCGCACGCTCCCCTGCCAGAGGCACTTCGCGCACCTCGCCCGCGGCCATGTCGGCCACCAGCCGGCACAGCCTCACGTAGTTGCTGCTGCACTCCGCCTGCAGTGCCTTGAGGTCGGTGACATAGGCGGTCTTGACCATATTTTTCTCCTGCTAGGGCCTGGCGTCGACCGCGATGAAGCCGCTATGACCGTGCTCTCAGCCCTGCGCGCTCGCGCGCCAGCCAGTGAAAACCGATCAACGCCATGGCATTGTCCAAATCACCCGCCATCAGCCGGTCCCAGGCTTCCGGGAACGGCATGACGTGAACCAGAATGTCTTCGTGCTCGATGTCGAGTCCGTGCACGCCGCCTACGCCCGAGCTATCGATCAAACCACAGAACATCGTCACTTGCTCGGTGCAGGCACCTGGACTGGGATAGTACCGGTGTAGCTCGATCAACTCATCAATCTCGCACCCGGCTTCTTCTTTAGCCTCACGGCGTGCCACCTCGGCCGGCGACTCACCGGCCTCGACCAGCCCCGCCACGGGCTCCAGTTTCCAGGGCGAGCGCGCGTCGTCGAGCGCTCCCGCCCGGATCTGCTCTACCAGCACGACGCGGTCGAGCGCCGGATCGTAGAGTAGTACCCCCACCGCATCGCGGCGAACATGGACCTCGCGGTCCATGGCCTCGCTCCAGCCGCCGTTGAAGAGGCGGTGACGCAGACGGCGCTTCTCCAGCGCAAAGAACCCGTCATAGATCAGCTCGGTTTCCAACCGCTCCACGTCATCGGCGTCGAACCGACCCGGCTCTTGGGGATGCTGCGCCATGCTTGTGCTCCTGTCATCGGTAGCCTCCCTCTATTGAGGCAGATAACCGGGTTTCCAACCACCGCTACCGGCGTGGCCAAGCCACTCGAGGTGATGCTTGCGCGCCAGCCGGGAAGAAAGCGCGCTCGGCCGACGCTAGTACGGCCAAGTGCATCAATGGCACCAGCACCTCGCCTACGTTTGTCAGGCTAGAGAAAGCGCCCCACCCAGTTAATAGAAACCTCTATCTCATCTACATATTTATACAATAACCCTGGTCAATTTTATTCAGAAACTACTAATAAGAAGAAGACGAGACTGTTTTTGAAAGAAAAATCCGACCCTTTACATCAGGTAACACTTATTTACCAATCACACCATTGAAGGGGCCGCACAGACAAACTAAGTGTAATTAGCAGCAACTAATAAGCATGACCTTACGCACTTATAATTCAAACATATAAATCATTATCTCACGCAGGGGTAAGCCACATGACCGTCTCCGCCAGGGTTAGCGCTCGCTCAGAAGATCTGAACCAGGCCCCGTTGATCAACGTCGATAACGGCACACTCTCACTCGAGCAGCCTAGCAACGTGCTGCTAAAGCTCTCTCCTGACCAGATCGGAGAAGTGGTACGCCAAGGCGACGACCTGATCGTAACGCTGTCAGATGGTCAGGTCCTGCGTATCACCGATTTCTACGGCTACGGCGAAACGGCCACCAGCCAACTTTATCTGCTGGGTGAGGATAACCAACTTTATCTGGCGGATCTCGGTGTTGCCCAGAGCAATGGTTTACTCGTTGCCGACTATATCCCGCTCGATGACAGTTCGGGCCTTCTCGCGCTCGCCGGCGATACCGCCGGTGGTGGCGGCCTTTCCGCCGCCGGCATCGCGGCCATCGCCGCCGGGGTGGGTGTAGCGGGTGCGGTGGCAGCAGGTAGTGGCGGTGGCGGCGGCGGCGGAAATGCCCCCGACGATGGTGGCAACAATGGCGGTGGTGGCGATGCCCCTGACGATGGTGGCAACGATGGCGGTGAGGGGAATGGCGGCGACACTCTACCGCCGAGCGCCCCGACACTGTCACTGGCCACCGATACCGGCGCAGATACCGATGACGGCATTACCGGGGACCCCACAGTCAACGTTTCGGGCCTTGAAGCCAACGCGACCTGGGAGTATTCCACGGACGGTGGTACGACCTGGGCCACAGGAACCGGCACCAGCTTCGAACTGCCGGCGGGAAGCTGCGCCGATGGTGCCATTCAGGTACGTCAGACCGATAGCGCTGGCAACACCAGCCCGGTCGGCAATCTAGGCGCCATTACCATCGATCTCAGCGCGCCCGCGGCGCCGGTCGTCAATCCGACCGACGGCGAGATCGTCACCGGCACGGCCGAAGCCGGCAGCACGGTGACCCTGACCGATGGCGACGGTAATCCCATCGGCTCCACCACCACCGATGCCAACGGCAACTGGTCGTTCCAGCCCGGCACCCCGCTCGCCGACGGCAGCGCGGTCAACGCCGTCGCCACGGATGCCGCCGGCAACGCCAGCGCACCGACCTCGGCCACCGTGGAGGGTGATCTCAACGACACCACCCCGCCGGCCGCACCGACCCTGACCACCGTCAGCGACGACGTCACGCCGCAGACCGGTGCGCTCGCCAGCGGCGACAGCACCAATGACACCACCCCGCGCTTCACCGGCCGCGCGGAAGCCGGCAGCACAGTGACGGTCTACGCCAATGGCGATGCAATCGGCACGACCAGCGCCGATACTCAGGGCAACTGGAGCTTCACGCCGGACGCACTGGCCCAGGGTGATTACGACTTCACCTTTACCGCCACCGATAGCGCCGGCAACGACTCGCCGGCCAGCGCCCCCTTCACCCTGACGGTCGATACCCAGCCGCCCGCGGCGCCGGTCGTCAATCCGACCGACGGCGAGATCGTCACCGGCACGGCCGAAGCCGGCAGCACGGTGACCCTGACCGATGGCGACGGTAATCCCATCGGCTCCACCACCACCGATGCCAACGGCAACTGGTCGTTCCAGCCCGGCACCGCGCTCGCCGACGGCAGCGCGGTCAACGCCGTCGCCACGGATGCCGCCGGCAACGCCAGCGCACCGACCTCGGCCACCGTGGAGGGTGATCTCAACGACACCACCCCGCCGGCCGCGCCGACCCTGACCACCGTCAGCGACGACGTCACGCCGCAGACCGGTGCGCTCGCCAGCGGCGACAGCACCAATGACACCACCCCGCGCTTCACCGGCCGCGCGGAAGCCGGCAGCACCGTGACGGTCTACGCCAATGGCAATGCAATTGGCACGACCAGCACCGATGCCCAGGGCAACTGGAGCTTCACGCCGGACGCACTGGCCCAGGGTGATTACGACTTCACCTTTACCGCCACCGATAGCGCCGGCAACGACTCGCCGGCCAGCGCCCCCTTCACCCTGACGGTCGATACCCAGCCGCCCGCGGCGCCGGTCGTCAATCCGACCGACGGCGAGATCGTCACCGGCACGGCCGAAGCCGGCAGCACGGTGACCCTGACCGATGGCGATGACAATGAACTCGCCACGGTGAACGTGGACCGCAATGGTAATTGGTCCTACGCACCGGATACGCCACTGGCCGATGGCAGTACCGTCACCGCCGTCGCAACGGATGCCGCCGGCAACGCCAGCGATCCCGGTAGCGCCACCGTCGACTCGGACCTGGTAGATAACCGTCCGCCGGCAGACCCGGTCATCATCACGTCTCTGGATACCGAAGCTCCCATCACCGGCGAAGTCGGAGATGGCGGTACCACCAACGACACCATGCCGACGCTGATTGGCACCGCAGAAGCGACCAACCGCGTACAGCTTTGGGCGGATAGTGGCAGCGGCATGCAAATGTTGGGAGAGACTCAAGCCGATAACTTCGGTAACTGGAGCTTCCGCATCCTTTCGCGGCTGGCCAGCGGCAACACCACTTTCCGGGCACTCTCTTTCGATCCCACGGGACAGACATCCCAGCCCAGCGGCCCATTCGCCATCAATGTGGACACCACTCCGCCTGACGCGCCCTCTATCGATACCGTGGTCGACGACGTCTCCCCCGCCGGCGACCTGGCCAGCGGTGACATCAGTAATGACAACACACCCGCACTAAGCGGCAGCGCAGAGCCCGGTAGTAGTATCAGCGTGTTCGCCGGCGGCGTGCTGCTGGGCAACACGATGACCGATGCCGAGGGCAACTGGTCGTTTACGCCAGATGCACTGGCTGACGGCAGCTATGACTTCACGGTCACCGCCACTGATGCGGCGGGCAATACATCTCAGGAGAGTGCAGCGTTCTCGCTGAACATCGATGCCACGGCCCCAACCGCACCGACGATCTCACTGGCCACTGATACCGGCGCGGATATCGCCGATGGCATCACCAACGATGCCACCGTGACTGTCGACGGCCTCGAAGCCAACGCCACCTGGGAGTACTCCACCGACGGCGGCACCACCTGGACCACGGGCACCGGCACCAGCTTCGAGCTGGGTGACGGGACCTATGCCGACGGTGATGTGCAAGTTCGCCAGACCGATGTCGCGGGCAACGTCAGCCCCGTCGATGCCTTGGGACCAATTACTGTCGACTTGAGCGACCCCCTTACACCGACGATTTCGCTGGCCACTGATACCGGCGCGGATATCACCGATGGCATCACCAACGATGCCACCGTGACTGTCGACGACCTCGAAGCCAACGCCGCCTGGGAATACTCCACCGACGGCGGCACCACCTGGGCCGCGGGAACCGGCACTAGCATCGAGCTGGCTGAGGGGGCCTACGCCGACGGTGCCGTGCAGGTCCGTCAGACCGATGTCGCAGGCAATGTCAGCCCCGTCGATGCCTTGGGACCGATCACGGTCGACTTGAGCGCGCCCACCGCACCGACGGTCGCTCTCCAAACCGATAGCGGTATCGATACCACCGATGGCATCACCAACGACGCCACTGTGACTGTCGACGGTCTCGAAGCCAACGCCACCTGGGAATACTCCACCGACGGCGGTACCACCTGGACCGCGGGCACTGGTACCAGCTTCGAGCTGGGTGAAGGCACCTATGCCGACGGTGCCGTGCAGGTCCGTCAGACCGATATCGCGGGCAACACCAGCCCAGTCGGCAACCTGGGCCCGGTCGTCGTGAACCTCAGCGCACCCACCGCACCGACGCTCTCGCTGGCCACTGATACCGGCGCGGATATCACCGATGGCATCACCAACGATGCCACCGTGACTGTCGACGGCCTCGAAGCCAACGCCACTTGGGAATACTCCACCGACGGCGGCACCACCTGGACCACGGGCACCGGCACCAGCTTCGAGCTGAGTGAAGGGACTTATGCCGATGGCGCCGTACAGGTTCGCCAGACCGATATCGCGGGCAATGTCAGCCCTGTCGATACCTTGGGGCCAATTACTGTCGACTTGAGCGAGCCCCTCGCCCCGACGATCTCGCTGACCAACGATACCGGCGCGGATATCGCCGATGGCATTACCAACGACGCCACGGTCAATGTCGACGGCCTCGAAGCCAACGCCACCTGGGAGTACTCCACCGATGCTGGTACCACCTGGACCGCTGGCACCGGTACCAGCTTCGAGTTGGGTGAAGGGACCTATGCCGACGGTGCCGTGCAGGTCCGTCAGACCGATATCGCGGGCAACACCAGCCCGGTTGGCAACCTGGGCCCGGTCGTCGTGGACATCAGCGCTCCAGCTGCGCCAACGATCTCACTGGTCACTGATACCGGCGCGGATATCGCCGATGGCATCACTAACGATGCCACCGTGACTGTCGACGGCCTCGAAGCCAACGCCATCTGGGAATACTCCACCGACGCTGGTACCACCTGGACCACGGGCACTGGTACCAGCTTCGAGCTGGGTGAAGGGACCTACGCCGATGGCGATGTGCAGGTGCGCCAGAACGATGTCGCCGGCAACACTAGTCCGGTAGATAGTCTGGGCCCGGTCGTCGTGAACCTCAGCGCACCCACCGCACCGACGCTCTCGCTGGCCACTGATACCGGCGCGGATATCACCGATGGCATCACCAACGATGCCACCGTGACTGTCGACGGCCTCGAAGCCAACGCCACCTGGGAATACTCCACCGACGGCGGCACCACCTGGACCACGGGCACTGGTAACAGCTTCGAGTTGGGTGAAGGGACCTACGCCGATGGCGATGTGCAGGTCCGTCAGACCGATATCGCGGGCAACACCAGCTTGGTTGGCAACCTGGGCCGGGTCGTCGTGGACCTCAGCGCACCGACCGCACCGACTCTCTCGCTGGCCAACGACACCGGCGCGGATATCACCGATGGCATCACCAACGATGCCACGGTCAATGTCGAAGACCTCGAAGCCAACGCCACCTGGGAGTACTCCACCGACGGTGGCACGACCTGGACCACGGGCACCGGCACCAGCTTCGAGCTGGGTGAAGGGACTTATGCCGATGGCGATGTGCAGGTGCGCCAGACGGACGTCGCGGGCAACACCAGCCTGGTTGGCAACCTGGGCCCGGTCGTCGTGGATCTCAGCGCTCCAGCTGCGCCAACGATCTCGCTGGCCACTGACACCGGCGCGGATATCACCGATGGCATTACCAACGATGCCACCGTGACTGTCGACGGTCTCGAAGCCAACGCCACCTGGGAGTACTCCACCGACGGCGGCACCACCTGGACCACGGGCACCGGCACCAGCTTCGATCTGGATGAAGGGACCTACTCCGATGGAGATGTGCAGGTGCGTCAGACCGATGTCGCCGGCAATATCAGCACTATCGATAGCCTGGGGCCGATCACGGTCGACTTGAGCGCACCTGTCGCACCAACGATCTCGCTGGCCAGCGATACCGGCGCGGATATCGCCGACGGCATTACCAACGACGCCACCGTGACTGTCGACGGCCTCGAAGCCAACGACACCTGGGAATACTCCACCGACGCTGGCACCACCTGGACCACGGGCACCGGCACCAGCTTCGAGTTGGCTGAAGGGACCTATGCCGATGGCGATGTGCAGGTCCGCCAGACCGATATCGCGGGCAACACCAGCCCGGTTGGCAACCTGGGCCCGGTCGTCGTGGATCTTAGCGCCCCCCTCGCACCGACAATCTCGCTGGCCACTGATACCGGCGCGGATATCGCCGATGGCATTACCAACGATGCCACGGTCAATGTCGATGGCCTGGAAGCCAACGCCACCTGGGAGTACTCCACCGACGCTGGTACCACCTGGACTACCGGAACCGGCACCAGCTTCGAGTTGGGTGAAGGGACCTACGCCGATGGCGATGTGCAGGTGCGTCAGACCGATGTCGCCGGCAATATCAGCCCTGTCGATGCTTTGGGACCAATTACTGTCGACTTGAGCGCCCCCCTCGCACCGACGATCTCGCTGGCCACTGATACCGGCGCGGATATCGCCGATGGCATTACCAACGATGCCACGGTCAATGTCGATGGCCTGGAAGCCAACGCCACTTGGGAGTACTCCACCGACGGCGGCACCACCTGGACTACCGGAACCGGCACCAGCTTCGAGCTGGGTGAAGGGACTTATGCCGATGGCGATGTGCAAGTTCGCCAGACCGATGTCGCGGGCAACGTCAGCCCGGCCGATGCATTGGGACCAATTACGGTCGACTTGAGCGCACCGACCGCACCGACGCTCTCGCTGGCCACTGACACCGGCGCGGATATCGCCGACGGCATTACCAACGATGCCACCGTGACTGTCGACGGCCTGGAAGCCAACGCCACCTGGGAGTACTCCACCGACGCTGGTACCACCTGGACTACCGGAACCGGCACCAGCTTCGAGTTGGGTGAAGGGACCTATGCCGATGGCGATGTGCAGGTGCGCCAGACCGATGTCGCCGGCAACGTCAGCCCCGTCGATGCTTTGGGACCAATTACTATCGACTTGAGCGCGCCCACCGCACCGACGCTCTCACTGGCCACTGATACCGGCGCGGATATCGCCGATGGCATTACCAACGATGCCACCGTGACTGTCGACGGCCTGGAAGCCAACGCCACTTGGGAGTACTCCACCGACGGCGGCACCACTTGGACCACTGGCACTGGTACCAGCTTCGAGCTGGATGAAGGCACCTATGCCGATGGCGATGTGCAGGTGCGTCAGACCGACGTCGCGGGCAACGTTAGCCCTATCGATAGTCTAGGACCGATCACGGTCGACTTGAGCGCCCCCCTCGCACCGACAATCTCGCTGGCCACTGATACCGGCGCGGATATCGCCGATGGCATTACCAACGATGCCACGGTCAATGTCGATGGCCTGGAAGCCAACGCCACCTGGGAGTACTCCACCGACGCTGGTACCACCTGGACTACCGGAACCGGCACCAGCTTCGAGTTGGGTGAAGGGACCTATGCCGATGGCGATGTGCAGGTGCGCCAGACCGATGTCGCGGGCAACGTCGGCCCCGTCGATGCCTTGGGGCCAATTACTGTCGACTTGAGTGCACCTGTCGCACCGACGATCTCGCTAGCCACTGACACCGGCGCGGATATCGCCGATGGCATTACCAATGACGCCACAGTGACTGTCGACGGCCTGGAAGCCAACGCCACTTGGGAGTACTCCACCGACGGTGGCACCACCTGGACCACGGGCACTGGTACCAGCTTCGAACTGGCTGAAGGCACCTATGCCGATGGCGATGTGCAGGTCCGCCAGACCGATGTGGCGGGTAATAGCAGCGTAGGCAATCTCGACCAGGTCACTATCGACCTCACACCGCCTCCCGCGCCTACCATCGATCCGACCAACGGGCAGATCATCACCGGCTCTGCCGAACCCAATAGCACGATCACATTGACCGATGGCGACGAAACGTTCCTAGGTGAGGTCACCGCCAATGCCAACGGTGACTGGTCGTTCCAGCCAGCGACTCCCCTCGCCGACGCGACGCAGGTGCAGGCGACGGCGACAGACGTGGCGGGCAATATCGGCGGTACCGACTCTCAAAATGTGGATGTCGACCTCGACGATACGACGCCACCGCCTACACCCATGATCGACTTCGCGGTCGACGACGTGGACCCTGTCGGAAATCTCGCCAATGGCGACAGCACCAACGACACGACGCCCACCTTGAGAGGGAGCGCGGAAGCTAGCAGCACCGTCACGATTTTCCTGGGAGGTATCCAGCTAGACACGGTAATCGCTGATGACACCGGCAACTGGAGTTACACACCGGCAGCGCTTGGCGAGGGCAATTATGACTTCACGGTCACAGCAACCGACGCTGCGGGCAACACGTCTCAAGAGAGCGCTCCATTCTCACTGAGCATCGACCTTAGCGCCCCCCTCGCACCGACGATCTCACTGGCCACTGACACCGGCGCGGATATCGCCGACGGCATCACCAACGACGCCACGGTCAATGTCGACGGCCTGGAAGCCAACGCCACCTGGGAGTACTCCACCGACGGTGGTACCACCTGGACTACCGGAACCGGCACCAGCTTCGAGCTGGGTGAAGGGACTTATGCCGATGGCGATGTTCAGGTCCGCCAGACCGATATCGCGGGCAACGTCAGCCCGGTCGATGCCTTGGGGCCGATCACGGTCGACTTGAGCGCACCTGTCGCGCCGACGATCTCACTGGCCAATGACACCGGCGCGGATATCGCCGATGGCATCACCAACGATGCCACGGTCAATATCGACGGCCTGGAAGCCAACGCCACCTGGGAGTACTCCACCGACGGTGGTACCACTTGGACTACCGGAGCCGGCACCAGCTTCGAGCTAGGTGAAGGGACCTATGCCGATGGCGATGTGCAGGTACGCCAGACCGATGTCGCCGGCAACATCAGCCCTGTCGATAGCCTGGGGCCGATCACGGTCGACTTGAGCGCGCCCACCGCGCCGACGCTCTCGCTGGCCACTGACACCGGCGCGGATATCGCCGATGGCATTACCAACGATGCCACCGTGACTATCGACGGCCTGGAAGCCAACGCCACCTGGGAGTACTCCACCGACGGCGACACCACCTGGACCACGGGCACCGGCGCCAGCTTCGAGCTGGATGAAGGGACCTATGCCGATGGCGATGTGCAGGTACGCCAGACCGACATCGCGGGCAACACCAGCTTGGTTGGCGACCTGGGCCCGGTCGTCGTGGACCTCAGTGCGCCCCTCGCACCGACAATTTCGCTAGCCAGCGATACCGGCGCGGATATCGCCGATGGCATTACCAACGATGCCACCGTGACTGTCGACGGCCTGGAAGCCAACGCCACCTGGGAGTACTCCACCGACGGCGGCAACACCTGGAGCGCTGGCACCGGCGCCAGCTTCGAGTTGGCTGAAGGCACCTATGCCGATGGCGATGTGCAGGTCCGCCAGACCGATGTCGCCGGCAATATCAGCCCTGTCGATGCTTTGGGACCAATTACTGTCGACTTGAGCGCTCCCCTCGCACCGACGGTTTCGCTGGCCACTGACACCGGCGCGGATATCGCCGACGGCATTACCAACGACGCCACCGTGACTGTCGACGGCCTCGAAGCCAATGCCACTTGGGAGTACTCCACCGATGCTGGTACCACCTGGACCACGGGCACTGGTACCAGCTTCGAGTTGGGTGAAGGCACCTATGCCGATGGCGATGTGCAGGTTCGCCAGACCGACGTTGCGGGCAACGTCAGCCCTGTCGATAGTCTGGGCCCGGTCGTCGTGGACCTCAGCGCCCCGACTGCACCAACGCTCTCGCTGGCCACTGACACCGGCGCGGATATCGCCGACGGAATTACCAACGACGCCACCGTGACTGTCGACGGCCTCGAAGCCAACGCCACCTGGGAGTACTCCACCGACGGCGGCAACACCTGGAGCGCTGGCACCGGCGCCAGCTTCGAGTTGGCTGAAGGGACCTATGCCGATGGCGATGTGCAGGTCCGCCAGACCGATGTCGCCGGCAATGTCAGCCCGGCCGATGCCTTGGGACCAATTACGGTCGACTTGAGCGCACCGACCGCACCGACGCTCTCGCTGGCCAATGACACTGGCGCGGATATCACCGACGGCATCACCAACGACGCCACGGTCAATGTCGATGGCCTCGAAGCCAACGCCACCTGGGAGTACTCCACCGACGCTGGTACGACCTGGACGACTGGCACCGGCACCAGCTTCGAGCTGGGTGAAGGCACCTATGCCGATGGCGCCGTACAGGTACGCCAGACCGATGTCGCGGGCAACACCAGCTTGGTTGGCGACCTGGGCCCGGTCGTCGTGGACCTTAGCGCGCCCACCGCGCCGACGATTTCGCTAGTCAACGACACCGGCGTGGATATCGCCGATGGCATTACCAACGATGCCACGGTCAATGTCGACGGCCTGGAAGCCAACGCCACCTGGGAGTACTCCACCGACGGCGGCAACACCTGGAGCGCTGGCACCGGCGCCAGCTTCGAGCTGGATGAAGGGACCTATGCCGATGGCGATGTGCAGGTGCGCCAGACCGATATCGCGGGTAACACCAGCCCAGTCGATACCTTGGGGCCGATCACGGTCGACTTGAGCGAGCCCCTCGCACCAACGATCTCGCTGGCCACTGACACCGGCGCGGATATCACCGATGGCATCACCAATGACGCCACCGTGACTGTCGACGGCCTCGAAGCCAACGCCACCTGGGAGTACTCCACCGACGGCGGCACCACCTGGACCACGGGCACCGGCACCAGCTTCGAGCTGGGTGAAGGCACCTACGCCGATGGCGATGTGCAGGTGCGCCAGACCGACGTTGCGGGCAACGTCAGCCCTGTCGATAGTCTGGGTCCGGTCGTCGTGGACCTCAGTGCCCCGATCGCACCGACGCTCTCGCTGGCCACTGATACCGGCGCGGATATCGCCGATGGCATCACCAATGACGCCACCGTGAGTGTTGACGGTCTCGAAGCCAACGCCACCTGGGAGTACTCCACCGACGGCGACACCACCTGGACCACGGGCACCGGCACCAGCTTCGAGTTGGGTGAAGGCACCTATGCCGATGGCGATGTGCAGGTTCGCCAGACCGACGTCGCGGGCAATGTCAGCCCAGTCGGCAACCTGGGCCGGGTCGTCGTGGATCTTAGCGCCCCCCTCGCACCGACGATTTCGCTGGCCACTGACACCGGCGCGGATATCGCTGATGGAATCACCAACGATGCCACCGTGACTGTCGATGACCTGGAAGCCAACGCCACCTGGGAGTACTCCACCGATGCTGGTATCACCTGGACCACGGGCACTGGTACCAGCTTCGAGTTGGGTGAAGGCACCTATGCCGATGACGATGTGCAGGTCCGCCAGACCGACGTCGCCGGTAACACCAGCCCTGTCGATAGTCTGGGCCCGGTCGTCGTGGACCTAAGCGCACCCACAGCACCGACGCTCTCACTGGCCACTGATACCGGCGCGGATATCGCCGATGGCATCACCAATGACGCCACCGTGACTGTCGATGGCCTCGAAGCCAACGCCACCTGGGAATACTCCACCGACGGCGGCACCACCTGGACCACGGGCACCGGCACCAGCTTCGAGCTGGGTGAAGGGGCCTACGCCGACGGTGCCGTACAGGTCCGTCAGACCGATATCGCGGGCAACACCAGCTTGGTTGGCAACCTGGGCCCGGCCGTCGTGGACCTCAGTGCCCCGACCGCACCGACGATCTCGCTGGCCACAGATACCGGCGCGGACATCGCTGATGGCATCACCAACGACGCCACCGTGACCGTGGATGGCCTCGAAGCCAACGTCACCTGGGAATACTCCACCGACGGCGGTACCACCTGGACCACCGGAACCGGCACCAGCTTCGAGCTGGGTGAAGGGACCTACGCCGATGGCGATGTGCAGGTGCGCCAGTCCGACGTCGCCGGCAATGTCAGCCCCGTCGATGCATTGGGACCAATTACGGTCGACTTGAGCGCACCGACCGCACCGACGCTCTCGCTGGCCACTGACACCGGCGCGGATATCGCCGACGGCATTACCAACGACGCCACCGTGACTGTCGATGGCCTCGAACCCAACACCACCTGGGAATACTCCACTGACGGCGGTGCCACCTGGACCACGGGCACCGGCACCAGCTTCGAGCTGGGTGAAGGGACCTATGCCGACGGTGCCGTGCAGGTCCGTCAGACCGATATCGCGGGCAACACCAGCCCGGTTGGCAACCTGGGCCCGGTCGTCGTGGATCTCAGCGCCCCGACTGCACCAACGATCTCTCTGGCCACTGATACCGGCGCGGATATCACCGACGGCATCACCAACGACGCCACGGTCAATGTCGACGGCCTCGAAGCCAACGCCACCTGGGAGTACTCCACCGACGCTGGTACCACCTGGACCACGGGCACCGGCGCCAGCTTCGAGCTGGGTGAAGGCACCTATGCCGATGGCGCCGTACAGGTACGCCAGACCGACGTCGCGGGCAACATCAGCCCAGTCGGCAACCTGGGCCCAGTGCAGGTGGATCTCACGGCACCCACCGTCGAAGACACCGCGGTACCGATCTCGGAGTCCGAGCTGTTCTTCGTCCCCGCCATCACCACCACCGGCACGCTCGATTTTGCCACTGGCAGCGGCGTGGGTGAGCTGGATATCAGCGCCCCGAGCGGTATCACCAGCGCTGGCGTCAGCGTGAGCTGGAGCCTCACCGAGAACAACGGCACCTATCGCCTGAGCGGCAGTGCCGGCGGCGCCGAGGTCGCGGTGCTCGAGATCACCAGCGACGGCAGCTACACCTTCACGCAATCGCGTCCGTTCGATCATCTCGCAGCAGGCGCGGACGTGCTCAGCCTTGGCTTCGATATCGCGGTCACCGACCTGACCGGCAATCTCGGCAGCGGCACGCTGACCTTCGATGTCGAGGATGCCACCCCGACCGCGGCAGCGGATCAGGTCTTCGGCCTGGGTACGGAGGGCACCTCGGCGAGCGGCACCCTGGTGGCCAGTTTCGGCGCCGATGGCGGCTATGTGCAGAGCCTCGGTATCGGCGGCTACACACTGACCTATGACCCGGACAGCGCCAGTGTCACCACCAGCGGTAGCGATACCTTCGCACTGCAGCAGAGCTTCGATGCCGACAGCGGCCAGTTGACGATCGAGATCGGCAACGCCGAGACGCTGATCGTGGACATGACCACCGGCGAGTATCAGTACGGCAGCGTGGCATTGGGTAGCGCACCACAGGTCAGCCTCGATCCGTCGAACGATCTGCTAGGCCTGGTCGGCGTGGATGCGGTCGGCGGGCTGGTCTCCAACAGCAGCAACCAGGCCTTCCAAGTATCGGACCCGGACAACGACACCACGCGGGTCGCCATCAATACCGCGACCGGCAGCCTGCTGGGCCTGAACATCGCGGTCGGCAATGCCAGCCTGGCCTTCACCTACTCGCAGACCCTGGCCCAGGCGTTGGGCGTCGATGTCCAGCTGACCAGCAATATCCAGCAGACCACGGTCCTCGGCATCAGGATCATTTCGTCGATGAACGCCTCGATCACTCTGACCGGGCTCAATGGCGGCACCATCAGCAACCAGCAGCTCAACGCCCTGCTCTCGACCGTCCGGCTCGAGCAGTCCGGGGTCAATATCCTCTCGCTGACCGGCTCGTCGCTGTCGCTCTCCGCCACCGACGCCGCCGGCAATACCAGTACCACCTCCGACACCAGCGGGCTCAACGTCGATCTACTGACCGGTAGTGGGGGTGGAGCAGGCAGCATCATCGACCCGACCGCCACCGCTGGCGACGACGTGCTGGTGGTCGCCAGCGCCAGCGGCAGCCTCTCCGGTGGCGAGGGCAATGACTGGCTGCTGGGCGGTACCGGCGCCAACACCCTGATCGGCGGCGCGGGTAACGATGTGGTCATCGGCGGACGTGGCAACGACACCCTGACCGGCGGCGCGGGCAACGACACCTTCCTGTGGCAGTCCGGAGATGCCGGTAGCGTCGGCGCCGCCGCCACCGACACCATCACCGACTTCAGCGCGCAACCCGTGCGCGGTGGCGGTGATCGGCTCGATCTGCGCGGCCTGCTGGAGGGCGGCCGCGCCCGCGGCACCACCGCCGGCAACCTCACCAGCTACCTCTTCTTCGCCCTGGTCGGCGGCACCACCGTGCTCTACGTGAGTTCCGAGGGAGCGTTCGCCGACGGCATCACCGAAGCCTCGGCGCAGGCACAGGCGGATCAGGTGATTCGCATCGAAGGTAGCGATCTGGTAGGCGAGTTCGGCGCCAACCAGGCGGCGATCATCAACAATCTGCTGGCCAACGGCAATCTGCTGGTCAATCGCGAGACCGTCGATTCCAGCGCCGAGCTGCCGGACCAGACCGTGGTCGACGCGACGGTGGTCGATGGTGACGGCGACACCGACACCACCACCGTGACCGTCGATCGCAACAGCACCGACAGTACCAGCGCCAACGCGCCCATCGTGCAGGCCGACGATGGTTCCCTGCTGGGGCTGCTCGGTGTCGAGGCGCTCGGCATCATCGACCTCGATCAACAGTCGTTCATCGCGCTGGACCCCGATAACGACCTGCGACAGGTGGAGATCACCTATCAGGCACTCGCCGCGCTCTCCCTCGGCAGCGTCGCCTTTACCTACTCGACGGCGATGGCGCAGGCCTTCGGCTATCAGGTGAACGTAGAGACCGGCGCCCTCGCCGGGGTGCTGGTGCCTAATACCACCATCACCATCACTGCGCGCGACGGCGGCACGCTCGACAACCTGGAGATCAACGAATTCCTCGCCACACTGCAGCTCGACACCGGCTCGCTCGATCTAGCCGGGCTGAATCTGGACGCCGGCTTGAGCGCGCTGGGGAGTTTTACCGTCGCCGCCACGGATATCTCCGGCACCACCACCGCAGATGCCGCCGGCAACCTGGTCAGTCTCCAGGCGATCAACCGCCTGCTGGGACTGGATGGCAGCGACTTCCTGCTCGAAGGTGGCAGCGGCAACGACGTGCTGAACGCCGCTGACAGCGGCCAGCGGCTCTACGGCTACGCCGGCAATGACACCCTCAACGGTGGTGATGGCAATGATCTGCTGAACGCCGGCTCCGGCAATAACGTGCTCAACGGCGGCGCCGGCAACGATCTCCTGATCGGCGGCAACGGCGCCGACACCCTTGATGGCGGCACCGGCGACGACACCATCGTGGTCAGCGGCAACGCCTTCGCCTCGGTCGACGGTGGCGACGGCTTCGACACCCTGGTCCTGGATGGCGGTATCGATCTCGACATGATCGCGGGCGGCATCGGATCGATCGGCAACATCGAGCGGCTCGATCTGGGCAGCGGCGATGGCAGCAGTCGCGCCACGCTCAGCGCTCAGAACGTGCTCGACATGACCGACGACGACAACGTGCTGCAGATCACCGGCGACGAGCAAGACACCCTGAGCGTTCAGGGCGCCACGCTCACCGGCAGCGTGACGCTGGAGGGAACCGCCTATGACCAATACACCTTTGGCGACGCCACGCTGCAGGTGGAACACAACACCATCGTCGTGGAGACCTGAATCGGCCGCGTGACTAGCGCAAGGGATCGGGGCGCCAGCCGGCGCCCCGCGAGTCGAATCTGACAGATCGAGAATGCATGCGCAGCTACGCACGACCCCGCGCCATGGCGCCACGCGCGAGACGCGCCCTCGTGGCAGCTCCCCGACACCGGGGACTGTCTTCCGTTTCCACGCTGCTGCTGCTGGCGAGCCTGACACCGCCAGCGGCAGCGGCCAGCCACGCCGGCTGGTGGCAGGCCGCGTCGCTGCACCCGGCCACGCCACCGCGCATCACCCTGCCGGCGCCGGCGTGGTCGGCGTCACCGGTCGCGGCCGGGACGCCGACGCCCCCAGCGTCGGACGTACAGCCGATATCGCCCCCCGCCGGGTTGACCCTGGCCGAGGCGATCCGCCGCGGCCTGGCGATCAACCCATCGGTACGCGCCGCCGTGGCCGATCTCGAGAGCGCGGGTACCGAGGTCGATATCGCCCGCTGGGGCTACTACCCCGAGCTGAGCCTCTCCGCAGGGCCCGAGGACTTCCCCTTCCGCGAGTGGGGTTACGACGCCTCGGCCCGTCAGATGCTCTACGACTGGGGGCGTGTCGAGAGCCAGGTGGAAAATGCCGATGCCGCCGCCCGGGAGGCCCGCCGGGCCCTCGGCGTGGCCGAGGAGAAGGCCGCGCTCGAGATCGCCGAGAGCTATCTCGATATTCTCGCTGCCCAGCGCCGGGTGACGCTGACACAGCGCTATATCGACAGCCTCACGGCACTCGACGAGCTGACCCAGGCCCGCGGCCAGCAGGGCTACACCGACCGCAGCGAGCGCGCCCGGGTGGCGCTCGACCTGGCCCAGGCGCGTGATGACCGGATCACCGCCGCCGGCGAGCTGGCCGATGCCCGGCGCCAGTTTCGCGTGCTGGTGGGGCTGGCAGCCGACGACCTCACCGCGCCGGACCCGGCCACGCTGACCCGCCGGCTGGAGGCCAGCGGCACCTTGGACGACTGGATCGCCCAGGCGCCCGCCTACCGCCAGGCGCAGGCCAAGGCGGCGCAGGCCAGAGCGACCCTCGATGAAGACCTGGCCGCGCTCAAGCCGCAGCTCAATCTCGAAGGCTCGCTGCAGCGGCGCCAGATCGGTGGCGACCTGCAGAACGATTCGGTGATCGGCCTGCGCCTGCGCATGGATACCCTGCAAGGGTTGGCCAGCTTCGAGCGGCCCAAGGCCTCGCGTCAGCGTCTCGAGGCCGCCACCTATCGTATCGAAGAAAGCCGCCGCGAGATTCGGCGCGAAGTCCTGACCCTGATCGAGAACGCCGAGGTCTATCGCCAGCGTCAGCAAGTGCTCGTCGAGCAGGCGCGAGAAGCCGACTCGGTGGGCACGCTCTACCAGGATCAGTTCGGTGTCGGTCTGCGCGATATCAATGACCTGCTGACGATCCGCCAGGAGGCATTCAACGCACGCCGCCAGTTGATCGACGTGGAGAGCCAGCAGAAGCGCATCGAGTATCGCGCCGCCGCCCAGCTCGGCCTGATTCATCCCTTGATCGCCGACGCTCTGCCGCTGCCACCCACCGCCAGCACGGCAGCCGCCGCGAGTGATGGCGACCCGCGCCGGGAGAAACTGCCATGACCGCCGCCAACGCCAACAGCGATAACGCCAACAACGCCAAAAGCACCAGCAGCGCCGACAGCGACCCGCTGCGCGACGGGTTGGTGCTGCTCTGCGCGCGCCTCGAGCGCCCGACCTCCGTCAGCCAGCTCGGCGATGGACTGCCGCTGGTCCAGGGCAAGCTGCCGCTGGCAGAGGTCCCACGCGCGCTACGCCGCGCGGATGTCAGCGCGCGGGTGATGTCGCGCCCGCTGACCGGTCTCCCGGCCACCCTGCTGCCGGCGCTGCTGCTGCTCGATGACGGCAGCACGCTGCTGCTGGAAACCCTCGACGACGACAGCGCCGAGGTCGCCATCCCCGAGACCGGCGGCGGTATCCAGACGCTCAGCCGCGAGACGCTGGAGGCGCGCTACGCCGGCCTGGCGGTCTTCGCCCGCCCGCGCCACCGCCACGACGACCGCGCCGAGGGCTTCGCCAAGGCCGCACCCGAGCACTGGCTCAAGGGGCCGCTGCGCGCCTGCTGGCCAGCCTACGCCGAAGTGGGCATGGCCGCGCTGGCCGCCAACTTGCTGGCGATCTCGACCGCGCTGTTCGCGATGCAGGTCTACGACCGCGTGGTGCCCAACGCGGCCTTCGACACCCTCTGGGTGCTCGCCAGCGGGGTGGCTCTGGCGGTGGTGCTGGAGTTCGTGCTCAAGGGGCTACGCGCCCACCTGCTCGAGGTGATCGGCAAGCGTCTCGATCTCACCCTCTCCTCGCGCCTGTTCGCCCAGGCGACCCGGCTCAAGCTGGCGGCCAAGCCCGCCTCCACCGGCGCCTTCACCAGCCAGGTGCGCGAGTTCGAATCGGTGCGTGAGTTCTTCACCTCGGCCACCGCCGGGGCGATCAGTGATCTGCCCTTCGTGCTGGTCTTCGTACTGCTGATCGCCTGGATCGGTGGGCCCGTGGCCTGGGTACCCGTGGCCGCCATCGCCGGGATGATTCTCCCCGGGCTGCTGCTGCAGCGTCATCTGGCGCGTCTGGCGCGGGAGAACCTGCGCGAGGGCGCGGTGCGCAACGGCGTTCTGCTGGAGTCGCTGGATCAGCTCGAAACGCTCAAGGCGACCCGCGCCGAAGGGCGCAACCTGGCGCTGTGGGAGTCGCTCTCGGCGCAGCTCTCCAGCGCCTCGATCCGCCTGCGCGCCACCACCAGCCTGCTCGGTCACGCCGCCTCGATGCTGCAGCAGCTCGGCTATGTCGGCATCGTCATCGTCGGCGTCTATCGCATCAGCGCGGGAGAGATGACTATCGGCGCGCTGATCGCCTGCTCGATCCTGGGCTCACGGGCGATCGCTCCGATGGCCCAGACCAGCGCCCTGCTGGCGCGCTGGCAGCACGTCAAGGCCGCGATCGAAGGGCTGGACGAGATGATGCGGGCGCCCACCGAGGGCGGCAGCGGCCAGCGCGTGCGCAAGCCCGCGCTGCGCGGCGACTACCGCCTGGAGGAGATCGTGGTGCGTCACGGAGAAGACGCCCCGCCAGCGCTGCAGATTCCGGAGCTGCGCCTGGAAGCGGGCGCCCGGGTGGCACTGCTCGGCGGCAACGGCGCCGGCAAGTCGACCCTGCTGCGGCTGCTCTCTGGCTTCGCCGAGCCGCAAGGTGGCCGGGTGATGCTGGACGACGTCAACCTGGCACAGATCGACACCGCCGACCGCCGCCGTGCCATCGGCTACCTGCCCCAGGATATCGCGCTGTTCTACGGCACCCTGCGCGACAACCTCACCCTGGATGGCGGCGGCTACAGCGACGACGAGCTGTTCCAGGCCCTCGACGGCGTCGGCCTGGGCCGCTTCGTACGCGCGCATCCGCTGGGACTGGAGCTGCCGATCGCGTCCAGCGGCAGCGTCTCCGGCGGCCAGCGCCAAGCGATCGGGCTGGCGCGATTGGTCCTGCAGGATCCGCGTATCGTGCTGCTCGACGAACCCACCGCCGCCTTCGACCAGGCCAGCGAGAAGCACACCGTGGCGTTCCTGCAGCGCTGGATGAGCGGGCGCACGCTGGTCGTCTCGACCCACAAGCGGCCGCTACTGGCGCTCACCGAGCGGGCCATCGTGCTGCGCGACGGCCGGCTCGCCAATCAGGGCAGCATCGAGCAGATGGTGTCGGGCAACCAGGTCGCGGGTAAACGGGAGGCCAGCTGATGTCGACACACTACGAGGACGCGCGCCTGCGCCGCGACCTGGGGGACCCCAGCGAAAGCCTGCGCCACCCGCTGGCACGCCCCACGCTCTGGGTGGTGCTGCTGGCGCTGGCGAGCTTCATCGGCTGGGCGGCCTGGGCCGAGATCGCCGTGGTCACCCATGGCGAGGGCCGGGTGGTGCCGGTCAGCCGCATCCAGACGATCCAGAGCCTGGAGGGCGGCATCATCGCGCGCATCCCGGTCAAGGAGGGGGACATCGTCGATGAGGGGCAACTGCTTGTACAGCTCAACGGCACCCGCTTCGAGAGCGCCTACCGCGAGACCCGCAATCAGGTGGTCGCGCTGCAGGCGACCGTGGCCCGGCTGCAGTCGGAAGTCCTCGAACGCGAGTCGATCGAGTTCCCCGCCGAGATCGACCCGGACAGCTCGCTGGCCCAGTCAGAGCGCGAGCTATTCCGTGCCCGTCGCGACAAGCTACGCGCCGCCACCGACTCGCTCGAGCATGAGATCGGCATGGCCAATCGCCGGCTCGCGCTGATCGAGCCGCTGGTGGCGCGTCAGGCGGTGAGCCAGATGGAGGCCCTGCAGCTGCGCCAGGATATCGCCTCGCTGCGCGGCAAGCGCGCCGAGATCCAGAACAGCTACGTGCAGGATGCCTACACCGAGCTGACCGACAAGAAAGGCGAACTCGCCTCGCTCGAGCAGGTGCTGGTGCAGAAGCGCGATCAGTTCGAGCGCACCGAGATCCGCTCGCCGGTACATGGCCGGGTCAACGCCATCAACTACACCACGCGTGGCGGCGTGGTGCCGCCGGGGGAGACGATCATGGAGGTGATCCCGCTGGAGGACCGGCTGCTGATCGAAGCCAAGATCCAGCCCAGCGATGTCGCCTTTCTCGCCCCCGGCATGCCCGCCAGCGTCAAGATCACCGCCTACGATTACACCATCTACGGCGACCTGCGCGGCAGCGTGGAGCAGATCAGCGCCGACACCATCGAGGAGGAGACGCCGCGCGGCAAGGAGTCCTACTACAAGGTCTATATCCGCACCGACAGCGGCTCGCTCGAGCACGGCCGCGAGGCGCTGCCGATCATCCCCGGCATGATCGCCCAGGTGGATATCCAGACCGGAGAACGCAGCGTGATGGACTACCTGCTCAAGCCACTGCTCAAGGCGAAGCTCTACTGACCCGGCCCGCACGACAGCGAACCGGGAGGCGTCGGCAGCGACGTCTCTCGGGGGCGGGTAGCGAGGTTTTCAAGGACAGAGGTCTTGAAGAGCTGGAGTTTTGAAGAGCTGGAGTTTTGAAGAGCTGTAGTTTTTAAGAGCCAGAGTTTTGAAGAGCCGGGGTTCTGGAAAGGAAGTTCGAGCTCCACGCGTCTAGGCCAGAGATGCGAGAGCCGCGGCCAGAGACACGCGACTCGAGACGTTCAGCCTTGCCGCGCCAGCCATTGCCGCACTTCCTGACGCAGCGCCTCGTCCGAGGCTCTACCCTTACGCGCCTGCCCTTCCACCGCCCGCTCGGCGTACTGGCGGGCCTCGGCGTGCTGACCCTGATCTTCCAGGTACTGCGCATAGTAGAAGTTGGTATCGATGCCGTCGGGGCGAATCTCCACCGCACGCTTCAAAAGCTCCCCTGCCTTGTCGTCGTCGCCGAAAGCGATGGGCCAGCCCGGCGCGTGCTGATAGAGCGCACCCAGGGTGACATAGGCCGAACCGTTCTCGCCCTGGGGGTCGATCTGGATCGCCCGCTCCAGCGCCTTGCGCGCCTGCTTGGCCAGATCCAGCGCCCCCAGCCCACCCTTGGCCTTGGCGTAGGAGGCCAGAACCACGCCCTGCGCCGTCAGCACGTGGGCGTTATCGGGGTAGCGTTGGGCCAGCGCATCGACCTCCTTGACCAGGCTCTCGAAGGCACGCTGCTGGGCATCGCCCTGCATCTCGTACTCGACGTTGCCCCAGCGCTGCATCAGCGGGAAGAGCTCGTTCTGCTGGGCTGCGGCGCTGCCGATCAGCCCCGCGCTCAGCACTACCCCAGCGGTGATGCCCATCATCGTCTTGGTAAAGCGTGGCATGAGTCGTCGCTCCGGTTGCGATCCTGGGGAAAATCTAACGAGCGTTTGAATGCACGGCCATTGTGTTTTAGTCGCATCCAGTTCCGAGGGAGCTTACGCGCGTGGTCGCGGCGCCGTTCGATGCGTTAATCTAAATGGCCAGCCACTGTCAGCAAGCCCCTCCAGAGACAACGCATGCAAGGACGCAACATGACCCGCTGGCGCGATCCCAAGAAGGATCCGCGCCAGGAGAAAAAGAGCAACCTGATCACCCCTCAGGGTTATGATCGATTGCAGGGTATCCATGACCACCTCTCGCGGGTCAAACGCCCCCAGCTCTCGGCCAAGGTAGGCGAAGCCGCCGCGCTGGGCGACCGCAGCGAGAATGCCGACTACACCTATAACAAGAAAGAGCTCAATCGGGTCATCGCGCGCATCCGCTATCTGCGCAAGCGCCTCGATGAATTGCAGGTGGTCGATCGCTTGCCCGCAGACACTGGCAAGGTCTACTTCGGCGCCTTCGTCACCCTCGAGGACGACGACGGCGAGGAGTTGTCGATCCGTCTGGTCGGCCACGACGAGACCGACACTGCCAAGCACTGGATCAGCATCGACGCCCCGCTGGCTCAGGCCGCGCTGGGCAAGGCGCTGGACGACGACGTCGTGGTCGCCGCGCCGGGCGGCGAGACCCACTACATCATCACCGCGATCGACTACGCACCAGGCTGAATCGGGCCTCGCAACCAAAGCCGCCTTCAAACTTGATTGGTAACGGCCGATAGAACGCCCTGCAGGGGCGGCAGTGGCCAGGCCCGACACTCATGAGGAGCTTGCCATGTCAGCGCTCTCCGACCCTCATCAGCCCTCGGTGCTGTTCGCGCGTCAGCCGATCTTCGACAGCTCGCGTGAGATCGTCGCCTTCGAGCTGCTGTTCCGCCCCACCGACGGTGGGCCCATGCCGCTCCCCTTCGACGGCAATCGCGCCACCAGCACCGTGCTGCTCAATGCCTTCACCCAGGGCGATCTGAAGACCGTGGGCCAGGGCAAACAGCTCTATGTAAACTTCACCGCGGATACCCTGGCCGGCGAGATTCCGTTCGACAACGTGCACATGGTCGTGGAGATCCTCGAAGACACCCCCTGCACCACCGCCGTGTGCCAGCGCCTCATGGAGCTGCGTGAAAAGGGTTTCACTCTGGCGCTGGACGACTATACCGAGCACGATGCCACCCACCCCTTCCTGCCGCTGGTGGATATCGTCAAGCTGGAGTATCCCCACTACTCGAACGATGAGTTCTACTGGATCATCGACCAACTGCGGCGACACCACCCCCATCTCAAGCTGCTGGCCGAGAAGCTCGAAACCGAAGCGGAGCTGGAGCACTGTCTCGACGCCGGCTGCGACTACTTCCAGGGCTACTTCCTGGCACGCCCGCAGATCGTCCACGGCAAGCCGGTGACCACCGCCCGCCTGACCATCCTCAAGCTGATCACCGAACTCAACCAGCCCGATATCGGCACCCGCCATGTCGCCACGACGATCGAGCGCGACCCGGCGCTCGGCATGCGCCTGCTGCATCTGGTCAATACCACGCAATATCAGCGCCCCGGCGAGATCGATTCGCTGCACCAGGCGGTGAGGCTGGTCGGGATTCAGCGGGTCCGCAGCCTGGCCACGCTGCTGGCGCTCAGCAAGCTGAACGACAAGCCCCACTCGCTGCGCCAGCTGGCGCTGACCCGGGCAAGCCTTTGCCGGGAGCTGGCGATCGACGACCCGCAGCTCTCCGAACGCGCTTTCATCGTTGGCCTGTTTTCTTATCTCGAGGCGTTCTTCGACCGCCCGCTGAAGGATCTGGTCGCCATCCTACCGCTGCACCCCACGATCAACGCCGCCCTGCTGCTGCACGAGGGGCCGCTGGGCGCGCTGCTCGACACCGCGATCAAGCTGGAGCACGGCGACTGGAACGAGATTCCCTGGGCGCGACTACAAGCCCTCGGCATTCAGCCCATCGACGTCGGCGCCGCCAACCAGCGCGCGCTGAAAATCGTCGGCGAGCTGCAGGCTAGCGGCGGCTTTTGAACGCACGATAGACCCGATAACGGCGATCATCGGCGAGGGTCTCGAACTTACCGAACGCCGCCGTCAGCCAGTCGGGATACGGCAGGAAGGCGTTGACCACCAGCAGCAGCACCCCACCAGCCTCGAGATGCGCCGGCGCCTCCTCGATCAGACGTGCCGCCGGGCCATAGTCGACCGCCCGCTCCTGATGGAACGGCGGATTGCTGACGATCAGCGCAAAACGCTCCGGCACCGCCTCGAACACATCGCTCTGACGCGTCTCCCCTTCCAACTGATTGAGCGCCAGGGTGCGCTGGGTTGCCGCCACTGCAAAGCCACTGACATCGGTGGCCGTCACCGCCTGACCACGGCGCGAAAGCCACGCCGCCAGGATGCCGTCGCCGCAGCCGATATCCAGGGTAGGCCCGGCAGGCAGCTCGCCGCGCTCGGCGAGTATTTCCAGCGTCTCCAACAGCAGCCGGGTGCCATCATCGAGCTTGCCGTGGCCGAACACCCCCGGGTGGGTCGCCAGCGCCAGCCCGTGGGTCTCGAAGCGTTCCCAGCCCGCCTCCGGGTCGGGCGTGGCCTCTCCCGCCTCGGTCGCGAACAGGGTGCAGCGGCGGGCGTTATCCAGCTTGCGGCAGGCGTGGCCCATGGATGCGAGTACCTTGGGCACTCGTTTGATCCCGCCCTGGTGCTCACCGACGACCTGGATCGGGGTGCCGGCGGGCAGGGTCGCGCTCAGGGTGCGTAGCCACCACTCGCCCAGGGCGTGGCTCTTGGGCCAGAAGAGCACCGCGCCGGGGGGCGCCAGCGGCGGCAGCGCCAGCTCCGCGTGGGCTTCGCGCCCGGCCGCCCGCCACGCGTTCACCACGCCGAGATCGGCGCTCCACACCACGCCCTCGCCGCTCTCCAGCCAGCTATCCCGCGGCGGCGCCACCCACAGCCAGCCGCGGTAGTCCGCGTCCTGGCGCGCCAGCAGTTCACACGGGGGCGTTTGTGCCTTCATCGGCTCTCTCCTTGCAGGTGCGCGTCTCGCAGGGGTTCGCTCCCGGCGGGGACAGCGGGACGAATCAGATAGTGCAGGTAGCGGCCCAGACGCCAGTGCGGCTCGGTCTCGCAGTAGCGGCGCTCCAGCGCAATCAGCTTGGCCAGGTCGGCCTCGCTGGGCTCGCGCTCGCGCAGGTAGTCATGGAAGATGCGCACCCCGGCGACACGCTCGATCTCGAGCCCGCAGGCCCCGCACCAGCGCACGATATCGGCATGGGTCAGCGGCGAGATCGGCGTCAGCCGCTGGCGCTGACCGGTACCCGACAGGCGATCCTCCATGGCCTTGTCGAGATTGCCCTTGACCACGTTGGAAAAGCGCAGCGCATCGCGGTTGAACACCATCAGCGACAGCCGCCCCTGCGGCGCCAGCAGTGCCGCGAGCTGGCGCAGCCCGGCTTCCGGGTCGGCCAGCCACTCCAGCACCGCATGACACACCACCAGCGGCCACGGCCCGGGGGCCAGCTCGCCGAGCGCCTGCAGCGGCGCCTGCAGAGCCTGCACCGGCATCGCCGACGGGGTTTGCGCCAGAGTCTCGCGAGCCCGGGCCAGCATCTCGGCGGAGGGCTCCGCCAGGGTGACCCGATGCCCCCGGGCAGCGAGCCAGGCGCTCATCTGGCCCAGACCACCGCCGACATCCAGTGCCGCCGAACCATCCGCCGGCAACGCCTGCTCCAGCAGCGGCGTCAGCACCGCCAGGCGGATACGCCCGCGCGCGCTGGCATACAGGCTAGAGGCGAACTTGTCGGCCAGACCGTCGAAGATGCGGTCCTGCGCCACCGGCACATCGTTGCCATGGCGGTTGTCATGACGATTGCCATGCAGACCATCGGAAGGCGCGGCACTATCGGCGCGATCAGGCATGAAAAAGCTCGAACATGAACGGGCAAGCCCTGCATCCGGGAAAGCCGGGCATTGTAGCAATGCCCAAGGCGGGCGTCCCGGCGCGGCGGTCATGAGGCTATTGCCAAGGCGTATTTCCCCGTATGGATACGAGCTGGCAAGATAGCGCGCCTTCGACCCCACCCGTGAACCCACACATGGCGATACCTACCCCATGGTGAAGCAATATCTGAGCAAGATGAAAGGCGCCCCGGTCTCGCGCCCTGCCCCCAACTGGCGCGACGCGCTGTGGTCCTGGCTCGGCGCCTTTCTGGGCATGGCCGGCGTGGGCTGGCTCAGCACCCAGGCGGCCCAGGCCCATCCACTGCTGATGGTCGGCTCGTTCGGCGCCACCTCGGTGCTGCTCTACGCCGCACCGGAGAGCCCGCTGGCCCAGCCGCGCAATGTGCTCGGCGGCAACGTGCTCTCGGCGCTCTGCGGCTTCGTCACCTGGTCGCTACTGGGTGACGGCTGGATCGCCGCCGCGGTCGCGGTCTCCACCGCCATCCTGCTGATGCAGCTCACCCACACCCTGCACCCGCCCGGCGGCGCCACTGCGCTGATCGCGGTGATCGGCTCGGGCGACCTGCACCAGCTCGGCTGGATCTACGCCTTCTTCCCGGTCGGCCTCGGCTGCATCCTGATGCTCAGCGTGGCGGTGGTGATCAACAACCTCGCCCGGCACCGGCGCTATCCGCAGCACTGGTGGTGAGGTAGCCCAAACGTTTCCCAAACCGCGGATGACGAGCGCATCTGCGGGACTCTCTCAGACACCCCACTCTTCTGCAGTGATGGCGTAGCGCTCGTGGTCGCGCCATTCGCCATCGATGCGCAGATAGCGCGGCGAGAAGCCTTCATGGCGAAAGCCCAGGGACTGCACCAGCCCGATCGAGCGGCCGTTGGCGGGTTGAATATTAGCCTCCAGCCGATGCAGGCCGTGCCTATCGAAGGCGCGGGTAATCACCTCGCTCAGTGCCTGTTTCATCCATCCCCGGCCCTGGTGCGGCGCAAAGCCGTAATAGCCTAGATAGGCGGATTGCAGCGCACCGCGGACGATCTCATTCAGATTGACGCAGCCGATCAGGCTGCCATCGGGGGCAACGGCGAGGTAGCTCACGTGGGTCTCCGCCGCGTAGCGGGAGAGAAAGTCGGCGTAGGCTTGCGGCGTTGCCGGCGGGAAGACCCAGCCACCCAACAGCGGCTGGCTGTGCCGAACGGCGGCCAGAAAGGCCGACTGGTGCGCCTGCGTGGGGTGAACGAGTGTCAGCGTCATTAGACTCGGGCCTTTTCGAGATCCAGCCTGCACCTGCGAGCGTTACCGAGCCAGCCAGGGTTTGCGGGGGCTGAAACGAAAATACCCGGCCCAAGGGGCCGGGTTCAAACGCAGGCCCAAACGGGCACCCACACAGGATAACGAATCTCACCGCCCGCCATAGGACCAGTTTTCTAAGACTATCTGGTCCAACTTTGTAAGAGATCTCGCACAAGGCAATGGTCGATGACTACCCCAGGCCGCCTGGGGCCGCTTTTCGAGAGGCGTCTGAGCGCTCTATGGCGATGTGGGAGCCGTTCAAGGGCGAGCAGCCTGGGGGCAGGGCCTCGTCACGCTGTCCCTTGCGATAAGCACGGAAAATCGAGGGAGAGGCCCGAGAATCCGCGCTGCCGCAGATAAGCTTTTCAATCACAGCCAAGGGTATCGATCCATGTCAATTCAAGTGAGAGAAGCGAGAGAGACAGACATCGGGGAGATCTTCGACATTCGCACCAGCGTGGCGGAGAACCACCTTTCGCTCGCGCAGCTTGTCGAAATGGGCATCACGCCGGAGACCATCGCCGCCGAGCTCGCCAAGGAACCTTGTCTTTGGGTTGCAGAGATTGATGGAGTACCCGTGGGCTTTTCAATGGTTCGCAATGAGACCGGGTGCGTGTTTGGACTGTTCGTCCGGGCCGACCATGAAGGGCAAGGGGTGGGCCGCAGTCTTCTCGAACGCGCCGAGCGCCATCTATTCGCCAAATTCGACGAGATTTGGCTGGAGACCGAGATCGGCAGTCGAGCTCATGCATTCTACGAGCGTGCCGGCTGGCTTCCCGTAGAGAAACGGGATCGCGGCTTAATGAAATTCGTCAAAGTCCAAGCCGTGGCTAATAACCTTTGAGTGGCAGCATTCGGCCAGAGGCGGCATTTTAGAAGCCACTGATATAGCACTTTAACGCCCGAGTTTACGGCTAGCTGGGAGCGCAGCGAAAACCAGCTCAACAACATGCAATTGTTATACGGCATCTTGATAAACCCGAATTTCCCAAAAATCCCAAGAACCCCTTTCAACCCGTCTAAATTTAATAAGAATCGTAACTCCCTTCCGGTTGGGTTCGTCATTAGCTAGCGTCCATGACATCTCTTGTACTTCAGACCACTTCCACACGGGCAGGGTTCATTACGACCAATTTTTCTTGAGTTAATAGGTTTCGACGAAGCCGCCCGCCGTGAATTTACCATTTTTGCTTTTTGGCTCATACGGTTAGCATCGTCGAAGATATGCGCATTTTCATCAGACTGTTTGGAGGGAGCCTCAACCTTGAAGTACTGAGCATTTACATAGCCCCCTCCCCTACCAACCTCAACAAACACGCCCACAATTTCGGGGCAAACAACACACAGCGCGGCCGCTTTTGCTTTGTCATTTATTTTTTGCCAATCAAGAGGACGCCCTTTTCTTTGCATCCAGACAAATAGCGGCTGCCCATTGCCAGAAAATGCGAAGTAGCGTTCGGGGTGCTGTCCTACCGTGCTTTCCAAATTCGACAACAACTTAGCAAGGTCCTTACGTGCTTGCCCTCCATAGTTACGAATAAGACTTTCGGCTGAAAGCCATCCCTTTTCTCGGGTAATGCCGAGTGCTTCAAGAAGCTTCATTAATTCATTCGGGAAATCCTGAGTCGGAATGGGGTTGTCTTCCCAACTCTCCCCCTCGAAGCTTCTGTCGATGGCATTGCTCATTCCATTCCACACCACTAAGCTCGCTTCATCTTGCCTCAGCTGATCAGCCATGTCCTCATCAAAACGGTTTTTGGTTATGTACGCTCCAAGATGATCAAACTCATCAAATAGATGAGCGCGTCTCATTCCAGCAACTGCCTGGCGCACTTCCATGTAGTGAGCAAATATTCCAGGTGTCGGTAGGATACGCTTTAGGACAAACAGGTCGTCAATCGACATTGAGATAAATGCATGCTTCCCGAGAAGCGGCTTTACCTGAGGCAGTTCCTTGCAAAAAGATGAGAATGGAGAGAATGACTCAACTGTCAATCCAATGGGAAGCATCACACGAAAGTTAGAGCACCGGATTCGACCACACTCTATATATTTGCCATCCACCCGATTATAGAGCGGCACCTCATCCGCAGAGTTAATATAATTGAAGAAACGCTCGCATTGACTATAAGCTTTAAGAATCAAGTCCTTTACTGACTGGGCGTGCCGTTTAAAATCGAGCGCTGGCGAAGCAATAGTTGCTGCTGCACCCGCTTTAGCTTCAACGAGATAAAGCACATCATCGACCAGGACCAAGGTGTCGTTTTCCGACCACTGTTTAGTCACCGGGTCTTTATAATAAACCTCTTGATATATTATCGCCTCCGGCAACTGATCAGTGAGAATGTTTTGAAATGCTCCTTCGCTCATTATCTTTTGACGGTCTTCGAAAGATTTCTTATAGTCCGGTTTTTTCTGCAACAAATTAAAAAGGAGTGCACGATACCCTGAATCTCGGGTAAAACAGGGGTCAACAGCATAGTAGTCCGACCCAAGTTGAATCAGGGGCTTTTTACGGGCAGGTAGTGTTCTGTATGGGGTTCCAGACAGATCGCCTTCAGCAAAAAACTCAGTATCTTCACCGCGTTGATACGCCAGATCCACCAATAGTTCTGGTGGTAACTTCGTGTGACGACTGACATTGGAAATTCCGCCTCGGAGCATGTCATCCATGGCCCGTGCAGCTGCTTCCGATTGATCTGCATTTGACGCAACCCACTCTTCCATAACTTCTTCAAGAGGCTTTTCCTGCTCCAAAGCAAAATTCTGCGAAGCTTGGAACTGACTCATCATTTCTTCTATGGCGTTCGCATGGCCCGCACGAGTAGCATTAGCCATATCTTGGAAGCCTTCCGCAACCTCAGTGGCTCCGACCCCATAGACCTCTTTCAAGACATCATCGTGTGGCGCAAGCACATAACTATAAAATTCTCCTTCTAGAACCTGATAACGGTTCCCTCTGAGCAAAACCCATGTCGACTTTATGTGAAATTCAATATCCGCAGTGTCAGGCCCAAAATCCTCATTCTCTGTAACAGCAGACGAAGCCATGGCGAAGAGCATGGCTTGTTCTTTCAACTTGGAGCTTAGTGCGAACAACTCTGTGCATTTTGTCTCATCGAATTCGACTTTATCGGGAGCCGTATCCGATGCCAATACGGCATGAACGTACTCAAGCAGAAACTGCACTTCATTAATCGTGTCATCTGGACCTTCGTTGTCGCTTTCTGTTGAAGCTTCAGCGCTGCCAGCCACAATTTTCATCATGCGTTGAGCGTAAATGTATCCAAGAAGATCTTCCGGGGGCATGCTGACTATTAAGGCACGCATATCGGCAGCAGTTGCTTCCATTTTTTTCATTAGCGCGGCAACCGCTTCTTTTTGTTTTTGTTCAATAGTTAGCAATGTCATGAGCAACCTTGATTAAATAATAGCTCCGAGAAGCCTTTGCTCGCTTGAGCCCTATTTATGTGAAATAGGTACATTGAGTACCGTACCGATTTCAAGGCATATAACGCCCGCATTTGCGGCTGGTTTGGAGCGCAGCGGAAAACCAGTTCGACAACATCCGCTTGTCAAATTCATCTTCGCTTGTGCTCTGTTCTAGATGCAATGTCCGGGATCGAGTCGGCAGGACTGACAACGATTTGTACGTTTGCGCGCTCTTTCAACCGCTTCTGCGCTACAAAAGCGAATGATTTACCTGTTCGCTCAGCTTCTTGCTGTATTTCGTATATTTCTTCACCAGAAATTGGATTGTCCCTTGCGTCAATCATCGTCGAAAAATGATAAGTAGCCTCATCATCACTATCAGAACGACTGGTATGCTCAAGTATATCGTCTAGCTGGATACTTACAGCTTCCTGCATACCTGAGCCAATTGCCCCAAAATTATGCTTGAACCAGCCACCTTGTTCCATACTGTTTTTCAATATGAAAAGATCGTGATCAGTGAATGGGACATGAAAATCATTGAAGTTGATAAACTGCCTACCATCAATTCTCATTTGAAAGTGGTAATGGGGGTAGTCAATTGACGTCCCTTGATGCCCTTGAAAATCATTCTTGGAGCAATCAAACGTCCATTCAATATTTTTCCACTTGACGGTATATGACAAAACTTTTCCATCTAATCTCTCGTCTTCAAGGTCATTTATATTCGAAAGCAAACGCTCTTGGTTCGCGCACCATCGGATAAACGCAGCTATATTCCCATAACCGTATTTTTCGTAAATCTTGGGAAAATCCTTTTTCTTAAACTTACACTGTCGCAATGGCCAGTGTAAACATGGACCGTCTTTGCTAATGGTCTTAAAAGGTTTATTACAGAGGTAGCAAACCTCCTTCTCATAGCCGCTCTTGAACGCATCGGCTTGTTTTTGATGTTCCTCATCATTCAGCCGATTCATCTCCTCAATTTCTTCGGGGGACATCCCTTCAAAAACCCTTTTATACTTCTCAGTATCGTGCTGCACCTGACTTCCTTTTCAAATTTTACAGCGTGTTGCTCAGCACGCTCTATGACTGAATGAACCTGCTGGCATTTTTTCGGCAAATGCAGCCAGCTAGACCCTATCAAGCCTATGACTCTTTTAGGTATTAATTTCCGTTAGGCTATATATCCAAAACTCGCGCTCCTGCTGCATTTCCCGGCATGGCCGCTTTGGGTCGGTACCTGTCAGCCGTTTCAAGCCCTGTTAGGAACACTTATGGTATCAATCCGCCATACTTCGTTGCTCTTCTCCATGCAGCACCACCACTTCTCATCAGTTAATCTGCAAAACGCATCATTTCGCGCTATTTCTCGGGCCCATAGTCGGGCCGCTGATACAGCGCTGGTCCAACTTGGCACCCTCGCAAAGCTGCATCAAAACCGGCCTAATCGTCGCGTTGGCGGGGCGGGGAGTAGACAGTACGCCAGCGTCACAGGCAGAAATCCCGCGACTCAGCCCCCAATTAGCGATCATCGCTGATCTCTTTGTTGCCATACGTAACACTTAGCACATTTCTGTCTTTATTAGGAATACCCCCACACCCTGTCATTTGGTCGCATGTCGCAATCAGGAATGTTTCCCGAAATTGGCTTAGGGAAAAATGTTGCAGATATTTAGATAAATCCTCGGCGCTACCCGAGGCTTATAGCAGTACCAGTGGGAGTGCGACGTATGATTTGTCGGAGCCTGCGCAATTGCTGCCTCCTTTAGCTCACGGGCCGGGCGGGGTTCTGATCGTGCGAGAGGGAGACTGGCTCGGGAAGCAGTAGATGATCGAGATTGGCCACCAGTGCAACTCAGGGGGCACTGAGGCTATCGCACCCCGCTCCTATCGCGGGCTGAGCATGCTCCTCGGGGAACCATCACTACGGATAAGGTGATGCTTACAGACTCAGCAGTCTGGCCGCTATCTGCTTGGCTCTCTCGACCGGTTCAAGATTGCCTTCGCGTAGTACGCCCATGACGGCACCGTCGATCAGTAGTTGAAAATCGCGGGCGAGTTCCTCGCTCGATGAGTGGCCGGCTTGCCGGAGCTGGCGAGCGATGATCTCTATCTGAGCCAGTTTGTGCGCTCTGGCAATGCGGTGGGTCTCGCTGCTCCGGTCGGCGGCTTCGACCATGGCGTTGATAAAGGCACAGCCGCGAAAGTCGGCTTGCCCGTAGCGCTCGGCGACCACATCGAACACATCCAGGGGCGAGCCATCGCTGCCGGCAAGAGCTGCCTCGAAGGCGGCCAGCGCCCTCTCATTGCGGTGGCGTAGCACGGCATGCACCAGGGCGTCCTTGCTATCGAAGTGACGGTAGAAGGAGGCACGCCCCACGCCAGAGGCATCGATCAATTCGCTGATGCCGACCGCCTGGATGCCGCGTTGATAGAAGAGCGCTTCCGCCGTCGCTATCAGTCGTTCACGCGCCTGTGTCGCCATGGCTTATCCCTTCTGTGAGATTGACATGGGATGGTAATGATCAGTACCGTTCTACGCAAACGGTACTGATCGGTTCCGAACAGCAATGGCATGTCATGGCCTGTTTCGCTGCGAGAGACCGCACTCGGAGATGAAGGCTCATGTCGCCACTCACCACGCTCGCCATGACGGCAATGCTGTTGTTCGGCTCTCCGGGGCCGGGCCCCATGACCATCGTGGCGACATCCGCCACTTTTGGGGTACGCAAGACGCTCTCGCTCTATGTGGGCATTCTGACCGGGCTGGCGATATCCATGGTGGCCGCTGCCCTGG
The DNA here is from genome assembly GCF_017306975.2 of Salinicola sp. DM10. NCBI lineage: Bacteria > Pseudomonadati > Pseudomonadota > Gammaproteobacteria > Oceanospirillales > Halomonadaceae > Salinicola > Salinicola sp. DM10. Next base: position 1,134,318 of record NZ_JAFLEN020000001.1, read on the forward strand.
GCCTAGCGGCGCTACTGGCAGCCTGGCCAAGCGCGAAGCTGACACTACAGATCGTGGGCGGGCTCTACGTGCTCTACCTCGCCTACCGCATCGCGACCACGCCACTCGACACCCACACAGCCGAAGGTGCCCGCCTGACGATGCGCGATGGTGTCCTGCTCAACGTGCTCAACCCGAAGTCCTACGCGGTACTACTGGTGATCTACTCGCAGTTTCTGCTGCCGATCTCGCCAGCGGCCATCGCTTATGTGGCCACCATGGGGGTTTGCCTGGCGGTTGCCGTGTTCACCAATATCTTCTGGATGTGCGTCGGCGGCGCCATTCGGCCCCTTGTGCAGCGCCCTCTCTTCTCCCGGTTGCTACGTCTCACCTTCGCTATGCTGATGATCGGCGCTGTCTCCTGGGCCTTCATACAGAGTTGAGCCCTCTTGATGTGCCAAGAGAACCATGGCCGAGACGGCTTGGTCGATTCGATCTTTCTAATGCGTAGCGGCACGTGGGTAGACGGCTGCGCACCGAACGGAGAGCCATACCTCACTGCATAACCCTGCGTATGCAGAGGCTGGTGGCGCCTAGCGGATAGCAAAAAAGTGGGGCAACGAGGAAGGTCACTTGGTGCCCCCGATAGGATTCGAACCTATGACCTGCCCCTTAGGAGGGGGCCGCTCTATCCAGCTGAGCTACGGGGGCGTGGTGGCGAGACGGCATGGCGCCGCTGTTTCCAAGCGGAGCACAGTATAAGCGCCGGATTCTCCGAGATAAACCCGTTGTGGCCCCGAGTGCTGCCGGCCCGGGCCGTGCGGCAGATGGGTCGGCACTCAGCGGGTGCCGAGCAGGCCGCGCCAGCGCGCCGGAGAGAGGCCATAGGTCCGCCCGAAGGCGCGGGTCATGTGGCTCTGGTCAGCGAAGCCGGCGGCATGCGCCGCCTCGACCAGGCCAGTGCCTGCGGCGATCTGCTGGCGGGCTAGCGCTAGCCGGCGCTGGGTCAGATAGCGGTAGGGGCTGGTGCCGAAGAGCGCGCGAAAATCCCGCGACAGCGTCCAGCGCGGCTGGCCGGCGATGGCTTCCAGCTCATCCAGCGAGACGCCGTTCAGCAGCGCCGCGTCGAGCCGTTCCCGCACCCGCTGCGCGGCACCATAGTCGGGCAAGCGCTTGGGCGGGCCGCGGCGGGCATCTCCGTTGGCGGCCAGGGCATCGGCCAGCTCGGCGATGCCGTCGCTCTCCTCAAGCGGGTCTAGCGCGCCGTCGAGACTGGCCAATAGCGTCTGCACTGCCGTGGCAAGTCGCGGCTCGCGGCAGAGCCCGCCAGCCACGAACGGCAGCGGCTGCCCGCCCAGGGCACTCTGGATCAGCGCCGGCTCAATATAGAGCATGCGGTAGTGAAACCCACGGGCGTCGCCGGCATGGCCGTCGTGGGGTTCGTCCGGATGCAGCACCAGCACCGTGCCGGGCAGGCTGTGGCGATAGCCACGGCGGTAGTGGAAGCTCTGCACGCCGTTCAGGGTCAGGCCGATGGCGAAACTGTCGTGCCGATGCATGTCGTAGGCATGCCCCTGGAAGCGCGCTTCGATTCGCTCCACCCGGGATGTCGGCGATGCGATCAGCCAATCACTAGTCCGTCTTCCTTCCGCCTCTGCCATGTCATCTCCTCAGCGCAGTGCTGCCCAGACATCGCTATACCAGACATAGTCACGCAACATCAGGATCGCCACGACCACCAGCAGCAGCGCCATCAGCCGATGGCACAGGCGGAATACCTCGACCCGGGCGATACGCCGGCCAATCAGATGGCCGGCCAGCGCGTAGAGCGCGGGTGCCCCGCCGCCGCCCAGGGCGATCGCCGCCGAACATGCCAGCAGCTCGCCACCGGCGATGCCGCGCCCCGGGAACATCACCGTGGCGATGGGGATCACCACCAGCGAGTTCTTGGGGTTGAGCAGTTGCATCAGAAAGCCATCGCGAAACATCAGCCTGGCAGCGGGCGCTGTCTGCGCATCGAGCGACACCGGCGCGCGGTACACCTTGAACGCCAGGTAGAGAATGTAGGCGCTACCGGCGAAAGCGATATAGGGCAGCACACGCTGGACCACTAATAGCTGCCCGGCAAAGCCAATCACCACGAACCAGACGAACATCGCCAGGGCCACTCCCAGGAAAAACCCCAGGCTCTCCCGCGGCGAGCGCGTGAGCCCGGCGTTGAGCCCCAGCAGGTTGACCGGCCCCGGGGTGTACATGACGGTAAAGGCGTACAGCACGATCTCCATGATTGACTCGCTACCTCTCGGTGCCATTCACATGAATGCGTCGCCAGTGTGAAGGCGCCCGAGGGAGCGGTATTGAACGATCGTGCAGTCGTGTACTTGCCGCGCCGCTCTCAGCTAGCGTCGCTCGAGATCAGCAGGCGCAGCGCCTCGCGGTTCTCGATCATATCCGCCAGCACGTAGCCATCCAGCACCTGCATGAACGCCTGCTGGGCGGACCACAGCACGTGCTTGAGCCGGCAGGCGGGGTCGATCGGGCAGGTCGAGTTGGGCCCGAAGCACTCCAGCAGTTCGAGGTTCTCGGTCTGCCGAATCAGCGCGCCGATATTGATCTCTTCAGGCGGGCGATTCAGGCGCAGGCCGCCGCCCCGCCCACGCAGGCTGGAGACATAGCCCAACTGCACCAGCGTCTGCGAGACCTTGGCCAGGTGGTGCCCGGAGATACCGTAGTGGCCCGCCGCCGATTGCACGGTCGCGGGCATGTCATCGCCCCGGATCGCCAGATAGATCAGCAGCCGCAGCGCGTAGTCGGTGTGCGTGGTGAGTTTCATGATCGCTTGACAGTCATAAAGTGGTAAATGATACTCCAATTTAAATTGGTAGATGACATACCAATTAAGGAACGCTGGTGCCAGCCGCCAGCCCTACCCGCCATCGGGGAGTCACCATGCTCAGTCCAGACCAGATCGCCACCGTCAAGCAGACCATTCCCGTGCTCGAGGCTCATGGGGAGACATTGACCCGCCATTTTTACACTCGCATGTTCGCGCACAATCCCGAAGTGAAGCCTTACTTCAATCCCGCGCATCAGCGCGAGGGCGCGCAGCAACGGGCCCTGGCGGGGGCGATCCTGGCCTACGCTCGCCATATCGATGATACGGCCGCGCTGGCGCCGGCGGTGGAGGTGATCGCGCACAAGCACGCCTCGCTGACCATTCGCCCGGAGCACTATCCCATCGTGGGTGAGAACCTGATCGCCTCGATCCAGGAGGTTCTGGGCGATGCCGCCACACCGGAGATCATTGACGCCTGGAAGGCAGCTTACGCCCAGCTGGCTGCGGTGTTCATCGGCCGCGAGCATGAACTCTACACTCAGCAGCGCGAGACCCAAGGCTGGTCCGGCTTTTTGGCGTTCACCATCGTACGCCGCCAGGCGGAGAGCGAGAACATCGTCTCCCTCTATCTGGCGCCGAGCGACGGCCGCAAGCTGCCGACCCACGTAGCCGGTCAATACGTGACCCTGCGGCTGACGGATGCGGCAGGCAACTGGCTCATGCGCCAGTACAGCCTCTCCAATGCCCCCGGCAGCGAAACCTATCGCCTCAGCATCAAGCACGAGACGGGTAACGCCGAGCAGCCGGCAGGCCAGGTATCACCACAGATTCATGCCACGCTCGCCGAGGGGGATCAGGTCGAGCTCACACCGCCCTATGGCACCTTCGAACTCACGCTGCCGGAAGACCCGGCCCGCCCGGTGGTGCTGATCGGCGGTGGCGTGGGGATTACCCCGCTGATCTCGATGGCGCATGCTGCCCTGGCCGCGTCACCGAAGCGGCAGGTGGTGATGATCCAGCTTGCCCGGCACGCCGGTGTGCGTGCTTTCGGCGAAGAGCTGGCGGAACTGGCCCGGGCCCACGCCAACTTTTCGCTGCATCTGTGTTACGACGAACCGCGCGCCGATGAGCCCGCCGACTCGGTGGCCGGAATCAAGCATGGCCTGCTGGAAGCGGCAGATCTCGCTGCCTGGGTGGGTGACTCGGCGGCCAGCTACCATGTGTGCGGGCCGCTGCCGATGATGCGCGCGCTGGACCGGCTATTGGCCGAACAGGGGGTGAGCGCGGAGAACCGCCACTACGAGTGCTTCGGCCCAGGGCAGATGCTGGCAAGCTGATCCCGCCGTGTCGGGTGAAAGACCGGATAAAAGAGAAAGGCCGGGTAATACAGAAGGACTCAGTGAAGGTAAACGATTCAGCTAAATAGGTGACCCGTGAACCCACGATACGCTTCGACACAGGCGCTGTTTCAGGCGCTGACGCTGCCGCTGCTGCAGGCGCCCATGGCCGGCACGGCCACCCCCGAGTTGGCAGCGGCAGTCTCCAATGCCGGCGCGCTGGGCGGGCTGGGCCTGGGGGCCGCGGCCCCGGCGGCGGCACATGCGGCGATCCTCCGCACACAGGCGCTGACCGCACGCCCCTTTCAGGTCAACCTGTTCTGCCATGCAGCACCGGCACGCGACAGCGAGGTCGAGTCGCGCTGGATCGAACGCGCCCGGCCGCTGTTCGAGACCTTCGCCAGTACACCGCCGCCAGCGCTGGAGGAGATCTATCGCCCTTTTCAGCTGGACCCGGCGATGCTGGAGGTGCTGCAGGAGACCCGCCCGGCCGTGGTCAGTTTTCACTTCGGTCTACCCACGGCGGCGCAGATCGAGGCACTACGTGGCGCAGGCTGCCTGCTGCTGGCCACCGCAACATCTATGGAGGAAGGGCGCCGGATCGCCGCCAGTGGCCTGGATGCGATCATCACGCAAGGGTGGTCGGCGGGTGGGCACCGCGGCATCTTCGACCCCGAAGGTGATGATGAACGTCTCTCCACCGAGGCGCTGACGCGCCGACTGGTGGCGGAATTCGAACTGCCGATCATTGCCGCCGGCGGGCTGATGGATGGCGTGGATATCGCTCGGGCGCTATCCTGGGGCGCCAGCGCGGCGCAGCTGGGTACGGCCTTTGTCGGCTGCCCGGAGAGCGCCGCAGACCCGGCCTACCGAGAGCGCCTGGCAGCCGGGGGCAAGACCGTCATGACCCGGGCGATTTCCGGGCGTCCGGCGCGCTGCCTGGAGAACGGTTTCACGGCCTGGGCGCGTGACGCACAGGCGGATGAGATACCCGCCTATCCCTGTGCCTATGACCTGGGCAAGGCGCTGAACGCCGCCGCCAAGGCCAGCGGCAATGGCACCTACGGCGCCCAGTGGGCCGGCGCCGAGGCTGACCGGGCGCGAGCGCTACCCGCGGCGGCTCTGGTCGAGACGCTCGCCGCAGAGTGGCGCCGGGCCAGCCGAGGCTAGGCTTTTTGCAGCTCGCTATGCAGCTTCAGCACACGCGAGCCATCCTCCTGCTTGATCAGATACGCCGGGTTGGCCTTGGAGCCCTTACGGGTGACTTCGCTGCCCTGCAGCTTGCGTGTCACCGGCTCGTGAAAACGCTTGGTCACCTGCCCTTCGGCCCAGTTCGGCCCCCACTTCCACTTGACCCACTCACGCTGCTTGAAGGTCGACGTCGACATCGCCAGTTCTCCGTTTCCAACTCTGCACGAATTGTACTCCTAATTATACTTGTACAAGTTTTGTGAGTGTGCCACTCTGCCATCACGCCGCAGGGATTGTGGCTTCTGGAATCAGCATCGGATGCTGGAACCACCTGGCAAGGATTGCCACCTTTGAGTACCGCCGGTCAGGAAGATCGGCGGCTGGATGCCGAGGAAGGCCCCAAAATGAAACACGATATTGCCTGCCACCGCTGTGGCCATGACCAGGGTCACTCCACCGACACCGCCCAGGATTGGGACGAGATCAGCTGCGTCGGTTGCGGCGAGTTCATCGCCACACGCGACCACAACGCCACCTTCGGTTCGCATAACCATCGCCTGCACACGTTGAGCCTCTCCGTTGAGACGCTGGTGCGTATGGCGCGCGAAGAGCCGGGCGATGCCAGTCTCATCGGCATCACCGGGGAGGCGGCATGAGCGCGGTGCGTCTCGATGTCAGGTGCTGGGTCTGCGGCCACGACAGATTCGATGTGTCGCTCACGCCGGAGCGAGCCATCTGCGAGCGCTGCAACGCCCACCGCCAGTTGGGGCGTTCACGGCCCGCTGCCGCCTTCGGCGCGCATCGCGCTACTGACGCCGCGGTCATCGATGGGCAGCACAGCTCACAGCGCGCGAGCGCCGGGCGCTGAGCCCCTACGTGGCCCCGACTTCCCTGTTCGGGATGATGCTTTTGGCAGCAGCTTGCCTAGGCGTCTCGTCCCGCACGGGCCTCGGGCGATATTTTCTCGCCTCAGCGAAAATATCGTTTGACACTTCAGGCCCAAAGCTGCACCCTGAGGCAGGTAGGTAGCAAGTCGCATATTGTCAGTCGCAGTCGAGTCAATCGGTAGCCTGGTTATATCCCCTTGTTTTGCCCACTAATTCGGGTATTACCCGGCAACTTTTGAGCGCAAGCTCACGTATTGAGGAATTCGACACATGGCAACTGGCACCGTTAAGTGGTTCAACGACTCCAAGGGCTTTGGCTTCATCACTCCGTCCGAAGGCGGCGACGACCTGTTCGCGCACTTCTCTGAAATCCAAGCGAGCGGCTTCAAGTCGCTGCAGGAAGGCCAGGAAGTCTCCTTCGACGTGACTCAAGGCAAAAAAGGTCTGCAGGCTTCCAACATCAAGCCGCTCTGATCTCGCTAGCCCTGCGCCACGGCGCAAGATAGCATCGACGAAGCCCGCATCTGCGGGCTTCGTTGCGTTTGGGCCTCGACTCTCAATCGAGGCGACGAATCCACTGGCGCACCCGCCAGCGCTGCAGCCGGCTGGCATAGCGCCTGGTATCGATGGAGACCGGTACCAGCACGCAGGTATCCCCGTCTTCCTCATGCTCCATGCGAAAGCGGCGAGCGGCACCAATGGGATGGTCCTCGCTGCCGTAGATCGCCACTACCCGCACATCGAGATGGTGCAGCTTGGCCCCGTTACTGGTATGCCCCTGAGCGAAGTCGATATCGTGGCCGCGGCAGATCTGCTGGATGATCGCGCGGAAGGTACCGATATGGCTGAAGCTGCCGGAGAGCATAGGCCCCTGGCTGGAAACGTGCTGACTATCGGACTCCGCCTCTCGCAGATAGTTGACCTCTTCGTCGATCAGATCCTTGGTCAACCAGCCTTCACTGGTATGCAGTGAGACGATCACGTGCTCGAGAAAGATCGGCTCGGAACTCATGTTGCTGATCAGGCAGCGCGCCCCGAGGCCGTTGCCATGACCCCGATTGATGATGATCCTGGGCCGCCGAGTGCGCGCAAAATTACGGTAGAGAATCTGGGCGTAAAAGATCCAGACAAACAGCGTGAACAAGCTGCTCACGGCGGTGATTGCCCGGCTGTTCTGTGCGAACCACTCCATGGATCGGCACCTCCTTATGAAAGTGCCGCCACTCTAGAGCCTCTCCACCGGGCGCTACGATAACCTATGTGGTCCTTTGCCACGTGCTTGCGCAATACCAGCACCCGGCCCAGTCATACCGGGCTTTCTGGGCTGTCAATAGCCAATATCTTACAACAATACACGCTATTTACCTACATTGACTTATATTTACAATGCAGCGCCATTTCATTAAGGTGACCACCGATCTTCAGAAGTTGCTTTCATTCAGCGTCTGACTAATCAAAGAAACGGCCAATGCCAATACGCCGTCAAAAAAAGCAAAAAGGGAACCTTCTACGTGACGTTCAAAGCCACGCTCTCCGCCCTACTCGCACTGGGTACTCTCGCCCTGACCGGCTGCGCCTCCATCGTCGGCGACAGCAATCAAACGATCGCCATTTCCAGCACCCCGTCACAGGCGCATATCGCCATCGTCGACGAGACCGGCAAGCAGGTCTTCGAGGGCCAGACCCCGACCACCGTGACCCTGGCCAAGAGCGATGGCTCCTACTGGGGCGGCAAGGACTACCGGCTCTCCCTCGACAAGCCCGGCTATGCGCCGCTGACGCTCAACATCAGCAGTTCGCCCAACGGCTGGTATCTGGCCGGCAACCTGGTCTTCGGCGGTCTGATCGGCTGGTTCGTGGTCGACCCCTTCTCGGGCAAGATGTATTCGCTCAGCCCGGATGCGGTGGACGCCACCCTGGGAACCGCGGTCTCTTCCACCAGCGACGATGGGCACAAGCTCAACGTAGTGCTGCTCGAAGACGTACCGCCGGCGCAGCGCGGCAACCTGCGCTACCTGGGCCAGATCTGACAGGCCCAAGCCGGGGGCAGAGAACCGCCCCCGGCATTGCCCGCGACATTTCGTGCCCACCCGCCACGGCGCTATACTCGTCTGCCCTGTCACTCCCCAGCGACGCCGAGCGCCATGCATTTCGATCTCGCCGATCTTCGTATCTTCGTTCACGTCGCCGAGGCACGCAGCCTTACCGCCGGCGCCAGCCGCGCGCATCTCTCCACCGCCGCGGTCAGCGGGCGGATCAAGACTCTCGAACAGCAGCTCGATAGCCGCCTGTTCTATCGCAGCGCCCAGGGTGTGGAGCTGACGCCCGCCGGAGAGCGCCTGCTGAATCATGCACGCCTGATCCTGCGCCAGGTGGAGCGGGTCAAGAGTGACTTCTCCGCCTACGCCGATGGCGCCAGCGGGCATCTGCGCATCTTCGCCAACACCACTGCGGTGATCGAGTTCATGCCCGAGGTGCTGGCCGAATTTTTGGCCACCCGGCCTGGTGTGACCGTCGATCTGCAGGAGCGCATGACCAGCGATATCATTCGCGGCGTGCTCGATGGCACCGCCGACATGGGGGTTCTCGGCATCATGGTGGGGATGGAGGTGCCGCCGCGGCTACGCTCGCTGCCCTTCAGCCGCGACCGGCTGGTTCTGGCCACTCCGTGGGAACACCCGCTGGCGACCCGCGACGCGGTGACCTTCGAGGATGCGCTCGACTTCCCGCATGTCGGGCTCCACGAGGGCAGCACGCTGTTTCATTTCCTGCAGGTGAAAGCGCTCGAACTCGGCCTGCCGTTGCCGGTGCGTATTCAGGTGTTCGGCTTCGAATCGGCCTGCCGCATGATCGAGGCCGGGGTCGGCGTGGGAATCATTCCCGAGTCATGCGCGCGGCGCTATCAGGCCAGCATGAAGCTGCAGGTACGCCATCTCGGCGATGCCTGGGCCTACCGCGAGCGCACGCTGCTGATTCGTGACGAGGGCGTGCTGCCCGGCTGTGCTCAGGAGCTACTGGATACCATTCTGAATGGTGAGATGGGCCCACTCGGCGCACCGCCGGCCTCCTGAGGCAGTTTCTAGAGGCCGTCACCCAAGACCGCCGACCTTCCTCTCAGGGCTTTCTCAAAGACCTTTCTCAAAGACCTTTCCCTAAAACCTGCTCCAGAGCCACCCTCTCTTGAACGCATTCGGTTGAGAGCGTCCGGCGGGCTGACACCGGCATGTCATCGACGTGAAAAGATCGAGCGCTAGCGTGAATGGCATGGCGCACGGCCAAGCCGCAAAGACGTCGTACGCGCCAGAACGCAGGCCACATAAGCTGACCCAGAGTTGTACTTTAAAAAATCCTTGTACAGTTTTGCGGGTTATGCCAAGTTTAGGGTGTCACACACGGACAGGATGTCCCGAAGGCCAGCCTCCCCCGCACTGGCCGGACCGGCAAGGAAGCCGACCCCCTGGACACCGGAAGTCCACTCTCAGCGCCAAGGAGGGAAGTCATGAACTACCAGATCTCATGCACCCGCTGTGGAAGTCAGCACGCCATCGCCCCGGATACCGCCCACGACTGGGACGAAATCACCTGCACCGACTGCGGTGAATTCATCGACACCTGCGGCCACTACGCCGATACCCACGGTGTCTCCTACCCCATGCATGCGCTCAATCTGTCACGCGGGTTGATCCTGCAGATGGCACGCTCAAGCCGGGCGCTCAACGATTCCACCGCGCGGCGTTCGGCGTGAGCCGAGTGCAACTCGAGCAGCCGTGTCTGATCTGCGGCTTCCGCGAGTTCTACGTCGCCTCGGGGCCGGGTGAAACGCGCAAGTTGCGCTGCGCTCAGTGTACGGCGCACCACTTCGAGTCACCCCGCTACGAACCGCGTCGTGCCGATACGGCGGTGGCCGCGATGAGCGAGAGTCGCTCATCCATGGCCGCCGTGTAAGCCTCTGGTTCAGTCGCACCGCCAGCTTCTACTGGCTTGCTATGTTCGAATGTTTTGTCCAAGCCCTTTGGCCGCCTCCCCCCGTCTCGGCGGCCTTTTTTATGCTCGCTCGCGACTCTTTCGCTACCCCCTCTCTACTCTCTCGCTATCGCCTTTCCACTTTCTCGCTACCCTCTCGCGATCCTTTTGGTCGGGATGCCTGCTCCAGACATTAAAAAACCCCGCCGAAGCGGGGTTTATCGGGTACCACCTGGTAACGCCGGCCTTCAACCCAGGCGCTGGCGATAGTCCTCGTAACCAAAGGTCCTGACAGTGCGCACCTCGCGGCTCTCGGCGTCGACCCGGCAGATCGACGGCAGACGAATGCCGTTGAAGGTGGTGGTCTTGACCATGGTGTAGTGGGCCATGTCGGTGAACACCAGCCGATCGCCGATGGCGAGCGGGGCGTCGAACGCGTAGTCGCCGATCACATCCCCGGCCAGGCAGGTCGTGCCGCCCAGGCGGTAGGTGTAGGCCTTCGCACCCGGCTCGGCCGCACCGAGAATCTCTGGGCGATACGGCATCTCCAGCACGTCGGGCATATGCGCGGTGGCGGAAGTGTCCAGAATCGCAATGGGGCCGCCATTGTCGACGATATCCAGCACCGTGGCCACCAGGAAGCCGGTATTCAGCGCGATCGCCTCGCCCGGCTCCAGATAGACCTCGAGATGCGGATGGCGGGCACGAAACTCGCGAATCACCCGCACCAGCCGCGCGACATCGTAGTCGGCCCGGGTGATGTGGTGCCCGCCGCCGAAGTTGACCCAGCGCAGCCCACCCAGATACTCGCCGAACCGAGCCTCGAACGCCGCCAGGGTCGCCTCCAGCGCATCGCTGTTCTGCTGGCACAGGGTGTGGAAGTGGAGCCCTTCCAGCCCTTCGAGATCCCCCGGGCGCAGCTCGGATGCCCGCGTGCCGAGGCGCGAGCCCGGCGCGCAGGGGTCATAGAGCGCGACCTCGCCGGTGGAGTGCTCCGGATTGACCCGCAGCCCGCAGGAGACCGGCCGCGCCGCCGCCGCGACGGTGTCGCGGAAGTGGCGCCACTGGCCGGGCGAGTTGAAGCTGAGATGGTCGGCATAGCGCAGCACCACCTCCATCTCCGGCGCGGTGAAAGCGGGCGAGTAGACATGCACCTCGCCGCCGAAGGTCTCCGCGCCGAGACGCGCCTCGTCCTGCCCGCTGGCGGTGGTTCCCACCAGATAGCGGCTCACCAGCGGGAAGGTATCCCACATGGCGAACCCCTTGAGCGCCAGCAGTATCTTGGCACCGCTCTCGGCCTGGACCCGCGCCAGCAGTTCCAGATTGCGCGTGAGGCGCGCGTCGTCGACCACGTAGGCCGGCGACGGGCAGGCGTGGATATCGAAGCCGCAGATCTCCGCCGGCGTCGCGTGCGTGGAATCGCTCATCGCATCAGCCATTACGCCGGCCCTCAGGCCAGCGGGTCGACGTCGGGATCGAGCTCGACCATCTGCCACGGCAGGCCCATCTCACCGATGCGCTCCATGAACGGGTTGGGGTCGAGCTGTTCGACGTTGAACACCCCTTCGCCCTTCCAGATGCCCTCGAGCATCAGCATGGCGCCGGTCACCGCAGGCACGCCGGTGGTGTAGGAGATCGCCTGGGACTGCACTTCGGCGTAGCACTTCTCGTGGTCGCAGATGTTGTAGATGTACACCTTGCGCCGCTTGCCATCCTTGATGCCGTCGAGGATGACGCCGATGTTGGTCTTGCCCTTGGTGCGCGGGCCGAGCGATGCGGGGTCCGGCAGCACGCGCTTCAAAAACTGCAGCGGCGAGATCTGGGCACCGTCGACCTCGATCGGCTCGATGCTGGTCATGCCGACGTTCTCGAGCACCTTGAGATGGGTGATGTACTTCTCGGAGAAGGTCATCCAGAAGCGGATGCGCTCGAGCCCCTTGATGTTCTGGGAGAGCGATTCCAGCTCCTCGTGATAGAGCAGGTAGAGATCCTTCTCGCCGATGCCGTCGAAGTCGAAGGTGCGCTTCTCGGCCAGCGGCGCGGTCTCGACCCACTCGCCCTTCTCCCAGTAGCGGCCATTCGCGGTGATCTCGCGAATGTTGATCTCCGGGTTGAAGTTGGTGGCGAACGGATAGCCGTGGTCGCCGCCGTTGGCATCCAGGATATCGATGCGATGAATCTCGTCGAACAGGTTCTTCTGGCCGTAGGCGCAGTAGATGTTGGTCATGCCGGGGTCGAAGCCGCAGCCCAGCGTGGCCATGTTGCCGGCCTTCTGGTAGCGCTCCTGAAATGCCCACTGCTCCTTGTACTCGAACTTGGCTTCGTCCGGATGTTCGTAGTTGGCGGTATCCAGATAAGGCACGCCGGTGCGCAGGCACGCCTCCATGATGGTCAGATCCTGATACGGCAGCGCCACGTGAATCAGGACGTCCGGCTTGAACGATTCGATCAGCGCCACGATCGCGTCCACGTCGTCGGCGTCGACCTGGGCGGTCTGGATGGGGCGCGGCAACTGCTCGGCGATCGCCTTGCACTTGGCTTCGTTGCGGCTGGCGAGGCAGATTTCCGTGAACACCTCGGGATGCTGCGCGCACTTGTGCGTGACGACACCGCCGACGCCACCGGCGCCAATAATCAGGACTTTGCTCATGAGTTCGATTCCAGATCGGGAAAAGTCAACAGTGGAAGGTCTTATCGGTAGTGGGCAACTCATCTGTCGTGCAGATTCAGCGCACCCCGACCCGATGCCACCCCGGTCTTGGTCCTCCGCCGGCCACAGCGACCGATGGAAGGGCGCAGATAATGGCCCCGACGAAGGCTGGCCTCAAGTATTTTCCGCGTCAAATGTGAAACTGCGTCGACATCTACCTTCCGATACCTCGCGACGATGAAAGCCCCGGGCTGGGCCGGGGCTTTCGTCGTCAGGGAGCGGGTGGCGCACTCGAGCGTATCAGCGGCGTCCGAGCAGGATACCCAGGAACACCCCGACGCCACCGGCGATCGCCAGCGCGCTGATCGGATTCTTGACCGTCGCCTCGCGCACGCTATCGAGCTTCTCGCCGTAGTTGGCCTGCAGCTTGCCCGCTGCATGGCGCGCGCGGCCCTCGTCGCGCAGCTCCTCGTCATCGGTGAACCGGCCCACGGCTTCCTGCGCCTGGCCCTTGAGGGACTCCGTGCGTCCTTTCATCTGCTCTTCGTACATGCGACCTCCTTGATCGTATAGGGCGCTGGGCGGGTTGCCGCCCAGACAGCCTCTAGAGCGTAGTTGGCCCGTGGAAGTCACACAAAGGTCATACCCCTATCACTCTCGTCGAAAGGCCATCGTGGTGATTGCCGCCTCGACCTTATGTCGATATTCTTGGACATATGGACACTAATGACGCTCTCGACGCCTTCGCCGCGCTGTCGCAGCCGACCCGGCTGGCGGCCTTTCGCCTGCTGACCCGACACGAACCCGACGGCCTCGCCGCCGGCGAGGTGGCGCGTCGCCTCGACGTGCCGCACAACACGCTGTCGGCGCATCTGGCGGTGCTCAGCCGCGCCGGTCTGATTCATGCCCAGCGCCAGAGCCGCTCGATGATCTACCGTGCCGACCTCGCCGCCGTCGGCGCCCTGGCCGCGTTTCTGGTCAGCGACTGCTGCCAAGGCAGCCCCGAAGTCTGCGCGCCACTGGATAGCCTGCTCGGCGGCTGTGCCAGCCTCGCACCCAGCCCATCGACCGATCCTTCATGAGAGACACCATGAACCCCGTGATCTATCACAACCCGGACTGCGGTACCTCGCGTAACGCCCTGGCGATGATCGAAGCCTCGGGGCAGACGCCCCAGGTGATCCACTATCTCGAGACCCCGCCGGATCGCGCCCAACTGGTGGCCCTGCTGGCGGCCACGGGGCTGTCGCCGCGCGAGCTGCTGCGACGCAAGGGCACCCCCTACGACACGCTCGGCCTGGATGACCCGACCCTCGACGACGAGACGCTGATCACGACGATGCTGGCCCATCCGATTCTGATCAACCGCCCGATAGTGATCACCGGCAAGGGTGCTGCGCTGTGCCGCCCCTCGGAGGTGGTGCTGTCGCTGCTGGATCATCCTGTCGCCACCTTCACCAAGGAAGATGGCGAGGTCGTGCACCCGACACCGTCGTCCAGCCATCCGCTCGCCGCCGAGTAAACACCATGTCTGCGTCATTCGACACCTTGCCCCAGCTCGACCCCACCGCCTTCGCGCCCATCGATGGCGAGGCCCTGGCGGGCGACGCGGGGCCCCATCATCCGCCGCGCATCCTGGTGCTCTATGGCTCGCTGCGCGAGCGCGCCTATTCGCGTCTGGTGGCCGAGGAGGCGGGCCGGCTGCTGGAGGCCTTCGGCTGCGAGGTGGCCACCTTCGACCCGCGCGACCTGCCGCTGCCGGATGCCGCGGCACCGGAGCATCCGCGGGTGGCGGCGCTACGCGAGCTGGCCACCTGGGCCGAGGGCATGGTGTGGGTGAGCCCGGAACGCCACGGCGCCATGACCGCGGTGATGAAGGCACAGATCGACTGGCTGCCGCTGTCGCTGGGCGGCATCCGCCCCACCCAGGGCAAGACCCTGGCGGTGATGCAGGTCTGCGGCGGTAGCCAGAGCTTCAACGCGGTCAATCAGATGCGTATTCTTGGCCGCTGGATGCGCATGCTGACCATCCCCAACCAGTCATCGGTGCCCAAGGCGTTCAACGAGTTCGATGACGCCGGGCGCATGCGCGCCTCGCCCTACTACCAGCGCATCGTCGATGTCTGCGAGGAGCTGGTGAAGTTCACCTGGCTGACCCGCGGGCACGCGGCTTATCTGACCGACCGCTACTCGGAGCGCGTGGAGAGCGCGGCCCAGCTCTCCGCCCGGGTCAATCAGCGCGATCTGTGATCGCATTCCCTAATCGATTATCGGGTGCCCGTGCTGGGCGGTGCCTCGCGCCGCCCGGCTCCCGCCCCCTTCGTGGAGAGTCTTGGCATGCTGGCGCTGGCCATCTTCGTCGTCACCCTGATCCTGGTGATCTGGCAACCCCGCGGCCTGGGTATCGGCTGGAGCGCCGTCGGCGGCGCCGTGCTCGCACTGGCGACCGGTGTCGTCCAGCCGGGCGATATCGGCACGGTCTGGGATATCGTCTGGGACGCTACCTTTACCTTCGTCGGCCTGATCGTCATCTCGCTGATCCTCGACGAGGCCGGTTTCTTCGCCTGGGCGGCGCTGCACGTGGCGCGCTGGGGCAATGGCCGCGGCCACTGGCTGTTCCCGCTGGTGGTGGTGCTCGGCGCGGTGATTTCGGCGTTCTTCGCCAACGACGGCGCGGCGCTGCTGCTGACACCGATCGTGCTGGCGATTCTGCTGCGTCTGGAATTCTCTCCCCAGGCGGCACTGGCGTTCATCATCGCCACCGGCTTCGTCGCCGACTCCACCAGCCTGCCGCTGGTGATCTCCAACCTGGTCAACATCGTCAGCGCCAACTTCTTCGGCATCTCGTTCTCGCGCTACGCCTTGGTCATGCTGCCGGTCAATCTGGTCTCGCTGCTGGCGACCCTGGCAGTGCTGTGGCTCGCCTTCGGCCGCCGGGTGCCCAAGCGCTACGCGCTGGAGAAGCTGGACCCACCACACACCGCGATCCGTGATCCGCTGGTGTTCCGTGCCGCCTTTCCGCTGCTGATCACGCTGCTGGTGGCCTACTTCGTCACGCCCGCCTGGCACGTGCCGGTGGCCTTCGTCACCGGCGCGGCCGCGCTGTCGCTGATCGTCATCGCCGGGCGCTGGTGGCAGGCTGGCCGCGGCGCGGTGGTCTCGGTCGGCCACGCCCTGCGCCACGCGCCGTGGCAGATCGTGTGGTTCTCGGTGGGCATGTATCTGGTGGTCTACGGCCTCGGCCATGCCGGGCTCACGCCGCTGGCCGCCGGCGTGCTCGAGTGGCTGGGCCAGCACGGCCCGCTGGTGGCCACCGTCGGCACCGGCTTCTTCAGCGCCCTGCTCGCCTCGGTGATGAACAACCTGCCTTCGACCCTGGTCGGGGCCCTGGCGATCCACCAGGCCGACGTGCCGGCGGTGACCCGCGAGCTGATGATCTACGCCAACGTGATCGGCAACGACCTGGGGCCCAAGTTCACCCCGATCGGCAGCCTGGCGACCCTGCTGTGGCTGCACGTGCTGGCCAAGAAGGGCTATCGCATCGGCTGGGGTCGCTACATGAAGATTGGTCTGCTGATCACGCCGCCGGTACTGCTGGCCACGCTGGTCGCGCTGGCGCTGTGGCTGCCGCTGATCTCCCCCTGAGCCGTGACCGGGAACATCGACGGGCACGACAGCAGGGGCGACAGCGGCCACGGCAGTGGCTCAGGGCGAGGCGGCATCCGTGCGCAGCGAACGGCGCACGTAGAGGTCGTAGCGGCTGGTCTTGCCCTCGATCACGTGCTGAGGCGCCGGGCCTGCGATGGGCGGCGCCTTGCGCGGGCGCTTGACCACCACCCGGTGGGTGGCCAGATCCAGCGCCGCTGCCAGCAGCTGCGGGGCGTCGTCATCGGCACCGGCCAGCTCGCGGAACAGCCGCATCTCCTTCTTGACCAGCGCGGACTTCTCCCGATGGGGAAACATCGGGTCGAGATGGATCACCTGCGGCGCATGCGGCCAGTCGGCGATGGCATCCGCCAGCGCCGTGGTGCCATCGGCATGGCGCAGCGCCAGCCGTGCGGCGATCTCGCCGAGTTCGTCAGCAACCGCCAGCCGCGCGAGGGCGTCGTCGAGCAGCGCATGGATCGCGGCCACGCGCTCGACCATCAGCACCTCGGCGCCCAGCGAGGCGAGCACGAAGGCATCACGCCCGAGCCCGGCGGTGGCATCCACCACCCGGGGTACCACGCCCTTGCCGAAGCCGCACGCCTTGGCCACCAGCTGGCCACGGCCGCCGCCGAAGCGGCGCCGATGGTCGGCAGCGCCGGTGACGAAGTCCGCACGCACAGGGTGGCCGTAGAGCGCCGGATCACCGGCGATCTCCAGCCCTGCCTCGCCCTGGCGCAGGGCCAGCCCCTCGGCTGGCGGCTCGGCGCGCCACGCAAGCCCGTAGCGAGCCGCCAGCGGGCGCAGCGGCTCGCCCACCACGACCACCGCCTCCCCCACCGGCACAGCGCCGCTCAGGTCGCCCATACGAACAGCACCACGCCGAGCAGCAGACGATAGATCACGAACGGCAGCATGCCGATGCGGTCGAGCGCAGCCAGGAACAGCTTGATGCAGAGCCAGGCGGCGACGAAGGAGAAGCCCACGCCGAGGGCGATCTCGTGCCACTGGGTGGCGGTACCCGTCTGCGCCAGCTCGACCCCCTTGAGGGTACCGGCGGCCAGGATCAGCGGAATCGAGAGCAGAAACGAGAAGCGTGCCGCCGCCTGCCGGGTGAAGCCGAGCATGAGCGCGGCGGTCATGGTGATACCCGAGCGTGAGGTGCCGGGAATCAGCGCCACCGCCTGGGCCAGGCCGATCAGCAGCGCGCGCTTTAAGGTCATCGCCCCCAGCGGCTCGACCCGGCTGCCGCGGGCATCGGCGATGCCCAGCAGCACGCCGAAGACGATCGTGGTGGTGGCGATCACCAGCACCGAGCGCCCGGCGGATTCGACCCAGTCGTCGACCAGCAGGCCGAACACCACTGCCGGTAGCGTGGCGACGATGATCGCCCAGCCCAGCCGGCTCTCGGGGCTCGACCCGCGCGCGCCGAACTGCCCGAACCAGGCGCAAAGAATCTTGATCACCTCATGGCGGAAGGCCACCAGCACCGCGCCCAGCGAGCCGATGTGCACGGCGACATCGAATGCCAGCCCCTGATCCGGCCAGCCGAGCAGCTGCGACGGCAGGATCAGATGGGCAGAGGAAGAGATCGGGAGGAATTCGGTCAGGCCCTGGATCAGCGCCAGCGCCGCGAGATGCAACACATCCATGATGAAGCGTTTCCTTGCAGAGGGGGCCAACGGCCCCGGGATAAGCGTGGAGTGGCCACTGCCGCCGCGAGCCACCTACCCTGCCGGACTCGGCCCGTCCTGGGCCTTTCCACGTTGTGGCTATGCTTTCAATGACCTGGTTTTTCGTGACCAGGCTTTGCGTCACTAGGCTTTCAATGACTAAGCCTTGCGCCACGCCACCTCATTGCGCAGATAGACCGGCGTCACCGCATGCGGCGGCGCGCCGCGCTCGCCACGCGCCCAGGCAGCGGCGGCGAGATGCGCAATGTCTTCGGCCGCCGGCAGTTCGTCGGGCAGGGTCTGGGGCAGCACGGCCTGTATTTCGACCGGCATGCGCGCCAACAGTTGCCAGCCGCTGCCGATACCCAGCCATTCGCGATCGTCGCTCTCCGCCGGCAGGCGCAGCCGCTCGGGGGCGATCACGCGCTCCTCGAGGCAGGGCGTCAGCTCGCCGTCGGCACAGCGATAGGCGCCAACGTAGATCTCGTCCATGCGCGCATCCAGCGCCGCGATCACGTGACGCGCATGCCACTTGCGGTGTGCCGCCAGTGCCAGCGCCTCGAGGGTGGAAACCCCCATCAGCGGCAGCTCGGCGCCGTAGGCCAGGCCCTGAGCAATACCCGCAGCGATGCGCAGCCCGGTGAACGAACCGGGGCCATGACCGTAAGCAATGGCATCCAGCGCGGTGAGATCGAGATCCGCCTCGGCAAGGAGCTCGTCGACCATCGGCAGCAGCCGGCGGGTATGTTCGCGCGGGGCGATTTCAAAACGATGAATCAGGTCGTCGTCCCGCCAGAGCGCGCAGGAGCAGGCGGTCGAGGAGGCGTCTAGGGCCAGCAGCGTCGACATCGGTTTCCCGGGGTAACTACAAAAAGAGGGGCGAGTATAGCGTGTGAACGGCGTGACGACGACCGCCCCGCCGAGTGGCGGGACGGTCGCGCGGTCTCAGCCCTCGAGGGCGGCGAGCACGCGGGAGCGGATATCGTCGACGCTGCCGACGCCCGCAATACGGTGGTAGGCCGGCGCCGCCTCGGGGTCTTCGGCGGCCCACTCCTGGTAGTAGTCGACCAGCGGCGCGGTCTGATCGTGGTAGACGGAAAGGCGATGACGCACGGTCTTCTCGCTATCGTCGTCACGCTGGATCAGCGGCTCGCCGGTGACATCGTCCTTGCCCGGCTCGCGCGGCGGCTTGTACTCGAGATGGTAGACGCGCCCGGAATCCGGGTGGACGCGGCGCCCGGCCAGACGCTTGACGATCTCTTCGTCGTCGACCGCGATCTCGACCACGTGATCCAGCTTGATGCCGGCATCCTTCATGGCGTCGGCCTGCGGCAGGGTGCGCGGGAAGCCGTCGAACAGGAAGCCGTTGGCGCAATCCGGCTGCGCGATACGCTCCTTGACCAGGGCGATGATCAGGTCGTCCGACACCAGCGAGCCGCTGTTCATGGTCTCCTTGACCTTGATCCCCAGTTCGCTGCCTTCCTTGACGGCGGCACGCAGCATATCGCCGGTGGAAATCTGCGGGATATGGAAGTGCTCGCAGATGAACTGAGCTTGGGTGCCCTTGCCAGCGCCAGGGGCGCCCAAGAGGATCAAACGCATCGATACAGCTCCTTCGTGAATGGCATCGTTCTTATGTGACCTCACGGTCGCCCGAGGCGACGCCGGTGACATCGTCAGTGGCACATGACGATACCTTTCGCCACTCGGGCGCACAAGGCTCGGTTGGGCGCAGAGCGGGCCCGAGGTGAGAAATCATGGGGGATAGGGGCGCGAAAACGCCGATGGCGCTCTATACAACCGCACAAGAAACGCCGATGGCTATTTATAAGAACGCCGGTGGCTATTCGCACAAACGCCAATGGCTCTTCATGAAAGCTGATGGCTCTTCATAAAAACGCCTATGGCGCTCTATAAAACCGCCACAAAAAACGCCGATGGCTCCCGCAGGAGCCATCGGCGCTGGTACTGCCGAACCGCGCGCTTAGACCAGCATGCGGCGGATGTCGGTGAGCACCTGGGCCAGATAGGCGGTGAAGCGCGCCGCATCGGCACCGTTGACCGCACGGTGGTCGTAGGAGAGCGACAGCGGGCACATCAGCCGCGGCTTGAACTCCGAGCCGTTCCAGACCGGTTTCATCTGCGACTTGGAGACCCCCAGAATCGCCACTTCCGGCGTGTTGACGATCGGTGTGAAGGCGGTACCGCCGATCGAGCCCAGGCTGGAGATGGTGAAGCAGCCACCCTGCATCTCGTCGCGCTTGAGCTTGCCCTCCTGGGCGCGCCCGGCGAGGTCGATCACCTCCTTGGCCAGCTCGATGATGCCCTTCTGATCCACATTGCGGATCACCGGCACCATCAGGCCGTTGGGGGTATCCACCGCCACGCCGATGTGGAAGTACTTCTTCTGGATGAGCTTGTCGCCATCCGGATGCAGCGAGACGTTGAACTGCGGGAACTTCTCCAGCGCCTTGGCCGCGGCCTTGATCATGAACGGCAGCGGCGTGAGCTTGGCGCCCTGCTGCTGGGCTTCGTCCTTCATCGCCTTGCGGAAGGCTTCCAGCTCGGTGATGTCCGCCTCGTCGAACTGGGTGACATGAGGCACGTTGAGCCAGCTGCGATGCAGGTTGGTCGCCCCGGCCTTCATCAGGCGGCCCATCGGCTTCTCTTCGATCTCGCCGAATTGGCTGAAGTCGACCGCCGGCACCGGCGGGATACCGGCACCGCCGCTGGCCGCGGGCGCTGCCGTTTGCCCACCGCCCTGCTTGCGTGCCTGCATCACCTGCTTGACGAAGCCGTCGACGTCATCCTTGAGGATGCGCCCCTTGGGACCGGAGCCCTTGACTTCGTTCAGCTCGACACCCAGCTCGCGGGCCATCTTGCGCACCGCGGGGCCGGCGTGCACGTGGGCACCGGCGCTCTTGTCATCGCCGTGCTTGTGCCGCGCTTCCGGGCTCGGCTCGCCGTTCTGCTGCTTCTGCGCGCGCGAATCGGTCGCGGCCTTGGCATCGTCTTTCTTGGCCGCCGGCGCTTTCGACTCGGCCTTGTCCTTGCCCTTGTCACCCGCGGGCTTGGCAGACTTCTTCTTGCCGCCCGACTGGCCGGCGACTTCGACGTAGCCGATCAGGTCGCCCTCGGAGACGCTGTCGCCCTCCTTGACCGCCAGCTCGACCACCTTGCCCTTGACCGGGCTGGGCACGTCCATGGAGGCCTTGTCGGACTCCAGCGTGATCAGGGTGTCTTCCTTGTCGATCTCGTCGCCTTCGCTGATCGCGACTTCGATGATCTCGACGCCTTCGCTGCCGCCGATATCCGGCACGCGAATCTCCTGACGGCCGCCTGCGCTGTCGTCGGTGTCTTCGTCGTCACCCTCTTCGTCGGCGCTATCGTCTTCAGCATCGGCGCTGTCGTCGCCACTCGGCGCTTCGGCATCGTCCGCCGCGGGCGCGTCGTCTTCGGCGTCGTCTTCGCCTTCACCGGCGATCTCCATGGTGCCGATCAGGTCACCTTCGGAGACGCTGTCGCCCTCCTTGATCGAGAGCGAGACGATCTTGCCGCTGTAGGGGCTGGGCACGTCCATGGAGGCCTTGTCGGACTCCAGCGTGATCAGCGTGTCTTCGGCGCTGATCTCGTCACCCTCGCTCACCGCGACTTCGATGATCTCGACGCCGTCGCCGCCGCCGATATCCGGCACCTTGACCTCGACGGTGCGCTTGCCGCCGCCGGACTTCTTCTTCGGCGCCGCTTCGCTGGCGGAGGCGTGCTCGGACTCAGCGTCCTGGCTCTCTTCCTGGGCGTCACCCGCTTCGGCGTCACTCTCGTCCTGCTCGGCGTCGGCGTCACTCTCGCCTTCTGCTTCGAGTTCGAGGATGTCGTCGCCTTCGGAGACGGTGTCGCCCTCCTTCACCAACACCTTGACGACCTTGCCGGCCTTGGGTGCCGGCACGTCCATCGAGGCCTTGTCGGACTCCAGCACGATCATGGTGTCTTCGGCAGCGATGACGTCGCCCGCCTGCACCGATATCTCGATGATTTCGACACCGTCGCTACCGCCGATGTCGGGAACTTTGATGATTTCGCTACTCAAGGTCGCGCTCCTCTGATCATCCGCCAGCGCGTGATGCACACGCGCCGGCTCAACTGGACGCGGTCACCGCCCCTGGAGGCGGCGACCCTGCGATGGAAACTGCCGATCAAGACACCAGCGGGCTGGGCTTGGCTGGATCGAGGCCATATTTCTTCATCGCGTCGTTGACGACCTTGCCGTCGATCTCACCGCGTTTGGCCAGGGCGCGCAGCGCCTGAACGGTGACGTAGTAGCGGTCGACCTCGAAGAAGTGACGCAGCTGCTCACGCGTGTCGGAGCGACCGAAGCCATCGGTACCCAGGACATGGAAGTCACCCGGCACCCAGGCACGGATCTGGTCGGCGTAGAGCTTCATGTAGTCGGTCGCGGCGATCACCGGACCTTCGGTGCCTTCGAGCTGCTGCGACACCCACGGCTTCTCGCGCTTCTCGTCGTAGTCGAGGAACTGCTGACGATCGTACTCCAGCGCTTCGCGGCGCAGCTCGTTGAAGCTGGTCACGCTCCACACGTCGGCGACCACGCCATGCTCTTCGGCGAGCATCTCGGCAGCGGCTTCGACTTCGCGCAGGATGGTACCGCTGCCCAGCAGTTGGACCCGCGGCTGCTTCTTCTTGGCCGCGGCCTTGCCTTCGTGCAGGCGGTACATGCCGCGCACGATGCCCTCTTCGCTGCCTTCCACCATCTCCGGATGCGCGTAGTTCTCGTTCATCACGGTGAGGTAGTAGAAGCAGTTCTCCTTGTCCTGGAACATGCGCTTGAGGCCGTCCTGGACGATCACTGCCACTTCGTGGCCGTAGCAGGGGTCGTAGGCGCGGCAGGTGGGCACGGTGGACATCAGGATGTGGCTGTGGCCGTCCTGGTGCTGCAGACCTTCACCGTTGATGGTGGTACGCCCGGCGGTGCCGCCGACCATGAAGCCGCGCGCCTGCAGGTCGCCGGCTGCCCATACCAAGTCACCGATACGCTGGTAGCCGAACATCGAGTAGTAGATGTAGAACGGCATCAGCGGCAGGTGATGGTTGGCGTAGGCGGTCGCCGCGGCGATCCACGCCGACATCGAACCGGCTTCGGTGATGCCCTCCTCGAGGATCTGACCCTTCTTGTCCTCGCGGTAGTACATGATCTGGCCGGCATCCATCGGCTCGTACTTCTGGCCTTCAGCGGCGTAGATACCGAGCTGACGGAACATGCCTTCCATGCCGAAGGTGCGCGCTTCGTCGGGGATGATCGGCACCACCCGCGAGCCCAGCTGCTTGTGCTTGACCAGACCGTTGAGCACGCGCACGAAAGACATGGTGGTGGAGACTTCGCGGTCGCCCGAGCCCTTGAGCTGGGTGGCGAACATCTTGTCGTCGAGGCCGGGAATCTCCAGTGCCTCGAAGTCCGACTTGCGCGCCGGCAGGAAGCCGCCGAGCTTCTCGCGCTGGAGATGCAGGTACTTCATCTCCGGGCTGTCGTCGTCGGGCTTGTAGTAGGGGATGTCGCCGCTCTCGATCTGCTTGTCGGAGACCGGGATACCGAAGCGGTCACGGAACGCCTTGAGCGCGTCGACGTCCATCGACTTGATCTGGTGCGCTTCCATGTCGGCTTCACCGTGGCCGCCACCCATGCCATAGCCCTTGACGGTGTGCGCCAGGATCACGGTGGGACGCCCGTTGGCGTTGTTGACCGCCTCGTGGTAGGCCGCGTAGACCTTCTGCGGGTCGTGGCCACCGCGGTTGAGACGGAAGACCTCCTCGTCGGAGTAATCCTTGACCATCTCGGCGGTCTCTTCGTACTTGCCGAAGAAGTTGTCGCGGGTGTACTTGCCACCCTGGGCCTTGTAGTTCTGGTACTCGCCGTCGACCGCCTCGTCCATGCGCTTCTGCAGCATGCCCTTGGTGTCTTTCTCGAACAGCGGGTCCCACAGACCGCCCCAGACCACCTTGATGACGTTCCAACCGGCACCGCGGAACACGCCCTCGAGTTCGTCGATCACGCGCGAGTTACCGCGCACCGGGCCGTCGAGACGCTGCAGGTTGCAGTTGATGACGAAGATCAGGTTGTCGAGCTTCTCGCGGCTGGCCAGATGCAGCGCGCCGAGGGATTCCGGCTCGTCACACTCGCCGTCGCCGAGGAAGGCCCAAACCTTGCGGTCCTGCATGTCCTCGAGCTCACGCGAGTTGAGATACTTCATCACGTGGGCCTGATAGATCGCCTGGATCGGACCCAGCCCCATGGAGACGGTGGGGAACTGCCAGTAGTCCGGCATCAGGTAGGGGTGCGGGTAAGAAGGCAGACCTTCGCCGTCGACTTCCTGACGGAAGCTGTCCATCTGCGTCTCGTCGAGACGCCCTTCCAGGAAGGAGCGCGCGTAGATGCCCGGCGTCACGTGGCCCTGGATGTAGAGCAGATCACCCTTGTGGTCACCGTTGTCGGCGCGGAAGAAGTGGTTGAAGCCGACTTCGTAGAGGGTCGCACTGGACTGGTAGCTGGCGATGTGACCGCCCAGCCCCTTGTGCTTCTTGTTGGCCCGCAGCACCTGGACCATGGCGTTCCAGCGAATCGCCGAGCGGATCTTGCGCTCGATGAACATGTCGCCGGGGATCTTGGCTTCACGATGCACCGGAATGGTATTGCGGTGCGGCGTGGTGCCGGAGAACGGCGGCGAAGAGCCGTCACGACGCAGGCGATCAGCCAGCCGACTCAGGATGTACCGAGCGCGCTCCTCGCCCTCATGCTCGACGACCGAGGCCAGGGAGTCCAGCCATTCCGTGGTTTCGACCGGATCGAGATCTTCTCGTGTCTCCAGACTCATAGACAACTCTCCGAATGGGAAAAGGTTTGCCATTCGCCCGGCCGTGGCGGGTAGCCGCAGCGGGGCTTGGGAATATGCGCTCTTCGGTGCAGGTGCAGCTCTTTTGGGGCCGCTTTCCGAGATTGTTCGGCTGTAACTGAATTACAGCGGGCGTGCGTGACGCGGAAAATCCGGCGAAGAAGATACCGCAAACGCGCACCGCTGCCAATTCGTCGCCGCCTCTCCTGGCGTCAAACGCTCGTATAAATCCCGCTTTTTCAATCACTTGGATTTTGAGCCAGATCGATGATCGCTGCCCGCCAGGCGGTAGTGAATTTACCTCGGGGCAAACCAACGCGGAATTGACACACTCACCGCCAAGCTTCGGCCCACGCCGCTGACCTCCTCACCATAGCAGCCGGCCAGGGTTTGTCAGGCCGGGGGTTATCTAGCCGAGACTTGTCAGAACCGGGGCCGTCAGCAAGCGCCACGACCCAGGCAGCGGCGCAAATAGGCCCAGTCGAAAGCCGGCCCGGGATCGCGCTTGCGCAGCGGCGCGATCTGCGCGTGGCCCACCAGCCGCGCCGGCGTGATCGCCGGATAGTGCTGCATCAGGGTCGAGAGCACCGCGGCCAGGGCATGGTACTGCGCCGCCCGATAGGGGCGTTCGTCGGTGCCCTCCAGCTCGATACCGATGGCGAAGTCGTTGAGCCCCTCGCGCAGGCGGCCCGTCTCGTCACGCCAGCGCGAACGCCCGGCATGCCAGGCGCGGGCATCGAAGGGCACGAACTGTACCAGCTCGCCATCGCGGCGGATCAGCAGATGCGCCGAGACACGCAGCGCGGCGATGCTGGCAAAGTACGGATGCGCCGTGGGCAACAGCGTATTGGTGAACAGCTGCTCGATCGCCGGCCCGCCGAACTCGCCCGGCGGCAGACTGATACCGTGCACCACCACCGCCGAGACCTCCCCCTCGGGGCGGGCGTTCGCGTTGGGCGAAGGCACCCGCCGCGCCTGGGTCAGCCAGTGCTGCTCGAGCGTCAGGGTCATGCGTCGCCCTCCGGGTCGCGGGCCACCTGCACCAGGCGCTCATCGCGCGGGCTGATGCCGAAGTGGTGGCGATAGCTGGTGGAAAAGTGTGCCCCCGAGGAGAAGCCATGAGCCAGGGCGATATCGCCCACCGCCTGATCGCTCTCGCGCAGCAGCCGGCGCGCGCGCTGCAGGCGCAGGTTGAGATAGTAGCGGCTGGGCACCGCCTGCAGATGCTTCTTGAACAGCCGCTCCAGCTGACGCCGGGAGATCCCCAGATGCGCCGACAGCTCGTGGGTGGTGAGCGGCTCTTCGATATTGGCCTCCATCAGCGCCACCGCGTCGAGCAGGCTCTCGGGGGCGTTGCCCAGCCGCGAGCGCAGCGGTAGCTGCTGGGGTTCGTCGGCCATACGGATGCGCTCGCACACGAAGTGCTCGGAGATACGCTGGGCCAGCCCCGCGCCCTGCTGCTGCCCGATCAGCGTCATCAGCATATCCATCGCCGCGGTGCCGCCGCCGCAGGTCAGGCGGTCCCGGTCGATCTCGAACAACTGATGAGAGACATGGATTGCGGGAAAGGCGCGGCTGAAGGTGTCGGCGCTGGCATAGGGGATCGAGGCGCGATAGCCGTCGAGTACCCCGGCGCGGGCCAGCCACTGGGTGCCGCCGGCGATACCACCGAGCATCACCCCGCGCTGAGCCAGCCGCTTGAGCCAGGCGAGCAGGGTGTCGCTGGCATCGCGTGCCACCTCGGCGGCCAGCGGCGGCGCGCACACGAACAGCAGGTCGAGGTGGCGCGCATCGCTGCCGGCCACCCCATGGGGCGTCAACGCCAGCTCGGCCACGCTGGCCACCGGGCGGCCATCGATGCCGAAGGTGGTGACCCCGTAGAGGCGCCGCTCGGCCAGGCCATTGGCGACGATCAGCGGCTCGATGGCGCAGGCCTGGGCCAGCAGCGAGAACCCGGGCAGGAGTACGAACCCCACCTGCCGTGGGGCATCGTGGGCCGACGTGGTCATGCTGTCGAGACTCTCGGCATCACACCCGCGAGCCCCCGGCACCCTGCCCGCTCAACGCACGCGAATCACATCTGGACGACATCGAACTCAACCATCGGATCGACCTCGGCATCGTAATCGACGTCGTCGCGCTCGAAGCCGAACAGCTTGAGGAACTCGTGCTTGTAGCCGGCGTAGTCGGTGAGCTCGAACAGGTTGTCACTGGTGACCTGCGGCCATAGCGCCTTGCACGCATCCTGGATATCGTCGCGCAGTTCCCAGTCGTCCAGACGCAGGCGCCCGGCCTCGTCGAGCGGCGGCTCGCCGGCGGCATACAGGCGCTCGCCGAACAGCCGGTTGAGCTGCTCGATGGTGCCCTCGTGGACGCCCTGCGCCTTCATCACCTTGTAGACCATGGAGATGTAGAGCGGCATCACCGGGATCGCGGCGCTGGCCTGGGTCACCACCGACTTGAGCACCGCCACGTTGGCGCTGCCACCTTGCTGGCCAAGGCGTGCGTCGATCTCGCCAGCGGCGCGGTCGAGGTCTTCCTTGGCCTTGCCCAGGGCACCGTGCCAGTAGATCGGCCAGGTGATATCGGTGCCGATGTAGCTGAACGCCACCGACTTGGCACCGGGCGCGAGCACGCCGGCCTTGTCCAGGGCATCGATCCACAGCTCCCAGTCCTGGCCGCCCATGACATCGATGGTATCGGCGACCTCCTGCTCGGTGGCAGGCTCCACCGAGGCCTCGATGATGGTGTCCTTGTTGGTGTCGATGGCGGTCGCGGTGTAGGTCTCGCCGATCGGCTTGAGGCTCGAGCGCTTGAGTTCGCCGCTGTCCGGCATCTTGCGCACCGGCGAGGCCAGCGAGTAGATCACCAGATCGATCTGGCCCATGTCTTCACGGATCAGCTCGATCGCCTTCTCGCGCACTTCGTGGGAGAAGGCGTCGCCATTGATCGCCTTGCTGTAGAGCCCTTCGGCCTTGGCGAACTTGTCGAACGCGGCGGCGTTGTACCAGCCCGCAGTCCCCGGCTTCTTCTCGCTGCCGGGCTTTTCGAAGAACACGCCGAGGGTGTCGGCACCGTAGCCAAAGGCAGCGGTGATGCGCGCCGCCAGCCCGTAACCGCTGGAGGCACCGATGACCAGCACGTTGCGCGGCCCGCCTTCGACGCCATCGAGATTGGCGCGGGTCGCCTCGATCTGTTCGAGCACGTTGCGCTCGCAGCCGAGCGGGTGAGTCGTGGTGCAGATGAAACCGCGGACCTTGGGCTTGATGATCACGTCTAACCTCGTCTTCCAGTACCGAATCGGGACGCTGCGGGAGATGCCTCCCGCAACGATGTTGTGCGCATTCTAACAGGGTGACGAAAACTTGTGCGCAGGCCGCGCAGGCTTGTGTCGGCCTGCCCACTGTCCGAAGATGGCGCGCCATATCCCCCCGAGCCCCTGCGGCCAGAGAGTCAGCATGAGCGACGAACAGGAAATCGAAACGTTGATCGCCCGCCGCGGCGCGCTGTGGCTGGCGCTGTCAGCGCTGTGGCTGGAGCGCGAGCCGCGCGAGACGGATTTTGCGCGCATGATGCGCGAGATCGAGGCCAGCGGCCTGACGCTGAAAGAGCTGGAGTGGGTCTATCGGCTGGAGATGTCGCCGGTGATGGTGCGCTATCAGGTGTCGATGGCGGGCGAGTGGCGCGCCTTCGACGAAAACCTGCTGCTCTTGCGCCTGGTTCGCCATAACCGCCGCCTGAGCGGCGCACGCAAGGCCGTTGCCACCCTCTTTTCCGGGCTCACCACCATGATGAGCCGGCCGCGCTTCGACGAGCTGGTGTATCGGTTGATGGTAGAACGTGGCGAACGCCCGCCCACCTGAGCGCCCACCCATCTGAGAAACTCACGCGAGGCTCACGCCGAGAATGGCGTATCCAGCGCTTTCTGAATATCCCGCCGCAGCGAGCGCGGCGAGGCGCGGGGGCCGAAGCGGCGGATGATCTGGCCATCACGGCCGACCAGAAACTTGGTGAAGTTCCACTTGATCGGCGTGCTGCCGAGAAACCCCGGCGCCTGTCGCCTGAGCTGGGTGAACAGCGGATGGGCGTCGCGGCCGTTGACCTTGACCTTCTCCATCACCGGGAAGGTCACCGAGTAGCGCTGTTCGCAGAAAGCGCCGAACTGGCTGGCCGACTCCGGCGACTGGCGGCCGAACTGGTTGCACGGAAAGGCGAGAATGGTGAAGCCCTGGTCGCGGTACTCGCGATAGAGCTTCCCCAACCCCTCCAACTGGGGCGTGAAACCGCACTGGCTGGCGACGTTGACCACCAGCAGCACCTGGCCACGCAGCGCGCGCAGATTGAAGGGTTCGCCGGCATGGGTGCGGCAGTCTTGCGTGTACAGCGACATGGCGGGCCGCTCATCCTGACCTGGAACTCCGTCGCCGCAAAGCGCGACGGGCTCGTTGAACATCGAGGCGACAAGGTTGCCACGCCGGGCAGCGCTTCACCAGCCATCCTGATCCAATGCCAGTTCCAGCGCCACGCGGGTATCCGGTGTGGAGTGCTCCAGAGCCAGCGCCGCCGAGGGTTGCAGCCAACTGACCGCCGCCACCTCCTCCGGCTGTAGGCGCAGCGGGCCGACATAGCGCACACCGTAAAGACTGCCATAGATGCGCAGGGAGCCGTCGACGAAACGGAACTCACCCAGTGGGGTCAGCGGCACCCGACGAATCCCCAGTTCCTCCTCGAGCTCGCGCCGCGCCGCCGGCAGCGCCGCCTCCCCCGCCCCGACCACGCCACCGGCGGCGAGATCGTACCAGCCCGGATGGGTCTCCTTGATCAGCGTGCGCGTCTGCACGCAGAGCTCACCGGCCGGGTTGCGCACCACGATGTAGGTGGCGCGGTGCCAGCAGCCCAGGCGCCGCAGTGTCACCCGGGAGGTGCTGCCACAGGGGCGGTTACGCGGATCGACGAGCTGCACCTGCTCGTCGGCGATGATGGTGTCGCTCATGGGAAGCTCGTGCTCCATCGGCCAGAAGATGCGCGCCAGCTTAGCACCCTGCACTGGCGCCATCGCGTGCTGCTTCGGCTCAGCGCTTTACGCCATGCCCTTGCCATGCCCCACTGCCGCCTGGGTCGACTATCACGCCAGCGTCATCGCCCAGCGCTAGGCTCCAGGGTCAACGCATCGAACCTCAGGCTTGGGAGGCCAGGCATGATCGATGACGCCCAGCACACGGAGCTTTCCACCCACCGGGTCGAGGGCCAGCTTTCTACGCCCGCCACATGCGATCTCCGCTCCAACAATGCCGCCCTGAGCGGCGCTCGTGCTGCGCGACCTCGGCCCCGGAAGGAGGACTTTCCAATCCCGCCATTTTTAGGTATACAATGCACCTTTCAATCTGCCTTCATGCATCATGATTCGAACAATAACAAGAACCAATTCATGAGAAAGGAAGAACCACATTGAACGTAAAAGGCATACAAGTGGTTGAGCTCCTGCTATCCAAATACCTCAACATTTCCAAATCCAACGACCAGTACCGCCGCCTAGGCTTGATTCTCATCACGATTCTCTCTTGCACTGCCATATCGGCGTTTTTCACATTCTACAACCTGGTCATTGACTACTACCCGCCTCTTCTTTACGTCGATTTTATCGGCACCTTACTGGGTGGGTTATCGCTATATCTCTTCCTGCGTTTTCGCTGGATCTTACTGTCATCATTCATTTTAATCCTGATGGTGACCGGTGTCTGCTTCATGGTCATGGTAGACAGAAACAACCTGGACTATTCGCTGGCCTGGGCCTTTGTCGCGCCATTGATCAGCATCTTTTTGCTGGGCTACCTGTATGGCACGCTTTACAGCCTTCTGTATTTAGCGTTTGTCATGTGGCTGTCAGGCAGCAACCTGGGCGTTTGGCAGCCCGCCCCCTGGGATAGGGACTCTTTCGCCAACATCATCGCCATTTATCTATTGCTTTTCATGCTGTCGTGCTATTACGAAGCCAGCCGTCGCTACGCTCACCAGCTTCTCCAGGAATCCAATGACAAACTGAGAACTCTGGCATCGACTGACGCCTTGACCGGGCTATTCAATCGTCGCCACATGGAAGACCTGCTCCTGAACTCAAAAAAAATCTTATTTATCATCATGGCCGACGTGGACAATTTCAAAAGTATCAATGATGAATTCGGGCACGCGGTCGGCGACGAAGTTCTCGTCAGTCTGGGCAAGGTCATGCAGTCTGTCGCAGGCCCCGATGGCACCGTCGGACGATGGGGTGGCGAAGAGTTCATCATCGCGATCCATGCCGACCAAGAAAAAGAAGTGATGAGACTTCCGCAGCGCTTATTGGAAGCCGTCTCGAGCCATCCGTTCGCTACAGGGCGCCCCGTGACGGTCAGTCTCGGATGTGCATTTCATAACGCCAAAGAGCACCGTGCAACACTACGCTGCGTGGATGAAGCCCTATACAGCGCCAAAACCTCGGGCAAGAATTGTTACAAGCTGGTCAAATATCCTCTCTAATATAGATACGGGACCGCACGCGTCGGTGCGACCCCCTATCTGGAACCAGCTACTATTTATCTGAAACCAGCCAAGATCAATCTAAAATCAGCCACGATCAATCTTCGAACAACGGCGCACAAGGCTGCATCATTTCATTGGCCCGCCAATCGGCCTGTAAACAAAAGCAAGGGCGCAACTGCTTACTGTCAGCCAGGTCCAACCATAACGTACAAGCGCTATCGTCTCCTGCGTCGCCCAATCGCTTCATGTCACGGCGCTACGTCACGCCTTCGCCCCCCCCCTGCCGCATTGGTCGAATATCACGCCCACCCACATCGCCCAGCGCTATGCTCTAGGGTCAACGCTATCGAACCTGAGGCTTCGGAGACAGCGCATGACCGATTATGCCCCGCGTACAGAGCTTTCCACCCACCGGGTCGAGAATCAGCCTTGCGCGCTCGCCGCAGACGATCTCTGGGCCAGCGATGCCGCCCTGCGCGATGCCGTCGCCTACGCGGCCCCAGCCTGGGTCGGCGAGCGCCTGGCACGCCTGGGACAGCGCCTGGGCCAGCCCGACATCGCCGAGTGGGCCGACCAGGCCAACCGCTATCCCCCCACGCTGCGCGCCTTCGACCGTTACGGCCAACGCCTCGACGAGGTCGACTACCACCCCGCCTACCATGCACTGATGACGCTGGCGATCGAGGGCGGCTGGCACGCCGTGGCCTGGGAGCGCGAGCATGACGGCGGCCATCAGGCCCACGTCGCCGGGCTCTATCTGCTGACCCAGGCCGAACCTGGCTTCTGCTGCCCGCTCACCATGACCCATGCGGCGATGCCGGTACTGCGCCATCTCGAAGCCGACACGGGCTGGCAGCAGCGCCTGCGCGGCTGCCACTACGACCCGCTCGCGCTGCCGGCGTGGCACAAGTCGACCAACACCTTCGGCATGGCGATGACCGAGAAACAGGGCGGCAGCGATATACGCCGCAACACCACCCGAGCCGAGCCGATCGAGGCCCCGGGCAGCGGCGCCTGGTACCGGCTGAGCGGGCACAAGTGGTTCTGCAGTGCGCCGATGTCGGACGCCTTTCTCACCCTGGCGCAGACCGACGAGGGTCTCTCGTGTTTTCTCGCCCCGCGCTTCACGCCGGACGGCGAACGTAACGCCATCGAACTCCAGCGGCTGAAGGAGAAGTGCGGCAACCGCGCCAATGCCTCCGCCGAGATCGAGTACCGCGGCGCCTGGGCACAACTGGTGGGCGAGCCGGGGCGCGGCGTTGCCGCGATTCTGGAGATGGTGCAGCAGACCCGGCTGGATGCCGCCACCGCACCGGCCGGCATGATGCGCCAGGCGCTGCGAGCCGCCCACACGCATGCCAGCGGACGCGCGGCCTTTGGCGCCCGCCTGGTCGAGCAGCCGCTGATGCAGCGCTTGCTCGCCGACCTGGCACTGGAGACCGAGGCCAGCCTGTGGCTGGCCATGCGCGGCGCCCGGGCCATGGATCGCGCCGCCACCGACGCTCACGAAGCGGCGCTGGCACGACTGCTGCCGGCACTGGCCAAGTTCTGGCACAACAAGCGCGGCCCCGGCTTCATGGCAGAAGCGATGGAGTGCCTGGGCGGGATCGGCTACGTGGAGGAGTCACCGCTGGCGCGTCTCTACCGCGAGGCGCCGGTCAACTCGATCTGGGAGGGTTCGGGCAACGTGATCTGTCTCGATGTGCTGCGCATCCTCGCGCGTCATCCCGAGAGCATCGCGGCGCTGCGCCAGGAACTGGCACCGGCACGCGGCGGGCATCCCGCGCTGGATAGCGCCCTGGCAGAGCTCGATACCCTGCTCGCCGCCCCCGCAGAGACGCAAGCGGCGCAGGCTCGCTGGCTGACCCAGCGCATGGCCCAGGCGCTGCAGGCCGCACTGCTGCTGCGCCAGGCGCCGACCGCCGTGGCGGAGACCTTCTGTGCCACGCGCCTGGCCGCGGCCACCCCGCAGTACGGTGTCTTGCCCACCGGCGCTCCAGTGGCCGAGATTCTGGCACGGCTTGGGTGAACGCCCTGGCCGACGCCGGGGTGCGTGGCGGCGGCCACCGCTCAGCCCAACGCGACCCTCGCCGCCAACCCCAGTAGCACCACCCCCGTGAGGCGGTTGATCCACACCGCACGGCGCTGCAGCCAGGGCAGCACCCGCGAGTGGGAGAGCAGCAGCGCCACCAGCACATACCAGCCGCCATCCACCAGGGTCGCCGTGGCCACGATCAGCCAGCGCCCGGTGGCGCTCATGTCGGCACTCACGAACTGGCTCAGCAGCGCGACGAAGAACACGATCAGCTTGGGATTGCCCAGCGCCACCAGCAGGCCATCGCGCATGGCAAGCCGGCGGCCACTGGCGACCCGCGCCACGCGCAGCCCCTCGCCGCCCCCGGCACGCAGCGCCTGCACGCCGAGCCAGGCCAGATAGAG
This sequence comes from Salinicola sp. DM10, assembly GCF_017306975.2. NCBI lineage: Bacteria > Pseudomonadati > Pseudomonadota > Gammaproteobacteria > Oceanospirillales > Halomonadaceae > Salinicola > Salinicola sp. DM10. Next base: position 1,168,339 of record NZ_JAFLEN020000001.1, read on the forward strand.
CGCGCCGCCCAGTGTCACCAGCCGGAACAGCCAGGGTTGATGCGCGATCACCGTGGCCAGGCCGAGCACGGTCAGCCCGGCATAGAGCCCCACCCCCAGCGCATGCGTAAGCGCCGCCACCACACCAGGCGCGCGGCCGCCGCTGACGGTATGACGCATCACCATGGCCAGGCTCGGGCCCGGCGACATCGCCCCCAGGGCGCAGATCAGCAAAAGCGACAACCAGAGTTCCGGGGACACGCTGATACTCCTTGTACGACTCGGTTTGACAGGCAGTCGGCGCGACGACCAAGTCGGCCAGTCAAGCCTGGAAAAGTGCCGACGTTACCCTCCAAGGCGGCATAGGGCTAGCGCGACGGCATCACAGGCGCTCTCTCGTCACACATCCCATTACGTCGTCTATTGCCAGGAGCTATTTCCAAGAGCTACTGCCAAGAGCTACTGCCAAGAGCTACTGCCAAGAGCCATTCATCCAGCGCTATCCAACACCAAGCGCTATCCAACACCAAACGCTATCGCCAGGACACTTTTCCCCGTCTACGCTGTCACAGGTCCAGACACCAGGGAGGTGGACCATGAGCTTATTCAAGCGTGATGACTCACAGACGCGAGCCGAACGTATCCGCGACGACATCCATGATATTGGCGATCAGAGCCGGGCGCTGGGACGCGACCTGCGCGACGAGACCGCGGACGCCATCGAGGAAGCCCGCCTGCGCAGTGAAGAGCAGTATGCCCGCGCGGCCGCCGAAGCCCGCCGGCGCCAGCGCCGCTTAGGCCGCTCGACCCGTCGCTCTCTCGATGAGTGCGACCGCTACGTGCGCGACAACCCGTGGCGCGCCATCGGCGCCGCGGCAGCCGCAGGGGCAGTCATCGGCCTGCTTCTCGGACGCCGCTGACCGCCGCTCGAGTTCGGCAACCAATTTCGACAACCGGTCAAGCGCAACCATAGCTTCAATGATTAACCACGATTAAACTTTCCAATCGAAGCTGTGGAATATTGAGAACGATAGTCGTTTAATCGTGGCACACCCGCTTTCAGGAGACCCGAGATGAGCGCTGACAAGTGGCAGACGATCGACGTGAAACACATCGACAGATCCGCCCGATCCCTACATGCCTGTTCGCTGGACCCGTCGATTCGCTGTCTCGCCGAACTGCGGGCGTCTCAGATCAACGGCTGCCTGACCTGCACCCACTTCCGCCAGGAGCAGGCCGAGGCGCTGGGCATCGCCCCCAGCAAGCTCTCGGCGCTCGACGCCTGGTCCGAATCCGACGAGTTCGACGAGCGTGAAAAGGCCGCGCTGGCCTGGTGTGAATCCTTCACCCGCTTCCGCCCGGCAGATCCGGCCATGCGCAAACTGGCACTCACCGCCTTCTCGGCGCGTGAACTGGCCGACCTGACCATGGCGATCGAGATGACCAGCGCGCTGAGCCGCGCCTCGCGCCGCGCGGCGAACTGATCGCGTCGTTCGGTCTCTTCAGGGCTCATCCCCGAAACCCCGCCATGAGCGGGGTTGTCGGCGTTGCCCGCTAGCCCCGCGACGCAAAAAATGGCAAGCAAGAGAGTACAGCTGCCAGAGAGCGTGACGCCGTCACGCGCCAGCCCTCACTCCACCCGCTCGATCTCATCATGCAGATGGCCCACGATGCTCCCCTCCGCTTCCAGCGCGGCGGCATCGAGCAGATGCACCCAGCCGCGCAGCCGGCGTAAAACCCCCTCCTGACGAAAAGCGGTCAAGGTCCGACTGACGTGCACCGGAGAGAGCCCCAGCGCATCCGCGAGCTGCTGCTGTGACAGCGGCACGCGAAAGGAGTCACCGGTCGAATCGTCGTTACGCTTGGTGCGCGAATAGAGTTCGAACAGTAGATAGGCGACACGCTGGCGCGCGCTACGCCGCGACAAATGCACCAGGCGCTCGCTCAACAGCGCCTGCTGGTAGGAGGCGACCGCGAAGCACAGGGAGGTCAACCGGGAAGAGTCGCGGAAGATCTCGAGCAGGCGCCGGTGAGGCGTCAAGCGGATCTCACCATCCTCCAGCATCGCCATGCTCGACAGCCGCTGCTTGAACGGGAACTCGCGCAACCCGATCACGTCGCCCGGCATGAACACCTCGAGGATATGGCGGGTACCATCCCGCAGCTCACGAAAGGAGTACGCCCAGCCCCGGCTCAGCGTAGCGAAATCCCGCGCGGCATCGCCCTCGCGCCATAACGCCTGCCCCTTGGCCATCGCCAGCGCCGGGCCTTCCAGCTGATCGAGCCGGCGGCACTCGCTCGCGGACAAGCTACCATAATGTTTGAAATGCTGAGATAGACAGCCTTCCTGCTGACCCATGCTTCCGTGCCTTTTGAAATTTTTCAGGCATGACAGCATGTTAGGAGAGCGAGTTATATAACACCGGTTAGATCGGCAAGCGAAATGGCCCCGGGGATCAGGCCCACAAGCGCTCTGCCGATAAACAACCAAGCCCCTCTTCATCGACAACAGGACGTTACCCCATGAAAGAGCGCGCAGATTTCGATTACCAAGCATTGTGGCAAACCGCACTGCATGGTGCCCTCTCCAAGCATGGCCTCGCCCGCTCGGAAACGAACACGCAGGAACCGGCTTATCAGGAAGCCCTGCGCGAAGCCTTCGGCTTCTTTCTGCTCACCTCTTACGCGGCGTCGATCCGCGAATCCCGCGCCACGCCCTGGTGCCCACTGGAGGGGCTGGATGCCGCCAGGCTGGTGGCCATGGAGAAACTCCATCTCCACCCCCACAATGCCCGCTCGATGATCGAACAGGACCTGCTCTGGGCGCTGCATCCCGAGCTGTGCGAGTTCACCCTGCCGGAAGCCGCTCGGGACACCTGCCGCCAAACCCTGGACGCCGCCGGCCTTGCCGATTGCCTGGCCGCCACGTCCAACGCCTGAGATACGACGGACACCCGCGCTCGACCGGCCGAGCGCGGCGATGAAGAAATCCCGGGCACTGCCGATAGAACGATGAGATTGCTAACGAAAGTTAGCGATTTTTTCATGGCTGTGACAAGGAACACGTCGTGCGCTTGACGAAACACGAACTGGCGAGCCTCCCCGAACGCAAACGCAGCCGGCGTCAACCGGGGAGCCTGGCAAGCCTGGCCGCCCAAGCGGGCATGCCACTGGGCACCCTGAAAAGCCGAGTCAAGACCCTGGTCGACCGAGGCTACGATCGCGACAAAGCGATCAAGCTAGCGCTGGAGACACCGATCGGGCCGCAAGGGAGACCCCGCAACCCCTGAGCGACCCGCTACCGAGCGGGGGAGACAAAGCGGGGCAATAAAGGGGGGGGGGAACAAAGGGGAGAGACAGATAGTGTCGCGGATGGCGCTGAACAGTCGAGGTTCGTTTACAAGCGCTGGCGCCACCGCGGGTTCGAACAGGAAAGCTAGGAACTTTTCAGCCCTGATGCTAATTATACTTAACAATCAACGGCTCGTTACAATTTTCCCGTGCTGCAGCGTGAAAAACCGGCGTAGACTGCCGTTGTGAATCGCACCCCGATCAGCGCACGTGAGCCGGTCTGCGTTCGATTCATGACAGACACAGACGACCATGAACGGAAGTGCGCAGACAAGTGCACTCGAAGCGGTTCATAATGCTATACCGCCCGCGGCCGCCTTCCCCCATCAGGGAGATCAGCGCGCCGCGGGCTTTTCATTACCCCATTTCAGCGCCTCTACCCACCACCCTGCTTTGCGTCTTGCCCCACGCTTATTGGCGGGTGGCTCACACGACACCGGGTCGATACGCCTGCCCTATCGCGGAGGAAGAAAAAAACATTCAACATTAGAATGCGCTAAATAGTGCAAATCGCGCCATCTTGGCGCATGATTCATGCCATCACGATCCCATGGCGAGCGGCAAGAACGGCCCGCCCCCACCGCGTTCATGGTCGCTTCTCTGAGCGATCTTTCCGCCCGATGCCAACGCCTCGGGCTTTTTTGCGTCGGCAAAACGTTCGAATGGCCAGGCACGCGCCCGACCATCGTCGCGTGCCCCGGCGCCTCTTGCCCTCAGGTACCGGTATGCAGCGACATAGGGGCCTTGTGCGCCTCCTGCTCGCCTTCCAGACCGATCATCTCGTCGTACGGCGACTGCTGGACCAGATACAGAGGCACGCCATCGAAACCCCCGGCATGGCGCAGCCGCTTGCGCGCATCCTGCAGCGAGGCGGGCCGCAGCACCCCGCCCGATTCGTTTTGAATCACCTCGCTGCCCGCCGCAGTCACCGCTCGATAGAGGAAGAGATCGCCCTCGAGCTTTTCGACATGGAGCTCCTCGATACCGCCCTGCCGGGCAAGTGTTACCAATTCCTGAAATGTCATCGTCGCCTCCCAGGCGTTGCAGCCAGAACGCGGCCAATTCCCGCGCCGCTTAATGGCACAAGTCTTGTACAGAAATTTTATTCTGTACAGCTTAGTGCTTCTGAAGCGGCTATCGATTCGCCAGAGACGCCAGCGCCCCGACTGCGAGGCAATCGGGGCGCTGGTGGTCTAGTTCTCGCTCGTCGAGAGCTTGGTCGTCAATAACTTAGAGGGCGATCAGCGCGCGGCATGGCGCGACGTCATCGCCAGTAGCACGATGGCCAGCACACAGGCACCGATCAGCAGCGCGAAGCCGCCATCCCAGCCGTAGGCATCCACGGTGTAGCCCACCAGCGCACTGGCGGCGACCGAGCCACCCAGATAGCCGAACAGGCCGGTGAATCCCGCCGCGGTGCCGGCCGCCTTCTTGGGCACCAGCTCGAGCGCATGCAGACCGATCAACATCACCGGGCCATAGATCAGAAAGCCGATGGCGATCAGGCTGAACATGTCGAGCATGGCGTGTCCCGGCGGTGTCAGCCAGTAGAGCGCGGTGAACAGCGTCACCAGCACCATGAAGGTGATCCCGGTCGCCGCGCGGTTGCCCTTGAACAACCGATCGGAAAGCCAGCCGCACAGCAGCGTGCCGGGGATGCCCGCCCACTCGTAGAGGAAGTAGGCCCAGGAGGATTTATCGACGGTGAAGCCCTTCACCTCCTGCAGATAGGTGGGCGCCCAGTCGAGCACGCCGTAGCGCAGCAGGTAGACGAAGACGTTGGCCAGCGCGATGTACCACAGCAGCCGGTTCTTGAGCACGTGCTCGACGAATATCTCGCGGGTGGAGAACTCCTTCTCGTGGGAGTCGTCGTAGCCCTCCGGGTAGTCGTTCTTGTATGCCTCGATCGGCGGCAGCCCGCAGGTCTGGGGCGTGTCGCGCATGGTCAGGAAGGCGAACACTGCCACGCCCACCGCCACCGCGGCGGGCACGTAGAACGCCGAGTGCCAGTCGTTGTACCAGGCCATGCCCAGAATGAAGAGCGGCCCGATCAGCCCACCGCCGACGTTATGGGCGATGTTCCAGGTCGAGACGATGCGCCCGCGCTCCTTCTGCGACCACCAGTGCACCATGGTACGGCCACAGGGCGGCCAGCCCATGCCCTGCACCCAACCGTTGAGGAACAGCAGCACGAACATGATCGCCACGCTGGAAGTGGCCCAGTCGGTAAAGCCGAACAGGAACATGATCAGCGCCGAGAGCAGCAGCCCGGTCGGCAGGAAGATACGCGGGTTGGAGCGGTCGGAGACCGCGCCCATCAGAAACTTCGAGATACCGTAGGCCACCGAGACACCGGCCAGCGCCACGCCCAGATCACCACGCGAGTAGCCCTGCTCCACCAGATGCGGAATCGCCAGGGTGAAGTTCTTGCGCACCAGATAGTAGCCCGCATAGCCGAAGAAGATCCCAGCGAAGATCTGCCAGCGCAGCCGCCGATAGACCGGATCGATACGCGCCTCGGGCAGCCGCGCCGCCGCGCCACCCGCCTTGAAGATGCCTAGCATGATTACCTCGTGAACACGGAATGAGTGCCGATACCCCACCGGCCGACTCGCCGACAGGCAGGCGAGCACGATGTTCACTTTCGAAAGCGAACGGACGCGCAAACTGTCATATTTCTGTCATATAAGCTGCTAGGCTTTAGTCTAATGGCGCTCGTGACGCCAGCCGGAAAGCAGGAAAGGTCTGGCTTTCAGGGTTATGATCCGCAAGAGTGGAAGCTGCGAGGTTGGTGTCGCCGACGGGCAGGCGCGGGGCGTGGTTTGGGAACACGCTTGCGATCAATGTACAGAAATGAACATCTACCAACGGGGGAAGACGCCCAGTGTCGCCCTCACGCCAACGAGGTCAGCGATGATCAAATCAGGCGTAGGCATGCGGTTTCTAATGAGGGATTTTGAACGCGAGGGATTCCGGCTTGTTTTGGCTGGTTTCCCTCGAATTCAAGCGCTTGGCGACGCCAATGGGCCGACTACAGCTTGTTCTGAACAGTGGCGGTGGACACAATGTGGTCAACCGATTTCGAATTCTAGCCCAAGGATGGCAAAAATTGTTTGCGTTAGAAAAAACACCCACTAACTGTATTTCAAAAAGCCAGTAAGCGTCTAAATGCGTTAACACGACTGGCAAGCCAATTACACAACAAGACTCACACTATAAAAGCAACAAAGATATTCTTACCTTCAGCTTATTTAAACGCAGCCAGACAAAGAAACCGAAAGAAAAAGCCTTGCAACCAAACCCAGTCAATAGTCACACCTCAAGATTAAGAGGTTTTTCACCCCAGCCCTTAGCGCTACAAGTTTTTCCTAAGATCTTCTATAGACGTATCGAACTTGTACCACAATCCGGCTTTTATTATGCTATATGCGCATATAGCCATACCAATCACACAAACACTGTACCAGCCCGTAAAAAAAAGCGAGATAGCGATGTCCGTTTTTGATGCTTTCGCATCTACAGCTAGCGCAACCGAAAACACTAGGCCAACAAGAGCACACACTGACTCCACAAAGAACACCACCATAAGAATTATTATTTTTATCCTAGAAACAAGAACCTCTTTGCTCATAAAAAAGCCTAGGATACCCAGAACCCCTACAAGAATAGAGATATCCAGGCTTGATATTGCTGCAGGCACCTTTTTAAAGAACCAATAGCTATGCACACAATCAAGCATTGGAAGAAGAAAAAATGCAATACCAACTAAGATGGGCAAAACTGAACACACCCAAAACATACAATTTTTCAGCTTTTTCCCTTCCTCCACAATTTTTTCCGTCCTTTCTAACCTGCAATTTATACACAGACGTTCACTCACTTCACTTTCTTTACTTTTCATTAACTCTCTCCACCAATTTCCTATCATAATTAAGCATCATTCTTTCCAATCTCACTCCGGCCGCCTCACAGGCTTGGTTCAGTATCCTATCCCGCTTCTGCCTTGCTTTCTGCTGGTGACTCGGGTCATCTAACTCGATAGCGCAACATACCCGGAAATCTTCCCGATAGCACAGCACAAAGTCGAAGTGCCATTGAGAGAGTTGTCTAAACAAAGCGTTATATTCTTTGGAGTTCTTCGGATGCAATGCCGTATTAGGTTGTATCACATCCACAACGCGCATCTGCGCGAACACAAAAAACCGATCTCGATATTTCTCTTCTATGACTCGGTAGGCAAGCTGCTCCGATGGCGTCATCACCTGCGCTTTTGAGACATAGGCATCGCCTCGCTCCATCAACTCTTCAGATAAATTCCGATCCCCTACCCTGGGCTCTTTTCGCTTTTTGTTCTGTCGACTTCCCCATTCATCAAAATATCTATCAAGAGTATCCCTCTCTTTCTTTTTCTCGTATTTATCGACTTCTTCCGCAACCGTCTTCATTGTCTCTTCGACATCATGCCACGATGATCGAAGCCTTCTGTTTATACCAATCCAAATGGGCTCAATTGCAGCAAAAAAAACACTATATGCCACAATTGATACAACAATAAAGCCCAATATTGGCCATTCCGACACCAAAATTAGCGCCTTAAATGATCCGATATAAACCCAGCAAATAAAAGCGACTACGGATATTGCACCACATATGCCTATCCATATCATACTTGTGATGTGCTTTGAGGGAGTCAGCCATAGCGCTAACCAGCTACCGACTGCTGTGCCGCCCCCCGTCAGCATAAGACCTTCTGAGATGTTCCCCAACATGCGCAATTCCCCCGACGGACCCCTTTCTATTTTTCATCGGTAGATCCTTGGCCATTTTGAGCGTCTACGCGCTCTCTCCTTCCGCCCGCCCATCACTGATTCCCTGTTCCCCGGTACCAGCGCGCAATTACCCGTCTCGCGAGTCGGTATCCGTGCCCTTCTGCTCGCACATCAAGCGAAACGAGGCCCTGCCGCTTGTGGCTAATCGGCAACATACCACAGCGACTGCTCTCATCAATCGCTACATTAGGCGGTCTGGACGGTGTGACTTGAGAAGATAGATAGAGGAAATGAAGACAAGCCAGAGCGGCCGGTGTCGAAGAGAAGGCAGGTAGATACAGAAGAAACAGGCGCTATTGGCTGCCACAGGCAGCGTATACCCAAAGGCTCGGGCGAGATGATGGAACGAGCAAATAGACGCCGCTGGTATACCCGGGCGCGAGCGCGCGACCAGACTGCGACCAAAAACGTTAAGGGGGGAGGTCTTTCAGGGGGATGTGGCGCTAAGCCACTGATCTCACACATGGTGCCGGCGGTCGGACTCGAACCGACACACTGTTTCCAGCGGCGGATTTTGAACGCGAGGTATTCCGGCCTGTTCTGGCTGGTTTCCCTCGAACTCAAGCGCTTAGCGACGCCGACGGGGTGGCTACAGCTCGTTCTGGACAGTGGCGGTGGACACAATGTGGTCAAGGGATTATGAGAGCAAATCCTTAGCTGTCCATTAGAGCTCGTTCCTATAGAAATCAGTCGATTGCCTCCTTCAAGCTGGTCTGCTATGGCTAGCTATGTCCTCTTAACGTGGGCAACGCGTTCTAAAAAGAAATCTCTTGATACCCTCGCCATGGAAATCATAGGCAGATACGGCATTTCGAAACTCTAAGGACCGTATCTGCCGATTTTTCGTGCAAATGATCACATGAGTAAAATCAACCTATTTCGGGATGCTCTTTATAAAATTCACTCAAATCCAGAATTGCTCTTCTATACGAGCGCGCATCGTCCAAAGGCACGTCAAAGTCGATATCTCCACCGTGCTCCTGGCCCACCAACAACCCTTGAGGATTTCTATCGGTATTTATAAGATCAACGTAAAGCCCGTAATCCAACTTATAAACAATAAATCTTTCACCTGGCCTGTGGGCTGCAGAACGGCTCTTGTTTAAAATATGCAAAGCCCTTTGATCGAACAATCTGTCAATAATAATATCTTTAGTACCAACCGGCAGTAGGAACGCCCTCGTTTGTCTATTACCAATAACCTCGTCTCTAATCCAGTCTAGCAGTATCCTGTTCTCCGGATTTGCATTAATTGCCGAATATTTCTCAGTGGTGAAAAATGAATATGCTGCAGAGCGAATTACCGGCATTGATATAGGACTTAGGTGAGACTTCTGTGCGCACAATGATAAAATCCGCATGGCATCTCGCGGCACACCCTCTGTTGCACGCACGAATTCAAGAAAGACATTTTCTTGAGTAAATGCCAAGTTGATTATTTCGGCATTGCTCGGCAACTCTACACCAATATCTTTAGCTGCTGCTCTAGCATGGTTAACGACGAAATTCTTAAAAAACTCTTTAGCTCTTTGCTCGTCGTTATCAACAACCAAATAATCATCTAGATTTATATTTGCAGCAATATCAGCACCGAGCTCGAAACCTATATAACCACCCCCTGCACTGTCTCTCTTAAAGTGGGACCTGTGCTCGATTGCAGCCACCTTTAGACTTATATTTGGCACACTAAACATTGATCGACGCAACATATCAGCCAAATGTGGCTGTATATCTGGAGGGATTGTCGTCCATTCATCAATCAAAACCCAAAGCCTTTTAGTGCCTATTGCTGACGCCAACGACCTAATTGATCTTGAAAAGAAACTGAAATCAATCCAGCTTTCTTCAACCCCCTTTTTCCTGCTCATCTCTTCAGTACTAGAGCTATTAGCTGTGGCGTACTGAGCTCCTGCTTTTATGGGACTTTCGATATTGCCTGCCGTTATTCCCATATTCTCGCTGACATGTTCAGAAGTCCCACTACTCGTTTGAGACTCTGTTTCTCCTTCGACCCTGGTTTCTGTAAATCCATTGACAAACTGATCCAGCACAGGGAGAACCTGCGACAAATCCCAGTCACTGCCAGGGTCCGTAAATATCTCTAACAGTTGATGGTGCATTTCCGAGCAGACATCTACTAATAGTCTCGTCGCTCTTTCCCTAACAGGCAAAGACTCGTCGTTATAGATAGAACCGTTCGAGCCAATTGCTTGAGCATCCACAAATATAGCTATATCACCATCTTCTATTTTTTTTGCTTGAAAAAAACGCATGGCGTGGGTCTTACCTGCCCCCCTCCTACCATACATAATTTGGTTATTCCTCGACTCCAACAAATTAATCAGCGGACCCACTTGTACAAAAGTATCAGCAACCTGATTAGGAGTAATCCTTTCTGCGCGATCTTCAAAACGCATTAAGCACAAGTTAATTTCTTGGATCACAATATTTCCCCGTGAATAATTTTAAGAGTTTATAAACTGTTAGACCATTGGAGCTTAGAGCATCTAACGCGCCCTTTCTCTCATCACCTTCGCTTCTTGGAACTTCTAAAAAAGCGTTTCTTTATCTTCGCCTCGATGATAACCCAAGAGAACGAAAGTACAAGCATACCTCCGACGAACAGAAAGAATTCCCCATACAGCTTGTGCATCAGCTCTTCAGGCATGAGCATCCCCCTCTGCTGTCTTCCACAGATTTATTCAACTACATAAATTGTCGTCTGTAGATCCTTGAGAAAGTTGAGCGTCTAACGCGCTCTCTCCTTCCGCCCGCCCATCACTGATTCCCTGTTCCCCGGTACCAGCGCGCCGTTACCCGTCTCGCGACTCGGTATCCGTGCCTGTCTTCTTGAGCGTCTGACGCGCCCTCTCGATCTCTGGGCTTATCTGCCCTGCTTCTTCGTTCACCTGGTCAGTCATCAGCCACAGCGTGTACTTCGGCCAAAGGTTGCATATCGCGGACAGTAGGTCCCCTTTCGGCACCCGCCCTGTCTGCTCGATCCCAATGAGCGTTTTCTTTGGCACACCAATCAGTTCTGAGAACTCTGCGCGGCCCGACGTCTCCGTTTCGCGGATGAGACGAATTTTGTGTGCAAGGTCGCTTGACATGTGCCTATCTCTGGGTACACTTCAAATCAAGCTGTGCTCATTTCTAGGTCCACCCTGAATAGAGCACAGCAATCGCAATGGACAACAACACCCAGAAACATACCACAGCGAGCCAAAACGAGCTGATACCGCCATGGAAAAGAGCAACGCGCCCCAGGTCCCGGCCACCGTGCCCGTGATGACCATCGAGCGATTCTCCGAGCTTTCCGGCATGTCCTATAGCGCCGTCAAGGGCCAGCTCCAATTGGGCAATCTGCCGCTGTTCAAGGTCGGCCGCCGTCGCATGGTCAATGTGGCGCTGCTCAACGCCGAATGCCTCCAGGCGGAGGACTGGTCATGATCCAGGTCACGTTCGCCCACCTCGTCGCCGACGCCCCCTCTGAGGGCACCGGCTTTTACCTGGATGGCCTATACGCGGGCTATATCGGGCAGGACGCTACCGGCGCCGCCTTTGTCTATTTCCATCGCGCGTTCTGGCTTCCTACTCGTCTTCGCGAGGCTCGCGGCTATGTCCCCGTCGCTGATCGATCCGCTGCCCTACGTCTTGTGTCTCGGCTTGCTCTACGTCTGGCTTACCGGCAACTGAGGTCTCGCGCTCGGGCTATCTGCCACTCCCAGTGTGCCAAGAGCTTCTACCAGCTCGTCCTCGATAGCCTGGATGCCCAGCGCCGCCTGTCCCGCGTGCTGATCGACCAGCGCACCTGGAATGACCCCAGCCAGGGCAACGGCTCTCGCGATCTCGCGTTCACTCCTGAATGCGCATCGCCTGAGCCCGTGCCCGCTGCGCGTTCCCCCAAGCGCGTCTTCAACGTCTACCCGGCGTTGACCTTCAACCTCTTGCACTACACCGACGGCAGCTATCGCCGCGTCACTGCCGCCGACATCCAGGCCGGGGCCGACCCACGCCCCGCCAATACCGCGTTCCCCTTCGCCCAGGTCACCGGTGGCTCGCTCCCCCCGTCGCCTGCCTCTGCCAGTGCCTGGGCGCTTTTTATTCCCCCGACCGTACCGCGTTTCTCGGGCGGTCATCGCCACGCAGTCCCCACCACGAGGAACACCCAATGACCACGACCAAGAAACAGCCCGTTCGTGTGTTCCTGGACCAGAGCGACCACTCGCGCTTCTTGGTTCAGGCTGGCACCAACCGCCTGACGCCTTCCGCCCTGGGCGAACGGCTCATGCAATACGGCCTCTCCCTGCTCGAAAGCGGCGACCGCTCGCCGTTGGCAGGCACCACCAACCCGGCCCGCCCGGACGCCGGGGCCTAAGTCATGTGGCTGCCTGCCCGTCACCCGTCGCCCATCGGTCGCGCGGCTCCCCGAGTCGGCCACGGCCCCGCTGTCACACCAAGCGCAGCGCCGGTTGACAGCGGGGTCGGGGTCGACTGCCGTGCGACTCGATCGATGGGCACGGTGGCGGCGCAGGTAGCAGCCTGCCCGGAGCCCCGAGCCTTGAGGGAGCGGGCCCAGCGGTGTCTCCAAGGCCGCGACTACGGCCACGCCGCCCTGCTCTACGCCCAGGCGGAACACTTAACCCGCATGCACGACCCCGACGCGACCGACCTAACGGAACTCGCCTTACTCGCGCACTACTGCCACCTCCTGGCTATCCGATACCCACGCTGAAGGAACCTCACCATGTCCATGATCAACACCATCATCGCCCGCGTTTCCGGTGCTTCCCGCTACGAATTCGATGGCCGCAAGGGCGGCAAGCTCAGCGTCATCAACGAAGTCGACGCCGACAACGACGATCAAGTCGGGATGCAGTGCTCCGACATGTCCGCCGACTTTTCCATCGTCGAGCAGATTCGTAACGCCGGGGCCGAGCTGCCGTGCAACCTCGAACTCGATATCGAGCTGCGCATGGTCCGCGCCGGCCAGAACCGGCAGCAAACCACCTCGATGCACGTCATCGCCGTGCGCCGCCCCAAGGGCACCGGGCATAGCAGCGCCGCGCCCAGCGCCAAGGCCGAAGCGCCCAAGGCGTAACCATGAAAGTTCAAGTCTGCGTCGATTGGAGTGAAGAACTCGGCGAGTGCCATCGCACTGGCTGGATCGACGCGGCCGATCTCGTCCACTCCGTGAGTGGGATGAGTGCCGAAGACGGTCTCAAGATCGCCACGGCAATTCTGGGGCTCTGGGCATTGGCCTTCGTCGCCAGAGCCATCGCTAAAGCCATAGACCTGAGGTAACGCAGACATGAAGCTGATCAAACAAGGGCAATTCCGCATCACCAAGCTGGCAGGCAAGGCGGCCGCTGTCTCCACCGCCACCCTGCTTCCCCTCGTCGCCTTCGCCAGTGACAGCGGTGGCAGCGATGCCGGCTCCTCTGCCGCATCCACCATCACCGCGGGCGCTGCCACGGTCGGTGCCGTCATGGCCGCCGTGCTCGGCGTGCTGGCCGCGATCAAGGTCGGCAAGCTCATCCGCCGCGCGCTGTAGGCTCACCGACCCGTGGTTGATCTGGAGGCCCATCGACTCGGTGGGCCTTTTTGCGACTGCTCATGGAGATCAGGGGAATGAACCATGCTCGATTTCAGCGATGGCAGTTTGGTCATTATTGCCTTCTTGGGCTGTGCCTGGCTCTTGTTTCACCACTGACCTTGGCCGCCAACCCATCGTCATTACGCACCACGGTCGACTCGATTCGCGCCCGATCCGGCCCCACCCTGGATAGCCTGGTGATCGCGACAGAGCAAAAGACGCGCGGCTTACCCGGTGGCCGCGTGCTGTATTCGTCGACCGAAACCGTGGTCAAAAAATCGGTCTTCCGCAAAGCCGGGGGGATTCTGCTCAAACGCGCCGTGCCGGGTCTGAGCACGTTGATTGCGGCCTATGAGATAGCGGGGCTCGTCTTCGATGCAGATACTGGCCAAGTCATGATGCCGGGTGAAAAGTCCGCTGTTGAACTACCACCGAACTATGCTCAGCTTAACCACGCCGGTAAGGGCTACACGTATTCGTGTTTTTACGCTGGTTCGCACTATGCCGCCACTGCCTTTTCCGCTGCTTCCGCTTGTGCTGATGCTTATGGGGCTTATATCGGCGACACCATGTCGCTCACGAGTGTCTTTACTCGTGATTCTGATCTGTTCTTTGCTTTCAAAGGCAAACTGTCTAGACACAATATCTATTCCGTCTCCCCGATCATCTCGGATAGACCGCCTAACACGCCCGAGAAGACCATTCCTGCTGGTGAGAATGTGCCCGTGCCGGATGACTATGACTGGAGCACAGTCGATCAGAACCTCTCCCCGGAGATCGCCCAGCAAATCTACGACGCCTCGCAACCGGTCCCCGAGTGGCAGCAGGAGATCGCCAAGCTCCCTGACTGGGAGACGCTCTCCACCAGCGGCAACATCCCCCCGGCGGTGGCCAAGACCGCGCTACAGACCGCCGCCAACCAGCAGGCCCAGCTTGCCGGCGAAGACAAGCCTTACCCCGATACCGCCACTGCCCCCGGGCAATCCGCGAGCGATGAACTGCTCGACCAGATCAACCAGCCGCCGCCCGACGGCGACGCCGATTTCCCACCCCAAGAACCCCAGTGGCAAGTCGACGTCATCGACACGCTCCCCGACTACGACGTCGGCCTGGGCGCCGGCGCCTGTCCCGCCCCTGCCTTGATCCCGCTGCCGCTCGGCTGGGGCAGCTTCGAACTCAACTGGCAACCGATCTGCGACTTCGCCGGCTGGATTCGTGGCGCCGTGATCGCCGTCGGTTTCATCGCCGCGCTCTATATCGTGCTCGGCGTTCGCTCCAACGCGTAGAGAGGGCAGACCCATGTGGACCATTCTCGTCTCGATCCTGACCCGCTTCGGCACCTACCTCGTCGGCTCGATGCTCATGCGCATCTCCTCGCTGGTGGTCTTCACCACCATCGGCTCGGCGATGATCTCCGGCCTACTCAACCAGGTCTCCAGCTACCTCTCCGGGGTCGGCCAGTTTCTCTGGTTCATGGAACTCGCCGGCTTCCCTGTGGCGCTCTCCGCCATCGGTTCCGCGCTGCTGCTGCGCGCCACCATGAACGCCTGGAGCCTCAAGCCCGGCGCCGCCATCACCGGGGGTAAAGGCTAATGGCCATTCATCTCATCTCCGGGGTGCCCGGCGCGGGCAAGACGCTGAGGGCCGTCGACACCGTGCGCAAGCTCCTCACCACCGAAGGCGGCCAGGATCGCCCCCTGTTCGGCAACGTCAACGGCCTCAAGGCACAGTCACCCATCCCCGAGGAATGGATGGCCTGCCCCGATGGCGCCATCGTCCTGATCGACGAATGTCAGCAGCGCTGGCGCCGCTACCGCAACACCGGCTCGCCGCCCCCGGAGATCGCCGCGCTCGAGACCCACCGCCACCGCGGTATCGACTTCATCCTCACCTGTCAGAACCCGCAACAGCTCACCGGTGACGTGCGCGCGCTCGTCGACGTTCACGAACACCTCATGCGCAAGGGCGGCTTGCAGGGCGCCGTCGTCAGTCGCTGGGAAGGGCAGTGCCACCTATCGCCCGCCGCGCATCGCAAGGACGCCGACTGCGAACAGACCATCTGGCGCTACCCCAAGGAAGTCTTCGCCATGTACCAGTCGGCCTCCATGCACACGGTCAAAAAGCGCCTGCCGCGCATCCTGCTTGTCGCCCCCTTCGTCTTCCTCGCGGCAGCGGCGGCGGTCTACTGGGCGTTTGCCGGCACCGTCTCCACGCTGCTGAGCGACGCCGAAGCCGCCGATGCCGACAAGTCCACCGCCGTCGTCAGCGTGAAGACGCCGACCGAGGCACCGCCCCGCGCCGCGCCACCGGCTGACACCCGCGTTCTGGCGGCCGGGGGCGTGCGCATCGGAGAAGACGAATGCCGCCTCTACACCCGCGACGGGCGGCGTCTCGACGTTTCCATGCCCACCTGCCTCAACGCCATGGCCATGGGGCTACCCCAACTGGTCGAGGAGCTACACCTATGATCGCCCGCACCCTCGATAGCTTTTTCGTCACCGATCGTGGTGGATCTCATAGCCTGCGCCAATCACCCGCGCGCTTCGACGCCTCCGCGATGGCCATCATCCAGACGCTGGCCATCCTCACCATGACGCTCGACCACGCCTCGATAGCCTTCCCCCTGGAGCTGGGCTTGCGAGGCACGGTAGGCCGCATGGCGCTCCCGCTGTTCTGCTTCATGGTCGCCTACAACGCCCTGCACACCCGTCGCCCCGGGCCTTACCCCTGGCGCATCCTCATCATCGCCTTGATCGCGCAGCTCCCGTTCGCCGTGCTCACCGGTCACGCGCTGCTCGCCAACATCTGCGTCACCCTGGCCGGGGCCGCCTTCCTCATCACCGGCCTCCGGCGCCGGTCGGCGGGCTATCTCACCCTCGCCATGGGCCTCTGTGCGCTCACCCCGGGGGTCGAGTACGGCTTTCCCGCCTATGCCCTCGTCCTCGCCTTTGCCGCCGCCTGCTACGCCCCGCCGCTGTGGTTGTTTCCGCTCCTGGTCTGGCCGCTCATGCACTACGGCGCCACCCCAGCCGCGCTGTTCGCCGCGCTCTCCACCGTCGTCATCCTGGGCGCGCCGCGATCACCGATTCCCTGGGATCGACTCCCTCGCTGGCTGACGCTGCCGTTTTACCCGGCGCACCTGGCAGTGCTCTGTGTCCTGTCATCGGCAGGGGCTTGACCGCGTGCGTGGAGGACCGCCCCACCGGACGGACCGCACCACGCACGCGGGCGAGACCCGCCCTGTAACACGTCTCGCTAACCGACTATCGATCTGACCATACCGGCTCACTACGGACAGTTTTGGAGTATTCGACAATGAAGACCTGGGAACGCTATTCGCTGGCATCGCTCGCCAAAGGCACGCAGGACGAGAAGGGGCGTTTGTTCATCAGTCCCAAGGGCCAGCGCAACCACGGCAACATCAAGCTCCTTCACGCCGGCGTCGACACCGTGCGCCAGCTCTACGCGGGCAAGCCCTGCATGGCCCTGTTCGATCAAATCATCGAGGTCTACCGCGAAGGTCGAGGCGCCACCATGGACCTGTTCGGCACCACCTGGAGCGTCGGCGCGGGCAACACCCAAAGCGGCTTCCGCTATCGCCTGCAGAACAACGACCTGGGCGTCATCGTCCTGTTCTACGCCCGGCACGTGAAGGCCGAAGACATCGGCACCCACCTCAAGATCGAGCTCTCCCCGCACTTCATCCACGAGCACAGCACCGCCGACGTGCAAGCCTACATGGATGGCATCGCCAAGCAGCTCCTCGCCTACGTCGAGCCCATGGGCTGTGCCGTCCACCTCGCGCTAGACGTCCAGGGCTGGCAGCCCCCCGCCGACTTCCTCGAACGCTTCATCACCCGCTCCAAGAAAGTCACGCGCATCAACGGCATCGACGACTTCAGCTTCAACCACGGCCACATCGCCACCTCCTACGGCAACGCCGAAACCTTCATGTTCGGCACCGCGGGCGCCCTACAGTGCTGCCTCTACAACAAGACCAAGGAGGCCCACTACCGCGACAAAATCCACTTCTGGGAAAGCATCTGGCAGCAGTCGGCCAGCGATGACCCCATGGCCTCCGACTACGACCCTGAGCGGGACGTATGGCGAATCGAGATGCGCTTTCACCAGTCGGTGCTGCGTGAGTTCGCCCAGGGCACCCCCTGCAACGTCGACACCGGTGAATGCCTCGACATGGCCCACGGCTTCAAGCGCTTCACCGACACCGTGCCCCACCTCACCGGCCTCTGGCGCACCGCCATGGGCAAGTATCGGCTCGACCACTCGCGTGACCTGATCGACAGCGCATGGCAGCTCCTGCAGGAAGACGCCCGCTTCTACGACCACGAACCCCACCTGTTCTACAAGCGAGCGCGCAAGGCCCCGGGGCTCGGCAACGAAAAGAACGTCGCCCTGGTCGTGGGTAATCTCATCTCCCTCTACGCACGCCAGGGCTTCACCATCCAGCAAGCCATGCAAGGACTCTCCCGCTGCGGGGCCTGGGACGACATCGCCAACTACTACCGCCGACGGGGATTGGATGCGGGACAGCTACGCCAGCTCATCGAACAACGGCTGGTCGAGCGACGATTACTTGGGAAGGCGGCTTGATGGCGATCAGCAAGACCGAGAAAGGCTGGAAGGTCGACATTCGCCCCAACGGGGCCGACGGCAAGCGGGTACGCCGGACGTTCAAGACGCAGGCCGAAGCCAGACGCTTCGAAGGCAAGATACTGGCCCAGGTCGCCGATGGTAGCCGCTACACGCCTACCAAGCGTGACAACCGTCGCCTCTCTGATCTCATCCAGATGTGGTACGACTTCCACGGCGTCTCGCTGAAGGACGGTAAGCGTCGCTATCATCAGCTCCTGGCACTCGCCGGCAAGATGGGTAACCCACTGGCACGCACCATCACGCCGATGGATGCCGCCCAGTTTCGCCAGCTACGACTCGCGGAAGGCATCACCCCGACCACAGCCAACCACGATCAGGCGCATCTACGGGCCGTGTTCAATCGCGTGGCCAAGCTCGGCCAGTGGCACCTCCCCAACCCGTTTGCCGGCATCCAGCCGATCAGGGTCGACGAAACCGAATTGAGCTATCTCACCGAGTCGCAGATACACGACCTACTCGCGATCCTGGACCGCCGCACCAACAAGGATGCCGCCCTGATCACCCGGTTATGCCTCGCCACCGGTGCCCGCTGGTCGGAAGCCCAATATCTGCGCGCCGAAAACCTCCGCGACGGTCGTGTCACCTTCACCGGCACCAAGAACGGTCGTAACCGCACCATCCCGCTGCCTCAGGAGCTTTATCAGACGCTGGTCGCGCACGGTCGGCGCATCGGTAGACTCTTCCCGACCACGGGCTATAACCCGTTTTCGGATGCGATCAAGGAAGCGGGAATTCAGCTCCCCAAGGGGCAGAGAACGCACGTGTTACGCCACACCTTTGCCAGCCATTTCATGATGAATGGCGGGGACGTATTAACGCTGCAAAAGATACTGGGGCACCAGACCATTACGATGACGATGCGCTACGCGCACCTGTCGCCCGATCACCTGACGGACGCCATCAAGTACGCGCCCAAGGTGTATGGACAAAAAGTGGACACGTGCCAAAAAAGGGAAGAATCAAGCTGAGAGGAAGGGAACGCTAAATGCTTGATTTCACATGGTGCCGGCGGTCGGACTCGAACCGACACACTGTTTCCAGCGGCGGATTTTGAATCCGCTGCGTCTACCAATTCCGCCACGCCGGCAGCGGAGTGGCATTATACGGACCCCGGCCTTTGCGTCAATCGCTGCGCTGACTTCGCTCCCCGCCTGCTTTATCATGGCGCCCTCGCTTGGGTCGCCCGGCGGCCTTCGAGGCCGCGGCAGCGGCTCGCTTCGAGTGGCCGCGCCAGGCTGCGGTCACGTCATCCTTTTTCGCCGATTCATGAGTGCCATGCAGCGCGCCGACTTCCATTTCGATCTCCCCGACGAGTTGATCGCTCGCTACCCTTCCGAGCAGCGCACCGATTGCCGCCTGCTGTGCGTCGACGGCCCTTCCGGGGCGCTGGCGCACGAACGCTTCCCCGATCTGCTCGGGCATCTCGAACCCGGCGACGTGGTGGTGTTCAACGACACGCGGGTGATCCCGGCGCGCCTGTTCGGCCAGAAGGCGAGCGGCGGCAAGGTGGAGATGCTGCTGGAGCGCCCGCTGGATGCCCATCGCGGCCTAGCTCATCTGCGCGCCAGCAAGTCGCCCAAGCCGGGCACCGAGCTGATCTTCGAGGGCGGTATTCACGCCGTGGTGGAAGGCCGGCAGGACGCGCTGTTCGAGCTGCGCTTCCTCGGCGAGACGCCGCTGATCGCGCTGCTCGAACAGCACGGCCATATGCCGCTGCCGCCCTATATCACCCGCGAGGACGAACTCGCCGACCGCGAGCGCTACCAGACCGTCTACGCCCGCCGCGAGGGCGCGGTCGCCGCGCCCACCGCCGGCCTGCACTTCGACGAGGCGATGATGGCGGCGCTGCGGGCCAAGGGGGTCGAGATCGCCTTCGTCACCCTGCACGTGGGCGCCGGCACCTTTCAGCCGGTACGCGTCGACGATATCCGCGAGCACCATATGCACAGCGAGTGGCTGGAGGTGGACGAGCAGGTCTGCGCCAGCGTCAATCGCGCGCGGGAGGCGGGCAAGCGGGTCGTCGCCATCGGCACCACCAGCGTGCGCTGCCTGGAGAGTGCCAGCCAGGAAGATGGGCGCCTGGCGCCCTACCGCGGCGAGACCGACATCTTCATCTATCCCGGCTATCGCTGGCGCTGCGTGGATGCCCTGGTCACCAACTTCCACCTGCCGGAGTCGACGCTATTGATGCTGGTCTCCGCCTTTGCCGGCTATGAAAGCGTGATGCGCGCCTATGCCGCTGCGGTGGAAGAGGAGTACCGCTTCTTCAGCTATGGCGATGCCATGTTCCTCACCCGCCGCGACGCGTGATCGCCCGGGCACGTATCGCGCAAGTGCCGGCGACCCGAGCAATAGAGAGCCGATCGCTGGCTCGCCGAGCGCTAACGAGATGGCCAGGTCGCCGAGCGTAGAGAAATAGCACGAAAGACATTCAGCGGCCCCGAGGGGCCCGAGCGTGGCGTGCGATTGCCGACGCGCCGAGAGACAGAGAATCCTATGCGACAAGAGTGCTTCATGAAGTTCGAACGCCTGGGTCAGGATGGCCGCGCCCGGCGTGGCCGCCTGACCTTCCCCCGCGGCACGGTGGAGACCCCCGCCTTCATGCCGGTGGGGACCTACGGCACGGTCAAGGGGATGACCCCGCGTGACGTCGAGGCGATCGGCGCCGAGATCATCCTCGGCAATACCTTTCATCTGTGGCTGCGCCCGGGTACCGAGGTGATCGAGGCCCACGGCGACCTGCACGACTTCTCCCAGTGGCAGGGGCCGATCCTCACCGACTCCGGCGGCTTCCAGGTCTTCTCGCTGGGCGCCATGCGCAAGATCACCGAGCAGGGCGTGCACTTCCGCTCACCGGTGGATGGCGCCAAGGTGTTCATGGGGCCGGAGGAGTCGATGGCGGTCCAGCGCTCGCTGGGCTCGGACATCGTGATGATCTTCGACGAGTGCACCCCCTACCCCGCCACCGAGCAGGAAGCGCAGAAGTCGATGGAGCTCTCGCTGCGCTGGGCCAAGCGCTCGCGCGAGGCCCACGGCGACTCGCCCTCGGCGCTGTTCGGCATCGTCCAGGGCGGCATGTACCCGGATCTGCGCAAGCGCTCGCTGGAAGGGCTGCTCGAGATCGGCTTCGATGGCCTGGCGATCGGCGGTCTCTCGGTGGGCGAGCCCAAGGAGGAGATGATCGGCGTGCTCGACTATCTACCCCAGTGGATGCCGGAAGAGCAGCCGCGCTATCTGATGGGCGTGGGCAAACCGGAGGATCTGGTCGAGGGCGTGCGCCGCGGGGTCGACATGTTCGACTGCGTGATGCCGACCCGCAACGCGCGCAACGGCCACCTGTTCACCGCCGAGGGCACGGTCAAGATTCGTAACGCCACCCACCGCCACGACACCCGGCCGCTGGAATCGGACTGCGACTGCTACACCTGCCAGCACTTCTCGCGCGGCTATCTGCACCACCTCGATCGGTGCGGCGAAATGCTCGGCTCGATGCTCAATACCATCCACAATCTGCGCTACTACCAGCGCCTGATGGCCGGTTTGCGCGGGGCTATCGAAGCGGGTACATTGGCCGACTTCGTAGCACAATTCTATCGGCGGCGGGGGCTTCCCGTACCGCCCGGGGTCGACTGACAAGAGACGCGCTGGCCGGTGGCGACGCCGGCGGGCCGGATAAGTCTCGTAACGTATCACCCGTTCACATCGCAACTCTCGCGACTTCCATCGCGCAACTTCGGAGAACCATCCATGCTGGACTTTTTCATCCCTGCGGCCCACGCCCAGGATGCAGCCGCACCTGGCGGTGGTGGCATTGCCCAGATCATCATGCTGGTCGGCTTCGTGCTGATCTTCTATTTCCTGCTGTGGCGCCCGCAGTCCAA
Organism: Salinicola sp. DM10; assembly: GCF_017306975.2. Lineage (NCBI taxonomy): Bacteria > Pseudomonadati > Pseudomonadota > Gammaproteobacteria > Oceanospirillales > Halomonadaceae > Salinicola > Salinicola sp. DM10. The sequence goes on from NZ_JAFLEN020000001.1 coordinate 1,190,649, forward strand.
GCGTGCCAAGCAGCACAAGCAGTTGATCTCCAACCTCTCCAAAGGTGACGAAATCGTCATCGGCGGCGGGCTGATGGGCCGCATCACCGAGGTGACCGACGACTTCATCAGCATGGAAATCGCCGAAGGCACCGTGGTCAACGTGCAGAAGAACGCCGTGGCCTCCGTGCTGCCCAAGGGTACCCTGAAGTCGCTGTAATCCTTCGGGCCACCGGCATCGTCGCCGGTGGCCCGCCTCATTTCCGCGACAGTCTTCGCACGACGATCCCCCCGATCGTCATTGAATGAAAGGACAGGGCTTCCATGCTCAATCGTTACCCCCTGTGGAAGTATCTGCTGATACTCATCGTCTTCGTCGTCGGTGTCATCTACGCGTTACCCAATCTTTATCCGCAGGACCCCGCCGTTCAGATCAGCACGACCAATGGCACCCTGGACAGCCAGCAGCTCGAGCGTGTGACCCAAGTTCTCGCCGACGACGGCATCGCGGTCAAGTCGGCCAGCATGACCGGCAACTCGACCGCCCTCATTCGTCTCGACAACGCCGAACAGCAGTTACCCGCGCGCGACGCGATCGACAAGGCGCTCGACGACAACTACACCGTGGCGCTCAACCTGGCCGACTCCACCCCCGAGTGGCTGACCAGCCTGGGCGCGACCCCGATGAAACTCGGCCTCGACCTGCGCGGCGGCGTGCACTTCCTGCTCGAAGTCGACATGCAGGCCGCGGTCAAGCAGCGTCTGGAAGCCACCGCCAGCGCCATCCGCGCCGACCTGCGCGACCAGCACATCCGCTACCGCGGCACCGAGATCGACGGCAACGCCCTGCATCTCGAGTTCGCCAACGTCGAGGATCGCAATGCCGCCCGCGACCAGATCCGGCAGAGTTTCCGCGAGTTCCAGCTCCAGAGCCGCGAAGAGGGCCGCCGCGCCTTCCTCGACATGTCGCTCACCGAGCAGTCGATCAAGGACATTCAGGACTACGCCGTCGAGCAGAACCTGACCACGATCCGCAACCGCGTCAACGAGCTGGGCGTCTCCGAGCCGCTGGTCCAGCGTCAGGGCCCCAACCGTATCGTGGTCGAGCTGCCGGGGGTGCAGGACACCGCCGAGGCCAAGCGTATCGTCGGTGCCACCGCCAACCTGGAGTTCCGCCTCGAGGCGCGCCCGGATGCGCCGGCCTCCGAGACCGAGACCTTCCCGTTCCGCAACAACCCGCAGCGCACCGCGACCCTGTCGCGTGACGTGATCATCACCGGTGACCGCGTCTCCAGCGCCAGCCAGGGCTTCGACCAGAACGGCCGCCCCCAGGTCAACATCAACCTGGACGGCACCGGCGGTTCGCTGATGAACCAGGCCACCCGCACCAACATCGGCCGCAGCATGGCGGTGCTCTATATCGAGCACAAGACCGAGACGCGCACGGTGATGAAGGACGGCAAGCCGGTGGTGGAGCACATCCCCTCCACCGAGCGCAGCATCATCAGCCTGGCGACCATCCAGAGCGCGCTGAGCAACCGCTTCCGCATCACCGGTCTGGACTCCCCGACCGAAGCGCGTGAGCTGGCCCTGCTGCTGCGTTCCGGTTCGCTCGCCGCGCCGATCTACTTCGTGCAGGAGAGCACCATCGGGCCAAGCCTGGGCGCACAGAACATCGAGCGCGGGATCTTCTCGGTGATCGTCGGCGGGCTGCTGGTGGTGGCGTTCATGCTGATCCGCTACAAGGCGTTCGGCGTCATCGCCAACGTCGCCCTGGCGGTCAACCTCACCCTGCTGATCGCGATCATGTCACTGCTCAATGCCACCCTCACGCTGCCCGGCATTGCCGGTATCGTGCTCACCCTGGGGATGGCGGTGGATGCCAACGTCCTGATCTACGAGCGCATACGCGAAGAGCTCAGGCGCAAGACGCCGGCACAGCAGGCGATTCACGCCGGCTACGGGCGCGCCTTCACCTCGATCGTCGACGCCAACCTGACCACGCTGCTGGTGGCGGTGGTGCTGTTTTCCATCGGCACCGGCCCGGTCAAGGGCTTCGCGGTGACGCTGTCGATCGGCATCCTGACCTCGATGTTCACCGGCATCATGGTGTCGCGTGCCCTCGTCAACCTCTCCATCGGCGGCAAGCCGTTGAAGAAACTCTGGATCTAGGAGACGCGAGCCATGCGCCAATTCGATTTCATGGGCAAACGCCGCATCGCCTTCATCGTCTCGATCGTCCTCACGATCGTCTCGGTCGGTGCGCTCGTGCTGCTCAACCTCAACCTGGGTCTGGACTTCACCGGCGGCACCGTGGTCGAGCTGCACTACGCCGCCGCGCCGTCGCTCGACGATGTGCGCGCCCTGCTCGCCAGCCACGGCTTCGAGAACTTCCAGGTGCAGACCTTCGGCGCCGCCAACGAAGTGCTGGTGCGCCTGCAGCAGACCTTCAACAACGATGTCGGCAATCAGGTGGTCGCCGCGCTCGATGCCAACGGCGCTTCGATCGAGCTGGTCCGGGCCGAGTTCGTCGGCGCCCAGGTCGGCGACCAGCTGCGTGACCAGAGCGGTCTGGGCATGCTGGTGGCCATGGCCGGTGTCGCGGTCTACGTCGCCTTCCGCTACCAGTACAAGTTCGCCCTGTGCGCGCTGATCTCGCTGGCCCACGACGTGGTGATCGTGCTGGGGCTGTTCGCGCTGTTCCAGTGGGAGTTCGACCTCACCGTGCTGGCCGGGATCATGGCGGTCATCGGTTACTCGCTGAACGACACCATCATCGTCTACGACCGCATCCGCGAGAACATCCGCCTCTCGCGCAGCGACGACATGGCGCAGATCTTCAACGAAGCGATCAACCAGACCCTGTCACGTACCCTGGCGACTTCGGGCACCACCTTATTGGTGCTGTTCGCGCTGTTCTTCCTCGGCGGTGACATGATCCACAACTTCTCGATCTCGCTGATCCTGGGGATCGTCGCCGGTACCTTCTCCTCGGTCTATGTCGCCGCAGCGCTGCTGCTGGTGTTCAAGCTCGAGCGCCAGGATCTGATCCCGGCGAAGAAGGAGAACGTCGAAGGCGAAGAAGAGCTGCCCTGAGCCGCGCCGAGACCGCTGCTTGACCCAAGGCCTCTCCCCGGAGAGGCCTTTTTCGTGGCTGCCTTCCCGCCCCCGGCAGCCTTATTGCCCCGCGACGCGCCCGGGACCGCGCCAGTGCGCTCGGAACTCGACGCCAGCGCGCCGAGCTGGGGTATGATGAGTCGCCCTCCACGCTTGCCATCAGGGAGATCCATGGCTCCTATCTTTGCCGATTCCAGCGTCGCCCGCTGGCTGCTGGTGCTGGTGATGATCGCCGGCGTCTACTTCTTCATCGACTTCCTGATTCCGGTGCTCGCCGCGCTGATCATCTGCGTCGCCAGCTGGCCGCTCTACCGCTGGCTGCTGGCACACTGCGGCCAGCGCCGCACCCTGGCCGCGAGCATCGCCCTGGTGCTGATCATCCTGTGCCTGGTGATCCCCATCGTGATGGCCTGCACCTACGCCTTCCAGGAGCTCAAGGGCTGGATCGGCTGGCTGCTGGCCGCCAACCAGCACGGCATTCCGGTGCCGTCCTGGGCCGCCCAGTTACCCGGAGTCGGTAGCTGGGTGCGCGAGCAGTGGCAGACCTACCTGGCCGAACCCCATGCGCTGGAGTCCTATCTTCAGTTGGTGGGTGGCGAGCACATCGGCAATATCTCGCGCTGGGTGCTGGCGCTCGGCAGCAATGCAGTGCATCTCGCCCTCACCCTGCTGTTCATGCTGATCACGCTGTTCTTTCTCTACCGCGACGGGGTGGGCATGGCGCGCCAGTTGGATATCGTCGGCGAGCGCATCCTGCCGGCGCGCTGGCAGCGCTTCTCGCGGGTGGTACCGGCGACCATCAGCTCCACCGTGGTCGGCATGGGCCTGATCGCCCTCGGTGAGGGATTGGTGCTGGGCACCGCCTACTGGATCGCCGGGGTGCAGTCACCGGTGGTCCTCGGCGTAATCACCGCCTTCATGGCGCTGGTCCCCGGCGGCGCCCCGCTCACCTTCACCCTGGTGTCGCTCTATCTGATCGCCACCGGGCATCTGCCCAACGGCATCGGGCTGTTCCTGTGGGGTGCGATCGAGCTGTTCATCGTCGACAAGACGCTGCGCCCACGGCTGGTCGGCGGGCCGATCAAGCTGCCCTTCCTGCCCACCTTCTTCGGGCTGGTCGGCGGGGTGAAGACCATGGGGCTGGTAGGGCTGTTCGTGGGGCCGGTGCTGATGGCCCTGCTGGTCGCCAGCTGGCGCGAGTGGCTGCACGACGACGAGGCCCCGGACGCCCCCAGCGAGGCGGAGCGCTGGGGCTACGGCAATCCACGGCTGATCGCCCGCTATACCGGTCAGCGGCCGGACTGATCGCGCCCCAGGGCGATGGCGTAGCGCTTCAGCTTGCGCACCACGCTGGGCTGGCTGATACCCAGGCGCTCGGCCAGCGCATAGGTGGAGCCGTGGGTCTCGGCGAGCTGGGCCAGGATACGCCGCTCGTGGGCCGCCAGCGCCGCTTTCAACCCCTCGCCCTCGGCCAGTAGCGCGGCGTCCGCCGGGTCCGTCGGATGCCGCGACGGCGGTGCCCCGGGGCTGTCCGGCTCGCTACCCGCCGGGCCACCGATCACACTGCTCTCCGCCGCCAGCCAGGCGCGCTCCAGCCAGTTCTCCAGCTCGCGTACGTTGCCCGGCCACTCGGCGCTCATCAGCTCGGCCCAGGCCCGCGGGTGGAGCATCTTGTCATCGCCGTAGCGGCGGTTGAGCCGCTCCAGCTGGCGCTCCGCCAGCCCGCGAATCTCTTCGCGGCGCTCGCGCAGCGGCGGCAGCGTCACCGGGATGACGTTGAGCCGATAGTAGAGATCGAGCCGGAAGGCGCCCTCCTCCACCTGCCGCGCCAGGTCGCGATTGGTCGCCACCACCAGACGGAAGTCGACCCGCCGCGAGCGGGTATCGCCAAGCCGGGTGAGCGAGCCATCCTGGATCACCTTGAGCAGCTTGGACTGCATGGTCAGCGGCAGCTCGCCGATCTCGTCGAGGAACAGGGTGCCATTGTGCGCCTGCTCCAGCAGCCCCGCCTTCCCCTGCCGCGCCGCGCCGCTGAAGGCGCCGGGCTGGTAGCCGAACATCTCCGACTCGAACAGCGACTCGGGGATCGCCGCGCAGTTGACGTCGACGAAGGCGCCATCGCGGCGGCGGCTCCAGCGGTGCAGCTGACGCGCAAAGGCGGTCTTGCCCACCCCCGACTCCCCCAGCATCAGCACCGTGGCGTCGGTCGGCGCGCTGCGCTTGAGCAGTTGGGTGATCTCACGCATCACGCGGCTCTTGACCACCAGCTCGCCGGCCTCGCCCGGAAGCTCTCCCGGCGCCTCGTGATGGCGCTTGAGATGCTCGGTGAAGCGCTGCTGCAGCAGCGCGTACTCGTCCTGCAGCAGGCGCAGATCGGTGAGATCCCGCGAGCGGCTGATCACCCGCACCAGGCGCCCGCCGACATACACCGGATGCGCCTCGGCGATCACCTGGCGGCCGGTGCCGGTGCGCTGCATCAGCTGCGCCGGCTGGCCGCTGCGGATCACTTCCAGCGACACCGAGGGCGAGAGCACGCCGCTGGCCTGCAGCGCCTGCACGGTGGTCGTGCACAGCGTCTCCCGCGGCATGCCGTAGACCGTCGCGGCGCCGGGGCTGACATCGAGGATGCGTCCCTCGGCATCGACCACGAACAGATGGTCCTGGGCGGTCTCGACCATCGCCTTCAGGGTGGCGAAGTCCGCTTGGGCCTCAGTCATCGGCGTCTCCGATTCGCTTTTGCATCATTGATACTTATTTGGATCAAATGCCGCAAGCCATCGATACAAAAACGCATCATGCCTCGCTAGCGATCGCCCAAAATCAATCAGTTACGGTTGGCACGCTTTATGCGTGGTGATCAGTGACCCTTAGACAATCACAATCCAGGAGACGGTATGTCCCACCAGCCCGAGGATCGCACCCCGCTCAACCAGCCGCTGGGCGGTAACGAGATGCCCCGCTTCGGCGGCCCGGCGACCATGATGCGCCTGCCGACCCAGCACAGCGCCGCCGGGCTCGATGCCTGCTTCGTCGGTATCCCGCTGGATATCGGCACCTCCAACCGCCCCGGCACCCGCTTCGGACCGCGCCAGATCCGTGACGAGTCGCGCATGCTGCGGCCGTTCAACATGGCGACCCGCGCCGCGCCCTTCGAGAGCCTGCAGGTGGCGGATATCGGCGACGTCCCGATCAACACCTTCGATCTCAAGAAGAGCGTCGGCATCATCGAGCGCTTCTACCACGAGATGCTCGGCCACGACGTCATCCCGCTGACCCTGGGCGGCGATCACACCATCGCCCTGCCGATCCTGCGCGCCATGGCCGCCAAGCACGGGCCGGTGGGGCTGATCCATGTCGATGCCCATGCCGACATCAACGACCAGATGTTCGGCGAGCAGATCGCCCACGGCACCCCCTTCCGCCGCGCCGTGGAAGAGGGGCTGCTGGATACGAACCGAGTGGCGCAGATCGGCCTGCGCGGCACCGGCTACGCCGCCGACGAGTTCGATTGGGGCCGCGACCAGGGCTTCAGGGTGGTGCCGGCGGAGGCGTGCTGGCACCAGAGCCTGACACCGCTGATGGCGGAGATTCGCGAAAAGGTCGGCGGTGGGCCGGTCTATCTGAGCTTCGACATCGACAGCCTCGACCCCGCCTACGCCCCGGGCACCGGCACGGTCGAGATCGGCGGGCTGACCATTCCCCAGGCGCTGGAGATCATCCGCGGCTGCCACGGCCTGGATCTGGTCGGCTGCGACTTGGTCGAGGTCTCGCCGCCCTACGATGCCCACGGCCAGACCGCGGTAGTCGCCGCCAATCTGCTGTTCGAGATGCTCTGTGTGCTGCCCGGCGTGAAGCGCCGCTGACGCCGCGCCGACCGTTCACGTCTGGATTCACAACAACAATCGCCGCCGGCACGGCGGCAGGATGACACCTCATGATGCTGGATCTTCTCGTCGTCGCGCTCTACGCGGCGGGCATGCTGCTTCTCGGCTGCTGGGGCATGAAACGCGCCCGCAGCAGCGACGACTATCTGGTGGCGGGCCGGCGCCTGGGTCCGGGGCTCTATCTGGGCACGCTCTCGGCGGTGGTGCTCGGCGGTGCCTCCACCGTGGGTACGGTCAAGCTGGGCTACGTCTACGGTCTCTCCGGGCTGTGGCTGTGCGGCGCCCTGGGCCTGGGGCTGATCGTGCTCAGCCTGGTGCTGGCCAAGCCGCTGGCCAAGCTCAAGCTCTACACCATCACCCAACTGCTGGAGCGCCGCTACACGCCGGCGGCCAAGACCGTCAGCTCAGCGGTGATGCTCGCCTACGATCTGATGATCGCGGTCACCTCGACCATCGCCATCGGCACCCTGGTGACGGTGCTGTTCGCGCTACCCTCCTGGGTCGGGGTGGTGATCGGCGGCACCATCGTGGTGGTCTACTCCACCCTCGGCGGCATGTGGTCGCTGACACTCACCGACATCGTCCAGTTCGTGATCATGACCGTGGGCATGCTCGGCCTGATGCTGCCGCTGACGGTGCACTATGCCGGCGGCTGGGACACGCTGGTCGCCAGCGCCGCGCCGGGGCACTTCTCGCTCACCGGGATCGGCTGGTCGACCATCGTCACCTACTTCGTCATCTACTTCCTGGGCATTCTGATCGGCCAGGACATCTGGCAGCGGGTGTTCACCGCGCGCTCGACCCGGGTGGCCCGTTTCGCCGGCACCGCCGCGGGGATCTACTGCCTGATCTATGGCGCCATCGGGGCGCTGGTAGGGGTGGCCGCCAGCGTGCTGCTGCCCGATCTCGCCGATGCCAACAACGCCTTCGCCGCGGTCGCCCAACTGGCGCTGCCGGACGGCCTGCGCGGGCTGATCATCGCCGCCGCCATGGCCGCGATGATGTCCACCGCCAGCGCCGGCATGCTGGCCGCCTCGACCCTGATGACCCGCGATCTGCTGCCGGCGCTGCGCAGCGGCCGGCAGAGCGAGCGGGTCTCGAGCTACCGCCTGTGGACGCTGCTGATGGGGCTGGTCACCATCGTCATCGCGCTAATGGTGGATGACGTGATCGGCGCCCTGACCATCGCCTACAACCTGCTGGTCGGCGGCATGCTGGTACCGATCCTGGGCGCGCTCTACTGGCGCCGTGCCTCCAACGGCGGCGCCATCGCGGCGATGGCCGCCGGCTCGCTGGGGGTGGTGGCGTTCATGCTCAAGGATGGCCTGCTGGCCAACTCGCCGATCTACGCCGGCCTGGTGGCGAGCCTGGTGAGCTTCGTCGTGGTCAGCCTGCTGCGTCCGGATCACAGCCGCCCCGTGGCCACCGAGGCACAGCCGGAGCCGCACGCATGAGCGTGGCACGCTGGCTGGTGCGGGCGCTGGAAGCGCTCGGCATCGATACCGTCTTCGGCATTCCGGGTGTCCACACCATCGAGCTCTATCGCGGGCTCGAGGGCAGCCGGCTGCGCCATGTCACCCCGCGCCACGAGCAGGGGGCGGGCTTCATGGCCGACGGCTACGCCCGCGCCAGCGGGCGCCCGGCGGCCTGCTTCATCATCACCGGCCCGGGGATGACCAATATCGCCACGGCGATGGGTCAGGCGCTCGCCGACAGCGTGCCCATGCTGGTGATCTCCAGCGTCAACCGGCGCGCCGAGCTGGGCATGGGCGAAGGCCGGCTGCACGAGCTGCCGTCGCAGCAGCAGACCCTGAGCGGGGTCAGCCTGCTCAGCCATACCCTGCTCGACCCAGCCAACCTGCCACGGGTGCTGGCGCGGGCCTGGACGCTGCTGCACACCGCGCGGCCGGGGCCGGTGCACATCGAGATACCACGCGACCTGCTCGACGCCCCGCTGGACGCCGAACTGCCAGTGCCGGGGCGCTGCCACCCGCCGCAGGCCGCGACGGCGGCACTCGACCAGGCAGCGGCGTGGCTCGACGCCGCCCGGCGCCCGCTGCTGCTGCTGGGCGGCGGGGCGATCGCCGACCCGGCGGCGGCACGCGAGCTGGCCGAACGCCTGGATGCGCCCACCCTGACCACCATCAACGCCCGCGGCGTGCTGGGGCGCGCGCACCCGCTCGATCTCGGCGCCAATGCCACCTGGCCCGAGGTGCGCGCGCTGGTGGCGGAGGCCGACGTGGTACTGGCGATCGGCACCGAGCTGGGCGAAACCGACTACGACGTCACCTTCGATGGCGGCTTCAGGCTCCCCGAGCGCTTGATCCGCATCGATATCGACCCGCGCCAGCTATGCGGCAACCATCTGCCGGCGCTGGGTATCGTGGCCGAGGCCGGGGCGGCGATGCGCGCGCTGCTGCCGCGGCTGGCATCGGGTTCGCACGACGCGGCCGCGCGCGTGGCTGAGCTCAAGGCGTCACTGGCGCTGGCCACCCGGGCTGATTTCGCCCCCTTCGTACCGCTGTTCGACGCCCTGGACCGCCACCGCCGCGATGCCGTGCTGGTCGGTGACTCCACCGCACCGGTCTACGCCGGCAACCACCTGGCCCAGCGCGACGCGCCGCGCGGCTGGTTCAACGCCTCCACCGGCTACGGCACGCTCGGCTACGGCCTGCCGGCGGCCATCGGCGCGGCGCTGGCCTGCCCCCAGCGCCCGGTGGTGGCACTGGTCGGCGACGGCGGCGTGATGTTCAGCCTGGCCGAACTGGCCACCGCGGTGGAGCTGGCGCTGCCGCTCACCCTGCTGCTGTGGCACAACGCCGGCTATGCGGAGATCCGCCAGGCCATGACCCATGCCGGTATCGCGCCACTCGGGGTCGACCCGGCGGCGCCGGTGTTCCAGCCGCTGGCTAAGGCCTTCGGCTGCGAATCCGAGCGCGTGTCGAGCCCCGCGGCACTGGCAGAGGCCCTGGCCGCACCCTGCACGGGACCACGGCTGATCGAGATCGATGCCACGGAATGGGAGGCGGCCTGCGGCTGAGGCCGCGCTGGCCCGGACATACGAGCAAGACAGGTAAGCCACACAGGCAAGCCCCAACGACACGAAGACAAAGACAAAGACAAAGACAAAGACAACGACCGAGGATCTCAACATGGCTTTCTTCGACCGCCTGCTCGGGCAGGACACCCTCGACGAGCATCAGCACAAGAGTCTCGGCGCCTTTGGCACCATCGCCCTGTGGCTGGGTGCCAACGTCGTCGTCACCACCATTCTCACCGGCATGCTGCTGGTGCCGGATCTCCCCTTCACCACCGCCATGGGCAGCGTGCTGGTGGGCTCGCTGATCGGCGCCGTGCCGCTGTTGCTGGTGGGGCTGATGGGCCAGCGCACCGGGCTGCCGTCGATGGCGCTCACCCGGCGCGCCTATGGGCCGCTGGGTAGCCGGCTGATCTCGCTGGTCAACATGGGCGTGCTGATCGCCTGGAGCTGGATCCAGGCGCTGCTCGCCGGGATGAGTCTGGACTACGCAATCCAGGCGACCACCGGCTACTCCAACCTGGCGCTGATGACCATCCTGTGCGAAAGCGTGGTGGTACTGATCGTGCTGCGCGGCCATCTGGGCATCGAGCGGGTCGAACGCTGGGCGGCGGTGGCCATGGTCGGGCTGGCGGCGGTGGTGCTTTACCAACTCAACCGCCACTACGACGTCGGCGCGCTGCTGACGATGCCGGTCGAGGCGCGCAACGGCATCACCCTCGGCATCGCCTTCGATATCGTGATCGCCACCGCCTTCTCTTGGATCTCCTCCTCGGCGGACTACAACCGCAACTGCAAGAGCGGCGCCATTGCGGTGTGGGGCACCTATGTCGGCTACGTGCTGGCGGCGCTGCTGGCGATGGGGCTGGGTGCCGCGGTATCCGGCCTCTCGGTGCTCAACGGCATGACCCAGACCTACGATCCGACGCGGCTGCTCTCCGGCTTCGGCTTCGGGCTGCCCGCGGCGCTGGTGATCTTCTTCTCGGTGATGACCACCAACGTCATGGCGGTCTACAGCGCCACACTCTCGTGCATGAATGTCGCCCCCGGCATGGCGTTCTGGAAGCCGGCGCTGGTGATCGGCGTGGTGACGGTGTTCGGCGCTCTGATTCCGGGCATTCTGGATCAGTTCCAGAACTTCCTGCTGCTGATCGGCGCGCTGTTCATCCCCGCCTTCTCGGTGATGATCGTCGACTACTACCTGGTCGGGCGCGACGGCTACGGCCGCGAGTTGCTGACCGCCAAACGCCAGCTGGGGCGGCCCACCGCGGCGGTGGCGATCGGCGCCTATCTGATCGGCGCCGCCCTCGCCGCCTACTGGTCGCTGGTCTCGCCGCTGGCATTCGGCGCCTCGCTACCGGTGTTCGTGATCACCGGCACGCTCTACTGGCTGGGCGCGCTGCTGCTGACCCGGCCGCGCTCGCAGGCCGCCGTCGAGGAGTCCGCGCCATGAGCGGTTTTTCCCTGCCCCGCGGCGATGCCGCGAGCTGGTATCGGCTGCAGCCCCTCGCCGATGCCATCACGCTGATCGACGAGCCCGGCATCAAACCGTTCTACCGCTGCAACATCTGGCACGTGCGCGGTCGCGACCGCGATCTGGTGGTCGACTTCGGCCTGGGCGCGGTGCCGCTGCGCGAGCGGGTCGCCCTGCTCAGCGAGCGCGATATCGTCGCCGTGGCCAGCCACACCCATTTCGACCATATCGGCAGCGCCCACGAGTTCGACTGCTGCCACGTACACGCCGCCGAGGCCGATATCCTCGCCGACCCGGACAACGCGCGCACGCTGGCCGCGCGCTTTCTCGACGACGCCATGTTCGACACCCTGCCACCGCTGCCCTATGCCCACAGCGGCTACCGCATCCCGGCGCCGCCGGCGCTCCGGACCCTCGAGGATGGCGACATGATCGATCTCGGCGACCGCCGCTTCGAGGTGATCCACACCCCCGGCCACTCGCCCGGGGGGATCGCGCTGTGGGAGGCGGCCAGCGCGACCCTGATCGCCGGCGACATCCTCTACGACGGCGAGCTGATCGAGGACGCCTACCACAGCGATCTCGACGACTACGCCGCCAGCCTGCGACGGCTGCGTGCACTGCCGGTACGCAGTGTCCACGGCGGCCACTTCCCCAGCTTCTCGGGGCAGCGCTGCCACGCCCTGATCGATGCCTGGCTACGCGACCACGACCGTTGAGGACGACCATGCAACGACTCGACCATCAGTTCATCGACAGCCGCTGGGTTGCCTCACGGGGCGAACGGCGCCTGCCGGTCATCGACCCTTATCGCCAGACACGGCTCGCCGAGATCACCGCCGGGGATGCCGACGACGTCGACGCGGCGGTGGCCGCGGCACGCCGCGCGCTGCCCGCCTGGCAGGCTCTCGGGGGTGAACGCCGCGCCGGCTATCTGGAGGCCTTCGCCGACGCCCTCGAGCGACGTCGCGAGACGCTGATGCGCCTGTCCGCCACCAACAACGGCAAGGCGCTGGCGGAGACCGATATCGACATGGACGACGCCATCGCCTGCTATCGCTACTACGCCGATCAGGCCCGCGCCCTGGAAAGCCGCCAGGGCCGAAGCGTCGCGCACGCCCTGGACGGGATCGAGGCGCGCATCTACGAAGACCCCGCCGGCGTGGTGGGCCTGATCACCCCCTGGAACTTCCCCCTGGTGACCAGCGCCTGGAAGATCGCGCCGGCGCTCGCCGCCGGCTGCACGCTGGTGTTCAAGCCCTCCGAAGTCGTGCCGCTGCCGGAGCTGGCACTGGCCGAGATCGCCGTCGAAATCGGCCTGCCCGCCGGGGTGTTCAATCTGCTGCTCGGCGATGGCGCGGGCATCGGCGCACCTCTGAGCGCGCACCCCGGGGTCGACAAGCTCTCCTTCACCGGCAGCAACGCGGTAGGCGAAGCGGTGATGCGCGCCGCCGCCACCGGCAGCCGCGGGGTCTCGCTAGAGCTCGGCGGCAAGTCACCGATCCTGGTGCTCGACGACGCCGATATCGACAGCGCCGCCGACTGGGTGATGGCGGGGATCTTCTTCAACAGCGGCCAGATCTGCTCCGCGACCTCGCGCCTGCTGGTGCATCACAGCCTGGCCGAGGCGCTCTACGCCGCCCTCGCCCGGCGCATCGACGCCATCCGCCTGGGCGACCCACTGGCCGAGGACACCGACATGGGGCCGATGACCAGTGCCCGCCAGCGCGACGCCGTCGAGGGCTATCTCGCCATCGCCAAAGCGGAAGGGCTCGACGCGGTGCGTGACGCACGCCATCGCGAGCTGCCGACCCAGGGCGAGTTCGTCGCCCCGACCTTGTATCGCGATGTGCCGCTGACCAGCCGGCTGTGGCGCGAGGAGATCTTCGGCCCGGTGCTGTGCGCACGCAGCGTGGCCGACGACGCCGAAGCGATCGCCCTGGCCAACGCCTGCGAGTTCGGCCTTGCCGCCACGGTGATCAGTGGCGACGCCGAGCGCGCCCGGCGGGTCGGCCGGGCGCTGCGCGCCGGCAGCGTGTGGTTCAACAGCGAGCAGCTGGTACTGCCCGAGGCCGGCTGGGGCGGCTTCGGGCGCAGCGGCATCGGCCGCGAGCTGGGGCCATGGGGGCTGGCCGGCTATCTGGAAATCAAGCATCTGATCGGCCCGGCGTGAGCGTCGGCCAAAGGGCATGCGACCTTTCTCTTACAGCCGCGGCGGCGGCGCTGTGTCATAACGTAAACGCTCGTTTGAGGACCACTCGTCGCCCCGCTGCCGGGGCCGGCCTGCACTCCCACGCGCCATGACAACAGCTCACAAGGGATCGACACCATGCCAATGCCGCGCTCTCGGCAACTGGCGCTGGGGGTGATCGTCGGGGCCAGCGCCCTGCCGCTCCCGGCGCTGGCCGTCTCCAGCTTCCATGACACCTTCGACGATACCGTCTTCTTCGGCGACAGCCTGAGCGACAGCGGCTACTACCGTGGCGCCATCGGCAGCGCGCTCTCGCTGACGCCGAGCCAGCAGGCGTTCATCGGCCGCTTCACCACCAACCCCGGACCGGTATGGGCCGAGCGGGTCGCCGGCCACTACGCCAGCAACGCCCAGCCCAGCAATGTCGGCGGCAACGACTACGCCGTCGGCGGCGCCCGGGTGACCACACCCGCCGCGACCCCGTTCGGCGCCGCACCCGCCCTCAGCGAGCAGGTCGCGACCTATCTCGCCAGCACCAGCGGTGTGGCCGATGGCGATGCGCTCTACGCCGTCTGGGGCGGCGCCAACGATCTGTTCGCGGTGGCCGGCGGCGCCGACGCCCAGAGCACCATCACCACGGCGGTCACCGGCACCGCGGGCATTCTCGCCACACTGGAAGGTGCCGGCGCGCGCCATGTGCTGCTGTTCAACATCCCCGACTTCGGCCTGACGCCGCGCTTCAACGGTGACCCCGTCACCAGCGCGACCGCCACCGCGCTGGCGAGCCAGTACAACAGCGCGCTCTACGCCGCGGTGGCTGCCAGCGGCGCCGAGGTGATCCCGGTGGATACCTTCGGTCTGCTGCAGGAGGTGGTCGCCGACCCCAGCGCCTACGGCTTCACCAATGTCACCGACCGCGCCTGTACCCAGACGCTGCCGCTGTGTACGCCCAATACCCTGGTCGCTCCCGGCGCCGACGAAAGCTATGTGTTCGCCGACGACGTTCACCCCACCACCGCCACCCATCGGATCATCGGCGAGTACGTGATCTCGCTGCTAGAAGCCCCGCAGCAGCAGCAGTTGCTGACCCATTCGGCGGTACTCAGCGGGCGCTCGCGGGCCAACCGGGTCGCCGAGCATCTTAATGCGGTGCCGCTGGCCAACGGCCTGCGCTGGTGGGGCGATCTACGCGCCGAGCATCAGCAGCTCGACTCCGGCGATCTGTATGACGCCAGCATGCCGGCAGGGCTGTTCGGGGTGGACTGGTATCAAGACGGGCTGGTACTCGGCGGGTTCGTCGGCTACGGCGATCAAGATGCCGACTTCGGCGACGGCCGCGGCAACTTCCAGCGCAAGGACACCACCCTCGGTCTCTTCTCCGGCTGGTATGCCGAAAGCGCCTGGGTCAACGCCCAGTTGAGCTACAGCTGGCTCGACTACGACATCGATCGCGAAGTGCAGCTGGGCAGCGCGACCCGCCACCACCGCGGCTCGCCGGACGGCAGCAATCTGAGTGCCGCGCTCAACGCCGGCTACGAGTTCAGCGCCTTCGCGATTCCCGAGGGCGACGTGCGCACCGGGCCGATCGCCGGGGTGACCTGGCAGCGGGTCAAGCTCGATGGCTATGACGAAGAGGGCCAGGCGTCGACCTCGCTGAGCTATCCCGATCAGGACATCGACTCGCTGGTGGGCCGGGTCGGCTGGCAGATCCGCCGCCACGGGCCGACGCTCAACCCCTACCTGCAGCTCACCTACAACCACGAGTTCGAAAAGAGCGAAGGGGTCGCGGCGACGCTGCAGAGCCTGCCGCAGCTGGGCGAGTATCACGTGCCCAAGCTCACCTTCGATCGTGACTATGTCGAGGTCAACCTCGGTGCGCGTGCCACGCTCTGGGGCGTCGATACCCAGGTCGGTGCCAGCGTCGATCCCGACAATGCGCGCACCAGCACGCTGTTCGTGAATCTGGGCAAGCGTATCTGAGCGCCGGGGCGCCCTCTCAGGCGCCCCGTTCCCGCACAGCGCAGGCCGCCCTTCAGCAGCCCAAGCCATAAACACGAGCTATAAACAAAGACACCCCGCCGGCGAAACCGGCGGGGTGTCTCTATGTCAGCAGCGCCTGATGCGCTGCGGGCGTGACGCCCGAGGCGTCAGACGCTCGCTTTCAACTGCTGGGCCAGGGCCTTGTAGAGGCGTGGGCCGGCAGCCATCAGGGTGCCGCCCACTTCCACGCTGGGCGAACCGTCGATGGCACCAGAGAGCGCACCGGCTTCCTTGAGCAGCAGCGAGCCGACCCAGTGATCCTGCTCCTCGAGACCCAGCACGAAGGCCGCATCGGTACGTCCGGCGGCGAACTCGAGCAGGTCGAGCAGCGCACAGCCACTGCCGATCAGCGTATCGATCTGCGGCCCGAGACGCTCGACTACGGTCAGATACTGCGGCAGCCAGCGCGAGCGGTACTCTTCACTGGGCCAGGAGAGCGCGAGACGCGCCCCGGGCACGCCGACCGTCTTGGAGACGCGCAGGCGCTTGCCGTTGCCCTGGGCACCGCGACCGCGACTGATCAGGAACTCGTCATCGCTGAACGGCGCAACGATCACCGCATGCTCGGGGCGACCCTTGACCAGACAGACCATCGAGATCGCGAACTGGCGGCTGCCCACGCCGAGATTGGACTCGCCGTGAAAGGGCTCGATGTGCCATACGGTGTCGCGCTCCTCGCCCTTGCCTTCGCGGTAAGGGGTGAAGCGTCCGGACACGCCGTGTTTGGGGTAACCGCGGGAGAGCTGATGCACGATCAGCGTTTCGGCATTACGCGCGGTGTCTTGCAGCAGACCGGAGGTGGCCTGCTCATCGTGGCTGACTTCGAGACGGTCGCGGATGCGAACGAACTGTTCAGCGGCGCTACGTGCGGCACGCAGCGCGAATTGAACCATCGGATGCATGGATCTGGCCTTGGTATCTATCGAAAACGGTATCGAGAGCGGGATCGAAAGCTGTTAAAGAGCGCGGCAGAGTCTAACAGAGCACGGGCATGATAGACTACGCGTTTTCCCGTTTTGCGCCCGATGGCCGACGCGCTCATGCTCGCCAGCCCTGGGCTCGGTCTCCCGCTACTCGACACCCCCAGGCTCGACAGACCCATGTCCGACACACCCATGTTCGACACACCAACGTTCGATACCTCCAGCATGCTCGACCGTATTCGTATCGTTTTGATCGGCACCAGCCACCCCGGCAATATCGGCGGGGCCGCCCGCGCCATGCGCAATATGGGGCTCGACGACCTGGCGCTGGTGGCGCCGCGCTGCGACCCCCAGGATCGCGAGGCCTACTCCCGCGCCTCCGGCGCCAACGCGCTGGTGGAAGGCGCCCGCGTCCATGACCAGCTCGAGGAGGCGGTCGCCGACTGCACCCTGGTGGTGGGCGCCAGCGCGCGTTCACGCCACCTACCCTGGCCGCTGATCGGCCCGCGCGCCCTGGCGGAGAGCCTGCCCGCAGCGCTGGCACCGCGCCAGAGCCGGGTCGCCCTGGTGTTCGGGCGCGAGGATACCGGGCTCACCAATGCCGAACTGCAGCGTTGCCATCGCCACGTGCACATCCCCACCAACCCTGACTTCAGCTCGCTCAACCTCGCCGCGGCGGTGCAGGTACTGGCCTACGAGTGCCG
Organism: Salinicola sp. DM10; assembly: GCF_017306975.2. Classification (NCBI taxonomy): domain Bacteria; kingdom Pseudomonadati; phylum Pseudomonadota; class Gammaproteobacteria; order Oceanospirillales; family Halomonadaceae; genus Salinicola; species Salinicola sp. DM10. Next base: position 1,207,998 of record NZ_JAFLEN020000001.1, read on the forward strand.
CCAGGCGTGGCTCAGCGCCAGCGAACCGGCCCCGGACGCGGATGACGAAAGCGCCCAGCCGTTCGGCGTGGCCTGGGACAACCCGCCGGCCAGCCACGCCGACATGGAGCGTTTCTTCGCCCATCTGGAGCGCACCCTGACCACGCTGGAATTCCACGACCCGGAGAACCCGCGCCAGCTCATGGCCCGTCTGCGCCGGCTGTTCCTGCGCGCGCATCTCGACAGCATGGAGATGAACATCCTGCGCGGCATCCTCGGCACCATGGACAAGCGCCTGCGCGAGATCGCGCCATCTCCAAATCGCGACAGCGAATGAGCACGCCGGCGGCCTCACCACGACGGCTGCCGGGGCGATGCGGCGCCGCGGGGAATGGTTGACCGTTCTACTCGGGTTTTCCATAATGCCGGCATCTTTGCAGCGACCGCCGACTCCGCCAATGCGTTTGACCACCAAGGGCCGCTACGCCGTCACCGCCATGCTCGATCTGGCGCTCAACGCCGATCAGGGACCGGTATGCCTGGCCGATATCTCCAAGCGCCAGGGCATTTCGCTCTCCTATCTCGAGCAGCTGTTCGCACGCCTGCGCCGGGCGCAGCTGGTGACCAGCGTGCGCGGTCCGGGCGGCGGCTATCGGCTGGCGCGCGCCTCCGAGGCGATCTCGGTCGCCGGGGTGATCGACGCTGTCAACGAGTCGGTGGACGCCACCCGCTGCCACGGCCAGGCCGACTGCCAGCAGGGCAGCAAGTGCATCACCCACCATCTATGGTGCGATCTCTCCGACGAGATCCAGCGCTTTCTCAGCGACATCACGCTGCAGGAGCTGGTGCGCCGAGAGGAGGTGCGGGTGATCGCCGAACGCCAGCGGCAGACGCCGGCCTCGCGCCAGGACGATCCGGCAACGATCACGGTATCGTCGCACTGAGCGGCTAAGCTTCGAGGTCACGCGTCACGACTCAGCTTCAAGACCAAGCTTCAAGACCATGCTTTAGGTCTAAGCTGCTAGAACAGGCTTCACGACCAAGCTTTACGGACAAACTTCACGACTGAGCGCCAGAGACGCCTTTATCTGGCTACGCCTTGATCTAGAGGCGCCTTTATATTGAGTACGGGGAGCGCCTCAGCTCTCCGACCGAACGTAGAGATTCGCCGTGCCATGAGCGCTCCTATCTATCTCGACTATGCCGCCACCACCCCTGCCGACCCCCGCGTGGTCGAGCAGATGATGCGTCATCTGACGCTCGACGGCGTCTATGCCAACCCCGCTTCGCGCAGCCATATGCCGGGCTGGCTGGCGGAGCAGGCGGTGGAACAGGCCCGCCGTCAGGTCGCCGACCTGATCGGCGCCGACCCGCGCGAGATCGTCTGGACCTCCGGCGCCACCGAGGCCGACAACCTGGCTCTGACCGGCCTGATGCGCGCCAACCGCGCCCGCGGCCGCCATCTGATCACCTCGACCATCGAGCACAAGGCGGTGGTCGACACGGCCAAGGCGCTGGAGACCGAGGGTTTCGAGGTCACCTGGCTGACCCCGACCCGCGAGGGCCTGATCTCCCCGCAGGCGCTGCGCGAGGCGATGCGCGATGACACCGTGCTGGTGTCACTGATGGCGGTCAACAACGAGCTCGGCAGCGTCAACGATATCGCCGCCCTGGCCGAAGTCGCCCATGCCCACGGCGCCTTCTTCCACAGCGATGCGGCCCAGGCCGCGGGGCGCCTGGCGCTCGACGTCACCGCCATGGGGGTCGATCTGATGTCGCTGTCGGCGCACAAGGCCTACGGCCCCAAGGGGATCGGCGCGCTCTACGTGCGCCGCGACCCAAATCTGCGCGTGGAGGCACTGATCCACGGCGGTGGGCATGAGCGCGGCATGCGCTCCGGCACCCTGCCCACCCACCAGATCGTGGGCATGGGCAGCGCCTTTGCGCTGGCGCTCGACGAGCGCGAGCAGGACGACGCCCGCCTGCGCGAGCTGCGCCAGCGCTTTCTCGACGGGCTCGCGCCCTGTGCGGGCATCCACAATCATTCGCCGACGGCGCACAGCGTGCCCAATATCGTCAATCTCGCCTTCGACGGGGTCGACGGCGAGTCGCTGCTGATGGCGCTGCGCGGGCTTGCGGTCTCCACCGGCTCGGCCTGCAACTCAGCCAGCGTCGATCCCTCCTATGTACTCAAGGGGATCGGCGTGCCCCACGCCCAGGCGCTGGCATCGATCCGCTTCAGTTTCGGCCGCTTCACCCGCGCCGACGACATAGACAACGCCGTGGCGGAGATCCGCCGCGCGCTAGACGGCCTGCGCCAACCGGCCAGTGCCGCCATGCATCAACGCGAGGCGAGCCATTGACTCGCCACGAGCAGGGAGAGACAGCCATGCAAAGCATCAGCATCAGTGAAGCCGCCGCCAACCAGATCCGCCACGTGCTCGCCGAGCGCGGCAGCGGCCTGGGGCTGCGGGTGGCGGTCAAGCCGAGCGGCTGCTCCGGCTACAGTTACGTCCTCGATATCGCCGACGAAGCGCGCGACGACGAGATCGCCTTCGAGGAGCGCGGGGTCAAGGTGCTGGTCGACCGCGAGGCGCTGGCGATCCTCGACGGCACCGAGGTCGACTACGTCAACGAAGGACTCAACCGCTTCTTCCGCTTCAACAACCCCAATGTCACCGACGAGTGTGGTTGCGGCGAAAGCTTCAGCGTGTAAAAGAGAGCTTCAGCGTGTGAACGGAAGCTTCAGCGTTTGAACGGATGCTTCAGTGTCTGACAGCAGCGAGCAGCCGGGGTGCGTCCCCCGGATGCTTAGGCTACAATGGCGCGATTTTTCGGCCCCTTCTCCCAGAGTCCAGCGTGTCGAGGTAGAAAGCGCCTGGCCGAAACCGTTTTTGACGACGCGCCACTTCGGTGGCGCGTCGTTTCATCTATCCCAACCGGATACCCGGCCGCCACCGCGGCCGGTTCCACCTTTCTCTACTGATCAGGAGACCGAACACATGGCTACCGAGCGCACGCTGTCCATCATCAAGCCCGATGCCGTTGCCAAGAACGCGATCGGCGACATCTACAGCCGTTTCGAGAAAGCCGGCCTGCGCATCGTCGCAGCCAAGATGCTGCACCTCTCCCAGGCGCAGGCGGAAGGCTTCTACGCCGAGCACAAAGAGCGCGGTTTCTTTGCCGACCTGGTCGCGTTCATGACTTCCGGTCCGGTCATGGTCCAGGTCCTCGAAGGTGAAGGCGCCGTGGCCAAGAACCGCGAGCTGATGGGTGCCACCAACCCGAAAGAAGCCGAGCCGGGCACCATCCGCGCCGACTTCGCCACCTCCATCGACGCCAACGCGGTACACGGCTCCGACGCCGCCGAATCCGCCGCGCGCGAAATCAGCTACTTCTTCGAAGAGAGCGAAATCTGCCCGCGCGGCTGATTCGCCAGACGACCGGCCGCTGCGGCCGGTCGTCGCCCGCGTCCCCCGGACACCCCGCCATTCTCGAGCCGGTCCCGTTGCCATGAGCGCTGCCACTGACACCCCGCGTACCAATCTTCTGGGTCTCTCCCGCGAACAGATGGAAGCCTTCTTCGTCTCGCTGGGCGAGAAGAAGTTTCGCGCCGCCCAGGTCATGAAATGGATCCACCAGGAAGGCTGCGACGATTTCGAGTCGATGACCAATCTGTCGAAGCCGCTGCGTGCACGCCTGGCCGAACACGCCGAGATCCGCGGCCCGGGTGTGGTCTACGAAGGCACCTCCAGCGATGGTACCCGCAAGTGGGTGCTCGAGGTCGAGGACGGCAGCTACGTCGAGACCGTGCTGATCCCCGCCGACAACGGCACGCGCCGCACGCTGTGCGTCTCGTCCCAGGTGGGCTGCTCGCTCGACTGCAGCTTCTGTTCCACCGGTAAGCAGGGTTTCCAGCGCAACCTCACCAGCGCCGAGATCATTGGCCAGGTGTGGGTCGCCCAGCAGCGTGCCGGCGGGCGCATGAGCGCCGCCGACGGTCGCCGCGCGATCACCAACGTGGTGATGATGGGCATGGGCGAACCGCTGCTCAACTACGACAACGTAGTGCCGTCGATGAAGCTGATGCTCGACGACAACGCCTACGGTCTGTCCAAGCGCCGGGTCACGCTCTCCACCTCTGGCGTGGTACCGATGATCGACAAGCTCGGCGACGAACTCGACGTGAGCCTGGCGATCTCGCTGCACGCAGCCAACGACGAGCTGCGCAACGAGCTGGTGCCGCTCAACCGCAAGTACAACATTCGCAAGCTGCTCGACGCCTGCAAGCGTTACCTCGACAAGTGCGGCGACACCCGCCACATCACCATCGAGTACACCTTGATCAAGGACGTCAACGACCAGCAGGCGCACGCCGAACAGCTGGCCAAGCTGCTCGACGAGCTGCCGTGCAAGATCAACCTGATTCCGTTCAATCCGTTCCCGCACTCGGGCTACGAGACCCCGTCGCGCAATCAGGTCATGCGCTTCCAGCGCTGGCTCTACGACCTGGGCTATACCGCGCCGGTACGCTCGACCCGTGGTGACGACATCGACGCCGCCTGCGGCCAGCTGGTCGGCCGGGTCAAGGATCGGACCAAGCGCCACGAACGCTACATTCAGTCGATCCAGCTCGACGCCGACTGAATCGGTTCCGCTGCGCCCCCATCCGGTGCCGATCGCACCCTCGCCGCCTTGACTTCGATCCGGTGCGGCGCTTTGATGGGAGCCCCAAAACCGCTTTGTTTTCAGCCGTTCGTAACAAGGCCAGCACGCAACGCGTGTCCGAGCTGCGGGAGAGCCGTCAATGAGCCGCCAATTCTGTCCACCACCGGTACGCGCTGTCGCTATCGCCGTGGGCCTGGCGTGCCTGATCAGCGGCTGTGCCACGCCGGTGGCCTCCAATGCACCGCGCGCCGAGAACAAGAGCGATGCGGCCGCCGCCTATACTCGCTTGGGCAAGGCGTACCTGGCCGAAGACAATCTGCCACGCGCCCAGCAGGCGCTGGAACACGCGCTCACCCTGGATGCGCGTGACGCCGAGGCGCTGGAAGGCCTGGCACTGCTCTACCAACGCCAGCGTGAATTCGATCTCGCCGCGCGTTTCTTCGAGCGCGCGCTGGCAGCGGCGCCCGATGCCACCCGTATCCGCAACAACTACGCCGCGCTACTCTATCAGCGCGAGCGCTATGCGCAGGCGTGCCAGCAGCTGACGCTGGCCAGCCGCGATATCACCTATACCAAACGCGCCCAGCTGTTCGCGAATCTGGGCCAGTGTCAGGACATGACGGGCGATGCCCAGGCGGCGCAGGCGAGCTATCGTCGCGCGCTGGACATCGATCCGCGCAACGCGCGCAGCCTGCTCGCCCTGGCACGCATCGATCATACGCAGGGTAATAACGAACGCGCCTGGGAACGCTTGCAGCGTTACTTCACCGTGGCCGGCACCAGCCCCGAGAGCCTGCGCCTGGCGAGCGATATCGCCAGTGCCCAGGGCGATTCGACGCGGGCGGCCTTCTACCGTCAACAGCTGAGCGGTTCCTGAGGCGCATGGACCCTAGAATGCAGAAGGATTTTCGCGCATGAGCGCCATCGACGAACAGCAGCAAGAGAGCGAGCACAGCACCCACGCCGAGTCCGCCGGCAAGATGCTGCGGGCAGAACGTGAACGCCAGGGACTCAGCCTCGACGAGGTGGCGCTGCAGCTCAACCTGCGACCCAGCGTGGTCGAAGGGCTGGAGCAGGACAACTTCGAGCAGGTCCCCATCGCCGCTTACCGCCGCGGCTACGTACGCGCCTACGCGCGCCTGCTGGGCATGAACGAGCGCCAGGTGGTGAGCGCCTACAACGCCGCCCACGGCCAGTCCGACATCGAGCGCAAGCTCTCGCCGGTGAATACCACGCGGCCGCCGTCACGCGTCGGCGCCTGGGTCATTAGGCTGTTCACGCTGCTGGTGATCGCCGCGCTGATCGGGCTCACACTGGTGTGGTGGCAGAGCCGCGAGGGCAACGATCTGTTCGGTGGCGCCAGCGACGACGCGCCGATCGCGGTCGACTCCCTCGACGGCACGAGCGACGCCGCACCGGCCGCCGATACCGGCACCCAGCTCGCCCCCAACAGCGATACCGCACTGCCGCCGATGCCCACGGCCGCCGACACCCCGGCCGCTGCCGACACCGCCGGCGACACCGGCGCCGCGCCGACCAGCGACAGCACGCCGCCGACTGCCGACGAGCGTGAGGCGCAGTCGGTCGCCGCCAGTGCCCAGACCGCTGGCGCGAGCACCGGCACGAACACCCAGGGCACGAACACCCAGGGCACGGACACCCAGGGCGCTAGCGATCAAAACGCTGCGGGCCAGAGTGCCGATACCGCCGCCGCGTCCAGCGACGAGAGCGCCCAGAGCACGCCCAGCGCCGACGTCAACACGCTCTCGCTGACCTTCAACCAGCAGTCGTGGACCGAGATCTACGACGCCACCGACAAGCGTATCTTCAGCGGTCTGCAGTCCGCCGGCAGTCAGGCGACTGCCAGCGGCAAACCGCCCTTCCGTCTGACCATCGGCAACGCCAGCGGTGTCTCGCTGCGCTACCGCGGCCGGACGGTCGACCTTGGCCAATACACCGGCGGCAACAACGTCGCCCGCTTCACGCTGGGAGACTGAGAAGCACCATGCACATGCACTCTCCGATCACCCGCCGCCTCTCGCGTCAGATCCATGTCGGCAACGTCGCCGTCGGCGGCGGTGCCCCCATCTCCGTGCAGAGCATGACCAACACCGACACCCTCGATGTCGATGCCACGGTCGCACAGATCGAGCGCCTGCAGGTGGCCGGCGCCGATATCGTGCGCGTCTCGGTGCCGGACATGGACGCCGCCGAGGCGTTCGGCAAGATCAAGCGTCGGGTCAGCGTGCCGCTGGTCGCCGACATCCACTTCGACTACAAGATCGCCCTGCGCGTGGCCGAACTGGGCGTCGACTGTCTGCGCATCAACCCCGGCAACATCGGCCGCGAGGAGCGGGTGCAGGCGGTGGTCAGCGCTGCCCGCGACAATGGCATCCCGATCCGTATCGGCGTCAACGCCGGCTCGCTGGAGAAAGACCTGCAGAAGAAGTACGGCGAACCGACGCCGGAAGCGCTGGTCGAATCCGCCATGCGCCATATCGATCACCTCGACCGGCTCGACTTCCCCGACTTCAAGGTCAGCGTCAAGGCCAGCGACGTGTTCATGGCGGTGGCGGCCTACCGCCAGTTGGCGACTCAGATCGAGCAGCCGCTGCACCTGGGCATCACCGAGGCGGGCGGGCTGCGCTCGGGTACGGTCAAGTCCTCGATCGGCCTGGGCATGTTGCTGATGGATGGCATCGGCGACACCATCCGGGTCTCGCTGGCCGCCGATCCGGTGGAGGAGATCAAGGTAGGCTACGACATGCTCAAGAGCCTGCGGCTACGCTCCAAGGGCATCAACTTCATCGCCTGCCCCAGCTGCTCGCGCCAGAACTTCGACGTGATCGGCACCATGAATGCCCTCGAGGAGCGCCTCGATGACATCATGACCCCGCTCGACGTTTCGGTGATCGGCTGCGTGGTCAACGGCCCGGGCGAGGCCAAGGAGAGCGATATCGGGCTCACCGGCGGCAGCCCCGCCAACCTGGTCTATATCGACGGCAAGCCGGCGAGCAAGCTGCGCAACGACCATCTGGTCGACGATCTCGAAGCGCTGATCCGGGCCAAGGCCAAGGAGAAGGAAGCGCGCGACGAGGCTGTGATCGCCCGCGGGGCCTGAACCCTTTCCCTCGAAGAACCATCCAGCGCCGGCGGGCCGGGAGTCCGCGGCGCTTTCCTTTAGGCAGGAGTGTCAGTTGAGCAACAAGATACAAGCCATCCGCGGCATGAACGATCTACTGCCGGATCAGTCGCCCGCGTGGCAGTACCTGGAACGCCAGTTGCGCGCGCTGGTGGCGCGTTACGACTACCGCGAGATTCGTACCCCGATCGTCGAGCAGACCGGTCTGTTCGCACGCTCGATCGGCGAAGCCACCGACGTGGTCGAGAAGGAGATGTACACCTTCGACGACCGCAACGGCGAGAGCCTGACCCTGCGCCCGGAGAACACCGCGGCGGTGGTGCGCGCGGCGATGGAGCACGGCCTTCTGCACAACCAGACCCAGCGGCTCTGGTACATGGGCCCGATGTTCCGCTACGAGCGGCCGCAGAAGGGGCGCTATCGCCAGTTCCACCAGATCGGTATCGAAGCCTACGGCATGACCGGGCCGGATATCGACGCCGAGATCATCTTGCTCTCGGCGCGTCTGTGGCGCCAGCTGGACATGTCCGAGCACGTCACCCTCGAACTCAACTCGCTGGGCTCGCCCGAGGCCCGGGCGCGCTACCGCGAGGCCCTGGTGGCCTACTTCGAGGCCCATCGCGAGGTGCTCGACGAAGATTCACAGCGGCGCCTGACCAGCAACCCGCTGCGCATTCTCGACTCCAAGAACCCGGACATGGCCGAGATGCTCGCCGGTGCCCCGCAGCTCTTCGATCATCTCGACGACGAGTCGCGCGAGCACTTCGAGCAGCTCAAGGCGACCCTGGACGCCGCCGGTATCGGCTACCGTCTCAATCCGCGCCTGGTGCGCGGGCTCGACTACTACTCGCGCACCGTGTTCGAGTGGACCACCACGGCGCTGGGCAGCCAGGGCACGGTGTGTGGCGGCGGCCGCTACGATGGACTGGTCGAGCAGCTCGGCGGTAAGGCCGTGCCGGCGGTGGGCTTCGCCATCGGCCTCGAACGCCTGATGCTGCTGCTGGAGACCCTTGACCTGATCCCCGACGAAGCCATGGGCGGTGTCGACGCCTACCTGCTGGCGATGGGCGACGGCGCCGAGCGCCAGGCGCTGCTGCTGGGCGAGCGCATGCGCGACACTCTGCCGGGGCTGCGCCTTCAGGTACACTGCGGCGGCGGCAGCTTCAAGAGCCAGATCCGGCGCGCCGACCGCAGCGGCGCCCGGGTCGCGCTGATCCTGGGCGAGGACGAGATCGCCAACGGCCGTCTGACCCTCAAGCCGCTGCGCGATGACGGCGAGCAGCAGACCCTGGACCAGGACGCGGCCATCGCCTGGCTCGCCGAGCACATCGTCGGCGAGGCGTGATGCCAGGAAAAGCCCAGACGGCATCGATAGCGCGCCTGATTGAGCGGGCGCCGAGTCACACAGTGTAAGGAGACCGCCCGTGGCGGAGCTGAGAAGCGAAGAAGAACAGCTGGATGCGATCAAGGAGTGGTGGAAGTCCAACGGCACCGCGCTGCTGGTCGGCATCGTCGTCGCCGTAGCGCTGGTGCTGGGCTGGCACGCCTGGCAGCGCCATCAGGAGAACCAGTCCGCCGAGGCCTCGGTGACCTATCAGCAGCTCATCGCCATCGCTGCCAGCGATAGCCCCGATGACAAGGCGCGCGCCCAGGCCTTCGAGCTGGCCGACAAGCTCGAAAGCGATCACGCCGGCACGCTCTATGCCGATCTCGCTGGCCTGATCGAGGCCAAGCTGGCGGTGGGCGGCAACGACGACGCCCGCGCCCGGAAGGCGCTCGAACCGGTGATCGCCGACAGCGACCGCCCCTACATGCAGGGGCTGGCCAAGCTCGAACTGGCGCGCCTGCAGATCGCCGCCAAGGACGCCGACAGCGCCTTGAAGACCCTCGACGGCAGTTTCCCCGAAGCGCTCGAGGCGCAGCGCCAGGCGGTACGCGGTGACGCCTTCGTCGCCCTCGACCGCGACGACGACGCCCGTCAGGCGTATCAGGAAGCGCAGAACCTGGCGCAGGCGTCGGATCAGACGCTCTACGGCCTTCAGCTCAAGCTCGACGACCTCGGTGCAAAGGACGCTACCCCATGAAACTGACCCGCCTACTGCTGCCCCTGGGGCTGACCGCGACCCTGCTGGCCGGCTGCGCCGGTAGCGTCGAACCCCAGTATCCGCCCAAGGAGCTCAAGGACTTCCCCGCCACCGTCGAACTCGACGAGCGCTGGAGCCAGGACATCGGCGAAGGTCTGGGCCGCGCCCAGTATCCGCTGACCCCGCTGGTCGATGGCGGCACGATCTACGCCGTCGACCAGACCGGCGATCTGCGCGCGATCGACACCGACAGCGGTGACACCCAGTGGGAAGTGGAGCTCGGCACGCCGATCTCCAGCGGCATCGGCGCCGACCCCGGCCGCCTCTATCTGGGCACCCGCAACGGCGAAGTGCTGGCGGTGGACCGCACCGACGGCAGCATCGCCTGGCGTTCGCGGGTCTCCAGCGAGGTGCTGGCACCGCCCCAGGTCAACAGTCAGTTGGTGATCGCGCAGAGCGTCGACGGCGCGGTGACCGCCCTCGACCGAGCCGATGGTCAGGAAAAGTGGGTCTACTCCAGCGCGATCCCGGCGCTGACTCTGCGTGGCACCGGCACGCCGCGGACCATCGAGCCGGTCACCTTCGCCGGCTTCGCCAACGGTCGCCTGGTCACCCTCGACAACCGTAGCGGCCAGCCGCTGTGGGACATGCGTGTCGCTGTGCCCCAGGGCCGTACCGAAGTCGATCAGCTGGTCGATCTCGACGGCCAGCCGGTGCTGACCCGCGACGGTCGCCTGTTCGTGACCAGCTACAACGGCCGTCTCGTGGCGCTCGAAGCGACCTCCGGCAAGGTGCTGTGGGAGCGCAAGGAGTCGAGCTACCTGACTCCGCTGGTGGTGGGCAACTACCTGTTCACGGTCAATGCCGCCAGCCACGTGCTCGCCATCGAAGCCGACTCCGGCCGCGTGATGTGGGACGCCGACACCCTCGAAGGGCGCTGGCTGACCTCGCCCGCCTTCGTCGACGGCAATATCGCCGTGGGCGACTACGAGGGCTACGTGCACCTGCTCGATGCCACCACCGGCGAGATGAGCGGGCGCGTCCATGTCAGCGGCAGCGGCATCACCCTGCCACTGCTGACCGGCGACAAGCGTCTCTACGTCTACGCCAACGACGGCCGTCTGGTCGCCTACGACCTCAAGACCGTCAAGCCCTGAGACGCGCACTCTGCGTCTTGACGACGGCCCCGCCTAGGCGGGGCCGTCGTCGTCTGGGGCCTGGCGAGATCCGGCACACGCCGGTGAAGGATCGTGGTCTGTGCCCAGCGGCGGTGTATGCTAGAATCGCGCCAGAACGCGAGGCTGGTGCGCTTTCATCCTCGCCCATACCCTGACGTCGTCGGCGCTCTTCCCGCGTCGGCGCCATTCTCCCGCTGCTCGTTTGCGAATCGCCATGACCCCCGTTATCGCCCTGGTTGGCCGCCCCAATGTCGGCAAGTCGACGCTGTTCAATCGCCTGACGCGCTCGCGCGACGCCCTGGTGGCCGATTTCCCCGGCCTCACCCGAGACCGCAAGTACGGTAACGGCCAGCTCGGCGACAAGGCCTACACCGTCATCGATACCGGTGGTATCAGTGGCGATGAGCAAGGCATCGACGCCGCCATGGCGGAGCAGTCGCTCACCGCCATCGACGAAGCCGATATCGTGCTGTTCCTGGTCGACGCCCGCGCCGGGCTGATGCCGGCGGATCAGGCCATCGCCAATCACCTGCGGGTGAACCAGAAGAAGACCTGGCTGGTGGTCAACAAGACCGACGGCCTCGACGAACAGATCGGCATGGCCGACTTCTGGGGTCTGGGCCTCGGCGACCCGCGGCCGATCGCCGCCTCCCACGGGCGCAATGTCACCACGCTGATCGACGAAGTGCTCGAGCCCTTCCCCGCCCGCGATCCGCTGGCCGGCCCGCAGGGTGGCCACCCGGGGGTGCACATCGGTGTGATCGGCCGCCCCAACGTGGGCAAGTCGACCCTGGTCAACCGCATGCTGGGCGAAGACCGCGTGGTGGTGTTCGACGAGGCCGGCACCACCCGCGATGCCATCGAGATCCCCTTCGAGCGCCGCGGCAAGCCCTACGTGTTGGTCGATACCGCGGGTATCCGGCGACGCAAGAACGTCACCCTCACCGCCGAGAAGTTCTCGATCGTCAAGACCCTCGAGGCGATCAAGGAGTGCCATGTCGCGATCATGGTGCTCGACGCCCGCAGCGGCCTGGTCGAACAGGATCTGCACCTGCTCGACTACGTGCTGTCGAGCGGCCGCGCGCTGGTGCTGGCGGTGAACAAGTGGGATGGTCTGGAGCAGGAAGCGCGTGAGAAGATGCGCGCGGACATCAAGCGCCGCCTCGGCTTCGCCGACTACGCCGATCTGCACTTCATCTCGGCACTGCACGGCACCGGCGTGGGCGATCTCTACAAGTCGGTCGACAAGGCCTTCGCCAGCGCCAACAGCCACTGGTCGACCAACCGCCTGACCACCCTGCTGCAGGACGCGGTCAGCGAGCACCAGCCGCCGCTGATCAATGGTCGTCGGATCAAGCTGCGCATGGCCCACCAGGGTGGCAGCAACCCGCCGATCATCGTCGTCCATGGCAACCAGACGTCGGCGCTGCCGGAAGCCTACAAGCGCTATCTCACCAATACCTTCCGCAAGGTGCTCAAGGTGCGGGGTACGCCGATCCGCTTTGAGTTCCGCTCCGGCGACAACCCCTACGACAAGCACGCTGACGCCAACGATCGCGAGAAGGCGCGCGCGCGTCAGCTCAGCCGAACCAAGGAAGCGCGCAAGAACCGCCGCTGAAGTGCCCTGGAGGCAGGCACCCAACGGCAGCGTGCTCAGGTCTGTGGTGTGGCGTCCCGCGCCACCCGCACCTGATTGCGTCCGCCCTGCTTGGCGTCGTACATGGCGCGATCGGCGGCCTCCAGCAGCGCGCCGGCGTCGGTCCAGTCAAGGGTACTGGCCACGCCGGCACTGAAGGTGGCATGGAACACCGCCTGCCCCGCCACGCACTCGAGCTGAGCGAAACTCTCGCGGATACGTTCGATCGCTTCGCGCGCGTTATCCAGCGAGCATGCCGGCAATACGGCGACGAACTCCTCCCCCCCATAGCGGCCGATATGGTCGACCCGACGCAGGCGCTGGCGCAGCAGGTTGGCGAGCAGGCGGATCACGTAGTCGCCGGTGCCGTGACCATAGGTGTCGTTGATCGTCTTGAAGCGGTCGATATCGATCATCACCACGCACGCCTCGGCGCCGCTGCGCTGGGTGCGTGACTGCTCGATCTCGATCAGCTCCTTGATCGCCGGGTGCTTGATCAGCCCGGTCAGGCCGTCACGGGCCAGCGCCTGGCTCAGCTGGCGCGAGCGCTGGGCGCGTGCGGTCACCGCCGCGGTCAGCGCCACGTCGGAGATCGGCTTGACCAGGAAGTCGTCACCCGCCTGGGCCAGTGCCTGGGCCTGGCGCTGGGCATCGGACTCGGCCGAGAGATAGATCAGCGGAATGCGCAGCCAGTCGTCGTCGAAGCGAATCAGACGCGCCAGTTCCGGGCCCGAACAGCCCGGCATGTTGATGTCGATCAGCACCAGGTCGGGGACGAATTCACGCAGACCACGCAGCACGTCACGCGGGTGTTCGATCACCCGCGACTCGATGCCGGCGATCTTCAGCGTCAGGCGGAAGTGCTCGGCCAGCTCGGTGTCGTCGTCGACGATCAGCACGCGGTAGGGATCCTGCTGTGGCTGGCTGACCAGATGGCGCAGACGTCGCTCCAGCGCCGGCACGTCCACCGGATGGGTGAAGAAGCCGTCGGCACCGTCGCGCACCGCTTGCAGCCGGGCGTCGAAGCCGCCATCGGCGCTGAGCAGGATACGCCGGGCGCCGGGCACCGCCGCGGTGCATGCCTGCCACCTCGCCGGACTCAGCGAGGCGGTATCGATCACCGCCACGTCGGGCTGCCACTCGCGCCACTCGCTCGGGGTCGCCAAGCGCCGGCAGGCATAGCCGAAGCCGCTCAACGCCTGCTCCAGCACGTCGCTGGCATCCTGGCTCATGACACCTACCCGCACCGGGCGCTCCTCTCCCCCCGCGGCATGGCTGGCATGGGGTTCGGCCAGCGCTGGCACCTGAGTATCGGTAAGCACGCGATAGCTATCGCAGAGGCGGTCGTTGAGCGCGCTGAGCATGGGCGACGTCGGCGCCACCGCGGTCTCCAACACGGTCTGCACCCACAGCTCCATCTCACGCGCTTCCCGCCCCAGCGCCGGATAGCCGAAGGTGCCGGCGGAGCCGGCAATCCGGTGCAGCCCCTGGCGCAGCGTCTCCAGCGCCGCGGGCTCGACGCTGCGCTGGCGTGCGGCGAGTTCGCGCGCCTGGGCGATCAGCGTCTGCAGGTCGTTGCCGAGGCGCTCGGCGTACTGCACACGCAGTGCCGCCAGCCGCGCCTGGACGTCCTCATCGCTCATCCGTGCGCTCCCAGATCTCGCGTAGCTGGCTCGCCAACGTCATCGGATCGAACGGCTTGATCACCACGTCCAGCCCGCCGATGCTGCGGTAATGCTCGATCTCGCTGGGCTGCACCTTGGCGGTCATGAAGATCACCGGGATCTCCCGCGTGGCGTCCTGCTCGCGCAGTCGCGCCAGGGTGGTGGGGCCATCGATACCGGGCATCATCACGTCCAGCAGGATCAGGTCCGGCTGCCATTCGGCGGCCTTTTCCAGCGCCGACTGGCCATTGTCGCAGCTGGCGACCTCCATGCCGCCGACCACCTCCAGCGCGATCCGTGCCACCTCTTGGATCGACGGGTCGTCCTCGACGTGCAGAACCCGGTGTAACGCTTGCATCTCAGCTATCTCCTTGCGTGTCTTTGTCATCATCGCGGCGGCGACCCTGCAGCTGGCGGTCGAAGGCTTCACGCAGCTCCTCGGCGGAGAGCCCCGGGCGCGCGATGGCGGTATCGATCCGGCCGAGCAGGTTCGGTGCCAAGGTCTGCTCGGAGAGAATGATCACCGCCGGATGATGCGGCAACTGGCTCAGCAGCGGGATGATCTCCCAGCCAGGCCCATGATTTCCGGTCAGATCGAGTGAGATCAGGCCGTAGTCGTTGCTGTCGAGCAGATAGCGCGCCTCGGCCACCGAGCGCGCCACGTCCAGCGTCATGCTCGCCGCGATCTGACCGGCCACGCGGCGGGTCAGCTCGGCATCGCTCTCCACGTGCATGATGCGCTCGCGCTGCGGACGCCCCTTCAGCGAGCCCTTGAGCGCATGCGCCAGGCGTCGCTCATCGAACGGTTTGGCCAGCCAGTCGACGGCGTTGAGCTGCCCGCCAATCTCCAGCTGCCCTTCGCCGGCGATCGCCGACACCACCAGCACCGGCAGGTCGCGCGTCTCCGGCTGCTCACGCAGCTGGCGCAGCAGGCTCAGGCCGCTGCCATCGGGCAGCATCAGATCGAGGGTGATGGCATCGAAGCTGCGCCGCTCGATCCAGCCTAGCGCCTCCTCCAGGGTGTGCGCGACCTCGGCCTGATAGCCCCAGCGCCGAATCAGGATCGCCAGCAGCAGGGCGGTATCCGGATCGTCCTCGACGATCAGCAGGCGTGTCCCCGCAGCGCTCCCGCCCTCCTCCGCCTGCCCCGCCAGGCGCTCGGCCAGCGCCGAACGCTCGGCGGCATCCGGACGCACCAGACGCGGTAGCTCGAAGAAGAAGCAGGCCCCCTGGCCCTCCTCGGAGAAGAAGCTGATCGAGCCGCGCATGCGCTCGACCAGCTCCCGGGTGATCGCCAGGCCCAGCCCGGTGCCGCCCTGCTTGCGCGTGCTCGAACCGTCGGCCTGGGAGAACTTCTGGAAAATACGCTCGTGGAACGCCTCGGGGATGCCCGGGCCGTGGTCGATCACACTGACCCGCACCCGCTCACCGACCGCCTCCACGCGCACCTCGACCTGCATGTCGGGGGGCGAGAACTTGGCGGCGTTGGAGAGCAGATTGCTCAGCACCTGCTGCAGCCGCATGGCATCGATGTTGACCTCGGCCTCGTCCAGGCGCTCGGTGACCACATAGTGCACCTTGAACTGATCGGCGTAGGCCTGATTGGCCTCGATCGCCTGATCGATCAGCGGCATCAGCGGCTGTTCCTGCATCTGGAACGTCATCTTGCCGGCGACCAGCTTCTCCATGTCGAGCAGGTCGTTGATCAGCATGATCAGGCGCTGGGCGTTGCTGTGGGCCACGCTCAGCATCGAGCGCATGCTCTCCGGCGGCGTACCCAGGGCACCGCCCTGGATCAGCCCCAGCGAGCCGGAGATCGAGGTCAAGGGCGTGCGCAGCTCGTGGCTCACCGTGGAGATGAACTCGGTCTTCAGGCGCTCGCTGCGCTTGCGCTCGGTGACATCGTGCAGGAAGCCATGCCAGGTGGTGCTGCCATCCGCCTCGCGCTCGGGGATCGACTGACCCGACAGCCAGATGATCTCGCCATTGGCTTGCTGCACCCGATACTCGCAGTGCCATGGCGTCAGATTCTTCTCCGACTCGCTGATCGACGTCAGCAGCCGCTCCATGTCTTCCGGCACGATATGCTCGAAGACCTGCGTCGCATCGAGCTTGGCCTCCTCCGGCGTGACGCCGTAATAGGTACGTATCGCCTCGCTGGCATAAGGAAACGAGGGGCGTCCATCGAGATCCTGATGATACTGATAGATCAGCCCGGGGATCTGGGAGGCGATCTTGGCCAGGCGCTTGGCGATCTCGTCACGCGCCTCGACCTCCTGCCAGCGCATCAGGGTCGCCCCGACCCAGCGCGCCAGCAGGCGCACGAACTCGCGGTCGGCCTCGTCGAACGGCCGACCGCGGATTTGCTCGCTGCTGAAGGCGAGCGCGCCGAAGCGCTGGCCGTGGACCCAGATCGGTGCGCCGATATAGCTCTTGAGCCCGAACAGCAGGCGGCAGCGGTGGTCGTTCCAGCCCTCGGTGTCGGCGTCGGTGAATGCCACCACGTCGCTGCGCGCCACCACCGCGCTGCAGAAGGTATCGCTGGTCTTGAGCACCTGCCCGCGCGCGAAGCGATCGTCCGGAGAGTAGGCGGCCTGGATGATGTAATCGTCGCCATCGATCCGGTTGGCGATCGCGTACGGCATGTCGAGATGCGCCGCCCCCGCCTGGAGTGCGCGCTCAACCAGCAACGGAAAGGAGGTTTCCTGCAGCGCAGCGATATCGTTGAGCGTCTGCAGCGCCTCCTTCTGCGCCTCGAGGCTATGGTTGAGCCCGACCAGCGAGCGCTTCTGCTGCTCCAGGCGCTGCTGGTGGGCGAGCATGGTCTCACGCGTGACCCGACGCGTGCCCCACAGCAGCAGCAGCAGACAGGCTTCGGCGATCAGCCAGGCCAGCCCCCAGCGCAGCCAGGTGGCCATGACCAGCTCGTCGCGCTGCTCAAGCTGCTGCGAGATATCCTTCCAGATCGCCACCGCGGTGACCGGGCGCTGCATGACGTCACCGGCCTGGCTCAGCGGCACCAGGGTGAGCAGATAGCCGCGGCCGTCGTCACCCTTGACCACGCGCCAGGCGCTCTGCGTCGCAACGCGAGGCGCCTGCTGCTGGTCCAGCCACTGCGCGATCGGCCCAGCGGAACTCTCGCTTACGCGCCAGCGTGGCGTGGCATCGTCGCCACCGGCGCGAAGGAGAATGGCGACCCCGCTTTCCAACTGGTGCGACAAGGCTTCGACGTTGGGCACGACGCCGAACTCCACCTCGAGCAGACCGACCAGCGGCCCGTCACGCCCTTCGTCAGGATGCAGCACGGGAGCTACCCCACCGGTAGTGGCGCGCTGGCCGTCGAACTCGATGCCGAAGACCACCGTGCGCATGTGCTGCGCCCGGCTTAGTAGATAGTCGCTGTCACCCGTATGCTGCTCGTGCGTGTCGGGTGGATCCATGCTCACCAGCGGGTCGATGTCGTTGGCATCGGGGAGGAACAGATTGAGCTCCAGCGCCCCGCTCTCGCGCAGCGCCTCCCAGTAGGGCTGAAGATTGGCCCGCAGGCGATCGCGCAACATCGCATTGCGCGCCGGCGAGGCCGGCATCTCGCGCGCCGCCTGCAGCAGCAGGTTGCGGATCACCGGATCGGCGGCCAGAGTATTGGCGAGCACTTGCACGCGGCGCTCGAGCCCGGCGCGGGCAGCACTCACGGTGATGCCCTGCTCCTTCGACTGGAACGCCAGATCGCGCCGGAACGCCTCACGGTCGTTATGCAGTGCCTGGACCAGCATCCAGCCGAAGAACAGCGCCAGCAGTAGGCTACCCAGGAAAATGAGCAGCAGGGGCAGACGTAGGACTTTCACGCGAATCCTCTCGAGCAGCAAAGGTATGAGCGCGAACCTCATACCTTTTGACCAGAGGAACGCTCCTCGAGAAGAATATCGTATTCTATTGATATTGCATGGGCCGAATAGCCTGCGTTCCTACCCACTGACAGGCGAATTGCCACGCCGCACGTCCGCTGCGCACCCCGCGCAGGGTGGCGTAGCGCTTAGCCTCCGCTTGCGCCGCCTCGCCCCAACTCTCGGCGCCACCGAGATGCTCGACCCAGTGGCGGCACGCCTCGAGATAGGCCTGCTGGTCGAAGGGATGAAACGCCAGCCACAGCCCGAAGCGGTCGGAGAGCGAGATCTTCTCCTCCACCGCATCACCGTGATGCAGCTCGCCGTCGACCAGTTGGGTCTGCTGATTGTCGGCCATCGACTCCGGCAGCAGATG
Source organism: Salinicola sp. DM10 (assembly GCF_017306975.2). Lineage (NCBI taxonomy): Bacteria > Pseudomonadati > Pseudomonadota > Gammaproteobacteria > Oceanospirillales > Halomonadaceae > Salinicola > Salinicola sp. DM10. The sequence goes on from NZ_JAFLEN020000001.1 coordinate 1,226,609, forward strand.
GCGACGGTTGGAGGTAGCGTAGAGCAGCACATTCTCCGGCGGCCCGGTCAGGGTGCCGTCGAGCACGCTCTTGAGCGCCTTGTAGGCGTCGTCGCTGCCCTCGAAGGAGAGATCGTCGCAGTAGACCACGAAGCGATGCTGGTGATCGCGCAGGCGCTGGACCAGCACCGGCAGCGCGACCAGATCGTGGCGGTCGACCTGGATCAGGCGCAGCCCCTCGCCGGCCAGGCTGTTGAGCAGCGCACGCACCATCGACGACTTGCCGCTGCCGCGTGCGCCCCACAGCAGCGCGTGGTTGGCCGGGCGCCCCTGCAGGAAGGCGCGGGTGTTGTCGACCAGCGCCCGCTTCTGGCGTTCCACGCCGATCAGGTCGTCGAGCCCCACCGCATCCCGCGGCGCCACCGGCACCAGTTGGCCGCCCAGCGGATGCGACTGCCACAGCGCGGCCACGTCACGGGTCCAGTCCACCGCCGGGGGCTGCTCGGGTAGCCACGCCTCGACACGTTCCAGCAGTCGGCTCAGCCGTTGGGCCAGCTCTCCATCCATCTTTCGGGTCTCCTCGGGTCGATATCGCACGTCAGGCGCTGGCGGGGGATTGCCAATCGCCACGATGGGCGTATCTTGTGCCGCGCGCGCCGTCGGGTCCAGTCGAGTCCGGGCTCGTTTTCCCCCTGACTCCCTCCGAGGAGAGACGATGACGTCTCGTATCCGCCTTGCCTGCGCTGTGCTGATGGTCTCCCTGCTCGGCGGCTGTCTCGCCCTGCCCCAGGTCGGTGTCCTGCTCGGACGTATCGCGCTCTCCTCGCTCGGCGTCGATAACGTACGTATCGGCAACTACCACTTCGCTCCCGGCCTAGAAGGCATCGACGAGCTGAGCCTGCTGAGCTCGGGGCTGGCCCTGGCCGGGCTGCCGGTGAACGTCGATCTGCCGCTGGCGCTCTCGCTGCCCGCCAACGTGCCGTCGCTCGAACTCCAGGGCTTTGCCTGGGAACTCCAGGTGCCCGGGGCAGAGCCGGTCGCCGGCGAATTCGATCAGCCGGTGCCGCTGCACGCGGGTGAGACCACCACGGTGACGCTGCCGGCGGCGCTGGAACCGCGCGGCATCGACGCCCTGTCCAGCCGCGAGCAGAAGGTCGCCGCGCTGCTCGATCTGGCACGCCGCCTCAGCGCCAGCGGCGAGCTGCCGCCGGGCAGCCACCTCAGCCTGACCCCGGCACTGCCGCCGGCGCTGGCACGGGTGGTCTCTGCCCCGACCGTGCAACTCGATGTCGGCACGCAGACCAGCGCCGAGACCGCCCCAGCGCCCACGCCTTGACGCCGGAGCCGGCCAGTGAGCGGTGCTCGACGCCCGGAATGCGCCCCGGTTGACCGCCCGGGCAGGCCGGGTATCTTGGACGGGCTGACGCGACGAACCGACTCGGTTACCGCCCTACCGGCCCGCCCTCGACGTCAGCCAAGACAGCAACGATAACGCCAGACTCGTATTCGGAGACCCGCATGTCACTCACCCTCTCGCGCCGCGCCCTGGGCGTTCTCGGCGTCGCGGCGCTACTCAGCGCCTGTAGCACCTCACCTCTGGGGCGCAACCAGCTCGCCTTCTACTCCGATGACGAGCTGGCCCAGATGGGCAAGCAGAGTTTCAGCCAGTACGAGCAGCAACTGCCCACGGTGGGCGGCGCCCAGGCGAGCTACGTGCAGTGCGTGGCCGACGCCATCACCGCCCAGGTGCCGGCCAGCGCCGGTATCGGCAAGTGGCAGGTGAAGCTGTTCAAGGATGACACTGCCAACGCCTTCGCCCTACCCGGCGGCTATATCGGTGTCAACACCGGGCTGCTCAAGGTCGCCACCAACCAGGACCAGCTCGCCGCGGTGATCGGCCACGAGGTCGGTCACGTGTTGGCGCACCATGCCAACGAGCGGGTCTCCACCCAGGCCGCCACCCAGACCGGGCTGTCGGTACTGCAGAGCGCCGCCGGGCTGCAGGGCGCGGGCGGCGAACAGGTGATGGGGCTGCTGGGCGCCGGGGCGCAGTACGGCGTGATCCTACCGTTCTCGCGCAAGCAGGAGTCGGAAGCCGATCTGGTGGGTCTGGATCTAATGGCGGACGCCGGATTCGACCCCCGCGCCAGCCTCGATCTGTGGCAGAACATGGCCGCCAACAGCCAGGGCGAGCCGCCGGCGTGGATGTCGACCCACCCCAGCAACGACCAGCGCATGAGTGGGTTGAAGAATCGTCTCGACGAAGCGGTACCGCGCTACGAACAGGCCAAGGCGGCCGGGCGGCGGCCCAACTGCAAGGCGTGATTCCAGGCAACCCCAACTGGTCACGACAACGGCCGCCGCCGGAATCCTCCGGCGGCGGCCGTCTGCTATCTGTGCCTTACGACTGGGCTTTACGCCCGCACTCTACGTTCGGCGACTGCACCAAGGGCTGAGATCGCAAACGGTTGACCGAGCGCGACGAGCAACGCGCGGTCTTAGGGAAAGCTGAATAAATCGCCGAACGAGATGAAGGGCCAGGCGCCCGGAACGCAGAAAGCGAGACATAACTTGGGGTTAGGCGAGCTTTCGAGTACCGCGTAACGCAGCCATTCGCGCGTGCAGGCATTTATGCAGTGTTTCCCTCAAAGCTCGGCGCGCAGCGTCTCGAGTAGCGCCGCAGTCTCCGGGCGTACCTGACGCCACAGCCAGAACGACTCCGCCGCCTGCTCGATCAGCATGCCCAGGCCATCCACCGTGCGCGCGCCGTGCGCTGCGGCCCAGCGCAGGAAGACCGTCGGCTCGGCGCCGTACATCATGTCGTAGGCCAGCGCCTCGGGGGCGAAGAGTGTCTCCGGCAGCGGCGGCAGCTCACCGGCAAGGCTCGCGCTGGTGGCGTTGATCACCAGGTCGAAGCCCCCTTCCAGCGCCTCGAAGCCGCAGCCCACGACCTGCCCGCTGCCGGCGAACAGCGCCGCCAGCGCCTGCGCCTTGGCCGGGGTGCGATTGGCCACGCGCAGGCTCTCCACGCCGGCCTCGAGCAGCGGCTGAATCACCCCGCGCGAGGCGCCACCCGCCCCCAGCAGCAGCACCCGCGCGCCCGTCAGCGGGGCGGCGTGCGTCTGCAGGTCGCGCACCAGCCCCACGCCATCGGTGGTATCACCGTGGACCCGGCCGTCGGCGTCCAGCCACAGGGTGTTCACCGCACCGGCGAGGTGCGCACGCGGGGTATGCACCTCGGCCAGGGCAAAGGCCTCCTGCTTGAACGGTACGGTCACGTTGGCCCCGCGCCCACCGTCGGCGACGAAGGCACGCCAGGCGCCGGCGAAATCGTCGCTGGGTGCCTCGATCGCCTCGTAGACCAGCGCTTCGCCGGTCTGCGCGGCAAAGGCGGCATGGATGCGCGGCGATTTCGAGTGGCCGATAGGGTTGCCGAAGACAGCGTAACGATCGCTCATGCGGGTTGCGGCTCCTGGGTGGCGTTCAGCCAGTCGTGCGGTTTGAGATAGGCGAGCAGGCGCGCTTCCGGAGTGCCCGGCTCCGGGGTCCACTGGTACTGCCAACGCGCGAGCGGCGGCATCGACATCAGGATCGATTCGGTACGCCCACCGCTCTGCAGCCCGAACAGGGTACCCCGGTCCCAGACCAGATTGAACTCGACGTAGCGCCCGCGGCGGAACGCCTGATAGTCGCGTTCGCGCTCACCGAACGGAGTCTCGCGGCGGCGCTCGGCGATCGGCAGATAGGCATCGAGAAAGCTGTCGCCGACCGCGCGCTGGAAGGCGAAGCACTGCTCGAACGGCCACTCGTTGAGATCGTCGAAGAAGAGCCCACCGACGCCGCGTGTCTCGTTGCGGTGCTTGAGGAAGAAGTAGTCGTCGCACCACGCCTTGAAGCGCGGATAGACCGACTCGCCGAATGGCTCGCAGGCGCGCTGCGCTACCTGGTGCCAGTGCTGGGCGTCTTCGAGGTAAGGGTAGTAGGGGGTCAGGTCGAAACCGCCGCCGAACCACCACACCGGCGCCTCGTCGGGCTTGTCGGCGATGAAGAAACGCACGTTGCCGTGGGCGGTGGGAATGTGCGGGTTGCGCGGATGCAGCACCCAGGAGACTCCCACCGCGTGGAAGCTGCGCCCAGCCAACTCGGGGCGAGCGGCGGTGGCCGAAGCGGGCAGCTCGGCGCCGTACACATGGGAGAAGTTGACCCCGCCCTTCTCGAACAGCGCGCCCTCCTCGATCACCCGGCTGCGTCCCCCGCCGCCTTCGGCGCGCTCCCAGCTGTCCTCGGCAAAGCTCTTGGCGCCATCCAGTGCCGCGAGCGAGTCGCACAGGGAGTCCTGCAGCGAGAGCAGGTAGGTCTTGACGCTATCGAGGTGCGAATGTGCCATGGTCGATGTCCTTCTGCGGGGTACGGGAAATGGGGCGCCGGCTGCCAGGGGGCGCGTGGCGGCTGTCAGGCGGGCGCGGCGCATGACAGCCGCCCGGTTCAGGGGCGCAGCACGCGGTCGCTGAGCAGGTCGCGGATCGTGCTGGGGCGATCGCGCCCCCCCAGCGGACCGTCGACGATCGCCGCCACGTCGCCGCCGAAGGTCTCACGCACCGCCTGCGCGCTCATCGCCGGCGCTTCGCCGGCACGGTTGGCCGAGGTCGAGACCAGCGGCCCGCCCCAGGCAGCACACAGTTGCTGCACCAGCGGATGGTCGCTGACCCGCACCGCCAACGTGGTGTGATCACCGCGCAGCAGCGGCTGAGCGCGCCCGTTGTCGGGGATCAGCCAGGTATTGGGGCCGGGCCAGCTCGCCGCCAGGCGCCCGCGCTGCTCGGCGTCCAGGCCGGCGAGCCACGGCTCCAGTTGCTCCAGACTGCCGGCGATCAGAATCAAGCCCTTGTCGCTGGCGCGCCCCTTGAGCGCGATCACTCGCGCCAGCGCATCGGCGTCGTCCGGGTCACAGCCGAGTCCCCAGACCCCCTCGGTGGGATAGGCGATCACGCCCCCCTGTTTCAGCGCCGCAATCGCGGCGGCCCACTCTGACATCTCTGCTTCCTCGAGTTGCCTTGTTCAAGCTGCGGCGATGGTAACACGCCGCCTCAGGCTCGCCTCCGCGCCCGAGCGTCGCACCCTGACGCAAGGCGCACCCAAGATCAGACCTTGGGCGCCAGGCATCGGACTGCGGCCAGCGAAGATGGCGCCCGCGGCGAGGGCCGGCCATAGTGAAACGAGTGGCAGCGTACCGAAACGTGCCCGGCGTCACCCCGACTCTCACCTTGTTGCAGGAGCCCACGATGACACGATCGCCTCTATCCCTCGCGCTGCTCGGCCTGGTCTGCGCCGGCAGCCTCAGCGCCTGCGCCCAGCAGCCGGCCCAGCAGACGAAACAGCCGCCGGCGCCGGCGCTCTCCGATCAGCTGGTGATGGCGACGCTGTGGATGCAGACCTCCGGTGAGTACGCCGCGCTGAGCCATCAGGCGTTCAATCTCGCGCGGCGTAACCTCGACCGCGCGCTGGCCGCCGCCGACGGGCAGCAGCGGCCCCCGGCGATCGTGGTCGATGTCGACGAAACGGTGCTCGACAACAGCCCCTACGAAGCGTGGCTGATCGCCAGCGGCGAGAACTATCAGAGCGATACCTGGCACCAGTGGGTGGACAAGGCCAGCGCTCGGGCGATGCCCGGAGCCAAGGCGTTTCTCGACTACGCCGCCTCGCGCGGGGTGGCGGTTTTCTACATCACCAATAGGCGCGCCGACGAGACCCAGTCCACGCTGCGCAACCTGCGCCAGGTCGGCTTCCCAGATGCCGACGAGGCGCACTTCCTACCGCGCATCGAGAGCAGCGACAAGACCGCACGCCGCCAGCGGGTGGCGCAGTCGCACTGGGTGATCCTGCTGATGGGAGACAATCTGGGCGACTTTTCGGCGGGCTTCGAGCGTGCCAGCGCCGAGGCCCGGCGCGCTGCCGTCGAGGCCCAGCCGGACGCCTTCGGCAGCCGCTACATCGTGCTGCCCAACCCCGCTTATGGCGCCTGGGAGGGCGCGCTCTATCACAATGACTGGAGCCTGGACGACGCGCAGAAAGCCAGCGCCCGGCGCAACCATCTGCAGCAGTGGGGTGGTCCGGAGACGCCCTGACCTAAAAGCCCATGTCCAAACCCTCTGACGATGGGCGCCGGGGGCAGGGCAAAGCGAGGGTCCTTTGCCAGGGATGGCAAAGGTAGCGCCCAGGGAAGGGTTCACAGCGCCCTCGCGACGCCCTGCCGCCGGACAAGCCCATGTCGTCAAGCGGTTGTGAAAGGCACTCTAAAGCGCATAGTCCCACGTAAAGACCGCCGGGCGGTGATCCGTCCAGCGGTCTGGCGCTGGCTCGGTGTCAACCGCGGCGGCGTACCCACCCTCCCGCGGTCTGCGCCGCTTGCCCTTCCAGCTCGAGTTCGAGCAGCGCCAGTTGCAGCGTGGCGACCGACTCGCCGCACGCTGCCACCAGTACGTCGATCGGCGTCGGGGTATCGCTCAGCTGCGCCAATATCCCGGCGTGCGGCCCGACCGACGCCTCCGGGCTCGTGACCGGTGGCGTGGCAGCCTCGGATGGCGCCATGTCCAGCTGCTCGCCAGCCGTTGTCGGTGTCCAGTGGCCCAGTTCGGCGAGTATGTCGTCGACGTTGCGCACCAGCGCCGCCTCGCCGCGCTGGATCAGCCGCAGGCAGCCGCTGGCCTGGGGGTTATGGATCGAGCCCGGCAGGGCGAACACCTCGCGCCCCTGTTCGAGCCCCAGGCGTGCGCTGACCAGCGAGCCACTCTTCTCCGCGGCTTCCACCACCAGCACCCCCTGAGACAACCCGGTGATCAGCCGATTGCGGCGCGGAAAGAAGCGCGGATGCGCGGCGGTATCGGCCGGATGCTCCGACAGCAGCAGCCCACACCCTGCCAGCAGATCGCGGTACAACCCGGCGTGGCGCGGCGGATAGACCACGTCGACGCCACAGCCGAGCACGCCGACAGTAGCGCCGCCGGCCTGCAGCGCGGTGTGCTGGGCGATGCCATCGATACCCAGCGCCATGCCGCTGACCACGCCGAAGCCGCGCGCGATCAGATCGCGTGCGAAGGCCGCGGCGTTGTCGCGCCCCTCACGGGTCGGCTTGCGCGTGCCGACGATGGCGATCGCCGGCGTCGCCAATGCGCTCAGATCGCCCTTGGCCCACAGCACCAGCGGCGGGTCGGGGAGCTGATCGAGCAGCACGGGCCAGGCAGCTTGCCCCGGATGCAGCAGATAGTGGCGCGGGCTCTCGGCCTGCCATGCCAGCGCCGCCTCGACTGAAGCCTCGAGCGGGCTATTCGTGGGGTGATCGAGCCACAGCCTCAGCGGCTGGGCCAGCCGAGCCGGTAGTGCCGCCAGCCAGCCCTGGGGCCAGGCTAGCGACTCGGGCTCGCGCCAGCGCTGCAGCAGCGGCGACAGCCGCGCGGGGCCGAGCCCAGGCAGTGCGGCCAGCGCCAGCCAGTCGCGCAGTGTCGGCCCCGCCGAGCTCACGGCGCCTCCGCGCGCGCCAGCGTGGCGCCAAGTGCCTGGGGCGTGATCAGCCGATCGCCCACCGCCAGCGCCTCGGAGGCCCGCATCACCAGCGCATAGGCGAGATGGTCGAAGACTCGGAACACCATCACCGCGCCCGCCTCGTGTGGCGGCAGGGTGATCCAGCCCTCGCCGTCGGCGGCGCGCACCCGCTCGCCCTGGCGCATCACCTGCAGCACGTGCCCCGGCGCCAGCCCGTCGGCACGCCCGCGATCGATCGCTACCACGTCGTCACGGCCGATGAAGCGCACCCCGCCAGGCACCGCGAGCAGGGTCGCGGTGATCGGCAAGGCCGGCGCCCGCGGCAAGAACTCGGTGGTGATGCCTCCATCGTCCAGCGTCAGCAGCGCATCCCCGGCGCGGATCTCGCGCCCGGCCTCGAGCACTTCCAGCTCGCTCACGTCAGGCTGGCGCTCAACCACCCGCGCCTCGCCCAGGCGCTGCAGTTCACGCCCCAGGGGAGCGCCGTCGGCAGGGGCACGATAGTCGTCTCCGGCGCGGTAGATGCCCAGCCGCGAGCCCACCGGCGGCAGCCGCCCCTGGGCGTAGAGCCGATCCCCGGCGCCGCTGAGCAGACGCCCGCCCTGCCCCGCCACCACCCGCGGCGCCGAATCCAGCAGGGCGGGGTCGACGATTCGGTAAGCCTTCAGGAAGACCCGCACCCGCTCCAGCGGCAGGCTGGGCAGCGCCTCTCTTACCGGTGCTCGGCGCACTTGGGGCGAGAGCCTGACCGTCTCGCCGCGGCCGCGCTCGACGCGCAGCGCGGGCCCACCGGCGCCGGGGTCGAGCACTAGCACATCGCCGGGGTAGAGCTGCTCGGGCCCGGCCACGCCGGGGTTGTGCCGCAAAAGCTCGCGCCAGGACCAGGGATCTTCGAGAAAGCGCGCCGCCACGCCCCACAGGGTGTCGCCCGGGCGAATCTGGTAGCGACTCGGGGCATCGGGCTTGAGGGTGTAGGCCAGCGCCGGCGCGGCACCCGGCCCGGTCAGCGTGAACAGCAAAAGCCCACAGCCGAGTGCCGATGACGCCAGGCGGCGAAAGAACCGAGTGGGTGAGAGCCGCAGGCCGTTCGCCATCGCTTTGTTCCTGACGCTGAATATCGGGCGCGCGGCGGTGCCGCGCCTGTCAGGAGTAGATCGGCTACTGCCGACGGGACTTGAATGCGCCCTCGGCTTTGCACGAAAACTACCTGCGCTCGGCAATACGGCGTTAAAAATCGTCTCAGAATGCTCATTTACACCCCGTAAACTCCGCGTTTTCGCCGATTTTTGCCTTGTCTTGCCTTCGCTCGCTGACTTTTCGTACAAACCCTAGAAAGGCGCGATCGCGTCGCGGGATTTTGAGAACGCACCGCCGCGGCTCTACAATAGAGGATTACGTCAACCATGCCGACGGGCACCCAGAACGCTATGGCCATCAGAACCATCCTCGAATATCCCGATCCCCGCCTGCGCACCAAGGCCGCCCCGGTGGCGCAGGTCGACGACGAGATCCGCGCCCTGGTCGACGACATGATCGAGACCATGTACGACGCCTCGGGCATCGGTCTGGCGGCGACCCAGATCGACGTACACCAGCGCGTCATCGTCATGGATGTCAGCGACGACCGTAGCTCGCCGCTGGTGCTGATCAACCCGAGCTACACGCCGCTGGATGACGAGCGCCAGCCGCTGCAAGAAGGTTGCCTGTCGATCCCCGACTACTACGCCGAAGTGCCGCGCGCCCTGCGCGTTCACCTGAAGGCGACCGACCGTGACGGCAAGGCCTACGAGCTCGACGCCGACGGTCTGCTCGCCCACTGCATCCAGCACGAGTGCGATCACCTCGAAGGCGTGCTGTTCGTCGACTACCTGTCGCCGCTCAAGCGCGACCGCGTGCTCAAGAAGATGCAGAAGCGCCACAAGCAGGATCAGGACGCCTGATCCGGATTCGCCCACGTCAGTCTTCGTTCGAGGCCGGCCGTCACCGCGACGCCGGCCTTTCGTGCTTCGAGAGGAACCCCGCCGCATGAGCCACAGCACCGACGGCCGCGCGCTACGCATCGTCTTCGCCGGTACGCCCGACTTCGCCGCCGAGAGCCTGCAGGCGCTGCTCGACTCGCGCCATCAGGTCGTCGCCGTCTACACCCAGCCCGACCGCCCCGCCGGTCGCGGGCGCAAGCTGACGCCGAGCCCGGTCAAGCAGCTGGCGCTGGATCACGCCCTGCCGGTGTGTCAGCCGACTTCGCTCAAGACGCCCGAGGCGCAGCAGACGCTGGACGACTTCGCGGCCGACGTGATGGTGGTGGTCGCCTACGGTCTGCTGCTGCCGCAGGCGGTGCTCGACCTGCCGCGGCTGGGGTGTCTCAACGTGCACGCCTCGCTGCTGCCGCGTTGGCGCGGTGCGGCGCCGATCCAGCGCGCCATCGAGGCCGGCGACAGCGAGAGCGGCATTACCCTGATGCAGATGGATGCCGGCCTGGATACCGGCGACATGCTGCTGGTGCGGCGCACGCCGATCGATGCCACCACCACCGGCGGCACACTCCACGACACCCTGGCCGCCCTCGGTGGAGAGACCCTGATCGCCGGCCTCGACGCGCTGAGCGAGGGCGACCTGACACCGACGCCGCAGCCTGACGACGGGGTCACCTACGCCAGTAAGCTCTCCAAGGCCGAGGCCGAACTCGACTTCCGCCAGCCCGCCGCGGCGCTGGCCCGCCGGGTGCGCGCCTTCAATCCGTGGCCGGTGGCCTGGACACGGCTCGACGGCGACAGCGTGCGCCTGTGGCTGGCCGAGGCCGAGACGGGCACCGCCCAGCCCGCCACGCCCCCCGGCACCCTGCTTGCCCCGGCGGACGATGCCCTGCGCATCGCCTGCGGTAGCGAGGGACGCGAGGTGCTGCGGGTCACCCGGCTGCAGCTGCCGGGCGGCAAGCCGCTGGCAGCACGCGACCTGCTCAACGCCAAGGCGTCACGGCTCGGCGCCGGGCAGCGCCTGGGCCAGCCAGACCAGGGCCAGTCAGAAGAGTCGACAGGAGCCGACGCATGAGCGCAATCAGTGCACGGGCCGTGGCCGCCAAGCTGCTGGTGCCGGTGATCAACGGCGAAGGCTCGCTTGCCTCACTCGACGGCGAGATCGCCGCCCACGCGGTGGCCGAGCGCGACCGCGGCTTCGTCAAGGCGCTCTGCTTCGGTGTCTGCCGCGCTTATCCGCGCCTAGATGCATTGGCCGCGGAGCTGCTGCGCCAGCCGTTCAAGAAGCGCGACAGCGACGTGCAGGCGCTGCTGCTGCTGGGTCTCTACCAGCTCCTGCACATGCGCGTGCCGGCGCACGCCGCCGTCAGCGAGACCGCCGGTGCCGCCCGCGGGCTGGGCAAGGCCTGGGCCACCCGCGTGCTCAACGGCTGCCTGCGCCGCTTCCAGCGCGAATCGGTGGCACTCCAGGCCAAGGTCGACCGTGACCCGCCGGTGGCGCTGTGGCACCCCGCCTGGCTGCTCAAGGCGCTGCGCCAGGCCTGGCCCGATGCCTGGCAGACCCTGTGCGCGGCCAACAACGAGGCCGGGCCCATGACCCTGCGCGTCAATCGCCGCCGGAGCACGCGCGAGGCCTACCTCGAACGCCTCACTGCCGCCGGCATCGAGGCCAGCGCCTGCCAGTTCGCCGCCGACGGCATCCAGCTCGCCGCGGCGGTGGACGTGCACCAGCTGCCGGGCTTCGACGAGGGCGACGTCAGCGTGCAGGATGAATCCGCCCAGCTCTGCGCCGACCTGCTGGCGCCAGCGCTCGACGGCCGCGATGGCGCCCGGGTGTTCGACGCCTGCGCCGCCCCCGGCGGCAAGAGCGCGCATTTGCTGGAGCGTTTCACCCTCGATCTCACCGCCAGCGATATCGACCCCGGCCGGCTGGCGCGGGTCGGTGCCACCCTGGAGCGGCTGGGTCTCGACGCCCGCCTGAGCGCCCTCGATGCCAGCAGCGCCCCGCTCGCCGAGACGCTGGGCCAGACCCCGCAGAATACCGACGCCGCGGCGCCGAGCGCGGGCTTCGATGCCATCCTGCTCGACGCCCCCTGCTCGGGTACCGGGGTGATCCGCCGCCACCCGGACATCAAACTGACCCGCCGCGCCAGCGATATCGGCGAACTCGCTGCGCTGCAGGCGCGCCTGCTCGACAACCTGTGGCGCCAGCTCGCCCCCGGCGGCACCCTGCTCTACGCCACCTGCTCGGTGCTACCGGCCGAGAACGCCGAGCAGATCGCCGCCTTCCTGGCGCGCACCCCGGATGCCCGCGCCACCACCCCCGACGACCTCGCCTGGGGCCAGCCCGCCGGCCAAGGCCGCCAGCTCCTGACCGCGCAGAACGGCCACGACGGCTTCTTCTACGCGCGGTTGGAGAAGGCGACGCCGTAACGGGCGGACCTCGGCGGCGGGGAGCCTGATCTCCCCGCCGACTTGCGCCCTGGCTGGTGCGCTTCGATACTGAGGGTGGATACCGGATCAGGGAGGCCGCCCGTGCCCGCCAAGAGCGTGTCAGGTTCCCGCGTGTCAGCCACTACCACCGACACGACCTGTGCGGTGGCCGCCAGCGAACCCGAACCCCAGAGCGAGACCGCGTTCACGCCGCACGTCCAGACCCAGCCTGCCTTGGCGTCCCTCGACGGTATCGCCGAGAACAGCGCGCTGGTGATCGTCGACGTGCAGCCCGACTTCATGCCGGGCGGTGCCCTGGCCTGCGCCGAGGGCGATGCGATTCTCCCGGGTATTGCCTGGCTGCTGGCGCAGCACGCCTTCGGCCACGTGGTGGCGACCCAGGATTGGCACCCCGCGCGACACGTCTCCTTCGCGTCATGCCATCCACCGCACCAGCCGTTCGAGGCGATCGAACTCTACGGCCACAGCCAGACCCTGTGGCCGGACCACTGTGTACAGCGCAGCGAGGGCGCGGCGCTGCACCCGGCCATCGACTGGTCGCCGTGCGACGTGATCATCCGCAAGGGCACCGACCCGCGCACCGACTCCTACAGCGCCTTTCGCAATAACATCGGCCCCGACGGCCATCGCCCCGCCACCGGGCTGGCCGGTTGGCTGCGCGACCGCGGCGTGAGCGATGTCTACGTCTGCGGCCTGGCCCGCGACGTATGCGTGCTGTGGACCGCCGAGGACGCGGTGGCCGCCGGTTTCCGTACCCATTTTCTATGGCCGCTGACCCGACCCGTCACCTTCGACACCGACGCCGACGTGCTTGCACGGCTGGCGGCGCTGGAGATCGCGGTGATCGAGGCCTGACGGCTGTCATTGCCCAGAAAACGTCATCACCCAGAAGGAGTAGCCCTATGAGCAACCACGTCTACAAGCAGGTCGAGATCACCGGTTCTTCCCCCGACGGCATCGAAGCCGCGGTGCAGAACGCCATCGCCAAGGCCAGCGAGTCGCTGCACGGCATGCGCTGGTTCGAGGTCACCGAAACCCGCGGGCACATCGAGAACGAGCGCATCGCCCACTGGCAGGTAACGGTCAAGGTGGGTATCTCCCTCGACTGATCGTTGCCCGACCGGCGCGGGCAGCGACACTGTCGCCGCCCGCGCCGGTGTTTGTTTTTCTCTTGCTTCCCGGCGTCACGCACCGCCCACGTGCGGGGTGGTGTCATTCGCCGTCCAGGGTCGTTATGCTACGCGCTGATCGAGGCGCGCCCGACCCCAGGCGGTGAACGGGCATTTCTCTCCCGCGCTTTTTTACTCAGTGCTTCCCTGACGGTTTGGCATGAAAATCATCATTCTAGGGGCCGGCCAGGTGGGCGGCACGCTGGCCGAACATCTGGCCAACGAAGAGAACGACATCACCGTCGTGGATATCAGTGAAGTGCGTCTGCGCGAGCTGCAGAACCGCCTGGATATCCGCACGGTCGTGGGCACCGCGTCCTACCCCAACATCCTGCGTCAGGCCGGCGGCGAAGACGCCGACATGCTGATCGCGGTGACCAGCTCCGACGAGATCAACATGATCGCGTGCCAGGTCGCGCACTCGCTGTTCCGCACGCCGACCAAAATCGGCCGAGTGCGCTCGACCGCCTATCTGACGCGCAAGAGCCTGTTCTCCAACGACGCCATTCCGGTCGACGTGCTGATCAGCCCGGAGCAGGTGGTCACCGACCATATCCGCCGCCTGATCGAGTACCCCGGGGCGCTGCAGGTGCTCGACTTCGCCGGTGGCCTGGCTCAACTGGTGGCGGTCAAGGCCTATTACGGCGGGCCGCTGGTGGGCCAGGAGCTGGGCTTTCTGCGCCGCCACATGCCGGATATCGACACCCGCGTGGCGGCGATCTACCGCCGTGACCGTCCGATCATTCCCTCCGGCGACACCGTGATCGAGGCCGATGACGAGGTCTTCTTCATCGCCGCGCGCAAGGATATCCGCACCGTGATGGGCGAGCTGCGCAAGGTCGACCGCGACTTCCGCCGCGTGGTGATCGCCGGCGGCGGCAACATCGGTGAGCGTTTGGCCGAGACCCTCGAGCACAAGCACCAGGTCAAGATCATTGAGCACGATCTGAGCCGCTGCGGCACGCTCTCCGAGAAGCTCGACCGCACCGTGGTGCTGCACGGCAGCGCCACCAGCAAGCGGCTGATGCTCGAGGAGAACATCGAGGACTGCGATATCTACTGCGCGCTGACCAACGACGACGAGGTCAACATCATGTCCTCGATGCTGGCCAAGCGCCTGGGCGCCAAGAAGGTGCTGACGCTGATCAACAACGCCGCCTATGTGGATCTGGTCCAGGGCGGCGAGATCGATATCGCCATCTCGCCGCAGCAGACCACCATCGGCAGCCTGCTGACCCACGTGCGCCGCGGCGACATCGTCAACGTGCACTCGCTGCGTCGCGGTGCCGCCGAGGCGATCGAGGCGATCGCCCATGGCGACAAGCGCTCTTCCCGGGTGGTCGGGCGCACCATCGGCGAAGTCGATCTGCCCAGCGGCACCAGCATCGGTGCCATCGTGCGCGGCAAGGAGGTGCTGATCGCCCACGATGACGTGCTGATCGAGAGCGGCGATCACCTGATCCTGTTTGTGATCGACAAGCGCCGCATCCGCGACGTCGAACGGCTGTTCCAGGTCGGGCTCACGTTCTTCTGATGCTGTTCGTCCCGATGTCGTTTATCTCAATGCCGTTCGCGAGCGTGTGCGCATGAATCTGTTCGTGACCCTGCGCATCGTCGGGCTACTGCTGATGCTGTTCAGCCTGACCATGGTGCCGCCGATGGTGATCGCGCGGATCTTCCACGACGGCAACTGGCACGCCTTCGGCATCGGCATGGCGATCTCGGTCGTCACCGGCGCCCTGCTCTACTGGCCCAACCGGCGCGCCCGGCGCGAGCTGCGCACCCGCGATGGGTTCATCATCACGGTGCTGTTCTGGGGCGTGCTGGGGCTGTTCGGTACCGTGCCGTTCATGGTCTCCGAGGCACCGGCGATGAGCTTCACCGATGCGGTGTTCGAATCCTTCTCGGGGCTGACTACCACCGGCGCCACGGTGCTTCACGGCATCGACCAGCTACCCGCGTCGATCCGCTTCTACCGCCAGCAGCTGCAGTGGCTCGGTGGCATGGGGATCGTGGTGCTGGCGGTGGCGATCCTGCCCACCCTGGGCATCGGTGGCATGCAGCTCTACCGCACCGAGATTCCCGGGCCGCTGAAGGACTCCAAGCTGACCCCGCGGATCACCGAGACCGCCAAGGCGCTGTGGTACATCTACGTGATCCTCACGGTGGTCTGCGCGCTGGCCTACTGGCTCGCCGGCATGGACTGGTTCGACGCCATCGGCCACAGCTTCTCGACCATCGCGGTGGGTGGCTTCTCCACCCACGACGCCAGCATGGCCTACTTCGACAGCGCCACCATCGAGCTGATCTGCGTGCTGTTCATGATCGTCTCGTCGATCAGCTTCGGGCTGCACTTCGCGGTATGGCGCGAAAAGCGCCTGCTGCAGTACATCCGCGACCCGGAGTTCTGCTTCTTCGTCTCCTTCCTCGGCCTGCTGGTGCTGATCACCGTGGTCACGCTGTTCGCCACCGGCACCTACCACGACGCCACCGGCCTGCGCCACGGGCTGTTCGAGGCGGTCTCGGTGGCCACCACCTCCGGCTTCAGCGTCGCCGACTTCACCCTGTGGCCCGGGGTACTGCCGATCATGCTGTTCATGGCGGCCTTCGTCGGCGCCTGCTCCGGCTCCGCCGGCGGCGGGATGAAGGTGATCCGTATCCTGCTGATCCTCAAGCAGGGCATCCGTGAGGTGCACCGGCTGATCCACCCCAATGCGGTGTTCGCGGTCAAGGTGGGCAAGATGCGCATCTCCGAGGGCGTGGCCGAAGCGGTGTGGGGCTTCTTCTCGGTTTATCTGATGCTGTTCGTGCTGATGCTGCTGGCGCTCTCGGCCACCGGGCTCGACCAGGTCACCGCGTGGTCGGCGGTGGGCTCGGCGCTCAACAACCTGGGCCCGGGGCTGGGTGCGGTCTCCACCGACTACGGCGACATTCCCGATCTGGCCAAGTGGATTCTGGTGCTGGCGATGATGCTCGGGCGCCTGGAGATCTTCACCGTGCTGGTGCTGTTCACACCGGCGTTCTGGCGCCGCTGAGCGCGGCGTCCCGCTGTTCGCGGCCGCCTTCCACTATCCACGGCGGCCTCCCACTGTCCACGGCTGCCTGCCACCACTATCCGCAGCCGCCTTCCACTAAAGGATAACGAGCGCGCTATCGCCAGGGGGGAAGCCCGGGGGTCGCCAATGATAGAATGCGCGGCTTTCCGGCGCCGCCAAGAGGCTCACGAGGCAGCGGTAGTGCCGTCCCCTACCTTTCGCATCACGAGAGAGTCATGTCCGTCAATTCGCAACGCCGCTCTTCCGCCCCGTCGTTCCTGCGGCTGGGTCTGATTCCCCAGATCGTCATCGGTATTCTCCTCGGCCTGCTGGTCGCCCAACTGGCGCCGGCACTGGCGCAGTCGTTCGAGATCCTGGGCCAAGTGTTCATCAGCGCGCTCAAGGCGATCGCGCCGATTCTGGTGTTCGTGCTGGTGATGGCCGCCATCGCCAGCCACGAGCGCGGCCAGCCGACCCAGATTCGCGGCGTGCTGGCGCTCTATCTGATCGGCACCCTGGTGGCGGCGCTGGTAGCGGTGAGCGCGAGCTTCCTGTTCCCTACCACGCTGATCATCGACGCCCCCCAGGCCGACGGTACCCCGCCCTCGGGGATCGCCGAGATCCTGCGCAATCTGCTGCTGAGCGCGGTGGACAACCCGGTGGCAGCGCTCACCAACGCCAACTTCATCGGCATCCTGGCCTGGGCGGTAGGTCTGGGCCTGCTGCTGCGGCGCGCCAACGACACCACCCGGCGCGGCCTCGCCGATCTCTCCGACGCCGTCTCTGGACTGGTGCGCTGGGTGATCCGGTTGGCTCCGCTGGGCATCTTCGGGCTGGTCGCCAACACCTTCGCCACCACCGGCATGAGCGCGCTGGCGGACTACGCCCATCTGCTCGGGCTGATCATCGGCTGCATGCTGTTCGTGGCGCTGGTGACCAACCCGCTGATCGTGTTCCTGTATACCCGCCAGAACCCCTATCCGCTGGTCTTCACCTGCCTGCGCGGCAGTGCCATCACCGCCTTCTTCACCCGCAGCAGCGCCGCCAACATCCCGGTCAACATGGAGCTGTGCAAGCGCCTCGACCTGCACGCCGACACCTACTCGGTGTCGATCCCGCTGGGCGCGACGATCAATATGTCCGGCGCCGCGGTGACCATCACCGTGATGACCCTGGCCGCCGCCCACACCCTGGGCCTGAGCGTCGACTTCTCCACCGCGCTGCTGCTGTGCATCGTCTCCGCCCTCGCCGCTTGCGGCGTCTCCGGGGTCGCCGGCGGCTCGCTGCTGCTGATCCCGATGGCGGCGAGCCTGTTCGGCATCTCCGCCGACGTCGCCATGCAGGTAGTGGCGATCGGCTTCGTCATCAGCGTGCTGCAGGACTCCACCGAGACCGCGCTCAACTCCTCCACCGACGTGCTGTTCACCGCCGCCGCCTGTCGTTCGCCCAAGGCCCGCGCAGCGCAGGAGACCAGTGGCGCAGTGGAAGAGGCGATCTGAGCCCAGCCCGGGCCAAGTCGGCCGGTTTTTCACCGGCCGGCTTGGCATCGCCGCCGTGACGTGCAATATGGGGCGATGACTTTTCTCTAGCCTTTGGAATTTCCCCTCGATGTCTGACTCCACAGCCGGCCCCCGCGAGGTCGTCGCGCTCGCCGAGCACGAGCTGACCCTGCTCGGCACCGCCCATGTCTCCCAGGCCAGCGCCGACGAAGTACGCGAGCTGATCGACTCCGGCGAGTTCGACGCCGTGGCGATCGAGCTCTGCACCTCGCGCCACCAGAGCCTGACCCAGCCCGACGCCATGGCCAAGCTCGACCTGTTCCAGGTCCTCAAGCAGGGCAAGGCGGGCATGGTCGCGGCGAGCCTGGCGCTCGGCGCCTTCCAGCAGCGGGTGGCGGCCCACTCCGGCATCGAGCCGGGGGCGGAGATGCGCGCCGCGGTCAAGGGCGCTCAGCGCGCCGGCCTGCCGCTCTACCTGATCGATCGCGAGATCGGCGTCACCCTCAAGCGCATCTATCAGAACGTGCCCTGGTACAAGCGCTTCGGGCTGATCTCGGGGCTGCTCGGCAGCGTGCTGTCGCGGCAGACGGTCTCCAGCGAGGAGATCGAGAAGCTCAAGGAGGGTGATGTGCTCGAATCCACCTTCGCCGAGTTCGCCGAGCAGTCGGAATCGCTCTATGTGCCGCTGATCGCCGAGCGCGACCGCTTCATGGCGCTCAAGCTGGTGGAGTCGCTGCCCGATGGGCAGGCCCGCCGGGTGCTGGTGGTGATCGGCGCGGGGCATCTCAAAGGCATGAGCGAGCACCTGCGGGCGCTGGACGCCCAGCCGCCGGCCGCGCTGGCAGTGCGCGAGGAGCGCGCGGCGCTGGAGTCCACCGCGCCCCGTGCGCGCTGGTGGAAGGCGCTGCCTTGGATCATCGTCGCGCTGGTGCTCACCGGCTTCGCCATCGGCTTCAGCCGCGATACCGCCTTCGGCTGGTCGCTGGTCGCCGAATGGGTGCTGATCAACGGCAGCTTCTCGGCGCTGGGGGCGCTGATCGCCCTGGGCCATCCGCTGACCATCGCCGCGGCCTTCCTCGGCGCCCCGCTCACCTCGCTAAACCCCACCATCGGGGTCGGCTTCGTCACCGCCGGGGTCGAGCTCTACTTCCGCCGCCCCACGGTGGGTGACTTCTCGCGCCTGCGCAGCGACGTCAGCCACTGGCGCGGCTGGTGGCGCAACCGGGTCGCACGCACCCTGCTGGTGTTCCTGCTGTCGAGCCTCGGCTCGGCGATCGCTACCTGGGTCGCCGGCCTGCGTATCGCCGGGCAGCTATTTGGCTAGCTCGGCGGCTGCGTCCTTCGCGAGCAAGCTCGCTCCTACAGGGGAAACCATCCAGCCGAGGTAGCGTTGGCTGCGGTGGTGTAGACACTCGCCTGGCTTTCATCTCTCTGAACGCTGCAATCTATCTGCTGTAGGCGTGAGCTCTGCTCGCGAATCGTTGGGTTTGGCCACCTTCGTCGGGACCGCCACAACGTTAGGGAAGTGCTGCATAAATGCCTGCGCTAGCGAGCTCGCACCTGATAGGGGGAGCCGTGCGGCTGCCCCGGGGCGTGCGCCCATAACGCCTGCCGCGCATTCGCCTGCTCTTCCATCTCCCCCTATTGAAAGACCTCCAACTGCCACCATTGTCTACTCCGGGTGCCGCCGAGGCCGCTGATATCGGGGCCGAGGACTGGGGAAGAAAAAATATCGCCGCGTGATGCCCTCCCCTCTTGAAAGCCGTTCAGGCGATCCTATTTAACATAACGTCGAGAGAGGAGCAGTCAGCCGACGGCATCTTGCATGCGTCATCCCCTCGACAGCGGACGCCGCCGAGCGGGTCCGCGACCGGTGGCCTGAGATGGGCTCGGGCACCCCAAGACTTCGCTGTCATTCAGGAGGTTGCACCATGAATACGATGTCTCTTTCTCCGCTGTTCCGCCGTTCCATCGGTTTCGACCGGCTCAACGATCTGTTCGAGACCGCGATGCAGAACGACGTACCCAGCTATCCGCCCTACAACGTCGAGAAGTATGGCGAGAACGATTACCGCATCGCCGTCGCGGTCGCCGGCTTCGGCGAAGGCGAGCTCGATGTCAACGTCGAGAAGCGCGTGCTGACCATCAGCGCCGGCAAGAACGGGCGCGACGATCAGGAACGCGTGCAGTACCTGCACCAGGGCATCGCCCAGCGCGCGTTCAAGCTCTCGTTCCGCCTCGACGAGAACATCGAGGTTCAGGGCGCACGGCTGGAAAACGGCCTGCTGATCGTCGATCTGCTGCGCGTGGTGCCCGAAGAGCAGCGCCCGCGCCAGATTCCGATCAATGGCAAGCAGCAGCAGCGCCTGAGCGACGCGACTCAGGGCGACGTGACGCAGGGCGAAACGGTAGAGACCGCCCACGCCTGAGCGTGAACCGGGCGCGATGACGGCCGCGACGGCCGCCAAGATCCGCCGGCCAGGCAGCCCACGCTGCCGGCACGCGGATAGCAGAAGGCCCGGCGGGATAAAACCCGCCGGGCCTTCTTTCGTCCGAGCCTGTGACGTTGGACCTCAGAGCACACCCTGCTCCCTGGCCATGGCATATGCCGCCCGCGGCCCGTGCCACAGGGTGGGAATCAGCAGGAAGGCCACCGGCACCGCCGGGATCACCAGGAACTGCTGCAGCACGCTGACCTGACCCGAGCCCATGTAGAGCAGGATCGCCGCCATCAGCGCGAAGGTGACGCCCCAGAAGGCGCGCAGCGCCACACCCGGGTCATCGTGGCCAGCACACACCACGGAGACCGCGTAGCTCATCGAGTCACCGGTGGTGGCGACGAAGATGGTGGTCAGCACCAGCACCGCCAGCGCCATCCAGGTGCCGCCGGGCAGCGCCTGCGCCACCGTCAGCGTGGCCACGTCGAACTGGAAGTTCTTGAGCGGCTCGGCCAGATCGATCACGCCATGAAGCTGGTAGAAGATGCCGGAACCGCCGAGCAGGGTGAACCACACCGTGGTCACGATCGGCGCCAGCACCGCAGTGGCGATGATCATCTCGCGGATGGTACGCCCGCGGGAGATCCGCGTGACGAAGATCGCCATCGGCGGCGCGAAGCCGACGAACCAGGCGAAGAAGAACACTGTCCACCACTTCAGCCAGCCCAGCGGCGCGGTGACCGTGGTCAGGGTCGACAGCTCGAAGAAGTGGCTCAGATAGCTACCGAAGCCCTGGAACCAACTATTGACCAGGAACAGGGTCGGCCCCAGCACCAGGATCACGCCACCAAGGATCATCGCCCAGATCACGTTGAAGCGGCTGAGAAACTGGATGCCGCGGTCGATCCCGGTCACCGCCGAGGTGACGTAGATCGCCCCCAGGCCGACGAGGATCATCAGCTGCACCTCGTAGCCGCGGGGAAAGCCGAACAGATCGTGGAGCCCGAAGCTGACCTGGGTCGCCAGGAAGCCGAGCGGCCCCACCGTGCCGGCGGTCACCGCGATGGCGCAGATGGCATCGATGACGCCACCGAGGACGCCTTTCATTCGCTTGTCACCGATCACCGGCGCCAGCAGCGTACGCGGCTGCAGCGGCAGGCCGCGCTGGTAATGCTGATGCGAGAGGATGCACACCGGCAGCGTGCCGAGAATGGCCCAGCCGGTGAAGCCCCAGTGGAAAAAGGCCTGAGCCAGGGCATTGGGCACCGCCGCAGGCGTACCCGCCTGGGTATCGAACGCCGGCGGGGTGACCACGAAATGGTAGATCGGCTCACCGGCGGCGAAGAACACCCCGCCACCCGCCAGCAGCGTGCAAAGGATGATCGAGACCCAGCGGAAGGTGCTCATGTCCGGCTTGTCGAGCCCGCCGATGCGCGCGCGGCCGGCCGGGGACAGCGCCACGCCGATGGCGATGAAGAAGGTCAACAGCATCAAGAGCTGGAAGGTACTGCCGAACAGCCGCGCGGACTGAGTGAAACCGACGTCGATGAGATGGGCCACGGTGTCGGGTGCGATCGCCGAAGCGGCGACGAACAGCACGATGAAACCCACGGTGAGTATGAGTACGACGGGGTCGCCAAAACGGCCACCTGTAGACGATGGCGCGTTGGGATCGGAAGTCATATGGGGGGAGCGTTCGTTAGGCATGAAGCGCGCCACCCTACCGGCCCGCGCCGCAGACGGCAAGCGCCGAGCGCGTCGGCGCTTGCCGCCGGCCGGGTTGCGCGCGCCGGTTTTCGAGGCGAGCGCTCAGCTTGGCAGCGCCCGGCGATAGCGCTTGAAGCGCTTACTCAGGGCCTTGGGCGACTCCGCCGCCAGCCGCGTGCCGAGCGGCATGGCGCTACGCTGCAGACTCAGGCGACGGCGCGCCACCAGCGAGCCGAGCGCCTGGCGCCGCTCGGCGGAGATACGCTGCATGTCCGCATCATCCAACGCCGCCGCCAGCATCGCCAGGTCATGATCGTCGCCGAGCAGGTCCGACAGCCGGTGCGCCTCTTCGGCGCGCACCGTCAGCGGCGCCTTCCATAGCGAACGCAGCAGCTCGCAGTGGTAGCGGTGATATTTCACCCGCTTGCGCCACTCGTGCAGCGCCACCACGCTGCCCTCCTCCGCGGCCGTCTCGCCGGCATCATCCAGGCGGCGGTAGGTCATGGCGAGCCCCGCCTGCCAGGCATCGCGCTGTGGCCCTTTCAGCCGCCAGCCGAGTACCGCCTGGCGCGCCTCATCGAGCGCCGCCTCGAGTGCGGCGGTGTCCACCGCGCCTTCGCTCCCAACCTTGCCCTCCCCACCTTTACCCTCCCCGCCTTTACCCTCACCGCCAAGCTCATCGGCCAGGGTGCGTTCACGACGCGCCTTCAGCCGCGCGCGGATCGCCGTGTAGTGGCGGCGGTCTATCTCGTCCCGATAGTGCGCCAGTAGCGCATCGAAGGTTTCCAGCAGCACCTGCTCGTCGCGCCGGCCCGAGACCTGGCGTGCCAGATCGCGGAAACGCCGGTTCTCACGGGCATAGCGCTTGCCCAGCGCCGGGCGTACCAGACGCAGCAGCGCGCGAATCTTCTTGCAGCGCTTGCGCAGCTCGTGGATCGCCTCCACCGGCGGCGCCTCCAACAGGGCACGCCGCGCCCGCGCAATCTGCTCGAGGGCGATTCGGCGGGTTTCGTCTTCCAGCGGTTGGGATAGATCGAGGCGATAAGGCATGGCTGGCTCCCACTCCGGCGATCAGGCGCTCTGTCAATTTACAGACTCACAGATTCACACCCTCCTGAATTCACAGCGTAGACCAGGCAGCAGACCGGAGCGGGCGGCTATCTCTATTCGCCCAAAAGCTAATGGAGAGGAGTTCTCTCTCGGTTCTAGGCTCAAGATGGACCTGACCGAGGGGGATCGATCCCGTGAAGAGTACACCGTTCATCACCGAAAGCCTGCTGACCCGCTGCCGCAAGGAGCAGAGCCTGCAGCACCAGCGCGCTCGGCAACCCTTCGACCCCGCATCGCTGAATGACCGCAAGGAGCTGTCGCTGATGGTCGAGGAGGCGATCCGCGAAGGCGAAACCTATGTCTCCATCGCCCGGGGTCACACCCATATCGGCCTCACCGAGAGCGATCTCAACGAGCTGGTCGGCCCCGAAGTCGCGATCCGCGATCGGATCGAGCGCTTTCAGCAGATTTGATTCGCGCCACCAGCGATCATCTCCGGCCGCTCATCGAGGCGGCCGGGTTTTCTACGCGTCGGGGTTGTCTCAGCGCACCGTGATGCGATCCGGCGTCTGCGCGACGATCTTGAGCGGCGTACCCGCGAGAGCAGTCTCCAGCGCCTGGCGAATGCTCATCGCCCCGGTGACCGCGTTGACCGGCACAGCAGCGGTTCGCGAGAGGTCGGTCTCGATGAAACAGCCCGTGGCATGGGCCAACTGCTGCGCGGTCTCGTCGAAGCGCTGAGCAGGAATGGGGTGCGCCGCCGGCTTGTCGCAGGCGCCTTTCGCCGCCGCCGGCGTCTCGGGTGCGGCCGCAGAGCTGCCCGCCGAATGGGCGGCCGGCGCATCTGGCTTCGGCGCCGCTGGTGCCGGGGCACAGCCGCAGAGCAGTGCTAAAGTCGCCCCGCCAAGTGCGCCTAGTGCAAAACGTCTGATCATGGTGACCTCCGTTTCTCGGTTCCCGTCTCTCGCGATACCTGCTTCTCGATAAACAAGCCGACAGCCCCGTTGGTTACGCCGTCTACCGCCGTAAGATGAGGCGTGTCGCCCAGGCGCTCAACGGGCGCAGTACTTCTGGAAGACCTTGGCCTGAGTATCGAGTGTCACCTGCTCATTGACCTGGCTGTAGTAGAAAGGCGCATAGGCAGTCTCCCCTTCGGCCCGATACTCGCCGCACAGGCCATAGCCCTTCTGCACCGACTGCAGATCCTTCATCTCTACCTTTTCCACCCCGCGCTGGGCGGCGATCAGCTGCGCCACGTCGTCATCGACCTGGCTATCGCTGAAGGCCTGATAGCCGAAGATGGCACCAAAGACGAGGAGGATCGCCACCACGGGTACGTAGACGTTATGCATGTCCGCTGCCTGTCAGAGAAAGAGAAGTCCGCCGGAAACTGCGCCGATGATACCGGATCGGCGCCGCTGAACGTAGACGGATGACTCAACCAGCTAGCGATGAGTCGCAGGGCAGACAGCGGAGGCTTGCGCTCAGGGCTCGGCATCGCGCCCCTGGCGGGAAGCCGGCGGCAACATTGCCTACCCCATACAGATATGTGATAACATAACAATATCGCACCATCGATTCAGCCATCCACGGCCCAGGAGAAACCGCATGAAAGACGGCATCCATCCCCAATACCGCACGGTGATCTTCCACGACACCAGCGTCGACAAGTACTTCAAGATCGGCTCGACCATGAGCTCGGACGAGACCATCGAGTGGGAAGACGGCAACACCTATCCGGTGGTACGCCTGGATATCTCCTCCGCCTCGCACCCCTTCTATACCGGCAAGCAGCGCGAGGTCGGCAGCGAAGGCCGCGCCGCCCAGTTCCAGCGCCGCTTCGGCAGCATCGCCGCCGCGCGCCGCAAGTGACCCCCGGCCCGGCCAGCGCGCCGGGCTTTTTTCGATACCTGCCAGACACCCACAGCCTGCGTACCGGATGCTTAAGTTCAGCGCCAGGCGTTGTCCGCCTGCCGCACCGGAATATCCGTCAGCGCCGGCTCTGCCAGCCGCGTATTGAGCGCGATCAGCGGTTCTGGATCACCGGGTAGCGTGCGGTAATGGCTCACACAGCCACATCTGGCACAGCGCACGAACTCGATCTCGCGATCACCGCGCTGCCACAGGGCCACCCCGGCCTCGCCGACCCGCAGGGTGACCTCGCCGGGCGCATAGTAGGCCCAGAGCGCCGCGTAGCGCCGGCAGATGCCGCAGTTGCAGGCGGTCACCTGCTCGGGTAACGCCGCAGTGACCTCGAGATTGCCGCAGTCGCAGCGCAGCGTCAGTTGCCCTGGCGTATTCATGGGCTGTGGGGTCATGGGCTCTCTTCTTCCGGGGAGCCGACCAGCGCCTGGAGCGAGTCGATCGGCGAGGTGACGAGATTCTCCAACGACTCCGATATCGCCTGCCAGATCACCACGCTCATATCCACGTTGCTGCCGCTGACGGTGGTATCGATGGGAATGTTGAGATTGATCACCCCGCTCTCCGCCTGCAACAACGCCACCAGATTCTTCAGTGGCAGCGAGCTGGCGTCCGGGTCGACCTCGCGACCCAGGTCGAGCTGCTTGAGGATGATATGGTTGCGCGCGGTCAACGCGCCGTCCTGCAGGCGGTAGTGAAGGTCGAGATCGGCACTGCCGTGCTCGATACGATAGCCCGCGAAACGCCGGATATAGGGCGCGAACTGGGACAGCGCCAGCCGCTGGGTGGTCAGATGCATGCGCGCACCCAGGCTATCACCGAAGCTCACCTCGCCTTCGATCATCACCGGCGTGCCGTCACTCACCCGGCCCTCGACATGGTACTTGGCGGGCTTGGCGGTACACGTATCGAAGCGCGTCAACTGACCCTGCAACCGACCGATATCCAGCGACACCACCGGTGACATGCGGCGATCCTCGAACGTCATCTCGCCCTGCTCGACACGCAGCTTATCCAGCGCCAGGGCCATACCGCCGGATTGACTGTCATCTCCGCTGCCTTGACTCTGATACCCGATGCTTGGGTTCTGGCCGGTCTGTCCCTGACTGCTCTGGGCCTCACTGCGCTCATTCTGAGCCTGCCCCGCCTGGGCCTGCTGGCTGCCGCCGAACTGCGCGAGGAGATTGAAGCGACCTTGATCATCCACCAGCGCGTTCAACTTGGGCGCGGTAAGCGAAAGCGAACCGATGACGAGATGGTCGCCGCTGGCGAAATCGATCTGCTCGGCCACGCCCCGCTGCACCGAGAACAGCGGCTGGCCCTGGGCGCCCTGGGTCTCGACGCCATTCAGCGTCACCCTGCCCTGATAGGCCACGGCGGCACGGCTCGCCTGGCCGAAGCGCAGCCTGCCATCGAGCGAGAACTGCCCGCCCACCACCCGCGCCGGCAGCGCCCGGGTCAACCAGGGGTCGAGCGCCGCGGCATTGACCTGCTGCGCCTTCAGCGCCAGATCACCGCTCAGCGGTAACACCCCGAACTGCCCCTCGAGATCGAGCTGGCCGCCGCCCACGATCGCCGTAGCCTGCCCCTGCATCGGGCCGCCATCCGCGCGCTGAAAATCTTCGAGCGTCAGATCGACCTCGTCCACCTGAATCCGGGGCTGCCCGGCAGCCGCCTGATCGACCCAGACAATACGCCCGTGCTCGGCGCGGATCCGGTCGATGGTCAGCGGCATCGGCTGACCCGCATCGTTCGACGCGGACGAGCCCTGCCCGAGTGCGGTCACGTTGAGCGGCCCGGAGGGCGGCGAGACCAGATTCAGATGCGGCGAGCCCAGGGTGACCGACTCGATATGGATACCCGGCTGCCACAGGCTATCCCAGGCGAATGCCACCCGGCCCGACGCCGCGGTGAGCATCGGCGTCTTGCCGCTGCCGATTTCCAGTGACGAGAACGACGCCGTGGCGGTGAAGGGATTGAAATAGAGACGCTCCAGCGTGACCGGCTCCCCCAGCGAGCGGGAAAAGTGGCTCTCCGCCCACTTCGTCAGCGCCCAGGGGCCGGCCACGATGGCCAGAAACAG
Organism: Salinicola sp. DM10; assembly: GCF_017306975.2. Lineage (NCBI taxonomy): Bacteria > Pseudomonadati > Pseudomonadota > Gammaproteobacteria > Oceanospirillales > Halomonadaceae > Salinicola > Salinicola sp. DM10. The sequence goes on from NZ_JAFLEN020000001.1 coordinate 1,253,458, forward strand.
CAGCGCCAGCGCCACGGTGAAAACGCCGATCCAGCGGCGGCGGGTCGCGCTCATGGACACACTCCCTTGCGTCGGTGATACAGCTCGATTGCCTATTGAGCGTAGCAACCCACAGCGGGCGTGCCGGCCGGAATGTCAGCGCGGATAGACTTTCTCGAACTGCTCCAACAGCAGCAGATCCTGCGGGCTGAAGGAGATACCGAGCTGGCTCGCCGCGCGCTCGAAATAGCGGCGGTGGGTCTCCCGCCACTGCGCTAGCGAGCGGTCACCCTCGCCCTCCCGATAAGCGAACCCGGCGGAGACCTGATCGAAAGGAGCAACCTCCACCTGCGTCGTCACGATCACGCACACCGGGTTCTGGGCCCAATCGACCACCAGCGTAAACGCACCTGGGGCCGGTTTATCGCGCCCCTCGATCTCATACGCTACCAACAAATCGCAGCTCGCACGCTTGATGCCCTGATCGACCAGACGCGCGCATTCATCGGTATCGGTCTGGTTGTCACAGAAAAAATCGACCTGAATCGCCGATGCCCGGTGCCGCTCCGGTTCATCCAGCGTGGCCAGAAAACGCTCAACGAACGCCTGCTGCTGCGGTGTCATATCCAAAGTCTCATCGTATTGCCTTACCGCCATGCCGTTTGCCAATCCACCGATAAGAGCGCCGCGACAGTTGTCACTCCCCCTGTAGGAGCGAGCTTCGCTCGCGAAGAACGAAGCCATCACCACCGCCCTGAAAGGCCGAGCCTATGCGGCATTGGTCGTTGCCAGCAGATTGTTGGGACCAAAGGCCATATTCAGCGCGAAACAGGCCGGGAGAAAGAGCCAGAGTTGGTGGAGGTTCATGGGAAGCTGCCCTACGGATATGGGGTAGAGCCGCTGGGTGTCGAAGCGGCCTACTGGGACAAGTCGTGATAGCGGCCGATTTGGCCCAGGCTATCGCTTTTGAAGCGAATTCAATACCGCCCGACACCACCGCAACGCCTATGTTGGTTTCAGCTTTCTCGAGACGGTAACCCACCAGACCAATGCGACAGCCCCACTGGCGCTGCGGTAAGCTCGAACCGTGCCCGCCACACGGCTCGCATCACTCGATGCCCAGCCGCCCATTCAAGGAAGAGAGACGATGGACCTCGCCCTCTGGATCACCTATCTCGGCGTCATCACCGCGCTGATTCTGTTTCCCGGGCCCTTTGCCCTGCTCTGCATGCATCACGGGCTGCGCCACGGGCGCCGCCGCGCGCTGGTCACGGTGGTGGGTGGCGCGCTGGCATCGCTCGCCCTGATGGCGCTGTCATCGCTGGGCCTCGGGGCCATTCTGGCCACCTCGGAAACCGCCTTCGTGGTGCTCAAGGTGATCGGCGCAGCCTATCTGGTCTATCTCGGCGTGCAGGCGTGGCGCGCACCGGCGGCGCCTGCGGTGTCTGCCGGGGAAGGCGCGCCATCCACACTCGGGCGGAGCCGGCGGCAGCTCTTCACCAAGGGCTTTACCGTGGGGATCAGCAACCCCAAGGACCTCTTGTTCTTCGGCGCGCTGTTTCCCAACTTCATCGACCTGAGCCAGCCGCAGTGGTCGCAGTTCGCGATCCTGGCGCTGACATGGCTCGTGGTCGATCTGGCCACCATGACCACCTACGCCTCGGTTGGCTCCAGCGTGAGCCGCTGGTTCGCCACGCCGCGTCGTGCGCGGCTGTTCAACCGCACCACCGGCAGCCTGTTCGTTGCCGCCGGGGGAGCCCTGGCCGTGTCACACCGCTGAACTCATCGTGATGGGGATTTTTCCATGCCAGAGAGCGCCCTGAACCGCCCTATCGCCGTCTTCGATGCCGGTATCGGCAGCTACGCCATTGTGGCCGAGATTCAGCGCCGCCTGCCCCGGCAGGACGTGATCTACTTCGCCGACCGCGCCAGCTTCCCCTACGGCAGTAAAGAGCCAGACGAACTCGCCGAGGTGATGGCACGCACCCTGCGCTTTCTGGAAGGCTTCGCCCCTTCCGCCATCGTAATGGCGTCGAATGCGCCTTCGATCACGGTGCTGGAGCGAGTGCGACCGCTCACTACGCTGCCGCTCTTCGGGGTCTTTCCGCCGCTGGCCGAGGCATTGGCGCTCGCCCCGCATGGCAAGGTAGGCATCATGGGGGTGCGCTCGCTGATCGAGAGTGACGAGCTGCGCGATTTCGTGGCAAAGCAGACGTCGGCGCCGGAGACCGTGAATCTGATCGACGCTTCAGCGATGGTGGAACTGGTGGAGAGTGGCGCCTTTCTGTTCGACCCCGAGGGGACGCAGGCGCAGGTGGATGCCTTCGTCAAAGAGCTGCATCGCCGGGTGCCGGGTCTCGAGGTGCTGACGCTATCGAGTACACACCTGCCCTGGCTCAAGGGGTTTTTCGAGACCGCCAGCCCGGATTGCCGCTTCCTCGACCCCGCCGAAGCGATCGTCGCCGGGCTGGGCGAAGGCACGCCGGGCAGCGGCCGCATCCGCGCGCTGGTAACGGAAGATGAGCGCTACAGCCTGGCGGATTTTCAACGCATGCTGGCCCGCCTGGGGGTCGAGCTACCGCTCGAGAAGGTGGCGTGATTACGTCTCGAGTGTCCGGATCAAGGAGGCGAGGCAGGTAACGCGGAAGGAATGGCGCCCGAAGCAGGACTCGAACCTGCAACCCACGGCTTCGAAGGCCGGTACTCTATCCAATTGAGCTATTCGGGCGCACGGCGGAGACGATAACACTCAAGGCGCCCCGCCGGCGAGCCGTTCGCTCGCTGCGGGCACCGCTGGCCGGCTCAGCCGCGCGGCGGGAAACCCTTGGCGCGGGCGGCCATGCGACGCTCGAGCAGGCGCTGCATGGGGGCGCTGGGCTTGTCGATCTTGTGGTAGAAGCGGCTCGCGGCGTAGCTCTGGTTGAAGGCGTCGAAGTAGTCGTCGAGCACCTCGGCGGCCACCGCGTCGCCGGTCTTGCGCAGCAGTTCGGCGGCGACCTCGGCGGTGCACAGGTGCGAGGCAGAGGCCGGCTTGCGCAGGCGGTAGCGGGTCAGGCGGTCGGTGTGCAGCGGCAGCACCGGCAGGCCGTCCAGATAGGGGCTCTTGCGGAAGATCCGCCGCGCCTGGCGCCAGGTGCCGTCGAGCAGAATGAATACGGGAATGAAGCCATCCTGCTTGACCCCAGCCACGGCGCGCTCGTCGACCACCCGATGCTGGTAGTCCGGCTGGTCGTCGGGAAAGATCACGAAGGGCACGTAGCGGCGGTCGGCGAGCAGTGCGAGCAGCCCCTCATCCGGCGCTGTGCGGTGCCAGTCGAAGACCCGGGTCTCCGGCAGCACATCGGCGATCAGCCGCCCGGTGTTGGTCGGCTTGTTGTGCTCCAGCGGGTGCGTGAGCAGCCAGACCTGGGCGTCGCTGGTGGTGCTCACCCGGTAGGGACAGAGACAGTTGAGCACCGGCAGGCGACAGCCGTCGCAACGCTCGACGAAGCTGCCGCGGGCCTTGAACTCGCGCCGCGGCGGGCGCGGATGGCCAGTCGCCGGGTCCTGCGCATCCTGGGTTGCCTCGGGGTCGTGCGCCGGGCGCGCCATCGTGGTGTCGGCATCGTCTCGCATCGGGTGCCGCTCTCCAGCCAGTCTCAAAGGCCGCGCAGTCTATCACTTTGCGCGGCGGGCCAAACGCAGCAATCAAGGAAAGTTTGCCACCGCAGGCGATGCCATCATCCCATCCTGGGTGCAGCGGGATAGCTCAGGGTGTCGCGATGTCGAGCCCTTCGCGCGCCAGCACGCGGGCGACGGCGGGCCGGGCGAGCATGCGCCGGGCGTGATCGCTCGAGACGGGGAAGTCGCTGGCCATGTCGTAGCCGAGCACGGCACCGGCGCCCCACTGCCAGAAGACGAAGAGATAGGGGTCGGCAACGCTGTAGCGCTCTCCCAGGGCCCAGGCGCCCGGGCGCTCGGCCAGGCGCGCTTCGATCATCTCGAACAGTTCGCGGGTGCTGCGGCGGGCGGTCTCGACCACATCGGCCTTGGCCGCGTCACCCGTGGCATAGCGCTCGGGGCGGCGCACATGGGCGTAGACGGGGTGCACGCCGGAGCCGAGGAAGGCGAGCCATTCGGCGCAGCGGGCATCCTCCAGCAGCGTGCTCGGCCACAGCACCGACTCAGGGAAGCGCTGGGAGACATAGCGCAGGATCGCCGGATTCTCGGTGATCACCGTCTCCCCCACCGCCAGCGCAGGCACTCGCCCCTTGGGGTTGATGCGCAGATAGGCCGCCGAGCGCTGCTCGCCCGAGGCGGTATCGATGCGCACCGCCTCGAACTCGGCGCCCGCTTCTTCCAGCGCGATGTGCGAGGCGAGCGAACAGGCGCCAGGGGCGTAGAAGAGTTTCAGATCCGCCATCTCGAATATCTCCTTGGGTGAGCCCGCGCCCCGAGCCGGAGAGCCCGGGGCTTTGGTCATGAGTACGCAACCGCGTGGTGAAGAACTCGCGCGAGTATGAAACCACGCGAGGACGAAACCGTGTCAGGCAATCAGCCCTTTGCGCGCTCGGCCTCTGGCTGCTTCGCCGCAGGCACCCCGCGCTGCTTCCAGTAGCCGGCGAGCAGCGAGCCGGAGACGTTGTGCCAGACCGAGAACAGCGCCCCGGGGAGTGCCGCGCCGGCGGTGAAGAACTGGTTGGCCAGAGCCACCGCGAGCCCGGAGTTCTGCAGCCCGACCTCGAAGGCGATGGTGCGCGCGGTGCGGATATCGAAGCCCAGCGCACGGCTCAGCCAGTAGCCGCCAGACAGCCCGATGGCGTTATGGGCGATCACCGCCAGCGCCACGATCGGCCCCAGGGTGGCCAGATTGCCGGCGTTGAGCGCGACCACGATGGCAATGATCAACACGATCGCCGCCATCGCCAGCGTCGCCAGGGCCGATTCGATCTTGCGGATGCGCGCCCCCAGCAGATGGTGGAACAGCACCCCGAGGGCGATCGGGGCGATGACCAGTTGAGCGATGCTCAGCAGCATGCCAAGTACCGGCACATCGATGCTCTGGCCAACCAGCAGCCAGGTGATGAAGGGCGTGGCCACCACCGAGATCACCGTGGAGACCATGGTCATGGTCACCGAGAGCGCCACGTGCCCGCCCGCGAGCCAGGTCATGACGTTGGACGAGGTGCCGCCGGCGGTGGCGCCGACCAGCACCATGCCGGTGGTGAGTTCCGGCCCCAGGCCGAGCACCCGCGAGACCAGCAGCGCGGCGAGCGGCATGATCAGAAACTGCAGGATGACCCCGACAGCGACCGGCTTGGGCGCCTTGACCACGCGGGCGAAGTCCTCGCGGGTCAGGGTCAGGCCCATGGCGAACATGATCACCACCAGCAGCATCTTGATATCGGCCTTGAAGCCGACGAAGAGCTGCGGCTGGAAGGCAGCGAGAGTGGCCAGCAGGATGGCCCAGACCGGAAACAGCCGGTTGATGCGTTCGAACATGACGATGTGTCCTGGCGTTGAATGATCGTGATGGCCGCTGCGCGCGGCTCTTGGCGTCGTCTTTGGGTCTACTTCTATTGTTCTGTTGTTTAGCTGCTTGGCTTCTCAACTGCTTGGCGTCTTGACTGCTTAATTCCTTAGCCGGCTATCATGCCGCAGGATTCGGGCGCGAGGAAGCCACCCATCGCAACGGCGACGCGAATCGTCGGCGCATATCCTCTGCTCGAAACCTCTGGGCGAACCCACTACTCGCCCCCGCTAATCGCCCCCACTACTCGAAGCCCCGCTCACCCCCGGCTACTCGAACCCGCCCAGGGCCTTCCAGCGCGCCACCAGAGTCGGTACGCCCTGACTGGCGGGTTCGGCGATGGGCGCCACACCCGGCGGTGCGAGGTCGCGCGCCTGGGGGTCGATCAGCCAGCAGGGGGCGTCCAGCGGCGCCTGTTCGAGCAGGAGCGCCGCCGGCATCACCGCCAGCGAGGTGCCGACCACCAGCAGCGCGTCGGCTTCGGCGACGATATCGCAAGCCTCGGCGTAGCGCGGCACCGCCTCGCCGAACCAGACCACGTCCGGGCGTAGCTGGCTGCCCTTGTCGCACAGGTCGCCCAGCGCGATACCGCCGCGAGTGAGCGGATAGCGCAGCTTGTCATCCACCGAGGAACGCGCCAGCAAAATCTCGCCGTGCAGGTGCAGCACCCGGGTCGAGCCCGCGCGCTCGTGCAGGTCATCGATGTTCTGGGTGATCACATCGACCCGGAAGCCGGCCGCTTCCAGCTCGGCCAGCGCGCGATGGGCGGGGTTGGGCCGGGCGCGGCGGGTCTGCTGGCGGCGCTCGTCGTAGAAGCGCAGCACGCTGGCCGGGTCGCGCGCCCAGGCCTCGGGCGTGGCGACATCCTCGACCCGATGGTTCTCCCACAGGCCGTCGCCGTCACGAAAGGTCTTGAGCCCACTCTCGGCGCTGATACCGGCACCGGTGAGCACGACGAGGTGGGGCATGCGAGTCTCGGTCATGGAAGATCCCTGGGGTGGCGCATCGCTTGACTAGGGTTTGTACGAAAAGTCGGCGAGCGAAGGCAGTTTTCGTATAGACCCTAGCGCACCCTAGCATGGCACCGCCTTGGCGACACTTGAGATCACCCTGCCCAGACCCGACAATAGCGCCCCACGCCACGACCCCGACAGTTTCGATGAACGCCGCCACGCCGCCCCTTCGAGTGATCTATCACGACGCCCAGATGATCGCGGTGGCCAAGCCGCCGGGCATGCTGGTGCATCGCACCGCCCTGGCCCGCGGCGAGACGCGCTTCGTGATGCAGACCCTGCGCGATCAGATCGGCCAGCACGTCTATCCGGTGCACCGGCTCGACCGCCCCACCGGCGGCGTGCTGGTGTTCGCCCTCGATAGCGAAGCCGCCGCCGCGTTGACCCAGGCGTTCACCGACAAGCGCGTGGCCAAGCGCTATCTGGCGGTGGTGCGCGGCTGGGGCCCGGAGGCGCTGAGCGTCGATGCCCCGCTGCGCGAGGAGGACGGCATCCGGCCCAAGTCGGAGATGCCGGCCCAGCCGGCGCTGACCCATCTGCGCCGGCTCGCCTGCGTCGAGATTCCGGTGGCGATCGAGCGCTATCCGCAGTCGCGCTATGCGCTGATGGAAGCGCGCCCGGAGACCGGCCGACGCCATCAGATTCGCCGCCATCTGGCGCGCTGCGGGCATCCGATCATCAACGATGCCAAGCACGGCAAGGGTATCCACAACCGCTACTTCCGCGACCATCTGGCGTGCCCGCACCTGCTGCTGCACGCCGCCGAGCTGCGCCTGTGGCACCCTTATGCCGCGCGCTGGCTGACGCTGAGCGCGGCGCCGGATGCCGCCTTCGCCGCGCTGCTGGCACGCTTCGGCTGGCAGGCCCACGCCGGCAGCGACAGCGCCCGCTTCGACCCGCCCAGCGTCGCCCAGACCGCCACCACGACGCCGGCAGAACCCAACCCCGAGAGCCCATGACCGACGACTACGACTTCCGCTTCGGCGGTATCCGCCGCCTCTACGGCAACCGCGCCGCCCACGCCTTCCGCCGCGCCCACGTGGTGGTGGTCGGGGTCGGCGGCGTGGGGAGCTGGAGCGCCGAAGCGCTGGCGCGCTCGGGGATCGGCAAGCTCACCCTGATCGATCTCGACGATGTCTGCGTCTCCAACGTCAATCGCCAGCTCCACGCCCTCGACGGCGAGATCGGCAAGCCCAAGGTGGCCGTGCTGGCCGAGCGCTGCCGCGCGATCTGGCCGGGTATCGAGGTGGTCGCCGACGAAGCCTTCATCACCCCGACCAATCTGGCCGAGCGCATCCCCGCCGACGCCGACCATGTGATCGACGCCATCGACCACGTCGGCGCCAAGGCGGCGCTGATCCACTACTGCCAGCGGCGCAAGCTGGCGATCACGGTGACCGGCGGCGCCGGCGGCCAAAGCGACCCGAGCCGGATCCAGGTGGCGGATCTCACCCGCACCGAGCACGACCCGCTGCTGGCCAAGGTGCGCTCGAAGCTGCGCCGGGACTACGGCTTCTCGCGCAACCCCAAGCGCCGTTTCGGCATCGAATGCGTCTACTCCGACGAACAACTGGTCTACCCTGGCAGCGATGGCGAGGTGTGCCAGCACAAGCCGGCGCCGGGTCAGGCCACACGGCTGGACTGCGCCGCCGGCTTCGGCGCGGTGAGCGTGGTCACCGGCAGCTTCGGTTTTACCGCCGCCGCGCGTGTCCTCAGCCGGCTGGCGCGGCGCGCCCAGGCGGCGCCCGAGGTTGGCACCCCGACTGACGCCGAGAGCGCTGCGGCCGAGACGCCGGGCGACGCGCCAGACAATACCTCGCCCGCCGCTACCCCCACGCAGGAGTCCGCATCGCATGAGTGATTCGAGCCGCCCAGTTCCGGGCATCTACCGCCACTACAAGGGCCAGCTCTACGAGGTGCTGGATGTGGCCCAACACAGTGAGAGCGAGGAGCGCCTGGTGATCTACCGCGCCCTCTACGGCGACTACGGCGTCTGGGCCCGGCCTCTGGAGATGTTCTGCGAGCAGGTCGACGTGAGCGGCGAGCCAGTGCCGCGCTTCGCCCTGGAGAAGGCGTTCCGCTGACCGATCGGTCAAGCCCTGACAGCATTTCTCATCCCGAGAGTGGCTGTCTGCGCGGCCCCATGACGGGTATAATGCGCCGCTTTCCAAACCGTATCTCGACGCCGCCTGACAACCCACAAGCCGCGGCGGTCGAGCCTTTCCCCCGGGAGGAAGCATGAGCGTACGCGTCGGCGTCATCATGGGGTCGAAGTCGGACTGGTCGACCCTCTGCCATACCGTCGAGACCCTGGAGCAGCTCGGCATCGAGCACGAAACCCAGGTGGTCTCCGCCCACCGCACCCCGGACCTGCTGTTCGAGTACGCCGAGACCGCGGCCGACCGGGGGCTAGAAGTGATCATCGCCGGCGCCGGCGGCGCCGCCCATCTGCCCGGCATGTGCGCGGCCAAGACCCGCCTGCCGGTGCTGGGCGTACCGGTCAAGTCGAGCACACTTTCCGGGGTCGACTCGCTGCTGTCGATCGTGCAGATGCCGGCGGGCATCCCCACCGCCACGCTGGCGATCGGCCGCGCCGGGGCGATCAATGCCGCCCTGCTCGCCGCCGCCATGCTGGCCAATCACGACGAACGCATCCGCACCGCGCTGGAGGCCTACCGCGCCGAACAGACGCGCAAGGTGCTCGAGTCCCCCGATCCGCGCCCCAGCGCCCCCGACCACGACCAGAGCGAGAGCTGATCATGCGAATCGGAATCGTCGGTGGCGGCCAGCTCGGCCGCATGCTCGCCCAGGCCGGCGCCCCGCTCGACCTGCGCTTCACCTTTCTCGACCCCGGCAGCGAGCCCTGCGCGGCGGCGCACGGCGAGCATCTGCAGGCCGACTGGCAGGACCCGGCGGCGCTCGCAGCGCTGACCGCGAACTGCGATGCGATCACCTTCGAGTTCGAGAACGTGCCGGCCGAGGCGGTCGCCCGTCTCGCCGAGCAGCGCCCGGCCTTCCCGCCGGCTCAGGCGCTCTCCACCGCCCGCGACCGCTGGCTGGAGAAATCGCTGTTCCGCGAGCTGGATATCGCCGTGCCGCCGATCGCGCGCATCGACAGCCAGGCCGATCTCGACGCCGCGGTGGCCGAAATCGGCCTGCCCGCGGTGGTCAAGACCCGCACCCTAGGTTACGACGGCAAGGGCCAGAAGGTGATGCGCGAGCCCGCCGACGTCAGTGGCACCTTCGCCGAGCTCGGCGGCGTGCCGCTGATCCTCGAGGGCTTCATCGACTTCGATCACGAGATCTCGGTGATCGCGGTGCGCGCCCGGGACGGCGAGATCCGCCACTGGCCGGTAGTGCGTAACGCGCATCGCCAGGGCATTCTGCACTGCTCGGTGCCACAGGTGGCGCACCCGCTGCAGGCCCAGGCCGAGGATTACGCCAGCCGGGTGATGCGCGAGCTCGACTACGTCGGGGTGATGGCATTCGAGTTCTTCGTCACCGACGCCGGCCTGCTGGCCAACGAGATCGCCCCGCGGGTACACAACTCCGGCCACTGGAGCATCGAAGGCGCGGTCACCAGCCAGTTCGAGAACCACGTGCGCGCGGTAGCCGGGCTGCCGCTGGGCGAGACCGCCCGCCTGGCGCCCTGCGCCATGCTCAACGTGATCGGCGCCTTCCCCGAGCGCGACGCGGTACTCGCCGTGCCCGGCACGCGCTGGCACGACTACGGCAAGGCGCCCAGGCCGGGCCGCAAGATCGGTCATATCACCGTGCTCGCCGCCGACGACGAGACGCTGGCCGAGCGGGTTGCCGCGGTGGAGGCGCTGTTGGTCAACGATCTGGGCTAGGCACTGCCTGAAAAGTACTGCGCTCGCCCATGCGGCGTTAAAAATCGGCTCAAAATGCTCATTTACACCCCGTAAACTCCGCGTTTTCGCCGATTTTTGCCTTGCCTGGCCTTCGCTCGTCGACTTTATCAGACAGCACCTAGGCTCCGTACGAAAACGAGTCGCCCTGCAGCACGCTCGAAAAACATGAAAGGCCCCGCTGTCGATGACAGCGAGGCCTTTCAGGTTCCAGCCTCTTGCTGGCTCGGGCCGGGTCCGCTCAGACTCGGCCCGCGGAGCGCATGCCGCCTGCGCTCACTCCTTCTCGTCGCCGAACATGTGCTTCTGCAGGTAGTTCTGGATACCGACCTTGTCGATCAGGCCCAGCTCTGCTTCGAGCTTGTCGATATGCTCTTCTTCGTCGTCGAGGATCTTGATGAACAGATCGCGGCTGACGTAGTCACGCACGGATTCGCAGTAGGGGATCGCTTCCTGCAGGTCGGCACGCGCCTTGTGCTCGATCTTGAGATCGCTCTCCAGCATCTCCTTGGCGTTCTCACCGATGTTGAGCTTGCCCAGATCCTGCAGATTGGGGATGCCTTCGAGGAACAGGATGCGCTCGATCAGCTTGTCGGCGTGCTGCATCTCCTCGATCGACTCCTCGTACTCCCACTTGGCGAGCACATTGAAGCCCCAGTCCTTGTACATCTTGCTGTGCAGGAAGTACTGGTTGATCGCCACCAGCTCGTTGCCGAGGACGGTGTTCAGATAGCTGATGACCTTCGGGTCGCCTTTCATTGTCGTGTTCTCCTCATGGGTAACTGGCGTGGGGAGGCAGCGGGCACTCCCTGACGGAGTACGCTACCACAAGGTGGCGTCGGTCCGATTGTCGCAGTATCCACAAGGAGTCGAGAAATTACAACCATTACAGTGACTTACGAAGCTTTCGCATCTGCTAGCAATTGGCAGGTGAAAACGCGGCTGATAACGAGTCGCGCTGCACTAGGAACCAATCGCTGACACACCGGCTCGCCAGCCCTTACCGGCAGCGGAAGACTTGGACTACTCAAGGGAAGCTCACCAGCAGGAAGTGCTGGCGTCATGCAGAAAGACAGGTATACAGGCTACCAATGACACGGAAAGGCAAGAGCGCGAAGGCGGGCAAAGCTGTCGATACGACCTGTCGTGGAGACGAAAAAAGCGCAGACGGACAACAGGCGAGACACGCGATGTGGGGATAGTGTCCGAGGGGTCACACCGCGTAGGCGAGATCCGGATCGAAGCTCAACTGTTCGCTGATCGCATCACGCATCACGCGCTTGCCGGTGCAGGCGCACTTGCCGCACTGTCCGGCGCAGCCGGTGACTTCGCGCACTTCGCGCCAACTGCGGGCGCCATCGCTCACGGCGCTTTCGATATCGCGGTCGGTGACACCCAGGCAGAGACAGACGTACACGGCAGATCCTCGCGCTCAACGTGACGGTAAATGTAAATGATTCGCATAGGCACTTTCAAGTCCGAATCACAATCATCTCGCTCACGTTAGCCACGCTTTCTTAGCGCAGACTTAGCAAAGGCATCAGCCGCCCTCTTCCGCCCTCTTCCGCCCTCTCTCTCGCTCGGACCGACCACCGCATCCCAGAACTCAGACGCCATTCGACGACCCCGAACCAACGCTAAACGCGCCTATCTGAAACGCCCCTATGTGAAACGCCCCAACGCAAGACGCCGCACTCCAGGAGTGCGGCGTCGTTCTGATCATCATGTGAGCCGAGGCACGGCGGCGCTGGGATCAACCGGTGCGGCGCAGCAGCCAGATGCCGAGCAGATAGCACACCGCGGTCGGCACCACCACCGCCAGCGCCGGCGAGAAGCCGAACAGCACCGAGGCGGGGGCCAGCAGATCCTGCAGGTACTTGAACGACAGCCCCACGATCACGCCGTAGAAGATCCGCGTGCCGGCGGCGACGCTGCGCAGCGGGCCGAACACGAACGAAGCCGCCAGCAGCACCAGCCCGGCCAGGGTGACCGGCAACAGGCTCTTCTGCCAGAAGTAGAGCAGCGGCTGGGTCGCCTCCTGCCCCTGGGAGCGCAGATAGCTGGCGTACTGCCACAGGCTGCTCATGCGCTGGCTGTTGAGCGGGCGCAGCAGGCGGTTGAGCTGGGCCGGCGTCAAATCGGTATGCCAGGTCGCGGTGGGCTTCGACTCGACCCGGGTGCCGTCGGCGTCGAAGTAGGTGGTCTTGACGTTCTCCAGCGTCCACGCCTTGCCGCTCCATACCGCGCGCTGGGCTTCGGAGGCTTCCACCAGGCGCTGGCCGTCGTACTCGTAGCGGCGCACGTTGATCACGGTGTCGTCGGCGCGGATGGTGCCGAAGCGATAGAAGTTGTCGCCCTCGCGCTGCCAGCCGCCACCGCGTTCGAGCACCGCATCGGCACCCTCGGACTGCTCCAGGCGCCAGGCCGCGGCGTGCTGCTCGGTGGCGGGGCTGACGAACTCGCCGATGCCCATGGTGATCAGGATCACCAGCAGCAGCGGCTTGAGCACGCCGACCAGGATACGCCCGAGCGAGCGCCCGGCGGCGCGCATCACGGTGAGCTCGTTGCTCGAGGCCATCGAGCCCAGCCCCACCAGCGCGCCGATCAGCACCGCCACCGGGGCGTATTCGTAGAAGCGCCAGGGCAGTCGCATCAACAGATAGAGCAGCACGTCGAAGGCGGAGTAGTTGCCGGAGACGTCACCCAGGTCGTTGATGTAGGAGATCACCAGATCGAGCCCCAGCACCATCACCTGCACCACCAGCATGGCGCCGAGGACGTTGCGCGCGATGTAACGGTCGAGACGGTCGAGCAGCATCAGCGGCCTCCTTGGCGCTGGTCGCGGCGCAGCAGAATCAGGCCGAGCAGCAGGTAGACGCCGTGGATCGGCCACATGCCGACGCTCGCCGGCAGGCTGCCGCGGGCGATCGCATCCTGGGCCGCCAGCAGCAGGCTCAGATAGCTGACATGCAGAAACAGCGCCGGCAGCAGCTTGGCGAAGCGCCCCTGGCGCGGATTGACCCGCGACAGCGGCAGCGCCAGCAGGGTCAGGATCGGTACCATCAGCGGCATCGACAGGCGCCACTGCAGCTGCGCCATCGCCTCGCTGTCGCCCTGCTCGACCAGCTTGCGGGTACTCATCAATTCGGTGTCGTCGCCGATATCGGTCTCGCCGTCGGTGGAGAGACGCACCGCATAGCTGCCGAAGGCGAGCCGTTCGGCCACCGGGCTACCCGGGTCGACGCTGTAGCGGGTGCCGTTGGAGAGCACCAGGAAGCGGCTGCCGGTCTTAGGGTCGACGGTCTGATAGCCGCTCTCGGCGCGGGTCACCACCTGCTGACCGCCGTCGCTGCCCTTGCCCTGCTCGCTGATGAAGACGTCTTCCATGCGCGAGCGGTCATCGTTGAGCGCCTGGGTGTAGGCGGTACGGCCACTGCCGAAGTCCTGGAAGCGCCCGGGGGTGAGCAAAGAGAAGTCGAGCTGGCTCTTCTGCTGCTCGATCAGACGCTCGTTGTGCAGCGCACCGTAAGGGGTCAGCCACAGGCTGCAGGCGCCGACCAGCGCAGCGATCAGCAGCGCCGGCAGCAGCGTGACCTGGAGCAGGCGGTTGGGGCTCATGCCACAGGCCACCAGCACGGTGATCTCGCTGTTGAGATAGAGCTGGCCGTAGGCGAGCAGGATGGCGATGAAGAACGCCAGTGGCAGCACCAGCTCCATGAAGCTGGGCATGTGGAACAGCATCAGCGACCCCAGGGCGCTGAGCGGCAGCTCGCCCTGGGCGGCGTCGGTGAAGTAGCGGATGAAGCGGCTGCCCATGATCACCAGCAGCAGCACGCCAGCGACCGCCGACATCGTCAGCAGGATCTCGCGGGTCAAATAGCGGAATACAATCAACATCGACTCCTGATCTGGCTTCCTGCCACCGCACGGCGTGCGTTCCGGCGGCGGGCGGGCTTGTGCATCGCCCCCCCGCTTTGCGTAAACTGAGGCGTCTTGCGGGCTGCGCCTGCAACCCCGGGCGCGGCGCTGGGCCGCGACGAGCGGCACACGCCGGCGCGGCCCAGGCCATTATCCCGATTACCCGCGCACTTGTCTCGTTGCCGAGACCTGTGACGCGAAGCCAGCGCAATCGTTCATTGGAGACGACATGGAATTTTCCGTACTCAGCGTCAACCCGGCCAAGGTCGAGACCGCCTGTCTGGTGGTGCCGCTGTTCCAGGATGGCGAGCTGCTGCCCACCGTGGCCAAGCTGGACGACGCCAGCGAGCGGTTGATCGCGCAGCTGCTGGAGCGCGGTGACTTCACCCCCAATCTGGGCGACGTACAGCTGGTGCCGTTCGCCCCGGGGCTCTCCGCCGAGCGCCTGCTGCTGGTGGGCCTGGGCGAGCGCGCCAAGTTCAACGAGGGCGGCCTGCGCAAGGCGCTGGACGCGGCCTTCGCCGCCGTCGCCAAGCTGCCGGTGGACAGCGTCGCGGTGGGCTTCAGCGATGCCGTCATCGCCGACCGTGATATCGCCTGGAACACCCAGATGACGCTGGATGCGGCGACCCGGGCGGTCTACCGCTTCAACGAGTGCAAATCCACGCCGAGCCCGCTGCCGGCGCTCAACCGGGTCGAACTGCTGATCGCCGACAGCGGCCAGAGCGAAGCGGCCGAGCGTGGCGCACGTATCGGGGCTGCCCTCGGCGACGGGGTCAACCTGGCGCGAACCCTGGGCAACCTGCCGGGCAATATCTGTACCCCCAGCTACCTCGCCGACCAGGCCGAGACGCTGGCCGGTGAAGCCGGCGGCAGCCTCGAGGTCGAGGTGCTCGACGAGGCCCAACTCGAAGCACTGGGCGCGCACTCCCTGCTCGCCGTGGGCCGTGGCAGCGCCGAACCCTCCAAGCTGATCGTGATGAAGTACCTGGGCGCGGCGGACCCCGAAGAGGCGCCCCACGTGCTGGTGGGCAAGGGCATCACCTTCGATACCGGCGGCATCTCGCTCAAGCCGGGCGCCGGCATGGACGAGATGAAGTTCGACATGTGCGGCGCGGCAAGCGTGTTCGGCACCATGAAGAGCGTGATCGCGCTAAAGCCCAAGCTCAACGTGATCGCCATCGTCGCCAGCGCCGAGAACATGCCGGACGGCCGCGCGATCAAGCCCGGCGATATCGTCAAAACGCTCAAGGGGCTCACCGTCGAGATCCTCAACACCGACGCCGAGGGGCGCCTGGTGCTGTGCGACGCCCTGGCCTACGCCGAGCGCTTCCAGCCGGCCAGTGTGGTCGATATCGCCACCCTCACCGGCGCCTGCGTGATCGCCCTGGGCGACCACGCCAGTGGGCTCTTCTCCAACGACGACGATCTCGCCCTCGACCTGCTCGAAGCCGGCGAGACCGCCTGGGACCGCGCCTGGCACATGCCGCTGTGGGACGACTATCAGGCCCAGTTGGAGTCCAACTTCGCCGATCTGGCCAATATCGGCGGACGCCCGGCGGGCAGCATCACCGCCGCCTGTTTCCTCTCGCGCTTCGCCGACAGCTACCCCTGGGCGCATCTGGACATCGCCGGTACCGCCTGGCACAGCGGCAAGCAGAAAGGCGCCAGCGGGCGTCCGGTGGGCCTGCTCACGCGCTACCTGCTCGACCGCGAGAGCGAGCACGTGGTCACCGACGAGACCTGAGCGGCACGTCTTTGAACCCAAGGGGCGCCTCACCGCCGCTCACCGGTCGTGATCGACCGATGACGCCGGACCGGTGATGACCCAGCGCTGCAGGCCGGGACCCGCCGTGGCGCCCCCCCGGGGGCTTCGCGGCGGGTTCTTTGACATCGATGAAAAGTGAATCAGGAGAGCCGTGGGATGTTCATCGTTTCACTCACCTACAAGGTGGCGCTCGAGCGTATCGAGCCGCATGTCGAGGGCCACATGGCGTGGCTCCATGACGCCTACGCCCAGGGGCTGCTGACCGCCTCCGGGCGCAAGGTGCCGCGCACCGGCGGCGTACTGCTCTCCCACGCCGAGCGCCCGGCGCTCAAGGCGTGCCTGGCCGCGGACCCGTTCAAGGTCCATGACCTCGCCGACTACGACATCGTCGAGTGCGCCATCACCCTGACCGCCCCCGGCTTCGAAGCGCTCAAGGACTGAGCCGGCGACACCGTGGCCGCCGCGCCGATGCGGCCACGGCCCCTCTTCGCAGAATACGCTTTGCATGCTAATTTGACCCTTCCGCCAGCGCCGCCCCGCGTTGACGTCGCCGCCGCGGCGCGTCCTCGCCCGAGCGCGTCGTGCGGACCCACCGTCACCGATCGTATGCCCGCCGGGCGGCGCGCGAATGCCACCGCGCCGCCATCATCCGGGGCCGCCAGGAGAAGTCGCAGTGTCCACTCAAGGATTCGAAGTTCGCCTCTCGTCCAACCCGCTCGATGCCAACCTGCGCAACGAGATTCTCGCCAATCCGGGCTTCGGCCGCTTCTTCACCGATCACATGGTGCACGTACGCTGGACCAAGCAGGACGGCTGGCAGCGTGGCGAACTTCGCCCCTATGGGCCGCTGCTGATCGACCCCGCCTCGCCGGTACTGCACTACGGCCAGGAGATCTTCGAGGGCATCAAGGCCTACCGCCATGCCGACGGCTCGGTGTGGACCTTCCGCCCGCAGAAGAACGCCGCGCGCTTCCGCGCCTCGGCGCGTCGCCTGGCGCTGCCGGAACTCGACGACGAGACCTTCCTCGGCTCCCTTGAAGCGCTGGTCTCCCAGGACGCCGCCTGGGTGCCGACGCCGCAGAACGACAGCGAAGAGTGCAGCCTCTACCTGCGCCCATTCATGATCGGCAACGGCAAGTCGCTGGGCGTGAAGCCGGCCGCCGAGGTCGACTACTACCTGATCGCCTCGCCGGCGGCCTCCTACTTCAAGGGCGGCGGCAAGCCGGTCTCGATCTGGCTCTCCTCCCACTACAAGCGCGCCGCCCCCGGCGGCACCGGCTTCGCCAAGTGCGGTGGCAACTATGCCGCCTCGCTGCTGGCCCAGGCCGAAGCCGAACAGCACGGCTGCGCCCAGGTCGCCTTCCTCGATGCGGCCGAGAACAAGTGGATCGAAGAGCTGGGCGGCATGAACCTGTTCTTCGTCTACCGTGACGGTCGCCTTGTCACCCCGGCGCTGAGTGGCACCATCCTCGAGGGCGTGACCCGCGACTCGATCCTCGAACTGGCACGCGATGCCGGCCTCACCCCGGAAGAGCGCCAGATCAGCATCGACGAGTGGCGCGACGGGGTCGCCAGCGGCGAGATCACCGAAGTGTTCGCCTGCGGCACCGCGGCGGTGATCACCCAGATCGGCGAGTTGGTGAGCGAGGATGAGCGCATCGCCACTCCGCCGGTGGAGGGTGAAGCGGTCAGCGCCCAACTGCGCAAGCGCCTGCTCGACATCCAGTACGGCCGCAGCGAAGACACCCGCGGCTGGCTGGTGCGTCTGGCCTGATCGCGCCCTGGCGCGAAGCGGCCCGGGTATCACCATTCACCGGGGAACCCCTATTCACTATCGCCACGGCCTTCGAGGATCACTATCGCCAAGGCCTTCGAGGAGAGCCCTATGTTCAGCCACATCATGATCGGCAGTAACGATATCGATCGCGCCCAGCGCTTCTACGACGAAGTGCTCGGCGTACTCGGTGCGCAAGCCGGCAAGCGCTTCGAGTACGACGGCCTGCAGCGTCTATCCTATCGCCATGACGGCAACGTCTTCGTCGTCACCGAGCCGATCAACGGCGAGCCCGCTACCGTGGGTAACGGCGACACCCTGGGCTTTACCTGCAGCTCTCAGGAGCAGGCGCAGCGCTTCCACGACACCGCGGTCGCGCTGGGCGCCACTTCGATCGAGGACGAACCGGGCGTGCGCCAGACGCCGATGGGCGAACTCTTCCTCGCCTATGTGCGTGACCCCGATGGTCACAAGCTCTG
This sequence comes from Salinicola sp. DM10, assembly GCF_017306975.2. NCBI lineage: Bacteria > Pseudomonadati > Pseudomonadota > Gammaproteobacteria > Oceanospirillales > Halomonadaceae > Salinicola > Salinicola sp. DM10. Next base: position 1,271,767 of record NZ_JAFLEN020000001.1, read on the forward strand.
CGCCATGTATCCGCTCGAATCCGCGGCCTGATAGGCTGCCTGTCGACGTCGCGCTCGGGCGCGGCGCCGACTCTCTCACCCTGTTATCGGAGGAGCACATGAAACCCGTCATGATCGTGACCGGTGCCGGCCGCGGCATCGGCGCCGCCACCGCCCTCATGGCCGCCCAGAAGGGTTACGCCGTGGCCGTCAACTATCGCAGCGACAAGGCCTCCGCGGACAAGGTGGTCGCCGAGATCGAAGCCGCCGGTGGCCGCGCCATCGCCGTCCAGGCCGATGTGGTAGACGAAGCCGCCATCGTCACCATGTTCGAGACCGTCGACCGCGAGCTGGGCCGGGTCGATGTACTGGTCAACAACGCCGGGGTGGTCGACCAGATCAGCCGCGTCGACGAGATGAGCTTCGAGCGCGTCGATCGCATGATGAAAATCAACGTGGTCGGCCCCTTCGTCTGCGCCCGTGAAGCGGTCAAGCGCATGTCTACCCGCCACGGCGGCAACGGCGGCGCGATCATCAATGTCGGCTCGGCCGCCTCGCACCTCGGCGGTGCCGGCGAATACGTCGACTACGCCGCCTCCAAGGGCGCCATCGACACCATGACCGAAGGCCTGGCCAAGGAGGTCGCCGGCGAGGGCATCCGCGTCAACACCGTGCGCCCCGGGGTGATCCGCACCACCATTCACGCCAGCGGCGGCAATCCGGACAAGCCCGATGTCGCCGGTGAGGTGATCCCGATGGGCCGGATCGGCGAACCGGAAGAGATCGCCAACGCGGTGCTGTGGCTGGCCGAAGCCGGGTTCACCACCGGGGCGCTGGTCGACGTCGACGGCGGCGTCTGAGGCAAGATCGGGCCGACGCCGACTCAACGAGGAGGCGCTGAATCCAGCTTCGCGATGCGCATTGAAGCCCCCTCGGCTGCGCTCGCTTAGCTGGATTCGCCTTGCCTGAAACTAGCTCGCTCAATCGCGCGGGTTCGTGTGAGGCCACCCACCTCGCCGCTTACAGCTCCCCGAAGGGCATTTATGACCAAAGTCGACTTCTACATCCTTCAGGACACCACGCTGGAGGCGCGCTTCGATTTCGCCTGCCGCCTGGCGGAGACGATCTACCGCAAGGGGTATCGCCTGCATGTGCATACCCAGGACGAAGCGATGGCGCGCCAGTTCGACGAGCACCTGTGGAAATTCCGCGACGAGAGCTATGTGCCGCATGCGGTGGTGGGCGACGACGTGGGGCCGGTGCCGCCGGTGAGCATCGGCTGGCAGGCCGCCCCGGAACCCGGCGTGCAGGCGCTGCTCAACCTGCACGACGACATCCCCGAATGGTTCTCCCGGGTCGAGCGCGTCGCCGAGATCATCAACCAGCATCAGGACGTGCTGCGTACCAAGCGCGCCTGCTGGAAGACCTACAAGGATCGCGGCTACCGGGTCGAAGCGCACAAGCTGTAAGCGTCGCGACACCTCGGCCGCATGTACAGCGGACCGCTCCCCGCGCCGATGCGAACCTGACGCGCTCGCCCCTCAGCAGGTATAATCCTCGCCATTTTCGTCACGCCGCCCGCCTCTACGAGCGCCGCGTGCCCGCCATCGTTTGCCGAGTCAAGAAGCCGCCATGGACAAGACGTACCAACCCGATCAGATCGAAACCCGCTGGTATCAACGCTGGGAAGCGGATGGCCACTTCGCCCCCAGCGGTAAGGGCGAGCCGTTCTCGATCATGATCCCGCCGCCCAACGTCACCGGCAGCCTGCACATGGGTCACGCCTTCCAGGACACCATCATGGACACGCTGACCCGCTGGCGGCGGATGCGCGGCAACAACACCCTGTGGCAGGTGGGCACCGACCACGCCGGTATCGCCACTCAGATGCTGGTGGAGCGCAAGGTCGCCGCCGAGGAAGGCAAGAGCCGCCACGATCTCGGGCGCGAGGCGTTCACCGACAAGATCTGGGAATGGAAGGCGGAGTCCGGCGGCCATATCACGCGTCAGTTGCGACGCATGGGCGCCAGCGTCGACTGGAACCGCGAACGCTTCACCATGGATGACGGCTTCTACCGGGCGGTGCAGGAAGTCTTCGTGCGTCTGCATGAAGAGAAGCTGATCTACCGCGGCAAGCGCCTGGTCAACTGGGACCCGACCCTGCACACCGCGATCTCCGATCTGGAGGTGGAGAACCGCGAACAGCAGGGCCAATTCTGGCACTTCCGCTATCCGCTCGCCGACGGCGTCACCACCGCCGATGGCAAGAACTACGTGGTGGTCGCCACCACCCGTCCGGAAACCCTGCTGGGTGACACCGGCGTGGCGGTCAACCCGGAAGATCTGCGCTACGCCTCGCTGGTCGGAAAGTTCATCGAGCTGCCGCTGGTCGGCCGCCGCATCCCGGTGATCGCCGACGAGCACGCCGACATGGAGAAGGGCTCGGGCTGCGTCAAGATCACCCCGGCCCACGACTTCAACGACTATGAAGTCGGCAAGCGCCACGACCATGCACTGATCAACGTCTTCTCCAAGGATGCCACCATCCTCGAACGCGCCGAGGCGTTCGATCTCCAGGGCCAGCCGCGGGGCGACATCGACCTCAGCCTGCCCGCCGCCTACGCCGGGCTCGGCCGCTTCGAGGCGCGCGAGCGCATCGTCGCCGACATGGAGGCCGCCGGGCTGCTCGAACGGATCGAGACGATCAGCAACACCCTGCCCTACGGCGACCGCTCCGGTGATGTCATCGAGCCGCTGCTCACCGATCAGTGGTTCGTCGCCGTGGAGCAGCTGGCCAAGCCGGCCATCGTCGCGGTGGAGAACGGCGATATCCAGTTCGTGCCCAAGAACTACGAGAACATGTACTTCGCCTGGATGCGCGACCTGCAGGACTGGTGCATCTCGCGTCAGCTGTGGTGGGGCCACCGCATTCCGGCCTGGTACGACGCCGAGGGCAACGTCTATGTGGCGCGCAGCGAGGAAGAGGCGCGCACCAAGCACGGCCTCGGCGCCGAGGTCGCGCTCACCCAGGACGAAGACGTGCTGGATACCTGGTTCAGCTCGGGACTGTGGACCTTCGGCACCCTGGGCTGGCCGGAGAAGACCCCGGAGCTGGCGACCTTCCACCCCACCAGCGTGCTGGTGACCGGTTTCGACATCATCTTCTTCTGGGTCGCCCGGATGATCATGATGACGCTGAAGTTCACCGACGAGGTGCCGTTCAAGACCGTCTACGTCCACGGCCTGGTGCGCGATAGCCAGGGCCAGAAGATGTCGAAGTCCAAGGGTAACGTGCTCGACCCGATCGATCTGATCGACGGTATCGACCTCGAGACCCTGGTGGCCAAGCGTACCGGCAACATGATGCAGCCGCAGAAGGCGCGCGCCATCGAGAAGGCCACCCGCGCCGAGTTCCCGGAGGGTATCGAGGCCCACGGCACCGACGCCCTGCGCTACACCTTCCTCTCGCTGGCCACCACCGGCCGCGATATCAAGTTCGACATGGGCCGCCTCGACGGCTATCGCAACTTCTGCAACAAGCTGTGGAACGCCTCACGCTATGTGCTGATGAACGCCGAGGGCGAAGACGTCGGCCTCGACGACGCCCCGGTGGCGCTGTCGCTGGCCGACCGCTGGATCGTCTCGCGCCTGCAGCAGACCGCGGCCCAGGTCACCAGGGCACTCGAGGAGTACCGCTTCGACCACGCCTCCCAGGCGCTCTACGACTTCGTCTGGAACGAGTACTGCGACTGGTACCTGGAGCTCTCCAAGCCGGTACTGTGGGACGACGCCGCAGCGCCGGAAGCCAAGCGCGGCACCCGGCGTACCCTGGTGCGCGTACTGGAGACGGTGCTGCGTCTGGCGCACCCGATGATGCCGTTCATCAGTGAAGAGATCTGGCAGCGCGTCGCGCCGCTGGCCGGCACGGCCGCTGACGAGAATGCCAGCCTGATGACCCAGCCGTGGCCGGAGGCCGACGCCTCGCGTATCGACGAACAGTCGATCCGCGACATCGAGTGGCTCAAGGGTGTGATCGTCGCGGTGCGCAACATTCGCGCCGAGATGAACATCGCCCCCGGCAAGCCGCTGGAGGTGCTGCTGACCAAGGGCGACGCCGGCGACCGTGAACGCCTCGAGGCCAATCGGCTGTTCCTGGCCAAGCTGGCCAAGCTGGAACGCGTCACCTGGCTCGAAGATCCGGCCCAGGCACCGCTTGCCGCGACCCAACTGGTGGGCGACATGGAAGTGCTAGTGCCGATGGCCGACCTGATCGACAAGGAGGCCGAACTAACGCGGCTGGCCAAGGAGATCGACAAACAGGACAAGCTGATCGTCGGCATCGAGAAGAAGCTCTCCAACGACAGCTTCGTGGCCAAGGCGCCGGAAGCGGTGGTCGAGAAGGAGCGCGGCAAGCTCAATGAGTATCTGGCAGCGCGCCAGCATCTGGTCGAGCAGCGCAACAAGATCGCCGAACTCGACGGCTGATCGCCTCGCGCTGACCGACGGCCTGCAGTGACCCAAGCGGCCCCGCCATCTGGCGGGGCCGCTGGCTTTAGAGCCCATTTCCCAACCCTCTGACGAAGGGCGCCGGGGGCAGGGCAAAGCGAGGGTCCTTTGCCAGGGATGGCAAAGGTAGCGCCCAGGGAGGGGTTCACAGCGCCCTCGCGGCGCCCTGCTGCCGGATAAGCCCATGTCATATAGAGGTTTAGGGCGGCCCTGAGGGCGGCTCTGTAGCGGTTTCGGGACTGCCTGGCCGCGACGTCTGCCATCGAAAGATGTCAGGGAAAAGTCTGCGGGGTTAAGAAACATTGTTTCTTATGCTGAGCTTAACTTAAAATGACGGCCTTACCGCTTCTTGCAACGCCATCCGGCAAGGCTCGTTCATGACCCGTTCTCGTCTCGATCTCAAGCGTATCGTCGCTTTCAACGTCACCGGCCTGCTGCTGCTGTTGAGCTGGGCCTGGCCCCACGGCGTGCTGTGGAACGATCTCGACGACCGCATCTTCTGGTTCTTCAACGCCCTGATCACCCCCGAGCCCAACTGGTGGGACGACACTCTGGCGATCCTCAACCATCGCGCCTTCGACATGATCTCGCTGGCGATCATGGGCCTGCTGTTCCTGTGGGCCATGCGCCGCGATCCGCATCCTCAGCGCCTGACGCGCTGGATCGGTATCGGCGTGACCATGGTGCTCACCGCCGGCGTGCTGGCGCTGTTCACCACCAAGGGCATCAGCTATGGCCACCCCAGCCCGACCCGCTTCTTCGCCAACGCCATGCGCCTGACCGACGTGGTCTCGATTCCGACCAAGGATTCGGCATCGAACAGCTTCCCCGGTGACCACGGGCTGATGCTGATGGTGTTCGCCGGCTTCATGCTGCGCTTCGCCGCGCGCCGCATCGCCCTGCTCAGCGTGGCCTTCGTGGTGCTGCTGAGCGCGCCGCGCATCATGGTCGGCGCGCACTGGTTCAGCGACGTCTACATGGGCGCGCTGAGCATCGCCCTGATCGCCCTGCCGTGGGTCCTGTGTACGCCGCTGGCAGCCGCTACCGCCGGCCGAGTGCAGCGAGCGCTGGCGCGCTGGCTGCCGCAGCGTGTGCACCTGGGCTAAGGGACTGAGGGGCTGAGACTATAGCCCCTCTGATTCCAGCGCATCCTGCACCCCGCGTGACAACCGCCCGGCATTACGTGAGCTGGCGCTCTCGACATGCCCTTCGGATACCACCTGATTGCGCCCGGCCGACTTGGCGGCATACAGCCGCCGGTCGGCGAGCTCGATGATGCTCTGCAAATGCCCACCCTCGTCGGCACAGGCGATCCCCATCGACAGCGTCACCGGCATCAGTTGGCCGCTGAACTGACACGGGCGTCGCGCCAGCCGCACGCGAATGCGCTCGGCGACCGTCACCGCCTCGGCGATACCGGTCTCGGGCAACAGCAGCAGGAACTCCTCGCCGCCGACGCGCCCAACGTCGTCCTCACCCCGCAGCGCATCGCTGAGCACGCCGGCCAAGTGGTGAAGTACTGCGTCCCCCGCGGTATGCCCGAAGTTGTCGTTGATCTCCTTGAAGTGATCGGCATCCACCAGAATCATCGCGAACGGCGTCTGCTGGCGCCAGTAGCTCGAGGCCTTCTCGAAGATGGCGCGGCGATTGAGCACCAGGGTCAGCGAGTCGTGCATGGCATCCCGGCGATAGCGGTACTCGTGGCGATCGGTAATTGTCAGCATGCGCAAGATCACCGCACACAGCATGGCAAAGACCGCCACCAGCAGGATATTCGCGAGTAGATGCTCCTGAAGCCCCTCCGGTGAGGCATTTAGACTGGGTAGCCCAATCAGACTCAGGGCCAGCGCCGTCAGTCCAGCGGTCCACAGCAGCTTGGTCCGTCGGCGCAGATCGGAGAGCATCAGCTCCACTTCGGCGAACAGCAGGCAGTAGACGACGCTGCTGCCGCTGCCCAGCACCAGGGCACAGCAGATCAGCAGTAAGAGAAAGGCACTCAGCTTCACGCCCAGCGCCAGCGCAACCCAGAGGTGCCGATGCAGACGCAGCGCCAGCACATACGCGAGCACACAGACGAGATTCAAATGTCCCAGCATGCTATAGCCAAGCAGATAGAGACATGGGGCAATGACGATCTGTAGGCCGAGTGTCAGCAGATAGATTTCGGCCATGATCTCGAAACTGCGGCGGCGCTCTACCGGCAGACTATCGGGGGGACGCGTGACGCGCCGCCAAAGATGAAAGAGATAGCGGCTAGGCATGGTGGTAGGCTCGCAATCTTGTTATTCGCTTGGCACGGGCACGGCGCGCGCCCAAAAACCGGTATCGCCCGAATTTGAAGCGCGGGAACGTGAGAGCACTAGAGTATCGCTTTTTTTAACTTCAAATAACATTCGAATTTGCCGATTTACTTTGTAAGCCAATGCCGACATTGACGACACTGACTTTCTATTAACAAATTCTGATAACCTCGGTTTCCGCCGGGGCATCTAGACCTCCCCCGGAAACCGTCACCACTCTCTGCTACCACTCTCTAAAGAAGGACTCGCTCACCCATGCGCTTCATGCACAACGACGACCTAGGCAAACTGCTGCTACGACTCTGTGTGGGGATTCTGATCCTGCTTCACGGTCTGCACAAGCTCATGGACCCCACCAGTCTCAACGGTATCGCCTACCAGCTGGCGCAGATGGGCGTGCCCTCCTTTGTCGCCTATGGCGTCCTGGTGGGTGAAATCATCGCCCCACTGATGACAATCGTTGGCTGGCAGGCAAGGCTGGGCGGGATGCTGATGGCCATCAACATGCTGGTGGCCATCGTTCTGGTCCATCTATCGCAGCTCCACAGCCTCAACGGCCAAGGGGGCTGGACGCTGGAGCTGCAGGGGATGTTCCTCGGCGCCGCGCTGGCAGTCATGTTTCTGGGCAGCGGACGGATGGCCTTCAAGCCGGACTGAAGATTATCGTTTTTTCCTGCTCTGCTTTTTCCTGCATTAGTGGTGCATGACAGGCGGCTATTTTTTATTTTAAAGATTACTAATATTGAAGATAGGGCGTATTCACGCCCAGCCCAGCTGCGACAGACGCTGCGCCATCAGCTCGGAAAAACGCTTGAACCAGCGCTGATTGAGCGGTGACGGATGCGGCAATGGTGCCAGCGTAAAATGGCGTTGATGGCCGTCCGGCAGGCGCAGTTCGATCTGGTGCAGCGCCGAGAAGCGGTCCTCCCGCGCCCAGAAAGCGTCGAGCGCCGCACGCACCTCACGCGGCTGCTCGATGCCGAACCACAAGAAGGCTTCCCGTCCCAGGGTGATGATCCTCTCGCCCTGCCAGCAGGTATCGAGCAGATCCGCCACCAGCGGTCGAAAGCGGCGCTTGACCGCCATCGACCACGCCTTGTTGCCCTGCGGCTTGTAGGGCACGGTATTGATCCAGAACAGTTCGCGGCCGATCGCTAGAGACGTCTCGACATCCGGCAGCGGCTCACGGTGGCGGTGCCGGTAGAGTTCGCCCCGCACCTTCTGCCCGCCGGCGCCGACGAACGGCTCTCCGGTTTCGACCTCACGGGTGCCCGGGTCACGGCCGAAGATCGCCAGGGGCGCATCGCATGGGCCGAGCCCGACGATCGGCTCGCAGGGGTCGCGCCCAAAGCGCGCATAGGTGTCGCGATCCAGGCGCTCGAGCTCGGCTGCCTCCCGGCGCAGGGCCGCCTCGATGGTCGCCGGCAGCCGTACCGGGCGTGCGCTCGTCTTCATGTGCTCTCCTTAATGCACGCTCCTTCATGCGCCAACGCTGACCGTTCGTCGTCATCGGCCTACCTTCGCCGCGACGATTCAACCGGTGGGAAAATTGAGCACCAGCAACCCGGCATTGAGATAGCCGGCGAAGCTGACCCAGATCAGGTAGGGCAGCAACAGCACCACCGCCAGTCGCGAATAGCGCGAGAAGGTCACCAGCGTCCATACGATCAGCCCCCACATCAGCAGCAGATCGAGCAGCCCCACCAGCATCCAGTGGGCGCCGAAGAACAGCCACGACCACAGCGCATTGGCGACGAGCTGGGCGACGAAAGGCGTCAGGGCCTGGCGCCGCTGGCCCGACGGCGCCACCAGTGTGACCCGCCAAGCGGCCACCGCCATCAGCAGATAGAGCAGCGTCCAGGCCACCGGAAAGAGCCAGTCCGGGGGCGTCAGCGGCGGTTTGGTGAGCGCTTCGTACCAGGGGCCGGGCGGCGCCAGAATGCCGCTGCTGGCGGCGAGCGCCACCAGCAGCAACCAGCCGAGGAAGATCGCCAGCGAGCGATTCATACGGCTTACCAGGAGCCGGTGTTTTCCATCGACGCCCAGGGCTCCTGCGCCGGCTTCGGCTCGCCCTTCTGCAGCAGTTCGATGGAGATACCGTCAGGCGAACGCACGAAGGCCATATGGCCATCCCGCGGCGGGCGGTTGATGGTCACGCCGTTGGCCTGGAGCTTGTCGCACAGCGCATAGATGTCGTCGACGCGATAGGCCAGGTGGCCGAAGTTACGCCCGCCGGTGTAGGTCTCCGGGTCCCAGTTGTAGGTCAGCTCGACCATCGGCGACTTTTCGGCCTCGGCACGCGGGCGGTCGTTGGGCGTGGCGAGAAAGACCAGCGTGAAACGGCCCTTTTCGCTCTCCCTGCGCGACACCTCTTCGAGACCGAGCAGATCGCAATAGAAATGCAGCGAGGCGTCGAGATCCGACACGCGCACCATCGTGTGCAGGTATTCCATGGGAATCTTCCTGATTCGTCAGTGAGTTGAACCGTTTCATGGTAGACCAGGAACGCGCAGCGGTGAATGCCGGCGCCCGCTTCGTGCGGCTTCCTCCTCGGCGCCGCCGATCGCGACCTCGACGCCCCCGCGCGGCTCGCACACAATTCAGCCATCCCTATCGAGGAGTCAGCATGGATTCTCTGACACAAGCCTGCCTGGGCGCCGCGGTCGCCGGCGCGGTGATGCCGCGTCTGGGGTGCCGCGCGCTGCTGCTGGGCGCGGCACTGGGTACCCTGCCCGACCTGGACGTGGCGATCGACTACGGCGACGCAGTGGCCGACTACACCCGCCATCGCGGCTTCAGCCACTCCCTGCCTGTACTCGCCGCCCTGGCCACGTTGCTGGCGTGGCTGGCCAGCCGCTGGCGGCGTAGCCGCGAGATCGCCTCCTTCGCCCACTGGTGGTGGCTGTTCGCGCTCTGCCTCCTGACCCACCCGCTGCTCGACGCTTTCACCACCTACGGCACCCAGCTGCTGTGGCCGCTGCCGCTAACGCCGGTGAGCTGGCACAGCCTGTTCATCATCGACCCCGCCTACACGCTGCCGCTGCTGATCGGGGTGCTGGTGTTCGCGATCCGCCCGCGGCGGCGCCCGCTGGGTATCGCGCTGGGAGTCTCCTGCGCCTACATCGGGTTCAGCCTAGGCGCTCAGGCGTTCGTCGAGTCGCGGGTCAAGAGTGCACTGGCTGCCCGCGGCCTGGCACAGGCGCCCATGCTGGTGCAGCCGGCACCGTTGACCACCCTGCTGTGGCGGGTGACGGTGATCGATCAGGATCATGCCCTGGAGGGTTGGGTGGGACTGCTGGATGGCGACGCGCCGGTGACACTGACGCCCTGGCCGCTGGGTGACACCTGGCGCCAGAGCGCATTGGCCACGCCGGATGGCCAGCGCCTGGCCTGGTTCAGCGGCCCTTTTCTGCGCTACGACGTGGTCACGCCAGAAGACGCCCAACCGCGCCTGACCGCCACCGACCTGCGCCTGGGAATCCCCGGCCTACACCCATTCGTCTTCACCCTCGCCACCCGCGATGCCGCCGGCGACTGGCGACCCGTGCCCAGCGTGCGCGAGAGCCAGGGGCGCCCCGACCGCGCGCTGCTCGAACGCCTGCTGGCGCGAGTCGTCGACCCCGGCGTCGAACCGGTTCTCCCTCCTCGCGACGTGGCGGATGGGCCTGGATAGCATTCGCCACGCCCAACGACAAGCGCCCGCCACCGTCAGGTAGCGGGCGCTTGACCCAAGGCGATAGCGAACTCAGCAGTGAGTGCTGACGTACTCGGCAATCGCCTGCTTGGCTTCGGTCAGGGCCGCCTGCTTCTGGTCGTCGCCCATGTTGAGGCCTTCGGCATAGATGGCGTGGACATCCTTGATGCCGATCAGACCCAGCATGTGACGCAGGTGCGGCGTCTGGGAATCCATCTCGGTGCCGGCATACATGCCGCCGCGCGCCGCCAGGATCAGCCCTGACTTGCCCTCGAGTAGGCCCACCGGGCCGTTTTCGGTGTACTTGAAGGTCTTGCCCGCACGCAGGATACGATCGAACCAGGCCTTGAGCTGGCTGGGGATGCCGAGGTTGTAGAGCGGTACCGCGAGCACGATCAGATCGGCGGCCTCGACCTCGGCCAGCAGCACGTCGGAGTGGCGCGCCAGTGCGGCCTGCTCCGGGGTGCGCGCACTGGGCTCGGTCATCCAGCTACCCATCTCTTCACCGCTCAGGTGCGGCAGTTCGCTTGCGACCACGTCACGCTCGACCAGCGTGACATCGCGCCCTTCGAGGGCGGACTTGAAAGCCGCGGCGAGGCCGCGGGACTGGCCATTCTCGCCGAACAGCGAGCTGGTGATCAGCAGGATGCGTTGAGTCATGGACGAAGCTTCCCTAGCAGAGTGAGTGGGGCGCGGAGATGAAGCCCGCCGAGGACGGCGGGTGAACGCTGATCGCCATTATTCATTGTGGTTTTTGAAATGAAAACCGCGAATATTGGCACGAATCATTCGATGCAGTCGTTCAAATGTTAGCGCGTCGCCTCCACGCCCTGCCCACAACCCTGCCACTCGTGGCGCCCGTAGCGCAGGGTCACCTTGACCGGCCACGGCTGCCCGCTCATGTCATCGAAGCAGGCGCCGGCGCGCAGATCCATCTCCAGCGGCTGACGCCCACTGTCGCTGACCAGCACCATGCGTGCATCGCTGCCGTTCTTCACCGAGGCCACGCGGTAGTGGAAGGTATCGGTCGCCTGGCCGTAGTCGGACACCAGCGTCAGGGTGGTGGTCTGACGATCCAGCGAGACGTTCCAGCCCGGCTCGTTGCCGCTGGCGTAGAAGATGCTCTGGGGATGCGCCTGGCGCGTGGTGGTCGCGCGCTCGCTGGCCAGCGCGCAAACCAGTTGGCCATGGTCGCTCTCGACCCGGGCATCGCGGCCGTGGCGCTCGAAGGCGACCCCACCGAGTACATAGCGGTCACCGTCGGCCGCCACCGCACGCTGCAGTTCGGTGCTACCGAGGGCGGTCCACAGGCGCAGGCGCTTGGCATCCGGCGTGGTGGTCACCAGATTCTGCGACGGCGTACAGCGCCAGGCGCTAAAGCGCTCACCACCATCGGCAAAGAAAGCACTCGGCAGCAGCGGTGACTGCGGCGCGCTGGCGGAGGCCGGGTTGTCCTTGGCGATATCCGCGCCTGCTACGCCCGACGTCGGCTGGGTGCCCCCGGCACAGCCGGCGACCAGCGAAGCGAGCAGAAGTGTGGCTGCGAGCCCTGGCGCGCGGGGCGACGTCAGAGCGCGATGAAGAGCACGACGAAAAGCGACGAGAGGCGCAGAAGACATGAGCGAGTTCCCGAATATGGTTGTCTAAGAGTGGTTGTCTAAGAGTGGTTGGCTGAGAGCAATTGGCTGAGACCGTCTGTCTGAGAATGATCGGCCGCAAGCAGCGAGCGGTTGAACGATGAAAAGGCGACGCAAGCGAACTCACAACGCGTGACGCAGACTACCATGCGCGGTCGGCGCGGGTCCTGCCGGTGCGCCAGGCGCAGGCGCTTGCCCTACTTTTCGAGCGCTTCGCGGTCGAGTTCGCCTCGCCAATAGGCATCGACGGCCTTCTTCAGCTCGCGGTGAACACCGATCCGCGGATAGCCGGGCGTGCGAACCTGCGTCGTCATGGGTAGGGTCTCTGTGCAATAGCGGGTAACATCGGGGGCCGACGGCCAGACACGCAGTCTCGCCACGCCCTCTCCCTGAATCAACCGCGTTTTCTCAACCCCTGACGTGAACAATATTCATAGCATGCTCGAACTCCGCCACCTCCGTACGCTGATTGCCCTGCGAGATACCGGCTCGCTGGTCGAGGCGGCGGAGCGTGTTCATCTCACCCAGTCGGCGCTGTCGCATCAGATCAAGGATCTGGAGTCGCGCCTGGGCATGCCGCTGTTCGCGCGCAAGACGCGCCCGGTCGCCTTCACCCGCGCCGGCGAGCGGCTGCTGACCCTGGCCGAGCAGGTGCTGCCGCAGCTGCGCCTGGCCGAGCGCGATCTCGCTCGTCTCGCCGGGCACGAGCAGGGCCGCCTGCACATGGCGATCGAGTGCCATAGCTGCTTTCAGTGGCTGATGCCCACGGTCGACCACTTCCGCGATCACTGGCCCGAAGTGGAGGTGGACATCCCCAGCGGCCAGAACTTCGATCTGCTGCCGGCGCTGGTGCGCGAGGCCCTCGATCTGGTGATCACCGACAATCCCGAGCCGCTGCCCGGCATCCACTATGCCCCACTGTTCCGCTACGAGGGGCTGCTGGCGGTGGCCAAGCAACACGCTCTGGCCGGGCAGAGCTGGGTCGAGCCGCCGGATCTGGCCACCGAGACGCTGATCGTCTACCCCATCGACCACTCGCGGCTGGATATCTTCACCCAATTCCTGGAGCCGGCGGCGATTCGCCCGCGCGAGATCCGCAGCGCCGAGCTGACAGTGATGATGATGCAGCTGGTGGCCAGCGGTCGCGGCGTCTGCGCCCTGCCCAACTGGGCGCTGACCGAATATCTGGAGCGCGACTACGTCAAGGCGCTGCCGCTGGGCAAGGAAGGGGTGTGGAGCACGCTCTACGCCGCGGTTCGCGACAACGACCGGGCGCTGCCGTGGATGGAGGATTTCATTCGCACCGCGCGGGATACGTCGTTTGCGGTGCTGAGCGGTATCAAACCGGCCTGAGAGGGTGATTACAAAATGCCTGCGCTCGACAATACGGCGTTGAAATCGACCTCAAAATACTCATTTACACCGAGTAAACTCCGCTTTTTCGGCCGATTTCGCCTTGTCTTGCCTTCGCTCGCCGAATTTGTCCCCCCCCCCCCCTCTGAGCGACATCAGCGGCGCTCACTGAGCGCCGTCGTCGAAATTGAGCGGGCTGATCGATTCGCGCGCATGCAGCGGCAGCAGCAGGCTGAAGCGCGCCCCGCCCAGGCGCTCGCTGCGATCCACCACCACGTTGCCGCCGTGCCACGCCATGATCTTCTGCACGATCGACAGCCCCAGGCCATAGCCGCCGGAGCGACGCGTGCGGCTGTCGTCGAGCCGGGCAAAGGGCTTGAAGATGGCGATACGATCCTTCTCTGGCACGCCGGGGCCGTCGTCCTCGACATCGATACGAATTGCCCGCGGCTCGCGGTGAATGGTGACGCAGACCTGGGTCTCGGCGTGGCGACAGGCGTTGGCGACAAGGTTTTGCACCGCGCGCTGCAGATAACGCGGCTCCGCCTCCACCTCCAGCTCCTCGCCGTCGGCCACGGTCAGCGTCAGGTGCGGATGCAGTGGGCTCAAGATCTCCAACACCCGCCACGCCAGCGCGCGGCACTCCAGGCTTTCGGTCTTGAGCGTGACGCCCTGGGCGTTCTCACTGTCGAGCTTGGCATAGGTGAGGATCTCATCGATCAGACGATCGAGCTCGGAGATATCCTCGTCGATGCCCTCCAACTGCTTGCGCGCATGCCCCTCACCGTAGAGATCCTCGAGCATCTGCACCGCGAAGCGGATGCGCGCCACTGGCGTGCGCAGCTCGTGGGAGACCGCGCGGATCATCTCCTGCTGGCTGCGCAACAGCGACTGCACCTGCGCCGCCATACCGTTGAGTGCCATGCCCAGGCGGCCGAGAAAATCGTTGCCATCGACCCGCACGCGGGCGTTGAGATGGCCGGCAGCAATCCGCGTCGCCGCGCGCTCGAGCCGGCCGACCCGGCCTTCGACGCTCCACACGATCAGATAGATCGCCCCCGCCAAGATGATCAACACGATGATCAACAGCGACAGCGCCAGTGATAGCGGCATCGCCTCGAAGCTGGGCAGCGGGCCGATACTCAGCCAGCGGTCGGGGCCGACCCGAGCGTGGATATAGAGCGCGCTCAGGCTAGGGTCGAGACGCACCACCACCTCGCCGGCATCGAGCCGGGTGGCCTGGATCGGGTCGACGTTGGATGGCGGATCGGCGTGGAGCGCGACCGGCACGTGAAACTGCTGCTGCACCCGATGCAGGCGCTTGGCCTGCACCTTGCTCGACTCACCGCTGAGCCAGGTACGCAGGACCTCGGTGATGCCGCGCAGCTGCATCTCGTTGAGCGAGTTGATGCGCGCCGCCAGCACCCAGTCGGACTGCGGCACCTTGTAGAGCGAGCGCCAGCCCTCGCCGGTGGACTCGATCACCGGGCGCTTCTCTTCCAGCCGAGCACGTTCGAAATAATCCAGCGAGAGATCTTCCAGCCGAAACAGCCCCAGCGGCATGCCCAAGGTCGAGGCCATCGAGGCGAGCCAGTCGTCGCGCTTGCTGGGTGGCTGACGCGAGACCAGATCGGCGAGCAGCGCTAGAGGCCCGCTGACCAGATTTTCGCGGTAGTGCTCCTGACGTACCTTGTCGACCATCAGAAAGCCGAACAGCGCCAGCCCGAAGGTGATCACCAAGGCGGCCAACAGCGCCAGGTAGAAACGCAAAAAGGTGCTGTCGGTAAGCGAACGCCGCATCGCTGCTCTCGCGGGGAGTGAGGGGGTGGGTCGGCAAACGGCGGTGACCGCGGGGCGGTCACCGCCGCGGCTCAGCTATCCCTGACGAACAGGTAGCCTTTGCTACGCACCGTCTTGATGCGGTGGGGGTGATTGGGATCGTCGCCGATCTTGGGACGAATACGCGATACGCGCACGTCGATGGAACGATCCTGGCCGTCGTATTTGATCCCGCGCAGCTGCGAGAAGATCTCCTCGCGGGTGAGTACGCGTCCGGCGTTGTCGGCCAGCAACCAGAGCAGATCGAACTCGGCACTGGTGAGATCGATGCGCTGCTCCTCGAGCCAGGCTTCGCGGGTGGCGCTGTCGATCACCAGATTGTCGAAGGTCAAACGCGTGGCACCGCTCGACGACACCAGGCTGTCCGCGCGACGCATCAGCGCCCGCATGCGCGCCAGCAGCACCCGTGGCTGCACCGGCTTGGGTACGTAGTCGTCGGCGCCCATCTCCAGTCCCAGCACCTGATCCATGTCGTCGGTGCGGGCGGTCAGCATCAGAATGGGGCCGGCGTAGTGCGGACGCGCCCGGCGGCAGATGGAAAGTCCATCCTCGCCTGGCAGCATCAGATCGAGGATGACCATATCCGGCTGCTCCTCGATGATGCGCTCCACGCCGTGGCCGCCATCGTGCTCCAGTCCGACCTGGAAACCGTTGGCTTCCAGATATTCGCGCGTCAGATGCGCCAGCCGTTCGTCATCTTCGATGATCAGAACGCGATCTTGATGTGCAGTGCTGTCCAAGCTGTCTTCCATCCCTATGAGTTGGCCTCGAAACCCGGCCCTGCATACCACTGATTCATTTATTGTGTGACGCGCGAAGGCATCGACCGATTGATAGTGAACGGTGGACCAAGGTGGCCTATAACGCAACGAAATCTTGAGACAGGCTGCGAGGCGCCAAGCTCACCCGGCACAAGTGGTATCGGAGTATTCATGATACCTCATAAGCCCCCCATGCAACCTACTAACTCGGTTAGATAATTTGGCGTTAGTCACTATCCAGCACGCTTTCTCGAGAGAGACTTCAGGCTGGTTGCGTGAGATAACAGATAACCTTTCACTCATTAGACTTAGGAAAAGCTCACCTCAATCACTTCCGCATGTCGCGACTCGGTGACGCCATTGCGCCGCGATCATCGGCTGAGTTCGACCTCACGGGTCTTGCCATCGCGCAGCGTCACCTGCTTGATGATGATCGGACTACGCGCCTCACCGCCGGGCAACAGTACGCTGCCGGCCACATAGAACACCCCGGCGGGAATGCCCCGCACCACGAAGTAGCCGTTGTCGTCGGTCTTGGCGTAATGGGTGTAATCACGCGCTCGCGGGTCGGCCGGCTCGATCCGGCGGCCGGACAGCGCGACATCCGCGGCCTCGGCGGCGTAACGCGTCGCCGGCGCCACCGAGATCGTCTCGTTGGCACCGACAATCGTCTGACCACTCGGCGTGGTGTAGCTGAGTCGCCCCTGCACCGCGGCAGTGCCGTGCTTCTCGAGCTTGGCGTACTCCTCGGCCGGAAATGCGATCTGACGCTTGACCACATTCTCGTCGCGGGACTGGCTGCCGAAGATATCGGGCATCTCGAAGCTGCCGGTGGAAAGGCTCTCGCACCCGGTCAGCCCCAGCGTGATCAAAAGGGGTAACAGCCAGGGCCGCCACTGTGTCAGCGTCATCTTCGACTCCTTGCATGCAACGCGCGCGTTCATGGCCGGACATTCCTTACCCGGATAAACCACGATAGACGCTTATCTTACGTCACGCCGCACTGTCGATCTGTCCGACAGTGTCATCTTGGGTAACTCGAGAATTCGATTGTAAACGACAATCACGCAGAGATTACGCAAGCGTTGTCGCCACTGGGCGACGGACTGATCGAGCCGCTGGGCGACGGACTGATCGAGCCACTGGGCGACGGACTGGTCGAGAGAGGCGATTCAGGGACTACGCGGGCTCAGGGTCAGATGGTCGGCACGAATCTGGATATCGAAGCGGCCGAGAAAGCTCATGCCGAGCAGCACCATGTCATCGCCGATACCGGCATGGATCGATCCTGTCACCCGACGCGCCGACAGACCGCCCAGACGTACGCTGTCGAGCGTGGTGAGATGGCCCTGGACACGCCCATTGGCAGTGGTGAAGGTGGCCGCAGGGCCAGGTTGCAGCCCCAGGCGCTCGGCCAGCCCCCGCGACAGCGAGACATAGGTAGCGCCTGTATCGAGCAGAAAGGTGACCGGCTGGCCGTCGATCTCGCCCGGGGCGACGAAGTGGCCAGCTGCGTTGCGCGCTAGGGTAACCGGCGCGCCGGGGGCGGCGTGGCTGGAGAGCTCGAGATTGGGATTGGCACGCCGGCTTTCGACGCCGCGAAACCACCACATCGCCAACGCCAGCATCACCACCCAGCACAGCAGCATCATGCCGAGGCCGAGACGCCGGGTAGTGCGTTGCGCGTCAGCCATCGGCTCGCCTCCCATACGAATTCATCGGGTTCGATGCGACGCTCAGCGTGGGATCAAGGGTATCGATGCAGGTCACGCTGACCTCGGCCAGCACGTGTCCGCGCATCGCTGCGCGGACACGATTTAACTGCGATTGATCGACATGCCACCATCGACCAGCATCGCGCTGCCGGTCATGAACCCGGCATCCTCCGAAGCCAGGAACAGCGCCGCGCGAGCGAGTTCTTCCGGCCGCGCCAGACGCTTGAGCGCGTGCATCTGCGCAACTTGCGCCAGGGCCTCCGGCGTATCGTTCATCGCATCCGCCATCGGCGTCTGCGTGCCGCCAGGCAATAGCGCATTGACGCGAATGGCATGCGGACCGAACTCCGCCGCCAGCGCCTGGGTCAGGCCAATCAGGCCAGACTTGCTGGCAGCGTAGGCGGCGGTCCCGGGGAAGCCCACAGTGTAGCCAACGAAGGTGGACGTAAAAATCAGCGAACCGCCACCGCGTGCCAGCATCGCCGGAATCTGATGCTTGGCACCGAGGAAGGCCGCACTGAGGTTGGTGTCGAGCGTCTCGCGCCACGCCTGTGCATCCAGCTGGGGGGTCGGAATCAACGTCCCGAGCGTGCCGGCGTTGTTGAACGCGATATCCAGACCACCGAAACGCTCGATTGCCAGAGCCACCAGCGCCTGCGCATAGGGTTCGTCGCGGACGTCGCCGGCCAACCAAGCAGCCTGACCGCCGGCATCGACAATCTGTGCGGCGACGGCCTGCAGCGCCGCACCGCGCCGTGCCGCCAGCACCACACAGGCGCCCTCGCTCGCAAATAGCCGCGCCGCGGCCTGACCAATCCCGGAACTGGCGCCAGTGATTAGCGCGATCTTGCCTTGTAAGCGTTTCATCCATGTCTCCATTGTGTCGAAGGAACATGGATGATCGACAAAAGGCCACCTCGCTACTCGCCGTTTTCGGACCTGACAGTGGCGAAATGGCGATGGGACCTACGCGGGCGGTAGCGCAGGGTCTTCTGCGCCACGGCTTCTTCTTCGTTATCCAAGCCCCCGGCCATGGTGTGCAAGCCCAGGTCATTGGACGGGCCGATAAGCGAGCTCACCATCACGCCCTTCTGTTCGCCGAGACAGCCTCTCGATGGGCTCGCCGCGGTTGTCGCTAAAGCGCATGACGATCTCCTGTCTCTCCGGGGGGATCGCCTACTGGCCTGGAGTGATGCAAGGGCATCCGCGACCCACTGCGCAAGCGTCCTGCGGAGTGCTACAGTCGCCATCACGACGCAGCCACTCTGTACTCACCAAGCACCCACTCCCGTTCACCGATAACCCTAAGGTTCCCGCAGGCGTTTGTCATGACATATCTCGCTTCCCCCTCCCAGACGCCCGCCCAACTGGGCTTTCGCATGCCGGCGGAGTTCGCCCCCCACGATGCCTGCTGGATGCTGTGGCCACAGCGTCCGGACAACTGGCGCCTGGGGGCCAAGCCGGCGCAGCGCGCCTTCGTCGATGTCGCCCGCGCCATCGCCGAGAGCGAGACCGTGATCGTGGGCGTCAACGACGAGCAGTACGAGAACGCCCGCCACCAGTTACCGGCGCACATTCGAGTGGTCGAGCTCTCCAGCAACGATGCCTGGATGCGCGATGTCGGCCCGACCTTCGTCACCCACCCGGACGGGCGTATCGCCGTCGTCGACTGGGACTTCAACGCCTGGGGCGGGCTCAAGGGCGGGCTCTACTTCCCGTGGGACAAGGATCGCCGCATTCGCCGCAAGATCGCCGAGATGCTGGGCATTCCCTGCTTCACCGCGCCGATGGTGCTGGAGGGCGGCGCGATCCATGTGGATGGCGAGGGCACGCTGATCACCACCGAAGAGTGTCTGCTCAACCCCAACCGCAATCCTGAGCTCGACCGCGAGGCGCAGACCCAGCTACTGGCCGACTATCTGGGCATCGAGAAGGTGATCTGGCTGCCGGCGGGCTGCTACCAGGACGAGACCGACGGCCACGTCGACAACCTCTGCTGTTTCATTGCCCCCGGCGTGGTGGCACTGACCTGGACCGACGACGAGAGCGACCCGCAGCATGCCATCTCGCAGCAGGCGCTGGAGATTCTGCAACAGGCCACCGACGCCCGCGGCCGCCGCTTCGTGATCCACAAGCTGCCGCAGCCGGGCCCGCTCTATCTGGGCGAAGAGGAAGCCAGCGGCGTAGACCGCCTGTCGAGCTCGCGCCCGCGGCGCCCGGGGGATCGCATGGCAGCCTCCTACGTCAACTTCTATATCGGCACCAGCGTGGTAGCGATGCCGCTGCTCGACCCTGCCCACGACGCCAGTGTGCGCGAGATACTGGAAGGGCTCTTCCCGGGGCGCCGGGTGATCGGCGTGCCGGCACGCGAGATCCTGCTCGGCGGCGGCAACATCCACTGCATCACCCAGCAGCAACCCCGGCCCTGAACGCAGCGCCAACGCAAGCTGCCCTCATCGGCAGAAGGCAACGCCGCGCATCCCCAGATGGAAGTGGTTGGCGTGCGCGGCGTTGTAGTCGGGGCCGATCACGGTCCCGAAATAGCCGCATGCCCCCGCCTGTACCTCGCGCAGAAACGCAGCACGCCTGCCCTCGCCGTCCCAATCCTCGAGTAGGTCGATGCGCTCGCCGCTGGCCAGGGTGAAGCTTGCGACATCCAGCGCCGAGGCCGTGGCGTGCTCGCTGCGCCGCGCGTTCTCACGGTGATAGATATTACGGCAGGCGAAGGAGCCGAAATGGCGCACGGCATTGACGCGGCTGCCGAAGGTGCGCTCGGCCAGCGGCTGGAGTTCGTGACGCTCGAACATCGTCCATGCCAAGGCCAGCGGGCAGGTGGCGACGAAGCTCGAACTGAAGCGCACCCCGGTGCTCTGGAGACGTACCACGTCGGTCAGCGGGCAGCCCTGCACCGGGGTGTAGTCCGCCAGCGGCGTGAAACGCACCTCAGGCGCCGTGCGCAGCGCCGCGCGGCACGCCTCGAGGTCGCGTTCGACGCGCGCGAGCTTGAGCCGGGTGACCGGTGTCACCGGGTCGTCCACCGCCAGCGGCGCGAACGGATTCCACGCCCGGGGCACCTCGATGACATGCTTGTCGAGCGCCACACCCAGCGCGATCAGCGCCAGCCATCCCAGCGTCGTTGCGCGCATGTGCCTCCCTGCACCGTGTTGCCGATTCCAGGTCTAGCTTAGGTGGCTGCATCGCATTCCGCCCAAGACGATGTCGCCGCGCGGAGACCTTGACGCCACGACGAGGACATTGCGACCACTCTTCACTATTCCTGGGCACCAATCTCTTCTAATCTGGACACATGGGCTTACAGGGCGCTGCGTCGCGCTGCCCAACCGCGCCATCAACTCGATTACCCAGCTCGATTACCCAGATTGTCGCGTCAGGGAGGACCACAATGCCGGGATGCGCGAGACACGAATCGGTATGCCGGCGCTGCGATGCTCCGCTGCCGTTCGACTTCACCATGGCCTTCCAGCCGCTCGTCGACCTGGAACGTGGCGAAATCTACGGCTACGAGGCACTGGTACGCGGCAGCGACGGCGGCTCCGCGGCCAGCGTGCTCAGCCGGGTCGACGACGATAACCTCTACCGCTTCGATCAGGCGTGCCGGGTCAAGGCGCTGGAGCTGGCCCATCGACTCGGCCACCAGGGCCTGCTCTCGATCAACTTCCTGCCCAACGCCGTCTACGAGCCCGAGGCCTGCATCCAGGCCACACTGATCACCGCCGAGCGGCTGGGCTGGCCGTTGGACCGGCTCTGCTTCGAGATCATCGAGACCGAGAAAGTCCGGGATCGGCGTCACCTGCAGAACATCGTCGACACCTATCGCGACATGGGCATGACCGTCGCCCTGGATGATTTCGGCAGTGGCCACGCCAATCTGGATTTGCTGGTGGATATCATGCCCGACCTGCTCAAGATCGACCGCCGTCTGGTGGATGGCGTCGATAACGCCCCGCGCCAGCAGATCCTGATCGATCAGATCATTACGTTAGCCAAGAAGCTCGATATCGCCCTGATCGCAGAAGGCGTGGAGACGCTGGAAGAGGCGCGCTGGCTCTACCGGCGCGGTATCACTCGCCAGCAGGGCTACTGGTACGCGCGTCCGGAAACCGAGGGTCTGCCGCAGTGCCAGCCGGCCCAGTTCGCACTGGTACGCGGCCAGCACTGAGACTCACAGCAGCATCAGAAAAATGCGCGTACGGCCAGGAACAGCACCGTCGGCGCCAGCAGGATGCCCAGGCCAGTGTAGAAGGTCGCGGTCATCGCACCGTACGGCACCAGCCGCGCATCGGTGGCGGCGAGCCCTGCCGCCACCCCGCTGGTGGTGCCGATCAGCCCCCCGAAGATCATCGCCGAGCGCGGATTGTCGAGCCCGATCAGGCGCGCCGTGGCCGGGGTCGCGATCATGGTCAGGATCGACTTGACCAGACCGGCGGCGATCGACAGCGCGATCACCTCGGAACTCGCCCCGAGGGTGGCACCGGTCACCGGGCCGACGATATAGGTCACCGCACCGGCGGCGATGGTGGTGATGTCCACCGGGTCGGTATAGCCGAAGCCGACCGCGACCACCGCGCCGGCCACGAACGACACCAGCACGCCGAGAAACAGTGCGATCACTCCACGCAGCCCGGCCTTCTTGATCTCCTGGAAACGCACCCCATAGGCGGTGGCGATGATCGCCAGGTCGCGCAGCATACCGCCGCCCATCAGGCCCAGCCCCGAGAACAGGGTGACATCGGACAACCCCTTGCTGCCGCCGGTGGAGACGCCCCCCACGTAGGCCAGCACCAGGCCGATGATGATCGCGATGGCCGAACCGTGCAGGCGCCCGGCGGTGAGATGGCGGCTGAGCCAGTAGGCCACGTACATGGTCAGGCCGACCACGGCGAAGGCCGCGATCAGATGGTACTTGTCGACCAGCGACACGATGGAGTCGTTCATGCGGGCTCTCCCCTGTTGTTGTTAACGTGCGGAACGATCGGAAGCGGGCGCCCGGGAGGGCGGCATGGCGGCGCTGGCGGGCGGGTCCAGCGGTTGCGCGTCCTCTCCTTTCTTGCCGGTGAGCACCGGCACCAGCGCCAGCCCCAGCGCCACCGCCAGCACCCCGGCGACGATCGCCACCATGCCACCGCTGAAGGCCGCGGCCACGTTCTGGCTCGCCGCCATGGCGACCACGATCGGGATGTACATCGCGTTCCAGAAATTGATGCCGCTCTCGGTCGCCTCCGGCAGCTTGCCGCGGTCCTTGAGATAGCCGGTCACGAAGATCAGCAGCAGCATGGCGATACCCACGCCGCCCAGGTTGGCGCTGATACCCAGCAGTTGGCCCAGCACATCGCCGATGATCAGCCCCACCAGCATGCAGCCGGCGAGTAGCGCAACACCGTAGATCACCATCGTCATTCACCTCCGGGGCGTTGTTGTGGCGCCGGCGAGCCCCTGATCACCGGCGCTTGTTATGGCAGGAACTGGCGCAGACTGGCGCCGACCTCAGCGCGTCGCCGTGGCCGGTGTCTGGTAGATATCGGCGTAGCGCTCACGCAGCGCGTTCTTCTGCACCTTGCCCATCACGTTGCGCGGCAGGCTGTCGATGAAGAACACCCGCTTGGGCTGCTTGTAGCGCGCCACCTTGTCGCTGAGCGAGGCGAGCACCTGGGCCTCGTCGAGTGCAGCACCCGGCTTGAGCACCACCGCGGCGGTGACGCCCTCGCCCAGGTCCGGGTGGTTGACGCCGATCACCGCCGACTCGACCACCTCCGGCAGCTCGTCGATCCACTGCTCGATCTCCTTGGGATAGACGTTGTAGCCGCCGGAGATCACCAGATCCTTGTCGCGGCCGACGATCGACAGATAGCCGTCGCTGTCGATCACCCCCAGATCGCCGGTGATGAAGAAGCCATCCTCGCGGAACTCGGCGGCGGTCTTCTCGGGCATGCGCCAGTACCCCTTGAATACGTTGGGGCCGCGCACTTCCACCAGCCCGGTCTCCCCCGCCGCCAGCACCTTGCCGCTGTCGCGATCGGTGATGCGCACCTCACTGCCGGGCAGCGCGAAGCCGACCGTGCCGGGGCGGCGCTCGCCGTCGTAGGGGTTGGAGGTGTTCATGTTGGTCTCGGTCATGCCATAGCGCTCGAGAATGGCGTGGCCGGTGCGTTCGAAGAAGTCGCGGTGGGTCTCCGCCAGCAGCGGCGCCGAGCCAGAGACGAACAGGCGCATGTTGCGCACCGCCTCGCGGTCGAGACGCGGACTGGCGAGCAGGCGGGTATAGAAGGTCGGCACCCCCATCAGCACGGTCGCCCGCGGCATCAGCGTGATCAGCTGCTCCGGATCGAGCTTGGGCAGGAAGGTCATCGAAGCGCCGACGGTGAGAATGATGTTGCACGCCACGAACAGCCCGTGGGTATGGAAGATCGGCAGCGCGTGGAGCAGATGGTCATCGCTGCCGAAGTGCCAGGTCTCGGCCAGCGCCTGGCTGTTGGCGGCGAGGTTGGCGTGGGTCAGCATCGCGCCCTTGGAGCGCCCGGTGGTGCCGGAGGTGTAGAGAATCGCCGCCAGATCGTCACCGCCCAGCTCGGCGATCTCCGTGTCCGCTTCGGCCGCCTCGGCAAGCGCCATCAGCGAACCGTCGGCCGCCGCCCCCAGGGTCTCGACCGCGGTCGGTGTCTGATAAACATCGCCGCAGCGCTCGGCGAGCCGCTCGGCGCTGTCGCGGTCCTCTGGGCGGCACACGTAGAGTCGCGGTTCGGCATCGCCGAGGAAGTACTCGATCTCGGCCTCGGTGTAGGCGGTATTGAGCGGCAAATAGACGGCGCCGACCTGCAGACAGGCGAGATAGAGCATCACCGTCTGCGGGCTCTTGTCGACCTGCACCACCACCCGCTCGCCAGGGGTCACGCCGCGCTCGCGCAGTACCCGCGCCAGACGCCGCGAGGTATCGAGCACGTCGCGGTAGCGATAGCTCGCCCCCTCGGCGGTGTCGATCAGCACCTTCTCCGGCTGGCGCGAGAAGTTGTCGAAGAACTGAAGGTAAAGATTTTGATTCATGCCACTCTCCTGCGATTCATATCACGCTTGCGATTCATATCACTCTTACGATTCATGACTGGACTGCTGCTGGCCGCCGCGGCGACTCGCCTGCAAGCCAGGTACTATCTTTTTTCGGGCCATCTTTCGTCGGGCGATCGTTCGTCGGGCCTTCGTTCGCCGGGCCACACCCGATGACACTCGCGCCCGGTGTCCGCACGCCGGACCTCATGCCTTGGCCTTGGGATCGCCTTTGGCACCGGCCTTGGGGCTGCTCTTGGTATCGCCCTTGGCATTGACCTTGGCATCGCTCTTGGGCGCGGCGAGCAGGCGGCTGCGCGCCTGCTTGGCATCGCGCCGGATCTCCTGGGTGCATATCACGCTACCCTCGCGGCTGAACGCTTCGTGGTTCTGTTCGATCCGTTCGAGCTCGTAGAGATAGTTGACCATCAGCGCGTGGGACTGCTTGAGCCCCTTCTCCGACAGGTCACCCGGCCAGTTGAGGCGATGCAGGCTGGCGCCGTTGCCGAGATGGAAGCGCGCCACCGGATCGAGCGGCATACCGCTGTCGCCGCGCTTGACGTCGATCAGGTAGTGGGCGGCCAGCGCGCGCACGTCGGGGGCGAGCTTGTCACGCGCCTTGCCCGGCTCGCGCCAGTGCCCGGCGTCGAGCTCGGCGACGAGATCGTCGTGGAGGTCCAATTCACCCTGGTCGCGGGCCTGCTGCAGCCAGGCGGCGAAGCCCGGTACCGGCGACAGGGTGACGAAGTTTTCCAGATTGGGCAGCTCGCGCTTGAGCTCCTGCACCACCTGCTTGATCAGGAAATTGCCGAAGGAGATGCCCTTGAGCCCGGCCTGGCAGTTGCTGATGCTGTAGAAGGCGGCGGTATCCGCCTCCTGCGGCGGCACCTCGTCACCGCTCTCGAGGATGGTCTGGATGTTGTCGGGAATGCCGCGGCACAGCGCTACTTCGACGAAGATCAGCGGCTCGTCGCCGGTGGCCGGGTGGAAGAAGGCGTAGCAGTGGCGGTCATCGGGATCGAGCCGCCGGCGGAGATCGCCCCAGTCACGAATCGCGTGTACCGCCTCGTAGCGGATCAGCTTTTCGAGCACCGCCGCCGAGGTGTTCCAGTCGATGCTCTCCAGCATCAGGAAGCCGCGGTTGAACCAGGAGGCGAATAGATGCGCGAAATCCGCATCCAGCGGCGCCAGTTCCGGGTGGGCCTTGAGCAGACCGAGCAGATCGGCGCGCATCTTCACCAGCTCATAGGTACCGCCGGGGCAGAGATTGAGCCGGCGCAGCAGGTGCTGGCGACGCGGTTCGCACACTGCGAACAGCTGCGCCAGGCTGGCGTTGTCCTCGGCCGCCTGATAAGCCGCATAGGCGGCGTGAATTTGCTCGGGCTCGGCGGCGTAGTGCTCGGCGAGCAGCTGGAAGAAGGCCAGGCGCCCGGCGTCATCGAGAGAGGCATAGCGCTCCAGCGCCTCCTGGGCGATCAGGATCTGCGAGGCCTCCCCGCCGGGCAGCATCAGCGTCTCGCACACCGAGGTCAGGCGCGCGAGGCTGCTTGGGGTGTCGCGCTTGTCGGCGTGCGCGGCCTGACCGCGAGTGCGGCGGCCGATGCTCGACAGGAGTTCCTGCAGAAAATTCATGTTGACGTTCATGCCGGCCCTCTCGGGTATGGAATGGGTGCGCTCGCTGACTTTTCAGACTCGACTGCTCAGATCTGACGGTTCAGGTCTGACTGCCCAGGTCTGACGGTCAGAAAAAGCCTGACGGGATCTCACGGGCGCAGGTGTTAACATACAAGTCACCGTTCTGTTATATACAACAGTCACGACTCCCGACTTCACTGTCAACATGGGAAAAAGTCTAAGATGGCGGCACAGCTCCGCTACCAGGCGAGCCCTAGAAGGCTGAAAAGACGGTAAATTCTGGCAGGACTACGGAAGCGGAAAAGCAGAGGAGAATGTCGAGCATGGCCAGCGTCCCCCAGGCCCAGCGACTGCGCGATCTACTCGAGGACGCGATCGTCGAGGGCCACTACGCCCCCGGTGACCGCCTCGACCCCGAGGCGCTGGCGCGCGACTACGCCTGCTCGCGCACGCCGATCCGCGAGGCGCTGCAGCAGCTAGCCGCCTCGGGCATGGTCAAGGTGCTGCCCAAGCGCGGCACCTTCGTGGCCCAGTTGGGGGTGACCGAACTGGTCGAGCGCTTCGAGGTGATGGCGGAACTGGAGGGGATGTGCGCAAGGCTGGCGGCGCGGCGTGCCACCCCCGAGGAGCTGCAAGGCCTACGTGAGGCACATCGCGCGTGCCACGCGTGCCTCGAAGCGGGCGACGTCGATGGCTACTACTACGAGAATGGCGTTTTCCACCATCTGATCTACGCCGCCGGCCACAACGCCTTCCTGACTCAGGAGGCGACACGGCTGCACGCCATTCTCAAGCCCTACCGGCGCCTGCAGCTGCACGTGCGCCAACGCATGCAGAGCAGCTACGCCGAGCATCAGGCGATCATCGCCGCGCTGGAAGCCGGCGACGCCGCGGGCGCCGAGCAGGCGATCCGCGATCACGTGCAGATTCAGGGCGAGCGTTTCAACGATCTGGTGGCATCGATGCAGCGGCTGCAGGCCATGCGCCGCTGACGGCGGGCAACACGGCGGCGCCCGTCAGCGCACCAGCAGCGTCAACAGCAGAGCCACGGCCCCGACCACCAGTGCCACCGACACGCTCACGCTGACCAGACGATTGAGCCAGCGGTCGAAGCGCGACAGCGCCATCGGCGCGGCTCGCCGGGTAGCGCCCTGCGGGGCACGGCGGGGGGATCGGTTAGACATGAGCAGTGGGCAATCGGTTAAAGGAAAGGTGGGTGATACCAAGGTTAACGGCCGTGACTCCCGTTACATTAGGCCGCGCCGGGATTTTTCTCCACTGCCACGCGATCTTGCCACCCACCACCTCTCTCCCCACCCAGCTATCTCTCCTACGTTCTCTCTTCTACGTTCTCTCTCCTCTACCCTGTATTCATCCTCTGACCACGCCCACCGGCCACCGGCGCCCAGAAACGAAAAAGGGCCCCGCCGAATCGGGGCCCGATAGCGTACTCCGCCCACCACCAATGGCGAGCGGCACGCTTCAGCGCGGGTTGATGCGGCGGTTCTTGACGTCCGGCGCGCGGCGGTAGCGATCCTCGTCGGCCAGCTCTTCCGCCTCGAACGCATCCGCCCCCACCGGGGTCTCGCTGTGGCGGCGGTAGAGCGCGGTGAGCATCGCCTTGCGGTCGGCCCGGAGCTCCTTGATCATCACCGAGATCATGCCGTAGAGGATGAAGGTGAACGGCAGCGCCGAGAGCACCGCTGCCGACTGCAACCCCTTGAGGCCGCTCTCGCCGCCGGCGGAGAGCAGGGTCAGGCAGATCGCGGCGATCAGCACACCCCAGATCACGCGCTTGAGTAGCGGCGGATTGAGCGAGCCATTATCGGTCATCTGCGACACGATGTAGGTCGCCGAGTCGGCCGAGGTCACCAGAAAGATGAAGATCAGGCACAGCGCCACCACCGACAGCACGTTGGAGAACGGCATCAGATCGAACATGCGGAACAGCGCCGAGGTGATGTTGTCCGCGGTGGCCTGGGCAAGACCTGCGTCGCTGTGCAGCTCCATCTGGATCGCCGCACCGCCGAACACCCCGATCCACAGGCACGCCAGCAGCGGCGGCACGATCAGCACGCCGAACACGTACTGCTTGATCGTGCGCCCGCGCGAGATACGTGCCACGAAGGTCCCCACGAACGGCGACCAGGCGATCACCCAGGCCCAGTAGAAGATGGTCCAGCCAGCGGCCCAGTCGCTGCCGTTGTAGGGCGACATGCGCAGGCTCATGCCGATGAAGTTCTGCAGGTAGTCACCGATGCCCAGGGTGATGGTCTCCAGAATCTTGACCGTGGGCCCGGTGAACAGGATGTAGAACATCAGTGCGAAGCAGATGATCAGATTGAGGTTGGAGAGATTCTTGATCCCCTTGTCCAGCCCCGAGGTGGCCGAGATCATGTAGCAGACGAACATCGCCCCCATGATGATGAACTGCCAGGTCATGTTCTCCTCGACCCCGAACACCGAATGCAGGCCGCCGTTGATCTGCAGCACCGCCAGGCCGATCGAGGTGGCCACCCCCATTACCGTGGCGACCACCGCGAAGATGTCGAGCACCGGCCCCAGCCGGCGCAGCTTGGGGCGCTTGGCGGTGACCGAGGAGAGCACGTTGGAGACCATGCCCGCCTGACCCTTGCGGAACTGGTAGTAGGCGATGATCAGCCCGACCACCGAGAACGCCGCCCACTGGTGAATACCCCAGTTGAAGAAGCTGTACTGGATGGCGTAGCGCGCCGCTTCGGGCGTGGCCCCCTGGACGTCGCCGAACGGCGGGTTGAGATAGTGGGTCATGGGTTCGGCCATGCCGTAGAACACCAGCCCCACGCCGAAGCCGGCGGCCAGCAGCATGCTCACCCAGGAGAAAAAACCGTAGGTCGGCTTGCTGTCCTGGGGCCCGAGCCGGATCTTGCCGTACTTGCTGAAGGCCAGTACCACCAGGAAGGTCACGAAACCGAACACCGAGATCAGATAGAACCAGCCGAAATAGTGCGTGGTCGCACCGAGCGCGGTGTTGGCGAGTTCGCCGAAGCGGTTAGGAAAGATGGCACCGATGGCCACGATCGCGGCAATCAGCACCGCGGATACGATGAATACACCTTGCTTGCCAAGTCTGGCCATAAGGACTCCCCGGTCGTTGTCTCTCTTCCTTGAATCATGCCGGCGTCGCAACGCCGGGCTGGCCACAGTATAGACGAGGCGATTTTCGGCCCGCGTCGGCCGGCCCGGCACGACGGGCATGAATCAAACGTAGGCTGTGCACGAAAAGTCGGCGAGCGAAGGCAAGATAAGGCAAAAATCGGCGAGAGAGCGGAGTTTACACTGTGTAAATGAGCATCTTGAGCCGATTTTTAACGCCATATTGCCGAGCGCAGACAGTTTTCGTACCAGGCTTAATGTACGTAAGACTTCGTTAAGCCCCTCCACGGCAACCTACCCTCGACATCCTCTCCTTCAGACCCTGAAGGGGGCAGGAGACCGACCACGAGGGAAGACCCCATGCCCGGTTTACCGCTGACCTTTCCCACCGCCACGCTGCACTGGCGCGAATGCCAAAAGGCATCGGAGCGCGCCCAGCTCGAAGACTTCATTGCCACGACCTATCGGCGTCAGCACGGCGCCGAGCTGAGCCAGTTCGCGCCGCGTCTCTACGGCCTGTGGGAAGCCGACCAGTTGCAGGCCGCTGTCGGCGTGCGCCTGGCCGGCGACGCCCCGCTCTACCTGGAGCGCTATCTGAGCGAACCGGTCGAGTGCTTGCTGGCGCGCGAGCTTAACGCGCCGGTCGCGCGCCACGCGCTGGCCGAAATCGCCAACCTGGCGACGCTGCGCCCGGGCCTGGCGGTGCCGCTGATCCGCCACCTGATCGAGTCGCTAGTGGCCGAGGGCTGCGGCTGGCTCACCTTTACCGCCACCGCCGCGGTGCGCAACGGCTTCCGCCGGCTGGGGCTCGACGTGCGCCGGCTGGGTGACGCCGACCCTGCGTATCTCGACGCCGACGAGCGCGAGCGCTGGGGCAACTACTACCTGCATCGCCCGTGGGTCATGGGCGGCGACCTGATCAAGGCGTGGCGGCGGCTAGATCCCAGCCGCGAGCTCACCTATCCCGATAGCCCTACCCCACTCACCGTGACAGCCCAGGGCTGCCATCACAAGGTCGACCCCCATGCGTGAACGCTTTCTCGACCATCTCGGCGCGCTCGCCGTGAGCCAGCCGACGCAGGTCGCCCTCAGCGCCAACGGCGTGACGCTGACCTACGCCGAGCTGCCCGGCGAGATCGCCCGGCGCGGCCAGCAGCTGGCCGCAATGGGTGGACGCCGCGTGGCGCTGATGCTCGACAACGGCCTCGATTGGGCACTGTGGGACCTGGCGCTGATGCAGAGCGAGGCGGTCAACGTGCCGCTGCCGATGTTCTTCTCCCCGGCCCAGCTGGCCCACGTGGTCGCGCAGGCCGGGATCGACACCCTGATCGGCCCCGCCGCGGTCGCCGCGGCGCTGGGCTTTACCGCCAGCGACGACCTGCTGCTGTGGCAGCGCGAGGTGGCAGCGCCACCGAGGCTGCCAGCGGGGACGCACAAGATCACCTTCACTTCCGGCACCAGCGGCACGCCCAAGGGGGTCTGCCTCGATAGCGATACCCAGCTGACGGTGGCGGACAGCCTGGCCGAGGTGGCCCGCAGCGTGGGCGTGAGGCGGCATCTGGCGATGCTGCCGCTGGCCACGCTGCTGGAAAACATCGGCGGCCTCTACGCGCCGCTGTGGCTGGGCGGCAGCGTCACCCTACCGGGGCTGGGCGAACTCGGCTGGCGCGGCGCCAGCGGGTTCGACAGCACCCAGGCGTGGCGTGTGATCCGCGCCGAGGCCCCGGACAGCCTGATCCTGGTGCCGCAGCTGCTCAGCGCGCTGCTGATGCAGCAGGGCGAGACACCGCTCGAGTTCGGACGCTTCTTCGCGGTGGGCGGGGCCACGGTCTCCCCGGCGCTGCTGGCGCGTGCCGCCGAGGCCGGCTGGCCGGTCTTCGAAGGCTACGGGCTCTCCGAGTGCGCCTCGGTGGTGACACTCAACCGCCCCGGCGAGGTGCGCTCGGGTAGCGTCGGCCGCCCGCTGCCGCATGCCCGGATCACCCTCGCCGAGGATGGCGAGGTGATGGTCGAGGGCAGCCTGATGCTCGGCTACCTGGGTGACGACGCGCCGCGCCCGAGCCGCTGGCCCACCGGGGATCTCGGCGCCTGGGAGGGCGAGGCGCTGGTGCTCAAGGGGCGCCGGCGTCAGGTCTTCATCACCGCTTACGGGCGTAACGTCGACCCCGCCTGGGTCGAGGCCGAGCTCACCGCAGAACCGGCGATCGCCCAGGCCTGGGTCAGCGGCGAAGCGCAGCCGAGCAACCGCGCACTGCTGGTACCGCGCGGCGAATGGGTCAACGACCAGCAGCTCGAAGAAGCCGTGACTCGCGCCAATCTGCGCCTGCCCGACTACGCCCGCGTAGCGTGCTGGCAGCGTGGCGCCCCCTTCACGCCGGACAACGGCCTGGCCACGGCCAACGGCCGGCTGCGCCGCGAGGCGCTGGCCGAGCGCTACCGCCGCTGGCTGGACACCCCGGTCAGCGCGTGATGCGCCCGCAACCCGCTCGAGGAGAGCCGCCCATGTCTCACCCGCCTTCGACGCCAGAAGCTTCAACGCACGCAGACCCGACGCTTCAAGACACGACGCTTCAAGACACGACGCTTCAAGACACGACATCCGCGAAATCGACGCACGACGCCTCGACTCGCACCACCCCTGTCCATCATGCGGCCAGCAAGGCCGCCATGGAGAACGCCATGACCCCGTATCAGACCCTGCAGCAGCAAACCGCCGAACAGCGCCAGTGGCTGCTGGACACGCCGGTGATCCGCCGCGCCCTGGCCGGTGACATCGATCGCGCCACCTATCAGGCCTTCCTCACCCAGGCCTACCACCACGTCAAGTACACGGTGCCGCTGATGATGGCCTGCGGCGCGCGCCTGCCCGAGCGCCTGGAGTGGCTGCGCGGCGCGCTGGTCGAGTACATCGAGGAAGAGTACGGCCACCAGGCGTGGATTCTGGACGACATTCGCGCCCTCGGCGGCGACGCCGACGCGGTCGCCGCCGGGCGCCCGGCGCCGGCCACCGAGCTGATGGTGAGCTACGTGCGCGACGTGATCGAACACGGCAACCCGATCGGCTTCTTCGGCATGGTTCAGGTACTCGAAGGCACCAGCACCGCCATCGCCACCCAGGCGGCGGAGAAGATGCGCGACGGCGCCGGCCTGCCCGCCGATGCCTTCCGCTACCTGGAGTCCCACGGCAGCCTCGACATCGGCCACCTGGCGTTCTTCGAAGAGCAGATCAACCGCATCGAGTCGGCCCAGGACCTGCAGGCGGTGATCGATACCGCCAACATGGTCTACCGCCTCTACGGCGCGATGTTCCGGACCCTCGGCCAGGCCGCGGGCGACGCCCACACCAGCGAGGTACTCGCCGATGCGCTGGTCTGATCGCCGCATCCTGGTCACCGGTGCCAGCGGCGGTATCGGCGGCGCACTGGTGGCCGAACTCGCCGAGGCCGGTGCCACGCTGCTGATCGTCGGGCGCAACCAGCCGAGCCTGGATCGCCTGGCGGCGCTGGCACCGGACCGCATCCACGTGCTCAAAGCGGATCTCGCCCAAACGGAAGAGCGCCGCCGCGTGGTCGATGCCGCCAGCGAGGCACGCATCGACATGCTGATCAACGCCGCCGGCAGCAACCAGTTCGGCCTGTTCGAGGAGCAGGCCCCGGCGGCCATCAGTGCCATGGTCGAGCTCAACGTCACCGCCACCCTGCTGCTGACCCAGGCGCTGCTGCCGCGCCTGCTGCACCACGACCGCGCCTGGATCGTCAACGTCGGCTCGGCCTTCGGCGCCATCGGCCATCCGGGCTACGCCACCTACTGTGCCACCAAGTTCGCCCTGCGCGGCTTCAGCCAGGCGCTGCGCCGCGAGCTCGCCGACACCCCGGTGGCGGTGCTGCACATCGCCCCGCGGGCGACCCGCACCGGCATGAACAGTGCCGCCGCGGATTCGCTCAACGCCGCGCTCGGCAACGCCGTCGACGCCCCGGAGGCGGTGGCCGCGGCGATCGTCTCGAGCATCGAGAAACGTACCCGCGAACGTCAGCTGGGCTGGCCCGAGTGTCTGCTGGTCCGTCTCAACGGTCTGCTGCCCGGAATGGTCGACCGCGCGCTCAAGAAGCGCCTGCCGATCATCCAGCGCCACGCGCGTCGCGTCTCGACGCCCTCTTCCTGATTCGTGAGGTCACCATGACACCCGCTTCGTTCACCCCCATCGTCGCTCACGCCGGCATTCGTTCGCGCTCCCGTGGCTGGCGCCCGCTGGCCCTGGCACTGCTGCTCGGCCTGAGCGGCAGCGCCAGCCTGCTCGCCACCCCCGTGGCCGAAGCGCAGGCGGCCCCCGCCGCTGCCGCCACATCGGTGGCCGCCGGCCTGCACGAACTGCAGAGCCGCTGGGCCAACATCAGCTACCAACTGCCGGAATCGCGCCGCGAGGACGCCTTCGACCAGCTCTACAAGCGCGCCACCGCCCTGGTCGCCGCGCACCCGCAGAGCGCCGAGCTGCACACCTGGGCCGGTATCATCCGCGCCTCCGAAGCCGGCGCCGGCGGCGGCCTCAGTGCGCTCTCCCAGGTCAAGGAGGCGCGTCAGCAGTTCGAGAAGGCCCTGGCCATCGACCCCCAGGTGCTGAATGGCTCGGCCTATACCAGTCTGGGCACGCTCTATCACAAGGTACCCGGCTGGCCGATCGCCTTCGGCGACGACGACAAGGCGCGTGAGCTCTTACAGAAGGGGCTGGCGATCAACCCCGACGGCATCGACAGCAACTATTTCTGGGCCGACTTCCTGCACGACCAGGGCGATGACGCAAAGGCCCGCCAGGCGCTGCAGAAAGCGCTGGCCGCCGCTCCCCGCCCCGGTCGCGAGAGCGCCGATGCCGGCCGGCGTCAGGATATTCAGAAGCTGATGAGTCAATTGAAGAGCTGATCCCTGCCTGAGTGAGTTGCCGGCGCGGATCGCGCGGACCGCGCTTGCAATCGTGATGGGCGCCCTCATGATGGTAATCATGAGGGCGCTAAGGAAACTCGCCCGCCGTTTACGATCGAGGAGTCCCATGTCACGACTGGCCGACATTCCGCTTTCGGTGCTGGACCTGGCACCGATCACCCTCGACGGCACCCCGGCGGAGACCTTCCGCCATACCGTCGACCTCGCCCAGCAGACCGAGCGCCTGGGCTACAACCGCTACTGGCTGGCCGAGCACCACAACATCGATGGCATCGCCAGCGCCGCGACCAGCCTGCTGATCGGCCACGTCGCCGGCGCCACGTCGACGATCCGCGTGGGTAGCGGCGGCATCATGCTGCCCAACCATCCGCCGCTGGTGGTGGCCGAGCAGTTCGGCACGCTGGAGACGCTCTACCCCGGCCGCATCGACCTGGGCCTGGGTCGCGCCCCGGGCTCGGACGGTGTGACCATGCAGGCGATGCGCCGCGACCCCTATGCCGGGGTCAACGACTTCCCCGAGCGCCTCGACGAGCTGCGCCGCTATCTCGGCGACGCCACCCCGGGCCAGCGCGTGCGCGCAATCCCCGGCCAGGGCACCCACGTGCCCATCTGGTTGCTCGGCTCCAGCGGCTACAGCGCCCAGCTCGCCGCACGCCTGGGCTTGCCGTTCGCCTTCGCCGGCCAGTTCGCCCCCGGCTACATGCGCGAAGCCCTGCACCTCTATCGCGAGGGCTTCCAGCCCGGCGTGCTCGATGCCCCCCACGCCATGATCGGCATTCCGCTGATCGCGGCGGAAAGCGACGAGCGCGCGCGCTTCCTCGCCACCACCCAACAGCAGAAGTTCCTCAACCTGATCCGCGGCAAGAGCACCCGCACACGGCCGCCGGTCGAGCGGCTCGACTGGCTGCCCCAGGAAGAGGCCGCGGTGTCGCAGAACCTCGGCGCCGCCGTGGTCGGTGGCCCAGAGAGCGTGCGCCGTCAGCTCGACGCGCTGCTCGACGCCACCGGTGCCGACGAGATCATGGTCAACACCGACTGCTACGACCACACCGACCGGGTGCGCTCCTACGAGATTCTGGCCGAGGTATGGAAAAGCGCCTGAAGCCTCGGCGGGGGCCCTTCTCGCGCCCATGGCGTCTCTTGGGTAGTATCGTCGGATCGTCTTCGGGTCCCGCCTGCGGGTCGGGCCACGGGACGATACGATATCCCTATCGAGGTAGCCGGGGCGCATGACCAAGCTCACAGACCGGGTCTACACGATCCTGAGACGACAGATCATGTCCGGGGAGCTCTCCTCGGACATGCAGATCAAGGAGGCCCACCTTGCCGACATGCTCTCGGTCAGCCGCACACCGGTACGGGCAGCCATCCAGCGCCTCGCCGACGATGGTCTGATCTATCACCAGAAAGGTCGTGGCTCGTTCGTTTCGCCGTGGCAGCAGGACGATATCGTCGATATCTACGAGCTGCGCATCCTGCTGGAGTCACGTGCCGCCAGGCTGGCCGCCAGCCGCGCGACGCCGGAGCAGATCGCGCGCTTGCGCCACCATGCCAGCGTCATCGAGGGGCTCTACCGGGAGCAGCCCGACAAGTATCTGTTCAGCATCCAGAGCGAGAACCAGCTGTTCCATCAGGTCATCCTGAGCGCGGCGGGCTCGGTTCAGCTCAGCCGGATGGTCAGGATGCTGGTCGATTCGCCGATCACGGTGGGGTCTTACTATCTCTACTCCGAGACCGAGATGCAGCGCTCGATGCAGCAGCACCGCGACATCATCGATGCGATCGAGCGACGCGAGGCGCGCTACGCCGAGGACCTGATGCGGGTGCACCTGCGCATGGCCTACTGCGCCTTCATGGCCCGGCAGTCGGCGCGGGAGCAAGGAGAACCCGACAACGCCGCCGAGGAAGCGTGACGCGTCGCCGGCTTCCCGGCGGCGCGTCACGCTGGTTGTGTCTTGGCGTGTCTTGGCGCCGCCAAGTCAGGGTTCCGGCTCCATGTGGCGACGCGCCCGCTGCGGATCGGCCGCCATGGCCAGCTTCGACGGCCGCCCACGGTAGTGCGTCAGCAGGCGCCGAACCAGCGGCACCAGGATCGTCAGCACGATGAGCGTGACCATGACGATGGCGATGGTGCTGGAGAACAGAAACCCCACCTGATGGTGCCCGATCAGCATCGCCCGACGCAGGCTGGATTCCGCCACCGGCCCCAGAATGACCGCCAGCACCGCCGGTGCCAGCGGAATTCCCAGACGCTCCATGCCCCAGCCCATAACCCCGAACGCCAGCATCAGCCACACATCGAACAGGCTGTTGTTGATCGCATAGACGCCGATGGTGGTCAAAGCGATGATGATCGGCGCCAGCAGCAGCGCCGGCATGTACATCACGTTGATGAACAGCCGCGCACCCAGCCTGCCGATCACGAACAGCATGATCGACGTCACCAGCATGGCCAGGATGAAACCGTAGGTCACCGGCGCCGAGCGGGTGAACAGCTCCGGCCCCGGTAGCATGCCGTGCACCAGCAGCCCGCCCAGGATCACCGCCGATACGCTGCTGCCGGGGATGCCCAGGGTCAGGGCAGGGATCAGCGAGGCGGCGTTGTCGGCGTTGTTGGCGCACTCCGCCGCCGCCACGCCCTCCGGCGCCCCCTTGCCGAAGCGCGACTTGTCCTTGGCCACGCGCCGGGTTTCGTTCCACGACAGCATGGCGGCGATGTTGCCGCCGGTGCCGGGAATGATCCCCACGATCACCCCGATGGTCGAGGCGCGCACCCAGGTCGGCAGCAGGCGTCGCCAGCCAATACCGCTGTGCGTGCGTTTGCCACTGCCGCCACTGCTGCGACTCAGCAGCAGCGCCTCCTGCGCCAGGGTCAGTGCCGGCGGAATGGCATAGAGCCCGGTCAAAAGCACCAGGATGTCGATGCCGCCCATCAGCTCCATGACATCGAAAGTGAAGCGCTCGTTGCCGGTCATCGAATCGATACCCACCATGCCGATCACCAGACCGATACAGGCACTGATCAGCCCCTTGATCGGGGCATCGCTCAGCAGCACGGCGATCGCCGCCAGCCCGAAGATCGCCAGCCAGAAGATTTCGACGGGGCCGAACTTGAGCGCCATGGCTGCCAGCGGCGGGCTGAGAAAGAGCAGCGCCAGCGCGCTGATCGAACCGCCGACCGCCGAGGACACCAGCGCGATCTTCATCGCCTCGAGCCCCTGCCCCTTCTGCGCCATGGGGTGGCCGTCGAACACCGTGGCGATCCCCGCGGGCGTGCCGGGAATGCGCAGCAGAATGGCGGGAATCGCCCCGCCATACATCGCCCCGTTGTAGATCCCGGCCATCATCCCCAACGCCACCAGCGGCTGCATGGTGAAGGTCAGCGGGATCAGCACGGCGATCCCCATGGTGGCGGAAAGCCCGGGTAGCGCACCGATCAGCACGCCGATGGTGGTGCCGCCGGCCATCGCCAGCAGTACGGCCGGCGAGAACAGCAGCGGCAAGGCGGCAAGAATCGAATCCCACATGGCTTAGCTCCCGGTCACCAGACGCAGCGCCAGCTCCGGCGGCAGCGGTCTGTCGAGCACGATCTGGAAGATCAGATAGATCAGCAGTGAAAAGAGGATCGCGGTCGTCACCAGCCACTTGCCCTGGCGATAGCCGAGCAGCCATCCGCTCACTGGTACGAACAACAAGAAGGTGGTGGCGAAACCCAGCCTGGGGGCGATGGCGATCATGGCGACGGAGGTCGCCAGCAGGGTGAGAAACCGCCGCGCATGACCCGGGGCAAAGCGCAGCGTGTCGCTGCCTGCCTGGCGCAGCGACCAGGCCGCGCGAATCCCCCACACCAGCAGCAGCAAGGTCAGCAGACTCATCACCGCCGTGGGCAGATAGGCCGAGTCACGGGTGAAACTCAGCGCGTGCCAGAGCCCGCAGCCGCTGAGCACCGCCCCGGCCAGGGCGACACTCGTCTCCAGCGTGGCTTGACGCATGGTGTGCACTCCTCTCCAAAGTGACGACTCCCGAGCCAGGGCCGAGCCCGGAGCGGGAGGCAGGCGGCGGAGCGATTGCCCCGCCGGGGGCGTCAATCACTCCAGGGCGACTCGTTCCACAGCGCCTGGAAGCGCACCTGCAGATCCTCGAGCGTCTGCTGATAGGTGGTCGGATTCTGATAGTCGAGCGGCAGCGACTGCTGCGCGGCCGCCTTGCGGAAGTCCTCGTCCTGCATCGCGGTCGCGATGGCGCTGGAGAGTTTGTCGACGATCGGCCCCGGCACGCCGGCGGGCACGGCGATGCCGCGGTTGGAACCGATGATCAGCGGGTAACCCGCCTCGGCGGTCGTCGGCACGTCGGGCAGCTCCTTCGAGCGCTGCGCGGCGGCCTGGGCGAGCATTCTGACCCGCCCGGCCTTCACGTCGGACGCCGCCTCTCCGATGTTGAAGATGCCCAGGTCGATATGCCCGCCCATCAGCGCCTGGCGCACATCGGCCGCGCCGGGGAACGGCACGTGGGTCATCTCGATGCCCGCCTGACGTTCCAGCGCCAGCGCCGCCAGATGATCGTCAGAACCGACCCCAGTGGTGCCGTAGGTGATATCACCGGGATGCTGCTTGGCATAGTCGACCAGCGCCGCCAGCGAGTCGAACTGGCTGTCCGGCGCCACATTGAAGCCATCGGGATCGTCGACCACGCTCGCTACCGGCTGGAAGTCGGCCAGCGTATAGCGCGTCTTGCGCTCGATGGGGATGGTCAGCACGTTGGGCGTGTTGATGAAGCCGATGGTGTAACCGTCGGGCTGGGCGTTGGCGAGTGCCGTGAAGCCCACCTCGCCACCGGCCCCCGGCCGGTTGATCACGGTGATGTCGGCGCCCAGGGCTTTCTCGATGTAGGGCACCAGGGTGCGGGCAGCGATATCGGTGCCGCCCCCAGCGGAATACGCCACGATCATCTGGACGGCACGCTCGGGATAATCCGCCATGGCCGACAGCGGTGTCAGCACGAGGGCGGCGATGGCGAGTGTTCGGGTCTTCTTGCCGGGCTTCATTGGCTTCTCCTGGTTGACCGCCAGGGTCGTTCGTCGCGACCTGGCCTGGCGCGGTGCGCTGGCAGAGAGCCGTCGAGCACCCCACCGTTATTGTTCTTTCATAAAAACAAAATCATCGAACCATAGCGGACACCCCGCCTCAAGCGTCGATTTCGTCGATGCCGAACCGGCGCTCAGAAAACCCAACAAGTGATTGTTTATTATTGAAATTCATAATCATTAGACTTTTGTCTCGTATTGAAAAAACGGATCTCGGATAGACAGACCCTAAATATTGTTTTTTTATTGTACTAACCGGGATGAGTACGCCCCATCGCCGATCGAGCCACGACGACTGGCCCCCAGACGCTTTTCATCAGGACCTTTCACCAGGACTGTTCACTAGGGCTGTTCACTAGAACTATCCACCAGAACTATCCACCAGAACGATGGGAAGACGATATGACCTCGCAAGCCACGCTGGAGACGCTGAAGACCCTGGGCAGCGCAACGCTGCACGAAGCCCAGGGCCAACGCGGTGCCATGGACTGCGGCATCAAGCCGCTCGACCCCACCTTGAGACTGGCCGGCAGAGCCCTGACCGTCGACTGCGCTCCCGGCGACAATCTGCTGATCCACTACGCCATCTCCCAGGCGAAACCGGGGGACGTGCTGGTGGTCGATGCCAAGGGCTTCAGCGAAGGTGGCCCCTGGGGCGACATCCTGACCCTGGCCGCCAGCCTGGCGGGCATCCGTGGTCTGATCATCGATGGCATGGTGCGCGACGCCGATGCGATCATCGACTCCCGCTTTCCGGTGTTCTGCCGCGGCCTCTCGATCAAGGGCACCCACAAGCACCAGTCCGGCAAGGTCAACCACACCATCGTCTGCGGTGGCGTCTCGATTCGCCCCGGCGACCTCGTGGTCGGCGATCGTGATGGCGTGGTGGTGGTCGCGGCCGCTGAGCTCGATGCGGTCGTCACCGCCGCCCAGGCCCGCGAAGAGAAAGAGGAGGCCTTCCGGCGCGAGCTGGAGCGAGGCGCCAGCACGCTGGACCTGCTCGACCTGCGCGGCACCCTCGCGCGGCTCGGCCTGCAGTGAGGCCGACCTCGCCGGCCGGGCCGAGGGAGAGCCCCCTGTCGCTCTCCGCGCGGGTGCGTCACGCTCTGGTGCAGCGGCGGCTGGCACGCCTGCACAATCTGCACGACTTCGAGGCGGCCGCGCGGCGCTACCTGCCGCGGGCGATCTTCGCCTATATCGCCAACTCGGCGGAGGATGGCCGCGCGTTCCAGGCCAATCGTGACGCCTTCGACGACTACGGCTTGGTGCCACGCGTCCTGGTGGATGTCTCCCGGGTCAGCCAGGAGACGACGCTGCTGGGCCTGCCGATGGCCTCGCCCTTCGGTATCGCGCCGATGGGGCTGGGCGCCTTGTGGGCCTATCGAGCGGATGTGGTGCTGGCCGACGCGGCA
Source organism: Salinicola sp. DM10 (assembly GCF_017306975.2). Classification (NCBI taxonomy): domain Bacteria; kingdom Pseudomonadati; phylum Pseudomonadota; class Gammaproteobacteria; order Oceanospirillales; family Halomonadaceae; genus Salinicola; species Salinicola sp. DM10. Next base: position 1,312,810 of record NZ_JAFLEN020000001.1, read on the forward strand.
CGCGCCGCGGGCATTCCCATGATCATGAGCGGCTCATCGCTGATCCGCATGGAAACCCTCGGCGGCCAAGGCGAATCGACCTGGTTCCAGGCCTATCTCCCCGCCGGCCGGGAGGCCATCGGGGCGCTGATAGCACGGGTCCAGGCCGCGGGCTTCACCACCTTGGTGATCACCCTGGATACGCCGGTCGCGACCAACCCGGACAATCTCCGCCGGGCGGGCTTCTCCTCGCCGCTGAAACCTTCGCTCGGGCTCGCCTGGGATGGGCTCTCGCATCCCGGCTGGCTGTGCGACACCTTCCTGCGCACGCTGATGCGACACGGCATGCCCCACTTCGAGAACAACTACGTCACGCGCGGCGCGCCGATCTTCTCACCCCATGTCAATCGCGATATCTCCGACCGCGGCCACCTGAACTGGGACGATCTCGCGTTCATTCGCGAACACTGGCCGGGTCGCCTGGTGCTCAAGAGCGTGCTGCATCCCGCGGACGCCGCCCGGGCCAGGGCGCTCGGTGTGGATGCGCTGATCGTCTCCAACCACGGCGGCCGCCAGCTGGACGGCGCCCTCTCACCGCTGCGCGCGCTGCCGGGCATCCTCGCCGCCGCCGGTAATCTGCCGGTCATGATCGACAGCGGCTTTCGGCGCGGCACCGACGTGCTCAAGGCCCTGGCGCTGGGGGCCGCCTTCGTCTTCATCGGCCGCCCCTTCGCCTATGCCGCCGCCGTGGGCGGCGAGGCGGGCGTGGCCCACGCCATCGACCTCATGACCGCCGAAATCCGGCGTGACATGGCGCTGCTGGGTATCACCCGGCTGGATCAGCTAGGCCGCGATCACCTGGCCGCGCTGACGCTGCTGGGCGAGCGCGGCCTGGCCCAGCCCACCGCAACGTGCGCCCGCGAGCCCCACACCGACCGCCCACTTCATGATCAGCCATAGAGGACCCAGCCTTGACCCAGCACCCCGAACTCACCCCACTCGTGTCATCGTCATCACCGGCCGGGCCACGCGCTGGTCACCGCTCGGTGTTCCGGCTCGACGTGTGGTACGACGTCTCGATGCAGCAGCGCTATGCCGACCGCCCGGATATCGCCCTGACCACCCTTCCCGTGGCCAGCGCCCCCGAGGATCACGCCGACACCCTGCGCCAGGCCCATGCCTATCAGGTCTCCTCGGCCAAGGATGAAACTCCCGCCCGCTGGTTCGCCGACGAAACACTCCTGGCCCACACGCCCAACCTGCTGTGCGTCTCGACCTCCGGCTCCGGCTACGACACCGTGGACGTCGAGGCGTGCACCCGGGCCGGCGTGCTGGTCATGAATCAGGCGGGCGCCAACGCCCAGTCGGTCGCCGAGCACACCCTCGGATTGATGCTCGGCGTCAACAAGCGCCTTGCCGAGAGCGATCATCGCCTGCGCCGCGGCGGCGAGTTCTCGCGTGAGGATCTGATGGGTCGAGAGCTCTACGGCAAGACCCTGGGGCTGGTGGGGATCGGCCATATCGGCCGGCGTGTCGCCGAGCTGGCGCGCGCCTTCGGCCTGGACGTGATCGCCCATGACCCGCTGCTCGACGCCGAGACGATTCGCCAACGCGGCGCGCGCCCGGTGACGCTGGCGGTGCTGCTGGCCGAGGCGGATATCGTCTCGCTGCACTGCCCGCGCCAGGCCGACACCCTCGATCTCTTCGACGCGCACGCCTTCGCTGCGATGAAGCCGGGGGCGCTGTTCATCACCACAGCGCGCGGCGGCATCCATTCGGAAGCGGCGCTGACGGCAGCCCTCGAGAGCGGGCATCTGGCCGGCGCCGGCATCGACGTCTGGGACGTCGAGCCACCGCCGCGGGACCACCGGCTATTGCAACTGCCCAACGTCATGGCGACCTACCACACCGCCGGGGTGACGTACGAAGCGCGGCGCAACATCGCCACCTGGGCGGCGGAGCAACTGATCGCGACTCTGGATGGCCAGGTACCGCCACGCCTGCTCAACCCCGAGGCCTGGCCACGCTATGCCGAGCGCTACCGGCGAATACTGGAGCAGTGAACCCGCCACCCTAGCCACGCACATAGCAAAACACCCGGCACATGGCCGGGTGTTGGGGTCTAGCACGAGCAACCGAGAGGCGTATCAGGCGAGACGCTTGGCCAGCAGCCCTTCCAGCTTCTTCTGGTCGGCGGCGAAGTTGCGAATGCCTTCGGCGAGCTTTTCGGTCGCCATGGCGTCTTCGTTGTGCTCCCAGCGGAACTGGGCTTCGCTGATCCGGCCCGGATGCTCGGCACGATCGCTCTGATCGGTGACCTTGCGCGTCACCTCACCTTCGGTGGAGGAGAGCTCTTCCAGCAGGGCCGGCGAGATGGTCAGGCGGTTGCAGCCCGCCAGCGCCAGGATCTGGTCGGTGTTACGGAAGCTGGCCCCCATCACCACGGTCTGGTAGCCGTAGCGGCTGGCGTAGTCGCAGACACCGCGCACGAACTTGACCCCCGGGTCTTCGTCCGGGGCGTAGGATTCGGTACCGGTGGACTTCTTGTACCAGTCGGTGACGCGACCCACGAAGGGCGAGATCAGGAACACACCGGCCTCGAAGCAGGCGCGCGCCTGGGCATCGGAGAAGAGCAGCGTCAGGTTGCAGTTGATGCCCTCCTTCTCGAGCTTCTCGGCGGCACGGATGCCTTCCCAGGTGGAAGCGAGCTTGATCAGCACGCGATCCTTGGAGACCCCCTGCTTCTCGTAGAGCGAGATCAGGTGATGAGCCTTGTCGATGCTGGCCGCTTCATCGAAGGAGAGCTTGGCCGCGACTTCGGTGGAGACGCGCCCCGGTACGATCTTGGTGATCTCGGTACCCATCGCCACCGACAGCCGGTCGACCGCCTCTTCGATGCGCGCATCGGGGTCGGAGACCTCGGACTTCACCGCGGCCAGGGTCTCGTCGATCAGGTCCTGATAGCCGTCGAGATCGAAGGCCTTGAGAATCAAAGACGGATTGGTCGTGGCATCGTGCGGCTGATAGCGCCGGATGGCGTCGAGATCGCCGGTGTCGGCCACGACCATGGAAAGCTGTTTGAGAGAGTCGAGCTGCTGTGTCATGAATCGCTCCATCGTCTTGATGTGTGGATTGCACCCCTTCGCAATCCCAATCCCTAAAGGATAACACTGATCCGCCGGGCTCGCCGGGTCATCACACCTCGATCCGGCAGGCTCAGTCGGCGATCGCATACTGCGCCGCCAAGGTCTCGCGATAGTGGCGATAGAGGGTGTGATAACGCGCCACCACCTCGGGGCGCGGCCGCGTCAGCGTGGTCTCGTCCAGCGCCACCCAGGCCTGGCACAGCGCGGCGAGATCGATGTCAGCATCGCGCCGGTCGCACCAGCGCGCCTGAATCGCACCACCGAACGCGGCGGCTTCGGTCACTACCGGACACACCACCTCGACATCCAGCACGTCGGCGACGATCTGGCGCCACACTGCGCTCTTGGCGCCACCGCCGACCAGGCGCACCTGGGTCGCTTGATCGGCCAGCGGCCCCAGCAGCTCGAGCCCGTAACGCAGACCGAAGGTGGCGCTCTCCACCGCCGCCCGACACAGGTTGGCGGGGCGCGTATTGAGACTGGTGAGGCCATGCAGGCTGGCGTGGGCCTGGGGCAGCGCCGGTACCCGTTCGCCGCTGAAGAACGGCAGCAGGGTGACACCGCCGGCGCCCGGTTCGGCGCTCTCGACCGCGCGATTGAAGCCGGCGATATCGAGCCCCACCAGCTCCCTGATGGTGGTGGTGGCGGAGGTCACGTTCATGGTGCAGATCAGCGGCAACCAGCCGGCGTGGCTGGCGCAGAAGTTGGCCACCATGGCACTGTCGGGCACCACCGGCTCCGGCGAGTGCACGGCGATGGTGCCCGAGGTGCCGAGACTGATGGTCACCCGACCGGGCACGATGTTGCCGGTGCCGATCGCGCCCATCATGTTGTCGCCGCCGCCGCTGGCGACCAGCACGTCCTCGCCCAGGCCCAGCTCACGGGCGAGTTCGGGGCGCACCGTGCCAGCCGCTTCGCGCGAGTCGATCAGTCGCGGCAGCACCTGCGCCGGGTCGAGCTCCGGGGCAATGGTCGCGAACACATCGTGGCGCCACTGGCGGGTTCGGGTGTCGAAGTAGCCGGTGCCGGAGGCGTCCCCGGCCTCGGCCACGCGCTCGCCGGTGAGCCAGAAGTTGAGATAGTCGTGCGGCAGCAGCAGCGTGGCGATGCGCGCGTAGGCCTCGGGATGGGTCTCGCGCAGCCAGGCGACCTTGGAGGCGGTGTAACCGGTCTGCAGCACCAGGCCCAGCTTGTCGAGACAGCCCGCCTCGCCGCCGAGCCGTTCGATCAGATCCGCGTTCCAGGCCGCGGTCTCGGTATCGTTCCAGAGTTTGGCCGGATGCACCGCCACGCCCGCGGCATCCAGCGCCACCATGCCGTGCTGCTGGCCGGAGATACCGATCGCGCGCACCGCGCGGCCGTTGACCCCGGCCTGCGCCAGGGCTTCGTCGAGGGCGCCACGAAAGGCGTCGGTCCAGCTCTCGACGCGCTGCTCCCGGCGCCCGTTGTCGCCCTGATCCAGCGCGTGAGGTCGCGACGCCTCACCGACGATCCGCCCGTCCGCACCGTCGACCAGCACCACCTTGGTGCTCTGAGTGCCGCAATCCACGCCGATGTACATGCTGGTTTCCTTGTCTGTGTTGTCGCGGGTCCGGGGTATCGCGTATCAGGCGCCGATCAGGTGCTCGACGCAGGCGCGGGCGCCGTCGCGGTGCAGCCGTTCCAGGGCGTCGAGATAGGCCGCGCGAAAGCGTGGGTCGTCGGCCAGATCGCCGAACAGCTGGCGGTTCTCGATGAACGCCGTGGGTTCGTCGCGGTTGCGCTGGGCGATCGCCATCAGCGACTCCTTGAGCCGGTCGACCACCTCGATCGGCGCGCCCTGCTCGTCGACCCCTTCGGCATAGCGCGCCCAGCTGGCGACCACCGCCGCGCTGAGGCGGATATCGCCATCCTGGGCCAGCCGCTCACGGATCACCGGCACCAGCCACTTGGGAATGCGATCCGAACTCTCCGCGCAGAGCCGCGCCAGGGTGTCCTTGATCTCCGGATTGGCGAAACGCGCAATCAGAGTGTGCTTGTAGGCGTCGAGATCGACCCCCGGCACCGGTGAGAGCGTCGGCGTCGCCTCGCGATCCATGTAGGCGAGCAGGAAATCGACGAAGGTTCGATCCTGACACACCTCATGGGCGTAGCGGTAGCCTGCCAGATAGCCGAAGTAGGTCAGCGCCTGATGGCTGGCGTTGAGCAGACGCAGCTTCATCAATTCATACGGAATGACGTCCTCGACCACCTGCACCTCGACCGTCTCGAAGGCCGGCCGGCCGAGGCTGAAATGATCCTCCAGCACCCACTGGGTGAAGGGCTCGCACACCACCGGCCAGCGATCCTCGAGGCCGAAGCGCTCGGCGATCTCGTCGATGTCGGCGGCGGTGGTGACCGGCGTGATGCGGTCGACCATCGAGTTGGGGAAGCGCACCTCGGCCTCGACCCAGGCACCGAGTTCGGGATCGCGGGCGCGGGCATAGGCGACGAACATCTTGTGCGCGACTTCGCCGTTGCCCTGGATGTTGTCGCAGGACGTCAGCGTGAACGGCGCGATATCACGCGCCCGACGCCGCGCCAGCGCCTCGATGACGATGCCAAACGTGGTCCGCGGCGTCTGCGGCGAGGCCAGGTCGTGCTGCACATCGGGGTTGTCGAGATCGAACTCGCCGGTGACATGGTGAAAGTTGTAGCCGCCCTCGGTGACCGTCAGCGACACGATGCGGATACGCGGATCGGCCAGGGTCTCGAGCACCGCCTCGATATCGTCCGGGGCGTAGAGATAGTCGACGATCGAGCCGATCACCCGCGGCTGGTACTCGCCGTCGGGGTGCTTGACCACCAGCGTATAGAGGTGGTCCTGAGCCGCCAGCGCTGCCTGCATGCGCTTGTCGCCCGGCATCACTCCGACCCCGACGATGCCCCAGTCGAGCGCCTCGCCGAGGTTCATCAGGGTGTCGAGGTACATCGCCTGGTGGGCGCGGTGAAAGCCACCCACGCCGAAGTGGACGATACCCGGCGTGACCCGATCACGCGCATAGCTCGGGGTCGCCACGGCGGCATCGAGCTGGGTCAGATTGGCTTGGTTGAGTGCGGTCATCGGGGGTCTCCTTGGGCCGGCCATGGCCTGTATCCGTGTTGCCGCGCGCCCGGCGGCGCTGGGGCTTGAGCATGGGTGTGGCCCGCGCGACGCGGGCTCGGGATGAATCGACGCTTCGGCGTCAGCCAGCGGGGCCGGGTGAATCCGAGACTCTGCTTGAACCCGCGGTATCGATTGAACCCGCGGTATCGGACGAATCAGCGATAGCTGGCGCGCCCAAGGTCTCGGGCGCGTCCGACGTGCCGGCCAGAAAGTGCCAGTGCCAGTCCGGCGCCACCGAGTGGGCCTTGATCAGCTGGGCGTTGAGCATGTCCTTGGCATGGGTACGCCTGGCCGCCTCCGCCGCATCCTGGCCGAGGTCGTGCCAGCGCTGGAGCAGTCGTTCGACGAGCACCGCGTCGGGCACCTCGATGAACAGCGTGAGGTCGAAGAACGAGCGCAGCGCCCGCCAGGGCGCGCGGTCGAGCAGCAGATAGTTGCCTTCGACCAGCACCAGCCGGTGGCCGGGCTGGATCAGTCGCGCACCGGCCCGGGCCAGGTCCAGCGGGCGGTCGAACAGCGGTACCGCCACCGGGCCATCGTCGCGCCGCAGCCTGGCCAGGTCGTGGCTCAGCCCGGCGACATCGAAGGTCTCCGGTGCGCCCTTGATGTCGAGTCGACCCTGGGGAATCAGCACCGCGTTGTCGAAGTGGTAGCCATCCATCGGCACCAGCGCGACATAGCCCGGACGCAGCGCATCGATGCGCGCGCACAGCGCCTCGGCGAGGGTCGACTTACCCGCCGCCGGCGGCCCGGCGATGGCGACCAGGGTGCGCCGCTCGGCGCGGGAAGCCGCCAGCACGCGCTCGGCCATCACTTCGAGCGATGGCGACATGGGCAGCGCCGAACCATTGGCGTCAGGCGTGATCGACATGCGTCTGCTCCTCTGCGTAGATGATGTGATGACCTGATGTGATGACGTATGGGTCCGTCAATGACGTATCAGCAGGCCATTCGCTGACGTATCAGCAGGCGGTGTAGCCGCCGTCGATGCGCAGATCGGCGCCGTTGATCATCGCCGCCTCCCGCGAGGCCAGGAACATCACCCCGTGGGCGATCTCGGCCGGGGTGGCGAAGCGCCGGGTGGGGATCAGCGCCTTCATCCGTTCGCCCTTCTCGCCGGCCCAGCCGTAGCGCCCCAGCTCGGTGTCGACCACGGTCGGCGACACCGCATTGACGGTGATCCCGCGCGGCCCCCACTCCAGCGCCAGCGTGCGGGTCAGCCCGAGCACGCCGGACTTGCTGGTGCAGTAGGCGAGATGCCCTTCGAGCCCGACGCTCGCGGCCTGGGAGGCAAGATTGACGATGCGCCCGTAGCCCGCCGCCAGCATCTGCCGCCCCACCGCGCGGCAGCCGAAGAAGACCCCGCGCAGGTTGACCGCTTGGGTGGCGTCCCACAGCGCGGTCTCCATCGCCTCGGCCGCCGCCAGAGGGCCGATACCGGCGTTGTTGATCAGCACGTCGATACGCCCGAATCGCGCCACGGCGCGTTCGACCAGCGCCTCGACAGCGGCCTCGTCGGTGATGTCGAGCACCGCGGCCAGGGGCTCGCCTGCCAGTCCCGCCGCCACGGTCTCGATCTCGGCCTGCTTGTCGACCAGCACCAGACTGGCGCCGGCGGCGGCGAAGCGCTGGGCGAGCTCACGCCCGATGCCGTTGGCCGCCCCGGTGATCATCACCACGCTGGCGCTGAAGTCGAACTGCACCTGGGTCATGGCATCATCCTCATCATGAATCGCACGCGGGAGCATCGGCGGTGTCCTGGCAGGCGCGGGCGTAGGCGTCGAGCGTGCCCTCGATATGCCAGCGCACCAGCGCGCGCGGCTCGGGGGCGAACCGGCCGACGCGGATCGCCCGATACGCATCGGGCAGGTACTGGCTGATCAACGGCAGTGGCAGCGGATGCGCTTCCAGCGCCGCGAACAGCGACTCCAGTGTGGCCGCGACCGCGGGCACGCCCCAGTAGTAGCGAATGCGGTCGCTCAGGCTGTAGCGCCGGGCGAAACGCTGCTCGGCAGGGTCGCCGGGGTAGTAGGCGCGCCAGTAGCGCGGCTCGTCGAGCATCGCCCGCTCGACCGCAGCGTCCAGATCCGGCGCCTCGATACCCGGGGTCTCGGCGGCGATGGCGGCCAGGGCGAACAGCGCCTCGCGCATGGCGAAGGTCAGCGCGGGGCCGACCTTGAGAATGGCGAAGTGCCCCGCGACCAGCGCGCGGTAGGCCGCCGGCGTCTGGTAGTCGGTGGAGTGCGCCTCGAACACCAGATCGGGCCAGTCGAGGATCGCCTGGCTCAGCGCCCGGGCACCGGCCGGGTCGAAATCGACCACCTCGGCGTGGCCGAACTCCACGCCCGGCTGCACCACCACGCCGCGTACCCGGCGCCAGGCGTCGTCGAGCCCCTCATCGGCGAAGCGCGCGGCGTGAACCGCCAGCGTGCTGGCCAGATCGGCGGTGGTGGTGACCGCCACACCCTCGAGTCGCTCATGGGCACCGCCGGGGGTCGGCACCTCGGTACCGATCACATAGCGCAGCTCATTGCGGCGCCCACCGGCAGCGGCCTCGGCGGCGTGACACAGGCGCGCGGCGCGCGCCGCGATCTCGGCATCGTCGAGCGCCGCGGGGTCGTCGGCACAGCCCATGCTGGCGTCCAGATGCAGCTTGGTGAAGCCCGCCGCGGCGTAAGCCGCGACCAGCGTCTCGGCGCGTGCCATCGCCTCGGCGGCGGGCAGGTGCTGCCACGGCGAGGGGCCCAGGTGGTCACCGCCCAGGATCAGGCGGGCCGGGTCGAACCCGCGTCGCGTGGCGATCGCCACCACCCGCGCGCGAAAGTCTTCGGGGGTCTGGCCGGTATAGCCGCCCTCCTGGTTGACCTGGTTGCAGGTCGCCTCGATCAGCAGCGGCGAGCCATCGGCCAGAGCACGGTCGAAGGCCGCCTCGAGCACCAGCGGATGCGCCGAGCAGACAGAATAGATACCGCTGGGCCGCCCGGCGCGGTTGGCGGCGACGATGGCGTCGAGCAGATGGCCACTCATGTGAGATCTCCATGGGATGCGATCAGGGCGTCGAGGGTGGTGCGGTCGCTGGCCCCCTCCATGGGGCCTATCCGGGTCACCGCGTGGGCGCCGGCGGCGCTGGCCAGGGTCAGGGCGCGAGTGAGCGAATCGCCGGCGGCGAGTGCGGCGATCAGCGCCCCGCCAAAGCAGTCTCCGGCCCCCGTGGGGTCACTCTCGGTCACGCTGAAGGCGCCCACGCGCTGGTGCTCATCGGCACGGAAGGCTTCGCTGCCACGCTCGGCGCGCTTGAGCACCAGCAGCGACAGGCGCTTGGTCGCCAGCAGCCGGGCCACGGTATCGGCCTCCGTTTCACCCTCGCTCTCGCTCTGAACCGCGCCCTGGCCCTCTCCCCGCCCCAGCCAGGCGATGTCGGCCTCGCTGGGCAGGAAGATGTCGCAGTCGTCGACCCGGCGCAGGACCGCCTCGCGGCTGGCCGGGTCGCGCATCAGCTCCGGGCGGATATTGGGGTCGAAGCTGACCTGCCCGCCGCGGGCGTGGACCCGCTCGACCAGGGCATCGATCAGCGCGATCGCCGCCGACGAGGTGAGCGAAGAGCCCATCACGTGCAGGTAGCGGGTATCGGCGAGCCGGGCGAGCCCGGCTTCGTCCAGCGCCAGGCGCGCCGCCGCGCTGTGCGCCAGGTTGAACACGAAGTCGCGCTCGCCGTCATCGCGGTAGCGCACGAAGGCGGTGCCGGTGGGGCGCTCGGGATCGCAGGCGACGGCACCGATATCGATGCCATCGCCGATCAGGCGTTCACGGATCAACTCGCCGAAACCATCCGCCCCGACGCAGCCGGCGTAGGCGACCCGGGCGCCCATGCGTGCCGCCTGGGAGGCGAAGATCGCCGGCGCCCCGCTGGGAAAGGGGCCGAGAAAGCGCCCCGCCTCGGTGAAGCGCTGGCCGCGGCGCTCGGCGACGAACTCGGCGAGCAGCTCCCCGGCGGTGACGATGTCGAAGGTGGGCTTGGCATCAGACATGTCAGCTCATCCAGTTGCCGCCATCGACATTGAGCGTCTGCGCCACCACGTAATCGCTGTCGGCACTGGCCAGGAACACCGCCGCGCCCACGTGATCCTCCGGGCGCCCCATGCGGCCGTAGGGCACCGCCTCGCCCACCAGACGCTTCTTCTCCCCCAGCGGGCGCCCCTCGTAGCGGGCGAACAGGGCATCGACCTCGTCCCACATCGGGGTGTCGACCACCCCCGGGGCGATGCCGTTGACATTGATACCATGCTTGATCAGGTCGAGCCCGCAGGACTGGGTCAGGCTGATCACCGCGGCCTTGGTGGCACAGTACATGCTCACCAGCGCCTCGCCGCGGCGCCCGGCCTGGGACGCCATATTGATGATCTTGCCGCCTTCACCGCGCTCGACCATGTGCGCCGCCACCGCCTGCAGGGTAAAGAAGGTACCCTTGACGTTGACCGCGAACTGCTTGTCATAGCTCGCCTCGCTGACCTCGAGCACCGGCGCCATGTCGAATACCGCAGCGTTGTTGACGAGGATGTCGATCGGCCCCAGGCGCGCCTGGACCGCCTCGATCATCGCCGTACGCGATTCACTGCTGCAGATATCCAGACGCACCGCCATCACCGCATCACCGTGACGCGCGGCCAGCGTCTCCGCGGCCTGTTCCGCGGCGGCGAGATCGATATCGGCGATCGCTACCCGAGCGCCCTCTTCCAGATAGCGGCTGACGATCGCCAGTCCGATACCACGGGCCCCACCGGTCACCACTGCCGTGCGCCTATCGAGTTTCATCGCAATATTCCTGTGTTGATCACGCAGTCGTTGATAGCCCAATCTTTGATAGCCAGTCTCTGATAGACAGCCTTTGATGAAGCGGGCGTGGATGGCCCGCTCAGGCGGCGCGCCAGCGCTGCCAGCGGGCGACCAGCTCGCCGAGCCCGGTCATGTGCTCGAGCGTTGCCCAGGCCCCGGCGTCGCGCAGCCGTTCGGCGTGCCCGGCGTCGATATGGCTGGCACCGGTGAAACCGATGACCGTCATCCCGGCGGCACAGGCGGCGCGGGTCCCGGAGACGCTGTCTTCCACTACCAGGCAGTCGGCCGGCGCGGTGGCGAGCGTTTCCGCCGCCAGCAGATAGACGTCCGGCGCCGGCTTGGGTCGCGCCACCTGTTCGGCGGTGAACAGCGGCGCTGCCCCCAGCCGCGTGTCGAGCCCGGTGTGGGAGAGCGAGGCGAGCACCCGCGCGCGGCGGCTGTTGGAGACGATCGCCAGCGGCAGATCGAGACCGTCGATCGCCTCGCTGATGCCGGCGATCGCCTTGAGCTCGCCGGCCAGCCTACGTTCGATGGCCGCATCGATGCTGAGCAGCGCATCCGGCGGCAGCTGATGCACGCTGAGCCCCTCCAGATGGGCCAGGATCCCCGCCGTGGTCATGCCCAGCGCACCGCGCAGCTCGTGCTCGGCGGCCAGGTCCGGCAGCCAAGCCGCGAGCTGCTCGTGCAGCACGCTTTCGGCGATGGTCTCGCTGTCGACCAGCACCCCATCGCAGTCGAAAATCAGTAACCCCATGCCACCCTCCTCAGGACGCATCGGCAGCGGTCGAGGCGCGGTTCTGGCGCCGCTCGACATCGACCAGCGGGTGGCGCTCGAGGTGGCTCAGGGCCAGGCCATCGTCCGCGAACAGATGCGCCCGCGCCGGGGCGAAGCCGAAGCGCACGCTGTCGCGCACGCGGTGGGCGACTTCACCGTCGGTGACCAGAATCCACTCCTCGCCATGGCACTGCACGTAGAGTGAGGTGACCCCGCCGAGGCGTTCGATCACCGTGATCTCGCCCTCCAAAGGGCCGGCGTCGTCTAGCACCAGGTGTTCGGGGCGAATGCCCAGGCTCAGGGTATCGCCGGCCTGGCAGCCGCTGCCGTCCACCGGTACCGCGTACTCGCCGCCACCGGGCAGGCGCACCGAGACGCCCTCAGCGCGGGCGTCGCGCACCTCGACATCGATGAAGTTCATCTTCGGTGAACCGATGAAGCCGGCGACGAAGCGGTTGCGCGGGTGGTGGTAGAGCTCCATCGGTGAGCCCACCTGCTCGACGATGCCGCCCTGCAGCACCACGATCTTGTCGGCCATGGTCATCGCCTCGATCTGATCGTGGGTGACGTAGATCATGGTGGCGTCGAGCTCTTCGTGCAGACGCGCCAGCTCGATGCGCATCTGCACCCGCAGCGCGGCGTCGAGGTTGGAGAGCGGCTCGTCGAACAGGAAGATGCTGGGGTTGCGCACGATCGCGCGGCCGATCGCCACGCGCTGACGCTGGCCGCCGGAGAGCGCCTTGGGCTTGCGCTCGAGCAGGTTCTCGAGCTGCAGGATGCGCGCCGCCTCGAGCACCTTTTCACGCCGTTCGGCCTTGGGCACCTTGGCCAGGCGCAGGCTGAAGCCCATGTTGTCCTCGACGGTCATGTGCGGGTAGAGCGCATAGCTCTGGAACACCATCGACAGCCCGCGTTCGGCCGGGCCCACTTCGTTCATGCGCTGGCCGTCGATCAGGATGTCACCGCTGGAGACGCTCTCCAGCCCGGCGATCATGCGCAACAGGGTCGACTTGCCGCAGCCTGAGGGGCCGACGAAGACCACGAACTCGCGATCCTTGACCTCCAGGTCGACCCCCTTGATGACCTGCGTGCCGGCGAAGTCCTTGACGATATTGTTGAGTTCGAGCGTTGCCATGATGCATTCCTTATTTGACGGCGCCGAAGGTCAGACCGCGAACCATCTGCTTTTGGGTCATCCAGCCCAGGATCAGAATCGGCGCGATGGCCATCGTCGAGGCGGCGGAGAGCTTGGCCCAGAACAGCCCTTCGGGGCTCGAGAACGAGGCGATGAAGGCGGTCAGCGGGGCCGCGCTGGAGGTGGTCAGGTTGAGACTCCAGAACGCCTCGTTCCAGCTCAGGATCACCGACAGCAAGCCGGTGGAGGCGATCCCCGGCAGGGTCAGCGGCACCAGCAGATAGAGCACCTCCTGCAGGGTGCCGGCGCCATCCATGCGTCCCGCCTCGAGGATGTCCTTGGGCACATCCTTGAAGAAGGTGTAGAGCATCCACACCACGATCGGCAGGTTCATCAGCATGTAGATCACGATCAGCCCGCTCAGGCTGTCGAGCAGCCCCAGATCGCGAAACAGCAGGTAGATCGGCATCAGCACACCCACCGGAGGCAGCATCTTGGTCGAGAGCATCCACAACAGCGTGCCGCGGGTGCGCGGCGTGGGCAGAAACGCCATCGAGTAGGCCGCCGGCACCGCGATCAGCAGCGCCAGCAGGGTCGAGCCGAGCGACACCACCACGCTGTTGATGGCGAACTTGACGTAGTCGGCCCGTGCCATGACCTCGTGGTAGCCGCTCAGGGTGGGCTCGAAGAACAGGCTGGGCGGCGTCGCCACCGCTTCGCCCTCGGTCTTGAAGCCGGTGAGGATCATCCAGAAGATCGGGAAGAACACGACCAGCGCGATGGTCCAGGCCAGCAGCGTGATCGCCAGTTTCTTGGTGATGGGAGAGTGCATGCGCTACCTCGCCTCAGGTCTCGAGATGCCGGGCCACGGTGCGGATCAGGAAGATCGCCACGATGTTGGCCAGAACGATGGCGATCACGCCGCCGGCGGACGCCCCGCCGACATCGAAGTCGAGCAGTGCGCGGATATAGATCAGGTAGGCCAGATTGGTCGATGCCAGCCCCGGCCCGCCGGAGGTGGTGACGAATATCTCGGCGAAGATCGTGAGCAGAAAGATCATCTCGATCATGATCACCACGCTGATCGCCCGCTTCAGGTGCGGCAGGGTGATGAACCAGAAGATCGCGATGGGCCCGGCGCCATCCATGCGTGCCGCTTCGACCTGATCGTCATCGAGGGACTGGATCGCGGTGAGCAGGATCAGCAGGGCGAACGGCAGCCACTCCCACGACACGATGATGATGATCGAGGTCAGCGGCAGCGACGAGAACCAGTCCACCGCCTGGAAGCCGAACAGGTTGAACAGCCATGCCAGCACCCCGTTGACCGGGTGCATCATCATGTTCTTCCAGATCAGCGCGCTGACCGTGGGCATGATGAAGAACGGCGCGATCACCAGCAGGCGCGCGATGCCGCGGCCGAAGAACTCCTGCTGGAACAGCACCGCCAGCAGCGTGCCGCCGACCACGGTGATCGCCAGCACCCAGCCGACCAGCAGCAGGGTATTGCCCATCGCCGTCCACAGCGCCGGATCGGTGAGCAGGTAGGTGTAGTTGTCGACCCCGGCGAAGCCGGAGATAAACGGGTTGAGCAGGTTGTAACGCTGGAACGAGAACCACAGCGTCATGCACAGCGGTACCAGCATCCACAACAGCAGCAGGGAGACGGCGGGCGCCTGCAGCAGGAGCGAACGCATTCCGCCTACGGTGCGACCGGAAGCTCTATGACGCATGGCTAGGCCCATCGGTAAGCGTGGGAGGGAAGCGCGGCCGGATTCGAGCGGGCCGCGCCGTGACAATCGATGGCGCCCGCGAGCGGGCGCCGGGACGATCCTAGTCCTGCCGGATCAGTCCCTATACCGGATCAATCCTTGTAGTAACCGGCCTGACGCATGGTGCGGTCGGCGCTGCGCTGGGCGTTGCTCAGCGCCTGGTCGACCGTCTGCTGCCCGGCCAGGGCGGCGGCGATCATCTGGCCGACCTGGGTGCCGATGGCCTGGAACTCGGGGATATCGGCGTACTGCACCCCGGTGTAGGGCACCGGCTTGGCGCTCGGGTCGGTGGGATCGGCGGTCTCGATCGCCTTGAGCACGAAATCGGCGAAGGGTGCAGCCTGCTGGTACTTGGGATTGTCATAGGTCGACTTGCGCGTGCCCGGCGGTACGCTGGTCCAGCCCTTCTTCTCGCCGACCAGGTCGACGTAGCCCTTGGAGGTCGCCCAGGTGATGAAGGTCTTGGCGGCGTCCTTGGACTGCGACGATTCAGGAATCGCCAGGGCCCAGGACCACAGCCAGTGCGAGCCCTTGGGGGTCTTGGCGATCGGCGCCGGGGCGAAGCCGAGTTCGTCGGCGACCTTGGATTCGCTGGGGTCGAAGATGCGCCCCGCCGCCGAGGTGGCGTCGACCCAGATGCCGCACTTGCCGCTGGAGAACAGCGCCTGGTTCTCGTTGAAGCCGTTGGAGGTGGCGCCCGGGGGGCCATCGTGCTTCATCATGTCGACATAGAACGAGACCGCTTCCTTCCATGCCGGCGAGTCGATCTCCGGGTGCCACTTCTCATCGAACCAGCGCCCGCCGTAGGTGTTCACCAGCGTGGAGAGGAACGCCATGTTCTCGCCCCAGCCCGGCTTGCCGCGCAGACAGATGCCATAGACGCCGTTGTCCGGATCGTTGAGCTTGTCGGCCCAACCGCGCACCTCCTTCCAGGTCGGCTGCTCGGTCACCTGGATACCGGCCTTCTCGAACAGATCCTTGCGGTAGTACATCATCGAACTTTCGCCGTAGAACGGCAGCGCATAGAGCTTGCCCTTCTGGCTCAGGCCGTCGCGGATCGGCTTGAGCAGATCGTTCTCGTCGTAGTCCTTGGGCAGATCGTCGAGCGCGGTCAGCCAGCCCTGACGAGCCCAGATCGGCACTTCATAGGTGCCGATGGTCATGACGTCGAACTGGCCACCGTTGGTGGCGATGTCGGTGGTCAAGCGCTGACGCAGCACGTTCTCTTCCAGCACCACCCAGTCGAGCTTGATGTCGGGGTGGGCCTTTTCGAACTCGTCGGTCAGCCCCTGCATGATGATCATGTCATTGTTGTTGACCGTCGCCACCGTAATGGTCTCGGCGTGGGCGGCCAGCGAGGTCAGTAGCGCGACACCGGCAGCGGGTATCAGGGAGATCGGGCGCATGGAGGGCTCCTTCAGCGAGGGCGGGCGTTGTTTTGATCAATCTACTCACAGCGTAGTCAAATGATCATTTCGCCTGCCGCGAAAAGCAAACCTCTGGCCCTTAGACTTTGGGCAAAGATCTCATGGCGAATTCGCAGACCATTGATTTAATTGAAACTAGATCGAACATGCGCGCAGAATCAGGGCTATCGACCATGGTCTATAGCCTCGTCAATCACGCCTGGAGGTAACGCTAGCGGCCAGTGGCGGTACTTAGATCCAGTACTTATATCCCGCACTTGGAGGCAGCGCTTTGGGGCGGTACTTAGCGCTCATCTCCCAGCCGCCGATGATGGGCGCCGGGGGTAGGGCAAAGCGAGGGTCCTTTGCCAGGGATGGCAAAGGTAGCGCCCAGGGAGGGGTTTACAGCGCCCTCGCGACGCCCTTCCGCCGGATAAGCCCGCTTCGTCCACCGCGTTGTTAGAGCCAGGCGTTGGAGACAGTACTGGGAGACAGTACTGGGAGACAGTACTGGGAGACAGTACTGGGAGACAGTACTGGGAGACAGTACTGGGAGACAGACCTCGGCGTCAGGCCTCGAGCAGATAGCGCGCCGCCGCCTCATCGGTCACCAGCCCCTTGAGCCAGCCGCCACGCAGCGCGCTCAGGATCGCCGGCCCCTTGTCACGTCCCCCGGCCAGTCCGATCAACGGCTGCGCGCCGAGCTCGGCCAACGGCAGGCTGGTGATGCGCCGGGTCAGCGGGCAGTCGATCAGCTCGCCGGCCAGGTTCATCGGCCAGCCCAGCAGCTCGCCCACGGCCCCCGCCTCGAGCAGCTCGTCGAGTTCTCCGCGGCTGATGAAGTGGTCCTGGAACAGGGTCGCCTGCGGGTCGACACGGCCGATTCCGATCACCCCGGCCTGTGCCTGGCGCGCCACTGCGAACACCGCCTGCACCAGCGGCTGCGCCAGCAGTACCGACTTCTCCTCGACCGAGGCGGCGACCACCGGGGCCGGCAGCAGAAAGCGGCTGGCACCGACCTTGTCGGCCAGCATCATCACCCCGTCGTAGCGGTTGGCGGAACCGTCGCGGGCGACGTTGCCCACCAGCGAGACGATCCGGTGCTGCGGCCGCGCCATCACCCCCAGCGCCTCCACCGCGGCACGCACCGAACGCCCGGTACCGAGGCACAGCGTCAGCGGCGCCTGGCTTTCGAGCAGCCCGGCCAGGCGCTCGGCCCCGGAGGGCGCGAGGAAGGCGGCGTTGCCGCCGATCGCATCGGGGCCACTGGGCACCACGTCGCAGAAGGCCAGATCGAAGCGCGCGCGAATGGCATCGCCCATCGCCATGCAGCCAGCAATCGGATGGTCGATACGGATCTTGACCAACCCCTCGTCCCGCGCCAGCGCCAGCAGGCGCTGGACGCCCGGGCGCGAGACCCCCAACTGGGCGGCGATCTCGTCCTGGGTGCGCCCGCCGACGTAGGAGAGCCACGCCGCACGGGCCGCCTGTTCACGCTTGAGTTCGTGTTTGTCCATTGCCTGTCTTACCTGTGCCCGAGCCGGGTGCGTCGCTGGGAATCATCTCAACCCCGTCTCATCGGTGGCAAATGCAATGCCCTCAGAGGGTGTTCAACCGGACTTCTCCAGCTGCGCCGAGACCGGCGATGCCGGCAGCCAGACATCCGCGGCGAGCCCGCCCAGAGAGGCGCGGTCCAGGGTCAGCTCACCGCCGTAGAGCGCCATCAGATCCTCGACGATCGCCAGCCCCAGGCCCGAGCCGGCCGCGCTGGTGTCGAGCCGCACACCGCGCGCCAGCGCCGATTCGCTCTGCGCCCGGGTCATCCCGGGGCCGTCGTCCTCGACCCGCAGGCGCACGCCGTGCTCGGCCCGGCGCACCACGAAGATCACCCGCGTTTCGGCCCAGCGCAGCGCGTTCTCGAGCAGGTTACCGACCAGCTCCTGCAGGTCCTGCGGGTCGATGCGCGCCGTCGCGGTAGGGTCGATCTGGGCCTCGAAGCTGACCCCGCGGCGCTCGGCGAGACGCGACAGGCCCTGGACCACCGGCGCGATCGCCTCGGCGATGGTGACCCGCCCGGCGAAGGCCAACCCGCCGGCGGCGGAGGCGCGCGCCAGATGGTGGCGCACGGCGTCGTCGATCCGCGCGAGCTCGGTGTTGATCGGCTGGCGCTGCTCGGGGGGGAAGCGCTCGGCCAGGGTCTTGAGCACGCTCACCGGGGTCTTCAGCGCATGCGCCAGATTGCCCGCGGCGGCTCGCCCGCGCTCGATCAGGCGGCGGTCGCGCTCGAGCACGCTGTTCATCGCCAGCGCCAGCTCCTCGAGCTCGGCTGGCAGTTGGGTATCCAACCGCTCGGCTTCACCCTCCTCCACCGCGCGCAGGTTGGCCGACATGCGCCGCAGCGGCGCCAGCCCCCAGCGCATCTGCAGCGCCAGCCCGGCCAGCAGCAGCACCGCAAAGGTGGCCAGCGAGATGATCAGCAAACGCTCGAAGCGCCCCACTTCGCGGTCGAGTTCAAGGGTGGACCCGGCCAGGGCGACACGAATCACCTCGGGGTGGCCGGGCACGCGGATATCGCGCTCGATCATGCGCAGGGGCTCGTCGCGGGGGCCGGTGATGGCGAATACGCTGACCCCGTTCTGCGGTGCCGGCGTGGGCAGGCGCTGGTCCCACAGCGAGCGCGAGGTCAGGGTCAGATCGCCCTCGTCGGTCACCTGCCAGTACCAGCCGGAGTAGACCCGCTCGAAGCGCGCATCCCCCAGCGACCGGTTGAGCCGCAGGTGCTGGCCCATGCCATCGATCTGAATGCCCGCCAGCAGCGCATTGAGCTGGGACTCCAGGCGGCTGTCGAAGGAAGCCGTGGCCGACTCGCGGAAGTTGTAGGTGAGGCCAAAGCCGGCCAGCGGCAGCAGCACCACCACCAGCACCAGCGATGCCAGCAGCAGTCGAGTACCTAGGGGCGCACAGCGCAGCCGGTGTCTTACCCGAGTCAGACGCGAGAATCGACTGGCGCTCAAGCCTCGGCCTCGAGGTCGATCAGCCGGTAGCCCTGGCCGCGCAGCGTCTCGATCCGCGCGCGGCCGAACTTGCGCCGCAGGCGGCTGATCTGCACGTCGATGACGTTGGAGTCGGGCTCGTGGTCACGGTTGTAGACGTGTTCGGAGAGCTCGGCGCGGCTGACGATACGCGGCGAAGCGTGCATCAGATAGGAGAGCAGGCGCGACTCCTGGGCGGTCAGGGTGATCGGCCGCCCGGCCAGGGTGACGCTGCCGGTATGGGTGTCCAGGGTCAGCTCGCCGACCCGCAGCACCGGGTGCGAGTGGCCGTGGCTGCGGCGCACCAGGGCGCGCAGGCGGAACAGGATCTCTGCAGTCTCGAACGGCTTGACCACGTAGTCGTCGGCGCCGGCGGAAAAGCCCGCCGCCTTGTCCGACCAGCGCTCGCGCGCGGTCAGCACCAGCACCGGCAGATCGATCTCGTCCTCGCGCCACTGCGACAGCCAGCGAGTGCCATCACCGTCCGGCAGGCCGAGATCGAGAATCAGCGCATCGTAGCGCTCGGTGCGCACCAGATAGTCGGCTTCGCTGCCGGTGGTGGTCGACTCCATCAGCAGGCCGGCCTCCTCCAGCGCCGCCACCAGCGCGTCGGCGAGCGCCGCGTCGTCCTCGACCAACAGTACTTTCATACCTCGACTCCCATCCCTCGACTAGGCACTGTCTGAAAAGTACTGTGCTCGCCCATGCGGCGTTAAAAATCGGCTCAAAATGCTCATTTACAACACGTAAACTCCGCGTTTTCGCCGATTTTTGCCTTGCCTGGCCTTCGCTCGTCGACTTTTCAAACAGCACCTAAAGTCCATCGACGCTACCGTCTCGACCCAGCCGCCTCGATATTCGAGGTCGGGCCGGCTCAAGGCGTCTTCTTCTTCATGGCCTCGATATTAACGCCTTCGATGCTGAGTAGCTCGCCGGTCGTGGCATCGAACTCGAACTCCACCACCTGACCCTGGGGGCCGATCATCTCCACCTCGTACTCGATGCTGCCGTGGCCATGGTCCTGCTCCAGCTCGACCTCGAGGATCTGCCCTTCGAAACGCGCCTCGAGCCAATCCATGATCGCGGTCATCGGCACCAGATGGCCGGCCTTGACCTCCTGGTGGAGGTCGTGCCAGTCCTGGTTCGCCGAGTCGGCCTCGTCATCCGCCGCCGACACGGGCACCAGGGCACCGCTGGCCAGGCACGGCAGAGCGATCAGTAGAGCGATAACGTTGCGCATTTTCATGCGCTCAGTCTGACCCATCGGCGATGAACCGGGAATGAACGCCCACCGCGCTGGCGTGGGCCGGAGGCGATGAACCGCAGATGAACGGCACTGTCAGTCCCGGGCAAGGTCGGCCCGCGTATAACGAAGGAACAGGGCGTTCGCCACGCGGCGCCCGCTGCCGGATAGACAGGGAGAACTGCCATGAAATATCGTCTCTGGATGTTACCCGCTGTCGCCATGGGTTGCGGCCTGAGTACCGGCGCCATGGCCAACGATGGCACCCTTTCCTACGCTGAGCTCGATGGCCTGCTCGGCAAGGCCGAACAGTACGGCTTCAGCCGTTACGAAAAACTCGACGTCGACCGCGACGACAATGTGCTGGAAGTCGAGGGCTGGCGCAACGATGGCTGGGAGCTGGATGTCTCGATGCAGCTCGACGACGCCAGCCTGACCCGCGAGAGCCAGCGCCGCTCCAGCGTACCCGACTGGAGCCTCACCGGCGACCAGCTGCGTCAGGCGCTGAGTTTGGCCCAGGCACGCGGGATGCAACGCTTCGACGAACTCGAGGTCGATAGTAATGGGCACGTCGAGATCGAAGGCTACGATGCCAACCAGCGCGACCTCGATCTCGACCTGCGCCGCGACGCCCTCACCGCCACCGGAGAGACCCGATGACAGATCATCGCCAACAGCAGCAAAACGCCGCCTGGCGCGCCGCTCAGCAGTGGCGCGAGCGGGTCGACCGGACCCGTCCCAGCCAGGGTGCGAGCGGGCTGAGAATGCTCTTCACCTGGCTGATCTTCGGGATCGTGCTGTTCGTCGGCACCCTGCTGGGGCTTTTTTTCCTGCTCGTCGGCTGGGCCATGCTGCCCTTCCTGCGCCACCGCATGAAGAAACGCGCCGAGCAGGTACGCGCTTCCCGCGCCCAGTACGCCGGTGGCAGCGCCGACCATGCCGACCCCGGCGGCGAGCCCCGCAGCCAGCGCGTGCTGGAGGGCGAATACGAGGTGCGCTCCGAGCGCTGAGGCCGCCCTTCCGCCCCCTCTTCCCCTCAACGCGACCGCGCCAACGCCACCACAGTGACGTCGGCGCGGTCGTCTTGCTGCCATCGCTCCCACCCCAGTCTTGAAGCGAGACAGTCAGACGAACGACCCGCGTGCACGGCGTGCCGAGACGCGATAGAGTTTTCTTAGACCTTGGTCGCAGGCCGTACCCGGCGCACCGGTACCCACAACAATAACGCCCAGGCTACCCCATGACCGCTACCCGACGGCTGCTGCAGGCGGCCAGAACGCTCCAGCGCGAGCAGCTTGCGGCGCTCTCCGCAACCGTTGCCGTGGTGACCGACATCAGCCGCTGCGTGCACGCCCTGCAGCGCGAGCGCGGCAGCTCGATCATCTATCTCGGTTCCGGCGGCAGCCGCTTCGGCGCACAGCGCGATCAGCGTGTGGCCGACAGCGAACGTGCCCAGGCCACCCTGGAGCAGCGCCTGGCCCCCTGGACCGCACCGGACGCCGGCGGCGCTCTACCGCGCGGCCTGGCCAACGTACGCCTGCTGCTGAGCGTCGCCGCGGTCTGGCAGGACCTGGATGGACTACCCGATCTGCGCCATAGAATCGCCACCCAGCAGCTCAGCGCCGACGACACCCTGCGCGCCTTCAACCAACTGATCGGCCATCTGCTGCAGGTGATCTTCGAGGCCGCCGACACCGCCAGCGACCCCGACATCATGCGTCGGCTGGTGAGCCTGTTCCACTTCATCCAGGGCAAGGAGCTGGCCGGC
The DNA here is from genome assembly GCF_017306975.2 of Salinicola sp. DM10. NCBI lineage: Bacteria > Pseudomonadati > Pseudomonadota > Gammaproteobacteria > Oceanospirillales > Halomonadaceae > Salinicola > Salinicola sp. DM10. The sequence continues at coordinate 1,335,023 of NZ_JAFLEN020000001.1, forward strand.
CAGGAGCGGGCCTGCGGCGCCCTCGGCTTCACCCTGGCACACTTCGACGCGCCCCACCGCGACACTCTGGAAGCGCTGATCGGCAGCCAGCGACGCTGCTTCGATACCTTCGCCGAATTCACCAGCCCCGACAGCCTGACCCGCTGGCAGCAGCTCCAGTCCGGCCCGCTCAATGACACCCTCGAAGCCCTGCGCGAGCTCGCCTGCAGCGGCAAGCCGCTAGCCCGAACGCTCGAGAACCCCGGGGAGCAGTGGTACGCCATCGCGACCCAGCGCATCGACGCCATGCATGAGGAAGAGACGCGGCTACTCGACGCGCTGCGCGAGTGCTGTCGCCAGCGCCTGCAGCAGGCCGAGCGCCCCGATGCAGAGGAAGGCCCGGATGCCCTGCCCCAGGAGCTGCTCTGGGCCAGCCCGGTGGCGCTGTTCACCCAGCAGCAGACGCCCACCGGCGCGCTGAGTCTCGACACCATCGAGTCGCGCTTCAACCGTTCGCTGGTCGAGCTGGTACAGGCCCAGAACGCGCGCCTGCAGCGTATCGGCGACGAGCTCGAGAGCACCCGCCAGGCACTGCGCGAGCGGCGCGAGATCGAACGCGCCAAGGGCCTGCTGATGACCCATCAGCAGCTCACGGAGGCGCAGGCCTACCGATTGCTGCGCAAGACCGCCATGGACCAGAGCAAGCCTCTGATCGAGGTGGCACGCAGTGTCATTCAAGTGGTCGAGATGTTCGAGCCGGACGCGTGACCCGACGGCGGGCGGTCCCGCCCCCTGTCTTCCAGCAACTCACGCGCTGGTGCATGCCCGCCCATCGCTGCACCAACATCTGGCGGCACAGCCGCCACGCCCCCCAGGCAAATCCGAGCCGTCGGCGCCAGCCGATTGATTTTGCTCGACTACCGCCATGTTGGCACCCCGCCTGCTTCGGTTCTCGTGGCGGGCCAACGGCGGCTCGCGCTCAGGTATCCCCTGGCACACCGGCCACGCAAGGGCCGGTAACAGATCGGGCAACGGCGCCCATCGTCGGTTCATGCACGGCATGAATCGACGATGGGCGCCGTTTTGCGTTCTCCCCCGCGACATTCGCGCGACGACTGCGGAGCACCTCACCCCAATGGACATTCGACACAAAGCCAATCGGATTCGACTCTTCAGCTTCTCGACCCCACCCATGCGAGCCTTCCATCTCTCCTGGTTCGCCTTTCACGTCTGCTTCTTCGGCTGGTTCGGCATCGCCCCGCTGATGGCAGTAGTGCGTGACGACCTGGGGCTGACCAAGACCCAGATCGGCAACACCATCATCGCCTCGGTGGCGATCACCGTGATCGTGCGGCTCGCCATCGGTCTGCTGTGCGACCGTATCGGACCACGCAAGGCTTACACCTGGCTGCTCTGCCTGGGCTCGCTGCCGGTGATGTCGATCGGCCTGGCCGACAGCTTCGAGAGTTTCCTGCTCGCGCGCCTGGCGATCGGCGCGATCGGCGCCTCGTTCGTCATCACCCAGTACCACACCAGCGTGATGTTCGCGCCCAACGTGGTCGGCACCGCCAACGCCACCACCGCCGGCTGGGGCAATCTCGGCGGCGGCACCACCCAGATCCTGATGCCGCTGGTGTTCTCCGGGCTTCTGATGCTGGGGGTCAGCGAAACGCTCGGCTGGCGCCTGGCCATGGTGGTGCCGGGTATCGTGATGCTGCTGACCGGCCTGGCCTACTACCGCTTCACCCAGGACGCCCCCGACGGCAACTTCAGCGAGCTGCGCGCGCGCGGCGAGCTGCCTGCCGCGGATCGGGCCCACGGCGCCCGTCAGAGCTTCATGGCAGCGATCAAGGATGTGCGCGTCTGGGCGCTGTTCGTGGTCTATGCGGCCTGCTTCGGGGTGGAGCTGACGATCAACAACATCGCCGCCATCTACTTCTTCGATCAGTTCGACCTCGATCTCGCCACCGCCGGGCTGATCGCCGGGCTGTTCGGACTGATGAACCTGTTCGCGCGCACGCTGGGCGGCGTGTTCTCGGATCTGTTCGCCCGCGGCAGCGGCCTCAAGGGGCGGGTACGCTGGCTGTTCGTCGCCATGCTGTGCGAGGGTATCGCGCTGATGGGCTTCGCCCAGATGGAGACGCTCGCCGTGGCCATCGCCATCATGCTGGTCTTCAGCCTGTTCGTGCAGATGGCCGAGGGCGCCACCTTCGGCGTGGTGCCCTTCGTCAACCCGCGCGCCCTGGGCGCGGTGGCCGGCATCGTCGGGGCCGGCGGCAACGCCGGCGCGGTGGCCGCGGGCTTCCTGTTCCGCAGCGAGGCGCTCACCTATCAGCAGGGGCTTTTCTATCTGGGTGTCACGGTGAGCCTGGTGTCACTGGCGACCTGGGCGATCCGTTTCAGCCCCGCGGCGGAAGACGAAGCGCGCGAGGCCTACCACGAGGCCGACAGCCGTCGCGGCCATACACCCAACGACACACCGAACACCCTGGCCACCCACTGAGCGCCTGCGCCAGACCGAACACCACGGGTCCGCTCGGCCCGTGGTGTTGATCCTGCCGCCAGCGCGCTCAGCGCGCTCCCTCCTCGACCAGCCCTTCGCTCTGGACAGCCGCCATGGGCTTCATCAGCAGCTTGCTGGCCGCATAGTAGACGATGGCGCCCAGCGCCGATCCGGTGAACCAGCCGTAATCGTAGAACCAGGTCCAGCCCCCCGCGACCAACGAGAACACGGTCAGCGCCACCGGCACCAGAAAGGCGATGAATCCGGCCGGATTGTAGGCCGGGTACGCGCCGCCGTCCTGGTAGAGGCTGGCGACGTCGAGCCACTGACGCTTGATCAGGAAATAGTCCACCGCCATGATCCCGGCGATCGGCCCCAGCAGGCTCGAATAGCCCAGCAGCCAGTTGGAGTAGAGACTTTCCAGGGTCACGCCGGCATCGATCAGCCCGGCCTTCTGCAGCAGGTCATAGCCCATCAGCAGCACGCCGACCAGGCCGGTCAACAAGGTGCCGCGGGTCTGATCGATCAGCTTGGGGGCGATGTTCTGGAAGTCGTTGGTCGGCGAGACGATGTTCGCCGCGGTATTGGTCGACAGCGTGGCGACGATGATCAGCACCATGGCGATGACCACCCACACGGGGCTGTCGATGTGGCCGATCAGACTGACCGGATCGGAGACCGTCTCGCCGACCAGCGAGGCCGAGGCCGCGGTCATCACCACCCCCAGGGCGGCGAAGAAGAACATGGTCAGCGGCAGGCCGATGATCTGGCCCACGATCTGGTCCTTCTGGCTCTTGGCGAAGCGGCTGAAGTCGGGAATGTTGAGCGACAGCGTGGCCCAGAAGCCGACCATCGCGGTCAGCCCGGCGAAGAAGTAGCCGAACACCGACGCGCCCTCCGGGCGTGACGGCGGCTGGCTCATCAGCTCGTCGATCGAGACGTGGGGCATCGCCCACACCATCAGCCCGATGCCCACCGCCAGCAGCAAGGGCGCGGCCAGCGTCTCCAGCCACTTGATCGACTCCGCGCCGCGAATCACCACGTAGAGGTTCATCGCCCCGAACAGGAAGAAGCCGATCACCTCGCCGACGCCATCCAGCGCCCGCCAGGGCGGAAAGATCGCCGACAGCAGCAGATGGATGGCCAGACCGCCGAACATGGTCTGGATGCCGAACCAGCCACAGCCCACCAGGGCCCGGATCAGACACGGCACGTTGGAGCCGCGAATGCCGAACGACGATCGCAGCACCACCGGGAACGGAATCCCGAACTTGGTCCCCGGAAAGGCGTTGAGGGTCAGCGGCACCAGCACCACGATGTTGGCCAGCAGGATGGTGAGCAGCGCCTCGCCGACACTGAGGCCGAAATAGGCAGTGAGCACGCCGCCCAGAGTGTAGGTGGGCACACAGATCGCCATGCCGACCCACAGCGCGGCGATATTCCAGCGTGACCAGGTTCGCGCCTCGAGGCGGGTCGGTGCGATGTCCTCGTTGAAGCGCGAACTCCCTCGGACGTCTTCGCCGACCTCGAGTTCGACGAGTGCGCCGCGCCGAACGGCACGTGATGTCGATTCGGTCATTGTTGTTGTCTCCTCGTATGGCTATCCGGTCTCCCCGACGGGGCCAGCACTCGACTCGCAAGAAACGTGCCCGAACGCGGCGCCATATCGCTGAGCAACATCGCCTCTTGACCACCGACGCGCCCAACGCGACCCAACTCATTGTTTTTCGAGACACTAAAAAATTGACTACTGGGTCAGTTTTTAATGCAAGCATCCATCTGAGCCAGGCAGATAGAAAACACGCAGGAACGGGGACAGAAAGGCACGCCAAAACTTGCCAAATCAGTGCATTCACATAGCCAACAAACGCCTGAAAAATCCTCCAAACAAACCACTAACTCTTTTATTTTCAATGCAATAAAACAACCCACCAGAATGGTGCATGATGTCGCCATCTTGGTGAAAAACCGCCTGAAAATCGCTAATTTATTGTTTTAAAAGCCTTTTGAAACCCATCCAAAAAACACTTGCCACATCCTGACAAGCGGGTCTAGCTTCGACATTATCCTGTCTCCATAGTCAGGTTATTGAAGTCCTAACAACAAGACACTCAAGCGAGGCACCGTGCATGGAAAAGGTAAAGATCGGCCTGATCCAGATGGCCCTGAAGACCACGACTGACCTGGCGCCGGAAGCCATCCGTGACGCCATGAACGAGGCGCACCTGCCCTATATCGAGAAGGCCGCCGCCGCCGGCGTTCAGATACTCTGTTTCCAGGAGGTGTTCAACCAGCCCTACTTCTGCCCCAGCCAGGACAAGAAATGGTATGCCGCCGCCGAAAAGGTGCCCGACGGCCCGACCTGCCGCATGATGCAGGAGCTCGCGGCCAAGCACCGCATGGTGATCGTGGTGCCGATCTACGAAGAAGCAGCGACCGGGATCTACTACAACACCGCCGCGGTCTTCGATGCCGACGGCAGCTATCTCGGCAAGTACCACAAGACGCACATCCCCCAGGTCGCCGGCTTCTGGGAGAAATATTTCTTCAAGCCCGGCAAGTCCGACTGGCCGGTATTCGATACCGCCTACGGCAAGATCGGCGTCTACATCTGCTACGACCGCCACTTCCCCGAAGGCTGGCGCGCGCTGGCACTCAACGGCGCCGAGATCGTCTTCAACCCCTCGGCCACGGTGGCCGGTCTCTCGCAATATCTGTGGGAACTCGAACAGCCCGCCTCGGCGGCGGCCAACGGCTACTTCGTCGCCGCCATCAACCGGGTCGGCAACGAGGCCCCCTGGGACATCGGCGAGTTCTACGGCAGTTCCTACATCGCCAATCCGCGCGGCCAGATCGAGGCCAAGGCCAGTGACACCCAGGACGAGCTGCTGATCCACGAGGTGGATCTGGCGATGGTGCGCGAGGTGCGCAATACCTGGCAGTTCTTCCGCGACCGCCGGCCGGAGACCTACGCGCGCCTCACCGACGGCGAATGACGAGGCCCGCCGGAAACGGGCAGAGCTCACCCCCTTTCCGGCGCCGCCTCGCTCACACTCGGGCCGGGGATATCTCGGCAGCGTGCCGACTCGACAACAATTCCAAGAGGTTACATCGTATGGCGACCCTTCTGATCCGTGGCGGCACCGTCGTCACCCACGACGCCACCTACCGCGCCGACGTACTCTGCGTCGACGGCAAGATCGCCGCCGTCGGCCCCGACCTGGAAGCCCCGGGCGATGCCGAGGTAATCGACGCCGGCGGCCAGTACGTGATGCCCGGCGGCATCGACCCGCACACCCACATGCAGCTGCCGTTCATGGGCACGGTGGCCAGCGAGGACTTCTACACCGGCACCGCCGCGGGGCTGGCCGGTGGCACCACCTCGATCATCGACTTCGTGATTCCCAACCCCGGCCAGCCGCTGCTGGAGGCCTTCCAGAGCTGGCGCGGCTGGGCCGAAAAGGCGGCCAGCGACTACGCCTTCCATGTCGCCATCACCTGGTGGGACGACAGCGTCCACGCGGACATGGGCACTCTGGTGCGCGAGCACGGCGTCAACAGTTTCAAGCACTTCATGGCCTACAAGAATGCCATCATGGCCACCGACGACATCCTGGTGGCCAGCTTCACCCGCTGCCTGGAACTCGGCGCCGTGCCCACGGTACACGCCGAGAACGGCGAGCTGGTCCATCACATGCAGCAGAAGCTGCTCGCCCAGGGGCTAACCGGCCCCGAGGCCCACCCACTGTCGCGCCCGCCGCAGGTCGAGGGCGAGGCCGCCAGCCGCGCGATCCGCATCGCCGGCACTCTAGGCGCGCCGATCTACGTGGTGCACGTCTCTTGCAAGGATGCCCTCGACGAGATCACCTACGCGCGCCGCCAGGGCCAGCCGGTCTACGGCGAGGCGCTCGCCGGGCACCTGCTGATCGACGACAGCGTCTATCGCAGCAAGGACTGGCTGCAATCCGCCGGCCACGTGATGAGCCCGCCCTTCCGCAGCCCCGAGCACCAGGCGGCACTCTGGACCGGACTGCAGTCCGGCAACCTGCAGACCACCGCCACCGACCACTGCTGCTTCTGCGCCGATCAGAAGATGATGGGCAAGGACGACTTCACCAAGATCCCCAACGGCACCGCCGGCATCGAGGATCGCATGGCGGTGCTCTGGGACGCCGGCGTGGGCGGCGGGCGCATCTCGATGCAGGAGTTCGTCGCCGTCACCTCCACCAACACCGCCAAGATCTTCAACCTCTACCCGCGCAAGGGGGCGATCCAGGCAGGCTCCGACGCCGACCTGGTGGTCTGGGACCCCAACGGCACTCGCACCATCTCGGCCAAGACCCACCACCAGAACGTCGACTTCAACATCTTCGAAGGCAGGACGGTCACCGGCATCCCCCGCCATACCGTCAGCCAGGGCAAGTGGGTGTGGCGCGACGGCGACCTGCGCGCCGAGCGCGGCGCCGGCCGTTACCTCGAGCGCCCGGCCTATCCGGGTGTCTTCGACGTGCTCAAGCGGCGCGCCGAGCGCAACGCGCCCACGGCCGTGGAACGCTGAGTCGCCCGCTACGCCCCTTACGACCCATCACGAAAATGACAACAACCGGCCCGCCGCATCGCCCAGAGCGAACGGCGGCGCCGAAGGAGACCGACCGTGACCGATTCCCTCGATCACCTGCCCCGAGCCGGCGACGGCGGCCGTGACGCTGCGGCGCTGGAAGCCAACTTCCGCGACCTGCACCCGCCGCTGACCCAGCGCCAGGCGATCATCGAGAGCCAGCGCTGCCTCTACTGCTATGACGCGCCCTGCATCGAAGCCTGCCCCTCGAACATCGACATCCCGCGCTTCATCCGTGAGATCAGCGAGGACAACATCAACGGCGCGGCCCAGACCATCCTCGAGGAGAACATCCTAGGCGGCAGTTGCGCCCGGGTCTGCCCCACCGAGATCCTCTGCGAGCAGAGCTGCGTGCGCAACCACGACGCCGAGTGCCAGCCGGTGCTGATCGGCCTGCTGCAGCGTCACGCCATCGACCACATGCACTTCACCGAACACCCCTTCCCGCGCGCCGCCGACACCGGGCGTCACATCGCCGTGGTCGGCGCCGGCCCGGCGGGGCTTGCCTGCGCCCACCGCCTGGCGACCCACGGCCATCGGGTGACGATCTTCGAAGCCGATCCCAAGCCCGGCGGGCTCAACGAATACGGCATCGCCCGCTACAAGCTGGTCGACGACTACGCGCAAAAGGAGATCGACTTCCTGCTCGCAGTCGGCGGCATCGAGATCCGCCATGGCCAGCGGCTCGGTGACAACCTCGATCTCGCCACCCTCAAGCGCGATCACGACGCCGTCTTCCTCGGCCTGGGGCTGGGCGCCAGCCGCCGCCTGGGGCTGACCGGCGAAGACGCGCCGGGCGTCGCCACGCCGGGTTTGATGCCGGCCACCGACTACATCCGGACACTGCGCGAGACCGACGACCTGAGCACGCTGCCGCTGGCGCGACGCTGCGTGGTGATCGGCGCCGGCAACACCGCCATCGACATGGCGGTGCAGATGGCACGTCTCGGCGCCGACGAGGTCACTCTGGTCTACCGGCGCGGCATCGACGCCATGCCCGCCACCGGCCACGAACAGGAGATCGCCCGCGCCAACGGCGTCAAGATCGTCACCTGGGCGCGGCCCGAAGAGATCCTGCTCGATGCCGAAGGCCGCGTGGCCGGCATGCGCTTCGCGCGCACCGAATCCCGCGACGGCACCCTCGTGGATACCGGCGAGACACTGGAGATCGCCGCCGACGGCGTCTTCACGGCGATCGGCCAGACCCTCGACGAGGCCCATCTGGCGGCTATCCCGGGGCTGGAACGCGAAGGCGGCAAGGTCCACGTCGACGGCCACTTCCGCACCGACCTGCCCGGCGTCTACGCCGGCGGCGACTGTATCGCCCTGGGGCAGGATCTCACCGTCCAGGCCGTGCAGCACGGCAAGTTGGCCGCCCAGGCCATTCATCAGGATCTCATGGCTCAGCAGGAGGTGGCGTAATGAAAGCGATCGCCAAACGACCCGACGTCGACCTGAGTATCGAGTTCGCCGGCATCAAGTCCCCCAACCCGTTCTGGCTGGCCTCGGCGCCGCCCACCGACAAGGCCTACAACGTCGAGCGCGCCTTCAAAGCGGGCTGGGGCGGCGTGGTGTGGAAGACCCTCGGCGAGGACCCGGCGCCGGTCAACGTGTCGTCGCGCTACTCGGCGCATTTCGGCAAGAACCGCGAGGTGCTGGGCTTCAACAATATCGAGCTGATCACCGACCGCAGCCTGGAGACCAACCTGCGCGAGATCACCGAGGTCAAGCAGCGCTGGCCCGATCGCGCGCTGATCGTGTCGATCATGGTGCCCTGCGTCGAGGAGAGCTGGAAGGCGATCCTGCCCCGGGTCGAGGCCACCGGCGCCGACGGCATCGAGCTCAACCTGGGCTGCCCCCACGGCATGCCGGAGCGCGGCATGGGCGCTGCGGTGGGCCAAAACCCCGACCTGATCGAGCAGGTCACACGCTGGTGCAAGACCTACTCGCGGCTGCCAGTGATCGTCAAGCTGACCCCCAACATCACCGACATCCGCGCGCCGGCCCGCGCCGCATTGCGCGGTGGCGCCGACGCCGTGTCGCTGATCAACACCATCAACTCGATCACCTCGATCGACCTCGACCACATGGTCGCCCGTCCCACCGTGGGCCACCAGAGCACCCACGGCGGTTACTGCGGCGCGGCGGTCAAGCCGATCGCCATGAACATGGTCGCCGAGATCGCCCGCGACCCGGCCACCCAAGGCTTGCCGATCTGCGGCATCGGTGGGATTTCCAACTGGCACGACGCCGCCGAGTTCGTCGCTCTCGGCGCCGGCGCGGTGCAGGTCTGCACCGCCGCCATGCTTCACGGCTTCCGCATCGTCGAAGAGATGCAGGATGGCCTGGCACGCTGGATGGCCGAAAAGGGCTATCGACGCCTGAGCGACTTCTCCGGCAAGGCGGTGCCGCATACCACCGACTGGAAGTATCTCGACATGAACTTCCAGACCATCGCCCACATCGACCAGGACCAGTGCATCCAGTGCGGACGCTGCTACATCGCCTGCGAGGACACCTCGCACCAGTCGATCGCCAAGCTCGTCGACGAGGCCGGTGCGCGACGCTACGAAGTGATCGAGGAAGAGTGCGTGGGCTGCAACCTGTGCCAGATCACCTGCCCGGTGGAAGGCTGCATCACCATGGTTCCACAGGAGAGCGGCAAGCCCTACCTGAGCTGGAACGAGGACCCACGCAACCCCTTCCGCGAATCGGCGTGATACCCGCCTCGAGATAGATACGACGCCCCGGCCATGAGCCGGGGTTCTTCTTTACGACGAACAGGAGGCGCACTCAGGGCGACAACCCGATCCCCCGCAGCAGGGTGCTGGTCACGGTCTGTACCGCACGCTCGAACTGCCTATCGTCGAGCGGGGCATCGTCGTTGAGCAGGTAGATCTGGTGGTCGAAATCGGCGTAGTGCTGGGTCGAGGCCCAGATCATGTACAGCAGATAGGAGGGTTCTACGGGCAGGATGCGTTCGGCCTCGATCCACTCGCGGATCTTGGCCTCCTTGAGCTTGGCCCACTCGTAGAGGTTGTCGCGCAAACAGTCGCCGAGCACCGGGGCGCCCTGCATCACCTCCGCCGCCCAGACCTTGGAGCCGGCGGCGCGATTGCGCGAATGCAGCATCTTGGCGCGGATATAGGTCGACAGTACGATGCGCGGGTCGTCGTAGAGCTCGAAGCACAGCGCATCCTGCTTCCAGACCTCGAGCAGGCCCAGCAATACCTCGCGGTACAGCTCCCCCTTGGTCGAGAAGTAGTAGTGCACGTTGGATTTGGGGATCTCGGCCAGCTGGGCGATCTCGCCCATCGAGGCGCCAGCATACCCCTTTTCGGCGAACACCCGTTCCGCCGCCAGCAGAATGTTCTCGACATTGCGCTGGCGAATTTCTCCCTTCTGCTTGGCCATGCCACCTCTCTGACCCCGTCGATTCTCCGCTGCGCGACCAGTCTATCATCGCGTCTGCGGTGAGACGTCAGCCGGTGTTCGTCCTCGCCCCCGAGGCAGACACCAAAAGCGGCCCATGGCGAGTCTCGGGCAACACGCGCCTCAATCAGCGTGGGCTGTAGCGACCGCGGGCGTCGGCGCGGCGGGCGAGGTGTGCGTCATTGCCACCACGCTACCCACCACGATCAGACAGGGCGACGGCAGCGGCGACTCGGCCAGCCGTGCGGGCATGTCCGCCAAGGTGCCCACCAGCGCCTGCTGCTCGGGCAGCGAGGCGTGGCTGATCAGCATCATCGGCCAGTCATCGGGCAGGCCGGCAGCGCGCAGACCGTGGCAGATCGCCGCCACCTTGGACAATCCCATGTAGAACACCAGCGTCTCGTCGCGCCGCGCCAGCGCGGCCCAGTCCGGCGTGCCCTGCTCCCGGCAGAGCTGGGCGGTGACGAAGCGCAGCTGCTGGGCGTGGGCGCGGTCGGTCAGCGGGATACCCATGGCCGCCACGGCCGCCGAGGCGGCGGTGAGCCCGGGGACGATCTCGACCTCGGCTCGGGTCGTGGCGAGTGCCGCCAGCTCCTCGCCCATGCGCCCGAAGACCCCCGGGTCGCCGCCCTTCAAACGCACCACCCGCTTGCCCGCAGCGGCCAGTCTCGCCAGCAGCGCGCCGATCTCCGCCTGGGGCACGCTGTGGTGGCCACGCGCCTTGCCCACGTAGTAGCGCTCGCAGCCCGCCGGCAACAGTGCCAGCACGTCGTCGCCGACCAGGCGGTCGTAGACCACCGCCTCGGCCTCGGCGATCCGCCGGGCGGCGCGCAGGATTAACAGGTCCGCAGCACCCGGGCCGGCACCGACCAGGCTGACACGCCCGTGGGGGCAGGCGGCAGAGGTGCCGATACCACCGATACCGGCAAGGTCGACGCCGCGCGCGGTCTCCGGCATCAGCCACTGGCGGCCGCGCTGCCACAGCCGCGCCCAGCGGGCGCCGAAACGGGAATCGTGGATACTGAGTTCAGGCATCGACATGGGCGCTCTCCTCTTCGATCAGCGCTTTCAATTCGGGTTGGCAGGAGCCGCACTGGGTGCCGCAGGCGAGCCGCGCTCCCAATGCCTCCACGCTGGTATCGCCGGCACGGATCGCGGCGACGATGCGCCGCTGGCCGACCTGATGGCAGCTACAGACGATGGCGCCGTCATCCTCGGCGCCACTGTCGCAGCCGGCCAGGACACGTCGCCGGTCATCGCCCTCGAGCCCGCGGGCGAAGCGCTGCTCGAGCCAGTGCAGCGCGGGCAGCGACGCCGGCGGCCCGACCAGCAGCCACCAGCGCAGCCGGCCGGCCTCGATACCGCTGGCGCGCAGCCGCCCCTGGGCGGCGTCACAGCTCCACTGGGAGACCGCTACCGGCAGCTCGGCCGCCAGCCACGCCAGCCAGTCGCGCCCGGCGCTCTCCGGGGCACCGCCGAGCTGCCAGCGCAGCGCGTTGGCGAGCGGAATGCGCGCCCAGTAGTCACAGCCGGGGCGCGGATCGATGCTCATCGCCAGATCGTCGGCGACGAGCAGCGTCGCCTCCCAGGCCAGCGGCAGCGCCCGCAGCGCCACCGCGCCGTGCTTCGATTCGGGCTGCCCGGAGAGCGGATCGACGTGGGCCTGGATCAGCGCATTGACCTTGGCACGACCGCTGAAGGCCGCGTTCCAGTGCATTGGTGCGAACAGCTCACCGCGGCGCTGCGCCTTGGCCAGGCGCGCACGGGCCCGATAGCACCCACCGGGTGCCGCCAGCTCGACCAGCTGCTGATCCTGGATGCCGGCGTCGGCGGCATCCCGCGGGTGGATCTCGACGAACGGCTCGGCGCGATGGTTCATCAAGCGTGGCGCGCGGGCCGTACGCGTCATGGTGTGCCACTGATCGCGGATGCGCCCGGTATTGAGACGCAAGGGATAGCGCGCCGCGAGCGCCTGTGCGGGGGCACGGGGGCGCACCGGCAGTAGCCGCGCGCGACCGTCGGGCGTGGCGAAACGGCCATCCACGAACAGCCGCGGCGTGCCCGCCGGGGCACTTGCGTTGACCGGCCACTGGATCGGCGCCAGGGCGTCGTAGCCTTCACGGTCGAGATCGGCCAGGCCCGAGATATCGAAGACCCGCCAGGGGCTATCGGCCTCTTCCGCGCCGGCGGGGCTATCACCGTTCTCGAACCCCGAGAGCCGGGCATGCTCGGCGAAGATCTGCGCCGGATGGCGGTAGGCGAACGCGTCGGCGTAACCCAGACGGGCGGCGACCTGGCTCAGCGCCCACCAGTCGTGGCGTGCCTCCCCCGGTGGCGGCAGCAGCCCGCGCTGGCGCGAGATACAGCGCTCCGAGTTGGTCACGGTGCCATCCTTCTCCGACCAGCCGGTGGCCGGCAGCACGATATCCGCCACCTCCAGGATCTCGGCGTTGGCCAGGCAGTCGGAGACGATCACCAGCGGGCAGGCGGCCAGAACGCGCTTGATGTGGTCGGCTCGCGGCAGGCTGACCACCGGGTTGGTGGCCATGATCCACAGCGCCTGGATCTCGCCGCGCTCGATCGCCTCGAACAGCGCCACCGCCTTCAACCCCGGACCCTCGGGCAGGCGCGGCGTCAGCTCCGGCGTGCGCCAGAAGCGCGTCACCCGCTCGATCGCCCCCGGCGAGTCGTAATCCATGTGTGCTGCCAGCTGGTTGGCCAGACCGCCGACCTCGCGCCCACCCATGGCATTGGGCTGGCCGGTGATCGAGAAGGGCCCGGCGCCGGGCAGGCCCAGTTTGCCGCCGGCCAGATGGCAGTTGATGATCGCCTGGCACTTGTCGCTGCCGCTGCTCGACTGGTTGATGCCCTGGGAGTAGAGCGTGACCACGTGCAGCTGGCTGGCGAACCAGTAGTAGAAGGTCTCCAGACGCTCCGGGTCGATATCGCAGTCGGCGGCGATGGCCGCGAGCGAGACATCGTCTTCCCGCGCCGCGGACAGGGTCTGTTCGAACCCCTGGGTGTGGCGCTCGAGATAGGGGCGGTCGAGCCGCCCGCTGGCCGCCATCCACGCCAGCAGGCCAGTGAACAGACGCGCATCGCTGCCGGGGGCGATCCCCAGATAGAGATCGGCAATCTCGCAGCTGTCGGTGACCCGCGGGTCGATCACCACCACCCGCAGCAGCGGATTGCGCTGCTTGGCCGCCTTCAGCCGCTGGTAGAGCACCGGATGATTCCAGGCCGGGTTGGCGCCCACCAGTACCACCAGCTCGGCACACTCCAGATCGGCGTAGCAGCAGGGCACGGCGTCGGCCCCGAAAGCACGTTTGTAGGCACTCACCGCCGAGGCCATGCACAGCCGCGAATTGGTATCCACGTGGGGGGTGCCCAAAAAGCCCTTGAACAGCTTGTTGGCGACGTAGTAATCCTCGGTCAACAGCTGGCCGGAGAGATAGGCAGCGACCGACTGCCGGCCATGCTCGCGCTGGGTCGCCGCTAGCCGCTCGGCGAGGGTATCGAGCGCGCTGTCCCAGTCGACCCGCTGGCCATCCACCTGCGGATACAGCAGCCGCCCGTCATGGCCGAGCGTCTCGTGCAGCGCACTCCCCTTGACGCACAGCCGCCCGCCATTGGCCGGATGGCTGCGCGTCCCCGCCACCGCCGACGGCTTGCCGTCGCTGAAGGTGATATCGACACCACAGCCGACGCCGCAATAAGGGCAAGTTGTGGTGCCCTTGGAAGGCGGGCAGGTGGTGGTGCCCTGGGAAGGCGGGCAGGTGGTGGTGCCCTTGGAAGGCGGGCAGGTGTCGGTGCCATCACCGATCACGTCGCCGGCGCCAGCGGCTCGGGGCGTCGCTTGCGAGGTGGGTTGAGATGCAGTTCGAGATAGCGGCATGAACTCCTCCCTCGATGCGCCAACAGCAGTGGTCGGCGGCGCCTGACGCTGCTCGGGGCGTTCGCGTCAGGGCTGGTGGTCACAACATGGGGCACAAAAAAAGGCCCGACCCCAAGCCGTAGCCTGGTGTCGGGCCTCGTTGCCCGTACCGCGTGCCCTGCCTCGAGCCCACGGATACTGTGTCATGGTCGTGCGGCTCGCGTTGGCCGCGTGTCGGCAGCGTCGATACCCGCCGCAGCGGGCGATAGCGCCACTGCTCGTTTACGCCGCAATAACCGCGCCTTTTCGACGTTTTTGCCTGTTTATCAATACCCTACCCCGCTCGACGAGGCGCAACCGGCGTACTCGGCGCGATCTGGCCGCACGCCGATGTCAACTCATGGTGCAGTCGACGCAGTTGCTGCACCGTCAAGGCCCAACCTCGCTTGCCGAGACCCGCTGCCGCCCTCCCCTCCCTGATATCAACCCACTGAATCGGCGGTGATATCGGCACGCTGGCATGCGCTTCGCTTGGATCAACGCAGCAGCGGCCAACGGCGGTCGCGCTGCGTGTTAACCGATCCAGATTCAGGCCCATTCAGATTCAGGCCCATTCAGATTCAGGCCCATTCAGATTCAGGCAAAGGCGCCTGATGCCGCGGAGCTTCTCCTTCGCGTCATCAGGCGCCTTTTTGCGTTGTATGGGGCTTACCCGCCGCCAAGGGAGGATGAGATGAGAGAGACCGCACAGCCTGCCGAGCCCCTGAACACAGGCCCCCGGCGCTGGATCATCGTCGGCAATGGCATGTCCGGACATCGCCTGCTCAATACGCTGCGCACGCGCTGCCGCCTCGATGTCCAGATCACCCTGATCGGTGAAGAGCGTGCCGCCGCCTACAACCGGGTGCTGCTGTCGCCCTGGCTGGCCGGAGAGATCGCGCGGCCGGCGCTGGATCTGGAGATCGCCGAGACGCGCGGCAACGTCAGCGTCAGCGAGCGCCTGGGCCAGCGCGTTACGGCCATCGACCGCGCCGCCCGCGAGGTCACGCTGGAAACGGGCGAGCGTCTTGCCTATGACCGCCTGATTCTGGCCACCGGCTCGCACCCGGCCATGCCCCGGATTCCGGGCATCGAACTGGGCAACGTCGGCGCCTTCCGCACGCTCGACGACGCCGACTGGCTCGCGGCCCAGCCCCCGGGGCGCAAGGCCATCGTGGTCGGCGGCGGCCTGCTCGGCCTGGAAGCCGCCGAGGGTCTGCGCCGGCGCGGCCTCGAGGTGACCCTGCTGCAGCGCAGCGAACGGCTGATGAACCGGCAGCTGGACCGCACCGCCGCGGACTGGCTGGCGCAGGCCCTGGCCCAGCGCGGGTTGACGCTCTTGACCGGCGTCACCCTGGCGCGCTGTGAAGGCGACGCCGTGGGTAACGTCTGCGCGGTGACCCTCGCCGACGGCCGCCGGCTGGCCGCCGACTGCGTGGTCATCGCCGCCGGCATCGAGGCCCACAGCGAGCTGGGCAGACGCGCCGGGCTCGACGTCGCTCGCGGCATTCGCGTCGATGCCCACCTCACCACCAGCGACCCTCGCATCCATGCGCTGGGGGAGTGCTGTGAATTCGAGGGCGCCACCGTGGGGCTGGTGGAACCCATCTGGCAGCAGGTCGAGGTGCTCGCCGCGCATCTGTGCGCCGACGCCCCGGGCCAGGCCACCACGCCCGGCTATGAGCGGCACGACTGCGCCACCCGGCTCAAGGTCGCCGGCATCTCGCTCTACGCCTTCGGCCCGGCCGAGGCGGAGGACGCCGCCACCGAGGTACTCACCTATGCCGACGCCGAACATGGCGACTATCGCCGGCTGCTGCTGCGCGACTCGCGTCTGATCGGCGCCCTGCTCTACGGCGACACCGCCGCCGGCCCGGCGCTCTTCGCCCTGGCCCAGGCGGGCACGCCCTTGTCTCTCTGTCGCGAGGCACTGCTGTTCGGCCCGCGCGATATCGAACGCCACCTGGCCACAGAGGCCCAACCGACCCAGGAGGAAGCGGCATGATACGCGACGCTACCACACCGGCAGCCGATGCCCCGGCACGCCTGATCGTGATCGGCAACGGCATGGTCGGCCACTACTGCCTCGAGCAGCTGGTCGCCCGTGACCTTCACCAGCACTATGCGATCACCGTGTTCGGCGAGGAGCGCCACCGCGCCTACGATCGGGTGCATCTCTCCGACTACTTCGGCGGCAGCGATGCCGAATCACTGGCGCTCGGCGATGCCGACTTCTGCGCCCGCCACGGCATCGAGCTGCGCCTGGGCGAGTGCATCAGCGCGATCGATCGCGAGAGCCGCGAGGTGGTCAGCGCCGTCGGCCGCTACCCCTTCGACCGCCTGATCCTGGCCACCGGCTCCTACCCCTTCGTACCGCCGATTCCGACCCCGGCGGAAGACGCCAGCGGCCACGCCCGGCTGGTCTACCGCACCCTCGATGACCTCGACCAGATTCGTGCCGCGGCGGCGTCGCTGGCACAGCGCGAGGCACCCCGCGGGGTGGTGGTCGGCGGCGGCCTGCTGGGGCTGGAAGCGGCCAACGCGCTCAAGTCGCTGGGGCTGGAGGCTCATGTGGTCGAGTTCGCGCCGCGCCTGATGCCGGTGCAGCTCGATGCCGAGGGCGGCCAGGCGCTGCGGGCACGAATCGAGGCGCTCGGCGTCGGCGTGCACGTGGATCGCGCCACCCGCGAGATCGTGGCCGGCGAGGACCACCGCTATCGCATGGACTTCACCGACGGCACCTGGCTGGAGACCGATCTGATCGTGTTCTCCGCCGGTATCCGCCCGCAGGACAGGCTGGCGCGGGAGTGCGGCCTGGCGGTCGGCGAACGCGGCGGGGTCGTCATCGACGACACCTGCGTCACCTCCGATCCGGCGATCTTCGCCATCGGCGAGTGCGCGCTGTGGAACGGCCGGATCTTTGGCCTGGTCGCCCCCGGCTACACCATGGCGCGCACCGTCGCCGGCTGTCTGGACGATGTCTGCGAACCCTTCAGCGGCGCCGACATGTCGACCAAGCTCAAGCTGCTCGGCGTCGACGTGGGTTCGATCGGCGACGCCCACGCCACCACCGAGGGGTCGGTGAGCTATCGCTTCATTGATGAGGCCGGCCACGGCTACCGCCGCCTGGTGGTCTCCGCCGACGGCAAGCGCGCCCTCGGCGCGGTACTGGTGGGCGACAACGGCTACTACGACACCCTGCTGCAGTACGTGCAGAATGCCATTCCCCTCCCCGCCGACCCCGCCAGTCTGATCCTGCCCCAGGGCGAGGGCGCGCCGCTGCTGGGGGCCGATGCGCTGCCGGAGAGCGCCGCTATCTGCTCCTGTCACAACGTGACCAAGGGCGCGGTGTGCCAGGCGGTGGCCCAGGGCTGCACCGATCTCGCGTCGCTCAAGGCCGAGACCCAGGCGAGCACCGGCTGCGGCGGCTGCACCGCCCTGCTCAAGCAGGTCTTCGACCATGAACTCGAAAGCCGCGGCATCGCCGTCGACAAGAGCCTGTGCGAACACTTCGCCCATACCCGTCAGGAGCTCTACGACCTAGTGCGCGTCGAGGGCATCGAGAGCTTCGAGGCACTGCACGCGCGCCACGGCAAGGGGCATCTGGGCTGCGACATCTGCAAACCGGCGGTGGCCTCGATCCTGGCCTCGTGCTGGAACGCGCCGATCGCCGAGCCGTCGTTGATTCCGCTGCAGGACACCAATGACACCTTCATGGCCAACATGCAGAAAAACGGCACCTACTCGGTGGTGCCGCGTATCCCCGGCGGCGAAATCACCCCGGACAAGCTGATCGCCATCGGCGCGGTGGCCAAGAAGTATGCGCTCTATACCAAGATCACCGGCGGCCAGCGCATCGATCTGTTCGGCGCCCAGCTCCACGAGCTGCCCGAGATCTGGCGCGAGCTGATCGAGGCCGGCTTCGAGACCGGTCACGCCTACGGCAAGTCGACGCGCACGGTGAAATCCTGCGTCGGCAGCACCTGGTGCCGCTACGGCGTACAGGACAGTGTCGCCATGGCGCTGACCATCGAGAATCGCTACAAGGGCCTGCGCTCGCCGCACAAGCTCAAGTTCGCCGTTTCCGGCTGCACCCGCGAATGCGCCGAGGCGCAGAGCAAGGATGTCGGGGTGATCGCCACCGAGCACGGCTGGAACCTCTACGTCTGCGGCAACGGCGGCATGCGCCCGCGCCACGCCGAGCTGTTCGCCACCGATCTCGACGATGCCACGCTGCTGCGCACCATCGACCGTTTCCTGATGTTCTACATCCGCACCGCGGACAAGCTGCAGCGCACCTCGGTGTGGCGCGAGAACCTCGATGGCGGCCTCGACTATCTCAAGCAGGTCATCCTGGAAGACAGCCTCGGCCTGGGCGCCGAGCTGGAGGCGCAGATGCAGCAGGTGGTCGACCGCTACGAGTGCGAGTGGGCCGGCGCGCTCAAGGACCCGGAGAAGCTCAAGCGCTTCCGCACCTTCGTCAACGACCAACGCCCCGACCCCGATATCGTCAGCGTGGAGGAGCGTGATCAGCCACGTCCGGCGCGTGACGAGGAGATCGCCTCGCTGACGGTGGAGGTGAGCTCATGAGCCTCTCGACCCTGGCGGCATCGCCCACGGCGCAACGCTCGTTGCCACACTGCGTGCGGCTCTGCACGCGGGCCGATCTGGTGGCGCACTCGGGCGTGGTGGCCTGGTACGCGGGCCATCAGATCGCGATTTTCTATTTACCGGGTCGGCCCGACGCTGCCGATCGTTCCAGACAGCCCGAGGACGCTGCCGGCCTTTCCAGTCGGCCCGACGCTGCCGACGATCGTTCCAGGCAGCCCGAGGACGCTGCCGGCGATTGCCTCTATGCGGTCGACAACCGCGACCCCTTCTCGGGGGCCAATGTGATCGGGCGCGGCATCATCGGCGAGCTCCAGGGTGAGCGAGTGGTCGCTTCGCCGCTCTACAAGCAGCACTTCCGGCTGCGTGACGGGGTCTGTCTGGAGCACCCCGAACAGCGCCTGCAGACCTGGCCCGTCGCCCTGCGTGGCGATGACGTCGTGCTGCTCGAGGCGGATACCCGATCCTGAGCGCCGCGGTCGTCACGACCGACTGCCGCACGCGCCCGGTGCAACTGGCTGTACCCAGCAGTAAACGCTTTTCCTGTAACGACGATTCACAACAACGACAAATCACAACAAGCGAGGAAAGCCCCATGTCCTATCTCACGCCCGCCGAATTCGTCACCAAGATGGTCGACACCGGCGAATCCAAGATCTTCATGTCGACCCGCGACACGGTGATCCGCGCCTACATGGCCGGTGCCATCCTGGCCCTGGCCGCGGCCTTCGCGATCACCATCACGGTGCAGACCGGCCAGCCGCTGCTGGGCGCGATCCTGTTCCCGGTGGGGTTCGTGATGCTCTATCTCATGGGCTTCGATCTGCTCACCGGGGTGTTCATGCTGACCCCGCTGGCGCTGCTGGATCGGCGCCAGGGCGTCACCGTCGAGCGGGTGCTGCGCAACTGGGGCTGGGTCTTCCTGGGCAATCTCGGCGGCGCGCTGACGGTGGCGCTGATGATGGCCTTCATCCTCACCTACGGTTTCTCCATCGGCCCCGGCGCGGTGGGCGAAAAGATCGCCGGTATCGGTGAGGCACGCACCTTGGGCTACGCCCAGTACGGCCTGGCCGGCTGGTTCACCATTTTCGTGCGCGGCATGCTGTGCAACTGGATGGTCTCGATGGGCGTGGTCGGCGCAATGATATCCACCTCGGTGAGCGGCAAGGTGATCGCCATGTGGATGCCGATCATGCTGTTCTTCTACATGGGCTTCGAGCACTCCATCGTCAACATGTTCCTGTTCCCCTCGGCGATGATCATGGGTGGCGGCTTCTCGGTCATGGACTACATGATCTGGAACGAGATCCCCACGGTGCTGGGCAATCTGGCCGGCGGTATCGCTTTCACCGGTCTGACCCTCTACGCCACCCATGTGCGTACCGGCCCCAAGCGCGACCTGATCTGACCCACCCGCCGCCGGCGACGGCGGCGCACGTATCGACCCCAGGAGACACCCCATGGACAAGCTGGAAATGCACCACACGCTGATGGCCGCCAAGGCGCGCCAGGGCCTGAGCTGGGACGACCTGGCCGCGGCCAGCGGCCACTCACCGGTGTGGGTCGCCTCGGCCTGCTACGGCATGAACAGCGCCCCAGCGGAAAGCGCGCGCCGGATCACCCAGGCCCTGGGTCTGAGTGATGCGCTCGGTGAAGAGGTGACAGCAGCGCTCGAAGCCTTCCCTACCAAGACCTGGGACCAGGCCATCCCCCAGGATCCGCTGATCTACCGGCTCTACGAGATCGTCGGCGTCTACGGGCCGACGCTGAAGGACGTCATTCAGGAGAAGTTCGGCGACGGGATCATGAGCGCCATCGACTTCGAGATGGCAGTGGAGCGAGAGGAAAATCCCAAGGGAGATCGCGTGGTGGTGACCTTGAACGGCAAGTTCCTGCCCTACAAGAGCTGGTGAGACAAAGCCCGCCGGCCTCCGCGCATGCCGGCGGAGAGGCCGGCACCCACCAATCCTGCACCGAGGAAGGTAGGAGATTTCTCATACCATCTGTTACGAGACCTTTGCCTTATTTACAAAAAATCACACTAAAAGCCAAATCGAACCTGTGCCGTCAGGTATCTGGCCGTCCAGCGAGCCGGACCGAGTCACCATGACAACGTAATCACACTCGATCGCGACACAGGTGTTTTCGATGAAAAAAATCTGTATCCAAACTTTGGCGTGCTGCAGCGCGCTGAGTGCCGCGCTACTCGCCTCCCCCGCCTTCGCCAAGGATGTCAGCGCCTGTCTGATCACCAAGACCGATACCAACCCCTACTTCGTGACCATGAAGAAAGGCGCCGAACAGAAGGCGGCCGAACTGGGAGTCACTCTGAAGACCTACGCCGGCAAGTACGATGGCGACAATCAGGGTCAGGTCGAGGCCATCGAGACCTGCATCGCCGATGGCGTCGACGGCATCTTGATCACCCCTTCCGACACCAAGGCAATCCTTCCCGCGATCCAGAGGGCGCGTCAGGCTGGCCTGATGATCGTCGCCCTCGATACCAAGCTGCAGCCGACCAGCGCCGCCGATGCGACCTTCGCCACCGACAACTTCGAGGCCGGCAAGCTGATCGGCGAGTGGGCCAAGCGGCACATGGGCGATAAGCAAGCTCATATCGCGTTCCTGGATCTGGCGGTCAGTCAGCCATCCGTGGGCGTACAGCGCGACCAGGGCTTCATGCAGGGCTTCGGCATCGATATCAAGGACCCCAACCGCTGGGGTGACGAGGACGACCCGCGCATCGTCGGCCACGACCTGAGCTACGGTGCCGAGGATCGCGGGCGCACGGCGATGGAAAACCTGCTGCAGAAGGACCCCAGCACCAACCTGGTCTACACCATCAACGAACCCGCGGCGGCCGGCGCCTATCAGGCCCTCAAGGCGGTGGGGCTGCAGGATCAGGCCACTATCGTCTCCATCGATGGCGGCTGCCCGGGGGTGAAGAACGTCCAGGAGGGCATCATCGGCGCCACGTCGCAGCAGTACCCGCTACTGATGGCGGCGAAAGGCATCGAGGCGGTCAAGACCTACGTCGACACCGGCGAGAAACCCCAGAACAGCCCGGGGCTGGACTTCATCAACACCGGGGTCAATCTGGTCACCGACCATCCGGTCGAAGGCGTCGACTCGATCAGTACCGAGGAAGGCCTGAAGCGCTGCTGGGGCTAGCGCCACGCCAAGAGCGACGGCTTTTCATGGCCATGCGCCGGCAGTGACGAGCACCATGCCGGCGCGTCAGGGATTGCCATCTGATGGATAGCCATCGATCAGAAATCCCATGCGCCCAACCGGAACCGGTAAGTAGGTGACCGTGACGCAACCGGTTCCAATAAATTTCGACACGCTACGCGTCGATTCCAGTGGAGATGCGCGCGAATCCGCGCCCAG
Source organism: Salinicola sp. DM10 (assembly GCF_017306975.2). Taxonomy (NCBI): domain Bacteria; kingdom Pseudomonadati; phylum Pseudomonadota; class Gammaproteobacteria; order Oceanospirillales; family Halomonadaceae; genus Salinicola; species Salinicola sp. DM10. The sequence continues at coordinate 1,357,466 of NZ_JAFLEN020000001.1, forward strand.
TCGCAAGGAGCGGCTATATGAGTAACGCATCCGGCTCGGCGCGGGCGGCGCCATCCGACGGCGCGGTACCGCCGTCCGATACGTATCGGCACACGCCAGCCCAGCGCCTCCAACACTTCCTGCACGCCAACCCGGCGGCCGTACCGATGATCGTGGTGGCCGTCTCGGCCGTGGTGTTCGCCGCGCTCCTCGGCCCGAAGTTCTACTCGGCATTCACCCTGACCCTGATCCTCCAGCAGGTGGCGATCACCGGCATCGTCAGCGCCGGCCAGACGCTGATCATCCTCACCGCCGGCATCGATCTGTCGGTAGGGGCGATCATGGTGCTGAGCTCGGTGGTCATGGGCCAGTTCGCCATGCACTACGGCGTGCCGGGGTTCGTCGCGGTGCTCGCCGGGCTGGCGACCGGCGGGCTCTGCGGTTTGGTCAATGGGCTACTGGTCGCCCGGGTGAAGCTGCCCCCCTTTATCGTCACGCTGGGGACCTGGTCGATCTTCGGCGCGATCACCTTCATCTATTCAGGCAACGAGACGGTGCGCAGCCAGGACATCGACCAGACCGCGCCCATCCTGCATCTCTTCGGTAACACCTTCCATATCGGTCATGCCGTCTTCACCTACGGCGTGATTCTCATGCTCGTGATCTCCACCCTGCTGTGGTACGCGCTCAACAAGACCGCCTGGGGGCGGCATGTCTACGCCGTCGGCGACGACAAGCACGCAGCCATGCTGGCGGGCATTCGTACCGGGCGGGTGCTGGTGTCGGTATATGTGGTCACCGGGCTGATCTGCGCCCTGGCCGGCTGGGCCCTGATCGGGCGTATCGGCTCGGTGTCGCCGCAGGCGGGCCAACTGGAGAACATCAATGCCATCACCGCCGTGGTGATCGGCGGTACTTCGCTGTTCGGCGGGCGTGGGTCGATTCTGGGCACCCTGTTCGGCGCGCTGATCGTCGGCGTGTTTTCCCTCGGGCTGCGGCTGCTCGGCACCGACCCGCAGTGGACACAGCTCACCGTCGGGGCGCTCATCATCATCGCGGTCGCGACCGACCAATGGATTCGGAAGGCTTCAGCATGACGACGACAACCCAACCCATCCTCTCGGCCCGCGGTCTGACCAAGCGCTACGGCCCGGTCACCGCGCTTGACCACAGCGATTTCGATCTCTATCCCGGCGAAGTCCTCGCCGTCATCGGCGATAACGGCGCCGGCAAATCGACGCTGATCAAGGCGCTCTCCGGCGCGGTCATCCCCGATTCGGGCGACATTCGGCTCGACGGCCAGCCGGTGCAGTTCGCCACGCCGATACAGGCTCGCGACGCCGGTATCGAGACCGTCTACCAGACGCTGGCGCTGTCACCGGCACTGTCGATCGCCGACAACCTGTTTCTGGGCCGAGAAATTCGCCGCAAGGGCGTGCTCGGCAAGGTATTGCGCATGCTCGATCGCCAGGCGATGGAAACATTCGCCCGCGACAAGCTCGCGGAGCTGGGTCTGCTGACCATTCAGAACATCGGCCAGGCGGTGGAGACGCTATCCGGTGGGCAGCGTCAGGGCGTGGCGGTCGCGCGCGCCGCGGCGTTCGCGGCCAAGGTGATCATCATGGACGAGCCCACCGCCGCGCTGGGCGTCAAGGAGTCGAACCGCGTGCTGGATCTGATCCGCGAGGTCAAAGCGCGCGGTCTACCGATCGTCCTGATCTCCCACAACATGCCGCATGTCTTCGAGGTGGCCGACCGGATCCATATCCACCGGCTCGGCCGGCGTATCGCGGTGGTCGACCCCAAGGCGATCTCGCCCTCGGACGCCGTGGCCATCATGACCGGCGCCAAGGCACCGCCGGAGGCGGGGCTGGCGGCCTGAGAGGGTATGGGTCAGATCGGGCGGCGCGATGGCGGCGGCAAATCGAGCCGGCCGTCACGCGCCTCGTCCACGCCCCACGTCCTCGCGCAACAGCCACGCATGAGGGTCATGCGCGGCGTTCATGCCCCACAATCACGCCACATCAGGGTGACCCGCTCGCCGCGGTAGTCGAGTTCTTCCTGCGTCTGCCAGCCCAGGCGGGCATAGAGCGCCTGCTGGTCGGGCGTATACAGATAGCAGCCGGGGCAGCCGCCCACGCGCGCCTCTTCGGCCACGCGCTCGACCAGCGCCGAGGCGATTCCCCGCCCGCGCCACGCTGGCGGCACGAACACCGAGGCCAGCCACGGTGTCAGCTCGGGACGCGAGTCCAGATCGCTCTCGGTGAGACTGGCCGTCCCCACCGGAATCTCACGCCCCGCCTCCTCGGCGATGGCGACGAACACCGAGGGCACGCCCTGCTCGCCGCACTGCCGGCGCAGGTGGTCACGCCACTGCGGCCAGCTCTCCTCGGGATAGAGCGCGCCCCAGGCGGCGTAGGTCCAACGCGCCAGCGTATCGAGATGGGGAGAATCCGGGCGCAGGCGCCGCAGTTCGGGCAGTGGCTGAGACATCCTTGACTCCTGGTGGCGTGGGATGTCCGACCTTAGCACGGCCAGCCCCGGCGGCTGGCCTCGGCTCATGCCTTTTTGACGAATTCCGACTTGAGCTTCATGGCGCCGATACCCTCGATCTTGCAGTCGATATCGTGATCGCCGTCGACCAAGCGGATACTCTTGACCTTGGTGCCCACTTTCACCACCAGCGAAGAGCCCTTGACCTTGAGATCCTTGATCACGGTGACGCTGTCGCCGTCGGCCAGCGGCGTGCCGTTGGCATCCACGATCGCGGGCGTGTCGCTGGTGCTCTCCTCTTCGGCCTCACCGGACCATTCGTGACCGCACTCGGGGCAGACGTAGAGGCGCATGTCGGCGTAGGTGTAGATCGAGGCGCACTGCGGGCAGGGGGGCAACTGACTCATATCGAGATCCATGGAGATGGCGACGCCCTCATAACATTGTCGAGGTAGGCGCGCGTAGGGGCTTTCTAGGTGCTGTCTGAAAAGTCGACGAGCGAAGGCCAGGCAAGGCAAAAATCGGCGAAAACGGACCGGGCTGGCGCTCCAGTTTACGGGGTGTAAATGAGCATTTTTGACCGGGCTGGCGTTCCAGCCGATTTTTAACGCCGCATGGGCGAGCGCAGTACTTTTCAGGCAGTGCCTAGTAATTGGGGCGCGATTGTAATCCCCGCGCATGCCCCTGCCCAGCGCCGCGGGCCGGCAGCGACGCTTTGTCGCGCGCCCGGATCAGTGTCAGCGAGCCGCACGGCGAGGCCTGCCCGGGTTATGCTGGGCGCACCGGTCGCGCGCGACCGGTATCCCTTTTTCGGCGTCTGCCGTGTCTTCACCCGCCCAGAGGAGTCCCTATGCTGACCTTCCATACCGCCGATACCCAGCTCCGCCATCCCCGCAGCGAACTGCACGGCGGCCAGCTGGTGACGCCCTTCGAGTGTCCCGAACGGGTGGATATCATTCTCGCGCGGATTCATGCGGCGGCCCTGGGTGAGGTACGTGAGCCCGAGCGCCGCGGGCTCGACGGCGTGCTCGAGATCCATGACAGCGCTTATGTCGAGTTCCTGGAAACCCTCTGGGAGAACTGGCAGGCCGAAGGCCACGGCGGCGAGCCGATCCCCAGTATCTGGCCGGCGCGCACGCTGCGCGGCGACCGTATTCCCGAGAATCTCGAAGGCCGTCTCGGCTACTACGCGCTGGCGGCGGAAACTTCGGTCTGCGCCGGTACCTTCCGCGCCGCGCTGGCGAGCAAGGACATCGCGCTGGCCGCCACCGACCAGGTGCTCGCCCACGGCGGTGGCGCCTTCGGGCTGTGCCGACCGCCGGGCCACCACGCCGCCCGCGATCAGTTCGGCGGCTACTGCTTCTTCAACAATGCCGCGATCGCCGCCCAGCACGCCCGTGACCAAGGTGTCGCGCGGGTCGCCATTCTCGATGTCGACTTCCATCACGGCAACGGCACCCAGGAGATCTTCTACGACCGGGACGACGTGCTGTTCGCCTCGATCCACGGCGACCCGGCGCTGGTGTTCCCCTACTACCTGGGCTATGCCGACGAGACCGGCAGCGGCCGCGGCGAGGGCTTCACTCTCAACTACCCGCTGGCGCCGGGTACCGGCTACCCGCGCTGGCGCCAGGCGCTGGAAGACGCCCTGGCGCGCATTCAGGCGTTCGGCGCCGAGCTGCTGATCGTCTCCCTGGGGGTCGATACCTTCGCCCAGGACCCGATCAGTTCGTTCACCCTCGCAAGCGAGGACTTCAGCGACTACGGCGGCCTGCTCAAGCGCGCCGGCCTGCCCACGGTGTTCCTGCTCGAAGGTGGCTACGCGGTGGAAGAGATCGGGGTCAACGTGGTCAATGTGCTCAGCGGCTTCGACACTGGCTGATACGTCGTCCTGAGGTGCCCCATTCAAGGCTAATGGCCCCCCCTTTCAGGCATAAAACTTTCAGGCATAAAAAAAGCCCGCGCAAGAGGGGGGATGCGCGGGCGAGGCGGGGTGTTACCTAGGAGATGCGTCTCAGACGCGACTCGAACGACTGCTAATAGGACGACGATTACCGAGTAATTCGCAATCGATGCTCTATTCAACGAGGAATAGATTAGCACCCTTATATTTCACGCGCAATACAACGCCTGCTTCCCAACATCATCGCCGTTTCGGCCCTCGGAACGCACCTTCCCCTGACGCTGCGTCTTGCGCTGATTGAGCGTCTTGCGCTGATTGAGCATCGGGCGCTGGACCAGCGGTCTCTCTGGCCGGCTCGACAGGTAGATGATGCGCCTCCAGCTCCTGGCGATGCGTGCGCAGCTCGCCGCGCAGCGCCTCGATCTCGGCCTGTAGCTCACTGACCTGTTCGATCATGTGACGCATCATGCGCCGGTTGGCCTTGTGCTGGCGCGACTCCGATTCGCCCTGATCCTCGACGAACAGCGAGCTGACATAGGCCGCGAAGCTACCGAACAGCCCTACCCCACAGACCATCAGCAGCACCGCAACGACACGCCCCAGGGTGGTCACCGGATAGTAGTCGCCATAGCCGACGGTGGTCACCGTGACGATCGCCCACCACAGCGCATCCTCGGCGGTGTTGATCGGGCTGTGCGGATCGGGGGCCTCGACCAGCAGTACGGTCACCGCGCTCACCACCACCAGCAGGACGGTCGCGGTGGCGACGGAGGCGAGCACCCCTTCGGCGCGGTTGCGAAACAGCAGTTGCCAGATCAGCTCCATCGAACGCAGTGCGCGCAGAATGCGCAACACCTGTACGACCCGCGCCAGGCGCGCGGCCTGGAACCAACCGGCCGGGATGCATGAAAGCAGATCGAGCCAGCCCCAGCGCATATAGCGCCACTTGTTCGGTGCACGGTGGAAGCGCAGACAGAAATCGATGAAGAAGACGGCGCAGACGACATAGTCGAGGTAGCCGATCAGCCGCTCGATCTCCGGTGGCAGGGTCAGGAAGGCGCTCGCGAACAGTGCCGCGAGCACGTAGAACGACATCGCCAGCACGAAGAGCTGGAAGGGAGAGACGTGCTGTTTCATGGATCATCCGCTGACGATGACGATGGAAATGTCAGCGCCGCGAGCGCGTCAGCCGACGCCGAGCGGCTCGCGCCCAAGCCGCGCAGGCTGGCACCGAAGCCGGGCAGGCACGCTCGGGCCACGCTCACCCGTCAGGCGGAGCAGGGGTTGGCGGCCTTGAGCTGGGTGAAGTTGGTGACGAAGGTCTCCATCTTCTCCGCGTCGTAGGCCTGCAAGCCGCTGATCACCAGCTTCTTGGAGCCGGTACCCACCGCACGCCCCTGGCAGCGCATGCGGAACTCGAGCAGCGCCTCGCCGCGCTTGCCCTTGACGTCGAGCTCGGCCCCGGCGAACTCGAGATCGAGGTCACAGGGGTCATGGTCTTCTAGGCTGAAGCCCATGCTGTCGTAGATCACCAGCGGGCGCTGGGGGTTGAACATGACGCCCTTGTCTTCGAGCAGCGGCTTCAGATAGTGAGGGAAATTGCGCCCGGAAAACGCCACGTAACGCCGGGTAAACGTCTCCACCGTAGCCGGGTCGCGCAGCGTCCAGCCCTCGCGCTCGACGCGCAGGTACTGCTTGCCGGCAGCGTCCTCGACGCTCACCGTGCCGGCACCATCCTCGACGAAGTGCAGCGGCACGCGGTCGCCGACCATGCCACAGAAGTGGAAGGTCATCCGCTGCGACAGCCCGTAGTGCGACAGCACCAGCGCGAACAGCAGATCGCCGGGCACGCAGAAGCGCCGCGCACAGGGGTCGTGGATCGGATTGTAATCGCCGGCGATTTCGCGGGCGAACCGGCTGGCCTGCTCCGCAGAGATGCAAAAGTGGCCGGCGTCGGTAGAATGAAACTCGTCGAGAAACATGGGCAATCGACCTACACGTCGAGTGACTGGCTCCGGAGCATTGATCAAGACGCGCTTTTTACCACAAGCCATCTCCAAGTTCAGCGCCGCATTAACGTTTTGCGACAAATAATAGCTCAGGGTCCGGCGAGATTCCCATCGCGGCCACGACATCGTGTCGTTAGCGCAGCAAGAGACGCCGCAGCGAACGATGTTGGCGAAGGCCTTCGGCGCGCGCCGCGAGAGCTCTGCGCCCAGTCACGACAGCCCCCGGATTCGATCACCGCGCCCACCAGGATGCCGCCATGCCCCAGACCACGCCGCCCGCGACGTTTCCCTGCCCCTGCGGCAGTGGCCTCGGCTATGCCGACTGCTGCCAGCCGCATCATCGCGGTGAGACGCTGCCGGCCACGCCCGAGGCATTGATGCGTTCGCGTTATTCGGCTTTTGCAATCGGCAACCTCGGACACTATCTGTATCACACCTGGGACCCGGATACCCGTGACACTCTGACACCCGAGCTGCTCAACCAGCGCGACTGCGACTGGCTGGGCCTGGAGATCCTCGAGAGCAGTACCCGCGGCAGCCAGGGCACGGTCACCTTCAAGGCGCACTACCGGCCCTTGAACGCGATATCCGGCGCGTCGGCGTCGGTGCTTCATGAGCGCTCGCGCTTCCGCCGTCGCCAGGGGCGCTGGCGCTACCTGGACGGCGAGATCGACCCCGTCGCCGCGGGCAACGCCCCCCAGCGCAACGCCCCCTGCCCCTGTGGCAGCGGCAAGAAGGCCAAGCGCTGCTGCCATCCCTGATCAGAGGCGCGCCCCTGCCCGGGCAGAAGCGTACGCTGGCAGGCACGCCAGGGCGCGACTAGGCTGCTTACTCGATACGCGCCGCCGTTCCCCCTCGCCCCCATGGGGCCCAGAACGGCAGACACGATGGCAGATACCGCAGGCAGATGAAGACTCTGGACGACGCGACGCAGACACTCTCTACGCAAACCCTGGCCCACCTGCAGCAGCGCCTGAGCGACTGGCTCGGCCTGCCCGGGTGGATCCTGCTGCCGATCGCCATCGTGCTGCTCGCCGCGGTCGTCGACCTGGTGCTCTACTTCGTCCTCGGCCGGCTGGAGCAGCGTCTGGTGCGCTCGCCGCGGCGCTGGGACGACCCTTTCCTGCACGCCCTGCGCCTGCCGCTGCGCTGGTGGATCTGGATCAGCGCACTGATGATCGGCACCGGGGTGATCGGCGCGCATCTCGGGGTCACCGCACTCACCGGCTTCCTGTTCAAGAGCGGCGCCCTGATCACCCTGCTGCTGCTGGCCTGGAGTGGCATCCGCCTGATCCGGCGACTCGAACAGCGCCTGGTGTTTCCGCCGGTCAACTGCCGGGCGCGGCCGGTGGATCAAACCTCGGCATCGGCACTGACCAAGATCGTCGGCGCGGTACTGATCGTCACCCTGATCCTGATCGGGCTGCAGATACTCGGTGTGTCGATGTCGAGCATCCTTGCCATGGGCGGCTTCGGCGGTCTGGTGATCGGCTTCGCCGCGCGCGATGTCATGGCCAACTTCTTCGGCGGCATGGTGGTCCATCTGGACAAGCCGTTCGTGGTCGGCGACTGGATTCGCTCCCCCGACCGCGAGATCGAGGGCATGGTCGAGGATATCGGCTGGCGCCTGACCACCATCCGCACCTTCGCCGGGCCACCGCTTTACGTACCCAATGCCTGGTTCAGCCAGATCTCGGTGGAAACCCCCACGCGCATGGTCAACCGTCGGCTGTGGGAGACCGTGGGCCTGCGCTATCAGGATGCCGGCGCCATCGAAGCGATCACTGGCGATATCCGCCAGCTGCTCAAGCACCACGACGAGATCGACCAGGACGAACTGATCACGGTCAACTTCACCACCTTCGGCCAGTACGCGCTGGAGATCATGCTCTATGCCTTCACCCGCGAGACCGACTGGCAGCGCTTCCACGAGATCAAGCAGGAGATCCTGCTCAAGGTGCGCGACATCATCGAGAAGCATGGCGCCGAGCTGGCCCTGCCCGCCTCCCGACTCTATCTGCCCGAGGGCGTCGGCATACGCCGCGACGGCGATGGCGACGCGGCCGCGCACGGTGGCGACCAGACGCACAGCGCAGCCGGTGGCGAGCGCTCGCATGCCGCCGAGACGAGAGCAGAAGAAACGTCAGGCGACGAGACGCATCGCGAAGAAACACATCGTAAAGAGGCCCGTCGCGACACCCGCGCTCGACGCACCCGTGCCCGCCCCGGGCCGAGCGAGGATGACGCAGGCTCCGGCGATGCCGATGCCTGAACCGACGTCAGCCCGCCCCGCGCAGGGCCAACCAGCGCCGCGCCAGCCATCCGCCCGCCCGCGCGATCTCCGCCGGCGTCGCCCCGGCATAGCCGAGCACCAGCCCGGCCTGCACGGGCGCACGCAGATAGTATTGCGATAGCGGCGAAAGCAGAATATCCGCCGCCGCGGCCTGCTCGACCAGCGTGCGCTCCTCATCGAGGGTGTCGAGCCGCGCCACCAGATGCATGCCCGCCTGCCCCGCCGAGAGCACCAGCCCACGCGCCACCGCCGGCGCCAATGCCTCACGCAGTGAGGCCTGGCGCTGGCGATAGCATTCGCGCATCTGCGCCACGTGGCGCACGAAGTGGCCCTCGCCGATGAAGTCGGCCAGCGCCGCCTGTACCAGGTACTGCCCCTCCCGGTGCAGGCGCGCGTTGGCGCGCCGGAACGGCTCGACCAGCGCCCCCGGCAAGACCAGATAGCCCAGCCGCAGCCCCGGATAGAGCACCTTGCTGAAGGTGCCCACATAGATCACCGGAGCCTCCTCGATCAGCCCCTGCAGCGAGGCGATCGGCGCGCTGGCATAGCGGAACTCGCTGTCGTAGTCATCCTCGATGATCCACGCCCGGTGGCGCCGGGCCAGGGCCAGCAGCGCCATGCGCCGGGCCAACGGCAGCGTCACCCCGCAGGGGTACTGGTGCGACGGCGTGACATAGATCAGCCGCGGCGCCGGCGTGTCCGCCGCCAGCGCCGCCACGTTCATCCCTTCGGCGTCCACCGGTACCGGTTCGAGCGCGAGCCCGGCCGAGACGAAGCAGGATTGCGCACCGCCGTAGCCGGGCTCTTCCATCCACAGCGTATCGCCGACATCCGCCAGCAGCCTGGCCACCAGCTCGAAGCCCTGCTGGGCGCCCTGGGTGATCAGAATCTGCCCGGGATGGCAGCGCACCGAGCGCGACAGCCGCAGGTAGTCGCACAGCGCCTCGCGCAGCGCGCTCACCCCGCCCTGACTCTGGTAGTCGAACCACGCCGTCGGCGCACGCTGCTGGTGGCGCCGCAGCAGCCGCTGCCAGCGCTCCCGCGGGAAGCGATCCAGCGCCGGAACACCGGGGGCGAAGGCGCTATGGCGGCCGCTCAGGGTGCGTTCGAAATCGAGAATGCGTGTGCCACGCTCAGAGAGTGGCGGCAGCACGTCGCTCCCGCCACGTGGGGCCGGCGGCGGCGGTTGCCACTCGGCGACGAACACCCCCGAGCCCGGTTGCGCCTGGAGAAATCCCTCGGCCACGAGTCGCTCCACCGCCCCCAGCACCGTGTTGCGTCCGATCCCCAGCGCCGCGGCCAGCCGCCGGGATGCCGGTAACTGGCTACCCGTCGCCAGCGCCCCGCTCTGGATCGATTCGCGCAGCGCCGCATAGAGCCGCTGGCCCAGCGTGAGGGAAGCGTTGGGGGAATCGATATGAGACGCCGACGCGGCGAGCTTCAAGCCGATCGCTTCGATGATCCACAGCTGATGCGCCTGGGATGCCGCCACTGGTTCCCCCAATATGGTGATAACTGGCTCTTACCGGAGAACCACTATGCCGCCACACTGACCCCAAGTCACTGCCCCGGAGCCCAGCATGCCAACGTTCGATCTCGCGACCCCGATTCGCCTCGCCACCGCCGCGGACATCTCCGAGCTGGCACCGCTGGTCGACGCCTACCGGCGCTTCTATCAACAGCCCGGCGACCTGGAGGGTGCGTGTGCCTTTCTCACTCAGCGCTTCGCCAACGGCGACGCCCATCTGCTGCTGGCGAGCGATGCCCAGGGCAGCGCCCACGGCTTCGTGCAACTGTTTCCGGTGCCCTCGACCACCAGCCTGGCGGTGCGCTGGATCCTCAACGATCTGTTCGTCGCCCCCGAGGCGCGCGGCCAGGGCATGGGCAGCGATCTGCTGCGGGTGGCACGCCAGCTCGCCCGCGACCACGGCGTGACCCAGTTGATGCTGCGGACCCAGGTCGAGAACCACACCGCGCAGTCGCGCTACCAGGCCCTCGGCTGGCAGCGCGACGAGGCCTTCTTCACTTATTTGTTGAATACGGACCGTTGAATACGGACCGTTGAATAACGCCACGCCTGCCGATGGAGAGACCGCCTCATGAACGACGCCGCAACGCCCCAACCGACCTCTCGGGTGCTGGAAATCCCGCCCCCGGAGCCCGCGATCTCCGCCGCGGCCATGCGCGACAAGCTAGGTCTGCACACCGACGCCTGGGATCTGGCCCAGGATCTGGCCAACGCCATCGAGGCGCTGGTGGTGATCGATACCCGCTCGCGGGCGCACTACCTGGCCGGGCACATCCCCGGGGCCATCAGCCTGCCGCACGTCGAGATGAACCCCACCACCCTGGCGGCGCTGGCGCGGGATCGGGTCTACGTCTGCTACTGCGACGGCATCGGCTGCAACGGTTCGACCTGGGGCACGCTCAAGCTGGCCACGGCGGGCTTCACGGTCAAGGAGCTACTGGGCGGCCTGGACTTCTGGCAGCGCGACGGGCACCCCCTCGCCAGCGGCCCCGAGCCGGGCTCCCTGGCCGACGCCAAGCTCGCTGCCTGCGGCTGCTGAGGAGAGAGCCCCGATGTCATCATCCTGCACCGAGAACCGCCACGGCCAGCCGATCGGTCTGCCGGTGGATGCCTGGCAACCTGCGCATCGCCCAGACCATAGCGTGCTGACGGGGCGCTACTGCCGGCTCGAGCCGCTCGACGCGCCCCGCCACGCGGCCTCGCTGTGGCAGGCGTGGCGCCATCCCGATCCGGCCCTCACCGATGACCGCGAGGGCGAAGCGCGCTGGACCTATCTCGGCGGCCGCCCGTTCGCCGACGAGGCCGGCTGCCGCCGCTGGCTGGAGACCATGAGCGCGGGCCAGGACCCCTGGTGCTACGCGATCATCGATCCCCACGACGGCCACGCCGTGGGCATGGCCACCTATCTCAACATCGTGCCCAACGACGGCCGGATCGAGATCGGCCATCTCAACTTCTCGCCGCGCATGGCCCGCAGCCGGCTCTCAAGCGAGGCGCTGATGCTGCTGATGGCGCACGCCTTCGCCCTGGGTTATCGGCGCCTGGAGTGGAAGTGCGACGCGCTCAACGCCCCCTCGCGCCGGGCGGCCGAACGCCTCGGCTTCCGCCTCGAAGGCGTCTTCCGCCAGCACCGGGTGGTTCAGGGGCGTAACCGCGATACCGCCTGGTTCTCGGTCATCGATGATGAGTGGCCCGCGCTTCACGCCGCGCACCAGCAGTGGCTCGCCCCGGATAACTTCACCTCGGCGGGGGCCCAGCGCCAGCCACTGGCGCGTTTCCGAGCACCACTCGACGTCTCGGCAAGGGCCTGAGCATGCACCGACCGCTGCCCTTTCGACTCGACGACAGCACCGCGCTGGACGCCATGGCACGCGCCCCCTTCGCCACCCTGATCACCCAGGATGCCGACGGCTGGCTGGCCGACCACCTGCCGCTGCTGCGGATAGCCGAGCGCGAGGGTGCGCCCCTGGGTGTGCTGCGTGGCCACGTCGCGCGCGCCAACCCGCTGGCCGCTGGCGCCGCGCACCGCCCGGCGCTGGCGATCTTCCATGGCCCCCAGGCCTATATCACCCCCAGCTGGTATCCCGCCAAGCGTGAGCACGGCCGCGTGGTGCCGACCTGGAACTATCAGGTCGTCCACGCCCACGGCACGCTACGCCTGATCGACGACGCGAGCTGGCTGCGCGACACCGTGGCCGCCTTGACCGACCACTTCGAAAAGGATCGCGCCCACCCCTGGTCGATCGAGGACGCGCCTGCAGGCTTCATCGACGGCCTGCGCCGCGGCATCGTCGGCGTCGAGCTGGTGATCGAGCGGCTCGACGGCCAGCGCAAGGCGAGCCAGCACAAATCCGATGCCGAACGCGTGGCGATCCAGCGCGGCCTGATCGACGAGCGCGGCTTCGACGAGGCCACGGCGCGCTGCCTGAGTGGATGGAGAGAGACCGATGAACGCCACTGATCAGCGCCCGCCCCCCGCACCGCTGGACCTCGCCGGTCAGCGGCGTAAAATGCGCGGCGTTCGTTACGGTGGCGCGGTTACCCATCATCCGCTCACCACTCTCAAGACCCGGTCCGCCCTTTACGTGGGCGACTACCAGGAGTTATGGCATGTCCTCTACCGATCAACCGATCGTGGTCGCGGCGTTGTATCGCTTCGTCACGCTCGACGACTTCGAAGCCCTGCGCGAACCGCTGCTCGAAGAGATGCAGCGTCTCGACGTCAAGGGCACCCTGCTGCTCGCTGCCGAAGGCATCAACGGCACAGTCTCCGGCAGCCGTGCCGGGATCGATGCGCTGCTCGCCTGGCTCAAGCGCGACCCGCGCCTGACGGCGCTGGAGCACAAGGAGTCCTACTGCGACGAGCAGCCCTTCTACCGCACCAAGGTCAAGCTCAAGCGCGAGATCGTCACCCTGGGCGTGGATGGCGTCGATCCCAACGCACGTGTCGGCACCTATGTCGAACCGGAAGCGTGGAATGCGCTGATCGACGACCCCGAGGTACTGGTGATCGATACGCGCAACGACTACGAAGTGGCGATCGGTAGCTTCGAGGGCGCGGTGGACCCGCAGACCAAGTCGTTCCGTGAGTTCCCCGACTATGTGCGTCAGCACTACGATCCCAGCCGGCACAAGAAAGTCGCGATGTTCTGCACCGGCGGTATCCGCTGCGAGAAGGCGTCGAGCTTCATGCTGGGTGAAGGCTTCGAGGAGGTGTTCCACCTCAAGGGCGGGATTCTCAACTACCTGGAGAAGGTGCCGGAGGCCGACACGCGCTGGCGCGGCGACTGCTTCGTGTTCGACAACCGGGTCACGGTGCGCCACGACCTGAGCGAGGGCGAGTATGCCCAGTGCCACGCCTGCCGCATGCCGATCTCTGCCGAGGATCAGGCCTCCGAGCACTATGTGCCGGGCATCAGCTGCCCGCACTGCTGGGATTCACTGCCCGAGAAGACCCGAGCCGGCGCGCGCGAGCGCCAGCGCCAGATCGAACTGGCCAAGGCGCGCAACGAGCCGCACCCCATCGGCCGCGACCCGCGCCAGCCGAGCTGAGCGGCTCCGATCAGCGAAACGCAAAACGCCCTCCGTTCGGAGGGCGTTTGTCGTCCTGTCCAGCAGCTCATGCCAGACCGCTGGGCGCGGGCGGTCGTCTACTCTCTAAGGCAGGCTCGCCAACAGCGCATCCCGCTGCGCCCGGGCAATGAAACCGTACTCGTGCAGCCGCTGATAGAAACGACGGATACGGCGGTCGACCTTCTGCCGCGCGAACCACGGCCAGATATTGGCCAGCGGCATGAAGTCGGGGTTGGAGACACCGTCGATCAGCCACAGCCGAATACTGCCGTCGGCGCGCCGCTGGCACACCACGTTACGGTCGTTGATATCAGAGGGTACGATCCAGTTGTCACGCAGATAGTGATAGAGCCGTTCGAGCTCATCGACGAAGGCCTGGGTGGTGAGCCAGTCGGCGTCGCCATGCTGCTGGAACTGGCGGATATTGAGCGACAGCGAGCCATCGGCATCGGTGACCAGGCCGAAGACCAGCCCCTCGCCGAGATCGGTGGTGACCGTGCCGAAGTACTCCGGCACGTAGCGCCAGTCGCGAACGCCGCGCCGCTTGAGCCCCTCGAAGTAGCTCTTCTCGCGCTCGTTCTGCTGGCTACCGCGATCGGGGAAGCGCGGTACCTTGATGCAGCGTCCGGCCTCGGCGGGATGCCGATAGACCGCCCGGTCGTTGCCGTGGGCAAGTTCAGGGGTTAGGGAGAGAGAAACCATGGGGGTCGCTCCAGGGCGCAGGGCAGTAACAGGTATCATCAGCGTTTAATCATATCTTAATCAAACGCTGTTTTCCTTAAAGGTTGGCAAAAAAACTTAGCCTGCTATCGCCCTGCTCCACCAAGCGCCTCGCCCACGGCGCGGTATCACCCCTGCGCCGCGTCTTCCGTCTCGATCCATTCCGCCCATAGCGCCTGGACCCGGGCACGCTCGGCCTCGAAATCGGCCGCCGGCACGTCGCTGCCGGTCTTGGCCAGGGCGGCACGATGGCTGGCATCGCGGTAGGCCAGGTAGGCCGCCTGCAGCTCGCGCACGTCATCCTCGGGCAGGCGCTCGCTCTCTGCCAGCGCGTCCAGCAAACGCATGTTGTCGGTGACCTCCAGCAGCGCCGGGGTGGCGCAGGCCCAGGCCAGCACCGCGTACTGGTTCAGAAACTCGATATCGACCAGCCCACCGGCATCCTGCTTGAGATTGAAAGTCTCCGTCTCGCCGGCCGCGCTGCCGAGATGCTGGCGCATCTTGGCGCGCATCTCGGCCACTGCCCGGCGCAGCTCGGCGGGGTCACGTTCGCGCCCCAGCACCTCGCGGCGCACCGCCTCGAAGGAGGCTGCCAGCGCCGCGTCCCCAGCCACCGGCCGCGCCCGCACCAGCGCCTGGTGCTCCCAGGTCCAGGCCTCGCGTCGCTGATAGTCGGCGAAGGCGTCGAGCGAGGAGACCAGCAGCCCGGCATTGCCCGAAGGGCGCAGGCGCATGTCGACCTCGTAGAGCGTGCCACTGGGGGTGGTCGCCGTGAGCAGATGGATGATGCGCTGGCCGAGCCGAGTGAAGAAAACCACGTTGTCGATCGCCTTGGCGCCATCCGTGGCGCCCTGGGAGGCCGCGTCGTAGAGGAACACCAGATCCAGATCCGAGCCGTAGCCCAGCTCGATGCCGCCGAGCTTGCCGTAGCCGACGATCAGGAACTCGGCCTTGTCCGCGCCCTCCCGCGGGCGCGGCTCGCCGTAGCGCGCGGTGAGCGAGCGCCAGGCGCGCTGTAGCACGCTGTCGAGGATCACTTCGGCGATCGCAGTGAGATAGTCGCTGACCTTCATCAATACCCGCGCCCCGGCGATGTCCGAGGCGGCGACCCGCAGCACCTGGGTCTGCTTGAACACCCGCAGGGCGTCGAGCCAGCTCTCCTCGTCCTCTTCGGGGATCCGCGCCAGGGTCTGGCGCAGCTCGTCGGCCAGGCGAGCCTTGTCGGCGGGCGAGTAGAGCGTGTCCGGCGTCAGCAGCTCGTCGAGCAGGATCGGATGGCGCGCCAACTGCTCGGCGATCCAGGGGCTGGCCGCGCACAGCCGGATCAGCCCTGGCAGCACCTGCGGGTTCTCGCGCAGCAGCGAGAGATAGGCGGTACGCCGCAGCACCCCTTCGATCAGCGGCAGCACGCGCTCCAGCGCGGTGGTCGGCGTGGCGCTCTCGGCCACCGCCTCCAGCAGCAGCGGCATCACCGCTTCGAGGCGCTCGAAGCCGATCCGCTGCATCGCCTGCACCCCGCGCGAATCGCGGAACGCCTTGAGCCGGCGCCAGGCATCGGGCAGCGTGAAACCGGCCGTCTCCAGCATCTGCTGGGCCTGGGACTCGTCCAGCTCGCGCCGCCAGAGCTGGCTCCAGCGCTCGAGCCGCGCCTGATCCGGCATCTCATCGTCGGCGTCCGACTCCTCCTGGGGGTCGGCCACCACCGCGTCGAAATGGCCGCGCACCCGCTCGCGGCAGGCCTCGAGCGCCGCCCTCAGCGCGGCCCAATCCGCCAGGTCCATGGCCATGGCCAGCGCCGCGCGCGCCTCGCTCTCTTCAGGCAGCTGCTGGGTCTGGCGGTCGTGGCGCGCCTGCAGCGCATGCTCCAGATCGCGCAGGAAGACGTAGTCGTCATGCAGCTCGTCGACCACCGCCGGCGGCAGCAACTCGAGTTCGACCAGCCGTCTCAGTGCCAAGCGCAGCGAGGTCACCTGCAGCTCGGTATCGCGGCCGCCGCGGATCAGCTGGAACGCCTGGACCACGAACTCTACCTCGCGAATACCGCCGCGGCCCAGCTTGATGTTGTCGTCGCGCCCCAGCCGCTTCACCTCGCGGTGGATCATCGCCTTCATCTCGCGCAGCGACTCGATCGCCCCAAAATCGAGATACTTGCGATAGATGAACGGCGCCAGCGACGCCAGCAGCGCCTGCCCCGCCTCGCGGTCCCCGGCGACCGGACGCGCCTTGAGCATGGCGTAGCGCTCCCACTCACGCCCCTGATCCTGATAGTAGGCGGTGAGCGCGTTGAAGCTGCCGACCAGCGGCCCGCCGTCGCCCAGCGGGCGCAGGCGCATGTCGACGCGGAAGGCGAAACCGTCGGCGGTGATCACGTCGAGCGCGGCGATCAGCTTCTGCCCCAGCTTGGTGAAGTACTGCTGGTGATCGTAGGCGCGCTCACCGCCCTGGGTGGTGCCCTTCTCGGGAAAGGCGAAGATCAGATCGATATCCGATGAGAGGTTGAGCTCACCGGCGCCGAGCTTGCCCATACCCAGCACCACCAGGCGCTGCGGCGTGCCGTCGGCGCGCGCCTGCGGCGTTCCCCAGCGCCCCGCGTAGAAGGCTTCGAGCCACGTCAGCGCCCCTTCCAGGCAGGTTTCGGCCAGTTGCGAGACCGCCTGTGCGGTCTGCCACATCTCGGCCCCGGCGAGGTCGCGCCACACGATCGCCAGCATGCGCGTCTGTCTGAACCGGCGCAGCGCGGCGTGCAGCGCATTCTCGTCCGTCGCCGCCTCCAACTGTGCGGCCAGCGCCTGGGTCAAGGCCGCCGCTGACAGCGGCGCCTCCAGCTCGCCGCTCTGCTGCCACTCGGCCAGGCGCTCGGGATGCGCGCAGAGCCCTTCGCGGAAGAACTCGGAGAGCAGACAGGTACGCACCAGCGTGCGCCGCTGCCCCTCGTCGAGGCCCAGCCAGGTCTCGCGACATGCCGCGTCACCGCGGGCATACGCCGCCTCGAGTGCGCTCAGCACCTCGGCATGGGCGGCGCTCAGCGCCTCCGGGATCGGTAGCGCGGGAAACCAGTCGGCGGGCAGGGACATGAAAACACTCCGATGAAAAGCGGGCCCGCCCAGCATAACCGCAGCCGGCGCCCAGCCCAATCGGGGAGACGCCAGTCCATTTGCTATAGGCAAAGGTTATCGTCGTCGTTTCAGTATTTAATTTCTGTTATCGAATGGCGCATCGTAATCTCGATGCCAGCCCGAGCCGAGTTGCACTGCGCGCATCGCCACGCGGTACAGGGGGGCAGTGCCGGGGAGGATCCGGCCGGGGGCGTTACGCGACCGATGAGAACACAGAGGTGAGAGAGACGATGTCACAACAAGCCGAATCCAAGTGTCCGTTTTCCGGCCAGTCCGGCACCACCGTCAGCGACGGCGGCGGTACCGCACAGGCCGCCGGTGGCGGCACCACCAACCGTGACTGGTGGCCGAATCAGCTGCGTGTCGACCTGCTCAACCAGCACTCCGAGCGCTCCAACCCGCTGGACGGCGATTTCGATTACCGCGACGCGTTCGCCAAACTCGACTACACCGCGCTCAAGGCCGATATCGAGAAGACCCTGACCGAATCCCAGGCCTGGTGGCCGGCGGACTGGGGCTCCTATATCGGCCTGTTCATCCGCATGGCATGGCACAGCGCCGGCACCTATCGTCTGGTCGACGGTCGCGGCGGCGCCGGGCGTGGCCAGCAGCGCTTCGCCCCGCTCAATAGCTGGCCCGACAACGTCAGTCTCGACAAGGCGCGTCGTCTGCTGTGGCCGGTCAAGCGCAAGTATGGCCAGCACATCTCCTGGGCCGATCTCATCGTGCTCGCCGGCAACGTGGCGCTGGAGTCTTCCGGTTTCCGCACCTTCGGCTTCGCCGGCGGCCGCGAGGACGTGTGGGAGCCCGACCTCGACGTCAACTGGGGCGACGAGAAGGCGTGGCTGACCCATCGCGATCCGGCGACCCTGGCCAACAACCCCCTCTCGGCCACCGAGATGGGGCTGATCTACGTCAACCCCGAAGGCCCCAACGCCAGCGGCGACCCGCTCTCGGCGGCGCCGGCGATCCGCGCCACCTTCGGCAACATGGCGATGGACGACGAAGAGATCGTGGCTCTGATCGCCGGCGGCCACACCCTGGGCAAGACCCACGGTGCCGGCCCCTCCGAAGCGATCGGCGCCGACCCGGAAGCCGCGCCGCTGGAGTCCCAGGGCTTCGGCTGGCACAACGCCCACGGTAGCGGCGTGGGTGCCGACGCCACCACCTCGGGGATCGAAGTGGTCTGGACCCAGACGCCGACGCGCTGGAGCCACTACTTCTTCGAGAACCTGTTCAACTACGAGTGGGAGCAGACCCGCAGCCCGGCCGGCGCGATCCAGTGGGAAGCCAAGGATGCCGAGGCGTCGATTCCGGATCCGTTCGACCCGGCCAAGAAGCGCAAGCCGACCATGCTCACCACCGACCTGACGCTGCGCTTCGACCCCGAGTTCGAGAAGATCTCGCGCCGCTTCCTCGAGGACCCGCAGGCGTTCGCCGACGCCTTCGCCCGCGCCTGGTTCAAGCTGACCCATCGCGACATGGGGCCCAAGGCGCGCTATCTCGGCCCCGAAGTGCCGCAGGAAGAGCTGGTCTGGCAGGACCCGCTGCCGGCGCCGAGCCACCAGCCGAGCGCCGCGGATATCGCCACGCTCAAGCAGCAGATCGCCGATGCCGGGCTGTCGGTGGCCGAACTGGTCGGCACCGCCTGGGCTTCGGCCTCGACCTTCCGCGGCGGTGACAAGCGCGGCGGCGCCAACGGTGCCCGTCTGGCTCTGGTCCCGCAGAAGGATTGGGCGGTCAACCGTATCGCCGCTGGCGTGCTGCCCAAGCTGCAGGCGATCCAGACAGCCTCCGGCAAGGCTTCGCTGGCCGACGTGATCGTGCTGGCCGGCAATGTCGGCGTCGAGCAGGCGGCCAAGGCGGCCGGGGTCGAGCTCAGCCTGCCGTTCGCTCCGGGCCGGGTCGATGCCAGCCAGGATCAGACCGATATCCACGCCTTCAGCGTGATGGAGCCGCTGGCCGATGGCTTCCGCAACTACAAGCGCGGCAAGCTCAACGTGCCCACCGAGACGCTGCTGATCGACAAGGCCCAGCAGCTGACTCTGACCGCCCCGGAGCTGACCGTACTGATCGGTGGCCTGCGCGTGCTCGGCACCAACTACGACGGCGCCGACCACGGCGTGTTCACCCAGCGCCCCGGTGTGCTCAGCAATGACTTCTTCGTCAATCTGCTCGACATGGGCACGGAGTGGAGCGCGGTGGATGCCGAAGCCGAGCTGTTCGAAGGTCATTCACGCAGCGACGGGACGCTTCAGTACACCGCCACCCGCAACGACCTGATCTTCGGCTCGCACTCGGTACTGCGCGCGCTGGCCGAGGTCTACGCCAGCGACGATGCCCAGGAGAAGTTCGTCCACGACTTCGCCGCCGCCTGGACCAAGGTGATGAACCTGGACCGCTTCGACCTCGCCTGAAAGCGACCGTAGCGTCTGCCCCGCTAGACAACGCCGCCGGAGCGCCTCCGGCGGCGTTTTTTTGTCTCTCAATCGGCCCAGGCGGTTACACACCGAGTCATCGTCTCGGGGTCGGTGACAATAGCGAATGTCGCTTACCTCGAGTGTCACGTTCGCCGAATGTCGCTTTCGGTGGGCCGACAGTCATTGCCGACATAGAGGCAACGATGGAGACTGGCCACTCACCGCCGGGAGCCGTCGATGACCCATACGCTCGATCTGTTCGTCTACCCCGACTGCCAGCTACTGGATGCCAGCGGCCCATGGCAGGTCTTCGCCAGCGCCAACGAAGCCGCCGGCGAGCCCCGCTATCGGCTGCGCCTGCTCGCCGCCGAGCCCGGGCCCGTGGCTACCAACGGCGGCATGACGCTGGTCGCGACCCACGCCCTCGACGCCACGCCCGCCGGCGACACCCTGTTGGTCGCCGGCGGCCACGGCGTGCATCGGTTGAGCCGCGCCACGCTGGACACGCTGGCCGCCCGCGCCGCGCGCACGCCAAGGGTCGGCTCGATCTGCACCGGCGCCTTCGCCCTGGCCCGGGCGGGCCTGCTCGACGGGCGCCAGGCCACCACCCACTGGCGCCACGCCGCACGTCTGGCTGCCGAGTTCCCGGCCATCCAGGTGCGCGCCGAGGCGCTCTATCTGTGTAGCGGCGGTATCTACACCAGTGCCGGCATCACCGCGGGGATCGACCTGGCCCTCGCCCTGGTCGCCGCCGATCAGGGCGAGGCGCTGGCCGGCCAGGTGGCGCGGGAGCTGGTGATGTTCCTGCACCGGCCCGGCGATCAGGCCCAGTTCAGCGAAGGCCTGCGCTACCAGCTCGACAGTCACGGGCGCCTGCGCCAGGTGGTCGATGCGGTGATCGGCGACCCGCTGGCCGCGTGGGATACCGAGACGCTGGCCGCGCGCATGGCGGTGACCCCGCGCCACTTCCAGCGCCTGTTCCGGCGCCAGCTAGGGATGACCCCAGGCGACTTCCTCACCCGCCTGCGGCTGGAGGAGGCGCGGCGGCTGCTGGCCGAGAGCGCAGCACCGCTGCCGCGTATCGCCGAACACTGCCGACTCGGCGGCAGCGAGCAGCTCAGGCGGCTGTTCCAGCGCCACTACGGCCTACCGCCGAGCCTCTACCGCGCCCGCTTCGGCCCCGGCGAGCGCAGTACTTTTCATGCTGTGCCTAGAAGCTGACCTGAACCGTGGTTCCCAACACCCACGCATTGTCGACCGAATCCACCGCCGACGGGTTGGCCACGTACTGCAGGTTGGGGCGTAGCGTCAGGTAAGGCGTCAGGTTGACGCTGTAGTAGAGCTCGGCGTCGTACTCGTGGCCCTGGCGCGGCAGCGGCGTGAGCGAGCCGGCGGGGGTCGCGTTGTAGTAGTCGATGTAGTCGTTGACGTCGTCGTTGACGTGCAGGTAGGCCAGCCCGATCCCGGCATCGTCCTGCGGGCGGGCGTTAAACGGCCCCTGGTAGGTCGCACCGATAGAGACATAGCGGTCGATCCCCGCGGTATCGCCGTGGTTGGTGTTACCCATGCTGAACAGCGTCAGACCGCGCTTGGCGTCGCCACCATGGGTCGTCACCCGCTGCTGGATCACATAGTAGAGACCGGTGTTGGTGTCGCTGGTGCGTGTCGCGGGGCCATCACCATAAGCGCGATTGTCGACGTCGTGGGTGTAGAAGCCCAGCTTGTAGGTACCGGCCATGCCGCCGATCGTGGGCGTATAGCCCAGCTCGATGGGGTACATCGTGCCCTGGGTGCCGCTGTGGTGCAGGTCCAGGCCGTGGTCGTTGTCGAGGTTGCTGTCGTTGAGATTGAACACACCGGCCTGGAGGTACCAGTCGGCGGCGAGATTGGCGCGGACCACCGCCGCCCACTGCGAGATCGGCCAGTTGTAGATGTCATTGCCCCAGTTGCCCGGCTGGGCGCCGCCGAAGGCCAGGTTCTGGAAATGGCTGTCGATGGTGGCGAAATCATCGCCGAAGGGGATACGCCCCAGCTTGATCGACAGCGCATCGTCGAAGAAGCGCTGGCGATACCAGAACTGGGTCAGGCGTGTGACCGGGCCGCGGCCCTGGACCTCCTGCACGCTGGAGCCGCCCACCGTGGCACCGGGGTCGCTCAGGCGGTCGTTGACGCTATGGCCATTGCGGTCGGTGAGGGTCACCTGAAACTCGGCATCGGGAATGCCCAGCAGGCGCTCGAGATCGAGATTGGCGCCCAGCGCGAACTGGTCGGCGTACTTGGTCACGTGGCTGTCACGGTAGCCACCATCGAGAATGGTCGCCGCCTCGCCGACATAGTCGAAGTCGAAGCTGACCCCGGCCGCTTCCAGCGCCGTGCGCTGACCGCCCCAGTCGCCGAACAGATGCGGCGAGTCCGCGGCGAAGGCCGAATAGGCCTGGGCCGCCGGCGCGCCCGCCACCAGCGCCAGTGCCGCCAGCGGCAGCCGCCAGCGCCGCCCGCGAGCCGGCTGACGCTCTCCGGCGAGCGGTAACCTCACCGCTGCGCCCTCTGCTTTGCCTGTGATGCCATACGCTGCCTCGTCCATGCCTTGCCCAGTCTGGTCCATGATCCGCCCTGCCGTTGATTAGCGCGTTATCGATAAGCGCTTTATCATAGTCCGAGGAATAGGCAACGGAAATACCCTTGTCGTCTAATATTCTCGTAGGAATGGCTACACCGATGGGAACCGAGCTCGCGGGTCGTTTTGGGTGGCATGGCGGTCATTGTCGACCCCACTCGGGCAGCGGACACTGACAGCCTGAACCTTCAGGAGCCGCCCATGCGCCCCACCGCCTTCGCCACCCGATCCGCGCGTCATCCGCGCCTGCCGCCCACGGTGTGGGGGCTGACCCTGTGCCAGGCACTGCTGATCAGCGGCAACGTGCTGCTGATCGCCACCTCGCCGCTGATCGGGGCGCGGCTGGCGCCCAGCGCCAACTGGAGCACGCTGCCGGTGGCGCTGCAGCTGCTCGGGCTGACCGCCGCCACCCTGCCCGCCGGCTGGCTGACCGCACGCCTGGGGCGCAAGCGCACCTTCGTGCTGGGCAATCTGGTCGGGCTGGTGGGCATCGCCGCCTGTCTGCTGGCGCTGGTGCAGGCGCACTTCGGCCTGTTCAATCTGGGCACCTTCGCCATCGGCATGAGTATCGGCGTCGGCATGCTCTACCGCTTCGCGGCCCTTGAGGCGGCGCCCGAGCCGCTGCGCGACAGCGCGCTGAGCCGGGTCATGGCGGGAGGCGTGGTGGCGGCGCTGGCCGGGCCCTGGCTGGCCGAGCACCTGCGGGACGCCCTGGCAACGCCCTTCCTGGGCAGTTTTCTAGGTCTCGGGGGGCTCTATCTCGCGGCACTGGGGCTGCTGGCGACGCTGCGCTTCGCGCCGGTGGCGGCACGGGCCACGCCGCTGCCGCCGCCACGTGCGCTGGGCCAACTGCTGCGCCAACCGCTGCTGCCGGCGGCGATCGCCTGCGCCGCCCTGGGCTATGCGGTGATGAACCTGGCGATGACCGCGACACCGCTGGCGATGAGCCACGCCGGGCACGATTTCGGCGCCGTCGCCGGGGTCATCCAGTGGCATATGCTGGCGATGTTCGCGCCCTCCTTCATCACCGGACGCCTGACCCGGCGCCTGGGCCATGCGCGCATGATCGCCATCGGTGCGCTGTGCCTGCTGGCCAGCCTGCTGTGCGCCTGGCTGACGCCGGCGGTGTGGGCCTTCGCCCTCGGCCTGGGGCTGCTGGGCCTGGGCTGGAACTTCACCTTCCTGCCCGCCAGCGCCTGGCTCACCACCCTCTATCGCAGCGGTGAAGCGCCGCGGGCCCAGGCCATCAACGACTGCGCGGTGTTCGCCCTGACCAGCCTTTCGGCCCTGGCCGCCGGCCCGCTGAACGCCTGGCTCGGCTGGCAGCAGCTCAACCTCTGGCTGCTGCCGGCGGTGGCGCTGCTGCTGGTGATCGCCCTCTGTGCGGCGCGGGCGACCCGCCACGGCTCATGAGCGCGTACCACTCGCCGCGGCCAGGAACGCCTCGGCGCGCTCGCTCGGTGCGCGGCCGCAAAGGCTCACCCCGACGAACAGCGCACTCGCCAGCGGCAGCGCCCAGATCCCCGGCGGCAGCCCCAGCGGCTTGGCCCCGCTGAGATAGAGCGCGATCACCGCCAGGCCGCCGACCAGGATACTCACCAGCGCCCCGGCAGCGGTACCGCGGCGCCAGTAGAAGGCACCGATGATCGCCGGCACTATCACCACCAGCCCGGTGGAAGCCGCCACCGACAGCACCGCGATCAGGCTCAGCTGCAGCTCGGCGAAGAGAAACGCCAGCACCGCGATGAGCGGCAGCACCCACTTGCCGACCCGCAGCTGGCGCGCCTCGCTGGCGCCCTCGGCGAGGTTGGCATAGACATCCCGCGAGAGCATCGAGGAGAGCGTCAGCATGATCGAATCGATGGTCGACACCGCCGCCGCCAGAATGCCCACCATCACCACCACTCCGAGCAGCGGCGGCACATGGGTGGAAGCCAGCAGCGTCGGCGTGGCCAGATCCGACTGGCTCAGGTCAGGGAAGGCGACCAGCGCGGAGAAGCCCCACAGCACCGAGACCAGGGTGTAGATGAAGCCGAACACCAGAAAGCCGATCAGCATCTGACGCATCGACTTGAGCGAAGCGGGCATGAACAACCGCTGGCTCACCTGCGGGTTGGAGAGGCTGAAGAAGAACCACGGAATGGTCAGACCGAGGAAGGTGGTCAGACTGAACAGCCCCGGACCCGGCACCGTCAGCGCCGCCGGATGCTCGGCCGCCAGAGTGTCGAACAGTGCCCCGAAGCCGCCCAGCGAGTGCACCACCAGCAGTGCCACCAGGGTGGATGCGACGATCATGAACAGCGCCTGCAGCGAGTCGGTCCACATCACCGAACGAATGCCGGCGATGTAGGAGAAGAGTATCGCCAGCAGCGTCGCCACCACCACACCGGTGGTGAACGGGATCGCCCCGCCGCTGATGCCCGCCAGCAGATAGCCGACCCCGGCGAGCTGCACCGCGGCGTAGGGGATCAGGAACAGGCAGCTGGCCACCGCGGTGACCACGGCAACCCGGCGGTCGGCATAGCGATGGCCGAGCATCTCGCTGGGGGTGACATAGCCGAAGCGCTTGCCCACCGCCCAGAAGCGCGGGCCGAAGATCGCCACCAATGAGACCCCGGCGAAGTAGACGATCTCGAAGCCGAAGGCACCCACCCCGCCGGCGTAGGTCAGCCCCGCCAGCCCCACCATCATGAAAGCGCTGTAGGTAGTGGCGCTGTAGCTGAGCGCCGAAACGAAGCCGTTCATGCGGCGATTGCCGAGGAAGTAGCCGCTCATGTCGACGCCGCTGCCGTTGGTGGCGGCGCTGCGCGACAGCCAGGCGATCGCCAGCCCCGCGACCAGATAGACCGCCACTGCCGCCCAGATCAGTTGCAGACTCATGCTCACGCCTCCGGGCCGTCACGAAAATCGCGGGTCATCATCACATTGCAGACGATCACCGCCACGCCGATCAAGGCCCAGAAGAGAAAGCTGCCGTACCACGCCCGCACCCCGCCGAGCGGCCCATAGGGCACCACGTAGCAGGCCAGCACCAGCCCCCAGACCACCCATTTCCAGCCCCGTGTACGCATCGCGCCCCCTCGTTGTCATTGGTGATGTCGCGTCAATCACGCGTGATATTACCCGGAAATCCCGGCCCCGAGTGCGCTACCCTTGGCGACAGCTTTCGATGTGCCGCCGATGTGCCGCACCTGCCCCAAGGAGACACCGCATGACCACGACGCGGGCCGCCCAGCCCCACGGCTGGCAACTCGACCCCCTGCGCCTGGAGACCCAGCTGCGCGCCTTTCTGGCTGAGGATATCGGCCATCTCGACCTGACCGCGACGCTGATGATCAACGCCGACGCCACTGGCCACTTCGTCATGCGTGCACGCGAACCGATGCGCCTGGCCGGGGTCACCGCCGCCGCCCGTGCCTTCACCTGCTACGACCCGCGCATCGCGGTCAGCCCGGCCGCGGCCGATGGCGAAGATGTCGAGGCCGGCGCGCCGCTGATGCATGTGGCCGGCCCGGCCCGCAGCATTCTGACGGTGGAGCGTACCGCGCTCAATCTGATCCAGCACCTGGCCGGCATCGCCACCCTTACCGCGCGCTATGTCGAGCGTATCCACGGCACCGGCGCCCAGTTGGTCGACACGCGCAAGACCACCCCAGGCCTGCGCATGCTGGAAAAGCACGCGGTCGCCTGCGGTGGTGGCCGCAACCATCGCCTGGGGTTGGACAGCGGTGTGATGCTCAAGGACAACCATATCGCGGTGTGCGGCAGCATCGCCGCCGCGGTCGCACGCGCCCGGGCGCAGCTGCCGATCCTCACGCGCATCGAGGTCGAGTGCGACCGCCTCGACCAGGTTACCCAGGCGCTGGAAGCCGGGGCCGACGTGATCATGCTCGACAACATGCCGCCGGCCGAGATGCGCCAGGCGGTGAGCGAGGTCGCCGGGCGTGCGCTGCTCGAAGCTTCCGGCGGCGTGCGCCTGGAGACCATCCGCGAGATCGCCGAAAGCGGTGTCGACTTCATCTCCGTGGGGCGACTGACGCAGTCGGCGCCGGCGGTGGATATCGGCCTCGACGACGACAGCACGCCAGCGGCGTGATCCGGCCGGCCCGGTGCAACTCGCCCGGGCCGCCAAGCCAGCGAGCCCGACAGGAGGGGTGAATGTCGAGTACCGGCATCAACAACGCCGACACCGTGGCGGCCTTCGGCCGACTGATGGACGAACTGCTGGCGGACGCCAACGGCCCGCGCAAGCCGCCGGTGGTGACCTTCTGGTGCGGCGCCGGCTTCTCCAAGGCGTGGGACCGGCGCTCGCCCACCGACGGCGAGCTGTTCGCCATCGATCTCGACGATATCCGCGACTTCCCCAACCTGCAGCACGTGATGCACGTGATCGGCTGGGAGGACTATCGCCATCTCGACTTCGAGCGTTTCAAGAACCTGCGCTACGTGCTCGACATGCAGGTGCGCTACCCGGATATCCGCAACCGCTACTTCGACGACCAGAACCTGCGCCTGAGCATCCATGAGCTGCGCACCCTGGTGATGCGCCGCTTCACCGCCGCCTGTGATATCCACAACGTCGACGACACCACGCTGCGTTTCAGCGCCACCGAGATCAGCGCCGAACAGCGCGCGATCACCGACTTCTTCGCCGCGCTGGAGGATCGCGCCGACCGCGCCGGGCTGGGCGAGGCGTGGCCGCTCTATCACTTTCTCACCACCAACTACGACTTCACCATCGAGACCATTCTCGAACGCGTCTACCGCCAGCAGGCGCCGGTCTTCGGCCGGCTCTATCGCGGGGTCACGCCGCAGCGCATCTGCGGCGGCACCATCTGGGAGCACCTGCCGCGCACGGTCGACCGCAACGTGATCAAGATCAACGGCGGGTTCGAGATTCTGCCCACGCTGGAGGGGTTCGACTTCGAGTATCGCCGGCGCAGCGATGCCGAGATTCGTCAGGAGCCGCCGCTGCTGATCCTGCCCTCCCAAGTGCAGGACTACGACGAGCCCTACTTCCATCAGGTCTTCCCCAAGGCGGTGAGGCTACTGCGCGAGACCGACGTGCTGGTGGTGGTGGGCTACAGCATGCCGCAGGAGGATTCACTGGTGCGCTTCATCCTGCGCCAGTTGGCGGAGAGCCCGCACGACGCTCGTGGCAAGCATGTCTTCGTCATCGACACCAAGAATCACGCCACCATCAAGTCGCGGCTGGAAGAGATGTTCTTCTATCTGCCGCGTATCGGCTGGCCGCGCGAGCACTACTACAGCGGCCGCTTCGAGGACTTCTGCGCCCAGGTCAGCGGTGGCGCCTGAACTCAGCGCTCGGCGTTGATCTTGGTCAACAGATGCAACAGCGCCACCCGCTCGGCCGGGTTGAGGCTGCCCATGGTCTCCTCGGAGACCTTGAGCGCGCGCGGAGTCATCGCCGCCAGCAACTCGCGCCCGGCGTCGGTGAGTTCGACGATCACCTTGCGCTGATCGCGCGGGTCCGAGGTCAGCGTCACCCAGTCACGCGCCTTCAACCGCTTGATCACGCCGCGGATCGTCGCCGGATCGATCCCGGTCACGCGCACCAGCTCGCTCAGCGCGCTGGGCCCACGCTCGGCGAGCTTGCTCAGGGTCACGAACTGGATCGGCGTCAACTGCTCGTCGCAGCTTTCGCGCTGGAAGATCGCGGTGTGGCGCTGGTAGGCCCGACGCAGCAGATGACCGACCTGCTCGCAGAAGTCGATCTGTTCCTGGGCGCCGTAGGCCTCGTCTGTGGTAATCCCTGTGGCTGCCGAATGGTAATGCAGCATGGCGTCTGGCTCCCCGATTCCCGGTCGTCGCGGCGGGCGCGTCTGGCCATCGTCGGTAGCGGCAGAACCGCCCACGTCCGCTCGGCTAGACCGCCGCCACGCTGGCACCCTTCCCTGGCGCTGGCTGCCACTCGGGCACCGGCATGCGTCGGCGCCTGGCCGCGACGCCAGGATGATTGTCGAATAAGTGTGCAACTCACCCGGAATAATAAAAGGTTTTTACCCCCATTTCTGTAAGCCATCGGCCTAGGCCGTGTAGGAAAAGTCGACGGGCACAGAGGGCAGCGTCGGGGTCATGTGCCTAGACTATTATGTAAGCTACACGCCCATTCGACGCACGCCGCCCCGCCCATCCCAGCGTTGAGCGGATGCCGCGCAGCGTCCTCAGGAAGCGGCGATCGCCTAGGTGCTGTCTGAAAAGTCGACGAGCGAAGGCCAGGCAAGGCAAAAATCGGCGAAAACGCGGAGTTTACGGGGTGTAAATGAGCATTTTTGACCGGGCTGGCGCTCCAGCCGATTTTTAACGACGCATGGGCGAGCGCAGTACTTTTCATACGGTGCCTAGGTGACGCCAGCGCAGGAAAGGATTCCCAAGTTCATGCAACACCTCGATCTACAAGTGCTCGACACCGCGCTGCGCTGGGCCAACGCCGGCGAGACGGTGTGGCTGTGCAGCGTGCTGGCCACCTTTGGCTCGTCGCCGCGGGAGCCCGGCTCGCTGCTGGTGGCCCGAGCTGACGGCAGCCATGTCGGCTCGCTCTCCGGCGGCTGCGTCGAAGAGGATTTTCTCGCTCGGGTGGCCGCCGGCGAATTCACCGACCCGCTCGAAGTCGTGCGCTACGGCGAGGGCGCCGACGAGTCGCCCCAGGTGAGCCTGCCCTGCGGGGGGATTCTCGACGTGCTGGTGGAGCGGCTGCCGGCGGATGCCGAGACCCTGACCCAACTGGAAGTGATGCACGCGACCCTGCTCGGCCAGCGCTCGCTGGTGCGGGTGATCGATCTGCCCAGCGGCCGGCGGCGCTTCACCGCCGCCGCCGAGAACGGCCCGCGGGTTGCCCGTGAGGGCAACGAGGTGCGTCTGCGTCTGGGCCCGGCGCTGCGTCTGATCATCGCCGGCATCTCGCCGGTGTCGCGCTTCTGCGCCGAGTTCGCCCAGGCGCTGGGGTTCGAGGTGATCGTGTGTGACCCCCGCGAGGAGGCGCGGCGCGACTTTGCCGTGCCCGGGGTCGAAGTGCAGGCGGTGCTGCCCTCGCTGTTCATCGCCAGCGGCGCCTGCCACGCGGCCACCGCGGTGGTGGCGTTGACCCACGACCCGCGGATCGACGATCTGGCGATGATCGAGGCGGTGCGCACTCCGGCGTTCTACATCGGCGTGATGGGCTCGAAGCGCACCTCGCAAAAGCGCGCCGAGCGCCTGGCCCGCTCCGGCGGGCTGAGCGCCGACGACATCGCCCGGCTGCACATGCCGATCGGCCTCGATCTGGACAGCAAGACCCCGGCCGAGATCGCCCTCTCGGTGGTCGCCGACGTGCTGCGGATACGCCGGGGCAAGGCGCGCGATGCGCTCTGAACCCAGGCTGACGGGCGAGCTGGTCGGGCTGGTCATGGCGGCCGGGGTCGGTCGCCGCTTCGGCAGCGACAAGCGCCGCCAGCCGCTGGCCGACGGCCGCACCCTGCTCGCGACCACCGTAGCGGCGGCCGCCGCGGCCTATCCGCGCCACTACGTGGTCCTGCGACCGGGTGAAGCCCCCGCCGCCCTAGGCCTGGCACCGGACACTCCGCTGCTCAGCGCCCCCGCGGCCGCCCACGGGCTGGGCGCGAGCCTGGGCGACGCCTTTCGTCAGTTGCTGGTGTGCGCGCCGGATGCCACCGCTGCGGCGGTGATCCTCGGCGACATGCCCTGGCTGAACGCGGCGAGCTGTGTGCGCCTCAACGCCCGGGCCAGCACCACGGCGATCGTCATACCCCATCATGCCGGGCAGCGCGGGCACCCGGTGATCTTCGGCCGCCGCTGGTGGCCGGAGCTGGCCCAGCTAAAGACCGGCGAAGGCGCCCGCGACGTGGCCACCCGGCACCGCCACGCGGTGGTCACACTCGAGCTAGACGATTCTGGCATCTGGCGCGACGTCGACCGGCCCCAGGATCTCCCAGACTAGGCGGAGTCTGAACAGTACTGCGCGCCTCAGCCAGCGAACTTGTCCCACGCCAGCAGGCCCCAGGTGGTAGCGGCCATGCCCAGCGCCAACATCACCGCGGCGGAGCCGATATCCTTGGCGCGCCCGGAAAGCTCGTGGTGCTCCGGGCCGATACGGTCGACCACCGTCTCCACGGCGCTGTTGAGCAGCTCGACGATCAACACGAACACACAGCTACCCACCAGCACCAGCCACTCCACCGGGTTCTTGCCGATCCACCAGGCGAACGGCACCAGCACCGCGCACAGCGCCAGTTCCTGACGGAAGGCGGTCTCGTTGCGGAAGGCAGCGACCAGCCCCTTGAGCGAGTAACCGGTGGAGTGAACCAGGTGGCGAAAGCCGGTCTTGCGCGAACTTGATTTCATCGGAACCTGTCGCGGTCGCCACGACGACCGCCCTCGATCGAGAACGAAGTGAGCGTCGACGAGCGAACCGGCACAGCGGGCTCGGCCGTCGAGAAAAGTATCGACGATGGTAGCAGAGGCGCCTGACGACGGCACCGCCAGCCACGGGCAAAACGCCACCCGTGGGTGGCGTCGGCGATGGCGAAGGTTACTTGAATAGTGGACGGAAAGGGGGAGGCAAGAGAGCGGCAAGAGAGCGTGCGACTCAGTCGCCGCTAGCCTTGCCCCTCACTCGTCAGCGGCCAGATCGAGAATCGTCGCGGCCACGGCCTGGGTCCGGGGCACAAAGGTCTCCAGCCGGCAGTACTCCTCGTCGGTATGCATCTTGGCCCCGACCGGGCCGGTGCCGCACAGCGTAGGGACGCCCAGGCTGGCGGTGGTGCCGGCATCCGAACAGCCGCCGGTGAACTCGCCCTCGACGGCGAAGCCGAGCCGCGCCGCCTGGGCCTGGTAGCGGGCGAACAAGGCTGCGCTCATCGCAGGCTCCAGCGGCAGGAAGCCGGAGGTCTGGGTGAGCGTGGCGTGGGTGCCGGGAACCTCCTCCTCGGCGACGATCGCCGCGATCGCCTGGAACAGCGCCTCGCGCTGGGCGTTGTCGACGAAGCGGGTGTCGAGCTGGGCGCTCGCTGCCGGGGCCACGGTGTTGCGCGACACGCCGCCCTCGATCACCCCGATGTTGGTGGTCACGCCGCTGGCGTAGTCGGTCAGCGCGTGCAGCTTGACGATCTTGCGCGCCAGCGCCTCGATCGCGCTGGCGCCATCGGCATGGCTCACCCCCGAGTGGGCGGCCCGCCCGCTGACCTCGATGCGAAAGGCGGCACCGCCCTTGCGCGCGGTCACCACGTTGCCGCTGACCCGCCCGGGTTCGGCGTTGAACACCGCCCGCGCCCCCTCGGCGGCGGCGCGGATGAACGCGGTGCCGTCCGGCGAGCCGATCTCTTCGTCGGCGGTGAACAGCGCGTGCACCGCGAATGGCAGCCCGCCGGCACGCTTGAGCGCCCGCAGCACGAACAGATTGAGCACCAGCCCCGCCTTCATGTCGGCGACCCCGGGGCCGAAGGCGAGATCGCCCTGACGGGTGTAGCCGCGCTCGCTCACCGTGCCGCGGGGAAAGACGGTATCGCGATGCCCCATCAGCAGTACGTGCCCACCGGCACCAGCGCCGGCCGCCGGCAGGCGCGCCTGGAGAATGTCGCCGGAACCCTCGCGCGGCGTGCGCTCGACAGCGATGCCATCGGCGTCGCACCAGCCGGCGATGGCGTCGGCGACGGCATCGGTTCCGGCCTTGTCGTAGCTGTTGGAGTCGATGTTCACCAGCGTCTCCAAACACGCCACCATCGCCTCCTGCTGCTGCGCCAGCCAGTCGCAGGCCTGCGCCAGGCGAGTCTCGTGGTCAGTGGCACTCATACGCCTCTCCTCATTGCCTGGCGTGCGGCATGCACGCTCGCGCCCTGTTCGCCCAGATCCCACCACAGCCCGGCCATGATGCCCAGCCCCTCGCGCAGGATGCTGGCCAGGGCGTGCTCGTCGGGGGCGTGCTGCGAACACGCCGGATAGGAGTGCGGCACCCACAGGGTGGGCAGCCCGAGCGTCTCGGCGAAGACATCGTTGGGCAGCGAGCCGCCCAGATTGGGCAGCAGCGTCGGGGTCTTGCCGCTGGAGGCGTGGATCGAGTCCAACGCCCAGCCGACCCAGGGGTCGTCCGGGTCGAGCCGAGTCGCGCGCATCTGCGATACCCGCGCCGTACTCACCTCGACATCGTCGAAGCCGTGGGCATCGAGATGCAGGCGCAGGTGGCGCAAAAAGTGCTCCTGATCGCTGCCCACCACGTAGCGTAGCTGGGCGTGGGCGTAGGCCTCGCCGGGAATGGCGTTGGCCGGGGCCTCGGGGTTGCCGGCCTTGAACGCCAACAGCTCCAGGGTATTCCAGGCAAACAGCCGCTCAGCGGGCGTAAGCCCAGGCTCGCCCCAGCCCTCGGCCAGCGCCGGGTCGCCCGGCGTGGTGCCGACTTCCAGCGCCGCCAGCGCCTGCTTCACCGCGGCGGGGATGGCCGGCGGGCGCAGCCCCGCGACCAGAATCCGGCCATCGGCATCGACCAGCGAGGCCCAGGCGTTGGCCAGGCGCGTGGCGGGGTTGGAGAGCACGCCGCCCCAGTTGCCCGAGTGGTGGGCGCCTTCGCGTGCGCGCAGGCGCAGGTCGAAGTTGAACGACCCACGTGAGCCGAGGAACAGGGTCGGCGCATCCGCCGCCAGGCGCGGGCCGTCGGAGGCGATGAACAGGTCAGCGGCCAGACGCTCACGGTAGGCCGCGCAGACCGCCTTGAGCCCCGGGGAACCGGTCTCCTCGCCCATCTCCAGCACCAGCTTGACGGTGTAACCCAGGCGCCCGCCGCGGGCTTCGATGACCGCCGCCAGTGCAGCCAGGTTGATGCTGTGCTGGCCCTTGTTGTCGGCAGTGCCGCGACCGTACCAGCGCTCCCCCTCCACCGTCAGCTGCCAGGGCGAGAGCCCCTCGCGCCACTGGTCATCGTAGCCGCGGACCACGTCACCGTGGCCATAGCTGAGCACGCAGAGGGCCGCCTCGGCTTCACGACGCTCGGCCAGCAGCAGCGGGCCGTAGCCCGGCTCCGGGTTGGCGACGATCTCCCAGGTGAACCCGAGCCGCTCGAGCTCGGGAATGATGCACTCGCGCAGATAGCGCTCCAGTTCGGCCTCGCCCTCACCGCTCTGGCTATCGCTGCGCACCGCGACCCGGGCCGCCAGCTGGCGGCGAAACTCGCCCTCGTCGAATCCCTTATAGACGCTGGCGAGCGCTTGTTGACGTGACATGCAGTGTCCTCGAATAGACTGAAAAATCACCCCTAACGTCCTGACGTGCCCTGCTCAGGCCGAGGCGAAGTGACAGGCGGCGCGGCTGACACCGGTGGTCTCCGCCGTGAGCACCGGGCGGCTCTCGCGACACCGCGCCTGAGCCTTGGGGCAGCGCGGGTGGAAGGCGCAGCCGCTGGGCGGGTTGCTGGGGTCGGGCATGACGTCGCCCAGGCCGATGTCCGGCACCCCCAGCCCCGGCTCCGGCGTCAGCGCCGAGGCCAAAAGCGCCTGGGTGTAGGGGTGGCGTGGGGCGGCGAATATCTGCTCGCGGCTGCCCTCCTCGACGATCCGCCCCAGATACATCACCGCGACCCGGTCGACCAGGTGCTCGACCACCGCCAGGTCGTGGCTGATGAACAGATAGGTCAGCCCGAACTCCTGCTTGAGATCGAGCAGCAGATTGAGAATCTGCGCCTGCACCGAAACATCCAGCGCCGAAGTGGGCTCGTCGCAGATCACGATATCCGGACGCATGATCAGCGCCCGGGCGATCGCCACGCGCTGGCGCTGGCCGCCGGAGAGCTGGCCCGGAAACTGCGCCGCGGCGCGCTGGGGCAGGCCAACCAGATCGAGCGTCTCGGCGACCCGCCGGGCCCGCTCGCGCGGGGTGCCGATGCCGTGCACGCGCAGCGGCAATTCGACGATCGCCGCCACCCGCTTGCGCGGATTGAGCGACGAATAGGGGTCCTGGAAGATCGGCTGGATATGCCGCGCCAGCGCCTTCTGCCCGGCGTCCCCCAGCGGGCGGCCATCGACGCGCACCTCGCCGGCGCTGGGCGTTGCCAGCCCCAGCAGCATCTTGGCCAGGGTGCTCTTGCCGCAGCCGGACTCGCCGACCAACCCCATCACCTGGCCGCGCGGAATCGCCAGCGAAACCTCGCTCACCGCCTGCAGCGCACGACCACGCTTGAACAGCCCGCCACCCAGGGTGTAGCGCTTGGAGAGTGCGCACAGTTCGAGCGCCGGCATGGTATCGATGCCGGTATCGGTGTCGCTGCCTGTCTCGGTGCCTGTAGGGGCGCCAGCCTGATCGGCCAGTGCGCCGGGGGACGATAGCGCGTTCATGGGCTCAGCTCCGGTTGGACGACGCGCGTGGCCGCGCGGTGTTCAGCGTAATGGCAGCGCGCCTGATGGGCGCCGGCAAGCTGGCGCAGCTCGGGCGTGCGCTCGCAGCGCGCGGCATCGACTTGGCCCTCGCGCACCAGCGGGCAGCGGTTGCGGAAAGCGCAACCCTCGACCTCGCCGACCAGGCTCGGCACCACCCCGGGAATCGCCTGCAGGCGGCTGCCGGGCAGGGTCTTGCCGGGGGCCGGAATACAGCTCAAGAGCCCGCGGGTGTAGGGGTGGCTGGGGTTGGCGTAGAGCGCCTGGGTGGGCGCGGTCTCGATCACCTCGCCGGCGTACATCACCGCCACACGATCGGCGATCCGCGCCACCACGCCGAGATCGTGGGTGATGAAGATCACCGCGGTACCCAGCTCCTGCTGCAGGTCGCGCAGCAGCCGCAGGATCTGCGCCTGGATGGTCACGTCGAGCGCCGTGGTGGGCTCGTCGGCAATGATCAGATCGGGGTCGCACATCAGCGCCATGGCGATCATCACGCGCTGGCGCAGACCGCCGGAGAGCTGGTGCGGGTACTGCGCCAGACGCTCGGCGGCGGCGCTGATGCCGACCCGTTCGAGCAGTTCGATGGCGCGCTCGCGGGCCTGGCGGCGGTTGCCCAGGCGGTGGCGCAGGAACGCCTCGCAGAGCTGATTGCCCAGCGTGTAAGCCGGGTTGAGCGCGGTCATCGGCTCCTGGAAGATCATCGCCATGCGGCGGCCACGCAGCTGGCCGCGCCGCCGCTCGGAGAGCGCCGTCAGCGACTCGCCGTCAAAATCTAGACGCCCGGCGCTGAGCCGGGCGCGCCGCGGCAGCAGCCCCATCAGCGCCAGCGAGGTCATCGACTTGCCGCAGCCGGACTCCCCCACTAGGCACAGCATCTCGCCGCGCTCGACGCTTAAGTCGATACCGCGTACGGCGTGCAGGGTGCCGGCTTCCACCGGCAGATCGACCCGCAGGTCCTGGACATCGAGCAGTGGCATCAGTGGCGCCCTCCCGGTGCGTTGAGATCGCGCAATCCGTCACCCAGCAGATTGATCGCCAGCACCAGCACGAACAGCGCCACGCCGGGAATCGCGATCACCCATGGCTGAAAGAACATGTAGGCCTTGCCCTCGGCAACCATCAGCCCCCAGGAGGGCAGCGGCGGCTGCACGCCCATGCCCAGAAACGACAGCGTCGCTTCGAGCAGGATGGCGTGGGCCATCTCCAGGGTGATCACCACGATCAGCGCCCCGGCGATGTTGGGCAGCACCTCGCGCAGCAGGATGTAGGGCAGCGAGCAGCCCAGGGTGCGCGCGGCATAGACGTACTCGGCATCGCGCAGTTGCTGGGTCACCGAGCGCGAGACCACCGCGAAGCGATCCCACAGCAGCAGCCCCAGCAGCACGATCACCGTGGTCAGCGAACCGCCGGTGAGCGAGGCCAGGGCCAGCGCCACCAGCACCACCGGCATCGCCAGGCGGGTGGTGATGATGTAGCTGATGAAGGCATCGACGCGGCCGCCGAAGTAGCCGGCGAGCACACCCAGGGTGGTACCGATCACGCCCGAGATCAGCGCCGCCACCAGCCCGATGATGAGCGAGATGCGGGTGCCGTAGATCAGCCGGCTGAGATAGTCGCGCCCCAGCTTGTCGGTGCCCAGCACGTGCTCCCAGCTGCCCTT
The DNA here is from genome assembly GCF_017306975.2 of Salinicola sp. DM10. Lineage (NCBI taxonomy): Bacteria > Pseudomonadati > Pseudomonadota > Gammaproteobacteria > Oceanospirillales > Halomonadaceae > Salinicola > Salinicola sp. DM10. The sequence continues at coordinate 1,394,154 of NZ_JAFLEN020000001.1, forward strand.
GTCGTGCCAGACCGGCGGCACCATACGGTTGGAGATATCCTGGAAATAGGGGTCGTGGGGGGCCAGCAGCGGGGCGAACAGCGCGATCAGCACCGCCAGCCCGACGCAGACCAGGCCGATCGCCAGGCCGCGGTGGCCGAACACCTTGCGCGTCACCCGCGACCAGGCCGGGGGCGGCAACGGGACTTCGCTCAGCGCGCGGGCACGGCCGCCGGCAGCGGGTGCCCGCGAGGGGCGAGATGTCGTCGAAGTCGAAACGGTCATGGCGGGCTCCTCAGCGGGTGCGAATGCGCGGATCGAGCGCCGCATTGGCGATATCCGCCAGCAGCGTCAGCACGATGTAGAACAGCGCGATGATCAACACCACCGCCTGCACCACCGGATAGTCGTTGCGCGAGATGGCGTCCCAGGCGAGCTGACCCAGCCCGCCGAGGGAGAACACCGACTCGATCACCACCGAACCGCCGAGCATGAAGCCGAGCTCCACCGCGGCCAGCGCCACCACCGGGATGATGGCGTTGCGCAGGGCGTGCTTGAAGATCACCGCGGTGGTGGAGAGCCCCTTGGCCCGGGCGGTGCGGATATAGTCCGACTCCAGCACCTCGAGCATGCCGGTGCGGGTCAGGCGCATCATCGCCGGGGTGGCGTAGTAGCCGAGCGCGATCGCCGGCAGAATGAAGTGCTCGAGCCCCCCACTGCCCGCCGCCGGCAGCCACTTGAGGGTGACCGCGAAGACCACGATCAGGGTCAGGCCGAACCAGAAGCTGGGCATCGCCTGCCCCACCACCGCGAACAGCAGCGCCAGGCGGTCGACCCAGCTGTCGCGCTTGAGCGCGGCGACCACCCCGAGCGGGATCGAGATGCACACCGCCAGCCCCAGCGCCAGGCCGCCCAGGGTCAGGGTGATCGGCATGCGCTCGACGATCAGCTCGACCACCGTGCTCTGGTAGTAGTAGGAGCGCCCGAAATCGAACTGCAGCGCCCCGCCCAGCCAGTCGAGATACTGGCTCACGATGGGGCGATCTAGCCCGTACTCGGTGCGGATCTGCGCGACCTGTTCGGCAGTCGCCTCGGGCCCGGCGATCGATGTCGCCAGATCCCCCGATAGATGCAGCAGCATGAAGCTGACCACCGAGATGGTCAGTGCCACGCCCAGCGCCACCAGCAGGCGACGCACGATGAATGTGCCCATAAGCCGAACGCCTCTCCCCGTCTCTCCTGACGCCTGTCGACGCTTGCGTCACCCTTCTCTCATCACCCGATGCGTCGCGACGGCTCTCGAACGCCCCGGCGCTGACCGGGGCGCGGCCTCACGACAGCCGGATCATTTCCAGCTCGCCTCGGTGAAGCGCGGCAGCTCGTCCGGGTAGGGGGTGAAGTTCAGATCCGAGGTGTAGGCGTAGTAGGTCGAGTAGGAGAACAGCGGCGCCCAGTAGGCTTGCTGGGAGATCCGCGCCAGCGCCTGGCGGTAGTTCTCGCGGCGCACCGCGGGGTCCGTCGAGGTGTCGGCGGTCTCGAGCCAGGACTCGACCTGCGGGTCCTGCCACAGATCGTCAGCGCCGCCGCCGAAGTAGACGCTGGTGAAGGCCGAGGCGTCGTTGACCGAGTAGGAGCCCCAGGTCTTGAACGACATGTCGGTGTTGCCACTGCGCTGCTGATCGAGCAGCGCCGCCGAGGTCATGAAGCGCAGATTGGCGCGGATACCCACCTTGCGCAGGTCGCCGATCATCGCCTCGGCGTAGTCGCGCTCACGGTAGGCGTAGAGATCGATCTCGAAGCCGTCCGGGTAGCCGGCTTCCGCCAGCAGCGCGCGCGCCTTGTCCGGGTCATAGGCGTACTTGACCACGTCCTGGGTCTCGCAGCCGAACTGGGCCGGGAAGCACGGCGCGTAGAGCGGCCGGCTGCCTCCGCGCACCAGATTGTCGGCCATGCCCTGGCGGTTGATGGCGTAGTTGATCGCCTGGCGCACCTCGAGCTTGCTCAGCGGCGAGGCCTCACGCTTGGCGGCATCGAAGGAAATGTAGCCGACCCGCATGGTCTCGCCGCTGGCCACGGTGATACCCGGCATGCCCTGCATCTGCTCGGCCTGATCCGCCGGCACCCGCCAGATCCAATCGACCTGCCCGGTCATCAGTTGGGCCACGCGGGAGTCCTGATCGGGAATCACCTTGAACTCGATGTTGCCGATCTTCGGCTGGCCCAGCGGACTGCCGGCGAAGTAGTCCGGGTTACGCGTGAGCTTGACGCCCTCCCCCGGTTTCACCTCGGTGATGCGATAGGGGCCGGTGCCGATCGGGTGCCGGCTGAATTCGGCCAGGCCGACCTTCTGGAAGTACTGATCGGGATAGACCGGCGTCGGCCCGGAGAGATACTCCAGCGCCGCCGGGAACGGCTGCTTGAGATGGAAGCGCACCTGGAAATCACCCAGCTTCTCGACGCTCTCGATCCAGTCGACGTTCTGGCGCGTGACCACCTTGGAGTCGGGCGAGACCACGTAGTTGAAGGTGAACACCACGTCGTCGGCATCGAACGGCTCCCCGTTCTGGAAGGTCACCCCCTGGCGCAGGGTCATGTCCAGGGTGGTGGGGTCGACCCAGTGCCACTCGGTGGCCAGCTGCGGCTGATACTGATTGGTCTGCGGATTGCGGTAGATCAGGGTATCCCAGGCCAGATGCGAGAGGATCACCCCTTCGCGCACGTTGTTGTGGTAGGGGCTGACGTTCTCCGGCTCGGTATCGGAAGCGTAGACCAGGGTGTCGTCGGCCTTGCCGGCCAGGGCGGGCAGCGAGAGGCAGCACAGGGTAGTGCCGACCAGCACGCGATGGAGCACGGTAGTGGAACGCATATCGACCTCGTCTTGTTGTTACTGTCGTCGTTGATGCTGTCGTCTGTTTATTGGCTGTCGCTTGTTGGCTGTCGTTTTTAGCTGTCGCCTTGAATGCCTTGATGGGTGCCGTCGGGTGATGAGTCAGAAGCGCCGGCGAGCAAGCTCGCTCGAGATGGCGCTTGAAAATCAAGCTATCGAAGGGAAAAACATGCCGCAAGTATCATGTTTCGATGGCATCCTTGCCGTATCGGCAAACCTTAATAAAAACAGGGCAACACATCATGGCCAGCTCCCATCGCGCGTTGCAGGAGACCGCCCTGCGCTACTTCCTGGCAGTGATCAAGTGGGGTTCCATCAGTGAGGCCTCGGCTCATCTCAACGTCGCCGCCTCCGCAATCAGCCGTCAGATCGCGCGGCTCGAGACCGAACTCGACACCCAACTGTTCGAGCGCCGCGCCCGCGGCATGATCCCCAGCGCGGCGGGCGAACTGCTGGCGCTGCATGCGCGGCGCCAGCAGCTGGAGAGCGAGCGCGTGGTGGGCGAGATCCAGGGCTTGCGGGGGCTTCAGCGCGGCACCGTGCGGCTGGCCAGTTCGGAGGGATTCGCGGTCGACTTTCTGCCCAAGGCGATCGCCGAGTTCCGCCACGCCTACGCCGGCATCCTGTTCCGGCTAAACGTGGCCTCACCCGCCGAGGTGACGCGCCAAGTGCGCGAGGGCGAGGTGGATATCGGGCTCACCTTCAGCCTGGCGCCGCAGCCCGACGTGCGCGTCGAGCACCGCCAGCGCTCGCCGATCCTGGCGCTGATGTCTCCGGCGCATCCCCTGGCCGGCAGACGTCAACTCAAACTGGCCCAGTTGCAGCCCCACGCCATGCTGCTGCCGCCGCCGGAAACCACCCTGCGCCAGCTGTTCGACATCTGCTGTGGCCAGCAGAATCTGATCTTCACCTCGGTGTTCACCAGCAACTACATCGAGTCGATGCTCAACTGCGCCATCTTCGGCGGCGGCATCGCACTCGCCGGGGAGCTCTCCATTCGCCAGCGGCTGGCGCAGCAGCGGCTGGTGGCGATCCCCATCGTCGACGCCGGCATGGACGCCCGCCACATCGAAGTGCAGACCTTGACCAACCGCACCCTGCCGGCGGCCACAGCGGCCTTCGTGGCGCACCTCAAGCAGGCGATGGTCGCCCCGGCTTGAGGCGGCGCACTCGGAACTTCAAGTGGCGTGGCACTTCTTGAACTTCTTCCCACTACCGCACGGGCAGGGGTCGTTACGCCCGACATCCTTGAGCGCATTACGCACCGGCGCCTGGGGCGTGTGGTGGTGATGCTGGCAGTGCGGGCCGTGAACGTGACCAGCGGCGCCGTGGTCGTGCTCATGGGCGTGATCGTGGCCACAATCGGGGCCGTGGACGTGGGGCTGGGTCATGCCGAGTACTCGTGAGGGGGAGAAAGGCGACGATTATCTCCCAAGCCCTCCTCTACCGCCACGCCATCTCAGACCTTGAGTTCGATCTCGACGAACACGAACTCCTCGTCGTTGGGGTTGATCACATTGTGCTCGACGCCGCGCTCGCGGTAGTAGGAGACGCCGCTCTCCAGCGTCGAGAAGGTGTGGCCGTCCAGCGTCTCGAGATCGAGCTTGCCGGTGCTCTGGGGTACCACCACGTAGTCACAGTCGTGCACGTGCCAGCCGGTCTCGGCACCGGGGGCGAAGCGCCACTCGGTGACGCGCACGCGGGCGTTGTCGATCTGGACGCTGGACTGGGCCTGGGGGCGGTCGGTAAACATATGACTAACCTCATGAAAAACGAGTACCGGGCGCGGTGGCGTGCCCGGCAAGATAATGTAAAGACTCGGCGCCCTCCTCCTCGGACAGCGCCTGGGGGTTATGAATCCTAGAACCCCTCGCGGGTCAGAATCACCCCCTGATCCCCCACCGGACGGCCGAGAAACTCGAGCAGCGCCGCGGGGCGATTGGTGAAGAAGCCATCGACGCCGTTGTCGCGATAGCGGGCGAAATCCGCCGGCTCGTCGACGGTGTAGGCGTGGACCAGCAGGCCGTCGTCATGCGCCAGACTGACCATCCACGGCGCCGCCAGCTCCATGTAGCTGAACTGACTGCTGAAGGCCCCGTCATGATCGTGCTGCACGGTGGAGGGCCCGACGCCGATGGCGCCGTGTGCCTTGGCGACATCGAGCCACGCCTGGTAGGCCGCCGGCGAGGCCACCTGCTGGCGCGCGTAGTAGTCGGCGTCGCTCTCGTGCTCGCCCTGGGGGTCGCTCGGCGCGGCGTCGATACCGCCCTCGCCCAGCCACAGCAGCAGTACCCGCGGCACCTGGGGCATGGTCTCTTCCAGCGCCGCGAGGCTGGCCTTGGAGAAGGTCTGCAGGATGACCCGCGCCTTGCCGTCGGCGACCTTGACCGCGTCACCGCTGGCCGGTGCCCAGGCGCCGGCCCCCTCCCCCAGCCAGCCGCGCGCGGTGAGCTTGTCGCGCAGATCGCGCTCGATCCCGGGGAACTGCTCCGGCACCTTGGTCTCGATGTAGAGCCCGGGGTGGTTGGCGCCGCCCTCGGCGATATCGATCACCTCGTCGAGGGTCAGGACCTTGAGCCCGGCATAGGCGTCGCGGGCTCGCTCGGGGTAGCGCGCATTGAACCAGCTGCCGGCATCGAGCTGCTTCAGCTCGGCCAGGGTGAAGGCGGAGATTGGCGCATCGGCGCGCTCGGGGAAGACCTCGGCGACGTTGGTGTTACGCCCCAGGGTGTTGTCGTGAAAGGCCACCAGCTGGCCATCGCGGGTGCGCTGTAGGTCGAGTTCGAGGTAATCCGCGCCCAGATCGCGGGCCAGCAGATAGGCCGGCCGGGTCGACTCGGGGGCCTGATAGGAAGCGCCACGGTGCGCGATCACCGCATTGCAGGGCACCGGCACCTTGGCGCACAGCGTCGCCCCCGGCGTGGCGGATTGGGCCTCGGCGAGCGGCGCCATGCTCGCGCACAGACTCAAGCTCAGCGCGCCCAGGGCCAGGGCGGATCTCCAGCGAATCGACATATGGTGTTCTCCTTGTTTGATTCCTCGTTACGAGGTAAGGCGCGCGTCCGACTGATCCTCTTGTAGGCCCTCTAGTGTAGCGCTTCACCACGGCCGCGTTGGCGGCGAAACGAGACCGGGATAGCGGTGGACGCAGACATACGTTAAGCTGCCGGCCATCGCCATGACCTGTCTGGCCGTCGTCACGCGAAGCGGATAACTCTGACGACCCATCTGATCGGCGCCCCACCGGCGCACCTGCCAGCACTGGCTTTTCCCCGGCAGCGCGTAGCCGCTTCGCTACGCCATCCGCCGCGACTAGAGATTACCGAATGTCTTTTGATTCACTGGGCCTGAGCGCCCCGTTGCTGAAAGCCGTGGCCGAAGAAGGCTACGACACCCCCTCCCCGATTCAGGCCCAGGCCATCCCCGCCGTACTCGACGGCCGTGACGTGATGGCCGCGGCGCAGACCGGCACCGGCAAGACCGCCGGCTTCACCCTGCCGATTCTGCAGCGTCTTTCCGAAGCCCAGCGCCCCAACGGCCGTCCGGTGCGTGCGCTGATCCTGACCCCGACCCGCGAACTGGCGGCCCAGGTCGGCGAAAGCGTCGAGACCTACGGCAAGCACCTGCCGCTGACCAGCGCGGTGGTCTTCGGCGGGGTTAAGATCAACCCGCAGATCGCCAAGCTGAAGTCCGGCGTGGATATCCTTGTAGCCACCCCCGGGCGTCTGCTCGACCTGCACCAGCAGAAGGCAGTGTCGTTCGAAGCGCTCGAAGTCCTGGTGCTCGACGAAGCCGACCGCATGCTCGACATGGGCTTCATCCACGATATCCGCCGCATCCTCAAGGTGCTGCCGGCGAAGCGCCAGAACCTGCTGTTCTCGGCCACCTTTTCCCAGGATATCCGCAACCTGGCCAAGAGCATCGTCAACGACCCGGTGGAGGTCTCGGTGACCCCGCGCAATACCGCGGCGGCCACGGTGACCCAGTGGGTGCATCCGGTGGACAAGAGCCGCAAGCCGGCGCTGCTGTCGCACCTGATCGAGACCCACCAGTGGCAGCAAGTGCTGGTCTTCACCCGCACCAAGCACGGCGCCAACCGCCTGACCAAGTATCTCGAAGGCCAGGGCATCGAAGCCGCGGCGATCCACGGCAACAAGAGCCAGAACGCGCGCACCAAGGCACTGGCCGACTTCAAGAACGGTGATGTCCGCGCGCTGGTAGCGACCGATATCGCCGCCCGCGGCCTGGATATCGACCAGCTGCCGCAGGTGGTCAACTTCGAGCTGCCCAACGTGCCGGAGGATTACGTCCACCGTATCGGGCGTACCGGACGCGCCGGGGCCAGCGGCCAGGCGGTCTCGCTGGTGAGTCTGGACGAGAAGAAGGAGCTGGCCGGCATCGAGCGGCTGATCAGCCAGCGTCTGGAGAGCCAGACGGTGAGCGGCTTCGAGCCGACGCCGGGCGGCGGCCCCAAGGTCGACGAGAACGAAGGTCGCCCGGCGCGTCCGCCGCGTCGTCAGGGCGGCAACCGTAACGGTTCCGGGCCGCAGCGCAGCGGCGGTCAGCGCAGTGCCAACAATCAGCGCCAGAACGGCGAGCCGCGCGGCAACAACAACCGTGGCAACGACAACCGTAGCGGCGAGAACCGCGGCAACGAGTCGACCGCACCGCGGCGTCGCCGCTCGCGGGGCGGCCGGGGTCGCGGCAGCGGCAATGGCGGCGCGGCCAGCGGCAACCGCTGAGCCCTACGCTAGGACGCTAAACCCTAAACGCAGAACCAAAGACGCCACCGCATGTGCGGTGGCGTCTGCGTTTCAGGCCCGGTATGGAGGTATGAAAGTAGAGATGAGGCGGATCGCGAACGCCGGGTAACGGCGGCTCGCCCGCTCACTCCAGCACGATCAGCCGGTTGGGCAGCTCGTTGCGCTCATGGGTCGCCGGCAGGTGGACCTTGAGACGCTCGCCGCAGGCTTCGATACAGTCGAGGAAGCCCGCCAGCGTGCGCCCGCCCTGCACCTGCGCGGTAAAGCGTGCGACGATCTGCCCCCACTCGCTGTCGTCGAGGCGCTGGGAGATGCCGTGGTCAACCAGGATCTCCACGTAACGCTCCGCCTCCGAGACGAAGATCAGCATGCCGGTGCCGGCCTCGGTGCGGTGCAGGTTCTGCTCCAGGAACTGCCGCCGGGCCAGATTGGCCGCGCGCCAGAAGCGTACCCGGCGCGGGATCAGCCGGGTCAGCAGCGGCGGCCAGCGAAACGCCAGCGCCAACAGGCTGAACAGCAGCCACTGCACCAGCAGCAGCGACCAGGCGCCGAAGCCAGCGATCAGCCCCAGCCAGCTGGCCACCACCGCCACGGCCCCCGGCACCAGCAGCGCCGCCAGCCCGGCCCACAGCAGCGGAATATAGGTGTAGTCATCCGCCTGGCGCGCCAGCACGGTGACGATCTCGGCGTCGGTATCGCGTTCGATGCGGGTGATCGCCTCGCCTACCTGCTGCCGCTCACGTTCATTGAGTAGCGTCATCTGCCATCGCCTCGCTCGTTACCAGCCACCGGAGGCGCCACCGCCCCCGAACCCGCCACCACCACCACTGAAGCCACCGCCGCCGCCAAAGCCGCCGCCGCCGAAGCCACCACCCAGGCCGCCGCCCAGCAGCACGCCGCCCATGGCGCCTCGCCGACGCCGCCGGCGACTCCCCCCGCCACCACCGCCTCCGCCGCCACGCACGATCAGCATGACGATGAAGAACAGCAGCCCGAACCAGATCCCGGCGCCGCCCAGGTGATGCGACTCGTCACGCTGGGGCTTGGGCGTGCTGGCGCGGGCTCCCGGGTCGCCGCCCAGGGTCTGGATGATCGCCCGGCTGGCATCGACGATGCCGGCGGCGAACTGGCCCTGCTTGAACGCCGGTAGCAGCACCTGATTGATGATCCGTGAGGACTGGGCATCGGTCAGCCGGCCCTCGAGCCCATAGCCGACCTCGATCCGCGCCTTGCGCTCGGCCATCGCCACGATCAGCAGCGCGCCGTTGTCCTCGCCCTTCTGGCCGATGCCCCAGTGGCGCCCCAGCTGATAGCCGTACTGCTCGATGGTTTCGCCCTGGAGATCGGGCAGCGTGACCACCACCACCTGCTCGCCGGTGGCTTCTTCATGTGCCTTGAGCATCGCATCAAGCTGGCTCGTAGTGCCGGCATCGAGCAGCTTGGCGTTGTCCACCACGCGCCCGGTGAGCTCGGGGAAATCCGGCGCTGCCACCGCGACCGCGGCGAACAGCGCCAGCCAGACGGCGAGTGTCAGCGAGATCGCGTGTCGCATGGGCGCGCTCCTGTGGCAGTGAAAAAGGCGGGCTCGAACGTCCACCGGCACCTCAGAACTTGACCTGGGGTGCCTGGTCGGCATTCGGGCTGGTGGCCTCGAAGGTCTCGCGGATCGGCATGTCGCTGTAGAGCAGGCTGTGCCAGATCTTGCCCGGGAAGGTGCGAATCTCGGTGTTGTAGGCCTGCACCGCCTGGATAAAGTCGCGCCGCGCCACGGCGATGCGATTCTCGGTCCCTTCCAGCTGCGACTGCAGGGCCAGGAAGTTCTGGTTGGACTTGAGTTCGGGGTAGCGCTCGGAGACCGCCATCAGCCGGCTCAGTGCCCCGGTCAGCTGGCTCTGGGCCTGCTCGAAGCGCTTGAGCGTCTGCGGGTCGTTGAGGGTATCGGCATCGACCTGGATCGAGGTCGCCTTGGCGCGCGCCTCGGTCACCGCGGTCAGGGTCTCCTTCTCCTGCTGGGCGTAGCCCTTCACCGTCTCGACCAGATTGGGGATCAGATCCGCCCGGCGCTGGTACTGGTTCTCGACCTGGGCCCAGGCCGACTTCACCTTCTCGTCCAGGGTCGGGATGTTATTGACGCCGCAGCCCGACAGGGCCAGCACCAGACACAAAAGCGCCAGCCAGCGCCACGAGTAGGCCACGGCGAAACGACGGGGATCAGCAGGATGGGACATGAGATACGCTCTCGCAGACAGGTCAGGAAAGGATCAGGGAAAACCAAGCCCTAGGGTTCGCACGAAAAGTCGTCGAGCGAAGGCAAGACAAGGCAAAAATGGGAGAAGAGGCGGAGTTTACGGGGTGTAAATGAGCACTCTGAACCGATTTTTAACGCCGTATTGCCGAGCGCAGACAGTTTTCGTAGGAAGCCTACCGTACCCGCGGCAGCGGGCGCTGTACATCTCCCCGACTTACTCCTCCTGAGTGTCGCTGTCAGCCTCGCGAATAAACGCCGCAAGCCGGGCCAGCTCGGCATCGTCGGCACGCCTATAGTCGTGAGAAGAGAGATACCCTTCGTAGCGCTCGAAATACTTGTCCACCCGCGATTCGATCGGCTGGAAACCCGCATCATCGCCGGTACCGTGCATGGGAAACAGCTTGGCGTGGAGGTGATCGACGCCGTAGCCCTCGAAGAACATGCCGCAGCGGGCCACGCCCGCCAGCGCTCGATCCAGCCGCCTGGCCACCTGCTTGGTCGCCACGATCAACTCACACAGCACCGTGTCTTCCTGTTCGAAGGCATAGCTACCGTGATGCGCCTTGGGGATCACCACACTGAAACCACGGGTATTGGGGAAGATGGAGAGAAAAGCGAGATGCCGCTCATCCTCCCAGATCCGATGACAGGGCACCCACCCGGCCACCATGTCACAAAAGAGACAGCTCATAAGGGTTTAGTCCTTTCATCTCGGCGTGAACGTACCGATCTCTGGAGATTAGGGACAAGATAGACCATGGCGCTACGAGAGCGGGCTCCCAGTGACCAATAGCGAAGTCACAACAGCGCAGAAGACGAAGAAAGCCCTTGAGTCAGCTTGCTGGCTTGGAGGCTTTGCGTTGTGGCAACCATGCATCCTTGGTGGCGAATTGACACCAGTGTTCGTGGACGAATCTCGAAAATGGGCACGAATTTCGACAATCTGAACGCTTTGACCAGAAACCCAAACGGATAGGTCTAACTTGGGTCTGATTCCGACTGGCGGCCTCCGACCCTCAAGAAATTCAGAAGCAGCCCGCTCAATTTTCTTTGCTTCGAACTCACCGAATGCCATATACATTCTCTAATGGAGACGCCCACATAACGCTTGGCACAGCGGACGTTTGGAGCGACGCAGGAGCGGAAAAGCGTTCCGACTGCTGCCACTTTTTAGACATCGGGTGCTCCAGCTTGGACAGCCAGCCATTGCGACGCTGCGGCTAAGAGTGCAAACGACGAAATCAGAAAATCCAACCTAACGTTGCCAGATCCAAAGGTGATTCTTTCACCCGGCCGTGCGCGAGGTAGCTCAATGTAGCGTTGCGCAAGCGATGTAAAATTTTCATCAAATTCTTTGATACGGTCAACCTGTCGAGCAAGCTGTGCAACTCTATCGTCCGCGAGTGATTTGATTTTATGTGCCAACTCGTTTCGGATTCCATTGACCTCATGCATTGCTCTGACGAAGGGAATAGGCATTCCAAACGCACCTGCAAATGACAGTTTCTGCCCAGTATAACGCGGTATCTTTATGTATGGCTTAAGGTCTGCAGTTATCTTTCGGTCGAGATAGGATTCAAGTAATTGATCGATCGCAAGGTGCATACGAAGAACGGTGCCAATCTCATCCTCGGTTTCAGCGGCGCTAACTAACCGCTCAGCATCAAACCACTCTGCGATAACTTCCGTCATTTCACCTCCTTTGTCTAACGCCCCCAAGCAGGGGCATGTTTTTGCGTTTTGAGCGCAGCGAAGCAAAAAATATGCCCCACTGCCTTGGCTTGTTAAGTGGACGTTAATAGCTTGAAATCTTCAGGTTTTAGGGAGGTTTTTGATAGTAACTTTTGGCTTATGAGGTCCTTCCTAATAGCTAGGATGAGGCTACCCAATGCAACCTCTTTTTCTTCGTCAGACGAATCGCTTCCAGTGTGAACCGACTCGATAAATCTATAAGCCTTCTGGATTACCTCATCCGGACAGTACATCCAACAAAGATTAAGCTGATCTATGAACTGATTCTTTAGAACCTTACTTTCCTCTTGAGACCAAGACGATGCATAGAAACCCTTGAGCGATTTTATTAGCTCTTGGTATCTATCCTCCTTTCTATGGTACTCCTCCCAGCGTCGTTTCCGCCATTCGTTCGCGAACCAAGCAGTAGCTGCCGCGATCAAAGGGATTAGAATTTTAAGATAATCCATTCACTTCTCCTGACTTGGGTCCCACTTAACGCCAGCCAGCATGCGCGGCTACGGAATGGAGGCGAAGCCGCAATGTAGTAGACGTCGCCGTGCCTGGTCTTGTTATATTTTCTGGCATAACTGATCACCATAGACGCGCTGTCCAATCAGGTCGAACACCTCATCGAGGCTCTCGTCCCAATCGTTCAGCAACTGGAAAATATTTGCTTGAAGAGAAAGGTGGCCGCTTACATGATTGGTCGAATAACCTTCAACTCGGCCAAAACGCATAGCGTGTCTGTCGAGAATAAAACTGTGCTGTTCGTTTCCTCTACCACGGTTAGGTGAGTGGGCCGAAAAGCTATTTCTGAAATTTACAATGTCTGCGGTTTTAATTGACTCCAAGCCGTCAGTAACGCCAAGCTCCCTGCACAATACGAGTGTAGCCTGCTGTTGCATGTAACACGCATTGAGAAGGCCGTAGTAAAACAGATACAAGGCGCCAAAATCTAAGTCTCGAAACCTAGAATCTCTGAATGAGGCTTTCGCTAATTGGGTGTCCTCCAATAGGTAAAAAGCATCCAAAATAAAATTGTAAGAACGCGAAGTATCAACACCGACGAAGCGGTGCAGATCACCGTCATCTTTATCGTGATTTGTGGCGATATCAGAGAGATCTGAGCGAATTGCTTGAACAACGTTGTCGAGTTTACTCATGACTCCCTCAAATATAACAGTGGTTATACAGCGCGCTCGCTTAGTGACTTGAACGCGCTAGCACGCCCAACAACATTATCGAGCACACCATTTTTACTTAACCCCCTGATAGAAAAGGCTTCTCCAAACAGCTAACCTTCCTATGAAGAGTTCGCGCGCTTGCGCGTGTTGTCAGAGCCAATGAAGCTGTATAGAAACACAGCAGCTCAGACATCAACGGATAGATGCGCAGAGCAGACCTCCCAAGCTGATGGATCGTGTGAAGGCCATCATGCGGGTAAAACGCTACAGCCCGCGTTCCGAGAGAACCTAATGCCTGGCCACGCTACCGCCCCTACCTAGGCATGAGGTGATGGCACTTGCCATCCATGCAGTAGCGCTAGCATTCAGCTGAGAGACAATTCCACCTGGCCATGCAAGAGGTTTTGAACAACAAGATTATTCACTCATCATGAAGGATGCAAAACGTTGCGGGTCGCAATAGACGCATAATTCGCCGCTCTGGGATTCAGCCCCCGGGAACTCCACCACGCAAGCGGATGCCGGCTCAGTGAAAGCGCCACAAAAGAGAAACGCCCCGAGCCAGTGGTCCGGCCCGGGGCTTTTTCTGATACGGCGAGTTTGCTAGGCAAATCTTACCGTTAGCTACTGACCCACTGCCCGTTACGGTAAGCGAGTACTTCGCCGCTATGATCATCCAGCGCGAACAGATGCAGCCAGCCGTTGTGCGTCAGCGAGGTCAGCGCCTCGTGGCGTGCGACGATATCCGCGATGGCTTCCGGGGGTGCGGCGAGGTAGGCGCTCAGGCGCAGCGGTTCGTGGCGCCAGCGTTCGCCGTCGTGCAGCGACTGCAACGGCAGGCCGATACGCAGATCGCCGCCGTTGCCTTCGAACACCCCGATATGCCCACCGACCACGTTGTGCAACACCTTGTTGCCACTGCCGAACTTGCGGTTATCGGTGACCGAGGCGTTGTACTGCATGTTGATCCAGTGGGCGACCACCAGCGGTGCGGTCATGATCGCTTCCAGCCGCGCGAAGTCGCTATCCGTGCGCCAGTCGTAGTCGTGCAGGAAGCTGCGCCCGGCAAGATCGAGTAGCGCGGTACAGCGCCGCGGGGCGGCGATGAAGCTGGCGTTGTTGGCCAGCCCCCACTCGGGGCGGGTCTGCGACCAGTCGGCGCCGCGGCGGTCCAGGGTCTGCTCGAGTTCGGGCGTATCGGCCGCGAGGCCGAGCTGCGGGGCGCGCTCGCGCCGGGCCTGCTCGCCGGCCCGTTGGAGCCAGGTGCGCATCTCTTCACCCAGCACTTGGGCGTCCGTCTCGACCTCCAGCAGTTCGAGGCGGTCGGTGATGGTGTGATGCAGCGCCGGTACGAAGCGCGTCTCTTGGGGGATGACCAGTCCATCTTCGGCCAGCGCCTCCCGCATCGCGGGGTCGTTGAGCAGCCGCGCCAGGGCGCGCACCGAGACCTCCCCGGACTGGCCGCCGCAGGCGCCACACTCGAGCCCCGCAGCATGCGGGTTGTTGCTGCTGTGGCTGCCGTGCCCCACCAGCAGTACTCGCGAGGCGATGTGCTCGGTCAGCCCCATGCCCACCAGCACGCTGCGGGCGAGCGCGGCCTTGTCGGCCAGGCTCAGCGCCTCACCACTGCCGCGCCAGTGCCAGCTCAGCGTATCCATGGCGAGCGGCTGGCGCCGGCCCTTGGCCTCCAGCGAGCGGCGCAGCAGCTTGCCGGCATAGAGCAGCCCGCCCGCCTCCACCGCAGTGAAACTGGCGCTCGCCGTGCGGCTCCACTCCTGCAGGCGTGCCTGCCAGTTCAGCCGTTGCGCGGTGTGTGTCGTCCCCGTGTTCGGTTCGCTCTTGAGCATCACCTGTGGCGCCAGCAACCCCGGCAGATGCGGCTGGGCCAGCGCGGTGCCGCCCTGCTGGTGCGCCAGCGGCAGTCCGAAGAAGCCGGCGAAGCCCAGGGTTTGGATCGCCGGGCTCTGGCGCTCCAGCGCCCGGCGCATCGGCTCGGAGCGCACATCGATGCAGAACACCGCCTGTAGCCGCGGCGTCTGCGTATTGCCTGAAGCCACACCCGCAGCCTGCCGCAGCGCGTGATGCAGCGGCTGCTGGTAGGCGATTTCGCTGGCGAGCTGCCACACCCATAGCGGCTGCTGCGCACGCTGGTGGCGCTCGATGCGCGTCGGCAGCTCCACCAGCTCGGCGTGCCACAGCCGATTCAGGCGCTCGGCCTGCTCCGGCTGCTCCGCTCCGGTATAGCGCCACAGCACCAGCTCCCAGGCCAGGCGGATCGCCAGCAGGCTGCGCATGTCCGAAGGAGGACGCTCGCCCTCGCGCTGATGCGCCTCCTGCCCTTCACCGGCGGAGGCATCCAGCCCCTGCTGCCAATCCTGATAGGCGACCCAGCTGGCCCAGCCGTTGATATCGAGCAGCAGCGCCTGGGCGTAGCTCTCGAGATGGCCGGTGGCGACGTCCAGCTCGGCAATGGCTGCCTGGAACAGCCCCTCTTCGCTCTCCGGCAGGGTCTGGAAGTAGCGCCGCAGCCGCGGTTCGCCCATCAGGATGGCGATGCCGCGATCCTCGAGGGTCATCTCGCGCCAGTGCTGGTAGAGCCGTTTGCCGCGGGGCGCGTGCAAGCGTTCGGCGTTGAGCGGCCCGTCCGCCTGATAGTAGGCAGCGCAGAACTGGCTGATCTGATGGGTGATCTCGTCGCGCCAGGCCATCTGGTGCTGGCGGTCACGGCGGGCATCGATCAGATCACTGATGTTGTGCCAGTGGGGCAAGCGGCTCAGCTCGTCTACCACCGCCAGCAGGTTGCGGTAGGCGCCGTGGTAATCGAGCCGTGCGGCGGCCTCACTCAGGTGCGCCTCGGTGATCTCACCGCGCTGCGACGCCGCCAGATAGTGGCTCGGCGGCATCAGGCCGTGGACATTGCCCAGCGCCGAGAGGCGCGCCGAGACCGTGGCGGCGTCTTCACCGCGCTGGGTCCAGTAGGGGCTCACTGCGATCAGCCGATCCAGCGGCCAGCTCGGGGCGATGCGTGCGCAGGCGCGATCCAGCGCCGCGATCTGGGGCTCGGTGAGCGGCATGGCGTCGCTCGCGTCGGCCAGCCGTGCGGTTCGAGAGGTATCGAGACTCATCATTGGAAACTCCCGCGAGAGACGGTGTGATGCTGCTTGGCCTGAATCCGGCCGGGCAGCGCGTGGGGCCAGAGCTTGAGGGTGTTACGGGTGACCCATTCGTCGAGGTAGAAGCCGGCGTAGCAATAACGGTTGAGCGTCTGCGAGGCGCGGTAGTGCAATCCATGGCGCTGCAGCCAGTAGCCGGCGAAGAGCAGCACGAACAGCACGCTCACCCACAGGTCTGCCCAGGGCGAGACACTGTGCCCGGTGGCGGGCAGCAGCGTGACGAACAGCGTCTTGAGGCCGACATAGGCGAGCACCACCAGCACGGCCAGGCCGAGGAAGCTGCCGAGGGCGCCCGCGCTACGCTCACTGCGGCGCTCGGCCAGCATCACGCTAAGCGCCAAAGTGACCAGCACCCAGGGGCTGTAGGCGGCGAAGGCTGGCGAATCGCTGAGGCTGCGTGCCACCACCACCACCGTGCTCACCAGCGCGGCGCTGATCAGAAAGGCGGCGAGCCACTGGCCCGGCGAGGGGCTGCGGGCCGGGGCCTGGCGGCGTAGCAGATCCTCCGCCACCGCCTCGCCGGAGCTGAGGAAGGCGTAGGCCTTGTAGCAGGAGTGAGCGAGCAGGTGCAGCAGCGCCAGTTCGGTAAGCCCGAGGGCGATCTCGACCAGCATCAGGCCCATCTGGGCGCTGGTCGACCAGGCCAGGCGCACTTTGACGCTGACGCGGGTCATCATCACCAGTGCCGCCAGCACGCTGCTGACACCGGCCACCGCCAGCACCAGCGCCTGGGCCAGCGCCGACTGCAGCAGCAACGGCGAGAACAGCAGCAGCAGGTAGCCACCGAGGTTGATCACCCCGCCGTGCAGCGTCGCCGAGACCGGGGTCGGCGCCTCGACCACCTGGATCAGCCAGCCGTGCAGCGGTAGCTGGGCGCACTTGATCAGCGCCGCCAGCCCGATCAGGCAGGCCGCGGCCTGATCGGCGAGAGTCAGGGCGTGGCCGGGTACGGCATAGGCGGCGGTGATGACGCTGATCCGCGCGCTATCGTGCTCCAGGTAGAGGATGAGGAAAGCGGCTGCGGCGCAGAGCTCGGCGGCGCGGGCGAAGAGGAACTTCTTGTGCGCTGCCAGGGCGGCACGTGGGCGGTCCGGGTAGAACATCAGCAGCTGGTGCATGGCCAGGCTGATGCCCAGCCAGGCGAACAGGAACAGCAGCAGATGATCGCTGAGCACCGCCACGCTGACCGCGGCGAAGAGCGCCTGGACGAGCGTGACGAAGCGCCGCTGGCGCGGCTCGCCCTGCAGATAGGTAGCGCTGTAGCGCATCACCACGAACGCGATGAAGTTGGCCAGCGCCAGCATGCATAGTTGCAGCATGCCACTCTGCCACCAGCCGGCGAGTGCCGGCAGGCCGTGCACCAACCCCAGCACCAGCAGCGCTGCTGCCAGCAGCACGCTGACGCTGGTGGTGACCTGGCCGATGCGCCAGGCCCGCGCGGTGGCGCCGCGGGCGCTGACCACGGCCCCCAGCGCCAGGACGAGCGGCACCAGGGTAAGCAGGATGATGAAAAATGGCTCGTTGCCGTGCATGAGAGGGCTCCGCTGATCCGTGGAGCCTGAAGTATCCGGCGAAGCGATTTTTAATTAAAATAGATATTGATTGACCAATGGTTCTACAAAAGAGAACGAAATGAGCCGGCTCAACTATCATCATCTCTACTACTTCTGGCGCGTGGCCCGCGACGGCAAGCTGACCCAGGTGGCGGACTCGCTGCACCTCTCCCAGAGCGCGCTGTCGGCGCAGATCCGCAAGCTGGAAGAACGGATGGACAAGCCGCTGTTCGAACGCCGCAACCGCGCCCTGGTGCTGACCGAGGCGGGCCGCCGGGTGTTCAACTACGCAGAGGCGATCTTCACCAAGGGCGAGGAGCTGGAGTCGCTGATCAGCCGCGGTATCGAGCCCGAGTACCAGCGCCTGCGCATCGGCACGCTCTCGACCATGTCGCGTAACTTCATCGAGAGCTTCGTCGCTCCCCTGCTCCATCAGCCCGAGCAGCGGGTGCACTTCAGCCTGCACGCCCGCGGCATGGCCGACCTGCTGGATGGCCTGGCCCGCCACGAACTCGACGTGGTGCTCACCAACACCCAGCTACCGTCTTCGCATTCGCAGGCCGCCGCCTGGCAGAGCCAGCTACTGGCGCGCCAGCCGCTCTCGATCATCGGCCCGCCCGGCACCGCCCCGGGCACACCCTTCCCCGCCGGCTTCGAAGACAGCCGCTGGATACTGCCCGGCGAACACCACGAGATTCGCCGCGCCTTCGACGGCCACTGCAGCCTCTACCAGTACCGGCCGAAGATCCTCGCCGAAGCCGACGACATGGCGATGCTACGCCTACTGGCCCGCGACAGCGGCGCGCTGAGCGTACTGCCGGAGGTGGTGGTCAAGGACGAGCTTCAACAGGGGCGCCTGACGCGCCTAGAACAGCTCCCCAACGTTTTCGAGAACTTCTACGCCATCACCCTGCCTAGAGAGTTCATGCCGGGTGTGGTCTCGGAGCTGCTGGCCCGGCCACTAGGGGATATGGCGTAGACCATGTCGGAAAAATAGCGCCGGGTTCCCGTGAAGAACCAATAAAAAGCCCCGAGTCAGAGGTCTGACTCAGGGCTGGTTATGATGTGCAAGAGCAGCTGTGGTCATTGAATACAGGCGAACCCGACCGGCAGGCACCAGCAAAGATAGATAGGCACTTGCGGGGCCTTTCTGCCACCGTCGAGGTGCAGCCGCACCAGGTAACGTCAATTCGATGAGGAGCGTGGACCGGGGCGGAATTTACGCGTCTTGTCAAAAAACGCTCGCCCGCCTCTACCCAATCGACACCTGATGCTCGATGACCTCGTAGTGCTGTACCGAAAGATCAGGCTCAAGTTCATAAACTTTATCTTCTGGGTACAAGCGCGCCTGGGAAATATCGGCACCCGCAAATGCCTCTATTGACTTCAGATCGTCCCAGTAAGTAATGAGAGTGAGCTCGACTTTCCCTACATGAGAGCGGCGAAAAATCTGAGCACCACAAAAGCCCGGCGTTGCGGATGAATCCTTGATGCCCGTTTCGTAAAGGTAGCTCGTGAATCCTTCACTGTGGATCTCGGGCACTCGACATTTCCATTCTCTAGCAATCATTCAGACCACACTCCACATACGTTACAGAATTAAGATTAGCGAAGACGCCCTAGCAAATACAGCAGTCACCCACCCGCAGCATTAAACCAAAGATACTTATCAAACACTCTTTCCAAAAACCACCGCTGCCTTATCACCCCCTCTAATTCATCATAATTTTCTTCTGCAACCAAAGAGTATTGCTTGACATCAATTAGACCTTCGCATGCCTCTCGAACCCTTTCCTCATGCCTATCAAAAGCTAACAACCACTTCTCGCAGTAGGTATCGTAGCTAGCGCCGTGAGGAACCTTGTATTTATTAGCTCGCAACCAAGCAACTGCCCTGCCATCGAAAATAATTATGGGTGATTTAAATCGAAGCCAAAGAAGCTTTGAGGCGGCGGAAATGGCAGTCTTTCCGTATTTTTCTCGAAAACTTGCGGCAAGAGCTCGCACAGTTTCACAGGCGTCATTCGCGCTAATGGGCCTCTTCACGTCCAGCACCAAAGCCTCAGCTGTGGCTAGACGCTTTTCATTTTTTAAGCCAGAGAAGTTCCTCGTGACTTTGTAGTACTTCGCAGCCTCATGAAAAGCTTCGAGGCTATCATCCTTATCGGAGCCACCGATGCGTTCAGAGAACGGCTTGTCCCACCAGTACCAGTCATTTAGATACATCAGAGCAAAATAGTTAAAATTCTCCAAAATCAACCCCTTAGGCAGCCAACATGGCGCAAAAAGCGACTCCAAGACGTCGACATCACTCGAAGAACCACTCTTTGAGGTAAGCGACCCGTGTAGCAGAAAGCTTGCATTCAACTTCAATCAACCCGGAGGGCTCTATAACCTCCTTGACTTCACTACTAACACTCATACGCCGACAAGAGAAAGCCGACCTTGTTTCTCAGAAAAACGGCTAAAACCCTGGTCATTGTCTGGAAAATTTCGACATATTCCACTTAGCGACCACGCCTTTCATCCGAGTCGTCGATGGTCGTTTGGAGCCGCGCCCCCTCAGCGAACGAGATAGTTCGCTGGGGAAAGGGAATCTCGATGCCGGCCTCATCGAACCGGCGTTTCACATTGGCATAGCTGTCGCATTGCAATACGAAGCCATTGGCAGAACTATCCGCCCAGGCCCACGCTCTGAGCGTGATGGAGGAATCATCCAGCGCCGTGACTCGCACCGGAACGATCGGAGCATCATCTCGTATTTGCTCTGCTGTGCGCGGGTCAATGACCAGCGGATGCTTGACGATCGCGTCTTGCATGATCGCCATGGCTTGTTCCAGGTTCGATGAATAGCCCACCCCTACCTCGATGATCTTGCAGATTTTACTGTCAGTGTGATTGGCGTTGACCACTACCTCACTACTGATCTGTGAATTCGGGATGATGATACGGTTGTTCTCGGCATCTCGGAGGATGGTTTCTCGCAGGGTGATGTCTTCGACCGTACCGGTGTAGTTGCCGGAGACCGTGATTCGGTCGCCGATCCGGAACGGGCGGAAGAACACGATCATGAAACCGCTGACGATATTCCCCAGGACTTGCTGTGAGGCCAGACCGCCGACCAGCGTCAGAATACCCGCCCCC
This sequence comes from Salinicola sp. DM10, assembly GCF_017306975.2. Taxonomy (NCBI): domain Bacteria; kingdom Pseudomonadati; phylum Pseudomonadota; class Gammaproteobacteria; order Oceanospirillales; family Halomonadaceae; genus Salinicola; species Salinicola sp. DM10. The sequence goes on from NZ_JAFLEN020000001.1 coordinate 1,414,819, forward strand.
GTCAGCAGCGAGTGACCCACGATATCGAGTTCGGGGATACGCGTCAGGCATGCGCCAATGCCGACGCCATAGATCACGACAGAGATGAGACGCTTGGCGAAGTTGAGCGCAGTCTTGTCGACGGAGGCCGTGGCCAACTTGGACGACTCCACCCGATTGATGATCGCCATCAGGACCCAGTTCACCATGGCCGAAATGAACAGAATGGTGACGAGTATGGCCAAAAGCCGAAAGTCCGAAGGGACGCTATCGAATACTGACTTCATCTGGCAGGCCCCGATCCATCAAAATACACAGCGGCGCGGCTATATTGGTGCCGTGCAGCGAGGGAAACATCGCACGACCAACGCGGCGGGTCATACATGAGCTTCATCCGGAATCAGCGCTAGCAGATCGGTGACACCAACATCCTTGCCGGCCTGTGACAACAAGGTAGATGCCTGGCCGCGATGGTGGGTTTGATGATTGAAAAAATGAAGAATCAGGCTCGAATACCGCCTGTGGAAAGTCACCCCTTTGCTATTGCGATAGGTGAGGATGATATCCAGATCCTCGTCAGACAAGCCGGCTATCCAACCGATGATTTTCTGATCCAGCCAAATCCTGCGCTCAGCCAGACGCTCGAGGTCGTCAAAGACAATCTGATCCAGGCCGGTCGTCTGTGGCAGATCAACCACCTCGCGTAACGAGATCGAGCAGGCGGGATGTTCAGCAAACCGCTTGAGCCAGAGGATGTCAGCAACGACGAGATGATTCAGCGTTCCCAGAAGGGAGCCGAAAAAGGCCCTACGATCCTTGGCGAGATCGGCGGCAGAGAGACGCCCCGCAGCCTCATAAATCTTCTCGTTCATCCACTGATTGTAGGTAGCCATCAGCCCAAAATGATCTTTCAGCTTCATCGCGGATTCTTCTCAGATAGAACCGATGGCTAGGAGAACACCGGTCGTGCCGTGGCACGTTACTACGCCCCGCGGCGCCGGCCCATGGCCATTCGGGTGTGGCCTTTCTCTGACAGTAGCCAAGCGCCTGGTCGAGAACAACGGCCCGCGCCTATCTTCCCATCACGGGCGGCTTGCGGCACGCTGTCCGGGTGGGGCGCATGCCGCCCCGCGCCAACAACAATCGCATCGCACCGATAACAACCGCACAACTTCAAGGATCTCTCCGTGACACCACGCTTCTTCGCCTCTCGCGGCATGGCCTGTCTGGCGCTCTCCGCCGTGGCGCTGTTCACCGCGCAGCTATTCACCGCTCCCACCGCCAGCGCCGCCACCCAGACCGAAGCCGGGCAGCACGTGCGCATCGCCGTCGACGTGCCCTATCCGCCGTTCGAGTATCGTAACGCCGCCGGTGAGCTGGAAGGCTTCGAGATCGACCTCGGCAACATCCTGTGCCAGCGCGCCAAGCTCGACTGTGAGTGGGTGGTACAGGGCTGGGATGGCATCATCCCTGGCCTGCTGGCGCGCAAGTACGATGCCATCATGTCGTCGATGCGCATCACCCCGGCGCGGGAGCGTCAGGTGCGCTTTACTCGCCCCTATGCGATGTCACCCAAAGTATGGGTGGCGCGCCGCGGCGCGACGATCGATCTCGACGACCCCGCCTCGTTGAAGGGGCTGAGCGTGGGCGTCCAGCGCGGGACCACCCAGGATAGCTACATCACCCAGCGTTACGGCGACGTGCTCAATGTTCAGCGCTACGCCACCGCCGCCGATGTGGCCCTGGATCTGGAAGCGCAGCGGCTCGACCTGGCCTTCCTCAACTATCCGGTGGCGCTGGATGCGCTGTCACTCGGCAAGCCGGACAGCCAGTTCGTGCAGGTGGGCCCGCGTATCGATCGGCCGGAGTCGATCTTCGGCCGCGGCAACGCCATTGCGGTGCGCCCGCGGGACGAAGCCCTGGCCGCGGCCTTCGATCAGGCGCTGGATAGCGTCTATGCCGATGGGACTTTCCTGAAGTTGATGCACCAGTACTTCGATTACGACCTGCGCCCGCCCTCACGCAAGTGAGGCAAACAGCGCTGAGCGCCGGCCCCTCGCCAATACGCGGGGCTACAACGACAACGCCGCCGGAGGAGCTCTCCGGCGGCGTTGTCGTTAGGTGGCGGACTAGCGCCTATCGGGGAACGCTCAGAATTCGAGGCAAATCTTGCCGAAGTGCTTGCCCGACTCCTGATGACGAAAGGCATCCGCGATCTCGCCGAGGCCGAAGCTGCGGTCGATGATCGGCTTGAGACCGTTGACCTCGAGGGCGCGGATCATCTCGATCTGATCGCGGCGGCTGCCGACGATCAGCCCCTGCAGCTTGGCCTGCTTGGCCATCAGCTTGGCGGTGGGCACTTCGCCACCGCGCCCGGTGAGCACACCGATCAGCGCGATATGGCCAGCGATCGCCACGGCATCGATCGACTGTGGCAGGGTGCCGGGGCCACCGACCTCGATCACATGGTCGACCCCGCGCCCGTCGGTCAGGGCCTGGACCCGCTTGCCCCATTCGGGCTCGTCGCGGTAGTTGATGGTGTGATCGGCGCCCAGCTCGCGCAGCCGTTCGAGCTTGGCATCGGAGGACGAGGTGGCGATCACCTGCGCCCCCATCGCCTTGGCCATCTGCAGGGCGAAGATTGAGACGCCGCCACTGCCCAGGGTGAGCACGCTGTCCCCCGGCTTGAGGCCGCCATCGACCACCAGGGCGCGCCAGGCGGTGAGCCCGGCGGTGGTCAGGGTGGCGGCTTCGGCGTGGCTGTAGCCGGCCGGGGCCAGGGTGAACCAGTGGGCGGGGCGCACCACCTGCTCGCGGGCGTAGCCGTCGACGCCGTCGCCGGGCACGGTCTTGAAGTCGGCGACCCGCGCCGGCCCTTCCAGCCAGTGAGGGAAGAAGGTCGAGACCACGTGATCGCCGACCGCGAACTCGTCGACACCTTCGCCGACTGCTTCGACCACGCCGGCACCATCGGACATGGGAATACGCCCATCCTCGGCCGGCGAGCCGCCGCTGGCGACGATATAGTCATGGAAGTTGAGCGAACTGGCGTGGATACGCACGCGGATCTCGCCCGGCCCGGGGGCGCCGGGAGCGTCGGTGGTTGCGAGAGAGAGCTTGTCGAGCCCGCCGGGGGCAGCCAGATGAACGACCTGCATACAATCAGCCTCCTGAAGTCATGAACATGAGGTAACGAACATGGGGTGGTGGACGTAGCGTGATGACCCCATGACGATGTGCCCCCAGTGTAGACACCTCACCCTGCTCCCGCCTCACCAGTCGTCGGCGTCTTCCTGCTGGCGGGCGTCGCGCTCGGCGGCCTCCTCGCGGGCGGCATCGATCACGCGCATCACGTCGCTGACATCGACCCGCGTGGCGTCCGGGGTGTAGCGCCCGGTCAGCACGCTCTCCGGGTGCAGCTCGCCGGCCTCGTAAGCGGCCCAGATCTCCTTGCCGTAATCGGTGGCGAGCAGCTCCGGGGCGAAGCGGCCGAAGTAGTGGCGCAGGTTGTCGACGTCGCGCACCAGCATCCAGGGCGCGTTGTTGTTGCCGGCGGCATCCACCGCCTGGGGCAGATCGATGATCACCGGCCCTTCGGCGCCGACCAGGATATTGAATTCCGACAGATCGCCGTGGACCAGCCCGGCGCAGAGCATGCGCACCACCTCGCCGATCAGGCGCTGGTGATAATCGAGTGCCTGCTCGGGAGTGAGTTCGACATCATCCAGCCGCGGGGCGACATCGCCGTCGGCATCGGCGATGCGCTCCATCAGCAGCACGCCATCGACGAAGCCGTGGGGTTGGGGCACGCGCACCCCGGCATCCGCCAGGCGGTAGAGCGCATCGACCTCGGCATTGAGCCACGCCGACTCCTGCTCGCGCTGACCGTAGCGAGTCTTCTTGGACATCGCCCGGGCGCGGCGGCTGTTGCGCACCTTGCGCCCCTCCTGATAGGTCACCGCCTGCTTGAAGCTGCGGCTCTTGGCCTCCTTGAAGACCTTGGCACAGCGCAGTTCGTCGCCACAGCGCACGACGAACACCTGGGCCTCCTTGCCGCTCATGAGCTGGCTGACGACCTCGTCGATCAGGCCATCCTCCACCAGCGGCTGCAATCGCTTGGGTATCTTCATGCGGCCTCGCTCTCAGCGCTTTCCACTATTCGCGTTCCACTATTGTCGATCATCAGCACCGACCATCGGCTATCGACCATTAGTAGCTATCGATCATTAGTAGCTATCGATCATTAGTAGCTATCGATCATTAGTAGCTATCGATCATCGCCAGCGACCACCAGACGAGCACGGCAGCGCCGCCCTTTCAACTTGCCGGCATTCAACACCGCCAGGGCCTGGCGCGCGATCTCCCGCTCCACCGCGACGAAGGCGGCGCGATCGGTCACCTTGATCTTGCCGACCCGGCCGCCCTCGATGCCCTCGGCGTCGCCGCCGCGGGTCAGGGCACCGAGGATATCGCCGGGGCGGATCTTCTGCTGCTTGCCGGCGTCGATCTCGAGCGTGGCCATGGCCGGCTGGAACGGCGTTTCGTCGCCGCCCGCGGGCAGCGGCTCGAATTCGGGCGGCTCGGCGAGCAGCTCCGCCAGCCGCTCCAGACGATAGGTTTCGTGCTCGCTCACCAGGGTGCAGGCCGTGCCCTGCTCGCCGGCGCGGCCGGTGCGCCCGACCCGGTGCACGTGGGATTCGAGCTCCCGCGCCAGTTGGTAGTTGAATACCGCATCGAGGGCGTCGATATCCAGACCACGCGCCGCCACGTCGGTGGCGACCAGGATCGACAGGCTGCCCTGGGCAAAGCGGATCAACAGGCGGTCGCGCTCGCGCTGGTCGCGCTCGCCGTGTAGCGCCTCGGCGCTGAAACCCGCCTGCGCCAGCGCCTGCGCCACGCTCTCGGTCTCCTGGCGGGTATTGCAGAAGACGATGCTCGAGCGTGGCCGATAGTGGCGCAGCAGACGCATCAGCGCCGGCAGCCGTGCGGCGTCGTCGGCGACCCGGTGGAAGTGCTGGTGGATACTCTCCCGGCCGTGGGTCTCGGGCACGCTCAGGCTGACCGGGTCGCGCAGCATGCGCTCGGCGACCGGGCGCACGGCGTCGGCGTAGGTGGCGCTGAACAGCAGCGTCTGGCGTGAACGCGGCGTGGCGGCGACGATCGTCTCCAGCGCCTCCTGAAAGCCCATGTCGAGCATGCGGTCGGCTTCGTCGAGCACCAGCACGCGCAGCGCACTCAGATCGAGCGTGCCCTTGCGCAGGTGCGCTTCGAGCCGGCCCGGCGTGCCCACCACCACGTGCGCGCCGTGGGCCAGCGAGTTGAGCTGCGGGCCCATCGGCGTCCCACCGCACAGGGTCAGGATCTTGACGTTGGCCAGCTGCCGCGCCAGCCGGCGCAGCTCCTCGGCGACCTGATCGGCCAGCTCGCGGGTCGGGCAGAGCACCAGCGCCTGCACCTCGAAGCGCGCGACATCGAGCGCCTGGAGCAGGCCGAGTCCGAAGGCAGCGGTCTTGCCGGAGCCGGTGCGCCCCTGGCCGATCACGTCGCGCCCGGCGAGGATCGGCGGCAGCGCCAGCGCCTGAATCGGCGTCATGGTGTGGTAGCCCAGCGAGTCAAGGTTGTGCTTGAGCGCCGGGTTCAGCGCCAGCGTGCTGAAGTCGGTGGAGGTCGCGGTGTCGGGCACGAGCGGAATTCCTGTGAAGGTGGCGAATCGCGGCCTTCCCGCCGCGTGTGGCGCCGCGCAATGGCGGTCATCGAAGGGCGGCAGGATACCAGAGACCTCCGCGGCGCGTCGGTATCCCGCTGCGTGACGCTTACTAAAGCGTAAATAAACCTGCAACATCCCCGCCAGGTTGAGTAAAATCGCCGCCATCGTAGACAAGCTGATCTTAGACAACCTGTTCGTAGACAACCTGATAGGTGTGACTGATGGGAAGGGCCTTCCAGAACCGCAAGGAATCCATGGCCAAGACGGCCGCCGCCAAGACCAAGGTGTACAGCAAGTATGGCCGCGAGATTTACGTCTGCGCCAAGTCGGGCGGGACCGACCCCAACGGCAACCTGACCCTGCGCGGCCTGATCGAGAAGGCCAAGAAGGATCAGGTGCCCTCTCACGTCATCGACAAGGCGCTCGACAAGGCCTCCGGGGCCGGTGGCGAGGACTTCTCCACCGCGCGCTACGAAGGTTTCGGCCCGGGCAACTGCATGGTCATCGTCGACTGCCTGACCGACAACCCCAACCGCACCTACGGTGACGTGCGCGGCTGCTTCACCAAGAACAAGGCCAAGATCGGCACCCAGGGCACGGTCAGCCACATGTTCGATCACTGCGCGATCTTCGCCTTTGCCGGCGATGACGAGGAAGCGGTGCTCGAAGCGCTGATGGAAGCCGATGTCGATGTCACCGACATCGAGAGCGAAGCGGGCCGGATCACCGTGTTCGCCCCGCATACCGAGTACGCCAAGGCCAAGCAGGCGCTGCTCGACGCCTTCGGCGAGATCGACTTCGAGGCCGACGAGATCCAGTTCCTGCCGCAGACGACCACGCCGCTGGAAGGCGACGACGTCGCCCAATTCGAGCGTTTCATCGACATGCTCAACGATCTCGACGATGTGCAGAACGTGTATCACAACGCCGAGCTGCCCGAAGACGCCTGAGCCGCACGTCTCTAGGGCGCCGATCCGAGCCGGCGCCATGACCCCAGCCCCCGCCGACTAAGCGGCGGGCGCGGGACATGGCGCCGGCTCAGTGCATTACGGGCGCTCTTTGGAGATCTTGGCGCCGTTGAGCGAGACGCCGCCCTGCAGCCCCTGGTTGTTCATGACGAAGGCGATCACCTCCTGATTGGCGGTGTTGTTGGTGATCTGGCCATTGGCGCCGATATCCGCTACCGCCACCCCGGCACTGGCACCCACCGACCAGTCGTTGTCGCTACGCACGCGGTTGAGCGCCTTGTCGGTCATCAGCAGATAGACCACCGCCTGGGACTGGGCACCGGCCTGGAAGCCGATCGAGCCACTGGTGGTGGTGTAGTAGCCGGCCTTGGCGCCATCGATGAGCAACTCCCCTTCGCCGTGGCTGGCGCCGACGATGAAGCTGGCGCCGAGCACGCCGGGGAACACCAGCACGCCCTTGGCCTGGTCCACCAGCGAACGCGACTGCGGCGCCACACGATAGAGCCGGTCGAGGGTGTTGCTCACGTCCTGATCGAGTTGGCGACGCTCGGCGCGCTGGCTCTCGCGATCCTGTGGTGTGGTGGTGGTACACGCCGAGAGCAGCGTAGTGCCGAGCATGGCGGCGAGCAGCAGCACGCTGGTGCGGCTGGTGAGAGTCGAAAGCGACATGAAACGGGGTGTGGAGCGTGGCATGGATAAGCCTCCTGGCTTGATGATGCGAGCGGCTCGCGCATGGGCCTTGCCGTCAAGGGCGCCGGCGCTTGGGCGTGATGTGACAGTGTTGTTATAGACGACCGCTGCCCATTGCGCCTGTCTGCATCTGCCGGTCGGCTCGCGTGCACGGGTCCAGCCCAGGCGTGTTTTCGCCTACAATGGTCACCTTTCACGCCACGATGTTGCCACTCATGAGTCACCCCACAGCCACAGCGTCATCCCCGGCCGCGGCCACTAGCGCGCCCGCCGCCGAGCCCGCGCCGGTGATCGAGATCACCGGGCTCTCCAAGCGCTACGACTCCGGTTTCGAAGCGCTCAAGCAGATCGATCTCAAGATCCGACGTGGCGAAATCTTCGCCCTGCTCGGCCCCAACGGCGCCGGCAAGACCACCCTGATCAGCATCATCTGCGGCCTGGTCAACGCCAGTACCGGCCAAGTCAAGGTGGACGGCCACGACAACGTCAGCGCCTACCGCGCCGCCCGCGCCAAGATCGGCCTGGTACCGCAGGAGCTGACCAGCGACGCCTTCGAGACCGTATGGAACACGGTACGCTTCAGCCGCGGCCTGTTCGGGCGCAAGGCCGATGACGCCCATATCGAACGGGTGCTGAAGTCGCTGTCGCTCTGGGACAAGCGCAAGAACAAGCTGATCACGCTCTCCGGCGGCATGAAACGCCGCGTACTGATCGCCAAGGCGCTGGCCCACGAGCCCGAGATCCTGTTCCTCGACGAGCCCACCGCCGGGGTCGACGTGGCGCTGCGCCGCGACATGTGGGAGGTGGTCCGCGAGCTGCGCGCCAGCGGCGTCACCATCATTCTCACCACCCACTACATCGAGGAAGCCGAGGAGATGGCCGACCGCATCGGCGTCATCAACCGCGGCGAGATCGTGCTGGTACGGGAAAAACAGGCGCTGATGCGCCAGCTCGGCAGCAAGCAGCTCACCCTGCAGCTACAGCAGCCGCTGGCCAGCGTGCCGCCGGCGCTTTCGCACTACCCGCTTTCGCTGGACGAAGCGGGCAGCGTGCTGGTCTACACCTACGATGCCAGCGACCCGAATGCCCAGGGGCAGGTACCGATCAGCACCCTGCTCAACGATATCGAAGCCGCCGGCATTCGCTTCAAGGATCTGCATACCAAGCAGAGTTCGCTGGAAGAGATCTTCGTCAACCTGGTCAGAGAGCGCCAATGAATCTCCAAGCCGTACGCGCCATCTACTGTTTCGAGATGGCCCGGGCCGGCCGTACCCTGCTGCAGAGCCTGGTATCCCCGGTCATCTCCACGTCGCTCTATTTCGTCGTCTTCGGGGCCGCGATCGGTTCGCGTATCCAGGAAGTCGAAGGGGTCAGCTACGGGGCCTTCATCGTGCCCGGGCTGATCATGCTGATGCTGCTCACCCAGAGCGTCTCCAACGCCTCCTTCGGCATCTTCTTCCCCAAGTTCACCGGCACCATCTACGAGGTGATGTCGGCACCGATCTCGTACTTCGAGATCGTGCTCGGCTATGTCGGCGCCGCCGCCTCGAAGTCGGCGGTATTGGGGCTGGTGATCCTGGGCACGGCGAATTTCTTCGTCGACCTGCACATTCTGCATCCGTTCATGATGCTGCTGTTTCTGGTGCTCACCGCGATCACCTTCAGCCTGCTCGGCTTCATCATCGGCATCTGGGCGGACAGCTTCGAGAAGCTGCAGCTGGTGCCGCTGCTGATCATCACCCCGCTGACCTTCCTCGGTGGCAGCTTCTACTCGATCGACATGCTTCCCGAGGTATGGCAAGCGGTCACCCTGGCCAATCCGGTGGTCTATCTGGTCAGCGGTTTCCGCTGGAGCTTCTACGGCATCAGCGACGTCAGCGTGACGGCGAGCCTGATCATGGTGTTCGTGTTCCTGGCCGTCAGCCTGGCGGTGGTCAACTGGATCTTCCGCACCGGCTACCGGCTGCGTCCGTGAGCGACTGAACCCAATCCGCCCCCGGCGCTGCCACTGCGGCGCCGGGGCGTGTCATCCACCGCGTCGAGGTTCCCATGCCCATACTGCAAGCCTGCGCCCACCGCATCGACAAGCGTGGCGACGACAGCCCTGCAACCCTCACCGCCGGCGAAGCGCTGCCCGCCGGCGACGCCGCGGAATCGCTGCTGGCCGCGCTGAACCAGAGCTTTCACGCCAAGCCCAAGGCGTGGGGACACTTTTCAGACCCCCAGACGGCAGCCGATGCCAGCGACGAGGACGACGCGTCTGGGACACAGGAGAGCGAGGCGCCCCCGTTCACGCCCGACGCCCAGGTCGGTGCTCAGGCGACCCCTGAGGCCGCGCCGATGCCGCCCTCGCGCTTCGCCGCCGAATTGACACGCTATCGTCGCGGCGAGCTGAACTTCACCGACTTCACCACCCAGGCGGCGCAGGATCTGCTGGCGCTGGTCGACGCCCAGCTCTCCGTCGGCGGCCAGCTCTGGTGCGTGCACAATCGCCAGGGCGAGACGGAGTTTCTGACCGTGGCGCTGCTGCACCAGCGCCACGGCTACGGCTTCGATGCGCAAGGCCAGGTGGTCGAAGTCGACCAGCTCAATCTCGGCCAGCTGATGCTGGCGGCGCGTATCGATCTGACTCAGTGGCAGCGCGGCGAGTCGCGTCAGTACATCGCCCATGTGCAGGACCGCGGCAGCAAGAAGACCGGCGAAGCCTTCCGCGAGTGGCTCGGCTGCCGTGAAGGGGTCGATGCCAGCGCCGAGACCCGCAACCTGCTCAAGGCCTTCAGCGACTACGTCGAGCACGAAGACCTCAACGAGGAGGCCAGCCGCGAGAAGACCACCACCCTGATCGACTACGCCAACGCCCAGGCCAAGCGCGGTGAGCCGATCACCCTGGACGAGCTTTCCGAGCTGGTCGACGAGAGCCAGCCCAAGGCGTTCTACGACTACATCCGCAATCAGGACTACGGGCTGGCCGCCGAGATTCCGCCGGACAAGCGCACGCTGCAGCAGTTCAAGCGCTTCACCGGCCGTGCCACCGGCGTCTCGATCAGCTTCGACTCGCACTTGCTGGGCAACAGCATCGAGTATGACGAAGAGCGCGAGCGCCTGATCATCAAGCAGATCCCGGGACAGCTGAAGGATCAGATCAAGCAGCGCGGTCAGTAACGGTACGAAAGCCCGAAGCCCCTTCCTGGCCCGGCGACCCGCCGGGCCTTGTGGCGCAACTCTCTCGCACTCCCCAGTTATCCCCCTGCTCTCCTTCCTGCCAAGCCGGCCGGCAGCGCCTGCCCCTGCTCGTTTATCGCGCTGAGCCTTAGGGTCGTCAGTTCTCCACCGCGATCGATGGCGCGAGCAATGATTCGCAAACTACTTAATTAAAGTTGTCTTAAACCATAATTACATTCCGCCGATATACGCCTTAAGCAGCAGTGTCATGCCACGTGCTGCCTACCGACGTCCAGGACAAAACCTAGAAGCGTATCCACTCGGGGGAACGAACATGAGAAGTGCGCTACACAGCGTCAAGGGCCGGCTATGCATGGGATTGGGGTTGATCATCCTGCTGCTGGTCGCGATCGGCGTGCAGGGGATCATGAGCAACCGCCAGACTCATCAGGCCATGCAGAGTATCGTCGAAGACAACACCCAGACGATGATCACGCTCGCGACGGTCAGAGCCGCGATTGCCGACAATCGCACCATCTTTGGCAAGATCGGCAGCGCCGAGCCGACACCGGCCCAGCGCCAGGCGATCACCGATAACCGTCAGCGTGCCGATGAAGCCTGGGGGCACTACTACCCGGAACTCGCCACCACCGAGATAGAGCAGAAACTATCGCGCGAATACCTCGACACCTTGACCAAGCTGCGCCAACTGGTGGATGGCGGCGCCGCGGAAACCGAAATCGACGCCGCCTATACCGAGATCTACAAGGTCGTGACCGAGCTCTACCGCCTGGCACGCGAAACGACGCTGTCCGAGTATCAGAAGAGTGTGGCGGACTACCGCACCAGCCTTTACGTGGTCTTCGCGGCCATCGGTATCAGCCTGCTGCTGGCGATCGCCATCGGATGGTGGCTGGCACGCGGCATCCTGCGCCCGCTAAAGGAAGCCACCGGCTTCTCCGCCGCCCTGGCCGAGGGCAACCTGGGCGTGCGCCTCGACGCCCGCTACCGCGACGAGTTCGGGCGCATGCTGGACGCCATGGCCGCCATGCGTGACAAGCTCACCGGCGTGATCCGCGAGGTGGCGAACAATGCACGCACCGTGGAGTCGATCTCCGCCGAACTGGCCGCGAGCAACGAGAACCTGAGCCAGCGTACCCAGGAGCAGGCCGCCAGCCTGCAGGAAACCGCCTCGGCCCTGGAGCAGATCACCAACACCGTCAGCCAGAACGCCGACAACGCCGGTCAGGCCGATACCCTAGCCAGCGAAGTCAGCACCCAGGCCAAGCAAGGCGGTGAAGTGGTCGACGAGGCGATCGGCGCCATGCGCGAGATCGACGCCTCCAGCAAGAAGATCTCCAATATTATCGGCATGATCGACGAGATCGCCTTCCAGACCAACCTGCTCGCCCTCAACGCCTCGGTCGAGGCCGCGCGTGCCGGCGAACAGGGCCGCGGCTTCGCCGTGGTCGCCCAGGAAGTACGCCAGCTCGCCAGCCGCAGCGCCGACGCCGCCGGCGAGATCAAGCAGTTGGTCTCCGAGAGCGCTCAGCGCGTGGCCCGCGGCTCCGAGCTGGTCAATCGCTCCGGTGAGACCCTGGCGCAGATCGTCACCAACGTCGAGAAGGTCACCGACCTGGTGTCCGAGATCGCCGTCGCCAGCCGCGAACAGTCCACCGGTATCCAGCAGATCAACCTGGCGGTGGGCGAGATGGACAGCGTGACCCAGCAGAACGCTACCCTGGTCGAAGAGTCGACTACCGTCACCGGCACCTTGCAGAATCAGGCCGAAATGCTGGCGCAGGAAATCAGCTTCTTCCGCGGCTTCGAAGCAGGCCAAGCGCAGCCGCGCGGCGTGCGCCCCAGCCTTGCCTCACCGGCCACGCAGCCGCGTCAGCCACAGCGCCATTCCCAGCCACAGCGCCGCCAGCCCACCCAGGAAGTGGAGGAGTGGAGCAGCTTCTGACACTCGCGCTTTCACGCCAGCGTATCCCCCAACGATGGAGGATACGCTGGCCTCCTCGTCGCTCTTTCGCCTCCGCCTCGCTGCATCTCCCCCTTCACCTATTCCTCCCCTTCACCTATTCCTCCTCTTCACCTATTCCTCATCTACCCCTCTCCACCTCGTCCTTTGCCCTCACATTGTCTATGCGCTCCGCGCATGCCATTCGTCGTCGCCAGTGAGACGTGTCGTCAATCTAGGCATGCTTCTGCCCCACCAAAAAAAGTTAATATATTAAAATATGATTATTTAAATATAATTAAACCAACAATTTTAATGGTATCTCTAATTTAGATAAGACACCTTTATTAAATAAATGCTCAACAATAATTGAATACGGCCGATAGGCTTTTCGCGGCACTGCGAGGCCTGCCGCGTATTTCCTTCCGTCAGATTACTTATATAGGAAAGAGAAAATGAGAAGTGCGCTACATAGCGTAAAAGCCCGCCTTTGTCTGGCGCTGGGCCTGATCATCCTCCTGCTGGTCGCCATCGGCGTACAGGGAATCGTGAGCAACCACCAGACCCAGCAAGCCATACGCGCGATCGTCGATGACAATGTGCAAGCGATGATAGAACTCTCCACGATACGGGGCGCCACTGGCGACAACCGTGCCCTCTTCGCCAGGGTCAAAGGCAACGTTTTTTCCAACGCCCAGCGCCAGGAGATCGAGAAGAATCGCAAACTCGTCGATGATGCCTGGAATCGCTACTCTCCTGAACTGATCTCCAGCGATGAGCAGCGCCAGAACGCGAAAGTCTTCGTTCAGCAACTGCAAGACCTGCGCCAACTGGTCGACAGCGACCACGCCAGCGATACCCAGATCAACACGGTTTACACCGACCTCTACAAGACCATCACTCAGCTCTATCTCTCGTCACGCAAGGCGACGCTGGCAAACTATCAGCAGAGCCTGGTGGACTATCGGACCAGCCGCACGATCATCATCGCCGCCATTCTGGTCGCCCTGTTGATCGCCATCGCCATCGGCTGGTGGCTGGCCCGCGGCATACTGCGCCCGCTGAAGGAAGCCACCGACTTCTCCACCGCGCTGGCCGAGGGCGATCTGGGCGTGCGCCTGAGTACCCGCTACCGGGATGAGTTCGGGCGCCTGCTGGATGCCATGGCCACCATGCGTGACAAGCTCACCGAGGTAATCCGTGACGTCTCGCACAACGCACGCACGGTAGCGTCGATCTCCGGTGAACTGGCCGCGAGCAACGAAAACCTGAGCCAGCGTACCCAGGAGCAGGCCGCCAGCCTGCAGGAGACCGCCTCGGCGCTGGAGCAGATCACCAACACCGTCAGCCAGAACGCCGACAACGCCGGCCAGGCCGATACCCTCGCCAGCGAGGTGAGCACCCAGGCCAAGCAAGGCGGTGAAGTGGTCGACGAGGCGATCGTCGCCATGCGCGAGATCGATGCCTCCAGTAAAAAGATCTCCAATATCATCGGCATGATCGACGAGATCGCCTTTCAGACCAACCTGCTCGCCCTCAACGCCTCGGTCGAGGCCGCGCGTGCCGGCGAACAGGGCCGCGGCTTCGCCGTGGTCGCCCAGGAAGTGCGTCAGCTTGCCAGCCGCAGCGCCGACGCCGCCGGCGAGATCAAGCAGCTGGTCTCAGAAAGCGCCCAGCGCGTGGCCCGCGGCTCCGAGCTGTTCAATCGCTCCGGCGAGACTCTGGCGCAGATCGTCACCAACGTGGAGAAGGTCACCGATCTGGTGTCCGAAATCGCCGTCGCCAGCCGCGAGCAGTCCACCGGTATCCAGCAGATCAACCTGGCAGTGGGCGAAATGGACAGCGTGACCCAGCAGAACGCCACTCTGGTCGAGGAGTCGACCACGGTGACCTCCAGCCTCCAGGCCCAGGCCGAGCAACTGACCCAGGGGGTGAGCTTCTTCCATGGCTTCGAAGAAGCCTCTGGGCATTCGCAAGGCATGCACGCTCGCCTTGCCTCACCGGCGACGTAGCCTCAACAACTTGGCCTCAACAAAGTGGCTTCAACAACCTGGCCTCAACAACCCCGGCGCCGCCACCTACCGGCGCCATCTGCCGATCCCTAGCGCAACCCGAGCCCCAAGAACGTTACGAATAAAGCACACAAACTCACGAAAAAAATCGAATCCTGCGAATTTCGCTCAACCTCTCTCACGGCTCGCCGATATTCATGGATGGACCGTGCCATGTGCAGTATCGACATGGCGACCCAAGGAAGGCACTACACTAGCGAGGAAGCACAGATGTCAATAATCGCAAAGAGCGTCAAGGCCCGACTGGTCTTGGCGTTGAGCATATTGATTGCACTCTTGATCGCGGTCGGCGTACAGGGCGTGCTCAGCAACCGCCAGACCCAGGAGGCGATGCGCTCGATCGTCGACGAGAACGTCCAGGCGATGATCGAACTCTCCACGGTGCGAAGCGCCACCGGCGATAACCGCACCCTCTTCGGCAAGGTCAAAGGCAACACGTTCTCCGACGCCCAGCGCCAGGAGATCGAGAAGAACCGTCAGCGTGCCGATGACGCCTGGGACCGTTATTCACCCACACTGATCTCCACCGACGCCGAGCGCGAGCTGGCCGCTACTTACGTCCAGCAGCGCCAGGCGCTGCGCAACCTGCTCGACAGTGGCAACGCCAGCGATGCGCAGATCGACGCCGGCTACGCGGGCCTCTACGGCACCATCACCCAGCTCTATCGCTCGGCACGCGAAGAAACGATGGCGAGCTATCAGCAGAGCGTGGCGGACTATCAGACCAGCCGCACGATCATCATCGCCGCCATTCTCGTGGCCCTGTTGATCGCCATCGCCATCGGCTGGTGGCTGGCACGCGGCATCCTGCGCCCGCTTCAGGAAGCCACCGATTTCTCCACCGCGCTGGCCGAGGGCAACCTGGGCGTACGCCTGAGCACCCGCTACCGCGACGAGTTCGGGCGCATGCTAGATGCCATGGCCGCCATGCGTGACAAGCTCACCGGGGTCATCCGCGAGGTGGCGCAGAACGCCCGTAACGTGGAGTCGATCTCCGGTGAACTGGCCGCGAGCAACGAAAACCTGAGCCAACGTACCCAGGAGCAGGCCGCCAGCCTGCAGGAAACCGCCTCGGCCCTGGAGCAGATCACCAACACCGTCAGCCAGAACGCCGACAACGCCGGCCAAGCCGATACCCTCGCCAGCGAAGTGAGCACCCAGGCCAAGCAAGGCGGTGAAGTGGTCGACGAGGCGATCGGCGCCATGCGCGAGATCGACGCCTCCAGCAAGGAGATCTCCAACATCATCGGCATGATCGACGAGATCGCCTTCCAGACCAATCTGCTCGCCCTCAACGCCTCGGTCGAGGCCGCGCGTGCCGGCGAACAGGGCCGCGGCTTCGCCGTGGTCGCCCAGGAAGTGCGCCAGCTCGCCAGCCGCAGCGCCGACGCCGCCGGCGAGATCAAGCAGCTGGTCTCCGAGAGCGCCCAGCGCGTGGCCCGTGGCTCCGAGCTGGTCAATCGCTCCGGTGAGACCCTGGCGCAGATCGTCACCAACGTCGAGAAGGTCACCGACCTGGTGTCCGAGATCGCCGTGGCCAGCCGCGAGCAGTCCACCGGCATCCAGCAGATCAACCTGGCGGTGGGCGAAATGGACAGCGTGACCCAGCAGAACGCCACTCTGGTCGAGGAGTCGACCACCGTGACCTCGAATCTGCAGTCTCAGGCCGAACTGCTGGCCCAAGAGGTGCGCTTCTTCCGCGGCTACGATGATGGTGCCCACCACCCTGCGAAACGCACCACCGACAGAGGCACCGCCAGCCTGGCTGCTCCGCAGCGCCAGCCGGCAACCGCCGAGCGTCAACCGCCGCGTAAGACCTCCGAGGAAGTCGAGGAGTGGAGCAGCTTCTGACGCTCGCGTCACCGGCGCATCGCTCCCCGCTTATCCGATGCGCCAATGGGTAAAACCGATCCTCCGGCAGCCACCTTGCCGGAGGATCGGGCCCCGACGATATGCCCTGACTGTCAGCGCATCGAGTGCGCACACAGACCGCCAGCCGTGACGCCAGGACTCTCTTTGGTTTCACGAGAAACCGAACGCTAATAGCCTAATTCAATCTATCTCGCTATCCGCCGATAGTTGTAGGCGGACCGTCCCATCGGCCATGTTGGTGAGGCCCATGGACGGCAATACCCCAGCGAGTGATCATGCATGTCAGTCATAGGAAGAAGCGTAAAGGCCAGGCTCGTCGTGGCACTGGGCGTATTGATCGCGCTGTTGATCGCGATCGGCGTCCAAGGCGTTATCAGCAACAGCCAAACGCAGGAGTCGATGCGCTCGATCGTCGAGAGAAACGTGCAGTCGATGATCGAGCTATCCACGCTTAGAGCAACGATCAGCGACAACCGCACGATATTCGCAGTGTCCCGTCGCCAGGAACTCTCGGCCGAGCAGCATCGTGATGTAGAGGCTAACCGCGAGCGCGGTATGGCCGCCTGGAACCGTTATTACCCCAAGCTGATCTCCAACGATGAGCAGCGCCAGCAGGCGGAAAATTTCATCCAGGCGCTGAAGCATCAGCAAAATTTAATGGGTGGCGGGAATCCCTCGGAAAGCGAGATACGTCAGAGCTACGCCAATCTCTACGCACCGATCGCCGCACTCTATGACGCTTCCCGCAAAGAGACCCTGACACGCTATCAGCAGAGCTTGGATAACTACCAGACCGGCCGCACGATCATCATCGCCGCCATTCTAGTGGCCTTGTTGATCGCCATCGCCATCGGCTGGTGGCTGGCCCGCGGCATCCTGCGCCCGCTGAAGGAAGCCACCGATTTCTCCACCGCGCTGGCCGAGGGCAACCTGGGCGTGCGGCTCGACGCCCGCTACCGCGACGAGTTCGGGCGTATGCTGGACGCCATGGCCGCCATGCGTGACAAGCTCACCGGGGTCATCCGCGAGGTGGCGCAGAACGCCCGTAACGTGGAGTCGATCTCCGGTGAACTGGCCGCGAGCAACGGAAACCTGAGCCAGCGTACCCAGGAGCAGGCCGCCAGCCTGCAGGAGACCGCCTCGGCCCTGGAGCAGATCACCAACACCGTCAGCCAGAACGCCGACAACGCCGGCCAGGCCGATACCCTCGCCAGCGAAGTGAGCACCCAGGCCAAGCAAGGCGGTGAAGTGGTCGACGAGGCGATCGGCGCCATGCGCGAGATCGACGCCTCCAGCAAGGAGATCTCCAACATCATCGGCATGATCGACGAGATCGCTTTCCAGACCAACCTGCTCGCCCTCAACGCCTCGGTGGAGGCAGCACGTGCCGGCGAACAGGGCCGCGGCTTCGCCGTGGTCGCCCAGGAAGTGCGTCAGCTCGCCAGCCGCAGCGCCGACGCCGCCGGCGAGATCAAGCAGTTGGTCTCCGAGAGCGCCCAGCGCGTGGCGCGCGGCTCGGAGCTGGTCAATCGCTCCGGTGAGACCCTGGCGCAGATCGTCACCAACGTAGAGAAGGTCACCGACCTGGTGTCCGAGATCGCCGTCGCCAGCCGCGAGCAGTCCACCGGTATCCAGCAGATCAACCTGGCGGTGGGCGAAATGGACAGCGTGACCCAGCAGAACGCCACGCTGGTCGAGGAGTCGACCACCGTGACCTCCCATCTGCAATCTCAGGCTGAACAGCTAGCCCAGGAGATCAGCTTCTTCCGTGGCTATGACGATGGCTCTCGGAAGGCTGCCCAGCGCGCCATCGGCAGCGCCACTGCCGCACTGAGCGCTCCACAACCTCAGGCGAAACCGGCCACGCGCCAGGTCTCGCGACAGTCATCGCGCCAAGCGTCGGCGGAAGTCGAGGAGTGGAGCAGCTTCTGACGCTGCATTGGCATCTAGGCGATAAGCCAGAACTAGACGTCAGAGACAACGGACGCATCCATGAACCGCTCCCTCCATAACAGGGGTTCATTCAGCAGGCGGTTCATTCAGCAGACGGTCCATTCAGCAGGCGCCCAAGGCCTGAGTCCCATAACGAAAAGGGCTCAGGCCTTTGTGGTTTTTTGCACGAAGACGAAACCGCCATATTCCCATCGAGAGCGCGAGCGAGTCTGCTGGCATGCCGGCCCGATCTGCGCTGTCACCGACTCCCGCCCTGGGTACGCGCTTCGATCCAGCCGCTATTCGTCGCCGCTGCAGGCAGAACCTGGCGCCAGCCGGGTGCCGTGGGCACGGCCAAGAGTTACACGATGAAACTCCCGGTGACAATCGATGTCACACCACTGGTTTAACGTCACCGTCTATTCACCGGCTGGCGGATTCGGTGTCTGCCAGCCAGTCACAGGAGTCGAATCGTTATGGTCAGGTTGCGTTGGTGGATTGGGATCGCATTGTGGTGTGTCGCGGCAGTGGCGCTCGCTCAGGGGCACGATGATTACGTCGGTTTGACACTGTCGACCCCCTATCCGGAACAGGCACTGGGGCTGAAAGACACCATCGACATTCCTCTCGAGATCGACAACGCCGGTCTCGACCCGCAGGCGGTGCAACTTAGCGTCGATCAACTGCCGCCGGGGTGGAAAGCCCATTTCATGGGCGACGATCGCGATATCGGCTCGGTATTCGTCGGCCACGATGCCAGCCGCACGGCGACGCTGGTGGTCGAGCCGGGCAAGGACGCCAAGGAGCAGCACAGCTATGCGTTGCGGCTGGTCGCCAACGGCGAAGGCGGACATCGTTCGACGTTGCCGCTGACGCTCACCTTCGACAAGACACCGCCGGCGGCGCTAGACATGAGCGCGACCTTGCCGACGCTCAAGGGGTCGGCTTCCACCGACTTCACCTACCACCTGACACTCGATAACAAGAGTCTCCACGCTGTCGACGTCAACCTGTCGGCGGATGCCCCCGAGGACTTCCAGGTCGATTTTTCGCCACAATACGGCGCCGAAAGCATCACCAGCCTGCCGTTGAAGGCGGGTGAGTCGAAGCAACTGGACGTCAAGGTGCACATGCCGCCACATATGGCCGCTGCCACCTACCCGATCAAGGTGCATGCCACTGCCGGCGAGTTGAACGCCAGTGTCGACCTGCAAGCGGTCGTTAGCGGTTCTCCCCGCCTGACCCTGAGCACGCCCAGCGGCCAGCTCTCCGGGTCGGTCTACGCCGGCGAGCAGACCAGTATGCAGTGGGTACTGACGAATACCGGCAGTGCACCGGCGCACAACGTGAAACTGAGCGCCGAGGCGCCCCAGCACTGGCAGGTCAAGCTTGTACCGGACACCATCGATACCCTGGCGCCCGGAGACCGAGCCAAGATCAATGCCACCCTGTCGCCTTCAGACAAGTCCCTGGCCGGTGATTTCATGGTCGGCTTCGACGCGCGTGCCGACCAGGGCGCTGCCACAGCCAGTGCCGACTATCGAGCCACCGTGTCGACCTCCACGATGTGGGGCATGGTCGGGGTGCTCATCGTGCTGGCCGCGCTGCTGGTGGTGGGCTTTGCCGTGATGAGGTTCGGCCGCCGATGAACGCATCCCCAAGACATCTCGATGCGACCGACATTCCGGTCATCCGGACCCGTGCGCTGAGCAAGCGCTATGGGCCTCACATTGCCGTGGAGGCGCTCGATCTCGACATCGCCGAAGGCGAGATCTTCGGCCTGCTGGGCCCTAACGGTGCGGGCAAGACCACCACGATACTGATGCTGCTCGGCCTCACCGAGCCCAGTGGTGGCGATATCTCGGTCGTCGGTCTCGATCCACGGCGGCGGCCGCTGTCGGTCAAGCGTCGGGTCGGCTACCTGCCCGACACCGTGGGCTTCTACGACGACATGAGCGGGCGCGAGAACCTGGGCTACAGCGCTTCGCTGATGGGATGGTCACGCCGTGCGGCACGCGCGCCGATCACGCGAGTGCTCGAGCGGGTCGGGCTGACGGAAGCCGCCGATCGACGGGTAGCGGCCTATTCCCGCGGCATGCGTCAGCGTCTCGGCCTGGCCGAGCTGCTGCTTAAGGAGCCGCAGGTGGCGATTCTCGACGAGCCCACGCTGGGGCTCGATCCGGAGGCTGCGACCTGGTTTCTGGCGACGATCCGTGATCTCAAACAGGAAGGCATGACGATCCTGCTGTCATCGCATCTGCTGGCAAAGGTCCAGACGGTCTGTGATCGGGTGGGGCTGTTCCATCGCGGGCGCATGGCGATGTGCGGCAGCGTCGCCGAGCTTGCTGACGAGGTGCTGGGGGTGACCCAGCGGGTCGATCTCGATATCGGGCTTCCCGCCACTCAGGCAGAGGCGCTGCAGGCGTCACTGCTAGGCCTCGCAGGCGTACAGCGCGTCACTCCGACCGGCAACGGCTTTCGGATCGAGACGCAGGGTGACTTGCGCAGCCGTCTGGTGCGTCGGGTCATCGATGCAGGGGGTGACGTGCACGGCGTCACGCTGCACCGACCCGGACTGGAGGAGATCTATCAGCGCTATTTCGAGGAGGCCAGCAATGCAACGTGAAGGTTCCCCCTGGACCGGTCTAGCAGCCGTCGCCGCCAAGGAGCTCGCGGATCACCTCTCGTCGACGCGAATGGTGATTCTCGAGATCCTGGTGGTGATCGCCGCCATCGGTGCCGCTTACACTGCCGGCGAGCAGCTCAAGGCGACCGTAGCCGAGAGCTCCTTCGCGTTCCTCGCCCTGTTCACCACGGCGCAGGCACCGCTGCCCTCGTTCGTCTCCTTCTTGACCTTCTTCGTTCCGCTGATTGCGATCGGGCTGGGGTTCGATGCAGTCAATGGCGAACAGAATCGGGGCACGCTGAGTCGCATCCTTTCACAGCCGATCTATCGTGATGCGTTGCTGACCGGCAAGCTGATGGCGGGCATGGGGACGCTGGCCATGGTGCTGGTCGCGCTATGGTTGCTGATCACCGGGCTGGGCATCCTGTTTTTGGGCTTGCCACCGAGTGCCGAAGCGGTCGCCCGTGGGCTCTGGTTCCTGGTCGCCACGCTGTTCTACGGCGGCGTGTGGCTGGCGGCGGCGATGTTCTTCTCGATCGTGTTTCGCCAGGCGACCACATCGGCCATGGCATCGCTGGGACTCTGGCTGTTGCTGGTGGTGCTGTGGCCATTGGCATCGCAGTTTCTGGCCCAGGCCTTGGAGCCCATTCGCTACGGTCTACCGCAGGAGCAGTTGGCGCAGTTGAACCTGGCCCACGCACTGGCACGTCTCTCTCCCAACACGCTCTACGGGGAAACCGTGACGGCGCTCCTGAACCCTTCGGTACGCACCTTGGGGCCGGTGTTCATGGCGCAACTAGAGGGGGCGATACCGGGTAGCCCACTGCCGCTGGCACAGAGTCTGCTGGTGATCTGGCCACAGTTGGTCAGCCTGATTGCCGCTACCGTGCTGCTGTTTGCGCTGGGCTATTTGGTTTTTCAGCGGCGTGAGATTCGCGCCTAGACGTGCACGGCATAGACGCTTTCATCATTGTCGATGCGCTTTCGCCATTGTCGATGTACGGCCCCCCGACAGTTGGACATTCGAACCAACCCTCGGGGTGCCTTTCATGAACTCTCGATATGACGACACGACGATACGTGAGGCTACTGGCGGCATCGCCGCACTGGCAGCATGACACCAGAAGACCCGAGCCCCACACAGTAAAGGACTCGAGTCTTGGGCGACGGTTGAATGAACCGCCCCACGGATTGGCGGTTGGTCGATCTCGTCAGGCAGGGCTACTCGCATTGTGCCCCCGGCGAGCGCATCAGTGCAGGGTCAACGCCCGCGATTGGCCTTCACGCCCGCCTCCACGCGCTCGCCGATCTTGGCATCGACATTCTTCCAGTACTCGAACACCCGCGACAGTACCGGCTCTTCGACCCCGTTGGAGACATGGCCGACGATATTGTCGACGAGACGATCACGCGCGGCGTCGTCCATCACCTTGTTGACCAGGTCGTTGGCCTGACTCCAGTCGTCATCGGCCGGGCGCAACGTATAGGCCGTGCGCACGAACTCCCCGTCGGCGGACCACACCGCATCTTCCGGGTAGCGCTGCGGATCGGCCTTGGCACCGCCCTTGCTGTTGGGGGCGTA
The DNA here is from genome assembly GCF_017306975.2 of Salinicola sp. DM10. Lineage (NCBI taxonomy): Bacteria > Pseudomonadati > Pseudomonadota > Gammaproteobacteria > Oceanospirillales > Halomonadaceae > Salinicola > Salinicola sp. DM10. The sequence goes on from NZ_JAFLEN020000001.1 coordinate 1,437,372, forward strand.
GACCGGGTCGCTGGCGTTGTGCATGCGCATGGCGCCGCCCTTGCTGTAGCTGTGCACAGGGCAGCGCGGCGTATTGACCGGAATGTGCTTGTAGTTGACCCCCAGCCGGGCGCGGTGGGCATCGGCGTAGGAGATCGAACGCGCCAGCAGCATCTTGTCCGGCGATAGCCCGGTACCCGGGACCATGTTGTTGGGCTCGAAGGCAGCCTGTTCGATCTCGCTGTGGAAATCGGTCGGATTCTGGTCGAGCGTCATCTTGCCGACTTCGATCAGCGGATAGTCGCTGTGTGGCCAGACCTTGGTCAGGTCGAACGGGTTGATGTGGTAATCCTTGGCCTCCTCGAACGGCATCACCTGCACGTGCAGGGTCCAGGTCGGGTAGTCGCCGCGCTTGATCGCCTCGAACAGATCGCGACGGTGGTAGTCGGCATCGCTGCCGGCCATCTGATCCGCCTGCTCCTGGGTCATGCACTTGATGCCCTGGTCGGTCTTGAAGTGATACTTGACCCAGAAGCGCTCGCCTTCGGCGTTGACCCACATGTAGGTATGGCTGGAGTAGCCGTTCATGTGGCGCCAGGTGGCGGGAACGCCGCGGTCACCCATCAGCCAGGTCACCTGGTGGGCCGATTCTGGCGCCAGGGTCCAGAAATCCCACTGCATGTCGTGGTCGCGCAGGCCGTTGTCGGCACGGCGTTTCTGCGAGTGAATGAAGTGCTGGAACTTCATCGGATCGCGTACGAAGAACACGGGGGTATTGTTACCCACCATGTCGAAGTTGCCTTCCTCGGTATAGAACTTCAGCGCGAAGCCGCGCGGGTCGCGCCAGGTATCCGGGCTACCGCTCTCCCCCGCCACGGTGGAAAAACGCGCCACCATGTCGGTCTTCTTGCCCGGCTGCAGAAACTTGGCCTTGGTGTAGCGGCTGACATCCTGGGTCACCTCGAAGTGACCGAAGGCGCCGCCGCCCTTGGCGTGGGGCTGACGGTCCGGGATCATCTCACGGTTGAACGCCGCCATCTGCTCCATCAGATAATGATCATGCATGACGATGGGGCCATCCGGGCCCACCGAGAGCGCATTCTCTTCGCTCGAGACGGGGATGCCGGCATCCGTCGTCGTCGGCTTGCGGTTGTCGCTGGTCACGTTGATCTCTCCCTGTTCGACGCGGCGACGCGATGATCGCGTCGCCTCACATCTCCGCCGTGGGCCCTCGACTCGACCACGGACTCTGGGTCAGGACCAGGAAACAGTCGTGGCGATATCAGGGCGATACCAAACGGGGACAGCTTGAAGGTATAGAACCCCACGCGCCGGACTGTCCAATGCCGACTGTCGATGCCGGCATTTTTGATGCCAGCGCTGCTGATGCCAGCACCGGCGAGACCAGCTACCGGGCGATACGCCGGGCGTGATCAAGCGACGATCGACGCGCTCAGGACGACAGCTCTGAAAGGTCCGGTTCCAGGCCGCTGGCGCGGGCAAAGGTGAGAATGACCTGACGCAGGAGCTGACGCTGCTCGTCAGGCAAACCGCGGTAGACCCGCAGCACCTCGTCCTCCTCGCCGCCGACTGCGATCGCCCAGGTCGCCTGGGGCGGCTGCGAGCCATCGCAGGCTCGGGCGCCGTAGCGCAGATAGTGCGGCTCCAACCCGAGCCACCCTGCCAGCACCTGAAGCTTGTCCTGGGCAGGGATCGACTCACCGCGTAGCCATCGCCTGACGCCCTGGAACGTCATCGGCGAGCCCCAGTAGCGCAGATTGAACTCCCGCTCCAGCACCGAGGGGCGTGGCTCGTACCCAGCCGAGATCAGTGCCGCTTTCAAGCGCTCGGCAAACAAGGTCTTTTCATCCATGTGAGATAACTTGAACCATTAATTAAAATTCAGTTGCATCCCTGTTTAACCAGTCATTAAAGTGTCGATTAAACGAAGATACGGCTCATAGGCGCGCTGCCCGGCGCCCACTGATGCACCGTGACTGCGATGCGAGAGCGTTCTCACCGCGACGAAGGTTTGTTCTGTCACAGCGTCCCCCGATACGGCATGCGCTCATCCAGCGCCGGTCAGTCTTGGTTGCAGGTGAAGGTGCGGCGTGACGCGTTCGTCAGCTTAGAGAGATTTAACGTAGACACCACAAATCCGCGACTTCGTCGCAAGCATCAGCGGGAGAGTTGGCAGCACAACGATCGAAACAGTGCTGGCGTATCGCTGACAGAGTTCTGGCGTATCGCTGACAGAGTGCTGGCGTATTGCTGACAGAGTGGCGGCGTATCGCTGACAAAGCTCCACGCGATATCACCATCAGGTCACCTTCATCGAGATCTGGACGACTCACGAAAAGGCCGGGAGCGAGCCCACAGATCGCCAGGCTGAAGAACCGATAGGCCATTAAGGCTCATCGGCCGCAGGAAGGAATGACTTCAGTCGTATAGGGCAGGCAGATCGCCGGCCCGAGAAAAAGCATGGCCGTCAGTGGCCGTGACGACGCCGATGCAGCGCACGTACCTGCTGGTCGAACCCGGCCACGGGCCCCTCGACTTGGAGCCCGGGGACCACCGCGGTGATCGGCAGCGGCGCCACCGGTGGCACCGCCTGGCCCAGCTCGCCGAGCCACGTCATCAGCTGCGCTGCCGAACTGGCGTAGACGATCCGCCCCAACCCCACCCAGCCGTGCGCCGCGGCGCACATCGGGCAGTGCTCGCCGGAGGTGTAGACGGTAGCCGCGACGCGCGCTTCGGGGGAGAGATTCTCCGCCGCCCAGCGCGCCAGAGCGAACTCCGGATGGCGGGTGGCATCGCCGCCGGAGATGCGATTGCGATCCTCGGCCAATATCTCGCCGGCGTCACTCACCAGCACACTGCCGAAGGGCTCGTCGCCGGCCTCCAGCGCAGCCTCGGCCAAGGCCACCGCGCGCGCCAGGAAGCGCGCCTGGTCTATATCACTATCACTCATGCGTTCTCCTCACTGGGGATGGAAAAGCGTGCCAGCCCGAAGGCGGCGAGTTCGGGCGCCCGCGTGCCGCGTGATAGCCACTCGCCGAGCACTTCGCCCATCACGCTCGCGAACTTGAAGCCGTGGCCGGAGAAACCGCCAGCGACCACCAGCCCCGGTAGCGGCTCGTCGATCAGGAAGTGCTCGTCGGGAGTCCGAATGTACTGACATACGGCGCCGCGGCGCAGCGCCCCGACGCCGGGCAGATAGCGCGCGATCACCTGCGCCAGCTCGGGGACGTCATCCGGATGCTCGCCGAACGCCAGCAGCGGCTCTCCCGGCGCCAGCGGCTGGCCCGCGTCATGACGGCCGATCTTGAATCCGGCACCGTCGATATCGGGAAAACCGTAATAGATGCCCAGCGCATCATCGGTGAGGCTGAAGCCCGGAAAGCGCTCACGGTGATAGCACGCATCCGCGGCGTACCAGGCGAAGGTCTTGCGCACCCGTGTCAGCGGCAGCGCCACCCCCAGCGGCGCCAACAGCCCGGCCAGGTGCTGGCCGCAGGCCGCCAGCACGCGCCGGGCGCCGAAGCAGCGGCCATCGGCACAGCGAGCCAGGTACCCACCCGCCGGCAGCGCCTCGAGGGCGACCACCCGTGCGCCGGTGGCCAGGGCCACGCCGGTTTGACGCGCGAGACGCTGGCGCCAGCAGGCGAGGATACGCTCGACCCGCAGCACCCCGGCACGCGCCTCGAAGGCGCCGACATGGGTCTCGCTCAGCGCCCCACGACCGCCGCGCCAGCCTGGCCACCGCTGCGCCACCCCGGGGCCGTCGAACTGCTCCAGCGGCAGCCCGTGGTCGCGCGCGCTGGCCGCGACCTGACGCATGAAGGGCGCGGTCGCCGGGCCGAGGTTGAGTACCCCGGTCGGCAACAGCAGCGACTCGCCGGTCTCGCGCTCGAGCCGCCGCCAGCCCGCCCAGGCACGCTGGGCCAGCGCCACGTAGCCACCGCCTTCGCCATAGGCGAGCCGGATCAGCCGCGTCTCGCCATGATGGGCGCCTTGATCGTGGGGCGGGTCGTGGGCATCCAGCACCTGTACCGACTCCACCCCGCTGGCGGCCAGATGATCGGCCGCCGCCAGCCCCATACTGCCGCCACCGATGATCAGCAGCTCCGAGTGTGTCACCTGTGTCATGCCTTATCTTGTCCTTTCACAACCGGGGGACGGCGTGGGCCTAGCCGACGTCAGGCCGCCGACTCCTGAGCCACCGCCGCGTCGCTCGAGCGCGCTTCGCTACGCGCGATGATCGCACTGCCGGTCAGGTCACCGGTGACGTTTAGCGCGGTGCAGCCCATGCCCACCAGCGCATCGATCGAGGTCAGCAGCGCCACCGTCTCGATCGGCAGGCCGACCTGGGCGAACACCGTGGCGATCATCACGATACCCGCCCCCGGCACCCCGGCGGTACCGATCGAGGTCAGGGTGCCGATCAGCACGATCTCGAGCATGCTGGTGAGATCGAGCGGGATACCCGCCACGTTGGCGGCGAACACCGCCGAGATCGCGATACGGATCGCGGCGCCGTCCATGTTGACGGTCGCCCCCAGCGGCAGGCTGAAGGCATAGAGACTGCGCGGCAGCCCCAGGCGCTGCGCCGCGTTGAGCGTCAGTGGCAGCGTACCGCTGCTGCTCTGGGTGGCGAAGGCGGTCGCCATCGGCGTACGCGCCTCGCGGAAGAAGGCCCCGAGACGCACCCCAAAACTCTTCATCAGCACGCAGTAGAGCAGCAGGTGCACGGCCAGTGCCAGGTAGAGCACCAGCACCATGCTGCCGAGGGAGAGAATCGTCCCCAACCCCTGCTTGGCCACGGTGCCGGTGACGATGGCGAAGACCCCGATCGGCACGAACTGCAGCACCCCGGCCATCACCTTCATGGTCACCGCGTTGAGCCCTTCGATCACGCCATAGAGCTTCTCCGCCAGCTCGCCCTGGGTCTTTTCATCGGCCCGGGGCTTTTCATCTGAACGACCATCGCCGTCGGCCTGGGCCGCGTCCTCGAGGGCCGCGTCCTTGAAAGCCGCCCCGCGCTGGCGCAGCTTGAGCAGCGCGATCCCGAACACGAAGGCGGTGAAGATGATCCCCAGCAGATTGGGCTCCGCCAGCGCGGCGACGATATTGCTGGGCACGATCGACAGCAGCACGCTGACGATGCCGGGGTTCTCCGGAACCGCGACACTGGCACTGTCATCGAGGGTCATGCCGCTGCCCGGCGAGAGCAGCGAGGCGACGGCCAGCCCGACCACGATCGCCAGCGCCGAGGTCACCACGTAGTAGACGAACACCTTGCCGCCCATGCGCCCGAGCCGCCCAAGTTCGGCCTGATTGATCCCCACGATCAGCGTGAACAGCACGATGGGGACGATCAGGAACTTGAGCAGACGCAGCAGCAGATCGCCCAGCGGCGCCACCCAGGCGGCCAGGGTCTCGCCGCCCAGCAGGCCGGCAACCAGGCCCAGCACCAGGGCTATGGTGACACGCAGAATCAGAGAAGCATCGAGATAGGAGCGAAAGAGTGACTTCATGAGCAAGCCTTGATGGTGGAATGACGAGCGTCCCGCGAGAGGCGGAGCGCAGCGGCGCGCGACATCCAGGCCGCTGACCGAATGGATACATTATCGACGTATATTCCACCCGGCCGCCAACGCCGACCGCCAATCTAGGCAGTCAACCCTGACCGGCTTCGGGATCGCAGCCCCGGAAACGCAAAACCCGGCCAGGCGGCCGGGTCGTCAGCGAACACGCGGCGGATTCAGCCGCCGAGCTTGTCCTGGGTGCGGGTATCGAAATCGCTGGCGTCGTGACGCTCGTGGAGCTGGCTCGAGGGCTCACCGAAGGTGCGGTTGACCATCCGCCCACGCTGCACCGCAGGGCGTGCGTCGATCTCCTTGGCCCAGCGCTGCACGTGGGTATAGCTCTCGACCTGCAGGAACTCCGCCGCATCGTAGAGCCGTCCCAGGGCGAGCTGACCATACCAGGACCAGTTGGCGATATCGGCGATGGTGTACTCGTCACCGGCAAGATAGCGCGATTCGGCCAGACGCCGATCGAGCACGTCAAGCTGGCGCTTGGTCTCCATGGTGAAGCGGTCGATCGGATACTCCAGCTTCTCCGGCGCGTAGGCGTAGAAGTGGCCGAAACCGCCACCCAGATAGGGCGCGCTGCCCATCTGCCAGAACAGCCAGTTGAGAGTTTCCACCCGCGTGGCGGTGTCCTGCGGCAGGAAGGCACCGAACTTTTCCGCCAGGTGCAGCAGGATCGAACCGGACTCGAAGACCCGCAGCGGCTTGTCACCGCTGTAGTCCATCAGCGCCGGGATCTTGGAGTTAGGGTTGACCTCGACGAAGCCGCTGCCGAACTGATCGCCCTCACCGATATTGATCAGCCAGGCGTCGTACTCGGCGTCCTTGCCCAGTGCCAGCAGCTCCTCGAACATCACCCCTGCCTTGACCCCGTTGGGGGTGGCCAGCGAATAGAGCTGGAACGGGTGCTTGCCCACCGGCAGCGCTTTCTCGTGGGTGGGCCCGGCCACCGGACGGTTGATGCTGGCGAACTTGCCGCCGCTCTGTTTGGGTTCCCAGACCTTGGGGGGCGTATAGCCAGTGTCACTCATGCAACTTCTCCACTCTTGGTCGATAGCGCGCGAAGCGCCTGTGTGAAGAAAGGTAGCTGGTTAATGGCCTGCGATCGAGGGGCGGTGATCGAAGCGCCACGCCCACGGCCATCCTCGATCGCGCTTTTCAGTAGCCGACGGTGAAGCGCTGACGTATATGACGCGGGGTTTCCAGCTCGTCCACCAGGGCGATGGCATAGTCCTCGAACGAAATGCGTGAGCCCTCCGCATAGGTCAGCAGCGTATCCTGCCCCAGCCGGAAGCGGCCGGTACGCTCGCCGGGCACGAATTCGGCGGACGGCGAGAGGAAGGTCCAGTCGAGATCCGTCACCGCCTGCAGCCGCTCGAGGAATTCACCACCTCGGGCCGCCTCGGCGCGGTAGGCTTCGGGGAAGTCCGGCTGATCGATCAGCCGCTGCCCTGGCGCCACCTCCAGGCTGCCGGCACCACCGACCACCAGATAGCGCTTGACGCCGGCATCGCGAACCGCGCCGAGCAGCGTCTCGACGTCACTGGCGACAAAATGCACCGCACTGATCACTGCGTCGTGCCCAGCGAGCAGCGCCGCTAGCGCCTGGCGATCGTTGGCATCGCCGGCGACCGGCGAGACACCCTCATGCTGGGCGATCTTCTCGGGGTGGCGGGCGATCGCCGTCACCTGATGGCCGCGGGCGGCGAGTTCGGCGAGGATGCGCGATCCGGCATTACCGGAGGCACCGATCAAAGCAATCTTGGCCATGGGTTCTTCCTTCGATGAGTCGAGTAGAGGACATGGGTCTACAAACTGGACCGTGAAGCAGAATCTATGCGAGTTTTACCCCTCTCACAAGAAGTCACGCCGGCCTGACCCGGTCACACCCGACTGACCTATGACCACCGCCATGGCTGCCACTATCGAGATTCCGGTCGCCATCCCGATCACGAGGAGACACCCCATGAGCGACCGAGCGCTCCCGTCAGATACGCCTTCACCCGCCGCCTCCGAGACGCAGACGTTCGCCCAGCCCTGCCCGATCCGCGACGTGCTCGACCGGATCGGCGATCAGTGGAGCCTGCTGGTGCTCGAGTGCCTGGCCCCCGGCACCCGCCGATTCAATGCGCTGCTGCGAGAGATCGGCGATATCTCCAAGCAGATGCTCTCGCGTACGCTCAAGCAGCTCGAGCAGGATGGCCTGGTGACGCGAACGGTGTACCCGGAGGTACCTCCTCGGGTCGAATACACCCTAACCGATCTCGGCCGCTCGCTGCTGACGCCGGTCGCCGCCCTGGTCGCCTGGGCCGAACAGCACCAGCCTGAAGTGAACGCAGCGCGCGAGCGCTACCAGCGAGCTATCGAGCGCTGAGCGCCGGACAATACGCAGTCATTGGCCGGCGCCCGGGAGAGGGGGGCTAAGGCGACGTCTCCCCGAGGCAGTGCTCGGGTACCGGGTCCGGCACCAGAGTGTCACTCATGCAGACCCAGGTCATGCCGTCGAGTTCGTCCTGTTCGTCGAAGCGCGGATAGGGGTTCAAGGTCAGGCTCTGGCCCGCCAGCCATCCCCCGACGAAGGTGTACTCGAGCTCACCTTCGCTGCCGAGTTCGAGCGTGGCCGGCACGGCGGTATCGCTGTGGCGGCTGGCGATCCCCACCTGCTCGAGCGTCGAGGGCCACTCCATTTCACGCAGCGTGAACGCGGTGAGCGCTTCCCGATCCGGGTCGGTCTGTTCGATGAAGCGCGTCAACTGCTCCTTGGCCTGATACTGCTGAAACGCCTGCACGCCGACCACCGCCGCGACGGCGATGATCACCACGAACACCAGCGCACCGGCGCCACCGAGCCCGGGTACCCGCGGGCAGAACGCCGCGAAACACCAGGCCAGCGGGTGGCGGCGCGGCTGCGAAGGCGTCTCGCCACGGGCAAGCTGGAGAATCGCATGGGCCCGTTTGGCGGTCCAGGGGTAGTCGCCGATCAACTCGTTCAGCGAGGCCCAGAACCCCTTGACGTCGTGGCGCTGCGCCGCGAACACCTCGAGATCGAGACTCGCATGCCGAGAGCCCCCCGCCGCCAGCGCCGACATGGCGGCAAAGGCCGCGTCCGGGTCCGGGCAACAGGCCAGCCCGTGTCGGTCGCAGGTGTACTCGCACGCGCGGCGGTAGGCAGCGCCCAGCAGCGGCAACCAGGCCGCGATCGCGACCACGAGCCCTTTACTCAGATGCCCGCGCCGGATATGCCCCAGCTCGTGGCCGATATAGAAGCGCAGCGCTTCCGGACGATCTTCCAGCGCATCGACCACCGAGGAGTAAAGCACCACATAGTGGCGACGCAGGAAGCGGGTGGCGAGCGCGTTGAACAGCCCATCGGCATGCAGCAGATAGGCCTCCGGCGGCCGCTCTATGCCCACGATCCGGCAGCAGTCTTCGATATCCGCCGCCAGCGCCGGAAACTGCTGCGCGCTAATGCGAACCCCATTGCCACGGATCGTGGAGATGAACGCAGACTGCACGAAGAGAGCACCCACCCAGATGAACAGCAGATAGACCAACACCAAGCCCAGCGACGCGACAAAGAGCAACGCCCATAGCGTGACGGCAATCACCATGAGCACAGCGAAGCGTCGCCGCTCCCCCGGATAAATCAGAGAAAATTGCATTACTGTTCCCTTGCTTTCGTATTTTTCTTGATCGGCAGTGCCGGCCGTAGGGCAACGCCAGGTTGGATATCAGGCCCAAGTCGGCCATGGCGCAACAGCACTCACGCGCATGCGGCATATCGCGCCGCGCAGAATCGTATCCCGAGTTTTGGGCAAGCTCCATGTCTAAATGATGACGCGGAGGCGAGCGCGACGAACGATGACATCGAAGCGTCAGTGAGTCGCCGAAAGGCGTGCGCCTCATTCGCCGAGCGCCTCGCGCCGGTTGGGCGGGACGAGCCCATGGCGGCGCATGCGCCGGTAGAGCGTCGGCCGCGACACGCCCAACTGGCGCGCCACCTGGCTGACGTTCCAGCCTGCCTGGGCCAGAGCACGCGCCAGTGACTCGGCCTCGGCCGGCGCGTCGTCGCTGTCATGCTTCAACTGGGGCGTCGTGGGTGTCGCCGATGTCGGGGAGAAGTGTGGCGCTGCGCCCCGATCAGCGCGGCAGCCCTCGGGCAGGTCATGCACGGTGATCGCTTCCCCCTCGCGGGTGGCGAGGGCGAATGCCAAGGCACTCTTGAGCTGGCGCACATTGCCCGGCCAGGGGGCGTCGAGCAGCGCGTTCATGGCGTCGCCACGCAGAGGTGCCGAAACGCCCTGCTCGGCGGCCAGCGCGGCCAGCAGACGCTGGATCAGATAGCGACGGTCGGCGCGCTCGCGCAGGGGCGGCAACACCAGCTCGGCGCCGTTGAGACGATAGTAGAGATCCTCGCGGAAGTGGCCCTCGGCGATCAGCGCGGCGAGGTCGCGATGGGTAGCGGTGACCACGCGCAGCGCCACCTTGACCGGCCGCTCGGCCCCCAGCGGCATCACTTCCTGCTCGGCCAGCACTCGCAGGAGACGGCTCTGCAGCGCCAGCGGCATGTCACCGATCTCGTCGAGGAACAGCGTGCCGCCGTCGGCCTGCGGGATCAGACCGCGCATGCCCTTGGGGTTGCCGCCGGTAAAGGCCCCGGGCAGATAGCCGAACAGCTCGCTCTCGATCAGCGACTCGGGTATCGCCGCGCAGTTGACCGCGACAAAGGGGCCTCCGGCACGGTCGCCGCTGGCGTGCAGCGCGCGCGCCAGCTCCTCCTTGCCGGTGCCGGTCTCGCCTCGGATCAGCACATTGAGCGGCTGCCGGCAGAGCCGTCGGGACAGGCCCAGCAGCCGCTGCATCGCCGGATCGTCCCCCGCCAAGCGATCCAGCGCCGGCGTCGAGGTGGGCGCCACCGGACCGTGGGACGCGGTGGCGACGTCACTCGCCATGTCCGTCGCAATGTCCCTCGCAATGTCCGTCGCGATGCCACTTGCCATGTCTCTCGTGGTGCCGGTCGCCGCCGCGTCACGCTGCCGCGCACGCCCACCACGCGGTTCGACCAGCGCAGCGAAGCGGATATCGCCGCTGGCACGCAGGCGCAGGTCGCGCAGCTGGTCCGGCTCGCAGCGTGGCAGCGCCAGCAGATCGTCGAGTTCGGCCTCGAACAGCTGGGTCACCCAGATCGGTGCCGGCGGCGTGCGCCGGGCGTGGGCGTCGATCAGCGCCCGGCCCTCGCCGTTGGCGGCGAGCACCCGCCCCTGTGGGTCGAAGGCGAGCAGCCCGCGGCCATTGAAATGGACGAAGGCACGGGTGGTATCGAAGCGCAGGATGGTGGTATCGCGGTAGCGATGCAGGAAGTAGGCGTCCTCGATCATCCGCGCGTAGAGCGTGACCAGCGGCAGCGCAAAGCTCTGGCTCTCCAGGCCACGCGGTGACTGCAGCGCCGAGATATCGAGCACCGCGATAGGCCGCCCCTGGGGGTCATGAATCGGCGCCGCGGTACAGGTGAGCGCGATGTGAGTCGCGTCGAAGTGCTCACGCTGATGGCAGGTCAGGGCGCGCGACTCATGAATGCAGGTGCCTACGGCGCAGGTGCCGGCATGGCGCTCGTCCCAGTCGGCGCCGAGATAGAGCCCGGCGCGACGCAGCGCGGCATCCTGCGCTGGATGACCGCGGAAGTCGACGGTGACTCCGTGCCGATCGGTCAGCAGCAGGACATAGCCCATCGGCGCGACCTGGGCGAAGAGCTGGTCGACCCCGGCCCGGGCCACATACAGGAGCTCATCGACCGGCTCGCGCGAGTCGACCAGCGCCTCCTGGGTCAGCACGCGTACCGGCTGCGGGCGGCTGGGGTCGAGCCGGTAATCATCGACGCAGCGCCGCCAGGAGCGCTGGATGATCTCGCGCCCTGCCAACGCCTCGCGCCCCTCACCCAGACGCGCCACCGCCGCAATGTGCTGACGCTGCGCTTGTTCGAACCTGCCCGCCTTGGTCAAGCCGAGTTCCATACCGACGCCTCCTGCCGATGGCCTGCTGCCAGCCCGCGCCTGTGCGCCAAGCCGGCGCGCGACGGCCAGTCCGGTCTCCAGACTACGCTCTCGCGGCTGGCTGACGCCCTTGTCCGTTGGTCGCAGCGGCACTGCCCGACGTGACAGCTGTCACAGGCGACGTTACAGCTATGACGCCCCGGCGTTACACCCGCACCATCGGCGCGCTCGTGCCGCGCCCTCGACCTGACCGCCCTTCCCGCAAAATGCCTTTTTATCAGCCACTTGAATCATAAGACCAAAGCACTAGCACGGTCTGGCACGCGCGCTGCAAAGCGTTGAGCCGAGCGCCCTGTGCGCCACATCCCATAGCAATAACAGGAGCAGACCATGCCCGCATCCACCCCGACCCAGCAGGCCGCACAGTGGCTGGCGGATTTCGACGCCGCCCTGCGCGCCGGGGATATTCCGCGCGCCACCACGCTGTTTCGCGCCGACGGCTACTGGCGCGACCTGGTCGCCTTCACCTGGAATCTGAAGACCCTGGAGGGCCGCGCCGAGATCGCCGCGATGCTCGAGGCCACCCTGGCGCGTATCGCCCCCAGCCAGTGGCAGCTCGACGGCGAAGCCAGCGAGAGCGACGGTGTGATCGAAGCCTGGTTCACCTTTGCCACCGGGGTCGCCACTGGCAAGGGGCTGCTGCGCCTCAAGGAGGGCCAGTGCTGGACCCTGCTGACCACGATGCAGGCGCTCCAGGACTACCCCGAGCCGCGTGGCCGCAACCGCCCCAAGGGTGCCGAGCACGGTGCCAACAAGACGCGCGAGACCTGGCGCGAGGCGCGCGAGCGCGAAACCGCCGAGCTGGGTATCACCCGCCAGCCCTACTGTCTGATCATCGGCGGCGGCCAGGGTGGCATCGGCCTCGCCGCGCGTCTGCGCCAGATGAACGTGCCGACCCTGGTGGTCGACAAGCACGAACGCCCCGGAGATGCCTGGCGCAAGCGCTACAAGTCGCTGTGCCTGCACGACCCGGTGTGGTACGACCACCTGCCCTATCTGCCCTTCCCGGACAACTGGCCGGTGTTCGCGCCCAAGGACAAGATCGGCGACTGGCTGGAGATGTACACAAGGGTGATGGAGCTCAACTACTGGTCCAGTACCGAGTGCGAGAGCGCCAGCTTCGACGAAGCCAGCGGTGAATGGACAGTGAAGGTAGTGCGCGACGGTGAGCCGTTGACGCTCAGGCCCAAGCAGTTGGTGCTCGCCACCGGCATGTCCGGCGTCCCCAACGTGCCGCACTTTCCCGGGGCCGAGGACTTCGCCGGCGAGCAGCACCACTCCAGCCAGCACCCGGGGCCGGATGCCTACCGCGGCAAAAAGGTCGTCGTGGTGGGTGCCAACAACTCGGCCCACGACATCTGCGCCGCGCTGTGGGAGAACGATGCCGACGTCACCATGGTGCAGCGCTCCTCGACCCATATCGTCAAATCCGACTCGCTGATGCAGCACGCCCTCGGCCCGCTCTACTCCGAGGAGGCACTGGCCAACGGCATCACCACCGACAAGGCGGACCTGATCTTCGCCTCGATCCCCTACCGGCTGCTGCCAGACTTCCAGCGCCCCGCCTTCGACGCCATCCGCGAGCAGGACGCCGACTTCTACCGGCGTCTCGAACGCGCGGGCTTTCTGCTCGACTTCGGCGCCGACGATTCGGGCCTGTTTCTCAAGTACCTGCGCCGCGGTTCCGGCTACTACATCGACGTCGGCGCCAGCGAACTGGTCGCCAGCGGCGAGATCAAGCTCTGCAGCGGGGTCGACGTGGCCCGGATCAACCGCCACTCGGTGAGCCTGAGCGACGGCCGCGAGCTGCCCGCCGATCTGATCGTCTACGCCACCGGCTACGGCTCGATGAACGGCTGGGCGGCCAAGATCATCTCGCAGGAGGTCGCCGACAAGGTCGGCAAGTGCTGGGGAATGGGCTCGGACACCCCCAAGGACCCCGGCCCCTGGGAGGGCGAGCTGCGCAACATGTGGAAGCCGACCCAGCAGCCGGCGCTGTGGTTCCACGGCGGCAACCTGCACCAGTCACGCCACTACTCGCACTATCTCGCGCTGCAGTTGAAGGCCCGCCTCGAAGGTATCGAGACACCGGTCTACGGATTGCAGCCGGTCCATCACCTGGCGTGATCGCCAAACCACAGCAGCAGGAGAGACGTCATGAGTGAACAGCACATGAAGGCGGCCCGCTGGTACCAGGCGCGCGATATTCGCGTCGAGCAGATCGAGGTTCCGATCCTGGACGACCCGCACCAGGTCAAGGTGAAGGTCGCCGCCTGTGGCATCTGCGGCAGCGACCTGCACGAGTACGCCGCCGGGCCGATCTTCATTCCGGTGGATGCGCCACACCCGTTGAGTCACGACCAGGCGCCCATCGTCATGGGTCACGAATTCGCCGGAGAGGTGGTCGAGGTGGGCAGCGCGGTGACCCGGGTGGCGGTGGGCGACCGGGTGGCGATCGAGCCGATTCTCTCGCCCCACCGCGACGGCGCCTATCTGATGGAGCGCTACAACTTGAGCCCGCAGCTGGGCTTCCACGGGCTCTCCGGCGGTGGCGGCGGCTTCGCCGAGTACACCGTGGTCGGCGAGCACATGGTGCATCGGCTACCCGATGGGCTCTCCTTCGAGCAGGGCGCGCTGGTCGAGCCCGCCGCGGTCGGCCTGCACGCGGTACGTCAGAGTTCACTCAAGGCGGGCGACAGCGCGGTGGTGTTCGGCGCCGGGCCGATCGGGCTGATGGTGATCGAATCGCTCAAGGCTGCCGGCGCGGCGTCGATTCACGCAGTCGAAGTCTCCGCCGCGCGCAAGCAGCGCGCCAGCGACTTGGGCGCGGTCGTGCACGATCCCACGGAAGGCGACATCGTCGAGCGGCTCATGGCGGCCAGTAACGGCGGCTTCGACATCGCCTTCGAGGTCACCGGCCTGCCAGCAGTGCTCAACCAGGCGATCGCCAGCACCCACGCCGGTGGCGAGACGGTGATCGTCAGCATCTGGGAGTCGGAGGCGGCGATCCATCCCAACCAACTGGTGATCCAGGAGCGCACGCTCAAGGGCATCATCGCCTATCGCCATATCTACCCCGCAGTGATCGCGCTGATGCAGCAGGGCTACTACCGCGCCGAGGATCTGGTGACCGCGCGCATCGCCCTGGATGACGTGGTCAGCCAGGGGTTCGAGGCGCTACTCGCCGACAAGGCGCAGGTGAAGATCCTGGTAGACCCCAGCGCCTGAGCCGAGGCACCGACGGGCGTGGCTTTGGCGTGTGGAGCGAGGCCACGCTCGCCCATCCTCAGCATTCGCCGCTGCTACGCTTCTCTCGCCGTTAGCGTGGGCACATTCCGCCCACTGGGCGCTCCGCGCATCGCTCTTGGCCACACTCCGAGATACGCCTACCGCCCTGTCTGCGCATCAGTCGCGACCTTCGCGAATGACGCGCGAAGCTGGACCGGTTCAAGTGTTCAGAAATCCAGCCGATAGCAGTCAAAAAAACAAACAAATACTCATAAAAACGATAAGCACGCCTCTCCCTACCGCCATATCCAAAAGCTGAAAAACAATAGGGAATCTCTCTCATGAGGCAAGTCGTGCAATACCTTTCGGTGAAGGGCAAATTCCTGCTGGTGCTCGCACTCCCCATCCTGGCGATGCTCTATTTCGCCGTCGACGGCGCGATCGATCGCCAACGGGTCGCAACGGGCATGGACCGGCTCCATACCTTCACCTCGCTAGCCCAGCAGGCGGGCAATCTGGTACACGAGCTGCAGCGCGAACGCGGGATGACCGCTGGTTTCCTCGGCAGCCAGGGGGAAAGTTTCGGCAAGCGTTTGCAAACACAGCGCAGCGCGTCCGATCAGCAAGTCACTCGCCTACTCGACACGCTGACCACGATCGACCGCCAGCAGCTCAGTCAGGCAGCAGACGACAGCCTCACCAAGGCGGAGAAGGATCTCGGCGAACTCTCGGCCATGCGCCAACGCGTGGATACCCTGAAGGTCCCGCTCGCCCAGGCCCTGTCTTACTACACCGGGGTCGACAATGCGCTGATAAGGCTGGCCGGCCAGCTCGCCCACCAGACCAGCAATGCCGATATCGCCAGACGCCTGACCGCCTACCATGAACTGCTGAAAGCCAAGGACCTGGCGGGGATCGAACGCGCCCTGCTGACCAATACCTTCGCCGCCGACCGGATGGCGGACGCCACCTACCGCCGCTTCCTGCGCCTGCTGGGCACCGAAGCCGCATCCCTGGACAGCTTCCAGGTGCTGGCCCGCCCGGCACTCGTCGAACGCTACCGTCAGGCGCTTTCCGGCCCCGAGATCGAGCGCCTCGACAAGTTGCGCCAGCTCGTCATCGATCGCGCCAGCCAGGGTGGCTTCGGCGTCGACCCGCAGCAGTGGTTCGACTGGCAGACCGTCAAGCTCGACCGCCTGAAGCAGGTCGAGGACGCCGCGGCATCCGGTATTCTCGAGCAGGCCGATCACTTACGCGCCGCGGCACGCATCGCCCTGTGGGTTTACATCGCCGTGGCCCTGGGCGTTCTGCTGCTCACCCTGACGCTGGCGCTGCTCGTCGTGCGCAGTATCCTCGGGCCGCTGACGCGTAACCTGCAGGCCATCAACGCCCGCGGCGGCGACCTGACCCAGCGTCTCGAGGCAAGCGGCAGCGACGAACTGGCTAGCCTTTATCGGGCGTTCAATCGCACCACCGAGGAAACGCAAACCCTGGTCGCCGGGATTCGCGGCAATGCCCGCTCCATCGATCGGGCCAGCGATGAGATCGCCCAGGGCAATCAGGACCTGGCCCAACGCACCGAAGAGCAGTCGGCATCGCTGGTGGAGACCGCCTCGAGCATGGAACAGATCACCTCGACAGTGCACAACACCGCCCAGCATGCCGCCGAGGCGCGAACCCTGGCCACCCAGGTCGCCGAACAGGCCGTCCAGGCCCAGGGCATCGCCAATCAGGCGCGCGACGCCATGCAGGCCATCCACAGTGCCAACCAGACCGTTACCACCATCGTCGGCGCCATCGACGACATCGCCTTCCAGACCAACCTGCTGGCCTTGAACGCTTCGGTCGAAGCCGCCCGCGCCGGCGAGCACGGCAAGGGTTTCGCCGTGGTCGCCAGCGAAGTACGCCAACTCGCCAGCCGCAGTGCCGGCGAGGCCCAGCGGATCCGCGAGCAGATCGCCCATAACGTCGCCACCATCGACAGCGGCAACGATCTGGTCTCGACGACCCACGACACCCTCACCGAGATCGTCGCGCGCATCGATCAGGTGTCGTCGCTGGTGACGGATATCTCGCATGCCGCCACGGAGCAGTCCGGCGGTATCGAGCAGATCAACCAGGCCATGGCGCAGCTCGACGAGGTCACCCAGCACAACGCCGCTCTAGTCGAACAGGTCGCCGCCGCCAGCCGCTCGCTGAACGAACAGGCCAGCGACATGGTGGTCAGGGTCGAGCATTTCAGCCTCGGCGACGATGGGCAGCCGATGCCCACCGCGCTACCCGAGACGCGCGCCGAGCGCCCCCGCCGCAAGGCACTCGCGCAAGCCGCCATCGCGTGATTCTGATAACCTCATAAGAGAATAGTGATAACGGACTAGTGATAACGGAATAGTGATAAGAGACTCGACCCAGCGGCCGGCTCAGTCGGTCGCCGCCCCGGACACAGTGACGTGTCCGGGTTCGTGAATGCCAGGTCGCGAACGACAAGGAGTGCCGTACCATCGTCATCCCCGTATCGGGCCGGCCGGCCTCGACTATCCATCCCGCCCACGTAAACCGACACGTGCCACGGCGCGGGCCACCGCAAGAGCTCCGTCCATGAGCGACAAACGGCTGTTCCGGTCGCTCAGGGTCTACAACTACCGCCTGTGGGCCGCCGGCGCACTGATCTCCAACACCGGTACCTGGATGCAGCGCGTCGCCCAGGACTGGCTGGTGCTCACCGTGCTGACCCAGCACAACGCCAGCGCCGTGGGGATCACCATGGCGCTGCAGTTCGGCCCCCAGCTACTGCTGCTGCCCCTCACCGGTTACGCCGCCGACCGCTGCAACCGGCGCCGCCTGATTCTGCTCACTCAGGCGCTGCTCGGCCTGCTCGCGCTGGGGCTCGGTGTGGTCACCCTCACCGGCGTGGTCACACTGTGGCAGGTCTACGCCTTCGCCCTGGGGCTGGGCTGCGTCAGCGCCTTCGATGCCCCGGCGCGCCAGACCTTCGTCAACGATCTGGTCGGCGAGAAGTACCTCTCCAACGCGGTGGCGCTCAACGCCACCTCGTTCAACGCCGCACGCATGGTGGGCCCAGCGGTGGCCGGCTTGCTGATTGCAGCGATCGGCACCGGCTGGGTGTTCATCGTCAACGCCATCTCGTTTGCCGTGGTGCTGGGGTCGCTATGCTTGCTGCGCGTGGGCGAGCTCTACCCGACCCCGTGTCCACCGCGCCAGGCCGGCGGCCTGACCGAGGGGTTTCGCTACGTGTGGCGGCGCCGGGACCTGATGGCGATCCTGCTGATGCTGTTCTTGATCGGCACCTTCGGCTTCAACTTCCCGATCTATATCTCGACCATGTCGGTCAGCGTCTTCCACGGCGATGCCGGCCAGTACGGTCTCTTGACCTCCTGCCTGGCGGTCGGCTCGGTGGTGGGCGCGCTGCTCGCCGCCCGGCGCGAGCGCCCGCGGATACGCCTGCTGTGCATCGCCACCCTGAGCTTCGGCTTCTTCTGTGGCGTGGCGGCGTTCGCCCCCAACGTCTATCTGTTCGCCGCGGCGTTGACGCTCATCGGCCTCTCCGCGCTGACCTTCATGACCGCGGCCACCGCGCTGATGCAGCTCGCCACCGAACCGATGATGCGCGGGCGCATCATGGCACTGCGGATAGCGGTGACCATGGGCGGCACGCCGGTCGGCGCACCCATCGTCGGCGCCATTGCCGATCACGCCGGCCCGCGCTGGGCCCTCGGGGTGGGCGCCGTGTCAGGGCTCGTCGCCGCGGCGATCGGCGCACGCCTGATGCTCGAAACGCACCGCCGTCGCCAGCGTCAGCCCACCCAAGAGACGACCTGAATCGCGCTCAAACCATGCCGCCGTTGACGCGCAGGATCTGGCCATGCACCCAGCGCCCCTGGGGCCCGGCGAGGAAGGCCACGACATCGGCGATCTCCTCTGGCTCACCCAGGCGCTCGAACGGCGACAGCGCGGCGATATTGGCGACCTGCTCGTCGCTCTTGCCGGCAAAAAACATCTCGGTGGCCACCGGCCCCGGGGCCACGGCATTGACGCTGATCCCGCGCCCGCGCAGCTCGTTGGCGAGCACCCGCACCAGCCCTTCGACGCCGGCCTTGCTGGCGATATAGGCGCCATAGCCGGGGAACGACTTGCCCAGCACCGATGACGAGAAGGCGATGATGCGCCCGCCTTCGCTGAGGCTCTCGGCGGCTCTGGCCATCACCAGCCAGCTGCCACGCAGATTGGTCGCCAGGGTACGGTCGAGAATCGCCAGGTTGTCGCTGGTCACCTGCCCCATCTCCAGCACACCAGCGCTATTGACCACCACGTCGAGACGACCGAACGCTTCATGGGTGGCCGCGAACAGCTGCTCCACCGCCACCGGGTCGGCGATATCGGCCTGTACCGCCAGCGCCCGGCCGCCCGCGGCTTCTATTTCTGCGACGGTCTCCTCGGCGCGCCGAGTATTACCGGCATAGTTGACCACCACGGCGAAGCCCTCGGCCGCCAGCTTCAGCGATACGGCTTGGCCGATGCCGCGGGAACCGCCGGTGACGATGGCCACCCGTTGATCGGTATGTGGGGTATTGGCATGACTCATGATCTGGCTCCTTGGATAGCGATATCAGGGACGTATGTCCGACAGGGGTATTGCCTGTGACACCAGTATCGAGATTCATCCGCAGGAAATAATCACCGCTATACTGGCAACACCATTCAATCTGACATAACAATTGCCATGGACCGCTTCGACGCCCTGACGCTGTTCACCCGTATCGTCGAGACCGGCAGCTTCACCCGCGCCGCCAACGGCCTCGGCATCCCACGCGCCACCGCGACCCTGGCCATCCAGCAGCTCGAAGCGCGTCTGGGTGCCCGTCTGCTGGCGCGCACCACGCGTCAGGTGCACCCCACCCCGGAGGGCGCGGCCTTCTACGAACGCTGCGTACAGCTGCTCGCCGAACTCGAAGAGGCGGAGGCGGCGCTGGGCCCGGTCGCCGCAAGCCCGGCCGGCACCCTGCGCGTCGAGATGCACGGCGTGCACGCGCGGCACATCGTACTGCCCCATATCCAGGCGTTTCGCGCACGATATCCCAAGCTAGATGTGGTGCTGACCAGCGGCGACCGCCGCGTCGATCTGGTGGGTGAAGGCATCGACTGCGCCCTACGCGCCGGCGAACCGGCGGACTCCAGCCTGATCGGCCGCCGGCTCGCCGAGCTGCCCCAAGCGATCTGCGCCAGCCCCGCCTATCTGGACCGAGCCGGCCGGCCCCACCACCCGGATGAACTGCGTGATCATCAGGTGGTGCGTTTCTTCTCCGGCAGCAACGCCGCGGACGACACCCTCGATCTGCGCATCGACGGGCGAATACGAGGATTCGCCGCCGGCGGCTGGCTCACCGTCAACGACGCCGGCAGCTACGTGGAAGCCGCCCGCCAGGGCTGCGGGCTGATCCAGCTACCGCGCTTTCATATCGAGAAGCAGCTGGCCCAGGGTGTGCTCGAAGAGGTACTGAGCGAGTGGGAGAAGCCGCGCCTGACGCTGTGGGCGGTCTACCCGCAGCGGCGCCAGCTCGCCGCTCGGGTGCGGGTGTTCGTCGACTGGGTGAGCGAGCTCTACGCTGCGCGCTTTCCCGCCTGAGCGCCCGGCGGCGCCCATCTCTCACGCATGCGCCATCGGTGGCGTCAGACGCGGCAAGCGTGTTTCCAATAGACGCGCCACCGCCATCACCCGATCATCACGATAGCGTGGCCCCACAAGTTGGAGCCCCACCGGCAGGCCCCGATCATCGAGCCCACAGGGCATGGATGCTGCCGGCTGCTGGGTCAGGTTGAAGGGGTAGCTGAACGGGGTCCAATCCACCCAGTCGACGTAATCGCTTCCCGGTGGCACCTCGTGTCCGGCGGCGAAAGGGGCCAGCGGCAGCGTGGGCGTGACCAGCAGTCAGTGTCGCCGCCAAGCGCCAGGAGACACGCTCACCGGCAGACGCCCTCACCTCAGCCTCACCTCAGGCTAGGCCACACGCCCATAAACCACGCCGACCCGAAGTCAATCATGGGGCGGCGTGATGCACAGCTTGTCGCCCCAAAATCGCCACTTCTGGTACGGCCGGATGAATCGGCACGCGGACTCATGAGCGAGCCAAAGGCAACGCCTCAATATGCTGCCGGATGATCGCCGCCAGCCGGGTGACGGCAAGCGTGGGGGCGGATTCGGCACAGTAGAGCGAGAGTCCCAGATGCGGCAGCGCCGGCAACCCGGCCGCCGATGCCTCCAGCACACGCACGCTCGGGGGCAAGCACAGTGGTGTACGCAGGCCGATGCCCAGCCCCGCGGCGATGGCGGCCCAAGTGGCGGCGAGACTGGCGCTGCTGAACGCAATGCGCCAGGAAATTCCCGCCCTGTCCAGGGCATCGAGGGCTGCCTGGCGCAGCAGACATGGCCCCTCCAACACCACCAGCGGCAGCGGCGCCGCAAGCGGCATCGGCCCGTCAGCGGAAGACGGGCCGATCCAGGTCATGGGGACGCGGGTGAGCATCTCACCATCGAGCAACTCGCCCTCTCCCTGCCAGGCCAGTGCCAGATCCAAACGGCCCCGGGTAATGTCATCCTTCATCTGCCCGTTGCTGGCGACGCGCACCGCGATCTGCAGGTTCGGATGCGCGCGAGAAAAACGCGCCAGTACCCCCGGCAACAGACGCTCGCCGAAATCCTCCTGCAACCCCAGACGGATACGCCCTACGAGCGTCTCACCACAGATCGCCGCCGCAGCCTCGTCGTTGAGTTCCAGCAGTCGCCGCGCGTAGCTCAACATGAGCTCGCCCTGTTCGGTGAGCATCAGGCCACGCCCCGCTTTCTTCACCAGGGGCGTGCCCGTCTGTTCCTCGAGGCGTTTCAGCTGAGCACTCACGGCAGAGGTCGAGCGGTTCAGGCGCTCGGCAGCCTTGGTGAAGCTACCCAACTCAGCCCCCAAGACGAAGCTGCGCAATACGTCAGGATCAAAGGCAATTCGGCGCACACAAAAGTCCCGAAATCATGGACATTCAATCCTATTAATTTCGATGTTAAGGATCATGGTCAAGCGTTAACGTCGAGGGCATCGACATTCGCTCTTCGGGAGATCGTTATGCCACTCGTCCGTATTTCATTGCGTCATGGAAAAGACGCCGCGTATCTGCAAGCCATTCGTGACGGCGTCTACGCGGCGCTTCGCGAAGCCTTCGGAGTGCCGGAAAGTGATCGCTTCATTCTGGTTCACCAACACGATGAAGACGCCTTCGACTGTAGCCCCGACTATTTAGACATCGTGCGAAGCCAGGACCTGGTGATCATACAGATCACCTGCAGCAACACCCGCAATTCGGCTCAAAAGCAGGCGCTCTATCGGCAACTGACGCAAAACCTCAGCGCTTCCCCCGGACTCAGGCCGGAGGACGTCTTCATCAATCTGCTCGAAACAGACCGCCACAACTGGTCTTTCGGTAACGGCGGCATGCAGTACGCTTAGGTAAGACCGCGTTCGGTCCCGTTAACCGGCCTCGCCCCGCGTCTGCGCCAGACACGCTTCGAGCTCTTCCAGAAAGCTCTCCAGCACCAGGTTGGGCGGGCGCCCCTTGCGGGTGATGGCATAGTAGCGAGTTGAATATTCGTAGCGGGTGGAATATTCGTAGCGTGTAGCGTGCTCGGAAGTGTCCGGAACGAGGCGCCGCATGCGCCCGTGATCGCTCCAACGCTGGGCGTAGTGGGTGGGCAGAAAGCCGATATAGCTGCCGGTGAGCACCAGAAAGGCGACCCCCTCGCGATCAGTGGCCGAGGCCATCGGCTTGAGCGCTTCGTGCACGCGCTTGATCTCGGGCGTCTGGGCGTAGGAGGGCACGACCGCGTCGTGGCCGGCGATCTGATCCACGCTCGGCGCCTCGCATGCGAACAACGGATGCCGGTCGCTGCAGTAGAGCGCCGACTGCTCCTCGTACAGCGCCAGGTAGTCGAGCCCCGGCACGCGCTTGAGTTCCGGCACCACGCCCGCGTGCAGGCTGCCGCCGAGCACCGCCATCTCGATATCGTTGGGCGGGGCCATGCGGATATTGATGTGCACGTTGTCGCCGCGCGCCTTGAGGGCACGCAGCGCCTCGGTCACCTGCATGTCGGGCAGCGTGACCAGATTGTCGGTGATGCCGATGTTGAGCTCGCCGGTCAGGCGCGAGTGCAGGCCGTTGACCCGGGTACGGAAGTCTTCCACCGCGGCCAGCAGTTGCACCGTGGCCTCGTAGACGTCGTGCCCTTCGCTGGTCAGCCGGAAGCCACTGCGTCCGCGCTGGCACAGGCGCATCGACAGCCGTGTCTCCAGGTCGCTCATCGCCATGCTGATCGCCGCGCGGCTGATGTTGAGCTCGACCTCCGCCGACGAGAAGCCGCCGCACTCCACCACCTTGCGAAAGATCCGCAGCAGGCGCAGGTCGACGTCGCCCAGTTGCCCCATCAGCGTGATTCTGCGCTGGCTCATGCCCCGCTCCTCTCCTTTGTTCTTTTTCCCAGCCCCGCATTACGCCGCCGCTGCGTCGGTGTCGACGCGCCGAAGGTTAACCAAATGCTTTAGTGACCTTAAGCATACCGGGATTGCTTGACGCTCTGCTCCTGCCGCAGGCTACTTCGCAGCACACTTTTTCGCCCCGTGCCGGCCGCCGAACCCGTTGGCCGCACGCAGACCCATTGACTCACGCTCCGGAGACGCTGCCCCATGTCTGCACCCATCACGCATTTCATCGATGGCCAGCGCGTCGCGCTGAATTCGACCCGCACCAGTCCGGTGTCCAATCCTTCCACTGGCGCCCAGTCCGGGGAGGTGCTGCTGGCCTCTCGCGATGACGTCGAGTACGCCATCAACGCCGCCAGCCGCGCCTTCGAGAGCTGGTCGACGCTCTCGCCGCTGAAGCGCTCGCGCATCCTGTTCAACTACAAGACGCTGCTGGAGCAGCACAGCGACGAGCTGGCGCGGCTGATCTCCCAGGAGCACGGCAAGGTGTTCTCGGACGCCAAGGGCGAGCTGACCCGCGGCCTGGAAGTGGTCGAGTTCGCCTGCGGCATGCCGCATCTGCAGAAGGGCGAGCACTCGCTCAACGTCGGCCCCGGCATCGACTCCTTCTCGCTGATGCAGCCGCTCGGGGTGTGCGCCGGTATCACCCCGTTCAACTTCCCGGCCATGGTGCCGCTGTGGATGTTCCCGATCGCCATCGCCGCCGGTAACACCTTCATACTCAAACCGTCGGAGAAGGACCCGTCCTCGACCCTGCGCATCGCCGAGCTGTTCAGCGAAGCGGGGCTGCCCGACGGCGTGCTCAACGTGGTCAACGGCGACAAGGAAGCGGTCGACACCCTGCTCACCGACACGCGCGTGCAGGCGATCAGCTTCGTCGGCTCGACCCCGATCGCCGAGTACGTCTACGCCACCGCCTCCGCCCACGGCAAGCGCGTGCAGGCCCTCGGCGGGGCCAAGAACCATATGGTGGTCATGCCCGATGCCGATCTCGACCAGGCCGCGGACGCGCTGATGGGCGCCGCCTACGGCAGTGCCGGCGAGCGCTGCATGGCGATCTCGGTGGCGATGCCGGTGGGCGAGGAGACCGCCGAGAAGCTGCGCGAGAAGCTGCTGTCACGCCTGGACGAGCTGCGCGTGGGCGCGAGTATCACCGACGGCCCGGACCACGACATGGGCCCGCTGGTCTCCCGCGCGCATCTGGAAAAGGTGAGCGGCTATATCGAGCAGGGCGTGCAAGAAGGCGCCGAGCTGGTGCGCGACGGCCGCCAGCTCCAGCACGACAGTGACGGTTTCTTCATCGGCGGCACCCTGTTCGACCACGTCAAACCGGGCATGCGTATCTACGACGAGGAGATCTTCGGCCCGGTACTGGCGATCGCCCGTGCCGAGAGCTTCGATGCCGCGGTCAAGATGGTCAACGACCACGAGTTCGGCAACGGCACCGCCATCTTCACCCGTGACGGCGACAGCGCACGGCAGTACTGCGAGCAGATCCAGGTCGGCATGGTCGGGGTCAACGTGCCGATCCCGGTGCCCATGGCGTTCCACAGCTTCGGCGGTTGGAAGCGTTCGCTGTTCGGCGCACTGCACGTGCACGGTGCCGACGGCGTGCGCTTCTACACGCGCATGAAGACGGTCACCGCGCGCTGGCCCTCCGGTCTGCGGGAAGCGACCAATCAGTACACCATGCCAACGCTCTAGGCCATGCCTGAAAAGTACTGCGCTCGCCCATACGGCGTTAAAAATTGGCTCAAGATGCTCATTTACACCCAGTAAACTCCGCGCTTTCGCCAATTTTTGCCTTGTCTGGGCTTCGCTCGTCGACTTTTCAGACAGGGCCTACGCAATGAGAAATAGACAGGGTCTGGCGCAGTTCCCCGGACACCATGTGACATGACAGGATCCCCCATGCACTCGATCGACAATCAGCAGGTGAAGGCGCTCGACCGCGCCCATGTGTTCCACTCCTGGTCCGCCCAGGGCGCGCTCGATCCGCTGGTGATCAAGAGCGGCGCAGGCTGCCGGCTGTGGGACTACGACGGCCGCGAGTACCTCGACTTCTCCAGCCAGCTGGTCAACACCAATATCGGCCACCAGCACCCGCGGGTGATCGCGGCGATCAAGGCCCAGGCCGACGAGCTGACCACCATTGCCCCCGCCCACGCCAACTGGATGCGCGGGCGCGCCGCGGAGAAGATCCTCGAACGCGCCCCGGCCGGCTTCGCCAAGGTGTTCTTCACCAACGCCGGCGCCGATGCCAATGAGAACGCCATCCGCATGGCGCGCGCGGTCACCGGCCGCGACAAG
This sequence comes from Salinicola sp. DM10, assembly GCF_017306975.2. NCBI lineage: Bacteria > Pseudomonadati > Pseudomonadota > Gammaproteobacteria > Oceanospirillales > Halomonadaceae > Salinicola > Salinicola sp. DM10. The sequence goes on from NZ_JAFLEN020000001.1 coordinate 1,463,070, forward strand.
ATCCTTTCGGCCTACCGCTCCTACCATGGCGGCACCGGCTCGGCGATCGCCGCCACCGGGGATTTCCGCCGCGTGCCCAACGAGTATGCGCGTGGCCACGTGCACTTCTTCAACCCCTGGCTCTATCGCAGCGAGTTCTGGGCCGGCAACGAGGAGGAGGAGTGCCAGCGCGCGCTGCACCACCTGCGCCGGGTGATCGAGTGCGAGGGGCCGGCGAGCATCGCCGGGCTGCTACTCGAGACCATCCCGGGCACCGCCGGCGTGCTGGTGCCGCCGCCGGGCTATCTGGCCGGCGTGCGCGCGCTGGCCGACGAGTTCGGCCTGGTGCTGATCTTCGACGAGGTGATGGCCGGCTTTGGCCGCACCGGCGCCTGGCTGGCGCTGGACCACTTCGGCGTGGTGCCGGACCTGATCACCTTCGCCAAGGGGGTCAACTCGGGCTACGTGCCCGCCGGCGGGGTGATCGTCAACCAGCGCATCGCCCACCACTTCGACGACGAGATGTTCTACGGCGGCCTGACCTACTCCGGCCACCCGCTGGCCATGGCGGCGATCTGCGCCACCCTGGAGACGATGCAGGAAGAGGGTATCGTCGACAACGCCCGCCAGATCGGCGAGACGGTGCTCACTCCCGGCCTCGCTCGCCTGGCCCAACGCCATGCGCATGTCGGCGAGGTGCGCGGCCTGGGCGTGTTCCACGCCATCGAGCTGGTCGAGGATCGCGACAGCCGCACGCCGCTGGCGGCGGCCAAGGTCGGCAAGCTCAAGCAGGCGATGATGGAGCGTGGCCTGCTGGCATTCGTGGTCGCCAACCGCATCCACGTGGTGCCGCCGTGCATCGTCACCGCCGGCGAGGCCGAACAGGGGCTGGCGATCATCGACGAGGCGCTGGGTACACTGGGCTGAGAGGAGGCCGGATCGAAAACCGGCCAACCCCGGCGGGCGTGACGTCTATATCGGGGTAACGTCTATAGCGACATAACGCCCAAGACGACGCGCCCGCCGCCACTCGCCCTATTCATTCGCAAGGAGTTCCCCATGCAGATCGCCGCTTGGCAGGCACTGAGCACGCACGGCGATATCGCCACCAATCTTGCGCGCCTGGACGAGAGCGCCCGTCGCGCCGCAGCGGAAGGCGCGGCGCTGTTGATCACCCCGGAGATGTTCCTGACCGGCTATGTCCTCGGCGACGACACCCGGGCGCTGGCGCAGGCGGCACCGCTGGAGCGCGCCCGCGAAATCGCCGCACGCCACGCCATCGGGCTGGTGGTGGGCGGGCCGGAGATCGAGGGCGGCGCCTGCTATAACGCCGCTCACCTGATCGCTGCCGACGGCCAGGTGCTCGCGCGCTACCACAAGGCGCACCTGTTCGGTGCTGTCGATCGCGATCAGTTCACCGCCGGCGACCGCCCCACCTGCGTGGCGGACTATCACGGCGTGCGCATCGCCCTGATGATCTGCTACGACGTGGAGTTCCCGGAGAGCGTACGCGCCGCCGCGCGCCAGGGCGCCGAGCTGATCTGCGTGCCCACCGCCCAGATGCAGCCGTTCGCCCACGTCAATCAGCGGCTCATCCCCACCCGGGCGTGGGAGAGCCAGGTCTATGTGGCCTATACCAACCAGCATGGCCAGGAGGCGACGTTCGACTACGTCGGCCACAGCCTGATCGTGGCACCGAACGGCGAGCCCCTCGCCGAGGCGCCCAGCGCCGGCGAGGCGCTGATCCACGCCGAGGTCGACCCCGCCGTCGTCGCCGCGGGCCGCGCCGCCAACCCCTATCTCGACGACCTGCGCCAGGAGCTATTCATCACCTAGACATCCTCATAGCGACACCACACTTCTAACTACCCGTGTTTCCAACTACTCGTATTTCCAACCCCGAATTTCCAACCAATAACAACGAGGAAATCGTCCCATGGACAACACCACCCCTGCGGATCCGACGCGCCTTCACGGCAGTCTGGGTACCGGCAGTATCGTCTTCATGGTCATCGCCGCCGCCGCGCCGCTCACCGTGATCGGCGGCAACGCCCCTATCGCGCTGGCCTCCGGCAACGGTGCCGGGGCGCCGGTGGGCTTTCTCATCGCCTCGCTGGTAATGCTGATCTTCTCGGTCGGTTTCGTGGCGATGACGCCCCACGTCAAGGAGGCCGGCGCCTTCTTCTCCTACGTTACCCTCGGGCTGGGTAAGCGCCTGGGCCTGGGCACCGCGTTCATGGCGCTGGTCGCCTACACCGCCATTCAGGCCGGCGTCTACGGCTACATGGGTTGGGCGGTCGGCGACTTCGTCCGCCACAGCGGCGGCCCCGCCATCCCCTGGTGGATCTACTCGCTGCTCACCGTCGCCATCGTTGCCTATCTCGGCTATCGCCATATCGAACTCAGCGCCAAGGTGCTGGGGGTGGCGCTGGTGCTGGAGATCGCGGTGGTGGTGATCATGAATCTGACCATCTTCGCCGACGGCGGCGCCCACGGCATCGAGTTCTCCTCCTTCACACCCAGTGCCGCGCTCACCAGCGGCCTCGGCGTGGCGGTGCTGTTCGCGCTCACCGGTTTCATCGGCTTCGAGGCCACTGCGGTGTTTCGTGACGAAGCCCGCCAGCCGGCGCGCACGATCCCCCGGGCGACCTATCTGGCGGTACTGATCATCGGCGTGTTCTACACCCTCTCGGTGTGGGCTCTGGTGGTCGCCAATGGCGCCGGTGAAGTCGCCGGCATCGCCCAGAAGACCCTGGATGGCGACGCCAACCTGCTGCTCGATACCGCCGAGCACTACACCGGCGGCGTGATGCGCGATCTGATGCAGGTGCTGCTGCTCACCAGCCTCTTCGCCTGCGTGCTGAGCTTTCACAACGTGCTTGCCCGCTATCAGTTCACCCTGGCGCGTCAGGGTACGCTGCCGCGGCGGCTGGCGCGCATTCACCCGCGCCATCGCGCGCCTTCCCACGCCTCGCTGGTGCAGACACTCACCGCACTGGTGCTGATGCTGCTGTGTCTGGCGCTGGGGCTGGACCCGCTGACGCAGGTCTTCGGCTACATGGCGGGCATTGCCACCGTGGGCATGATCGGTCTGATGCTGCTGACCACCCTGGCTTCGCTGGCGTTCTTCCGGCGTCATCCGGAACTCGCCGGGCAGCGCCGCTGGCAGACGCGGATCGCGCCGAGTCTCGCCGCCGTGCTGCTGCTCGCCAGCCTGGCCCTGGTGCTCTCCAACTTCACCCTGGTGACCGGTGGCAGTATCGGTATCAGCGCCCTGCTGGCACTGATTCCGCTGCTCGCTCTGCTGGCGGGGGTACTGTTCGGCCGTGCGCGTGCGATGGCCGGCGACGCGTCGCTCTCGCCGCCCGGCGCCGGGGCTTACTGACCGGCTGATCGTCTTCGGATCGCCTCGCTCAGAGGCGCGGACTCTCGCTCAGGTGGTCTCACCCACCCTGAGCGAGAGTGCGAGTTTTTCGCGCTGGCGATAGAGGATGGGCTCCTCCGCGCAGCGGTAGCGGATGATCTCTCCGGTCATGGCGCCCATGGCGTGCCGCGAGGTGTGGATCGTGGTCAGCCGCGGGCGTACGAAACGGCCCATGTCGAGCCCGTTGAAACCCGCCAGCGCGATCTCGCTGGGCACGCCGATACCCTGCTCCTGGCACCAGTAGAGCGCGCCCAGGGCGAGATCGTCATTGGCTAGGAAAACCGCATCGACATCGGGATGGCGCTCGCGCAGTGCCGCCATTCCCAGCGCACCGGTTTCCAGCGACGACGGCTCCTCACGAATCACCACGCGCGTCAGCGCTTGCCCGGCAGCGGCCAGTGCCGCCTCGAAGCCCTGGCGACGCTTGCGTGAGCGCATCGGGCGCTCGCCCCAGGCGCCGATGTAACCGATATTGGTGTAACCACGGGCGAGGAAGTGGCGCGCCATGATGGCACCGGCCTCCGCCTGGGAGATGCCTACGGCGACATCGATCGGCTCGCCGTCGGTATCCATCACTTCGATGATCGGCCCACGAAAATCGGCGAGCAGTTCCCGCGTTCGCGCCGAATGCTCGACCCCACTGAGCACTACCGCCGCAGGGTTCCAGGAGAGCATGTCGCTGAGGACCTGCGCCTCCTCGTTCGCGTCGTACTGGGTCATGCCCAGCACCACTCTGAGATCGCTCCCGCGCAGTCCCGCATGAATCCCGTCGACCAGTTCGGAAAAGACCTGGTGGCTGATCGACGGCACCAACACAGCCACCAGCTCACTGACCGCACCACGTAGCGACCCGGCCGCACGGTTGCGTCGGTAGCCCAGCGCCCTGGCAGCGTCGAGCACCTTGCGCCGTAGAGGCTCGGCCATGCTGGGCTCACCGCGCAGCGCCCGCGAGGCTGAAATCACGCTGACGCCGCTGGCAGCCGCTACGTCCTTGAGCGTCGGACGGCGCTTTTTGCTCTGCATAAGCCACTGTCTCCAAGGGTGATAACCCAAAGTCTAACTGAGGCGCCATTGACGATGTTAACGTATTGAGACAACGTTACCATCAAGTGAAACAATTACAACGGTGACTGCCATGCCCCGCTTCTCGCGCCTCACCCACTGCCTTGCTACCGTCTCCCTAGCCCTCGGTATTACCGCGCCGGCGCTGGCGGCGGACTTTCCCAGCAAGCCGGTCAATATCGTCGTGCCGTTCAATGCCGGCGGCAGCCACGATCTGCTGATGCGGGCCTTCGCACCGGCCTTTGCCAAGGCGCTGGACGGCAACGTCATCGTCTCCAACATGGCCGGCGGCTCGGGCACGGTCGCTGCCTCGACCCTCGCCCACGACACACCCGACGGTTACAAGCTCGGCTACTGGTCAGTCACGGTTTCGACCATTCAGCCGCAGATCAAGGATCTGCCCTACGGCGAGGATAGTTGGACACCGATCTGCTCGGTCGCCGCGTCGCCGACGCTGCTGTTCGTCAACGCCAAGAGCCCCTTCCACACCATCGACGACGCAGTGGCCGCGATCAAGGCGCAGCCAGGGCGCTATATCTACGGCTCCTCCGGCCCAGGCACCATTACCCAATTGGCCTCGGTCGCCGCGTTCTCCGGATTGGGCGTGCTCAAAGACGTCCGCCACCTGCCCTTCCAGGGCTCCGGCCCGGCGCTGCAGGGCATGGCCGCCGGCACCATCCAGTTCTACGGCGATACCGAGCTGCTGATGCAGGGCGGCGACTTCCGGCCGCTGCTGGCGTTCAGCGACACCCGGCTGGCGGATCTCCCCGACGTGCCCACCGCCCGGGAAGCCGGGATCGAGCCGCCGCTCGATCAGCTCTATCTGTGGGGCGGGCTATTCGCACCCGCCGGCCTGGCGGCAGACAAGCGCGACGTGCTCAGCAAGGCCTGCGGGGCAGCGGTGGCATCACCGGAGTTCCAGGCCTTCGCCGAGCGCACCCGCACGGTCCTGCACTATCGCGATGCCGCAGCGTTCGATGCTTTCTACCGTGCCCAGTACAGCGCCAACGCCAAGCTGATCGACGCCGCCGGGCTCTGACAGCGACACCCTGATCATTCCACGCGGAGGGGGCGCGCATGCTCAAGTCATTCAGCGAAAATCGGCTGATATCGGTGGTGCTCATGGTCTCGAGCGGCGGCCTGCTGGTATCCAGCCTCGCCAGCCCCAGCGCCCCCATCGATCTGGCATTCAATCCTCAGTTCTTCCCGCGCATCGTGCTGGGCGTGCTGTTCGCGCTCGCCCTGCTCGACCTCGGCATTAGCTTCGCCAAGCGCCAAGAGCGAACGGCCCTGGCCTGGCGCAGGACGCTACCGGTGGTGCTCGCGCTGCCGCTCTACGTGCTGCTGATCCCGGTCCTGGGCTACTTCATCAGCTCGACCCTCATGGGCATGCTGATACTCGCGGTGATGCGAGCCGGTCTCGTCGCGACGCTCGTCATGCCAACCGTTGCCGCCGGCGCGCTGGTGCTGCTGTTCAATCACCTGCTGAGCATGCCGCTGCCCACCTCGCCCTTCACCTGGTGGTTCTGAGCGATACCTCGCTGACACGCTCGCCGCGCGACGGCTCTCGCGGTTTCCTCTCCCTTTACGACACGGAAGACCTGTCATGCTCGAGCTGCTGCCCCAGGCCATCGGTCTGATCATGACCCCGGAGGGGTTGATCGCGCTGATCTTCGGTACTCTTCTGGGCATCGTGCTCGGTGCCCTGCCGGGCATCGGCTCCACGGTCGCGGTGGCCATGATCCTGCCGTTCACCCTGACCATGGGCCAGGCACCGGCCATTCTGCTGCTGCTGGCGATCTATGCCGGCTCGGTCTATGGCGGCTCGGTCTCGGCGATCCTGATCAACACCCCGGGCACGCCGCAGTCGGCCGCCACCTGTCTCGATGGCTATCCCATGGCGCAGCGCGGCGAGGCCGGCAAGGCGCTGGGCTGGGCCACCCAGGCGTCAGTCGTCGGCGGGCTGGTCTCGGCCGTGGTACTGATCCTGGCCGCACCGCAGCTGGCCGCATTCGCCCTCAATTTCGGACCGATAGAGACCTTCGCCCTGATCCTGCTGGGGCTGACCTGTATCGTCTCGGTGTCCGAGGGCTCGATGCGCAAGGGGCTGATCGCCGGGGCACTGGGGCTGTTCCTGGCGACCGTGGGTGGCGACCCGATCACCGGCGAGACCCGCTTCACCTTCGGGCAATTCCCCCTCATCGCCGGCTTCGATCTGCTGGCCGTGGTGATCGGCGTGTTCGCCGTCTCCGAAGTGCTGATCCGGCTCTCCGGAGGTGACGACGGCAGTGCCTCCGGCGTCCAGTTCAACGGCCTCGTCCTGCCGCGGCTGCGGGAGTGGAAAGGCCGACTCAGCGGCCTGAGCAAGTCGGTGCTGATCGGTAACGTCATCGGTATCTTGCCCGGCACGGGTGCGGCGACCTCAGCGTTCATCTCCTACGCCGAAGCCAAGCGCTCGTCACCGCGCCGCGCGCGCTTCGGCCAGGGCGAGCCGGATGGCGTCATCGCCTCGGAAGCCGCCAACAACGCTGTCACCGGAGGCGCGCTCGTACCCACCATGGCACTCGGCATTCCAGGTGACGCCGTGACCGCGGTGATGCTGGCAACGCTCACGCTGCACGGGGTCACCCCCGGCATACGGCTGATGGCGGACAATCCGCTGCTGATCGCGGCGATCTTCACCGGTTTCTTCATCATCAACCTGCTGCTGCTACCGCTGGGTGTGCTGTTCGGCAAGATGGCCTCGCCGCTGCTGCGCATTCCCGAGGCGTGGATGCTGGTGCTGATCCTGATGCTCAGCTCTCTAGGGGTCTACTTCGTCCGCGGCAACCCGTTCGATCTGATCGTGATGGCGGCGGCCGGTATCGGCGGTTTCGTGCTGCGGCGCCAGGGTTACCCGATGGCACCGCTGGTGATCGGCATGGTGCTGGGGCCAACCCTTGAGATGAGCCTGCGTCAGGGGCTGATCATCACCAACGGCAGCTTCGCTGCCCTGTTCGTCGGCCACCCCATCGCCATCGGACTGCTCTGTCTGACGCTGCTGGCACTGTCGCTACCGCTGATCCGAGCGATCCGCCAGCAACGGGGATAGTCCACGTCGCCTCGGGCCTCGCCGCCGCATCTCGCCCAGGTAGCAGGTAGCAGGTAGCAGGTAGCAGATAGCAGCTAGCGTGGCAGCAACCGCCAGGCGACTTCGACGAAGCGTGACACGCCCGCATCGCGGAAGCTGAGCGCGGCATCGAGCACGTCCTTGCGCGACAGCTCTGCGAGCTCGTGGGTGTCTGCATAGTGGCGGGCGACCTCCGCCGGCAGTACCGGAAACGGCGGGCCCTCTTTCTCTGCCGAGTCGTACTCGAAGGTGATCAGCAACTGCGGTGCGGCAGCGCTCAGCGCGAGCAGCTGGCTGGCGTAGGCGTCACGCATCGGCGGCGGCAGCGCCACCAGGGCGGCGCGATCGTAGACCAGGTCGACCGCGCCCAGCGCCGCCGGGGTCAGCGCGAAGATGTCGCCCTGGTAGACAGTCAGCGCGTCGTGCTGCCAGCGCTGGCCGCCCTCCCACTCGCTCACCGTCGGCTCGACCCCGAGCTCGGCGAACAGCTGCGCCACCGCCAGCTCGCTCAACTCGGCGCCGACCACCGCATACCCCTCGCTCAGCAGCCAGCCGATATCCAGGGTCTTGCCACACAGCGGCAGGAACACCCGCGCCCCCGGGCTAAGCGCATAGTGCACCAGATGCCGCTTGAGGATGGGGTGGACGAAGCTCAGATGAAAGCCGAGCTGTGACTGCTCCCAGCGCTGCTGCCAGAATCGATGTTCCATGTCGCGCTCCGCCTGGTTGAATAGGATCGAATCTATCAGCGGTCTCTTGAAGGATCGACACTCTCATCCCGCCGAGTCTTCCAGCGGTGGCAGCCGCCGCCGGCGCAGATTGAGTGTCACCAGCGAGACGCCGACGATCACCACCAGCGCGCCGATCACCTGATTGAGGGTGATCGGCGCGCCGAGCATCAGATAGCCGAGCCCCATGGTCACCACCGGCAGCAGGTTGAGCGAGGTCGCGGTGTGGCTGGGTCCGACTAGCAGCAGCGCGCGGTTGTAGCAGATCAGCGCGACCAGCGAGGGGCCGAGTCCCAGATAGAGAATGGCGGCGAGGGCATGACCGTCGAGCTGCCAGGCCTCGGCGAAGAAGGCGTTTTCCACCACCACCAGCGGCGTGAGGAACAGCACCGCAATGCCGGTCATCGGCACCAGCGAGGCGTAGAACGGCACCCGGCTCAGCCAATGGCGCGCCGCCACCGAATAGACCACCCAGGCCAGCACCGCCGCCGCTACCAGCGCATCACCGGTCTGCAACCGCGCCAGCGTGCGCACTATAGCCCCGTCCGAAACCACCCACGCCGCACCGGCGGCGGAGAGCAGAATCCCCAGCCAGCGTATGCGCCCCAGACGCTCGCGGAAGAACAGCGCCATCAGCATGGCGGTGGCCGCCGGAGTCAGGCTCTCCAGCACCGCCACCGTGGTCGCATCGCTGACCCGCAGCGCCGAGTAGAGCAGCGCGGAGAACAGCGCCATGCCGTTGATCGACATGATCGTCAGCGCCTTGATCTCGCGGCCCAGCACCTGACGCTGACGCCAGGCGGCAGCACCGAAGATCAGCGTCACCGCCAGGAACACCACCAGCATGCGCGACCACGCCAGGGTCAGCGGCGGCACGCTGGCGGTGGCGAACTTGCCGACCACCAGATTGCCGGAAAAGAGCAGCACGACGACCGCGAGATAGAACACGGCGATAAAAGGCACATGGCACCTGTCGATGACGATGAGAGTGAGGCGGCCAGCCGCCGATGCCGGAGCACGATAGCAACGCCGGTGCGCCGATGACATGCGCCTTCGGTACAAGGCGGCAGCACTCGCCCAAGGGGACGCCCATAACGCCGCGACAAGCCGGGTATGTCGGCTACACTTCAATCGACAGCGCTAAATCACGAGCTTTCTCGAAGGGCTCGGCTCGCAGCGCCTCGCTGGCCACCGCAAAAGGACCTTGCCATGACCACCACCGCCGAATCGACCCGCGTCCGCGTGGTCCGTCGCGGAATCAATCCGCTGCACGGGCTGCTGCTGGCGGGCACCTTCCCGCTCTATCTGACCGCCGCGCTGAGCGACTACGCCTATGCCACCAGCTATCACATTCAGTGGTCGACCTTTGCCTCCTGGGCGATCGCCGGCGGCTTGGTGTTCAACGGCCTCGCCTGGCTGTTCGCGCTGGGCGGCATCGTGATGGCCAGCGGCCAGCGCGGCCGCGCCGGGCTGGAGTGCCTGCTGCTGCTGGTCACCTTCGTGCTCGGCTTCATCAATGCGCTGGTCCACGCCCGCGATGCCTGGGCGATGATGCCCACCGGCTTCGTGCTCTCGATCGTGATTGCACTGCTCGCCCTGGTAGCGGCCCTGATCGGGCTTTCGCGCAACCGCGCTATCGCACAAGAGATGACGGGAGGCCGCGCCTGATGACCACTCGCCCGCGTCACACCGCCCCGCTCGCGTGTCTGCCTCGCCTGACCCTGCTGCCACTGCTGCTGGTCGCCTCTGGCGCCCTGGCCGCCGAGGCCCAGTATGGCGCCGACCCTCAGTTGCCCGAGCCGCAGCGCGGCCTGCTGCCCAATATGGGTGTGCCCGAGCAGACACCCTGGAACGAGCGCAAGCCCGAGGTACCCGAGGGCTACACCATCACCGCCATCGCCACCGATCTACAGGTGCCGCGTCAGACTCTGGTGCTGCCCAACGGCGATATCCTGGTCGCCGAGGGCAAGGGTGGCGGCAACGCGCCCAGGGTCCGGCCGAAGGACTTCATTGCCGGGCTGATCCAGTCCAAGGGCACCACTGCGGTCAAGGGCGGTGATCGTCTCACCCTGCTGCGCGATGCCGATGGCGATGGCACCTACGAGCAGCAGACGGTGTTCGCCGACGGGCTGAACGCCCCCTACGGCCTGGCACTGGTGGGCGGCGACCTCTATGTTGCCAATCAGGATGCGCTGGTGCGCTTCGACTATCAGCCGGGCCAGACCGCCGCCCGCGGCGCTCCCGAGACGCTGACCCCGCTGCCGGCACAGATCAACCACCACTGGACCAAGGCGCTGACCGCGAGCCCCGATGGTGACTACCTCTACGTGGGGATCGGCTCCAACAGCAATATCACCGAGCGCGGCATGGCCGCCGAGGTCGACCGCGCCGAGATCTGGCAGATCGATACCGAGACCGGTGCCCATCGCACCTACGCCAGCGGCCTGCGCAACCCCACCGCGCTGACCTTCCAGCCCGGCACCGATACGCTGTGGGCGGTGGTCAACGAGCGTGACGAGCTGGGCCCCAATCTGGTGCCGGACTATCTCACCAGCGTGCAGGAAGGCGGCTTCTACGGCTGGCCCTACAGCTACTGGGGCCAGCACGTCGACCCGCGGGTGCGTCCGCAGGACCCGGCCAAGGTCGAGTCCGCCATCGCTCCCGACTACAGCCTCGGCTCCCACCGCGCGCCGCTCGGCGTCGCCTTCTCCAACTCCGCAGTCGGCGGCGAGTTCAGCGACGGCGTTTTCGTCAGCGAGCACGGCAGCTGGAACCGCGCCGATCCGGTCGGCTACAAGGTGGTTTTCATTCCGTTCGAGAATGGTAAGCCTGCCGGTGATCCGGTCGACTTCGTCTCCGGCTTCCTGGCCAGCGACGACACCACCCGCGGCCGCCCGGTGGGGGTCAGCGTGGCACCCGACGGCGCGGTGATCATCGCCGACGACCTCACCAACGCGGTCTGGCGGGTGACCCGTGATGCCCCGATCGATGCGGACGGCGATACTGCCACCCGGGAGGGTATGGGTAACGATGAAGGCGCCGGCGCCACCGGCGATGCATCACCGCCACCGGCATCCGAGGCCGCACCCATCGACGGTGACAGCGACACCCGCAATACCTGACAGCGACAGACCGTACCAAACGCGTGCCCCGGTGGAGAGATCCACAGGGGCACTTGCGTGATGAGAGATAGCGCCACGCCTGCATGGCGCGGCAGGCTCCGCTCCCAGGCACTATCAGTCGAACATGTCGGGGCTGCGAGCCACCAGTTGCTCCCAGATCGGCTGGAAGTGCAGCCAGCCGATATAGTCACTGCCCACGTGCTCGCGGCTGTAGCGCGCGCGCTCAGGCGTCACCAGAATAGGTTTGATGTCAGTGGCTTCGATCATCAACTGCTGCTGGCAGCAACGCTCCAAGGCCAGAAACCAGAAAGCCGCCGACTCGATGCTATGGCGACTCGCCGTCAGCAGACCGTGGTTCTGGTGAATCGCCGCCTTGACGTTCTTGAAGGCTGCCGCCACGTTGGAGCCAGCGTGGTTTTCCACCGCCACAGCGCCAGCCTCGTCTCCGATCAAGACATGGTCTTCGAAGAACGCGCAGGCATCTTGGGTGATCGGTTCGAGCGGCCGGCCGAGCGCTGCGAAAGCGGTACCGTAGACGGTGTGCGCATGACACATGGCAACGATATCTGGATGCGCCTCATGGACATTGGCGTGCAGCACGAAGCCAGCACGGTTGACCGCATAGTCGCCCTCGACCACGCGACCTGCGTGATCCACCAGAATCAGATTCGACAGCTTGACCTGTGAGAAATGCACCGCCATAGGGTTGGTCCAGTAAAGCTCCGGGTGCTCGGGGTCCCTGACTGTCAGATGGCCGGCGAAGCCGTAGTCGAGCCCATGCAGATCGAAAGCCCGACAGGCGCCCACTAGGCGCTCTTTCAAGTATCGGCGCTCGTCTGCAACACTATCGAACCGAGGGATCTCGGGGAATATCAGCCCCTCCTGCTCCGGCTGATAAATAGATGTACGATTTTTCAACTCGATCATATCGATGACTCCTGCCCATGAAAAAGGTCGACTCACCCGCAACGAGTGGGTAGGACCAAAGTAATCCGGCAGTGCCCATAGAAAAATAGGCTTTGCGCGATAACACTCATCACGCCAGCCTATCGTCATGCATTTATTTGCAAACCAGACAAAAAATCTGCTATGCGGCGCATACCGCATAGCAGACTATTTTTTTGCCCTTAACCGAAAACCGATAGCAGTCCCGGAAAGAAGATAAACAACACCAACAATGTCGTGTAAAGAAGCAGGTAGGGAACGATACTTCGGCAAACCTCTTCGAAGCGTCTATCGGTCAAATTGGTGGCGATGAACAAGTTGAGACCAACGGGCGGTGTTATCTGACCCACAGCGATAGCAATAACGATAAAAACACCGAAGAATATCGGATCGATACCCAACGCCTGAACTACCGGCATCAGTGTCGGAGTAATCAAAATGACCGCCGCCACGTTGTCTAAGAAGGTACCTAGCACCAGCAACATAGCCAAAATCATCAGCAGAATGATCACCGGACTCTCGGAAACCCCGATGAGATAGGCAGCCAATCGCATGGGCACGTTCTCGGCGGTGAGGATATAGGTAAAGACATTGGAGGCTCCAATCAGGAAGAGAATCGCCACTGTGACCTCGACGGTCTTCTTGCTCACCTGGAAGACGCTTTTCAAGGTCAGGTTGCGATACCAGAAAAAGCCGGTCAGCAAGCCATAGGCACACGCCACGGCAGCGGACTCTGTAGGCGTGAAGGCGCCGGAGTAGATGCCACCCAAGATGATCAATGGCATGGCCAGAGCGACCAGACTGTCACGCGCGATGGCGATGGCATCCTTGCGTGGCACCGGCGCACCGCCCTGATAGCCCTTGCGATAGGCGGTGTAATAGTTGACGCCCATGAGTCCCGCCGAGATGATGATCGCCGGTAGAATACCGCTCAGGAACAGATCACCGATCGAGACGCTGGCGACGACGCCATACAGCACCATGGTGATACTGGGTGGTACCACCAATCCAAGAATTCCCGATGAGGCGACCACAGCCGCGGAATCCGCCTGATCGTAACCCCGCTTGGACATCTCCGGGATCATCACTGAGCCGATTGCCGCCGTGGTGGCGTTGGCCGACCCCGAGATAGCTCCGAAAATTGCCGACGACCCGGTAGCAACCAGCGATAGCCCACCTCGATAGCGGCCCAGGAAAATCGACGCCAGCGCCACAAGCCGCGCGGAAATCTTCACCTCCGACATGAGATAGCCCGCGAACAGAAACAGTGGTATCGCCATCAGGGCAAAGACATCCAGCCCCGAATACATCCGCTGCACCACCAGCAGCATCGGCGTGTCGGTGAAAAGTATCAGCGACAGCGCGGACGCCGCCGCCAGTGAGAAGGCGATCGGCACGCCGAGAAAGATCAGAACGAAGAAGAGCGCAAATAGTGTTATGACCATGGGGTTACCCCTGCGTCCGCTGAGCGCCACGCTGCGCCAGCAGACCCACTATATAGAGGATCATCAGCGCGCCGCTGATGGGAAAGGCAAGCACAAGCGCACCGCGAGACAGCTGTAGCGCCGGGGTCTTCATCATCATCGTGCGCTGTGCCAGGTCGTAACCCTCCTTGATGAAGAGCACGGCGATGAACAGCAGCACAGCGTAATAAACGATTGAAGAAAGCCGCTTGAGCGATCTTGGAAAGCGTTCGTGGAAATAGTCGATGGCCATGTGCGAGCGATTACCGATAGCCACGGCGCTGCCGATCATGACGATATAGAGCAGTAGTGTACGTGCGGCCTCTTCCGACCCCACCAGCGGGCTGTTGAGCACGTAGCGGTAGAATACCTGAAGGCAGACCAGCAGCGTCATAAGCAGAAACAGTATGGCCATGGCGCCATTGATCCAGCTCGTTACTACCGACATGAATCTGGAGATCATGTTGCATCCATCCCAATCGGGGGGAGGCCGAAGCCTCCCGCGGTTCGTTCAGGGCGTGCTCTGGATACGGTCGATAAGGTCATCGCCGAAGACCTGACGGTACTTGTCGATGACCGGACGCGTCGCTTCGACAAACGGCCCCTTGTCGACATCGTCGATCTCCATCCCCATTGCCGCAATTTCGCGCCACTGCTCATCCTCCTGAGCTAGCACCAATTGGGTGTGCTTGGCAGCCATTTCACGGCCAGTATCCAGCAGTATCTGCTGATACTCGGCCGGCATACTCTCGAACAGAGTTCGATTGATCAGCACCGGTGAAGAGAGATAGATATGTCCGGTTCGCGAGACGTAGTCCTGAACCTCGTAGAACTTCTGGGTCAGGATGTGCGCCGGAGGATTCTCCTGACCATCCACAACGCCCAATTGCAGTGCCGAATAGAGCTCGCTGAAGGGAATCGGTGTAGGATTGGCTCCCAGGGCCTTGAAGGTCTCGACGAATACGGGCCCCTCTGGAACGCGGATCTTCATTCCCTTCAGATCATCAGGTCGGGTAATCGGTTGCTTGTCGTTGGTGACATGGCGAAAGCCATTCTCCCACCAGCCAATGACAACGGCGCCTTGTGCCTTCACTCTCTCTGCAAGTTCTTCGCCGATCTTGCCATCAAGTACATGACGGACATGTTCGCTGTCACGAAAGAGAAACGGCAGGTTGATGACACCGACCTCCGGAACCATATTCGACAGTACGGCATCGGAAGTCAGCACCATATCGTTGGTGCCAATCATCGTGCCTTCGACGAGTTCCGTTTGCTTTCCCAGCGAGTCAGAGGGATAGGTAGTGATCTTGACATGGCCATTGGTACGTTCACTGACCAGATCCGCATATTGCGTCGAAATCGTCTCGAAGTGATGATTGGGGGCACCGGTGTGGCCCAGCTTGAGGTTGTAGTCCTGAGCGTGAGCGGTACCGAGGGTAAGTGCAAATGTGAGCCCCAGAAGCCCACCCATACAGGAGATTTTTTTGTACATGCTGTGCATCCTTCTATTCTAGTTATATCGGATTTTTCGCTAGCGTGGTTACATCATGGAGATAACGGAGCGCGCAAATTCAGAATCATCGACTAATCACGAAGCGATTAAAAAATCATTCCATCGAGAAAATTCGTAATAAACGCCATTCTCATCGTTCCTCCAGTCTGTCTTTACACAATGTATCGAAAGACGTCTGGCAGAACCAATGCCTGAACGGGATAAGTTTTATCACCACTCACGATAAATCCCGTGCCTCCCAAGGGGGAACACGGAAGGTCTCGACCAAATAGTCGACGAATCCTCTTATGCGCGGCAGCAGCTCACGTTCCGGTAGAAAGACAGCATGAAAAGCAGTTTCGTCCCTGGCCTGATAGGCGCTCAGCAGTGGCACGAGAATGCCCTTGTCGATGGCCGGCAACGCCAGGTGATTGCCCAGACGCATGATCCCCACCCCGGCGACGCAGAGCTCGAACAGCGTCTGACCGCTGGTACTGCGAAAGTTGCCCCGTACCGGAAGGTGGATACGCTGACCGGCGACGGTGAATGGCCAACGATTGAGGTGCGATTGGGAGCCTTCCCACATCAGACAGTTGTGATCATCGAGAGCCTCCGGCGTGCGTGGCTCACCGCGGCTCGCAAGATAAGCGGGTGCAGCGACGACGATACGCTGCAGATCGCACAGCTTGCGGCTCTTCAGGGACGAGTCCGTCAACTTGCCCATGCGAATCGCCACATCGACATTGTCCTCGATCAAATTGGCCAGCGAGTCGGTCAGCGCCAGGTGCAAATTGAGCCGAGGATTCTCGGCCAGATAATGCGGTAACCGCGGTACGATCTGGTCCAGCCCGAACGCCAGTGGCGCGCTAACACGCAGATCGCCACTCGTATCCTCCTTGGCCGATGTGATCGCAGCCTCAGCATTCTCGATGTCATCGAGAATACGTGTGCACGCGGCCAGAAACTGTTCGCCCTCCTCTGTCAGCCGCTGCCCACGGGTGGAACGATGCAGCAGATGTACTCCCAGTCTGCGCTCCATATTGGTGATCGTCTGGCTAATGAAGGGCTGGCTCGAGCCCAGAGCATGCGCCGCAGCGGTAAAGCCGCCCGTTTCCACCACGAGCTTGAAGACTCGCATCTCTATCAGTTTGTTATCTCGCATAGCGTATCAACCCGGCTGCGCCAAAAGCGCCTGTGTCGAATCAGGATGAGCGGCCTCCCCAAGCCTGCAAAGGCCACCTCGGTCTACTAGACGCTAACCCGGTTATGCGCTAGATGCGCGCCTGGCGCGAGGCATCCCACGTATAGGCACTACCCAACTTGGCAGCCGGCAGCCCGAAGCCGACCTCGCCAACGTCCATCAAGAGCGAGTCTATCGCTACGATACGATTACAAATTCCTAATTAAAGTTTACCTTTAGTAACGCCGATAGTCCCCTCGGCAGCCAGCGAGAGCTGGAACAGAGACACCGTCGGGGTAGCTACGCAGGGACGAAAGATCCTGCGGTATCGACCAGCAAGACGGCTCGCGCCACACCGTCGCACACATGGCCGATCACCCAGAGATCCTCGAGATGAAAACTTTCAAGACCGTCAAGCGCTTCAATACCGCCAAGCGCTTCAAGACCGTTACCGGCCTCGCGAGCCTTGCGCTCGTCGCCTCACTGCTCAGCGGCTGCGCGGGCACCCGTGGCCCGGGCCTGGGCACCACGCTGGACGCCACCACCACCGCCTACGCGCTGGATCACGGCTATGACGAGGCCAACCCGCTGCTGTCGCCGATCGGTGACCCGTATCTCACCGCCCTGGCCTCCATCGGCCTCAAGCAGGGAGTGAAGTACGCGCTGCACGAATATGGCGGCGTCAATGAAGCCTGCGCCCACTACGGCGTCGAGACCGCCGGCATGACCGCGGGAGGCTGGAACCTGGCCATCGTCGCCGGTGCCGCCAGCGGTCCCGGCCTGATCATCGGCGCCCTGTTCGGCGTCGGCTACTGGCTGTGGGTGGATGGCGAGGAAGCCTGCCGGTAATACCCGCCCAGGCTCAGGGCCAAACAACGGCACGGCGAGTCCGGGCGTCTCATGGCGCCGGCTCGCCAGCCTCGCCCGAGGTGTGCCCTCGGGCGATATCGCGATGGCTGAGCACCACCACGTCCCGGGGCCACCACTCGGGATGCTCGTCGCGAATGAACGCCAGCAGCTTCTCGCGGATGCTGACCTCGGCGGTCCATCCGGATAGCGGATCGACCGTCATCAGATAGCAGGTCACGGTCTGTGCCGGGCCGGTCTGATCGGTCACGCAGCACAGCAGCTTGTGATGCTCGATCACGTTCTCCTCGGCCTTGGCGAAGGCGAGGAATTTCTCGCGCAGGATCGCGATGTCGGCGCTCAGATGCAGCGTCAGCGCAATGCTGCGGTACTCCTTGGCACTCTTGGAGGAGAGGTTCTCGAACGCCTTCGAGGCGAAGTAGGTGACCGGCACGATCAGGCGTCGCTCGTTCCATAGCCGCAGCCGGATATGCGTGTAGAAGATCCCTTCGACATAGGCCCACTGCCCTTCGAACATCACCAGATCGCCGACCCGGATCGGCTTGGCCAGCGAGAGCTGAAACGATGACAGGATGTTGCCGAGCACCGCCTGCCCCGCCACGCCCACCAGCACCGCCAGTACGCTGGCCGAGGCCAGAAGCGAAAGCCCCAGGGTTTCGAACAGCTGAACCTGCCCCAGAACATAGATCGATACCACCGTCACCAGAATGAGGATGATGATGCGCCGTACCGCGTAGAGCGTGGTCAGCAGCTTGCGTTCGTCCCTGGGTTTGGAATCATCGATCTGTCCCGCGAGACGCCGCGTCATCTTCAGCATCATGGTATCGACCAGGCGCAGCCCGACAGCCCCGATCCCCCAGGCCAGGATGGCGATCAGCACCACACGCAGGGTGGTCGTCGCCACCGCCGAGAAGGAGACGACGTAATCGAGCAGCGCCTGGGTCAGCAAGGACATCACGATCAGCGCTACCGGGCCGCGAATCTGCTTGGCGAAGATGCTCGGCGCCCCGGAGGGCAACCAGCGCGTCAGCACCTCGATCAGGCGATAGACACCCAGGCCGACCAGCGCGACCGCCAGCAGCACCAGCGGAATCGCGATCCACTCCCAGATCCGCAGCGGCCCGAACGAGGTCTTGAAGCGCTCGGGAATGTGGCGCTCGAACGCCGTCGGGCCATATTCGCGATAGAGCGCGGGAATCGCCGCCACGCTCTCCGGCGTTATCAGCCACACCGGATCCGCGTTGCCGACGCGATAACGTCCCAGCCGGATGTCATAGGCGTCGCCATCGGCCTCGAGCGAGGCCAGTTCGATATCGCGACGCGATTCGCCAACGTGGGGGCTCTTGCCCGAGGGGTCCTCAATGGCGGCATCCTGACGCCCGGAGAGACCGGAAAGACGGATCGACTTGCCGCGCTGGAAGATGGCGGCGAGCTCTCGCGCCCGCGCCGCACCCTGCTTGCGCTGTTCCGCCGGGGAGAGATCGGCGAGGTTGAGGATATGCGCCGCCGCCGCGAAATCATCCTGGTCGGTCAAATCGCGGAAGGTACGCAGCGCCTCCCGCGGGGTTCTCAGCTTGACGGCGTCCGGCACCGGCCCCAGGCCGCTATTCAGCGAATCGGTCGCGTACCACTCCTGGGCACCGCCGGCGTCCGGCGTTTGTGCCAGGCACAGGCTGGAGACCAGCCATATCGCTGCCGCCAGCCACCAGCGCGGCCATGAGCTCGTTCGTGTCATCCCTGAGTCTCGCTTGCGTGAATCGTGCGCCGAATCATCCGGCCTTCCCTGGGGCGCGTCCATCACGTGGGTCAATCCCGCCGGCGGGGCCGTGTCATCCGTGTCTGCCGTGCATACCTACCGTGACAGCCGTGACAACCCGAGACGGCGTCAAGGAATCAGAATTTGGCGGCTTCCGGCGGCGCCACCGCCGGGCGGTGCTCGCTCTCCAGCGACTTCACCATCGATTCCAGATGGCTTGCGTTGATATCGGCAGGCGATTGGGCACCGATCAGCGTCATGGTCACGCGCAGATCGGCCGCGATCAGCTCCAGCAGATGCGAGACGCCGCGCTCGCCGGCCGCCGCCAGCGCATACGCATAAGCCCGGCCGAGCAGCACACCCTTCGCCCCCAGCGCCAGCATCCTGACCACATCCAGCCCGGAGCGCACGCCGGAGTCCGCCAGCACGGTGAGCTCGTCGCCCACGGCCTCGGCGATATGCGGCAACGCCCGCGCGGTGGGGATGGCGCCATCGAGCTGCCGGCCGCCATGGTTGGAGACGATGATGCCATCGGCGCCCATACGCACCGCATCACGGGCGTCCTCCTTGTCCAGCAGCCCCTTGATGATCAGGTTGCCCTTCCAGCTCTCGCGGATCCACTCCAGCTCGCTCCAACTGATGGAGGGATCGAAGTTCTTGGCCAGAAACCCCATGTAATCGTCCATGCTCATCTGGCGACCGGTGTACGCCTCGATATTGCCGAACGATAGCGGCTTGCCCTTGAGCGCGACGTCGAACGCCCACCAGGGGTGGGTCAGCGCCTGAGTCACCTGGCGCAGCTTGGCATGCGGGCCGGACATGCCGGAGTGGCGGTCGCGGTAACGCGAACCCGGCAGAGGCATGTCGACAGTGAAGACCAGGGTCTTCATGCCCGCCGCCCAGGCGCGCTCCAGCGCGTTCTGCATGAAGCCGCGATCCTTGAGCACATAGAGCTGCGACCACAGCTCACCGCGGGCCCCCGCCGCCACCTCCTCGATGGAGCAGACCGACACCGTCGACAGCGTATAGGGGATACCGGCCTTCTCGGCGGCTCGGGCGGCCTGCACCTCACCACGCCGCGCGTACATGCCGGTCGCCCCGACCGGCGCTAGCGCCACCGGCAGCTTCCAGCGGCTGCCGAGCACCTCGGTCTCGAGCCGGGGATCACCGCCACCCTGGAGCACCCGCTGGCGCAGCGGAATGGCCTGCAGCGCCTCGACGTTGCCGCGCAACGTGCTTTCGGTCACCGCCCCGCCATCGAGATAATCGAACAGAAAGCGAGGAATACGCCGCTTGGCAGCTCGGCGGTAATCGGTAGGGCCTGAGATGATCATGAGTTCGCCTTGAAGCTCGGTTAGCAAGCGGTGGAAAAGGAACTGGCCGCAGACAGCCAGGGAAGATAGAAGCAGCGGCTAGCGTACCAACTCCCCTCGGCGAAAAGCGTTCCAGGCATTCAAGACTTTAGTCGCAGACACCAGTCGCTGTCGCTCCTCTCGTGTCACCCCGCTGGACCAAAGGTCTCGAAGGCGATGCGGTCCGCCGCGACGCCGTGCGCTTCCAGACCAGCGCTGAGGTCGGCGAGAAACCCGGCGGGCCCGCAGAGCAGATAGTGGGCGTCCTCCCCGGCCTCCAGCGCCAGCAGGTCCGCGGCGGTGAGGCGGCCTTCGGCGTCATAATCCTGGCCGAGGGTATCGTTTGCCCGCGTGGCGCTATAGAAGACGCGGCGCTCGATTCGGTGGGCATCCGAATGTGCGCTGGCTCGAATCGCGGCCTCGACCTCCGCCCGGAAGGCATGGGCGTCACCGTTGCGGGTGGCGTGCACGAACCAGATATCGCGCGCGGCGCCGCGCGCGCCCTCCGCCATCGCCGCGTACAGCATCGCCAGCATCGGCGTGATGCCCACGCCGGCACTGATCAGCACCAGCGGCCCCTGCCCGGCGGGCAGCACGAAGTCACCGGCGGGGGCGTGGGCGGTGAGGCAGTCGCCGGCCGCGACCCGGTCGTGCAGAAAGCGTGACGCGATCCCATGCGCTTCGCGCTTGACGCTGATGCGGTAGGTCTCATCCCCCGGCGACCCCGAGAGCGAATAGCTGCGCCGAACCCGACCCGGTTGCCCCGGCACCGAAAGTTCGAGCGGCAGGTGCTGCCCGGCCCGGAACGGGGGCAGCGCGCCGCCGTCGGCGCTGGCCAGCAGAAAGGACGTGACCAGGTCGCTCTCCCGGCGCTTTTCGAGCACTTCGAGTCGCAGCGCCGGCGTCTCTCGCTGCCAGCGCAGGGCCAGCGCTTCGGGGCGCTCGACCACTTGCTCGATGCTGACCTCGACCCAGCGCTGGGCGCTCGGATCCTCGCCTTGCTCCGGCTGCCACTCGATGCGGGCACGCCCGCTGATCTGCAGCAGGCCGCCGGTCTCGAAATCGACGAACAGCAGGCCCACGCGCGGGTTCTGAATCAGGTTGCCGAGGGTGTTGAAGAAGTTGTTGCCGGGATAGTCCGGGAAGCGCAGCGTGCCAGCCCCGGTGACCTGGACGAACCCCGGCTCGCCGCCACGGTGGGAGGCGTCGTAACCGCGCTTCGTACGCTGCTCCCTGCCTGAATTGTGAGCCGAGTCGGGGGCGGCGGCACCGGAAACGGAGCCGATAAAGAAGGTGTCCGCGGCGCTGATTCGCGCGCGCTGGTCGGCATTCAGCCGCGACGAAGCGGTGGCAGCGGGCGCGGGCGCGGGCTCGACGCGATGCCACGCCCGCTCGCGGATGTACTGCGGGCAGTTGCCGAAACTCTGCTGCACCGCAACGACCAGACGCCCCTGGGCCTCGCGGACCATCCCGTTGAGCCGGTTGCGACGCCGCGTCGCCAGCTCGATCCCCAGCAGGCCGACCTCGGCGCCCTCCTCCAGCGCCGTCGCCAGTGGATCCTCGCGCCCCGGCGCCGCCGCCACGCTCAGCGTTCGTGAATCGGGCGTGTCGATGAACCCCGGCGCTCCCTCCAGCAGCGTGACCCAAGGCCGGCCCTGGGCATCGCCGGTGGCGAGGACAATGAAAGGCAGCTCGGCGAAGAACTCGCGATGCTGCTCGGGCATGTAATCGCGGATGAAGCGACCGGATGGCGCCACGCCGGCGCGGCGCTGCGCCTCTAGCTCTCCCGCATGGAAGGGCGTCGTCTCGCGTGTCATGACCAACCTCCGTACGCCATTCTCCGGTTCAGGCCAACCGCGGCGAGGACGCCATGGCAACGAAACGCGGCAGCGCCTCGATGCGCCCCAGCCAAGCGTGCACCTGCGGATAAGGATCGAGACTCACACCGCCCTCCGGCGCATGGGCGATGTAGCTGTAGCCGGCGATGTCGGCCAGCGTCGGATGATCGCTCGCCAGCCACGCGCGGCCATCGAGATGGGTTTCCATCATCGCCAGCAGGGTGTGCGAACTTGCCTTGGCGGCGTCATGGTCCAGCGGCGCGCCGAACACCGTGACCAGCCGCGCGGCGCAAGGGCCGTGGGCGATCTCGCCGGCGGCGATGGAGAGCCAGCGCTGCACCCGGGCCTTCTCCAGCGGTTCGCTGCCGATCCAGCGGGCAGCATCCCCATAGCGCTCGACCAGATAGACGAGGATCGCATTGGAATCCGCCAGGGTGAGGCCGTTGTCATCGATCGCCGGCACCTGCCCCAACGGGCTGATCGACAGATAGGCGGGCTCACGGTGGGCACCGTTGGCCATATCGAGATCGACGTTCTCATAAGGGATATCCAGCAGCGCCAGCATCAGTTCGACACGGTGGCAGTGGCCCGACTTGGGGTTGCGGTAGAGCTTGATGGGGGCGTCGCTAAGGGCGTTGGCATTCGCCATGACCAGACTCCTTCAGTGTTGGCACGGATCGGCGTGTTACGACTCATGAACGGCACGACTCATGGACGGCATGAGTCAGTGACGGCCGTGCGGCGCGTTCTGATGACCACACTATTCGCCATCGTTTACTGAAAGAATGGGTCTATTCTGAAAGGAACTGTTTTGTATTTTGAAATGCCAAGATGAATGCTGAAACACTATTCACACCGGAGCCACGCCACCGTCATGGATCGTCTACAGGCCCTGAGCGTTTTCGTCGCCGTCGCCGAGGCGGAAAGTTTCGCCCAGGGGGCACGCGCCAGCGGGCTCAGCGCGCCCTCCGCGACCCGCGCCATCAACACCCTGGAAACCCATCTGGGCGCCCGCCTGTTCACCCGCTCGACCCGCCGTGTGCGCTTGACCGAGGCGGGCCGGGCCTACCTCGGAGAAGTCCGCGAGATCCTCGCCCAGCTGCAGGCTGCCGACGATGCCGCCTCGGGGGCCGCCAACACCCCGGTGGGCCGGCTGCGAATCACCTGCCCGCAGGAGTTCGGCCGCCTTCACGTCACCCCGCTGCTCACGGATTTCCTCGACCACTACCCGCAGGTCGAGGCGGAAGCGGTGATGCTCGATCGCATCGTCAATCTGGTCGAGGAGGGCTTCGACATCGCCGTGCGCATCGGTCATCTGCCCGACTCCGAGCTCACCGCCGTGCGCATCGGTCAGGTGTATCGCGTCATCTGCGCCTCACCGGACTATCTCGCTCGCTGGGGGCACCCGCGCACGCCGGACGATCTCGCCCAGCATCGCCTCGTCGCCCTGGCGGGCGGCGCCGCAGCGCGGGAGTGGCAGCTCGGCACGGCGGCAACGCAGCGTGTCAGCGTGAACGCGCGGCTCACGGTGAGCAGCGTGGCGGCGGCCATCGATGTCGCCAGGCAGGACTGGGGGCTGTGCCGGGTACTCTCTTATCAGGTGGGACCGGACCTCGACTCCGGGCAACTGGTGCGCTTACTGCAAGACCATGAACCCGCTCCACTGCCGGTGCATCTGGTTCATGTCGAAGGGCGCCGGGCGGCGGCCAAGGTGCGCGCCTTTCTCGACTTCGCGGTGCCGCGACTACGGGCACTGCCCGTGCTTCGGGGCGACACCGAGCGCGACTAGCGAGCGCCGTCCTGGTGGGCATCTGAAGACCGTCTGGTGAGCGTCTGGAGAGCAGGCCGAGTCACCGGCCCAGCCCGCTCATCAGCACATACTTCACGTCGACGTACTCCTCGATACCGTAGTAGCTGCCCTCACGACCATAGCCGGACTGCTTGACGCCGCCGAACGGGACCGACGCCGTCCCCACCGAACCGCTGTTGAGGATGACCATCCCCGCCTCGAGCGCTCGGGACAGGCGCAAAGACCGGCCCAGGTCGCGCGTGTAAGCGTAGGCCACCAAGCCATATTCGGTGGCGTTGGCGCGTGCGATGACCTCCTCCTCGGTCTCGAAGCGATAGACGGCGAACACCGGGCCGAAGATCTCGGTCCGCGCCATCTCGGCATCGTCATCGAGCCCAGTGACGATGGTCGGCTGGTAGAACAGCCTACCCTTCGCATGCACCTGGCCACCGAGCACGATGCGAGCGCCCTGCGTGCGAGCTTCGTCCACCAGCGACGCCACCTTGTCGAAACCGGCCCGATTGATCATCGGCCCGACGACGAAGTCCTCACGCATACCCTCGCCGACCTCGACTCGCGAGACGCGTTCGACGAGCGCCTCGACGAAGGCATCGTGAATCGACGCGTGCACATAGAAGCGATTGGGCGAGATGCAGACCTGGCCCGAGTTTCGCAGCTTGGAACTCACCGCGCCCTCCAAGGCGGCCTCGAGGTCGGCATCGTCGAAGACGATGAACGGCGCATTGCCACCCAGCTCCAGTGTCATGCGGGTCAGCGTCTGCCCGCTGGCGCTGGCAAGCAGACGCCCCACTGCCGTCGATCCGGTGAACGAAAGCTTGCGGATTCGGGTGTCGCCGGTGAAGCATTCGCCGATCGCCTTGGGGTCTCCGGTGACCATCTCGAACACGCCTTCCGGAATACCGACTTCCCGCGCCGTTGCCAGCAGCTTGTAGGCGGTCAGCGGCGTTTCCTCGGAGGGCTTGATGATCATGGTGCAGCCCGCCGCCAGCGCGGTGGCGATCTTGCGCGTGATCATCATGAAGGGGAAGTTCCACGGCGTGATGGCCGCCGTCGGGCCGAGCGGCTCCTTGACGACCGTGATGGCCGAATCCAGCGCATGGCTGGGGATGGTATCGCCGTAGACGCGCTTGGCCTCTTCCGCGTACCACTCGATGAAACCGAGACCGTACTCGATCTCGCCGTAGGCTTCGGCGAGACACTTGCCGTTCTCCTTGACGATGAGCTCGGCGAAGGCCGCCTTGTCGTCGCGGATGCGCTCGAACCAGCGCCGCAGCAGATCGCTGCGCGCCTTCGCCAGCTTGCGTGACCAGGCGGGAAAGGCGGCGCAGGTTCGGTCAATGGCAGCGTTCACTTCACTCACGGACATGGCCGGCGCATGGCCGACTGTTTGACCATTGGCGGGGTTCAAAACGTCGATCACAGCAGCACTCCTCACAAGTCATTCGAGAACAACACAGCACTCGTAAAACGACTTGCATGATAGAAATGACGCAAACGACCAACGATGGCTCACGCTCTCACATCATTGCCTAAAGCTATTTCGACTGCCCTGGATCCGGCCAAACCATGCCAGACTCTAGCGGCCACCACATCGAGCAGCGCACCATAACCATCCGTTGAAAAAGGCTGCCAGCATGCCCCCAGCAAACCAGCGGTATCGCGCCGAGCCTGACGCCCAGCAGCAGGCGATCGTCGCCCTGCTGGAAAGGCTCGCGCCCGAGGAGGGCTACAACCTGACCGCGCTGCCGGACGTGAGGTTCCTGCGCTCGAACCGCCCGCTCGCGTCGACACCGGTGCTCTACGACCCCGGTATCGTGATCGTCTGCCAGGGCCGGAAGCGGGGTTTCTTCGGCGGCCAGATCTATCGCTACGACGCTCAGCATTACCTGGCGGTCTCCGTGCCGGTCCCCTTCACCATGGAAACCGACGCCAGCGAGCGAGAGCCGCTGCTGGCGATCTACATGCACCTGGACTTCGAGCTCGCCGCGGAATTGATGCTGCAGATAGACACCTTCGGCGATGTGCCAGCGGCCACCCCGCGAGGGATGATCTCCACCCCCATGGAGGCGCCTCTACAAACCTCGGTGTGGCGTTTTTTGGAAGCCATGAGCCGCCCGCTGGACGCTGCGGTTCTGGGGCCGGCGCTGGTGCGCGAGATCTACTTTCACGTGCTGACCGGGGCTCAAGGCCCCTCGATGCGGGCGGCGCTGGCGATGCAGGGCCAGTTCGGCAAGGTGGCGCGGGCACTGCGCTGCATTCACGCCGCTTACCAGGACGATCTCGATGTCGATCAGCTATCGCGGCGCGCCG
Source organism: Salinicola sp. DM10 (assembly GCF_017306975.2). Taxonomy (NCBI): domain Bacteria; kingdom Pseudomonadati; phylum Pseudomonadota; class Gammaproteobacteria; order Oceanospirillales; family Halomonadaceae; genus Salinicola; species Salinicola sp. DM10. The sequence goes on from NZ_JAFLEN020000001.1 coordinate 1,489,507, forward strand.
GCATGAGCATCGCGACCTTCCATGCCCACTTCAAGGCCGTGACAGGCACCTCGCCGATGCAGTACCTGAAGTCCACCCGCCTGCATCAGGCCCGGCTGCTGATGGTGAGAAACGGCATGACCGCCGCCGCCGCGAGCGCCCAGGTCGGCTACGAAAGCCCCTCGCAATTCAGTCGCGAGTTCAAGCGCCTGTTCGGCCGTCCGCCGATGGCCGAGGTGAAACGCATGAAGGCAGCGTTCGCGGTCCCGCCGGCGCAGGCCGTGGCTACCTTCGTCTCCTCACACTAGATTGTCTCTTCACACTGAATCGTCTCTTCGCAATAGGTTTTCTCTTCATACCGAAGACCCAAGCGCCTCATGAGACGACCGGAGATCCATCACTTCAGACTGTCTTCGACACGCTCTTCGGCGCTTATCTCGGCGCAGGCCACCACCTGATCTCGGCCCTCGCGCTTGCCCGCGTAGAGCGCCCGGTCCGCTCGCGCGATCACGTTCTGCAGCGAGACTTCATCGCCACGGGCGACCGCGATACCGATGGTGACACTCAACTGCAGCTCACTCATCGCCTCCTCGAGGGGCAGCGCGGCCACCTTTCTTCGCAAGCGCTCGGCGACGATCGTGGCCTGCTCGGCGTCGGTATCGGGCAGCGCCACCACGAACTCCTCCCCCCCGAAGCGGCCAATCACATCGGTGGGGCGCAGTGCCTGGGTGCAGATCTCGGCGATCTGGGTCAGCACCCAGTCACCCTGGCTATGGCCCCAGGTATCGTTGATACGCTTGAAGTGATCCACGTCGATCATGAACAGGCTGAATGGCGTCTGGTCCTCGCGTGAGATCTGCAGCAGCGCGTCGGCCAGTTTCATGAAATGACGCCGGCTGTTCAGACCCGTCAGCGAGTCCCGTTCGGCGACCCGGCGCAGCTGTTCTTCCAGCAGCTCGCGGTGGGCGATCTCCTTGAGCAGTTGGCGGTTCTGATCACGCTCATCGTGCAGCAGCGAGAACTGTCTGCGCTGCAATTTCTCCAGCCTCAGCAAGGCACAGAAACCCACGCCGTTGGCCATGATCAGCAGCAGCGCCAGGCGCAGGAGCGCGCCAGGGGGCGCGTCTGCAAACAGCGCAGCGGCAGCGAGAAATCCGATGCTCAAGTAGAGACTGGCAAACGCCACGACCGTCAGCAGATTGGGGATCAGGAGATAGAAGCCGATGGTGGCCACGATCACCGCCATGACCTGGGTGGAGAGACTGTCCGGACGCAAGGGAACGATCAGGATGATCCCCGTCGCGAGCACCCAGAGCGGCATGGCGTGCAACCACACCTCATGGGAGACGTCTCCTCGCAGCAGCATGATCAGGGCCAGGAAAAGACAGAGACCGACCACCACGATGCGCATGGCGACCAGCAGATAGTACGCTTGAGTCAGCCCCAAGATCTGGTAATCGGCAATCGCGAACATGCCGAATATCAGCGTGGCGATGGCCAAGGAAACAGGTGCCTCGAGGCGTATCCGAGACTGCATCGACTGCCGATACACCGACTCTCTATCGATATCGCAGAACTGCCCCGTCAGCCAATGCAGGCCGTGTTTATTATGTAATGAAGACAAATGCTTACCGCCCCCTGCTCAAGGTGCCGTGCAACCGCCACAGCGGACCGGAAGCCCCCTCGGCACTGCCTCGTCGGCGCACTTGCCAGATGCTATCGCCATTTCATTATGTAGTGAACTGTTATTCTTTGTACGCCAGAGTCTGTATGCCAGCGTTTGTACGCCAACGCTTGTAAGCCAGAGCTTGTACGCCAGAGAGACGATGTTCAGGTATCCAACGCCTGGCGCCCGGCCCGGCGGCAGCGCTCGGAGCAGTAGACGACGTTGTCCCAGTCGCGCGCCCACTTCTTGCGCCAGGTGAAGGGGCGCTGGCAAACCGGGCAGGTCTTGGTCGGCAGATGAGGCTTGCGGTGGGCCATCGCGGTGGCTCCGTCTGCGGCCGCCAAGGCGGCCCGGGTGAGATTCGGCGGTGACGAGGCGGCTGGGCGGATGTGATTCCGGCAAGCGCAATGCGCCACTCTCGTCCATGCTGAGCATAGCAAGCCATCGCCGACGCCGATCAGCCTATCGGCAACCTATCGACGACCATGCCGATAACCGTATCGATGACCATGTCGATCACACGCCAGGGAGCCGACAATGACCACCCCAGCCGACGCCACCCGCAAGACGCTCTACGCCGAGGCCCAGCAGCGCGGCATCGAGGGGCGCTCGACGATGACCAAGGCACAACTGGCGCAGGCGCTGGCGCAGCACGGCGACGCTGCCGCAGAGGCGCCCCAGGTGGCCACCCGTTACGCCACCTTCAAGCGCCTGGCGGAAGCGGTCGCCGCAGGCGAGTTCGTACTGCGCCCGCGCGCCCTCAGCGGCCACGAGCGGCGCCGCCACGTACGCCAGACGCTGCGCGAGGACCACCAGACGCGTATCGCCGACGGCTCCGAAGAGGCCAGTGCCAAGTTCGACAAGCTCGCCGATTCGTTCTTCTCGTTCTTCCGCGGCACTGCCCTGCTGTTCTATCGCGACATGGCCGGCGACGACGCCTGGATGCCCACGGTGCTCGCGCTGGGTGACGTTCATCCCAGCAATTTCGGCGTCATGCCCAACGCCGATAACGTGCCGATCTTCTCGGTCAACGATTTCGACGAGGCCTACTACGCCCCCTTCACCTGGGACCTCAAGCGCGGCGCGGTGGGCTTTCTGATCGCCGCCGAGGTCGAGGGCGATCTCAAGCGCAAGCAGGCGCTCAAGGTCGTGCGCCACTTCGTCGAGGGCTATATCGACGCGATGCAGCGGCTGGCGCGGGAGGGCACCGAGCAGGACGAGGAGATGCGCCATGACAACGCGCCCAAGCTGATCAAGAAGCTGTTCGAAGACGCCGACGAGCCCCGTGACGAGTGGCTGGCGGACGACTATCTCGATGAAGGCCGCCGCGGCTTTCGCCCGACCCAGAAGCTGGTGCCGATCTCCTCGCGGCGCGACGAGTTCCAGACGATCATGGATCGCCTGATCGCCGAGAACGACATAGAGATACCGGCCCGTGCCCGCGCGCAGGAGGGTAACGGCGTGCGGGTCAAGGACGTGGCGATCCGGCTCGGCCAGGGCACCGCCTCGCTCGGGCTGAACCGCTACTATGTGCTGCTCGAAGGCCCCGGCGGCAAGGGCAAGGACGATCTGATCGTCGAACTCAAGCAGGCCCGGCGCTCAGCCCTCTCCGGGCTGGTGCCGCCCTCTGCCTACACCCTGGACAGCCGCGCCGAGCGCGTCAGCCACGCCCAGGCGGTGCACCTGGTGCGCGGCGACATCTTCTACGGCCACGTCGAGTTCGAAGGCCACAGCTATCTCTCTCGCGAACGCGCGCCCTTCCGCGACGATATCGATCTCGACGACCTCTCCAAGAGCGAGTGGAAGACCTATGCCCGCCTCTGCGGCCAGGTGCTGGCCAGCGTGCACGCCCTCTCCGACGACTCCGGCCGGATCGACTACGACATCGAACCCGCGATCGTGAAGGCGGTGACACCCGCCGAGCTATTCACCTGCGACATGGTGGAGTTCGCTGCCGAAGCCGCTGACCGCCTGCACCGCGATCACGAGATGTTCCGCGAGGATCATGCCCATGGCGCCTTCGAGCATCTGGACTGGGTGCATCGGTGAAACCTTAAGAGCCGGATCGGCACCCCGCGCCTATCTCGACGCGAGCGCAGGCTGGATAGCCACACGGGTCACGCACGCCCCGGCGGGATGAGCGGGGCGTGCTGCGCCATGAGCTCGACGATCCAGTCGATGAAGACCCGCAGCTTGGCGCTGACATGCCGATTCGGCGGATAGGCCAGATATAGCGGTAGCGGGTCGAGCCGCCACGTCTCGAACAGGGCGACCAGCTCACCCGCGGCGAGCGCTGCCTTGGCCATGTAGTCCGGCAGCCACAGGATGCCGAGGCCAGCGAGCCCCGCCGCCAGATAGCTGTTGCCGTCGTCCGTCGACAGCACGTAACGGCCTTGCACCCGGATGGTTTCGTCGTCGCGTTGCAGCGTGACGGGCTCGCCGAGCCGGGAGTTCAGAAAGCCCACGATCCGGTGATGGCTATTCTCCAACTCGCGGGGATGCGCGGGCACCCCGGCGCGCGCCAGATAGCCGGGCGAGGCATAGACGCCCAGCGGCAGGTCGCCGATACGACGCGCCATCAGCGACTGATCGGTCAGCTCGCCACCGCGCACCACGCAATCCACCCGCTCGTCAATGATATCCACCATGCGGTCGCTCGCGCCCAGGTCCAGTTGGATCTCCGGATAGCGGGCATGGAACTCGCCTAGTGCCGGGATGAGTATCAGCCGCGCCAGCGGGCTGGGCACATCTACCCGCAGCCGGCCCCGCGGCTCGGTCGCAGCGCTGGAGAAGCTCGTCTCGGCATCGTCCAGGTCGGCCAGCAGTCTGAGCACGCGCGCATAGAAGGCGGCACCGTCGGCGGTGACGTTGACCTTGCGCGTGGTGCGGTTGAGCAAGCGAACACGCAAGCGCGCCTCCAACTGCTGTACCAACTGGGTGACACTGGTTCTACTCAGTTGTAGGGTCTCGGCGGCCCGGGTGAAGCTCCCTGTCTCCACCACCCGCGCAAACACCCGCATTGCGTCAAAACGATCCATGACTCTCCCGCCCACGCCTCGGGGCAACGCCCGATCGCCGTAGTAGGCTCCGTATGATTGTTCGCTCTCCACGAACAGTGATGACCAGACTCGCCCGTTTATCCGCCTCGTCACGCCGCCTAGATTGTCACCCGTATTCACGGTGGGGCGCCACGGCCCATCCATAGAGACGGAGATAGCGCATGAACCAGCGAGACGTCGTGTTCCCGACCGGACGCCAGGCACTCTACGAGCGTAATCACTACTCGCCGGCGGTTCGATCCCAGGGCTTCCTGTTCGTGTCGGGCCAGGTAGGCAGCCGAGAAGATGGCTCCCCCGAGCCGGACCTGGAGGCGCAGGCCAGACGCGCCTTCGTCAACCTGAACGCGATCCTGACGGCCGCGGGATGCACGTTCGACGACGTGGTCGATGTCACCCTCTTCCTCGTCGACCCTGAGTCGACCCTGGATACGCTGTGGAAAGTGCTGCCCGAGTTCTGGGGCGAAGCGCCCTACCCGACGCTGACCGGCATCGGCGTCACTTGGCTCTACGGTTTCCACTTCGAGATCAAGGTCATCGCCAAGCTACCGGCGTCAGCCGGCTGATTGAACCGGAGCGCTCAGCGCTCGCTCTGCTGGGCCTGAGACTCAGCCTGTGGCGGCAACGACAAGGCCAGGCCCAGGTCGTTGCATGACACCTGCCTCGCCCCAGCGAGTCGGAGCGGAGCAGCAACCCGCCTCTGCTTGTCGATGACATCCGCCGGCTACGCAATGGTCTTATTGACAAGTCAAACACGGGTAATTATGCGAACGCCAAGACGTTGCGACCAACGTCGTATTGAAAAGCGCCTTGGCGATATCCTGAAAGAAAACTGATTGCGCCGGTAAGAATTATTCGCTTTAGCCAAGCCAGCAACTGCCTTTAACTGCGCTGACGCCGACCACGCATTGAAGGGCAAAAATCATGAGACTTAAAACAATTGCCGTCGCTGCTGCCTTCCTGATATCGGGCGGCCTGACTTCCACCGCACTGGCGGACTACCCGGAAAAACGCATCGACATGATCGTCGGCTTTGCCGCAGGCGGCGGCACCGATGTCATGGCGCGTACCATCGCTCCTTATCTGGAAAAATATCTGGGTAATGACGTCTCGGTAGTGGTCAAGAACATGCCGGGCGCCAGCGGCCAGATCGGGGTGACCGCGGTCGCCGAAGCCGACCCCGACGGCTATACCCTGGGCACCTATAACCTGCCCGGGGCGATGGCGCGGACACTCGATCGGCATGCCGATTACGACGCCGACAGCTTCACTTATCTCGCCAATGTCGTTAACGACCCCAACGTGATCGTGACACCCAAGAACAGCGACATCGACTCCATGGACAAACTGGTCGAGGCGGCCAAGGCACGCGCCGGCGCGGTGACCGTGGCCATGTCCAGCCTTGGCGGCGACGATCATTTCTTCCTGCAGAAGCTTTCCGACGTCACCGATGCCGACTATACCGTGGTGCCCTTCTCGGGCTCTGCGCCGGCTCGCAGCGCCCTGATGGGTGGACATGTCACCATGGGTATCATCAACGTTTCCGAAGTCGTAGCTTTCAGAGACGAGCTGAACGTGCTGGGCATTGCGTCCGAGAAGCGTTCGCCCATGGCCGAGGACATTCCCACCTTCAAGGAGCAGGGGTTCGACCTGGTCAACGGCGCACTGCGCGGCTTCGTCGCCCCCGCTGGACTGCCGGACGACGTCGAGTCAAAGCTGCTCGCGGCGTTTCAGAAGACTTACGACGACCCCGATTTCCAGAAGGCGATGCAACGCTCCGGCAACCCGACCGAGCTAGCTCTGGGTGAGCAATTCAAGGCACTCAATGCCGAGCAGTTGGAGCTCGCCAAGCGCATCTGGGAAACCCATCCCTGGAAGTGATGTTCGCCTTCTCACGCTGAAGTCGTCGTCCCGACTCGCAGCCTGAGAGACCCGCCACCGCGATGACCTCGACGCCATCGCGGTGGCCCGAGTCACCCCAGACCATCACCGCTTCCCCGCTACGCCCTCCCAAGAGACATCGCATGAACGACTCGTCTTCTGCCAACACGCCGAGCGCCGCCCGTGGCATCGACCCGGATCTGATCGCCGGCATCATCATCGTGCTGGGGGCCGGCGCGCTGCTGACCCGGACCTCCGACATGCCGGGCATGACCGCGCTGCTGCCGGTCACCATGCTCTCGGCGCTGGTCGTACTGGGCCTACTGATGATCGGGCGCTGCCTGCTGCGCCGCCGACGTCGCAACGATCCGGAAACCGCCGCCCCGGCCCCGTTGAAGGTGTTCGACAACGCGCGGCGCTTCTTCGGCATCATCGTCGCCATTGCCGTCTATGTCACCGGCGTGGCGCTGCTCGGGTTCTACACCACCACGGCGGTGATGATTCCGGTGGTGGCCTGGTGTTTCGGCTATCGCAGCCTCAAGGGCCTGCTGCTCGCGGACCTGATCTTCACCGGTGGCATCGCGATCATCTTCGTCGTGCTGATGGGCCAAGAGCTGCCCACTGAATTCTTCCTGCGCTAACGAGGACACACCATGTACGGCAACCTCATCGACGCGCTACCGGCAGTGCTCTCCCTGGGCAACCTGGCAGCGGTCGTCATCGGCGTCGTCGCCGGTATCTGCGTCGGCGCTCTGCCCGGCCTGAGCGCGACCATGGCGATCTCGGTGCTGATTCCGTTCACCTTCGGGATGGACCCTCTGGTCGCGCTGGGCATGATGGCGGGCATCTACAACGGCGCCATGTATGGCGGCTCGATCCCGGCCGTGCTGCTGCGGATTCCGGGCACGCCGGCCGCGGTCGCGACCAGTTTCGATGGCTACCCGATGGCCCAGCAGGGGCGCGGGGGCTACGCCCTGCAGGTCGCCGTGGTCTCCTCGGCGATCGGCGGCATCGTCTCCGCGCTGGTGCTGATGCTGCTGGCTCCGCCGCTGGCCAAGGTGACACTGCTGTTCGGCCCCACCGAGATCTTCTGGGTCGCGGTGTTCGGCATGTCGGCGATCGTCTTCCTGCTTGGCGGCGACGTGCTCAAGGGCTTGATCAGTGCTGCCTTCGGTGTCTTCGTGTCGCTGGTCGGTGCCGACACCATCACCGGTGCCGAGCGCTACACCTTCGGCCATCTGGAGCTGCTCGACGGCATCAACATCGTGGTCCTGCTGGTAGGACTCTACGCCCTGCCGCCCGCCATCGGGCTACTCGAGGAAGTACGCGATTTCGATACCCAGAATACCGGACGCTTGAATACCACCAGCATCTGGAAAGCGATTCCCGGCATGCTGAGATACTGGAAGACCTGGGTGCGCTCTTCGGTGATCGGCGTTTTCGTAGGAATTCTGCCGGGTGCCGGTGGCTCGATGGCCGCCTTCCTCAGCTACAACGAGGCGCGCCGCGCTTCCAAGAACCCGGATGAGTGGGGCAAGGGCGAACCGGAGGGTGTCGCCGCCTCGGAGACCTCCAACAATGCCGACACCGCCGCCGCGCTGATCCCGGCGCTGACTCTGGGCATCCCCGGCACGGCTGTAGCCGCGGTCATGCTCGGCGGGCTGCTGATCCACGGACTGCAGCCAGGGCCGATGCTGTTCCGCGACAATCCGGGAATCGTGTTCGGATTCATGTGGCAGTTCCTGTTCGCGGCGGTCCTGCTGATCTTCCTCGGCGGCGCCCTGGCGACCAACAGCTTTGCCCAGGTTCTGCGGCTGCCGCGGCCGCTGCTCGGCGCGATCATCATTGCCCTGGTGTTCATCGGCGTCTACTCGATCAACGGGCGCCTGTTCGATGTCTATCTGATGCTCGGCTTCGGCTTGATCGGCTACTTCATGGACAAGTTGAAGTTCCCGCTGCCGCCGGTGGTACTGGGCCTGATCCTGGGTGGCTTCGCCGAACAGAACCTGCGTCTGGCGCTGCGTATCGGCGGCGGCGACTGGAGCATCCTCGCCGCCAGCCCGACCGCCAAGATCCTGATCGCGATGATTCTGCTAGTGGTGCTGGCGCCGCTGTTCTCGCGCTGGCTGCGCGCCCGCAAGACACCGCGAGCCGCCGCCTGATGACACCCCACGCGCCGATTCGGGAGGCGTGGCTGGCACTGGTCGTGGAGCCGGTGCTGGACCCTGGTCAGCCGATTCTCGACGCCCATCATCACCTCTGGGATCGCGACGAGAGCCGCTACCGCAGCGCCGAGTTCATCGCCGATGTCGGCACGGGGCACGACGTACGCGCCAGCCTCTATGTCCAGTGCCGCACCGGCTACCGCCGTTCCGGCCCCGAGTCGCTGCGCCCGCTGGGCGAGGTCGAGACGATCCTCGACTGGAGCGCACAGACACCGCACTACCCGGCCGGCATCGTCGCCTTTGCCGACCTGATGAGGGGAAGTGAAGTCCGCGACACGCTCGAGGCGCTGCGCGCGCTGGCACCCGGCTGGGTCCGCGGCATTCGCAATACCACGGCCTTTCATCCCGACCCCGCGGTGCGCTCCAACCCCAACCCGGCACCGGACGGCCTGCTGCGCTCGGAAGCCTTTCGCCGGGGCGCCGCAGAGGTCGCCCAGGCGGGTCTGGTGCTCGACGTCTGGGCCTATCAGACCCAGCTCCATGAGGTCGAGTCGCTGGCACGCGCCTTGCCCGAGCTGACAGTGGTGATCGATCACTGCGGCGGCCCGCTGGGCGTCGGGCCCTACGGTGCCAGAACGTCCGCCGATATCGCGGCCTGGCGCCGGGGGGTGGCTGCGCTGGCCAGGCTGCCCAACACCCGCATCAAGATCGGCGGCTTCGGCCTTGCCGTCTTCGGTAATAGCTATCACCAGCGGCCGCTGCCACCGCACTCCCGCCAGCTCGCCGCGGACTGGGCGCCCTGGGTCGAGCACTGTGTGGAAGCCTTCGGGCCGCAGCGCGCGATGTTCGAGAGCAACTTCCCCGTGGACAAGGGGATGTTCTCCTATGTCGCGCTATGGAATGCCTTCAAGCGCCTCACCCGCGGCGCGAGCCAGACAGAGCGGGAACAACTGTTCTGGCGCAGTGCCGCCGAGACCTACGGTGTGCCCTTCCCGGCATGCCGCGCACGGACCAGCGATGCCTGAAGCATCCAGCACGCTGCGAGAACCGACGAGAACCGACGAGAACAACAACGATCACCGCGATACGAGGAGTCACGCCATGTTGAAAACCCTGGATGCTGTCCCAGAAGCCGCCTCCCGGACGACCCGGACCCTGGCCACCGTCGCCCTGGCGACACTGGCGCTGGCCGCCTCCAGCCTGCCGGCGTTCGCGGCCTATCCCGACAAACCGATCGAGGTGATCGTTGGCTACTCTGCCGGGGGCGGCACCGACGTCCTCGCTCGGGTGGTCAGCAAGTATCTGGAGCGGGAACTGGGTGAGGATGCCAGCGTGGTGGTCAAGAACCAGCCCGGCGCCGGCGGCCAGATCGGCTTCACCAGTGTCGCCACCACCAAGCCCGACGGCTATACCCTGGGCACCTTCAATCTGCCGGCGGCGATGGCCATGACCTACGACCGCAAGGCGGCGTACGACGTCGATAGCTTCGACTATCTCGCCAACGTGGTGCACGACCCCAATACGCTGGTGGTCAGCCGGCAGTCGCCCTACCACACCCTGGATGACCTGATTCAGGCCGCGCGGGCCCAGCCGGGCAGCATCAGCGTGGCGCTATCCGCCCTCGGCGGCAACGACCACTTCAGCGCTCTGCTGCTGGCCGCCGCCACCGACACCCAATTCAATCTGATTCCCTTCAACGGCGCCTCGATGGCACGTACCGCCCTGCTCGGCGGCCACGTGGCGGTTGGCACCATGGCCTTGAGCCAGACCATCGGTTTCGACGACGACCTCCGCGTGCTCGCCGTCCTCGACGACAAACGCTCTCCCTTCGCCCCCGACGTACCCACCGCCAAGGAGCAGGGTTACGCCATCGAGATGGGCTCCTATCGCGGCTTCGTCGCGCCGAAGGGACTGCCCGACGAGGTCAGCAGCCGGCTCAGGGCAGCATTCGCAGCGCTGGCCGACAACACAGCACTACATGACGAACTCGCCGCTCAGGGCAACGCGCTGGATATCCAGGTAGGCGACGACTATCGCGCGCTGGCCGAGTCTCAGTCGGCAACCGCCAAAGCGCTCTGGCAACAGCATCCGTGGAAATGAGACCGCTCACAGCGACGCCCACCACAGGGCCATCACAGGAATACGCCGAACTCGCCGGACAGCTCGGCCAGCTTGTTGTGCATCGCCACCAGCAGCGCCGCCTTGGCCGAGTTGGCCCGCTGCACGGTGCCGATCTGGCGGTAGACCTGGGGCCGGCCGAACGGCAGCTTGAGCATGTCGCGACCGTTTTCGCGCACCGCGATATCGGGCACCACGGCGGCCCCCAGACCTGCCGCCACGCACTCGACGATGGCCGGAATGGTGTCGATCTCGGCGATGTGCGTGACCTTGATGCTCTGGTGGGTCAGCTCGTTGTTGATCAGCGCCGCCAGCGGCACATCGCTGGCGAAGTGCACGAACGGCAAGCGCTCCAGCAGCTCGCGCACCGGCAGCGTTGGCGTGCCCGGCGGCGCGATGACCACCAGTGGCTCGCGCAGGAACGGGGCCCAGGTCAGGTTGCGCGACACCCCGGCATGCTCGGCGACCACGGCAAGATCCAGGCGCCCGGCGTTGACGTCACTCAAAAGCCCCGACGACATGCCCACGCGCAGATCGACATGGAGCGCGGGAAACTCTTCACGCAGCGCGACGATGGCACGCGGCAACAGGCCGATGGTGCTGGTGCGCACGGAGCCGATGCTGAGCGTGCTGGAGATGCTGCTGCCCTTGATCGAGGCGCGGGTCTCCTCGACCAATCCAAGGACCTTGCGCGCGGTTTCGAGCAACTGGAGGCCATGCAGATTGAGGCTGGGAGGGCGCGTCTCACGGTTGAACAGCTGGGTATCGAGTTCCTGCTCGAGCGCCAGGATCTGCTGGCTGACGGCCGAAGGCGTCAGGCTCACCTCGCGCGCGGCCCCGGCGAAGGTACCGTGCTCGGCAATGGCGATCAGCGTGCGTAACTGGCGAGTGTCCACGGGCACCTCCACGAGTCGGGACTGAGACGATGCGGTACGCTCGGCGAGCGCCTTTTTCGTTAAGCTTTTCTTCACTACAAGCTAAATATTAATCGCTTTAATACAGCAAAACTAGCTGTATTCTGAGCAAAACATCCATACCGATCAGCACTATCGCCACGGCGCGATCACCGCTGCAACGACATCTGGGAGAGACCCGCGTTGGCCAAGCAACCCGCCATACTCGTGACCGGCCCCTATCTCGCGGAAGAGGCCCGACAGCACGCCGAAGCCGCAGGCTACGCCGTGTTCCACACCCCGCCCTATCCGACCCCCGAGGTGCTCATCGAGCACATCGAGCGCCACGATCCCCAGGGGGTCGTCGCCCGCATGGGCCAGTTCGGGGCCGAGGCGATCGCCGCCGGGCGTGCGCTGCGGGTGATCTCCAAGCATGGTGCCGGCGTCGACAACATCGACGTCGCCGCGGCGACGCGGCACGGGGTGCAGGTGATTCGCGCAGCCGGCGGTAACGCCGTCTCCGTGGCGGAGCACGCCGTCGCGCTGATGTTCGCCACGGTCAAACGCCTGCTGCCGCTGGACAGTGGCATGCGCGCCGGCCGCTGGGACAAAGCCGAATTTCTCGGCCGCGAGCTGTGCGGCCTGCGCCTGGGGCTGGTGGGAGGCGGCGCCATTGCCGCCGCGGTGGTCAAGATCGTGCAGGGCCTGGGGCTGGAGGTCGCCGTCTACGACCCTTACGCCTCGGACGCCGCGATCGCGGCACTCGGCGCTCGACGCAGCGAGACGCTGGAGGCGCTGTTGTCACGCTCCGACATCGTCAGTCTGCACTGCCCGCTGACCGAGACCAACGCGCATCTCCTCAACGCCGAGACGCTGGCCTGCATGCCGGCGAACAGCTATGTCATCAACACCTCGCGCGGCGGACTGATCGATGAACAGGCGCTGCTGACCGCGCTCGACAGCGGTCATATCGCCGGTGCCGGTCTGGATACCTTCGAGCGTGAACCCCCGGAAGGCGTCAATCCGCTGGCCGCCTGCGAGCGGGTCATTCTCACCCCCCATGTCGCTGGTGTAACCGCCGAGGCCGGCACGCGAGTCGGCGTGCTGGCGGTCAGCGGTATCGTCGACTTTCTTGCCGACAAGTCACTGCCGCCGGCACGCCTGGTCAACGATATCACCACTGCGGCCTGCCCCTGAGCCGCTCATAGCCATCACGTCGGCCAGATAGCGCCGGCGCCTCTAGCAGGAGTCCTGTCATGCCCATCGGCAACCGCATTCTCCAACGCCAGCGTCGTATCGATGACGCCCTGATCCAGGCCTTCGCCGCCCTGCCCGTGGCGGTGGTCAGCGACAGCATGTCCCGCGTTTTCGCCGGCGGCGCGGATCTGCGCCCGATGCACCGGGAAGGCGCGCTGGCCGGTGTCGCCCTCACCGTGCGCACCCGCCCCGGCGACAACCTGATGCTGCACAAGGCGATCGACATGGCCGAACCCGGTGATGTCATCGTCTGCGACGCCGGTGGCGACACCACCAATGCGCTGATGGGCGAGCTGATGCTGGCCTATGCGGTCAAGAAGGGGGTGGCGGGCTTCGTGCTCAACGGGGCGCTGCGCGACCTGGATGGTTTCCGCGATACCAACCTGCCCACCTTCGCCGCCGGCGTGACCCACCGCGGCCCGTACAAGAATGGCCCCGGCGAGATCAACACGCCGATCAACATCGGCGGCATGGTCATCGAACCCGGTGACCTGATCCTCGGCGATAACGATGGCCTGCTCTGTGTACCGTTCGAGACGGCCCCCACGGTGCTCGCGGCGGCGCAAGCGAAGCAGGCGGCGGAAGAGAAGCAGATGGCGGCGATCCATGCCGGCGAGAACGATCGCCGCTGGGTCGACAGCGCACTCGCGGCAGCAGGCTGCGAGTTCGAGTAACGGTACCGCATTGGCAGAGGCCATTCGGCACGGATCGTCTGGCAGAAAATCTGTCCAACTATCTGATAAAAGACGCGCCATGCATCTAAAAAAGACGATTCAATCCTCTGACAAAAGACGATTCAATCCTCTGACAAAAGACGATTCAACCATCTGGCAAAAGGCGACACATAAAAAGCCTCTGTCTCGATAAAATAGACGCCGGAGCCTGGCCATTTAACGCCGGGCTTTGGCGCGCTTTTATATGCCAAGACAACCTTCACCAACTCAGAAACGTCACACGACACCCTATCAAATTTAGACCAAAGTCCAATGAATAAAAATCGGCATAAAACTTAGAATCACCCCGCCATCCACATCGAATTTTCAGCATTTCATCTCCAAGACGAGGTGAACCCTAGCCTCATCGGGAGAGCATCGATGTCCTCGCTGCGAAGCCACCTGTTCTGGATACTCGTCACGCTGCTGCTGGCGGTGCCGACATCGGCCTGGTCGGCCGACTACCCCGCCCGCCCGATCACGCTGGTGGTGCCTTACGGCGCCGGCGGCACCACCGATATCTCGGCGCGCCAGCTGGCCAAGCTGGCAGAACCGTTACTGGGTCAGCCGGTCGTGATCGAGAACCGCCCCGGCGGCGGTGGCGTCAACGCGATGCGCGCAGTCTCCCGCGCCGCCGCGGACGGTTACACCCTGATCGCCACCACCTCCTCGCCGACCTTCGTGACACCCGCACTGCGCCGGGTCGGCTATGACCCGCTGCACGATTTTCTGCCGCTGCTGAACTACTCCGGGCCTTACCATGGCGTGCTGGTGAGTGCAGACAGCCCCTATCACAGCCTCGCAGCGCTACTGGCGGCCGCAGAGGATGGCAAGCGGCTCAGCTACGCCACCGCCGGCGCCCTGAGTGGCGCGCGTCTGGCGTTCACCCAGCTCGCCCGCGAGACCGGGGCCCAGCTCCAGCACGTACCGTTCGACGGCGCTTCCGGAGCAACGGCGGCCCTGCTCGGCCAGCACGTCGATATCGCTCTGGTGCCCGCCTATCGCGATCTGGTCAAGGATGGGCGGCTACGCCTGCTGGCAGTGCTCGATGATCAGGCCGATCCCGACTTCCCCGAGGTGCCGACGCTCGAGCAGGCAGGCTACGACATTCAGTTTCCCTCGATCGTGGCCCTGATGCTGCCCCGTGGCGTGGCGGCGGAACGGGCCGAGACGCTGCGACGCGCCTTCACCGAAGCGGCCTTATCGCCCGCGTTCGCCAAGGTGATGACCAAGCTCAATCAGCCGGTGCGGGTGCTGCCCGGGCCGGCGCTAGAAGCGGTGATCGAGAAGAATCTGCACGCCTACCAACGACTGGCCGAGGCCTTGAAGCGATGAGCGTCGAACACTCCACGTCCACCCCGCCCGGCGCTTCTCGTCACGGTCTCCAGACCCTGGTCTGCAGCGCCATTCTGGGCCTCGCCGCCTGCGGGCTGCTGACGCTCCAGGCGCAGGTCACGGTGTTCGATTTCGGCGATCCCGGCCCCGATGCCCGCTTCTTCCCTCGGCTGGTGCTGTGGCTGCTGATTCTGGTCGCCGGGCTACGCCTATGGCGCTATCGCCGCACGCCCGACAGCGCACTCGGCGCCGCCGCGGGCTGGGCCCGAGCGCTGGCCGCCACGCTGCTGGTAGCCGCGGCGATCGCGGCGATGAATACGCTCGGCTTCGTCGTCAGCGTGGCCGCGGTCGGCATCGTGTTGGCCTGGCTACTAGGGGAACGACGCCTGCGCTTCAGCGTGGCCCTGCCCCTGGGGGTGGCACTGGCGATCGCCTGGGTCGCGCGCCACGGGCTGCACCTGCCGCTGCCCTGAAGGGCGCGGCAAGACATCTCTACAGCCCCTGACCGGCAAGCCCACGACCTTTACCCACAGACCCTTTCGAGAGACCCGGCCCATGCTGCTCGATGCTTTCCACGCGCTGCTCGATGTCTGGGTGCTGATCGCCGCCCTGTGTGGCGTCGCCATCGGCATCGTGATCGGGGCCATCCCCGGCCTCGGCCCGACCCTGGCCATCGCCCTGCTGATTCCGGTGACCTTCACCCTGTCGCCTATCCCCGCCATCATTCTGCTGCTGGGGGTCTATCAGGGAGCGATCTTCGGTGGCTCGATCTCGGCGATCCTGCTCAATGTGCCCGGGACGCCGTCGTCTGCCGCCACCGCGCTGGATGGCCACGCCATGGCGCGTCAGGGGCGCGCCGGCGAAGCCCTGCGCATCGCTCTCTACGCCAGCGTGTTCGGTAACGTCTTCAGCTGTCTGGTGTTGATTCTGCTGGCCCAGCCGCTGGCGTCGCTGGCACTGGATTTCGGCCCCGCGCAGATGAGCGCCCTGATGATCTTCGCGCTCGCCATCATCGTGCTGTTCGGCGGCGGCTCGATGCTCGATGCGGCGTTGATGACGCTGGTCGGCGTCGCTGCCGGCATCGTCGGGCTGGACCCGATCGAAGGCTTGCCACGCTTCACCTTCGGCAGCTTCGCCGCTGAGGATGGCCTGGCGCTGATTCCGGTACTGATCGGCCTGTTCGCGATGTCCGAGGTCCTGCTGCAGGCCGTCGCCGGCAGGCAACAGGGCCCGGCCGAGCGCGGGATCGATGCCGTCTCGAGCCAAACCTCATCGCCACGTACGGTAGGCTGGCTGACCCTGTGGAAGATGCGCGTCACGCTGTTGATGTCGTCAGCGATCGGCACCTTCGTCGGCATCCTGCCGGGGATCGGTTCTACCGTGCCGGCGTTTGTCAGCTACGGCCTCGCCCGCTCGCGCTCGCGTCATGGTGCGCGCTTCGGCCACGGCGAACCCGAGGGCGTCGCCGCGCCCGAAGCCGCCAACAACGCCGTGACCGGCGGCGCCCTAGTGCCCATGCTGGCACTCGGCATACCCGGCGACGCGGTGACCGCAGTGATTCTGGGCGCCTTCATGCTGCAGGGCCTGACACCTGGCCCGTTCCTGTTTCAGCAGCATGGCGTCGAGGTATACGCGATCTTCGAAGCGCTGATCCTGCTGTCGATTCCCTGCATTCTGCTGGGTCTGGCGATGTTCCGTGGCGCGGTCCACGTGATCCGCATTCAGCCGCGCCATCTGTTCCCGATCATTGCCATGCTGGCAATCTTCGGCGCCTTCTCGGTCAACAACAGCCTGTTCGATGTCGCTGTCATGCTCGGGGCCGGCGTCGTCGGCTTCGTGCTGCGCCGGGCCGGATTCCCGCTACCACCGCTGCTGATCGGGCTGATCCTGGGGCCACCGCTGGAGCAGAGCCTGCGCCAGGCGCTTTTGACCAGCAGCGGCAGTGCCGCCATCTTCGTGCACTCGCCCATCGTCATGGGGCTGGCCGCCGTTACGCTGCTGTGCGTGCTGGGGGCGGTGTACCAGCGGTATCGCATCGCACGCCGGGAGAGAGCGGCATGAACGCGCCAGTGAGGCAGGCTCCCTATTGCGATTGCCACATCCATGTCTTCCCCCGTGAAGAGTCTTCCTGCGCCGCGTCCTCCCCCAGGAACGCCTATGCCAAGGCGGTGTATCAGCCGCCGCGCAAGGATATCGCCGATTTCGCCACCGAAGGCGCGGTCGACGGGATCGGCCGCGCGGTGCTCATCCAGGCCTCCATCGACGGCACCGATAACCGCTTTTTGCTCGAGACCCTGCAGCGCGCGCGGCTCGCAGGTAACGACCACGCCGCACCGCTAGCGCTGCGCGGCGTGGTCATGATCGACGAGCGCAGCGAGGGGCTGGCGAAGATGGCGGACGCTGGCGTGCGCGCCATTCGCGTGCAGGATCGCGCGCGCCTGGGCCACAACGACCTGGCACGCCTGCCCGCGCTGGCTGCGCGAGCGGCCACCCAGGATTGGCATGTCGAGCTCAATACCGAGCCCGAACGCTACGCCGCACTCGAAGCGCTGCTCCCCTCACTGCCCGGCGGGCAGGCGCTGGTACTGGATCATCTGGGCCATGTGACGCCCGGCGCCAGCGATGCGCTGAGCGGTCTCTATCGGCTGCTCGACAGCGGGCGGGTCTGGATCAAACTGGCGCCAACCCGGGTCAGCCGCCATGTCGGGCGCTACCACGATCTCAGCGAGCTGGTGCGCCAGCTCGCCGAGCGCTACCCGGAACGCTGCGTCTGGGGCAGCGACTGGCCCCATGTCATGACGTCGCCACCGCTCCCCACCTCCCGCGCCATGCTCGACTTTCTCGAGCGCGTTCTCACCCCCACCCAGCGCGACGCCTGTCTCACGCACAACCCCGCCACGCTCTATCGCTTTTGAGTGTCTGCCAGCGCGACGACAGCGCGCTGGCCACGATCCCTGTTGTCGCTACGACTACTGCTTTAGAGCTCATGTCCAAACCCTCTGATGATGGGCGCCAAGTAGTGAGCATCTGATAGACCAAAGCCGAATGGACACAACGCTGTTTCGGGAAATTAAAGGTGAAGATTTTCTGCATCTATTCATCAGAATTACACGCTTTAGACAGCAGTTATTTTCATGTTCAATTTCGCTACGAGCACACGCCATTGGTCGGAATAGACAGACAATGAAATCGTAAAAAATCCGACGAAAGTCGAAACCATTCAACACCCATCAATGACATCACACGATCGATATAGAGCATGACGTGGCGATGAATGGTGGGGCGATCAATGGCACTTTTTTCTCCCGATTATTCACGAGGAACATGAGATGCCTTCTCTCAAGCATTATCTGCTTTCCGGCCTGATCATTTTCGGCAGCACCGTCGCAGGCGGCGCGCAGGCCACCAACTGGACCGGGTATACCTATTCGTCGGTCTCCACCACTGCGGCGGTGAAAGGCATGGAACGTATCGCCGACCGGGTCGACAAGGAGACGGATGGCGATCTGTCGATCACCCTGCACCTGGGCAAGACGCTGCAGATCGCTTCCAGCGACATCACCCAGGCAACCGGAGATGGTATCGTCGACTTCGCCGCGGACCTCTATTTTTCCGGCAATGTCCCCATCGCGCGCATTCTCAACCTGCCACTGCTGATCAACAACGACGAGGAGTGGAACAAGGCCTACGCGGTGATGGCGCCCTATCTACAAAAGGGGTTCGACGCTCAGGGGGTGACCTATCTAGGTAGCTATCGCTATCCCCAGCAGGTCATCTTCACCACCTTCAAGATGGCTAGCCTGGACGACCTGGCAGATCACAAGATTCGCGTCACCTCGCCGGAGCAGGGTGCGTTCGTTGAGGTCTTCGGCGGCTCGCCGATCACGCTCTCCGGCTCCGAGGTGCCCACCGCGCTGGAGCGCGGCGTCATCGACGGTGTGCTGACCGCCAGCGCTGGCGGTGCCAAGAACTGGCACGAGTTCCTGCCATACAACTACCGCCTGCCGGTCAACTACGCCTACAGCGCCGTCATCGCCAATACCTCGGCCCATGCAGCGCTGGACGACGCCACCCGCCAGACGCTGGACCGCATCGTCAGCCAGGAGACGCAGCAGATCACGCAGGACTTCATCGTCGACGAGAAGGCCCAGAAGCAGCAGCAGGCGGATGCCGGCATGACGATCATCGAAGCCGATCCGGCCGATATCGAGCGCGCCGAGCAGAAGATGGCGCCGTGGTGGCGCGAGTGGGCCAAACAGGCGGGGCCGGAGCATGAAAAAGCGCTCGCTGAGGTCCTGCAGGCGCTCGGCAAGTCATCCCGGAGTGGATCATGAGCGGCATCGCCTCGCCTCCCTCCGCTGAACCGGCCTCGGCCGGTTCAGTGTTCGATATCATCGCCACCGGCGTGCGCTGTCTCGCCGGGCTGGGCCTGGTCATGCTGGTCATTCTGGTCAGCGCCGAGATCGTGTCGCGCTTCTTCTTCGCCTATTCGCTGCGCGTGGTCGAGGAGCTCGCGGGCTATATCGTCGTGGGTCTGACGCTGTTCGGCGCCGGTCTGGCCGTGAGGAAGAACACGCTATTCCAGGTCGGTTTTCTCTTCGACGCGCTGCCTCAGGGGGCGAGACGTCTCCTGAGCCTGGTCTATCTGACGCTCTCTCTGGCGGTGTGCGGTGTCCTGATCCATTACACGCTACAGCTGGTCGCAAGCTCATACACCCGCGGCAATGTCGCGCCGACCTTCCTGATGACCCCGCTGTGGATTCCCCAGCTACTGATCCCGCTGGGGCTGACCTTCATCGCCGTGTTCATCGTCGAACGCATGATCGTCACGCTACGTCAGGGAGGTACGGCGTGATGGATGCCTTGATCGCATTCGGCGTACTGCTGCTGTTGATCGTCGGCGGACTGTGGGTGCAGTTCGCCGTGGGTGCCGCCGCCCTCGTCTATCTATGGCTGATGAAGGGACTCGCCGGCTGGAAGGCACTGGGGCTGGTGAGCTGGGGCGCGGCCAATAGCTTCACCCTGGCGGCGATTCCGCTATTCATCCTGATGGCCGAGATTCTGCTGGCGAGTGGGCTCAGCGCGCGGCTCTACAACGGCATCGCGCCCTTCGTGCGCCGCCTGCCCGGCGGTCTGCTGCACACAAACATCGTCGGTAGCGGCGTCTTCGCGGCGGTGGCCGGCGGCAGTGCACCCACCGCGGCGGCGATGTCCACCGTAGCGCTACCGGCACTTTCGGCACGCGGCTACAACCGCCGTTTCGTGGCGGGTTCTCTGGCGGCCGGCGGCACCCTGGGCATCCTGATTCCGCCCTCGATCACCATGATCATCTACGCCACCTTCACCGAAACCTCCATCGCCCAGCTGTTTGCCGCCGGCCTGGTGCCCGGCATTCTGCTCGGCGCCTGCTACAGCCTGTTCATCATCGCGCGGGCGCTGGCCAAGCCTTCGCTGGTGCCCAGGGACACCCAGCCCCGTTCACTGGCCGATTATCTGCGCGCCGCCGCGGATGTGCTGCCCTTCACGATCTTGATCGTCTTCATTCTGGGCAGCATCTACGCCGGCATCGCCACACCGACCGAAGCCGGCGCGCTGGGCGTTGTCGGTGCCGTCGTGATCTCGGCGCTGTATCGTCGACTCAATCCATCGATGCTCAAGACGGCACTGTCGCGCACCCTGACCATGAGCGGCAATGTGCTGTTCATCGTCTTCATTTCGATGATCTTCGCCTACGCCACCGCGCTCTCCGGCGTCGGCCAAGCGCTGGTCGACCGCGTCGCCGACGCCGGCCTGTCGCAGGTCTCGCTACTGCTGATCCTGATGGTGGTATTCGCCATTCTGGGTTGCTTCATGGAAGGGCTCGGCATGATCGCGATCATCGTTCCGGTGATCTTCCCGACCCTGATGGCGATGGGCGTCGATCCGGTCTGGTTCGGCGTCTTCGTGGTCATTCTGGTCGAGCTCGGACAGCTGACACCGCCGCTCGGGGTGATTCTGTTCGTGGTCGCCAGTTCCGATGCGCAGACCCGGGTCGAAGACGTGATCCTGGGCGTGCTCCCATTCTTCGCCATCATCCTGGCGTTTCTCGTACTGCTCATCGCGCTGCCCGACATCGCGCTGTGGCTCCCACATCTGACCGCCGGAGGTTGACCCATGGCCTTTCCGCATTCCGACCCCGTGCTGATCGAGGCGCAGGTCTTCACCACCCTGCCGGCGTCACTCCGGCGCACCGGGGAGCCCTCGGACTGGGCGACCAAGAACCGCCGCGGCGCCGCCGTCGACAGCTTCATCGAAGGCCCCTCCTTCGATCGCGAAGGCAATCTGTGGTTCGTCGACATCCCCTTCGGGCGCATTCTGCGCGCCTCGCCCACCGGGGAGGTGGAACAGGTCGTCGTCTATGATGGCCAGCCCAACGGGCTCAAGATCGATGCCCACGGGCGTATCTTCATCGCCGATTTCAAGAACGGCATCATGCAGCTCGACCCGGACAAGGGCCGCATCAGCACGGCCCTCGGCGACGCCGACTCGGAGCGCTTCAAGGGCTGCAACGACCTGCATATAGGCCCCGACGGGGCGATCTATTTCACCGACCAGGGACAGACCGGACTGCACGACCCCAGCGGACGCGTCTATCGCTGGACACCCGATGAGCAGCGGCTGGAGTGCCTGATCGACAACGTGCCCAGCCCCAACGGACTGGTGCTGGACCGTAGCGGCCACACTCTCTATCTCGCGGTGACACGTGCCAATGCGGTGTGGCGGCTGCCGCTGTCGCCGAGCCAGCGGGTGGTCAAGGCGGGGCTCTTCCTGCAGTTCTCCGGCGGCCGTGCCGGCCCGGACGGCCTGGCCCTGACACGCGACAATGGGGTCGTGGTGTGCCAGACCGGCATGGGGCTGGTATGGGTCCACGACGCGCTCGGCGTGCCCATCGCCGTGGTCAAGTCGCCGACCGGGCTGGGGACCACCAACTGCGCCTTCGGAGGCCCCGAGGGGCGTACGCTCTATATCACCGAGTCGGACTCCGGCTCGATCCTGCGCGCCGAGCTGCCGGTGGCCGGCTACCCGATGGCCTCGGGTTGGGGTGGATAGGGTCGAGGTGAATAGGATTGGTGAGGATAAGGCCGGGCTGAATGGCGTCAGGGGTAGCTCACCCCAGCAGCAGATCGCCCTCGACGGGAATGAACTGACTCGCCGCGTTGATGAGCGAGTGCGCGGTGAGCTTGGGCACGCCGTAGACTTCGACCCGCTTGCCGTGGACCTCGCGGATCTTGCGCGCCAGCAGGTCGAAATCGCCATCGCCGGAGACCAGCACCACGACGTCCGCCCGGGCCGCGTACTCGATGGCATCGAGGGTGATGCCCACGTCCCAGTCGCCCTTGGCGGAGCCGTCCGCGCGCTGGATGAACGGCTTCAGCTTCACCTCGAAGCCGATGCTGCGCAGGGTGTTCTGAAAGCCGCGCTGCTTGGGATCGCCGCGGTCGGTGGCGTAGCAGCGCGCGGTCAGCACCTCGCGGCCCGCCGTCGCTTTCGCCCAGAAGCGGCGATAGTCGAACTGCTTGGCGTAGGCGTCGCGGGTGGTGTAGTAGACGTTCTGGGTGTCGACGAAGATCGCGACCGTGGTCATGGGGCAGGATTTCCAGAGACGGCCGAGCGCCGGCGACTTTTCGTACACACTCTAGCGAACCAAAACGCGTCGGCGAGCCGTTTCCGGGCCGCCGACGTCGAACTCGCTACGGCCGAACCTAGCGGGCGAGTTCCTGGCGCACGATCGCCGCCCCAGCGCTCAAAGCCTTCAGCTTGCCCTGCGCGACCTGGCGAGACAAGGGCGTCATGCCGCAGTTGGTGCAGGGGTAGAGCTTGTCGGCATCGACGAACTGCAGCGCCTTGCGCAGGGTCGCGGCGACCTCTTCCGGCGTTTCGATGGTGTTGGTGGCCACGTCGATCGCCCCGACCATCACCTTCTTGCCGCGGATCAGCTCGATCAGTTCCATCGGCACATGGGAGTTCTGGCACTCCAGCGAGACGATATCGATGTTCGACGCCTGCAGCTTGGGGAAGATCTCTTCGTACTGGCGCCACTCCGAGCCCAGGGTCTTCTTCCAGTCGGTGTTGGCCTTGATGCCGTAGCCGTAGCAGATATGCACGCCGGTCTCGCACTCGACCCCTTCGATGGCTTTCTCCAGGGCGGCAATGCCCCAGTCGTTCACCTCGTCGAAGAAGACGTTGAAGGCGGGCTCATCGAACTGAATGATATCCACGCCGGCCGCCGCCAGGTCGCGGGCTTCCTGGTTGAGGATCTTGGCGAACTCCCAGGCCAGCTTTTCGCGACTCTTGTAGTGGCCATCATAGAGCGTATCGACCATGGTCATGGGCCCGGGCAGCGCCCACTTGATCGGCTGGTCGGTCTGCTGGCGCAGGAACTTGGCATCCTCGACGAAGACCGGCTTCTCACGCGCCACGGGGCCGACCACAGAAGGTACGCTGGCGTCGTAACGATCGCGGATCTTGACGATCTCGCGCTGCTCGAAATCGACGCCGCTCAAGTGCTCGATGAAGGTGGTGACGAAGTGCTGGCGAGTCTGCTCGCCGTCACTGACGATATCGATACCGGCCCGCTGCTGGTCGTGCAGGGAGACCCGCAGTGCGTCCCGCTTGCCCTCGGCCAGTTCCTCGTCCTGCAGTTTCCACGGCGACCAGAGCGTCTTGGGCTGGGCCAGCCAGGCGGGCTTGGGCAGGCTACCGGCGGTCGATGTGGGCAACAGAGTCTTCATGCAAAAATGACCTTCATAACGGGTTGAGCAAAGAGTGTGGTTGTAACGGGCTGATCAAAAAGCGTCGCTTAAACGGATCGATCCATTGGCACGAGTCGGTCAAAAAGAGTAGCTGGCCGACCACTGCTCGAGCACCTGGCGATAGGGCTTGATGAAGTGCCGCTCGGTGAACTTGCCCTGCTCGACGGCGAGCTGGCTGCGCTCTTCACGATCGTAGACGATGCGCGTCAGCGAGTAGTCCTGATGCTCCAGGCTCGGCTGGTAGATCTTGCCGGCGACCGAGTTGGCGTTGTAGATCTCGGGGCGGTAGATCTTCTGGAACGTCTCCATGGTGCTGATGGCGCTGATCAGTTCGAGATCGCTGTAGTCGGCCAGCAGATCGCCCGAGAAGTAGAACGCCAGCGGCGCGACGGCATGCGGCGGCATGAAGTAGCGCACCTCGAGCCCCATCTTGCCGAAGTAGAAGTCCGTCAGCGAGGAGTCGTCGTTTTCATACTCCACGCCCAGCACCGGATGGCGATTGTCGGTCTGGCGATAGACCTTGCTGTTGGAGACGCTGAGGCAGATGACCGGCGCCTTGCTGAAGGAAGCCCGGTAGGCGTCGGACTCGACGAAGCGCTTGAACAGCTTGCCGTGCAGATCGCCGAAGCCTTCCGGGATGCCGAACTCGGCACGATCACGGTTGTGCTCCGACAGCCACACGCTGAAGTCGTAGTCGCGCACGTAGGAGGAGAAGTTGTTCCCCACCATGCCCGGAATACGCTTGCCGGTGTGCTTGTCGATGATCGTCGTCTTGAGCATTTCGATCGCCGGGAAGGTGTCGTCCTCGTCCTCGGCCCCCACGCTCAGCTCGCCGGTGATGATGTCGAGCTCTACGGCGTAGCGATCCGCCCTGGGGTTGTCCCAATGCGCCAGCGCATTGAAGCGGTTGTCGATCATCGTCAGCGCATTGCGCAGGTTCTCCTCGCGCCGCTCCCCTCGCGCCAGGTTGGCGAAATTGGTGGTGGTGCGCGTGTTCTCGGCCGGGCGATAGTTTTCGTCGAACCGCACGCTCTTGATATCGAATGTGAAATCGTGACTCATCGCGAAAGCACCCTGTTGGTCGAGATGTTGGTCGAGCTATTGGTCAAGAGAGCCGCTGGCGCCCTGAGAAGCCCAACGTCCGTCAATGCCATTACCGTGTCTGGCGTCTCCGCGACAGGCACCTGGGCGCCTGCCGTCGAAGCGATGTGCTATTTATGCCAGAGTGGCTGGATGCATGAAAAGCGATAAGAATTCAGCTCAAGATGAATCACACTCATGAAGAGCGCGGGCTCGCGACGATAAAGCGCCTTGGCGCCTGTCACGCCAGCGGATATCCGGATCAGCACCCACAAAAAAGGGCGTGCCTTGGCACGCCCCAAGCAGCCGTTCGCTGACGCACTCAACTCGCCATGTCGAGCACCACCCGCCCTTCGATCTTCCCAGCGATCATGCGATCGAAGACGGCGTTGATGTTCTCCAGCTTGTCGGCATGCACCGTGGCCTTCACCTTGCCCTCGCCGGCGAAGTCCAGCGCTTCCTGCAGGTCGAGCCGGGTGCCGACGATCGAACCGCGCACCGTGGTGCCGTTGAGCACCATGTCGAAGATCGACAGCGGAAAGTCCCCCGGCGGCAGGCCGTTGAGCGCCACCGTACCGCCACGGCGGACCATGCCCAGCGCCTGCTCGAAGGCCTTGGGCGAGACCGCGGTGACCAGCGCGCCGTGGGCACCGCCGATCGCCTGCTTGAGATAGGCGGCAGGGTCATGCTGCTTGGCGTTGACGGTGACCGTGGCGCCGAGGCGCTCGGCCAGCGCCAGCTTGGTGTCGTCGATATCCACCGCGGCGACGTTGAGGCCCATCGCCTTGGCGTACTGCACCGCCATGTGGCCGAGGCCGCCGATGCCCGAGATCGCCACCCACTGCCCCGGGCGGGTATCGGTCATCTTCAACCCCTTGTAGACCGTCACGCCGGCACACAGTACCGGGGCGATCTCCAGGAAATCGACGTTATCGGGAATGCGACCGACATAGTCGGCCTGGGCCAGCGTATAGCCGGCGAAGCCGCCATTGACCGAGTAGCCGGTATTTTGTTGGGACTCGCACAATGTCTCCCAGCCGCCGAGACAGTGCTCGCAGTGGCCACAGGCGGAATAGAGCCAGGGGATGCCGACCCGGTCACCCTCCTTGACGTGCGTGACCCCCGCGCCCACCGCCACCACGTGGCCGACACCTTCATGGCCGGGGATGAACGGCGGTTCGGGCTTCACCGGCCAGTCGCCGTGGGCGGCGTGCAGGTCGGTATGACAGACACCCGAAGCAGCGATCTTGACCAGCAGTTCACCGGGGCCCGGACGCGGCACCGGCACTTCTTCGATGACCAGAGGTTCGCCAAAGGCACGAACCACGGCGGCTTGCATCGTGGAATCCATGACAGCCTCCTTGGGTTTTCTTGTTGGAGAGGTTTTCTTATTGAAGAACGGGGCCGGCCAGGCAGCCGGCCCCGCGGGGCGCCCGTCTTTGTCAGACGGTCAGACGGTTACTAGAAGCTGTCTGAGAAGTCGACGAGCGAAGGCAAGACGAGGCAAAAATCGGCGAAGACGGACCGGGCTGGCGCTCCAGTTTACGGGGTGTAAATGAGCATATTACTCGCTCCGCTCGCCCTTCGGGCCGTCCTACGGACGTTCTGAACGTTGTTCAGTGAGCCGATTTTTAACGCGGTATTGCCGAGCGCAGTCCTTATCAGACAGGTTCTAGAAGAAGCCCATCGGATTGATGTCATAGCTCACCAACAGATTCTTGGTCTGC
Source organism: Salinicola sp. DM10 (assembly GCF_017306975.2). Taxonomy (NCBI): domain Bacteria; kingdom Pseudomonadati; phylum Pseudomonadota; class Gammaproteobacteria; order Oceanospirillales; family Halomonadaceae; genus Salinicola; species Salinicola sp. DM10. Next base: position 1,516,169 of record NZ_JAFLEN020000001.1, read on the forward strand.
TGGTAATGCTCCAGCGCCACCTTGTGGGTCTCGCGGCCGATGCCGGACTTCTTGTAGCCACCGAAGGCGGCATGCGCCGGGTACTGGTGGTAGCAGTTGGTCCATACGCGCCCGGCCTGAATGCCCCGGCCCATGCGGAAGGCGACATTCATGTCGCGGGTCCACACCCCGGCACCGAGACCGAATTCGGTGTCGTTGGCGATCGCCAGCGCCTCGGCTTCGTCCTTGAAGGTGGTCACGCCGACCACCGGGCCGAATATCTCCTCCTGGAAGACGCGCATCTTGTTGTTGCCCTTGAGCAGGGTCGGCTGGATGTAGTAACCCCGGCCGAAGGCGCCCTCCAGGCTCTCCTTGCCACCGCCGGTGAGGAACTCGGCGCCCTCTTCGCGGGCCACGTCCATGTAGGAGAGGATCTTGTCGTACTGCTCCTGGCTGGCCTGGGCGCCCACCTGGACGTCGGTATCCAGCGGGTTGCCGCGCTTGATCGCCTTGGTGCGCTCGATCACCTTGGCCATGAAGGCGTCGTACATCGACTCCTGGATCAGCGCGCGTGACGGGCAGGTACACACCTCGCCCTGGTTGAGGAAGGCCAGCACAAGCCCTTCGACCGCCTTGTCGATGAACTCCGGCTCGGCGTTCATGATGTCGGCGAAGTAGACGTTGGGCGACTTGCCGCCGAGTTCGACGGTGGAGGGGATGATGTTCTCGGCGGCGCACTTGAGGATGTGCGAGCCGACCGGGGTCGAGCCGGTGAAAGCGATCTTGGCGATCCGCTTGCTGGTGGCCAGCGCCTGGCCGACCTCTTCGCCGTAGCCGTTGACGATATTGACCACGCCGGGCGGCAGCAGATCGCCGATCAGCTCCATCACCTTGAGGATCGAGGCCGGGGTCTGCTCGGCGGGCTTGAGCACCACGCAGTTGCCCGCCGCCAGCGCCGGGGCGAGCTTCCACACCGCCATCAGGATGGGGAAGTTCCAGGGGATGATCTGCCCCACCACACCCAGCGGCTCATGGAAGTGATAAGCCACGGTGTTGGCGTCGATATCGGCCGCGGTGCCTTCCTGGGCGCGGATGCAGCCGGCGAAGTAGCGGAAGTGATCCACCGCCAGCGGCAGGTCGGCGTTGAGCGTCTCGCGCACCGCCTTGCCGTTGTCCCAGGTCTCGGCGACGGCGAGCATTTCCAGATTCTGCTCGATACGGTCGGCGATCTTGAGCAGCAGGTTGCTGCGCTCGGCGACCGAGGTCTTGCCCCAGTCCGGGGCGGCGGCATGGGCGGCGTCCAGCGCCTTCTCGATATCCTCCGCGGTGGAGCGCGGGATCTCGCAGAACACCTCGCCGGTAACGGGGCTGATGTTCTCGAAGTACTGGCCCTTCACCGGCGCGACGAACTCACCGCCGATGTAGTTACCGTAACGCTTGTCGAAGCTGACGAGGGCGCCGTCGCTTCCGGGGTTGGCGTAAATCATGGCTGTGCTCCTGACGTTATCGTTATGCGTGACACAGATCGATTCTTGGTCACGACGCCAGGCTGCGACATACTCCTCAAGCAGGAAATCGTCTCCTCCCTTGGGAGGAGACGCCACCCCGGAGCCGACGCCATGTACACCTTGCTGGTTGCCGACGATCACCCGATGTTCCGTGAGGCCATGGTCGGTGCGATCGCCGCCGCCCTCCCAGAGAGCCGCGTGCTGGAAGCCGCGAGCCTGGCCCAGGCGATCGACCAGGCCGAGGCGCAGGAGGAGCTCGACCTGTTGCTGCTCGATCTGGCACTGCCGGACAGCGAGGGCCTGGCCGGCCTGCGCCGGCTGCGCGAGACGCTGCCGTGGCTGCCGGTGGCGATCCTCTCCGCCGAGCAGAGCCGCGATATCGTGCTCGAAGCGCTGGGGCTGGGCGCGGTGGGCTATCTGCCCAAGTCGACCCCGCGCGACGACCTGCTGGCGGCACTGCGCCAGATTCTCGCCGGCCAGGTCTACCTGCCGGCGGATATCCTGCGCCGCCCCACCGCCCGCCACGCGCCGACCGACGCCGCGACATCCGCCGCGCCCACCACACCTTCAACGAGGTCCGTGCCTTCAACGAGGGCCACGGCGTCAACGGTGGCCGCCCACGGCGACGCCCTCACCGACGGCCTTTCTCAGCTCACCGCCAAGCAGCTGCAGGTGCTGGCGTGTCTCAGCCGGGGGGAATCCAACAAGGCGATCGCCCGCGACCTGGCGATCGCCGAGACCACGGTCAAGAGCCATGTCTCGGCGATCCTGCGCAAGCTGGGGGTGAACAGCCGGGTGCAGGCGATTCTCACCGCCCAGACGCTGGATCTCGACGATCCTCGGTATCCGCCGCGCTAAGGGGCGCGGCTAAGAAGTGAGAGTGAGCAGCGACACCAACAGCATCTTCAAGCGCAGCGGCTTGACCGGCTTCAACAGGTAGGCGTAGCCGCGCTCGCGAATCCGCGCCTTGAGCGCCGCATCGTGATTGGCGGTGACCATCAGCACCGGCAGGCCGGGCCACTCGCGCTGGAGCTGCTCGGCCACCGCCAGGCCGTCATCGTCCGCCGCGTCGAGGTGGTAGTCGACCACCAGCAGGTCGGGCTTGGGCAGGTCCGCGGCAGCCTCGCGCAGTGCGGCCAGCGATAGCCCGCCCGCGATGCGACAGCCCCACCCCGAGAGCAGCGCGCGCATGCCTTCGAGCACCGCCGGGTCATCATCGACGATCCACACCTTCGCCCCGGCGAGCTGGTCATTGCCCGGCATCACCTCCGCCGGCGTCGCGGGGCGGGGCGCGCGGCAGGCGTAGGGCACGCGGACCGAGAAGGCCGAGCCCTGCCCCGGCCGCGAACGCAGAGTGATCGGGTGGCCCAGCATCGCGGCGATACGATCGACGATCGCCAGCCCCAGCCCCAGGCCGCGCTGTTCGCGGTCGAGCCCCGCCGCCGCACGCCGGAATTCGAGGAAGATCGCCTCGCGCTGATCGTCGGCGATCCCCGGCCCGGTGTCGCCGACCACGATCTCCAGCCCGTCGTGGCGCCGCCGGCAGCCCAACAGGACGTGCCCGGTGGAGGTGTAGCGGATGGCGTTGGTGAGAAAGTTGCGCACCACCCGCGCCAGCAGCTGCAGGTCGGAGTCGACCACCGCAGTGCTGCGCACGTAGTGCAGGGTCAGCCCCTGGGATTGCGCCACCTGGCGGTACTCCTCGGCCAGGGTATCGAGCAGCTCATCGGCGCCGAAGGCGGCGATATCCGGCTTGAGCACGCCGGCATCGAGCCGCGAGATATCCACCAGCGTGCCCAGCAGCGCCTCGACATCCTTGAGCGAGCGCCCGATCTGGCCGACCAGCGGCTTGGACGCCGCCGGCACCTCGTGCTCGTCGAGCGCGCTGGTGAACAGCCGCGCGGCGTTCAGCGGCTGCAACAGATCGTGGCTAACCGCGGCCAGAAAGCGGGTCTTCGACAGGTTGGCCGCCTCGGCCTCGCGCTTGGCTTCACGCAGGCGCGCTTCGGCGGCCACGCGGGTGGCGATCTCGTCGCGAAGCTGGTCATTGACCTGGCCCAGCTCGTCGAGGGTGCGGTGCAGCGCCTCGGTACGCTCGCGCACCTGCTCGGCCAGCAGCACGGCGTGCTCGAAGGCGGCATAGGGCGCGCCACCGGCGACCCCGCTCGACTCCACGCGCTCGATCAGCGCCGCGCAGGTCCGCCGCAGGCGGGCGTTCTCCTCGGCCAGCGCGCGCTCACGCTCGCTCGCCGGTTCCGCCGTCTCGGCACTCGGGGCGTCCAATAGCCACCCCGGTGAAGGTCTGGTTGATGTGCATCCCATGGTGCTGCTCTCCATAGGTGTTGAAGCCGACCGTGCGATGGCGCCGCAACACGTCTTCCGCCGCCGCGACCGTCTCCAGCGCCTCGATCTCCAGGCGACGCAGGAAGCAGTCGCAGCCGATCACCAGTGCCGGCGGCCCCAGGCGCGCTTCCAGCCCGGCGAACACTGTCTCGAGATCGTCGAGAATCGGCGCCGGGGTCATCGCGGTAAGCACGATGCCGTTCTCCACCGCGCAGTAGAAGGTCAGGCTGCCATCGGGATTGACGCGCTGGATCGAGCGCACGTAGTGCGCCTCGCCGATACGCACCGCCAGCGGATGCCGGGCGAAGTCGGTCTCGTCGAGCGCCTCGACCGGGCGCCCCACCAGCCGCGCATACTCCTCGGCGGCGGGGGCGGCGTTGAGTTCGAACACGGTGCGCCGCTGGCGGTCGGCGGCGGTGACCACCAGCTTCTCGCCCCGCGGTCGCAGATGGTGGGTGCTGAACACCTCGAACGGCAGCGGCGTATTGACCATCACCACCACCGCCGCCTGATCGTGAAAGCGCCCCTGGTGGAAAACATGGGTATGCGCCAGGCGATTGTCGTCACCGGCCGAACCGCCGAAGCTGGGGATGCTGCCCAGCGCCGCATCCAGCGTGGCCAGCACCTGCTCTTCACTGCTCGACAAACCATCGAGCAGGGTCAGCGCGAAGCTGTGCCCGGCGATTGGCGCCAGCGCCTGATGGCGGCACTCGTTGAGCAAGGTATCGGTCAGGCGCTGGGCGCGGATCAGATCGAAGTGCGCCAGATCGTCGATCAGGGCGGTCGACACGGCAAAATGCGCCCGGGGGAAACCGATCGCCACGATGCCGCCGCGGGCGTAACCGTTCGGCGTGATCTCCCCGGCGGTGGTGCAGCCGCTGACCGGCACGCCCTCGAAAGCGCCGGTCAGCGCCTCGCCGAGGGCCGCCAGCGGGTACTCGGCGCTGCAGAAGAACAGCACCGCGCCCAGGTGCGCCCCTGCCAGCGGTTCCGCCAACGCCAGTGCCAGTTCACGCGCGGCGCGCGCCGGGTCCGGCTCATGGCTACAGGCGGTGGGCAGCACCGCGGCGGGCGAAGAAGCGCCCGCCGGGCGGGTCACCGAAGGCGGCGTCGGCGCATCGAGCATGACGGCGAACCTGCACAGGGAGTGATGCTGGCAGTGTAGGCCGCGCAGCAGCGGGCCCACAATGGGGCGCCTTGTCAGCGGCCAGTCGCCATGGCCACGAACTCGGCGACGCACGGCGCGTTCGCCGCCACCGCCAGTGCCAGCGTGAAGGCCGCATCGGGCGCATCGATGGTGCGGTAGAGGATGCGATCCTGCCTGAAGGTCTGCATGCTCTCGGGCACGATCGCCACCCCCGCCCCCACCGCAACCAGCGAGAGCACTGCATGCATGCCGTGTGCTTCCTGTACCACCTGGGGCACGAAGCCGGCGTTGGCGCAGAGCCGAACCACCTGTAGATGAAAGCCGCGCCCCTCGTTCATCGGCCACATGATGAAGGCGTCATCGGCGAGATCGGCGACGGTGAGTTCCCGCTTCGCGGCCAGGGCATGATCCCGGGCGAGCGCGATGCACAGCCGATCCTGATCGAAGGGGTACAACGCAAGGTCGGCATGTTCACCGAGCGGCGGGATGACCACGCCGACATCGAGCCGCCCTTCGCGCAGCGCGGCCAGCTGTGCGGCGGTCGTCGCCTCGCGCAGTTCGAGATCCACCCTCGGCTTCGCGGTTCGAAAGTCGCGAATCGTATCGGGCAGGCGTCCGTAGAGCGCGCTGCCGACATAACCTAGACGCACATGGCCGAGGCAACCCGCGGCGGTATCGCGTGCGGCTTGAACCGACAGGTCCGCCTGACGCAGGGTCTCCCGGGCCTCGCGTAGAAAGACCGCCCCCGCCGCCGTCAACCCCAGCACGCGTTTACCGCCCCGCTCCAGAAGCTGAACGCCAAGTTCATCCTCGAGCCTGCGCATCGCCACGGTCAGAGGCGGCTGGGACATGCCGAGCCGCTCGGCGGCCCGGTGAAAATGCTGCTCCTCGGCCACGGCGACGAACTGCGCCATCTTGCGCAGGTCGACCATGCCCCGCCCCGACGCCACCGCACTTGATACGAAAACCATATCAAAACCGCTCTACAAAGATATTGGCACTATTATAGCGCCCCTCTCATGCTTCCCCCTCTCGTTCTCATATCTCTAGTGATCATGTCTCTAGGGTTCATGCCCACAGGAGGAAGCCATGACTCAGACACCTGTTTTTCAAGATCAGGTCGTGCTCATCACCGGAGCCGGGCGCGGCCTGGGGCTGGCCTATGCCCGCCTGATCGGCACGCTCGGCGCGACGATTCTGCTGCACGACGTGGGCGCCGATGACAGCGGCAACGGGCTCGACCCTGACATCGCCCGCGCCGCGGCGCAGCGCCTGCGCAATGAAGGCATCGAAGCGCACCCTTTCGACGCCCCCATCGAGACCCGCGAGCAGTGTCATGCGCTGGTGACTGCCTGCCTCGGGGTACGTGGCCGCCTGGATGCTCTCATCCACAACGCCGGGTGGGTGGCCTACGAACGGATCGAGGCGATCCAGGCGTCATCGTTCGAGCACGCCATGGCGGTGATGGCCGGCGCACCGCTATGGCTGGCGCAGGCCGCCTGGCCCAGCCTGCGTGCAGCGGGGCACGGGCGTATCGTTCTGACCACGTCTGATCGCGCGCTCTTTCCGCAGTACGTCCACCGGGGTCTCGCCACCTACGCTGCGGCGAAGATGGCCGCGGTCGGTATCGTGAACGTGCTGGCCGCCGAGGGCGCGGATCACGGCATCGTGGTCAATGCGGTCTCGCCGATCGCCAAGACGCGCATGTGGAGAGTCGAGGAGGAGCCGCAAGAGCTGAAGCCCGCCGCCGTAGCGCCGGGGGTCGCTTTTCTCGCCTCTTCCCGCTGTCATTCAGGCGGGTGGATTCTGCGGGCGGCCAACGGACAGTTTCACGCCACCCGCGCCGCTGAGGCCAGCGGCGTCGACTACCCGCGCGACCTGCGCGGCGTGCCGGCGAGCACCCTGGACGAGGTGGCCGAGGCCTGGGCGCGAATCGCCTGCGTGGCGCGCGAAGCTCGATAATCCCTGCTATGGCTAGTATCTAGACAGCCAGCCCCGGAATGCCCCTCGAGGTGGCGATGACTCTTGTCACAGCACCGACCATCGATTAACGTAACGACGTTACATCGAATATTGGAATGTCCCATGACGTCCTGCAACCACGAGCATGCATCGCCCACTTCCCCCACGCTGCCCTCCGCCGATCAGCTAACGCGCAGTGCGGCGCTGTTCAAAGCGCTGGGCGATCCCGCTCGGCTGGATCTGCTCTATCGCTTGAAGGATGGCGAGCGGTGCGTCGGCGAGCTGGTTGGCGAAGATGCCAAGCTCTCGACGGTTTCCGCCCGGTTGCAGACACTGCTGAACGCTCAACTGGTCAAGCGGCGCCGCGATGCGCGGCACCTCTACTACAGCCTGGCCGACCAGCATGTCGTTCAACTGATGGACAACGCGCTCGCGCATGCCGATGAGGACGCCCAGTCGTCGTAGACACGGGGATGCCTCGCTCGGGCCGAAGCGCCACCCACTGCCCTTCTCATACAAGCGTTCTCACGCAGAAACAGGAGTCGACGATGAGCTGCAACACGCACGACAACCACCCCCACGAGCACGGCCCGAACTGCGGTCACACCCAGATCGAGCACAACGGCCATGTGGACTATCTCCACGATGGTCATCTGCATCATCCGCACGGTGATCACATCGACGAGCACGTGATCGAGGTCTCCGATCAGAACCCGGACGCCTGCACACCGAATCATCAGTGCGGCGACCACGCTGCCGATCACGTGCACGGCCCGGACTGCGGCCATGAAGCCGTGCAGCATGGCGACCATGTCGACTATCTGGTAAATGGCCACCTGCACCATCCGCATGGCGACCACTGCGACGACCACGGCCCGGTCAGCGTCGTTCGCTAATCTCGCCCGGCATCGCTCGTAATGCAAAACGGCCAGGCATCGATATGCCTGGCCGTTTTCGTTGATACGCCTTGCCTCTGCCCTTGAGCGCCACCCGCTCAGAGGTGATCTTTGCGTCTTCGCATGGCCCTGTCGGAACCTACACGACGACCATCACCACCAGCACCACCGTCAGCAATAACAGGTACACCCTGGCATGAATACGATCGGGAATGCGCCCGATCCACAACGATGCCAGGCGAATACCGAGCCATGCCCCCACCGCCAGCGCCAACAAGGCACGCAGATCCACATACCCCGCATACCAGGGGCCCAGGGCGGTATCGCCAGCCGACAGCAACACATAAGTCGCGGTGCCGCTCACCGCCATCGGTAACGACAACGGATTGGCCATCGCCGTGGCCGCCGTCATGCTGGCCCCTCTGCGACGCATCAGCGGTACGGTCATCACGCTGCCGCCAACCCCCAGAAAGGCCGCGATAACACCGATGAGCAAGCCTGTGATCGCCGTCAACAAACGGCCCATGGGACGCACACCGCTACTCGCCTGATGCAGGAAACCCGGCCGCAGGATGGCATCCGCTATAGTGAGCCCCAGATAACCGATGAATACCCAGCGCACCCAGTCCCCACTCAACGACACCGCCGCGGCCGCGCCGAGCACGGCACCGATGGCGATATAACCGACCAACGGACGCACCAGGCGCCATTGCACGGTCCGCCGCCGATGGTGACGCCATGTCGACAGGGAGGCAGCGAAGATCATCAGTGCGGTCGAGGTGGCTACCGCGATATGCATGGCCGCTAGCCCCATCGTGCTGTCCGGCCCATGGACGGCGATCAGCAAGATATACATCAAGGGAACCACGACAAAACCGCCACCAAAACCGAACAACACGGTGGTGATGCCGGCCAACCCGCCGCAGAGAAGCAATACGCTATACACCGGAACTCTCCTGATGGAACGCAACGACAGGAACGATATTCCGATAAGGAGTGGCCGACGTTCGCCAGTTGGCCAATAATCGTTGTATTTCGGCCACTCTGAGGGCAAATGCTCAATATCCCCCTAGCGGACGTGGATCATGCGGCCCGGCCCGTCGTGGCCATCGGCACCGACTACAGCCCCGGCGCCCTACTCGACTTTCATACCCATCGCCGAGCCCAGTTTCTTTACGGCATGACGGGCTTGATGGAGGTCGACACCGACGAAGGCGCCTGGGTGGTGCCGCCTTATAGCGGTGTCTGGTTGCCGGCGGGCAAGCGCCACCGGGTGCGTATGAACGGCGTCAGTACCCGCAGCCTGTATATCGAACCCGTGGCGGCGCCACGCTCCTCCTCCAGTTGCGAGGTGCTGGTCGTGACGCCACTCCTACATCACCTACTGCTGGCCTCCGCCAGCATGCCCGCGCTTTATGACGAGAGCGGTCGCGATGGTGCCCTCGCCCAACTCTTGCTGTACGAGCTGCAACGGGCGCCGGCGCTGCCGCTGTTTGCGCCTCTGCCCCGGGACCCTCATCTGGCCCGCCTGTGCAGAGATTTTCTTGGCCAGCCGCATATCCATAGCCTGCCAGAAGACTGGGCCCGACAACTTCATTGCAGCCAACGCACCTTCAATCGACTTTTTCGTCAGCAGACCGGCCTGTCTTTCGGCGGATGGCGCCAGCAAGCCTGCCTGATGGCCGCCGTTCCCAGGCTACTAGCCGGTAGCTCAGTTACCCGAATCGCGCTGGAACTCGGCTACGACAGCCCGGGCGCCTTCTCCAGCATGTTTCGCAAGGTACTCGGTCAATCCCCGACCGGCTTTGTTCGAGCAGCTACTCGCCAGGAGGAAGGGATGCCCGGCCTGTAATGCCCCCTAGTTCCCGCACACCCTACGCGACTAACGCAGGGACCACTTGGCCCCTGCATCGGGGCAAGACTCACCCCACCAGATGGCGCGCGAAGAAGTCGAGCAGTTGAGTGTGGTGGGTATTCTCCGCCTCACTACTCAGGACATGGTCCTCCCCTTCGTAGTAATACACCTCCGGACTGCGGACATGGGCCTGCAAGCGGGCTTCGAGCCGGCGGGTCATCGCCACCGACCAGACGCGATCCGCTGTGCCGTGGCTGAGGAGCAGCGGGCCGGCATAGCGCTCGATCTCAATAGGCTGGGTGGGCAACAACGCCTCGGACGCCCCGCGCCAGTTCCAGGCGCGGTTGGCGCCATCCCACGCCTGCCAGCCGGGGTCACCCACATCACGAAAGGTGCGCCCATCGAACGCGCCGCAAATACAGTCCGGCGGGCTGTGCGCGGCCACGGCATCGGCGATGCCCGATACGCCGTCTCGCGCCATCAACGACGTCAGCAGCAAGGCATGTTCAGCCCCGCGGGAAACGCCGTAGAGCCCGACCCGCCCGGAAGAAACGGCGAAGCCACGCAAGGCCTCCAGTGCCGCGACGCTGCGATCCAACGACACCTCATGAATGCTACCGGCGTTCCAGACATTGCCGCCTTGAGAGTAACCGAAGGGAAAGGCCAGAAAGCCGTGCGCGGCGAGAAGCACGGCATTGCGATGGCTCCAGCCCGACCAGGCCCCCTCCGAGCCGTGCAGGACCATCACGGTAGGAAAAGGCCCCTCCCCCGGCGGGCCATAGGTCGTGCCCCAATCGGGGAGCAAACGGCGGACGATATTCAACGTCATGCTCGATCCTGTCGTTCCATGGATGTCGTGAAGCACTTCCGGTTACATCATCACATCGATATGCCGGGAATCATTCCAGTGGCTGATTCCGCTGAGCATCCGGACAACACAAGTTTCCTATCTCCCGAGTCGTTCATGCTCAAGCGTGCGCCGCAACACACTCTTTCCATGGGTATCACGCGCCCAGCACGTTCAAGAACTAGGCCTTCGCACACCAGTAATTCTTACACCACCTTTTCGCACAAACCCTTAAATAAAAGATAGAAAAATTAATACATGCAAAAAACCAATATTACAGGGACGTACCACAGCCCCGCAACTTCAACTCCAATAACTTCAAGCTTATAAGTTAAAAATCACTTCCCACGACGCTTTCGAGCAAGTTTAGCTTTAGCCACAATAGCAACAAGGCTCACCGCTTTCACTATAGAACCATCACAATCAATACATTGATTTATAAATTTACCAATAGTCACATCATCAAACCCAGAAGAGATAATCTCATCAGTAGCGATGTCTATAAAATCCCTCTCGCTCTGTGGCTTTTTTGTCAATTCATTATCATCAGCATTGCTGTCTATTGGAAGCCTAGATTGCACAAAAAAATCTTCTCGATTAACATCTGCAGCACTACTCACTGGCTTCGATTCAACACTGTGAAAATCGGGCAGCTGACTAACAGGCAGTGATTCTTTTAAACCAACTTTTCTTTTTGCCAAAATTGTTTGGCCATATGGCAACTTACACCATTGCCAAATTGCACTGCCTGACTTATATTCCTCTCCATAACGAGATAAATGACCCAGCCCTGAAATAGCCATTCCACTATCTGTCCAAGCAACAGCCTCGACCTGGCTACAAGGGGGATCCCAGTAACCGAGGTCAGGATAAGGAAAACTCTGACTAACCTCACCCATAGCCACCGCCGAGAGACGCCGTGCTTCACAAACAATATATTCTTTATCTTGGATATCCCATTCTGGCGGATTCTCCGCACCAACCCCGAGTATAGCCCCGGCCATAGTGGCAATAGTGTCTGTATCGCTCTCAAGCTCATTCGAGGAAACACCTAAAGCTTCTTCAATATCACCCTCTCGATATATATAAGAAAGAGCCAGCGCTGCTAAAGCCGTTTTCAAACCCGACCCTCTATATTCAGAGGTTAAACACCCCAGCTCCTCTAGAACATCACGATAACTATTTGCCGATAAGTCTTTTATCAACACTGACAGTCTGTCTATGTCAGATTTGGCTTCATAGCACGTCCTTACTAGAGCTTCCTTCAAACTAATACCGACCTTTTCTTCCCACGCGGGCTGCCAAAACGAAGAAAGCCGGGGCTCCAAACTTACGGCTTCTAATATTTCACTAAAAGAATCGGCATAACCATACCATTCTTTTATATCTGGAACACGCCCTTCTTTAATAGTTGAATGAAGGGCTAGTGCATGAAAAACAGCCCCGCAAAACCCATGAGGATGACCATGAGTAACCAACGAGTCTTTTAAAACATTTAAGATAAGATCAACTCTATTACCATTTGAGCTCCATACATGCGGCTGGATGCGCATTGCGGCTCCATTACCACCGCCATGGATATAATTTTGGCCTCCACTCTCGAAAAAATTAGAGAACCAATTCACGCCCCTTCTTGAAAGATTTAGAGCTGCCGCCTTTGTTCCTTTGCCACCGCCTAATGCATAATTAGGCCATACGGTAACCTCCACCTTTGCAAACGACTCGGCATCAAAAACACCGTCACCTCTTATCGACCTTGATACCGCCAACCTTAATTGCGTATCATCAGAATATGTCCCTGCAGGAAAATAGACTTTTGGCCCGTTCCTTCCTCCAATCATTCGATTCCAACTGATCGGTCTACGCACCTCACTCTGGCCCGACCTGGCTTTTACCTTAGACCTGCTAAATGCAAGCTCAGTTATCCAGCCTAAGGCATCGCCCGCTGCAGCCCATAAAGCCGAGTTAATAACCGATCGTTCATATGCTTTCCAATCCTCAGCACCACTCATACTTTTATTGCGATCGATATTCAATTTGGCCGTCCTAAAAATTTTTCAGTGGAAATAACAACCTCTACACTAGGCAAACCGAATTCAAGTAACCAGCCACGTGCCAGATCGCAATGCTCCTCCTCTTTCACATATATACGGCGCAAGTAGCTTATGGAAACCTTACTTGGATATAACACTTCTGCTTGCTCACAAGTAGGCAAGTTTAAAGGGCGAGACAACCTCTGAGCCCGCCAACTATTTTTTCTAGGAATCGAAGCGCCAAACAAAAGTTCCAAACCCTCGACTCCAGCATTTCTTAAACAGTGCTCATAGGAGTTATTTGTAGTTGCAAAATAAACGCCTTCATGCGCCATAATCTCAGAACTAAATGCTAAAATGCCCCACCACACATCAGCATCCATATGCCAACGACTCGAGACGTCAAAGAATCGTCTATTTATTTCTGAAACCGACAAATTAACATAATCAATCCAGTTCTCACTCTTGTCGAACAACGCCGAATCTTCTGGCCTTATAGCTGAATTCAAGTGAAGCACATGCTCAAGATATTGGTCTTTACGAAGGCCACATCTCGATAGTAGCGCTTTACTAGCTAACGCCCCGACAATCCCCCTGTTCGTGGTAAAGTGAAGAACTTCTACCACCCCTCGCCGCTCTATTTCTTCCATGACACTCATAATCTTACCTTCTCAAATGTGCCTGGCACAAAATAGCGTATTAACTCAGACTCCTCACCAAGCTTATACCCGATTACAACGGCTTTTCTAGCCCTAGCAACGGCGACAGCCAGCAATCTGCGAAGGACAAAAACCTGATCATCTATTTCTTCGTCAAGAAAAGGCGTATTTTCAGCATTAAAGCCTATTATGAAAACGTAGTCAAATTCTAAACCTTTGGCCGAATGAAACGTCGAGAGAGCAACATTAACGTCACCTTCAGGCCATTCGGGGTTCCTTGTGATATCTGAAAATGTTATTCCACTTTGCATCAATCTTAGTTTTAAATAAAAAAACCATTTTCCAGCCTGCGGCTTTAAAAAAGCAACCGATTCCGACCCCAAGTCAACCTTTTCTTTTATATAGTTTATCGCCCATCCCACCTGATCTCTATAAATTCCTTGCAATACTAGTGGCAAAGCTCCCGATGCTGTAGCAGAAGCCAAGTTGGGTAAGGCTCCATCACCTTCAACTCCAATACCGTTCAACACCCCTGAAGCAAACGCCGCAATCTCCTGAGTATTCCTATAATTTGCACGCAGCGTATGAGATCGCTCGGGCCTCAATTCAACTCCAACTTCAATCCAGGAGAAGCCCCTAGCATAGATCTTTTGAACTGTATCAATCACAAAAGTTATTGTGTGATCTTTCGCAAGGTGATTTAGAACAGCGCGTATCTGATTAGCAGAAAAGTCTTGAGCTTCATCAACAATCACAATGTCGTAGCCTATAGCCTCAACATTCCTTGCCATAGATATTGCAAGACCGTTCCAGTCTAAAGCCCGCCTTTCGGAAAGCCACTTCTTATAAGGATAGATAATGTTATCTAATATTTTTCTCCGCAGATGCCTATCAACTCTAGGCTGAGCACCCCGCCCAGTTCTTTCTGAAAGAATGTACTCTTCTAATTTTTCAGGTTCAAAACGCCCAAGTAAGTATTCAGCTTCTTTCACAAGGTACTCTTGCGATACCCCCCCAACCCGGCCGCTCAGAGCCAGCAACTTATTTTTTGCCTGACTCTCATCGATAACATAGGGATTGCCTAGAGCCGACATGGCCCACTTACTAAAGGTTTCTATCTCCAAACTCACATTAACACTATCCCCGATTTGCTCTTCAGCAAGAGATTTCAAATATCCTTTCAGGGTCCGATTAAATGTCAAAACCAAAATTTTTACTGGAGATCCAATACCCTTTCTCTCATTTCTTGCAAGAAAAAAATAACATAATGAGCGAAGACGAAGCAGGGCGGTAGATGTCTTCCCACTACCTGCTGCGCCGCAAATCACTTCTACTCCGAATCTATTCTGACTAATCAGCGGAAGCTGTTCAGACGTCGCATTAATATTTGCTAACTTTTTCACCCCCTCCCCCCTTACACGAAAAAATATGAATCAACAACCAAAAACAACAATCGAGCAGCTAATTAATCTAAAACTTATTTTACACACAAATACTTTAAAGGCAGGTCAAAATAAAACCGATCAGACATTTTATTAGATATGCAGCTCGAATAAAACTCTTCCCAGCCTACCGTCTAGGGCTAACGCCCCCCCTAAAACTACCTACGATGTATTTTCTATCTCCCCCTCTCGGTCATCTCCTCAGAGATTTAACCCAAGTTAGCCTTAAACTGGCGACGTTTTGCAACAAAAAAGCCTGCCGGTAAAGGCAGGCTTTCGTATGAGGCTGGTGATGCGGTGAGGCTAGGCGGTTCTCCTCGCCTATTCGGCACTCACTCCCACTCAATCGTCGCGGGCGGCTTGCTGCTGACGTCGTAGGTCACGCGGGAGACGCCGCTGATCTCGTTGATGATGCGGTTAGACACCTTTTCGAGCAACTCGTACGGCAGGTGGGCCCAGCGGGCGGTCATGAAGTCGATGGTTTCGACGGCGCGCAGGGCGATGACCCATTCGTAGCGGCGGCCGTCGCCGACCACGCCGACCGATTTCACCGGCAGGAAAACGGCAAAGGCCTGGCTGGTCTTGTGGTACCAGTCGGCGTTGTGCAGCTCTTCGATGAAGATGGCGTCGGCTTCGCGCAGGATGTCGGCGTACTCTTTTTTGACCTCGCCGAGAATACGCACGCCCAGACCCGGCCCCGGGAAGGGGTGGCGGTAGACCATGTCGTAGGGCAGGCCGAGTTCGAGGCCGAGCTTGCGCACTTCGTCCTTGAACAGTTCGCGCAGCGGTTCGACCAGTTTGAGCTTCATGGTCTCGGGCAGGCCGCCGACGTTGTGGTGCGACTTGATCACGTGGGCCTTGCCGGTCTTGCTGGCGGCGGATTCGATCACGTCCGGGTAGATGGTGCCTTGGGCGAGGAAGTCGACACCGTCGATCTTGGCCGCTTCGCGATCGAAGACGTCGATGAAGGTGTTGCCGATGATCTTGCGCTTGGCTTCGGGGTCGTTTTCACCGCCGAGCTTGGTCAGGAACTCGTCTTCGGCGTCGACCCGGATCACCTTGACCCCCATGTGCTGGGAGAAGGTTTCCATCACCTGGTCGCCTTCTTGCTTGCGCAGCAGGCCGTTGTCGACGAACACGCAGGTGAGCTGCTCGCCAATCGCCTTGTGCAGGAGTGCGGCGACCACGGAGGAGTCGACCCCGCCGGAGAGGCCGAGTAGTACGTGGCGGTCGCCGACCTGGGCGCGCACGCGCTCGGTCAGGTCTTCGATGATCTGCGCCGGGGTCCACAGCCGCTCGGCCTGACAGATCTCGAGCACGAAGCGCTCGAGGATGCGCTGGCCCTGCAGGGTGTGGGTCACTTCCGGGTGGAACTGTACGCCGTAGAAGCGCTTCTCGGCCCAGCTCATGGCGGCGATCGGGCAGCTCGGCGTCGAGGCGGTGACGGTGAACTCGGCCGGGGCGCGGGCGACCTTGTCGCCGTGGCTCATCCAGACGTCGAGCAACGCGCCGCCGTCGTGGCCGACGTGATCCTTGATGCCGCCGAGCAGGTCGTCTTCGCTGGAGACGTTGATCTGGGCGTAGCCGAACTCACGCTTGTCGGAGCCTTCGGTGGCGCCGCCGAGCTGTTCCGCCATGGTCTGCATGCCGTAGCAGATGCCGAACACCGGCAGGCCCAGCTCGAACACGCACTCGGGGGCACGCGGGGAGCCCAGCTCGGAGACCGACTCCGGCCCGCCGGAGAGGATGATGCCGTTGGGGTTGTATTCGCGGATCTCTTCTTCGGTGATATCGAAGGCGCGGATCTCCGAGTAGACCCCGATCTCGCGCACGCGGCGGGCGATCAGCTGGGTGTACTGGGAGCCGAAGTCGAGAATCAGGATCTTGTGCGAATGGATGTCGGTCATCGAATGAGCCCTGGGTGTGAGTCTTAAACGAGCAGCGGCGCTGTTAGGCGCCGCTGACAAAGCCGGGAGTGGCTGGAAACTGTGTCGCTGGCCGAGCCCCTGCGGGAGGCACTCGGCCATGACGGGAAACCTTTCGAGCGATGCACAGGGGTTTCCCGAATCACCAACGATCAGGCGCCACGGTAGTTCGGCGCTTCCTTGGTGATCTGCACGTCGTGCACATGGGACTCGACCACGCCGGCGCCGGTGATCTTGACGAACTCCGGCAGCGTGCGCATCTCGTCGATGTTGTGGCAGCCGGTGTAGCCCATGGAGGCGCGCAGGCCGCCCATCATCTGGTGCACGATGGCGCTCATCTGGCCCTTGTAGGGCACGCGGCCTTCGATCCCTTCCGGCACCAGCTTCTCGACGCCTTCGTCCTTGCTCTGGAAGTAGCGGTCGGAGGAGCCCTGGCTCTGGGACATGGCGCCCATCGAGCCCATGCCGCGGTAGGCCTTGTAGGTACGGCCCTGGAACAGCTCGACCTCACCCGGGGACTCTTCGGTACCGGCGAGCATGCTGCCGAGCATCACGGTGCTGGCGCCGGCGACGATGGCCTTGGCGATATCACCGGAGTAGCGCACGCCACCGTCGGCGATCAGCGGGATGTCGTAGGGGGCGAGCGCCTCGGCAACGTTGGCCACCGCAGTGATCTGCAGTACGCCGACACCGGTGACCACGCGGGTGGTGCAGATGGAGCCGGGGCCGATACCCACCTTGACCGCATCCGCGCCGGCTTCGGCCAGCGCCACGGCGGCTTCACCGGTGGCGATGTTGCCGCCGATCACCTGCAGCTCCGGGTAGTGCTCCTTGACCCAGCGCACGCGGTCGATCACGCCCTTGGAGTGGCCGTGGGCAGTGTCGACCACCAGCGCGTCGACGCCGGCTTCGACCAGCGCCGCGACCCGCTCCGGGGTCTCCGGGCCGGTGCCCACGGCAGCACCCACCAGCAGGCGGCCGTCGGCATCCTTGGCGGCGTTGGGGTAGGTGCGCGCTTTTTCGATATCACGCACGGTGACCAGGCCGCGCAGGTGGAAGTCCTTGTCGACGACCAGGATCTTCTCGATGCGGTTTTCCTGCAGCTTCGACTTGATGGTGTCGAGATCGGTGCCTTCGAGCACGGTGACCAGTTTGTCGCGCGGGGTCATGATCGCTTCGACGGTGTCGCTGTGGTCCGGCTGGAAGCGCATGTCACGCCCGGTGACGATACCCACCAGGGTCTCGCCCTCGACCACCGGGAAGCCCGAGTAGCCGTACTCGTCGGCCATCGAGAGCAGGTCCTGAAGCTTGGCGTTCGGACCCACGGTGACCGGGTCCTTGACGATGACGCTCTCGTGCTTCTTGACCTTGCGCACTTCCGACGCCTGCTGAGCGATGGTCATGTTCTTGTGGATGATGCCGATGCCACCTTCCTGGGCCATGGCGATGGCCAGGCGCGCTTCGGTGACGGTGTCCATGGCGGAAGAGAGCAGCGGGATGTTGAGGGTCAGCTTGCGGGTCAGGCGGGATCTGAGGTCGACGTCTCTGGGCAGGACATCCGAGTAGCGGGGTACGAGTAATACGTCATCGAACGTAAGAGCTTCTTGCGCCATACGTAGCATAGTCGGAAACCCAATTTGGCAGGTGGTGGGGGCCGGTGGCAACGCCCGTCCGGCGCCGGGTCTGGGGACTGACGACTCGGCGGGTGCTGCGAAAAGTTAATCGCGCATTATAGTCATTTGGTCGATGAGCCTCAATCCCGTGCGCGTATCACGCGCCGCCGAAGTGGCCTGACGGGTCGCGCTGCCGCCCGTGGCGGCCTTCGTGTTACGCTGCCGGGCCATCCCCGAGCGCTGGAAATCCGCATGCCCGCCCCGACGCCCCAGGCCCTCTCCGTCAGCGATCTCAACCGCCAGGCCCGCCAGATGCTGGAGCGCGGCTTCGGCGACTGCTGGGTCGAGGGCGAGATCTCGGGGCTGGCGCGCCCCGCTTCCGGCCATCTCTATTTCACGCTGAAGGATGCCCGGGCGCAGCTGCGCTGTGCCTTCTTCCGCAACCGCGCCAGCCTCTCCCGGGTGGCGTTGAAGGATGGCGATCGCATCAAGGTGCGCGGGCGGGTGTCGATCTTCGAGCCGCGCGGCGACTATCAGTTGATCGTCGATGCGGTGCAGGCGAGCGGCGAGGGCGAGCTGATGGCGGCCTATGAGCGGCTCAAGCGTCAGCTGGAGGCCGAGGGCGTGTTCGCCAATGCGCGCGCCCTGCCCTATCCGCCGCGCCATCTGGCGCTGATCACCTCACCCAGCGGCGCGGCGATCCGCGATGTGCTGGCGGTGCTCGCGGCGCGCTGGCCGCTGACCCGGGTGAGCCTGTTCCCGACGCCGGTGCAGGGGCGCGAGGCGCCGCCGGCGCTGATCCGTGCACTCGCGCTGGTCAACCGCCAGGCGCGGCGGGACGCCGAGACGCCGGTCGCGGAGCGGGCACCGGGCGCCCCCGAACCGTTCGATGCCGTGCTGATCACCCGCGGCGGCGGCAGCCTGGAGGATCTGTGGGCGTTCAATGACGAACATCTGGCACGGGCGATCTTTCATTCGCGCCTGCCGGTGCTGGCCGCCATCGGCCACGAGGTGGATTTCACCCTGGCCGAGTTCGCCGCCGACCTGCGCGCGCCGACCCCCTCGGCGGCGGCGGAGCGGCTGGTGCCGGACCGCCACGAGCTGAGCGCGGGGCTGGCCCAGCAGCGCGCCCGGCTGGTGCGCGCCTGGCAGCGGCGTGCGGATGTCGAGTCGCAGCGTCTGGACCATCTGCGCGCCCGGCTGCGCCACCCCGGCGAACGGCTGGCTCAGCAGCGCCAGCATCTGGACGGGCTGGAGCGGCGCCTGCGTCTGGCGATGAGCCAGCGCCTGCAGCAGGAGCGCCAGCGCTACGACGCCACCCAGCGCCGCTTTGCCCTGCTCGACCCCAGACGCACCCTGGGCCAGGCCCGTGAGCGGGTCGAGCATCTGCAGGCCCGCCTCGAGGCCGCCCAGCAGAGGCGGCTGCGCCAGGAACGCCAGCGGCTCGAAGGGGTCGCGCGGGAACTCAACGCAGTCAGCCCGCTGGCGGTGTTGGGGCGCGGCTACGCCATCCTGCAGGATGACAGCGGCCAGGTGATCCGCGCCGCCAGCCAGACCCAGCCGGGCCAGACGCTCACCGCCCGCCTCGGCGAGGGGCGTCTGAAGCTGGAAGTGAAGCGCCGCCTGAAGCGCTGAAAGCGCGCGCAGGCAGCGCCATAATGCCCATTATCGACAGCACGAGGGCGCCACAATGCCGGAAGATCCCACCCTAGGACGCCTCGTTGACCTGGCCAGGCAGCGCAATGATCTGGCCGCGTTGTGGCTGTATGGCTCGCGAGCCAGGGAGAGCCATCAGGCAGGGAGTGATTACGATCTGGCCGTCGTGTTTATCGATTGGATGGAGCCAGCGTTAGATCGCAGACTTCGTCCCGAATTGCTGGCTCTGGATTGGCAGGATGTACTGGGGCTACCCGAAGCGCAGTTGAGTGTCGTCGATCTGGCCATTGCCCCCATTCCGCTGGCCTGGACCGTGCTCAGCGAGGGCCGCTTGCTGCTGGATCTGCATCCGCAACTTCGCATGCAGCAGGAAACCCGTATCATGTCCCGTTGGGAACTGGATTATCTTCACCAGCGGAAGCGACATGGCTGATACACATCCCGGCACCGCTTATCTCGATGCCTTGGGCGACCACCTGAACGAGTGCCAGGCCGATATCGATGTCCTGCGTGACATTTCAAGGCAGCGCCCGTGGTCGCGTCTGGAACAGCATGCCGCGGCGAGAACGCTTCAGGTCCTTATCGAGAGCTGCATTGGCGTGGCCAAACACTGGGCGAGACAGCAAACCGGCCACACCAGTGGCGAAGCGATAACGGCCTTTC
This sequence comes from Salinicola sp. DM10, assembly GCF_017306975.2. NCBI lineage: Bacteria > Pseudomonadati > Pseudomonadota > Gammaproteobacteria > Oceanospirillales > Halomonadaceae > Salinicola > Salinicola sp. DM10. Next base: position 1,536,697 of record NZ_JAFLEN020000001.1, read on the forward strand.
AACGCTTGATGGACAAAGGCGTCATCGATACGACGACCCCGTGGCGCAAGATCATCGGGCTTCGCAACGTGCTGGTACACGATTACCTGAAGGTCGATGATGAAATCGTTCGCGACGTCATCGAGCAGGATCACTACCTGGCACTGCTGGCTTTTTCACGTGACGCCATTGAGGCACTGAGGCAATGAGGCAATGAGACGATAGTCACGCTCTCGAGTCGGCTAGACCGGACGCTGCTCCGGGTCACCCGACTGCAGCAGATGAATCCGCGTACCTCCCTCACCCTTCCCTAGCCCCGGCTTGAGGCGCTGCTCGCCGTCGTAATGGCCGCCGTTCTGGCGTCGGTAGGCGATCGGCGCATCGCTGAACAGCCCCGCCAGGCGCCGCTCGAGATCCGCTGCGACCTGCTGCCAGCCGGCCTCGTCCAGACGGTCGCTCGAATAGACCGGAAACGGCGGCATGACCGTCAGCCCGGGATAGAACAGCGTGCCGTGGTGAATCGGCCACAGAATCTCCTCGAGGCTGCCGTTGACGCCGCGCTCGCTGTAGTGCGGCGCGCGCCCGCCGATCGGCACCATCAGCATGGCGCGGCGTCCGGCCAGCGTGCCCTCGCCGTAGCGGTCACCCCAGCGCTCGCCACCATGCTCACCCACGCCATAGGCAAAGCCGAAGGCGAAGACCCGGTCGACCCAGCCCTTGAGGATCGCCGGCATACCGAACCACCACAGCGGAAAACTGAACAGCACCGCATCGGCCCATAACAGCTTCTGCTGCTCGGCGGCGATATCCGTCGTCTGCGTATCGTTGGCGTAGGCGTGGCGGGACTCGGCGATATAGCGCAGCCGCTCGGCCTCGAACGTCTCGGTGAAATCCTCGCGGTCGGCGAGCGTCTTCCAGCGCATGGCGTAGAGGTCGGAGACCTGCACCTCATGCCCCTGGGCTTCGAGGGTAGCCACTGCCAGGTCCTTCAGCGCGCTGGTCAGCGACTGCGGTTCGGGGTGGGCGTGGATGATCAGGATATGGGACATGCCGGCTCCTTGGGAAACGCTGCATAAATGCCTGCGCGAGCGAATCGCTGCGTTGCGTGGTACTCGAACACTCACCTAACCCCATGTTATGTCTCGTGTTCTGTGTTCCATGCGCCTTGCGCTTCATCTCGCTCGTCGATTTATTCAGCATTTCCCTTTTCGGTGGTCGTTCCGCGGGTGTGCGGGGTCGATCACGATCTTGACGTCGGCTCTGGTATCTTTGAAATCGGATATTTTATGGCCAGGTATAAACTCAATGGATATCGAGCGGTTGGACCTCAATCTGCTGGTGACCCTCGACACCCTGCTGGCGGAGCGTAACGTCAGCCGCGCCGCCCAGCGCCTGCATCTCAGCCAACCGGCGATCTCCACTCGCCTGAACCGGCTGCGTGAACTGCTGGGCGACCCGCTGCTGCTGCCCGCCCCGCGCGGCATGATCCCGACCCAGCGCGCGCTGGAGCTGCAGGCGCCGCTGCACGCCGCGCTCGAGAGCGTGCGCCAGGTGGTGGCCAGCACCAGCCCCTTCGACCCGGCCACCGCCCGCGCCACGGTGACCCTCGCCGCCAGCGACTATGTGCAGTACGCGGTGCTGCTGCCGCTGGCCCTGGCGCTGAGCCAAGAGGCCCCGGGGCTGACGATCGCCTGGCGCACGCTGGACCATACCGCGCTGGCGGCGCAGATGGCCCGCGGCGAGGTCGACCTGGCGCTGACGATGCCAGAGATGGCCCCGGAGACCCTGCGCATGCGCAGGCTCTACCACGAGCACTACGTGGCCATCGCCCGCGCCGGGCACCCCGAGGTGAGCGGGTCGCTCGATCTCGACACCTTCTGCGCGCTGGCGCACGTCATCGTCTCGCCCCAGGGTGGTGGCTTCCGCGGGCCGGTGGACGACGCCCTGGCAGCGGTCGGCCGGCGCCGCCGCGTGGCGCTCTCGGCGCCGGGGTTTCTGGTCGTGCCGGAGATCGTCGCGCGCAGCGAGCTGCTCGCCCTGGTGCCCTCGCGGGTCACAGTCGGGCGAGGCGAACAACTGCAGCGGCTGGCGCCACCGCTGATCGTGCCCGGCTTCGACATGGCCCTGCTGTGGCACGAGCGCACCACCACCCACCCGCTACAGCGCTGGCTACGTCAGCGCCTCGCGGATCTGGTGCAAGCTGGCTCGGGGCAGCAGGAAACGTCGATTGGGCCGGAGAGCGGTGTTTAGCGTGTGAGGGTCGTAAAGCGAGAGGCGCAAAGCGAGAGGCGTAGAGAGACATAGTGTGACACATCAAGAGACGCCGGCGGCTAACACCGCCGGCGCCGGATACGCTCAGCTCGTGGTGTCGGGCATCGCGCTGGGCTTGAAGGCGCCGGGGTCGAGTTCGTGGCGGGCCAGCAGCTTGTAGAAGTCGGTGCGGTTGCGCCCGGCGATACGCGCCGCCTGGGTGACATTGCCTTCGGTGATCTTGAGCACCTTGATCAGATAGCTGCGCTCGAAGCCGGCGCGCGCTTCGCTGAACGAGGGCAGCGCGTTCTCCTCCGCCGCCAGCGCCTGGGAGACCAGCGCTTCAGGAATCATCGGCGTGCTGGTCAGCGCCACGCACTGCTCGACCACGTTGACCAGCTGGCGCACGTTGCCGGGCCAGGCGCTGGAGGCGAGCAGGTTGAGCGCCTCCGGCGAGAAGCCCTTGACGAACGATTTATGCCGGGCGGCGACCTGGGCCACCATATGCTTGGCCAGCAGCGGGATGTCCTCGGCGCGCTCCTTGAGCGGCGGCAGCTTGAGATTGACCACGTTGAGGCGGTAGTAGAGATCCTCGCGGAAGTCGCCTTCGTGCATGGCGCGGTCGAGATCGCGGTGGGTCGCCGAGATGATGCGCACGTCGATCGGCACCGACTTGGTGCTGCCCAGCGGGCGGATCTGGCGCTCCTGCAGCGCACGCAGCAGCTTGACCTGCAGAGTCAGCGGCATGTCGCCGATCTCGTCGAGGAACAGGGTGCCGCCGTCGGCGGCCAGGAACAGCCCCTCGTGCTGGCTGACCGCGCCGGTGAAGGCGCCGCGGGCGTGGCCGAACAGCTCGCTCTCGAGCAGCTGCTCCGGCAGCGCGCCGCAGTTGATCGCCACGAACGGCTTGTCGGCACGCGGGCTGGCCTGGTGCATGGCATTGGCCAGCAGCTCCTTGCCGGTCCCGCTGGGGCCGGTCACCAGCACGCTGACATCGGAGGCGGCGACCATGTAGGCCTGCTCCAGGATGCGCTCCATCTGCGGGCTGCGGGTGATGATCTGGGAGCGCCACATCTCGCCGCCCTCGCCGCGGGTGGTCGGCGTCTGCGCCAGCGCTTCGTCGATGGCGGCGAACAGCTCGTCGCGGTCGACCGGCTTGGTCAGGAAGCTGAACACCCCCTGCTGGGTGGCGCTCACCGCATCGGGGATCGAGCCATGAGCGGTGAGAATGATCACCGGCATGCCGGGCACCCGGCGCTGCAGTTCATGGAACAGCGCCAGCCCATCCATCTCGTCCATGCGCAGATCGGAGAGCACCAGATCCGGGGTGTCGTCGGCCAGGTGGCTGAGCGCGGCGCGGCCACTCTCGGCGGTGGTGACACGAAAGCCACGGCTCTCCAGGCGCATGCCCAGCAGCTTGAGCAGGCTGGGGTCGTCGTCGACCAGCAGGATGTGCGCGGTGCTGGTCGAGCGCCCCGGCTGCATGGCGGGCGTGCGCGTCGGGCGGCGCTTGGTGACGTCGGTTTGCAAAGACATGAATGGACTCCTCCTGCCATCGCGCGGCCTGTCATCAAGACAGACCGGTCACGTTCGGTGTGACGGGACCGCGCGGGGTCTGAGCCGCCGCGCGAGCCGATGGCTCAGTCGCGTGAGTTGATCGTTCTTTCGATGTCGGTGAGCGCGTCGAGCTTGTCCGACATCTCCTTGAGCTGCTGTTTCAGCGCTTCGTTCTCGCGCTGGAGCGCCTGGTTGGCGCTGCCGCCCCCGCTGCTGCCGGCGCGCTGGGCATAGAGCTGGCGGCGCTTCTCCAGATCGTTGAGCCACTGCTGCAAGAGCGGCTGCAGGCGCGTCGGTGCACTACTGATACTGGCCTTGTAGAGGTCCGAGGCCCGGCGCCAGTCCTGGGGGGCATCCCACGCCAGTACCACCGCGCGCGCGGCCTTCTGATCTGCGCGCGAGCCGTCCAGCCGCTCGAGCATCATCTGGCGCCACTCGGTATCGCCGCGCTGGGCATCGAGCCCGAAGGCGACCCACGAATCGAGCAGGCAGACGTTGTCGGCAAAGGTGGGTAGCTCGCCGCAGCCCGGGGGCGGCGCGTCGGTTTCGGCCAGCGACTGGCAGCCGCTGAGCAGGGCCAGCGCGGCAAGTGCCAGCACGCCCTTCATTCGCATGTTCATGTCGTCGTCCTTGCGTCATGGGTCAGCGTGCCCGCGGGGCCGCTGGCCTCGTTATCGTCGGCTGCCGGCTCGACCCAGGGCAGGGTCAGCCGAAAGCAGACCGGTAGTTCGGTATCCGCCACCAGGGCCAGATCGCCCTGCTGCAGGCGCGCGCAGTCGGCGGCGATCGAGAGCCCGATCCCCGAGCCCTTGAGCGGCCCCTTGCGCCGCGCGCTGCCCTGGTAGAACGCCTTGAACAGATGCTCGCGGTCGGCCTCGGCGATCGGTTCGCCGCTGTTGGCCACGTCGAGTGTCAGCCAGTCGCGCTGCTGGGCCAGGCGGATGGTCAGGCGGCCGCCATCCTCGCCGTAGGCGATGGCGTTGGAGATCAGGTTGTCGAGAATGCGCGCGGTGCGCTCGCGGTCGGCCTGCCAGACCAGCGGGTGGTGCGGGCTGGTCACCTGCATTCCCTTGCTGTCCAGCGCCAGGCGGTGCTTGGCCAGCACCTCCTGGATCACCGTGGCGAGATCGAAGTGGGTCACCGTCACGCAGCGGCTGTTCTGCAGCAGATTGTAGTCGAGCAGTTGCTCGATCAGGCGCTGCAGCTCCTGGCCGTTGTCGTCGATCAGCCCGACGATCTCGTCCTGACGCTCGTTGAGCTCACCGGCGACCCCGTCGGAGAGTAGCGCGGTGCCCTCGCGGATACTCGCCAGCGGGGTCTTGAGCTCGTGCGACATGTGGCGCAGGAACTGTTGTTTCTGGGCCTCCAGCTCGGAGAGCCGCTGGGCCAGCCAGGTCAGGCGCTCACCCAGCTGGACCAGCTCCGCCGGGCCCTGAATACGCACCGGCGTGGTCTCCGGCTCACCGCTGCCGAGCCCGAAGATACGCTGTTCGAGCTGGCGGATGGGGCGCGTGATCAGCCAGGTGAAGAACAGCATCAGCATCAGGCTGGCGGAGACCAGCGCCGCCGACTGCATCCACAGCCGCGCTTTCACCGCATTGGCCTGCTCGCGGATATTGGCGATGCGCTCGTCGATCAGGGTGTTGGTCGCCTCGCGCACGGCATCGGACTCGCTGGCGAAGCCGGAGAAGCGATCGAGGAAGGCATTCATATCGTCGCTGGGCATCTGCGGCAGCACCGCGAGCTGGGCATAGCGCGCCGCCAGCGACTGGAAATCGGGGTTGTCACCCATCAGCGCCCGGTGCTGGGACAGCAGTTCACCGAACTGGCGCGACTTCTCGTTGTAGATATCGCGCAGCCCTTCTTCTTCGATCACCGCGTACTGGCGCGCGCTGCGCTCCATCTGCAGCGCCAGCGAGCTGAGCATGCGCGCACGGCGGGTTTCCTCCACCGCCTGACGCGCGCTCTGGTCGGCCAGCGAGGAGAGTTGGGACAGCGCCTGGCCGGCCTGGAACATGAGGATGGCGATCGGCAGCATGACGAAGAGAAACGCCAGCAGTACCAGTTGCATCAGTGAGCGCGGGCGCCAGCGCCGGGAGAGCTCGGAAGTCATAAGCGTGGCTCTGTGCAGGAGGCCCATTCGAGTCATGGATCGTTCCGCAAGGATAACATTTTTATTGAATGCCCATGCGGCGACGCAGGCGCCCCGCCGCGGCCTTACCGGCCGCAAACTGCTGGCAGCCGTGAAAAATCTAGTAGCTGCATAGAACCCAACAGCCGCAAAAAAAGAGGGCCGGCAGAGCCGGCCCAAGGTACGCAGGGAACTGAAGGGTTACTGGAACGCCCTTGAAAAACTGCCTGAATCAGCTGTTCGAAGGCGTACCGCGGGCCGCGAGGCCCCTGGAACCGCAATCACGACATTGGCCAATCAGGGGCTGTCGTGGCGCGTGGCGGCGAACCGCCTGTCCCAGTCCTGAACCGGTCGCCGTAGCGGCCGGTCATCATGGGTCCCCTCGCAGGAGGGGGAAGGCATCCTTGCCGGGGCATCCTTGCCCTAATGGTGCATTTCCTTGCCCGCAGGCCGCACCCGTCTCATCGCAACCTAAGTCACACATCGCGTGGAGCGGACGCTCTCGAGTTCACCGGGCCCGGCACAGGGTGATGATGGGCCGCGGCGAGACTCGATGAGACAAGCTCGGAAGACTCGTCTCGTCGCTCTCGGTAAATGATATTGCCAGGGGCGTGCCAGTTTTTTATTTTTTATTGAAAATCAAATACTTATTATTGGCACACATGACCAGGGTACGGCCCGGGGACGGCCGGCGGCGAAAATCATGCAGATGGGCAAGGAAAAACGTCGCCGATAGCCGACGCTTTTCTGAAGATTTACCTAAAACTCAGCTTTATCAATAGGATATGAAGTCTCAAAAAAGAGACATCCCCGGCCGGAACCGGGGCTGAAAGGTGTCTCTTTCCAGCGACTACAACGACGCCTGTAGCGACTCACGACGCCTGTAGCCACTCGGGCAGTGTCTATAGCGACTTCAGCAGCACCTTGGAGCGTCGCGCCTGATTGTAGGCCTCGCGCTTGAGGCTCGGCAGCGACTCGGTGGTGGAGAGTTCGAAGCCACGCTCGAAAAACCAGTGCGTGGTGTGGGTCGTCAGGGCGAAGAGCTGGGTGAAGCCGTGGCGCCGGGCGCGGCGCTCGACCTCGCTGAGCAGGGTGTCGCCGCGGCTGCCGCGGCGGTAGTCGGTGTGCACGGCAAGACACGCAAGCTCCCCCATCGCCGCGTCGGGAAAGCGGTGCAGCGCGGCGCAGCCGATGATCATGCCGTCGCGTTCGATCACCACGTAGTCGTCGATCTCGTGCTCGAGCCGCTCGCGGGTCCGCGCCACCAGCATGCCCCGCGCCTCCAGCGGCTTGAGCAGCGCCAGCAGCCCGCCAACGTCGTCGAGCACCGCCTGGCGCAGCTGCTCGTAGCGGTTCTGGGTGATCATCGTGCCCACACCGTCACGGGTGAAGAGCTCACCCAGCAGGGCGTCGTGATCATGCCAGGAGAGCAGGTGGGTACGCGCCACGCCGTGGCGCGCCGCCTCGCAGGCGGCACCGAGATGGCGCCACAGCTCGCTGCCGGGGTCGGCCTGCTGGCGCAGGCTCTCGCCCTGGGCGGGTCCGAGCTGGCGCTGCAGCCGGCCGTCGTCGTCATGCAGCCCGGCCGACTCGCCGAGCAGAATCAGCTTGTCGGCCTTCAGCGCCACGGCCACGTGCTGGGCGATATCGGCGGCGTCGAGATCGAACACCTCGCCGGTACGCGAGTAGCCCAGCGGCGGCAGGATCACTAGATTACCGCCGGCGAGCAGGCTCTCGATCGCCTGGCTGCGCACCCGCCGCACCTCGCCGCTGTGGTCGAAGTCGATGCCACCGCGCACGCCCAGCGGCTTGGCGGTGACCAGATTGCCCGAGACCGCGGTGAGCTCGACCCCGTGCAGCGGCGTGTTGGGCAGCCCCAGCGAGAGATGCGCTTCGATGTCCAGGCGCTGGCGCGCGGCGATCCGCTCGACATGGTCCATGATGCCGCGGTGGGCCACCCAGCGCCCCTCGACCCGCTCCACCTCGATGCCCTCGGCCTCCAGCGCTGCGCTCACCTGCGGGCGGATGCCATAGACCAGCACCAGGCGCACCCCCAGGGTGTGCAGCAGCGCCAGATCCTGCAGCAGTTGGTCCCAGCGCGAGGACGCCATCGCCGCGCCTTCGATCAGGATGACGAACGTCTTGCCACGGTGGGCATTGATATAGGGGGACGAGTTACGGAACCAGTCGACGAAGGGGAAACGCGAATCCAATGGAGAGACGCTCCGGCAAGTGGGTTGGCTCGGGGGATCGAGCCATCACTATACCAGAGCGTCGTGCCCGCGCGTCGGCGCGGGTAAAGCCAGTTTTCGTGCCAGCGCTAGCCGAACATGCCCTTGAACATGAAAAAGAACATGATCGACAGCAGCGCCCCGGCGGGCAGCGTGATCAGCCACGAGAGCACGATCGAGCCAAGCACACGCAGGTTGAGCGCTGCCATACCGCGGGCCAGACCGACCCCGAGCACCGCGCCGACCAGCGTGTGCGTGGTCGAGATCGGCAGCCCGGTCCCCGAGGCCAGCACCACGGTGGAAGCGGCGGAGAGCGTGGCGGCAAAGCCCCGGCTCGGGGTGAGTTCGGTGATCCCGGTACCCACCGTGGCGATCACCTTGTGGCCATAGGTGACCAGGCCGACCACGATACCGCCGCCGCCCAGCACCAGGACCCACCACGGCATCGCCGACGACCCGCCGACGCTGCCGGCGCTCTCGACCACGCTGATCACCGCGGCCAGCGGGCCGACCGCGTTGGCGACGTCGTTGGAGCCGTGGGCGAAGGCCATGGCGCAGGCGGTGAACATCATCAGCACGCCGAAGATGCGCTCGACGCTGGAGAAGTCGTACTGCCCGCGCGAGCGCCGCTCGCCGCGGTTGATGCGGTTTTCGAGCAGCAGCCCGAACATCATGATCACCACGCCGAAGGCGGTGGCCAGCAGCAGGCTCTGGCCGAAGCTCAGTTCGAGCCCGACATGCGAGAGCCCTTTGACCAGGGTCACCATCGAGACGATGAAACCGACCAGGAAGATATAGCCAGGCACGTAGCGCTTGGCCGCAGCGAACGGGTCGGGGTTGTCGAAGATCAGCACCTGCACCGAGCGGAACAGCACATAGGCGAACACCCCGGCGATCAGCGGTGAGGTGACCCAGCTCAGGGCGATGGTGCCGACTGCGTTCCAGTGCACCGAATCCACGCCCAGCCCGGCGATGGCGAAGCCGACGATGGCGCCGACGATCGAATGGGTGGTGGAGACCGGCCAGCCCTTGAGTGACGCGATCATCAACCAAGATCCCGCCGCCAGCAGCGAGGCGAGCATGCCGTAGACCAGCATCTGCGGGTCTTGCTGCAGCAGGCTGGCGTCGATGATGCCCTTGCGGATGGTCTCGGTGACCTGGCCACCGGCAAGCCAGGCGCCCAGGAACTCGAAGATCACCGCAATGACGATGGCCTGCCGAATCGTGATCGCCTTGGAACCGACCGAGGTCCCCATGGCATTGGCGACGTCGTTGGCGCCGACCCCCCAGGCCATGAAGAAGCCGAAGACACAGGCGAGAATGATGAAGACATCACCGTATTGCGCAATGATGGACATAGGCTCAGTTCGCTATGAGTGGCGTGACGAAGGCGTAAAAAGAAGACCCGCGATCAGCGGGCCGTCAGAATCTGCAGGCGGCTACCCACGCGCTCGGCGCGGTCGGACAGTTCGCCGATCCATTCGATGATCTTGTAGAGGAAGATGACGTCGACCGGGGGCAGCTCGGCTTCGAGCTGGAACAGCTGGCGACGGATCGCGATCTGCTGGTCGTCGGCCTGGTGCTCGAGCTCGTGCAGTTCGCGGATGAGATTTTGCATCACGTCGGAGACGTTGCGGCCGAACCCGGACTCGAGCAGGTCCTCGAGCTCCTCCAGCGCCTTGCGCGCCTGGTCCACCGTGGCCACCGCCGTGCGCAGGTAGTCGCGCATCGGCTCGGCCAGCAGGTCGGGGATATTCATGTTGCGGCCGAGCATGATGCCGGTGATATCGCGCGCCTTGTTGGCGATCTTGTCCTGCACGCTGATCAGTTCGAGCAGATCCGAACGCGATACCGGCAGGAACATGGTGTTGGGCAGGTTGAGCCGCAGTTGGGTCTTGAGCTCGTCCGCCTCGTGCTCGAGCTGGGTGATCGCCTCGCGGTAGCCCCGCGCCGCTTCCCAATCGCCGCTGAGCGCCGCGTCGAAGAACGGCAGAAGCTGACCGGCGCATTCGCTGGTCTTGACGATGTGGGCCAACAGCGGCTGGAACGGCGAACGTCCAAACAGCGCCGAGAACGGATTGGTACTCACCATAACGTGGCCTGGATGCGTTGGAAGTGGCGGCGCCAGTATAATGATTGCGTCTCGGGGCGTCATGAAAAATTCATGAACGCGACACGCAGGCTTACGCTTTGTACCTTCAGACCCATGCGGGAGCGCACATGAGCGACGAAATCGAACTCAAACTGGCGCTCGCCGAGTCCGCGCCGGCAGCGCTGGCGGCGCATCCGCTGCTCTCGACGCTGGCCTCGGCCACGAATACGCTCGGCAACTGCTACTACGATACCCCGGACGGCGCCCTGGAAGCCGCCCGGGTCGCCCTGCGCGTACGCCGGATCGGCGATAAGCGCGTGCAGACGCTCAAGAGCGCCGCCGCCAGCCACGGTGGCCTGTCGAGCCGCGGCGAATGGGAGTGGTCGCTCGACGAGCGCGTCTGCAACGCCGCGGGGCTCGACGAGACCGGGCTGCGCGAGCTCGAGCATCCTGCCCTGGCCGGGGTCGATCTGACGCAGCTGCGCCCGGCCTTCACCACCGACTTCGAGCGCCGCACCTGGCGCTACCGCGAGGGCGAGGCTGAGATCGAGATTGCCCTCGATCAGGGCGAGATCCACGCCGATGGCGCGACTCTGCCGATCCGCGAGCTGGAGCTGGAGCTGAAGGCGGGGCCGCCCGAGGCGCTGTGGCGGCTGGCGGACACGCTGTGCCAGCCGGTAGGTGCCGGTGGCACGCCGCTCGCTGCACGCCCCGCCAATCACAGCAAGGCGAGCCGCGCCGGGGCCCTACGCCACGGCTGGCCGCGGCCGCCGGCACACGCGCCCGAGGCGAGCCTGGATACGCTGATCGAGGCGCTGGACGTGTGGCAGGACAGCGGCGACCCGGCCTGGCTGCGCTGCGCCCAGACGCGCCTGGCCGCCCTCGCCACCCAGAGCTCACACCCGGCACTGGCAGCCCTGTCGGCGCCCCTGAGCGGCGGCGAGATGCCGTGGGAGAGCACGGCGTGGCTGACGTTACGCAGCCGGTGAAAGTTCACCTGGCGCGTGAAGGCACAGGCGGCCTGTGAAGGCAAAGATGGCGTGTGAAATAAAAGAGAAGCGTGCCAGCGCCGCGTCTCAGCGCGTTGCCACCGCCGGCGGGTCGTCGGAAGGTACCAGCGGCAGTGGCAGCTCGAACTGCTTGATCAACTGCGCCATCGGCATCGGCCGGGCGTAGAAGAAGCCCTGGATATCGTGCACGCCCCACTGGCGCAGCAGCGTCACCGTCTCCCAGTCCTCGACCCCTTCCACCACCACGCCGTGCTCGAGGCGCTGACACAGCGCCACCACCGCCGCCAGCACATGCTGCTTGCGTGGCAGCGTATTCACGTCGAGCACCAGGCTGCGGTCGATCTTGACCGTATCCAACGGCAGCGAGGTGAGCTGCGCCAGCGACGAATAACCGCTGCCGAAGTCATCCATCGCCACCTGAATACCCGATTCGCGCATGCGTTCGAGCATGCGTGAGGCGCGCACTGGATCGCTGAGCACCGCACTCTCGGTCACCTCGACCTGCAGCCGCGACTGCGCCACACCGTGGCGCGCGCAGGCGGCCAGCATCAGCTCGAGCAGCCCCGGGTCCATCAGTTGGCGCGGCGAAAGGTTGATGCTGATCAGGAAGGTCTCGCCGAAGCGTTCGCGCATGCCCGGGTCCTTGAGCACCGGCAGCGCCTGATCCATCAGCATCTCCCACAGCGGGGCGATCAGCCCGGTGCGCTCCGCCACCTCGACGAAAGCGCCCGGATTGACCAGCCCCTCTACCGGGTCCTCCAGACGCATCAGCGCCTCGAAGCCGCGCGCCGTGCCGGCGACGATATCGACGATCGGCTGCAGGAAACAGCGTACCCCGCGATTGGCCAGCGCGCCGCGGATCATCTGCTCGGCGCGCCCCTGGTGCTGCTCCCACTGACGCAGCGACTCGCTGTAGTAGCAGCGCGTGCCGACATCCGACTGACGTGCGCTGGCCAGCGCCAGACGCGCCTGGCGGCGCCACTCGTCGGCACTGGCGGCCTCGTGCAGGTTGACGATCGCCACCCCGCTGACGTGTGACAGCCACACCAGCCGGCCCTCTATCTCCACCGGCTCGGCCAGCAGCGCCTCGACCGGTTCGAGCACGCGGTCGAGTTCGGCCACGGCGTCGAGCTCCAACACCATGGCAAAGGTGTGCTCGGGTAGCGCGGTCAACGCGACCCTGGCAGGCAAGCGCCGGCGCAGCCGCTGTACCAGATCTCGCAGTGCGGCGATGGCGTGTTCGACACTCACGCCGTCGAACAGTTGGGCCACATTGAGCAGCTGGAACTTGACCAGCGACAGCGGCGGACGCGGCAGAGCGTGCAGTCTCTCCTGCATCAGCAGCTCGAGATAGGCGCCGTTGGGCAGGCCAGTGAGCGGATCGGTCAGACGCTGCTCGGTGGTGTCGCTCAGCGTCCCGGCCATGCGCAGCGCGCGGCCCTGATCGTCACGCTGACACAGCCCACGGCACAGCATCATGCGCCAGGCACCACGCGAGTTGCGCAAGCGATACTCGATATCGACCGCGTCGCTGAGCCCGTCGAGATGGCGGTAGAAGGCGCGCTCCACCGCCGAGCGATCGGAAGGATGAATCAGTGCCAGCCAGCTCTCCAGGGGCTGACGAATCTCGACGGCGTCCTGACCCAGCATTCTGGACCAGCGCGGCGACAAGGTGACGTACCCCGAATCGATCTCCCACTCCCACACGCCGTCGTTGGTCGCACTCAGGATCAGATTGAGGCGCTGAGTACGCTCCTCGACCCGCATCTCGAGCTCGCGTCGGGTCTGTTCCAGCTCGCCGATGGTGCGGCGCACCGCATCGAGGGTGAAGTTGTTGAGCTGGGCCAGCTTCTGAATCGCGATCTCGTCACTGTCGGTATGGACGTAGAAATCGAAGGTGCCGTCGACCGCCTGGCACAGCTGATTGCCGATGGCGTCGATCTGGGCGACCAGTACATCGCGCCACTGCGGTTCCTGCTCAGACGACGCGCTCATGCCGGGCGCTCTTCGAAGTGCATCACGAAGCGGCAGCAGGTATCGCCACGGTGCATACAGCACGCCTCCTCACACAGGCCACGCTCTTCATAGTGATCGAGCAGGCGCTGGAAAAGCGACCGATAGAGGCCGCAGAGGCCGTTGTCCGAGCGGTACTCCACCACCAGACGGCCGGCACGCTGCTCGACGATACGGAACTTGTCGTTGACCCGCGCACGCAGCTGGGCATCGCGGATGCCGGCCCCCATGGAAGCGTGGATGGCAGGTTGGCGGGCCAGGAACGCCTGGGCCGAGTCAGCCATCTGGAAGAACATGGGGTAGTGCACCAGCGTCCACTTGACGAAGATATCGGCATACAGCGCCATCAGCGCCTCCCGATCGAGTCCCAACACCTGGCCGGCGGCCTCGAACAGGCGCAGACACTCGGCATCGTCATAGTCGGTGTCGATGCGGCGCCCGGGCTCCTCGACACCGGCAGCAGCAGCGAGCTGGCGCATCGCCGCTTCGCCCTGCGTGGCTTCGATATGGTCGATCAGTACCCGTTGAATCAATCCAATCATGAACGAGGCTGCCTGAAATAGAGGACACGGTTACACTGATTTCGAGTTCGACTGGCAGCCGCAGCAATCCATGCCCGGCACAGTGGCATCGCCAGTCGGCGCAAGCCGTGATATCCGGGATTATCGGCCACGGTTCGCCGAAGTTTAACGCTAGCCGGCGCACAAGGTCCCAGCGCCTGGGCCCCACTCCATCCATGCACAAGGCCTGCCCATCATGCAGTCTGGGGAATCCAATTTTCGCAAGCAGTTGTTTCAGATCATCTTCGAATCGGATACCCGTGCGGGCAAGGCCTTCGACATTGCGCTGATCACGCTGATCCTGCTCAGCGTGGTGGTGGTCTTTGTGGATAGCGTACCCCACCTGCATCAGCACTACGGCGAGTGGTTCCTGCTGGCCGAGTGGATCTTCACCCTGATCTTCACCTTCGAACTGGTGCTGCGGCTCTACTGTCTGGAGCGGCCGCTGCGCTATCTGAAAAGCTTCTACGGCGTGCTCGACCTGATCGCCATTCTGCCCACCTGGCTCAGCCTGTTCCTGCCCGGGGCCCAGTCGCTGCTGGTGCTGCGCATCCTGCGCGTGCTGCGGGTGTTCCGGGTGCTGCGGCTGATGGAGTTCGTCGGCGAAGGGCGCATGCTGATGCAGGCGCTGCGTCGCAGCCAGCGCAAGATCCTGCTGTTTCTGATCACGGTACTGCTGATCATCACCATCTTCGGCGCCCTGATCTACATGATCGAGCCGCCGGAAGCCGGCTTCACCAGCATGCCACGCTCGATGTACTGGGCCATCGTCACCCTGACCACCGTGGGCTACGGCGACATCGCCCCGGTCACGCCGGTCGGTCAGTTCATCTCCGCCTTCATGATGGTGCTGGGCTACTCGATCCTCGCGGTCCCTACCGGCGTCTTCTCGGCCGAGGTGATTCGCTCGATCCGCGAGGAGCGCTACTCCGAAGAGGCCTGCCCCGGCTGCGGCCACGAGGGCCACGAGCGCGATTCACGCTACTGCCGCCTGTGCGGTACCTGGCTCGACGAGGAGAGCGAGGATCCCAATGCACCGACGCCGGAGACATCCGCGGACGGCTGAAACCGCCACATGTTACCGTTTGTCATCGTTTTGTGACAATCATTGCACAGACTCTTCCGGGCATCGACGCTTGCCTCAGGAGCCTGTCATGAAACCCTTTCGCCTTACCCTCCGCAGCGGGCTGATCACCCTGCTTGCGATCTTCGCTCTGCTGATCGGGCTGATCGGCGGCGGCAGCTATCTCGCCATGAAACAGGCGCAGGCAGCTTTCGCCTCCGTCTACCATATCAACGTCGAGCGTCTGGGCACGGCGCGCGCGCTCTATGCCGATCTGATGCAGACCCGGGTGCTGCTCGACAGCTACCAGACCGACTACAACCGGCTCAAGGTCAAGGCCGCCAAGGCGACCTGGGCCAAGGCCGAGGAGACCCTGGCCCGCGCCCGCCAGACCCTCGACACCCTGGCCACGAGCGAGGCCGAGGACGTGGCGCTCAAGGCACACTTCCAGAAGCTGATCGACGACGGTATCCAGCCCGGTTTCGCAGCGCTCAAGAGCTGGAACCTGGCGGCCTACCAGCAGAGCGTCAAAAAGACCAACGCGCTCACCACCGATCTCGACCAGGCGCTGGACACGCTGACCGAAGTCGGTGCCACCAACGCCACCCATGGTGTCACCACCATGCAGCGCAACGTCGAGATCATGACGCTGGGACTGGCCATCGCCGGCGGCGTCACCCTGCTGCTGCTGGCGCTGGCCTTCCATAGCGTCAATCGCCACCTGCTGACCCCGCTGAGTCGGGTGCGCAGGCATCTGACCGGCATCGCCTCTGGCGACCTGGCGCAGCAACTGGCCGCCAGTGGCATGCTCGAGATGCGCCAGCTCAAGCAGGGCGTAGCGACGATGCAGGCGTCGCTGGCGGCACTGGTCGCCCAGCTGCAGCATGAGAGCAGCGCCCTGCGCGATGACGCTGGCCGGCTGTCGCAGGCCAGCCATGCGCTCAATGACGAGAGCCAGCAGCAGGCTCAGGCGCTGCAGGAAACCTCGGCGAGCATGGAGCAGATCACCGCCTCCATCGGGCATACCGCCGAGCATACCGAGCGTGGTCGTCATCTGGCCGAGGAGAGCCGCCAGCAGCTCGAGCACAGCGGCCAGCAAATGGCCACCGCGGTGAGCGAGATGGAAGCCGCCCAGGCACGCTCCCAGTCATCGCTGGAAGTGATCGCGATGATCGATTCGCTCGCCTACCAAACCAGCATGCTGGCGCTCAACGCCTCGGTGGAAGCCGCACGTGCCGGCAGCCACGGCCGCGGCTTTGCGGTGGTCGCCGCCGAGGTTAAGAATCTCGCCTCGCGCTCCGCCGAGGCGGCGCAGACCATCCGCGAGCAGATCGAAGGCACCCACCAGCAGGTCCAGCAAGGTGCCGAGGTGCTCACTCAGGCCGGTCAGGCGCTGGAGACAGCGGTCGACTCCAGCCGCCAGATGAGCCAGCTGCTCGACAGCATCACCAGCGCCTGCCAGCAGCAGCACGAGGGCATCGCTCAGATCGACCAGGCCATCGCCGAGATCGACTCGGCGACCCAACGCAACGTCGAGCTGGCAGCGCAGACCCTCGACGCCACCCGGGATATCGAAGCCCGCGCCGAGCGTCAGCGTGATAGCGTCGAGGCGTTCCGACTCGGCGCCGCTGAGGCCACGGACACCCTATCCGAGCGGGAGACCGGTACCGATGGCGATATCGGAATGGCGTCCCGAACCCCGGCCAATGACCCTAGCGCCGATGAGCGCCCGGCGGCACGCCGAGCGGGCGGACGCCGCCTGGAAGCGCTCTCGGTATAGGCTCGTTTAGCGGGCCGGGGTGCCTTGATCGGCCGCGGCAACCGGCACAGCGATAGCCGGCGGTCGTGACCGGCAGTCGTGACCGGCAATCGTGGACGGCGATCGCGAACGAGAAAGCACGTCACCCCGGCAAACCGCGCATGGCGCGGTTTGAAGCCTTATCGGCGCTTCTCTAAGGTAGCTGGGTCGCCCGCCCTGCGCGGGCAGAGTCGATGTCAGGAATGATCGCAGTCAGGAGAACAAAAGATGACAACCCACACTCATACCCGTCGCGGCGTCGCCGGCGCCCTGCTGCTCGGCGGCCTGCTATTCACCGCCAGTGCAACCGCACAGACGGCACCCACGGCGAGCGCCGGCGAGTGCGCACCCAAGGAGTACGCCATGGCGCTGCGCTATCAGCAGCAGTCGGCGGAGATCCAGGCGCTGCAGCGCCAGAACTATGCGCTGGCCACGATGCGCCTGGCACAGAAGATCGCCGCCCATCCCGACGCCACCAACCTGGCGATCATGACCGACCTCGATGAGACGGTGATCGACAACAGTGCGCTACTGGTACGCGACATGCAGGCGTGTCACGACTTCACCAGTTGGGATACCTGGAAGGTATGGGAGCGCGAGGGGCATCCGCGTCTGATCCCCGGCGCCCGCGCCTTTCTCGACTATGCCAACGCCCATGGCGTGACGATCTTCTATGTCTCCGATCGCTACGACGAGAACAAGGCCGCCACCCTGGCGACGCTGAAAGCGCTGCGCCTGCCTCAGGTCAACGACGCCCAGGTGCGTCTGTTGGGGCCCTCCAAGGCGGAGCGTCGCGCCGCCATCGAGCGCGACTATCAGTTGGTGCTACAGCTCGGCGACTCGCTGGCCGACTTCTCCGGCGACTTCCACCACGCCGACCTGGCCACCCAGAAGCGCCTGGTGGCCGAGCAGGCGGCGCACTTCGGCGACGACTGGATCATGTTCCCCAATGCCAGCTATGGCAGCTGGAGCGACGCGACCCTGGAAGCGTGGGCGGCACCGCTCGAGACGAACTGATCATACGGGCGGCCAGGCTCAGGCGGTCGCCGATCACAGTGCGCGCAACACAGCGCCCCCGCCGGGCTTTACCGGCGGGGGCGCTTTATTAGGGAATCACTGCATAAATGCCTGCACGAGCGAATAGCTGCGTTACGCGGCTCAGCGGAACGGCGCGGGGTCGCCGCGACCTTCGCGCACCAGTGTCGGCGGAATCTCGCGCAGATCGACCACCGTGGTCGGCTCCAGGTGGCAGGCACCGCCATCGATGATCAGATCGACATGCGCACCGTAGCGCTCGCGAATCTCCTCGGCATCGGTCATCGGCAGCTCTTCGTCAACCGGGATCAGGGTCACGCTCATTAGCGGCTCACCCAGGGTCTCGAGCAGCGCATGGGTGATACGGTGGTCGGGCACGCGCACGCCAATCGAGCGCCGCTTGGGGTGCAGCAGCAAACGCGGCACTTCGCTGGTGGCGTTGAGGATGAAGGTATAGGGCCCGGGGGTGTGCGACTTGAGCAGGCGGAAGACGCTGTTGTCGACCTTGGCGTAGGTGCCGATCTCGGAAAGATCGGAGCACACCAGGGTGAAGTTGTGACGGTCGTCGAGCTGGCGCAGCCACTTGATCTTCTCGATCGCCTTCTTCTCGCCCAGGCAGCAGCCCAGCGCGTAGCCGGAGTCGGTCGGATAGGCGACCACGCCACCCTGGCGCAGGATACCGATCGCCTGATCGATCAGGCGCTTCTGCGGGTTCTGCGCATGAATCTGGAAAAACTGGGTCATGTCATGCCCTCCTTGGGGTCGGATCCCGCCACGGCGGCCGCACGCTGGCGGCACGCCGGTATGACGCAAGGCGCCGCGCACGGCACCATTCAACCTCAGCGTAACAGATGCCGCGCCCGGCGCCTGCCGCTAGGGTTCGGCTCGCCGCAGGCTCGGGTCGAGGACGGCTCGGCTGGAGATGGCTCGGTGGCAGGCGCTTAGAGGGTGTTTACAAATTCGGCGAGCGAAGGCAAGACAAGGCAAAATCGGTCGAAAAAGCGGAGTTTACACGGGGTAAATGAGCATTTTTAGGCCGATTTTAACGCCGTATTGCCGAGCGCAGGCATTTTGTAAACACCCTCTTAGAGGGGTGCGACGAAATCGGCCAAGGCCGGATGCGCCCACACCGGACGCACGTGGGAGCGCGGCGCCGGGCTGAGCGTGCCCGGTGCCAGCGCACCGCCGGGGAAGTGGAAGTCGCTGCCGAGCGAGCCGTAGAGTTCGTGGTGGGCTAGCTGGCGCGCCAGGTCGAAGGTGGTATCGCGGTTCTGGTAACCACTCACCAACTCCGCAGCCTGCCCGCCAGCGCCGATAAAGGCCTCGAACAGCAGGTCGCGCTTGCGCCGGGTCATGCCGTAGCGCAGCGGATGCGCGACCACGGCGACCCCGCCGGCCTCGACGATCCAGCCAACCACCGTCTCCAGCGCCGGCCAGTGGGTCTTGACGTCGCCACGCTTGCCGGCCCCCAGATAGCGCTTGAACGCCGCCTGGCGGTCCGCCGCCAGCCCGGCATCGACCAGCGCCTGGGCGAAATCGGGGCGCCCCAGTGGGCGCTCACTACCGGCGATCGCCCGCGCCCGCGCCAGGGCGTCGTCGAGCCCCAGCTTCTGAAGCCGCCGGGCGATCTCCTCGGCGCGCTTGACCCGCGCCTCGGCCAGCCCTTCGAGACTGGCCGTGAACGCCGCGTTCGGCCCCTGGGGCAGCAGCGCCACGATGTGAATCGTCATGCCGCGCCACTGACACGACAGTTCGCTGGCGCAGAGCAGACGCATACCGTGATGCGCGCAGCGCTGGCGCGCCTCCGCGACCCCCGCCAGGGTGTCGTGGTCGGTCAGCGCGATATGCGAAAGCCCCTTGGCATGGCACAGATCGACCAGCTCGGTGGGCGTGAGCCGGCCATCGGAGGCGCTGGAGTGCAGGTGCAGATCGATGCCGCGGGCCTCGTCCAGCGAGGTGGCGGCAGTCAACGGCGCGCGTTCGGACGGCGCGACGGTATTCTCGGAATCGCTGGCAGCAAGGGACATGGGCATGACGCCGGGGGGCGTCTTTGTCAGAATAGGTCGCACATGGTGAGGGCCGCCGCCGTCGCGGTCAATCCGCGCCCCGCCCTCTCGGAGCCCTGCGCATGAAACTGCTGTTCGACTTTCTCCCCATCGCGATCTTCTTTGCCGTCTATCATCTGACCGGCGATATCATCACCGCCACCGCCATCCTGATCCCCGCCACCGTGATTCAGCTCGGCGTGGTGTGGTGGCGCCAGCGGCGCATCGAGAAGATGCTGCTGATCACCTCGATCATCGTGATCGCCTCCGCCGGCGCCACCATCGCCTTCCGCGATCCGGCGTTCATCCAGTGGAAGCCGACCGTGATCAACGCCCTGTTCGGCATCGCCTTCCTGTTCTCGCCGCTGTTCGGCGGGCAGACCCTGGCCCAGCGTATGATGGGCAAGGCGGTATCACTGCCGGCGACGGTGTGGCGACGGCTCAATCTCGCCTGGGTGCTGTTCTTCTTCGCCATGGCGATCCTCAACGTCTTTGTCTTCACCCACTACGACGAAGCGACCTGGGTCGACTTCAAGCTGTTCGGCATGCTCGGACTGACGCTGCTGTTCGTGATCGGACAGGCGCTCTTCCTGGCACGTCACATGTCCCGCTCAACCCCTGAGGAGCCCTCCTGATGCGCTACGCCATCATCGGTCACGACAACGATTCGAGCCTTGCGCTGCGCCGCGAGGCGCGCCCGGCCCATCTGGCGCGCCTGGAAGCGCTGCGCGACGACGGCCGCCTGATCCTGGCCGGCCCCTTCCCCGCCATCGACGGCGAAGATCCGGGCGAGGCCGGCTTCAGCGGCAGCCTGATCGTCGCCGAGTTCGACTCCCTGGAAGCCGCCCGGGCCTGGGCCGACGCCGACCCTTATGTCGCCGCCGGGGTCTATGCCAAGGTCGAGGTCAAGCCGTTCAAGCACGTCCTGCCCTGAACGCTCGGGCGTTATCCACAAACGCCGGTGTGAGCTTTTTCACAGCTACTGTGGATAACGTTGTGAAGATCCCGCGGACGCCTTTCGCTGTCCCCGAAACGACGTCCGCTGGCGTGAGTCGATCACTTTTTGATCACCCTGGTGTGGTACCCCCGGGCAACGCGAGACCTTTTCCCCCATGACCGACGACCGACTCGCCGCCTTCGGCGAGCGCCTGGAGCCGGCGGAACTCGACTGGCGCCAGGATGACGCGCAGCAGGAAGCGCCCTTCTCGACCCGCTACGACGACGTCTACTTCTCGCGTGAAAACGGCCGCGAGGAGACGCGTTTCGTGTTCCTCGACAACAACGACCTGCCGCGCCGCTTCCGCGCCTGGGACGCCACGCGCGCCTTCGTGATCGGCGAGACCGGCTGCGGCACCGGGCTCAACCTGCTGTGCGCCTGGGAGTGCTTCGAACAGCACGCGCCGGCCACGGCGCGGCTGCATCTGGTCTCCACCGAGAAGCACCCGCTGTCGCGCGAGGCACTCGAGCGGGTATGGCAGAGCTGGCCGGACTTCGCCGCCCGCGCCCGGGCGCTGATCGCCCAGTGGCCACAGCCGGTACCCGGCGTGCACCGCCTGCGCCTGGCGCCGCGGGTGACCCTGGATCTGCACTTCGGCGATGCTGCCGCCTGCCTGGCACAGCTCGACGGCCAGGTGGATGCCTGGTTCCTGGATGGCTTCGCCCCGGCCAAGAACCCGGATATGTGGCAGCCGGCGCTGTTCGCCGCACTGGCCTCGGCCAGCCGTCCGGGGGCCACCTTTGCCACCTTCACCTGCGCCGGTCTGGTGCGACGCGGCCTCGCCGCCGAGGGTTTTCAGTGGCGCAAGGTGCCGGGGTTCGGACGCAAGCGCGAGATGCTGCGCGGTGAATGGCAGCCGGATACGCCGCCGACTCCGCACGCTGATTCGCGCGCCGCCACGCCCTGGTTCACGCCGCCACCGCCGCGTCGCGCCGCCCACGTGGCGGTGATCGGTGCCGGTATCGCCGGCACCAGCGTGGCCGAGGCGCTGGCGCGCCGCGGCAGCCGGGTCAGCCTGATCGACCGTGAAGGCATCGCCAGCGGCGCCTCGGGCAATCCGCAAGCGGCGCTCTACGTCAAGCTGGCCGCGGAGAGCAACCGCCAGAGCCGCTTCTACCTGGCCGCCCTGCTCTACGTCCAGCGCTGGCTGGCCACCCTCGACCCCGAGCGCAGCCTGTGGTGCGACAGCGGCCTGCTCGCGCTCGCCAGCGGTGAGCGCGAGCAGCGCCGCCAGCAGCGCTTCCTGGCCAACCACGCCCTGCCCGAGTCCGTGGTCAGCGGCTGCGACGCGACTCGTGCCAGCGCGCTGGCAGGGACGCCGCTGGCGCACGCGGCGCTGGCCTATCCGCTGGCGGGCTGGGTCGACCCGGTGGCGCTGTGCCAACGGCTGGCGCAGACGCCGGGGGTCGAGTTCCGGCGCGCCGCGCTCGACTCGCTCGCGCCATACGACGGCGGCTGGCAGCTCACGCTCTCCGATGGCCAGCTCCAGGTCGATCAGGTGGTGTTCGCCAGCGGCCACGCCAGTGGCGCTTGGCTCGACGGCCTGCCACTGCAGCAGGTCCGCGGCCAGATCTCGAGCCTTCAGTGGGCCGCACCGGGCGCACCGGCGCAGGTGCTGTGCGGCGAAGGCTATGTGCTGCCACCCTATGCCGGCAGGCTCACCTTCGGCGCCACCTTCACCCCCAACGACGGCGACACCCAACTGCGCGAGGCCGACCAGCGGCGCAACCTGGAGGAGCTGTCGCGCACCGCCCCGGCGCTGCACGCCACACTCTGCGCCGATGGCGAGGCGGCGGCCCTGGCCGTACTCGACGGCCGTGCCAGCGTGCGCGCCGCCAGCCCCGACAAGACGCCCTACGCCGGGCCACTGCCGGACAGCGCCGCCTGGCGAGAGGACTACGCCGCACTGGCCAAGGATGCGCGGCAGCGCTTTACCGCACCCGGGCGTCACCATCCGGGGCTCTGGGTGAGTACCGCCCACGGCTCGCGCGGGCTGGTCAGCGCACCGCTGTGCGCCGAGCTGATCGCTTCACGCCTGCATGACGAGCCGCTGCCGCTGGCACGGGAACTGGTCGATCACCTGCACCCGGGGCGGCGGCTGATCGCCGAGCTGATCCGCCAGGCGTGAGCAGACACCCGCGCGTGCTGGCACCGTTGTCTATCGACTGGCACGGCGGTTCAGCTGAAACAGCCGGTCATCTGCAGCGGGTATCTGCGGTGATGAAGCAGCCGCTCAGGCGGTCGGCGTACCGCCCAGCCGCGCCAGCGCCTCGGCGTCGAGACAGCGGTAGGTGAACGAGGGGCGGCCGATATGGCCGTAGTGGAAGGACTCTTCGAGCACGCCCTGATCGACCAGATGCTTGAGGTACTTGCGCACCGAGACCCGCGACATCCCGGTATCCTCGCTCAGCGCCTCGGTGGTGAAGGTCGCCTCATGGTGCTCGGCGGCGGCGCGCGCCACCTGCGACAGCGAGTTGAGAGTGAGCCCCTTGGGCAGGTCGCCGGGGCGCTGAGGCGGCGCCACGGCGGCGCTGTCGCGGCGGAAAAGCGCATCGACGTCGCGCTGATGGGCGCGCGCCGGCAGCCCGGCCAGCCGCCGGTGGGTATCCAGGCAGTGGCTCAGCGCCTCCTGGAAGCGCTGGAACTCGAACGGCTTGACCAGATAGTCGTCGACCCCCAGATGCTTGGCCTCGCGCACCGTCTCCATCTCCGAGGCGGCGGTGATCAGGATGATCTGGATGTCGCGCGCCTGGCGGCGCAGCTCGCGCACCAGCGCCAGGCCGTTGTGCTCGCGCAGAAAGACATCCAGCAGCAGCAGATCCACCGACTCGCGCTGCAGTACGTCCCGCGCCGCGGGCAGATCCTCGCACTGGGCGACCAGGCTGGCGCCCTCGATACGATTGAGGAACTCGACGTTGAGCCGCATGACCATCGGGTCGTCTTCTACCACCAGTACACGCATGCTCATGTCACTCCGTCGGTAATCCAGGATGGGGCCACCGCGTAGGGTAATGTCACCTCGACCAGGGTGCCACGTCCGGGCGTGGAATAGATCGCCAGATGGCCACCGCGGGAGTCGATATGGGCCCGCACCATGGCCAAACCGTAGCCACGCCCCTCGCCCTTGGTCGACACCCCCTGTTCGAGTACCGCGCCGCGCTGGGCCGCGTCCATGCCGCAGCCGCTGTCGGCGACGTGCAGCGACAGCGCCCCGGCATCCAGCCCCAGCGTCAGGGTGACCTGGCGCTCATCGCGTCCGGCGACGGCTTCGAAGGCATTCTCCAGCAGATTGCCGATGATCGTCACCAGCAGGTGGCATACCTCCTCCTCGGCCGCCGCCGGGATATCGCTCTCCAGCTCGACCTCGAGCTCGATCCGGCGCTCCCGCGCCTCGCTGCCCTTGGCCAGCAGAAAGCCCGCCAGCACCGGGTCCTTGACCCCGGAGACGCGCGCTGCGGCGGGGGCGATCAGGGTATCGTCGAGTTCGTGCAGATAGCGCTCCAGGCGCCCCAGGTCCCGCAGCTGGACCAGCCCCAGGATCACATGCAGGCGGTTCTTGAACTCGTGGGTGGAGGCGCGCAGCGCCTGGGCGTAGCGGCTGACCCCGGTCAGTTCCTCGGCCAGGCGATTGACCTCGCTGCGATCGCGCAGGGTCACCACGCTGCCACCGCTGCGGGTCTCGTCGACGCGCTTCGCGCCACTCTCTGCACCACTCTCCGCGGCCACCACGCGCCCACGTCGGCGGGGCCGGGCCGGCGCCCGGATCTGCACCCGGTTGACGATCAGCGCGCGGCCGTTGAGGGTCAGGCGCTGGTTGAGCGCCGGCGTGCCGTCGCCGAACAGCTGGGCCAGGGTGGCGGCTGGTACACCGGTGGCGGGCGCCGCCCCCACCGGCGCCAGCAGCTCACGCGCCGCGGGGTTGATCAGGCTCAGCTCGCCGCCGGCGTCGATCGCCAGCACGCCCTCGTGGAGCGAGGCCAGCAGCGCCTGGCGCTCCTGCACCCACTGCGAGATCTGGTGCGGCTCGAAGCCGAGCAGAATGCGCTTGATATAGCGCGCCAGCCACCAGGCGCCGAGACCGCCGACGAGCATCAGCAGCAGCGTGCCCAACAGCACCACCTGGCGTTTCTCGGCCAGCAGCAGCCCGACCCGGGAGAGAGTGACGCCGGTGGCCACCGCGCCGATCACCTGGCCATCGGCGGCGCGCACCGGGGCGAAGCCGCGGATACTCACCCCGAGCGTACCCTCGGAACGCGACACATAGGACTCCCCCGCCAGCGCCGGCCCCTCGTCGCCACCGCGGAAGTGACGCCCGACCTCGTTGGGGTCGGGGTGGGTCAGACGCAGGTGGTCGCGATCCATCACGGTGATGAAGTCGACTCCCAGACGCTCGCGCAAGACTTCGATGTGCCGGCGCAGCGCCGAGCCTGCATCGTGGACGATCGGCGTGGCCTCGAGCGCGCGGCGAATGTCGCTGCGGTCGGCGAGCACCGCCGCCAGCCCCATCACCCGCTCACCCTGGGCGCGTTCGAGGTTCTCCTTGAGCTGATAGTCGAACAGCAGAAAGGCCACCCCCAGGGTCAGCACGATCATGCTGGCGACGAGGATGAAGATCTGGGCACTGAGACGCAGTCGTTTCACGAGGGTTATCCGAGGGCAGCAGGCGTATATCGGGGAGCGTGATCCGGCATCACGGCTCTAGGCTGTAGTTTTAGACCAAGGGGGTATTCCCCAGCCCGGCACTTTGTGCCAGCAACACGCCGCTCCCTTTCAATATTTTATTAAGGCTTAGTTAACTTCAGAAAGTTTGGCCGCCGCGGCCTGGCTTCTTATCCTGCCGCCTACCCGCCCGGCAGGGCGCGCAATCCTGGGAGTGAACCATGACCGCAACCGTGACGCAAAACGCTCACGCCGAGTCGGCCCGACCGCGCCACTGGCTGTCGACGCCGATTTTCGGCATTCCGCTACCGCTGTTCGCCATCGCCGCGCTGGTACTGATCGCCGCCATCGCCACCGATACGATCCCCACCGGCATGATCGGCGCTCTGCTGGTGATGATGATCTTCGGCGAGCTGCTCGGGTTCCTCGGTGACCGCCTGCCGATCATCAAGAGCTATCTCGGCGGTGGCGCGATTCTCGCCATCTTCGGCGCCGCGGCGCTGGTCTACGTCAACTGGCTGCCCGCCGACGTCACCGACAACGTCAAACAATTCATGAAGAGCGGCGGCTTTCTCAACTTCTACATCGCCGCGCTGATCACCGGCAGCATCCTGGGCATGGACTCCAAGGTGCTGGTCAAGGTCGGCTCGCGCTACGCCCTGCCGCTGGTCTGTGCGGTGCTGTTCGCGGCGCTGTTCGCGGTGGCGGTGGGCTGGCTGCTGGGCTTCTCGCCCCAGGACGCGGTGGTGGTGATCACCCTGCCGATCATGGGCGGCGGTATGGGCGCCGGCGCGGTGCCGATGAGCCAGATCTACGAGCAGTTGCTGGGCCAGCCGGCGAGCTACTACATCTCGATCCTGGTGCCCGCGTTGGCGCTGGGCAACGTCTTCGCCATCATCATCGCCGGCCTGCTCAACGGCCTGGCCAACCGCATGCCGAGCCTGACCGGCAACGGTCAGATGATGCCGGGCGTGGAGATCGAAGAGCGCGAGAGCAAACCCGATCTCTCCAAGCTGGGTATCGGCCTGGTCGCGGCGCTGACCTTCTTCGTCGCCGGTGAGATCCTGGGCGACTTCATCCCGCTGCACCCCTATGCGCTGATGATCGTCCTGGTCGCCGTGCTCAAGATCGCCAACCTGGTGCCGGAGTCGGTCAACGAGGCCGCCTCGCAGTGGTTCAAGTTCGTCGCCAAGAACTGGACCTTCGCCCTGCTGTTCGGTATCGGCATCGCCTACACCGACCTCGGCCAGGTCATCGACGCGATCTCGATCACCTATGTGCTGATCGTCTTCGCGGTGGTCGCCGGTGCAGCCTTCGGCGCCGGGCTGGTGGGCAAGCTGGTCGGCTTCTATCCGATCGAGTCGGCCATCACCGCTGGCCTGTGCATGGCCAACATGGGCGGCACCGGCGATGTCGCCGTGCTCTCCGCGGCCAAGCGCATGCAGTTGATGCCGTTCGCGCAGATCTCTTCGCGCCTCGGTGGGGCCTTGATCCTGCTGATATCTAGCATCGTGGTGCCGCTGTTCTTCACCTGACTCGTTGAAGCCCGCCACACGACAACGGCGCCTGCGGGCGCCGTTGTCGTTTATGGCTTGCAGTCACACGCCGGGTGGCTACCAGTCGCCTTCCTCTTCGTCATCGGCCACCGCGCGGCCGAAGCTTTGCCACTGGGCCAGCGTCATCACCTCGGTCGACTCGGTCTGCAAGTCGTGAACGATCAAGAGCTCGCTGCGTTCGAGCTGGCGCCGCAGCTCGCGCACCCAGTCGTGCATGTCGCTGGCGACATCGGTGGTGTCGTAGCCCTGACGGGTCACGAAGGTCTCGAGCAGCGCGTCCAGCGTTTCCGCCGGCAGCATGCGGTGGGGGACTTCGACAAAACGGCTCATTCCACCCCCTCCCACTCGGTCAGGCGCTGGATGAAGGTGGCCTCGTCGATCACCTCGACTCCGAGCTGCATGGCCTTCTCCAGCTTGCTCCCCGCCGCCTCGCCGGCGACCACCGCGGTGGTCTTCTTGGAGACGGAGCCTGCGACCTTGGCCCCCAACGCCTGCAGGCGCGCCTTGCCGTCGTCGCGGGTCATGCTCTCCAGGCTGCCGGTGAGCACCCAGGTCTGCCCCGCCAGCGGCTGCGGACGCTCGCCGATCTCTTCTTCGTCCCAGGTCACGCCGACGGCGATCAGATCGTCCAGCGTCTGCTGGTTATGGGGCTGACGGAAGAAGGTGTGCACGTGGTGGGCCACCACCGGGCCGACGTCGGCGACCGCTTCCAGCGCCTCCAGCTCGGCGTGGCGCAGCGCCTCCAGGGTGCCGAAATGGCGCGCCAGATTGGCCGCGGTGGTCTCACCCACCTCGCGGATGCCGATGGAATAGATGAAGCGCGCAAGCGTCGTCTGCTTGGCCGTCTCCAGGGCGTTGACCAGATTGTTGGCGGACTTCTCTGCCAGCCGCGGCAGCTCGGCGAGACGTGCGGCTTCGAGTCGAAACAGATCGGCGGGGGTCTCGACCCACTCACGCTCGACCAGCAGGTCGATAAGCTTCTCGCCCAGGCCGTCGATATCCAGCGCGCGGCGGCTGGCGAAGTGCTTGAGCGCCTCCTTGCGCTGGGCCGGGCAGTAGAGCCCGCCAGAGCAGCGCGCGTCGACCTCGCCGTCGAGCTTCTCGACCCGCGAGCCGCACACCGGGCAGCTCTCCGGCAGCACGATCTCGCGACCATCCGCCGGACGCTGCTCGCGCACTACCTCGACCACCTTGGGGATCACGTCGCCGGCGCGATAGATCCTCACGCTGTCGCCGATACGCAGATCCAGCCGCGCGATCTGATCCATGTTGTGCAGGGTGGCATTGGAGACGGTGACCCCGGCCACCTGCACCGGCTCGAGCTTGGCCACCGGGGTCAGCTTGCCGGTGCGCCCGACCTGGAACTCCACGTCGAGCAGCCGCGTGACCTGCTCCTGGGCGGGGTACTTGAAGGCGATCGCCCAGCGCGGCGCGCGCGAGACGAAGCCCAGCACGTTGTGATCGCTCAGCGCATCGAGCTTGATCACCGCGCCGTCGATATCGTAGTCGAGGGACTCGCGCTTCTCGCCCAGCCGGCGGCAGAAGTCGACCACGCCATCGATCCCCTCCACCACCGCCAGTTCGGGATTGGTCGGCAGCCCCCAGTCGCGCAGCAGCGCCATGCGCCCGGAGTGGGTGGCGGCCAGTTCGGCATCGCTTTCGATGCGCGCCACCTGATAGGCGCAGAACTCCAGCGGGCGCTGGTCGGTGATCGCAGGGTCGAGCTGGCGCAGGCTGCCGGCGGCGGCGTTGCGCGGGTTGGCGAAGACCTTATCGCCGTTCTCCAGGGCGCGGGCGTTGAGCGCCTCGAACCCGGAGTGGCGCATGTAGACTTCACCACGCACCTCGAGCAACGTCGGCCAGTGCTTGCCGCGCAGCTTGAGCGGGATCGAACGCAGGGTGCGCAGGTTGTTGGTGATCTCCTCGCCGGTGCGCCCGTCACCGCGGGTCGCACCATAGCTTAGGTAGCCATTTTCGTAGACCAGCGATACCGCCAGGCCGTCGAGCTTGGGCTCACAGCAGAACACCAGCGCCGAGGCGTCGCGCTCCAGCCCCTTGGCCACCCGCTTGCCGAACGCCAGCAGCTCCTCTTCGTCGAGGGCGTTGTCGAGCGACAGCATTGGCACCACGTGCTCGATCTCGGGGAAGCCGCTATCGGGCTTGACGCCGACTCGCTGGGTCGGCGAGTCGGGGGTCGCAAGCTCGGGGTGCTCGGCTTCCAGCGTCTGCAGTTCACGCAGGCGCTGGTCGTACTCGGCATCGGTGAGCTGCGGCGCGTCCTCGACGTAGTAGTGGTAGTTGGCGTCTTCGAGCTGCTGACGCAGGGTCGCGGCGCGCTCCTGCGCCGCTTGGGGGGTCTGGCTCATGGCGTCCGGTTCGATCGCTGACAGGGTGGTGGCATTGTAGCGGAAGGCAGCGGGCAGGCCGAACGCCATGACACCACTGCCGGTACGTGCAGGGGCCATCCCGCAGGCAGGGCCCACCAACGACGACGGGGCCCGAAGGCCCCGTCATCGATACCGCTACCGCGTTCGGCGTTAGGCCGTATCAGTTGGCCTGATAGCGATGCAGCCGGTGGCGACGCTCGAACTCCTGCACCCGCTGGCGGGCGAATTCGATCGTCTGCGCGGTCATCACGCTGTGGTTTTCGTCCTTGAGCTCGCCGCCCAGATGACGCACCAGCACCATGGCGGTCTCGAGCATCGCCTCGAACGCCGCGGAGGTGTCGTTGGCGCCGGGCAGCGGCATCAGGAAGGTGACCCCCGGGGTGACGATCTCATGCATCTTGTCGAGATCGAACACGCCCGGCTTGAGCACATTGACCATCGAGAACTGCAGCTCGCTGTCGTCCGCCTCGGTCTCGTAGCGGTGGAAAATGCCCATCTCGCTGAAGCGCAGGCCGCAGGCCAGCATCAGGTTGAGCAGCGTGGTGCCGTCGAACCCTTCTTCGGTCCGCGCCAGCACGCTGATGACGATGACTTCCTCGGCATTCGAGAGCGTCTCACGGGCCCGCGCAGCGCTGACGTGATGGCGCTTGGCACGCTCCACCGCCGGATGCGTGGTGACCACGTCGCGCCGCGGCGCGTCATCCCGGGGTGCTTGGTCGAAAGCCGCTCGATCGAACGCTGCCTGGTCGAAGGTCGGCGCATCGGCCGCGCCGCGCAGCTCGGCTTCATCCACGGCCGCCGCTGGCGCGTCACTCGCCGCCGGCATCCCGCCAGCCGGCGTCAGCGCGGTGATCTGCAGACGCGAGGGGTCGAGCTGCGGCGTGTCGGCGTCGACGCGGACTTCGGCGGTCTCGGCGCGCGCGTCGATACCAGCCTCGGCGGCGGACAGGCGCGGCTCTTCGTGCGCCCGCTCATGCGCCCGAGCGGCGGCGGCATCGTCGCGTTTCTGACCCAGGCGATGGGCAGAGTCGCTGACCCGCTTGGCGCCGGCCTTCATCGCGCTCTTGACGTTCTCCTGCATGTCGGCGAACGAGGTACGCGACTTGTAGCGGCCGAACACGCTGCTCTTTATCTGGTCGTCGGGAATCCGCTCCTGACGCTTGGGCTCGGCCGGGCGGATGGGTTCGGCGCCATCACTGCTGCGCTCGAACGTCGCCGGCCGGACGACACGTGCCCCTCCATTGGGCAATTCCCAGTTGATCTCGGCCGCACGGGCCTCCTCTTCCGGATCCACGTGGGATTCGGCGTCGTTTCCGCTGGATTCCATCGCCTGGTCAAGGCGCGGAACACGACGTTGGCGCTGTAGACGGCGGAAGCCATCGATCACGATGGTCGCCACCAAAACCAGCCCCAGGATGATCAGCCACTCTCTTAGTTCCATGGGTCGTCTTGCCTGTTCGCGGTGCCACTATGCGGGTAGAGGACAACATGCTTGCGGCATGTGGGCTCTAGCATAGCGTGATTTTCCTAAAATGGGCGACTTTTTTTCATTGTCAAGTAAAGTTTTTGCCCGCCAGCAACCGCCCTTCAATTTTCCCTAATGCTCGACATCCTATTACGCCGATAGCCGCTTTGGCTATTTCGGGCAAACTCAGGACGCCTCTGCCATCGACGCCGCCTCGTCGACCCCGACCGCGACCAGGCGTGAGACACCTGGCTCCTGCATGGTCACCCCCATCAATCGCTCGGCGGCCTCCATGGCAATCTTGTTGTGGGTGATGAAGATGAACTGCACGCTCTCGGACATCTCCTTCACCAGTTTCGCGTAGCGCCCCACATTGGCATCGTCCAGCGGCGCGTCGACTTCGTCGAGCATGCAAAAAGGCGCCGGATTGAGCTGGAAGATGGCAAACACCAGCGACAGTGCGGTCAGCGCCTTTTCGCCGCCGGAGAGCAGATGAATGGTGCTGTTTTTCTTGCCCGGCGGACGCGCCATGATGGCCACCCCGGTCTCCAGCAAATCCTCCCCGGTCAGGGTCAACCACGCGGCCCCGCCGCCGAAGACTCGGGGGAAAAGCGCCATCAGGCCCTGATTGACTTGCTCGAAAGTCTGCTTGAACCGGGTGCGGGTCTCCTGATCGATGCGCCGGATCGCCCGCTCCAGGGTCTCGATCGCCTCGCTGAGTTCGGCGTGCTGGGCCTCGAGGTAGTCGCGGCGCTCGGCCTGCTGGTCGTACTCCTCGATCGCCGCCAGGTTGATCGCACCCAGCCGGCGGATGCGTTCACCGGTCTCCTCGAGCCGGGTCTGCCACGCCGACTCGGTGGCGTTGGGATCGAGCGCAGCACCCAGGGCCTCGGCGTCGTGCTGCTGCTCGGCGAGCTGCTCGGCCTGGGCATCGGCCTTGAGCGCCAGCGCCTGGAGCTGCATGCGCCCCTCCTGCAGGCGCGTGCGCAGCCCTTCCAGATCGCGCTCGTGCTGCTGACGCTCGAGCTCGCTCTGGCGCAGCATCTCGCCGAGCTGGTTGGCGCGGTCACGACACTGATTGAGGGCACTCTCCTGCTGGCTGCGCCGCTCGAGCAGCGCGGCCAGGCGCTGCTGCTGGTCGTCATCGGGCTGGTTGAGGCGCTCGCGCTCGGCCGCCAACCCCGCACAGCGCTCTTCCAGCGCGGCCAGTTGGGTGCGGCTGCGCTGCGCCTGCTGCGCCAGTTCACCGCGCTGGGTCTCGAGACGCTGGCGCTCCAGCGCCAGTTGCTGCTGGCGCTGCCCCGCCTGCTGCTGCTGACGGCGCAGCTCGGCCAGACGCTCCCGCGCCTGCTGGCGGGTGGCGTTGATGGCGGCCCGCTGCCCGGCCCCCGCCTCGACCTCGGCCAGCGCTTGCTGCCAGCGTTCGCGGGTCTCTTCCAGCGTCTCGCGGGTCTCTTCCAGGCGCGCCTGGCGCGCTTCGCTCTCGGCGGCGAGTTCAGCGGCCCGCGCGGTGCTGTGCTCGAGCCGGCTCTCCAGCGTGGCCAGCCGCGTGGCCTGCTGCTGACGCTCACGCGAGAGGTCGAGCTCGGCCTGGCGCAGCGCTTCCAGCCCGCGTTCGCTCTCCTCGATCGCCGCCTCGCCCGCCTCGAGGCTCTCCGACAGCGCCGCCAGGCGCTGGTCGATCTCCGCTACCTGGATAGCCAGCGCCTCGCGCCGCTGACGCTGCAGCAGCACGCTGTCGCCCTGGGCGTCCTGCGCGCCCAGCCGACGCACCCAGCCATGGCCGAGCCACAGCCCGTCGGCGGTGATCACGCTCTCGCCGGGGGCGAGCGCGGGCTGTGCGGCCCAGGCGCTGGCGTGATCGTCGACGCAGCGCACGCCTCCCAGCAGGGCGCCCAGCGCCGCGCTGCCGCGGGCCTTGGCGGCGAGCGAATCCGCCGGCGCCGGCGCGGCCGATGCCCCCGGGGCGACCAGCGGCAGCTCGCCGCTGGCCAGCTGTTCCAGC
The DNA here is from genome assembly GCF_017306975.2 of Salinicola sp. DM10. NCBI lineage: Bacteria > Pseudomonadati > Pseudomonadota > Gammaproteobacteria > Oceanospirillales > Halomonadaceae > Salinicola > Salinicola sp. DM10. Next base: position 1,569,530 of record NZ_JAFLEN020000001.1, read on the forward strand.
GCTTCCCGTGCCGGCGTCAGATCGGCGACCCGCGCCTTGAGCCAGGGCGCCAGCACCCAGCTCACGCAGCGCTCCCAGCCCGTCTCCACCTCGAGGCACTCGGCAAGCCGGGGGGCAGTGTCCAGCGCGTGCGCTGCCAGCTGCTCGGTAAGGGCGCTGTCGTCATCCGCCAGCGCGGCTTCGATCAGCGCCTCCAGCGAGGCGATCTCGCCCTGGGCGCGATGGTGGCGCTCGCGCAGGGCATCGCGCTCACGCTGGGCCGAGGCGAGCGCCTCACGCGCCTGCTCACGCTCCTCCTGGCGCGCTTCACGCCGGATCGTCAGGGTCTCCTGGCGCTCGTCTAAGATCGCCAGCGCCGCCTGCAGCTCGTCCCGCTCGGCCTCGAGCGCGCTGACATCGGGCAGCGCTGCAAGCTGCTGCTGGCGGCGCTCGATCTCGCCCACCAGCTCCTCGCTCTGGCGCTCCAGGCGCTGGATCGCCTCCTGCTCGCGCTCGGCGCGGTGGCGGCTGTCGCCGGCCTGCTGCTCGATGCGCTCCCACTCGGCCTGGTGCGCCTCGGCCTCGGCTTCGGCCTCTTCCAGGCTCTGTGCCAGCGTCAGCAGCGTCTCGTCGGCCAGTTCCGCCTCCGGTGCCAGCGCTTCGAGGCGTTCGGCGAGGGCCTCGCCGCGGGCGTCGTCCTCGCCCGCCAGCGCCGCCAGCGACTCGCGCTCGCGGCGGGCGGCGTCGAGATCGGCGGCGAGCTGCTGGTCGCGCTGACGCACGTGTTCGAGCGACTGCTCCAGCCGCGCGATGTCGGCCCCGGTCTGGTAGAAAGCAGCCTGGTGCTGCTCCAGCTCGGCGGCGATCTCGTCGTGCTGCTCACGCCCCTCGACCAGACGGGTCTCGCACTGGCGCAGGCCGAGCACCTCGCGCTCCACCTGGGTCTCGTACTCGGCGACCCGCGCCGCCTCCTCGCGCTGCTGGCTGCGCAGCGCGCGCTCGCGCAGCAGCGCCAGCTCGCCGCGCAGGCGATGCTCTTCTTCTTTCAGGGTGCGGTAGCGGCGCGCGGCGTCGGCCTGACGCTTGAGCCGTTCGAGCTGCTTGTCGAGCTCCTCGCGAATGTCGTCGAGGCGCTCGATGTTCTCCTGGGTACGCCGCAGGCGGTTCTCGGTCTCGCGTCGGCGCTCCTTGTACTTGGAGATACCGGCCGCTTCTTCGAGGGTGGTGCGCAGCTCTTCCGGCCGCGCCTCGACCAGGCGCGAGATCATGCCCTGGCCGATGATGGCGTAGGAGCGCGGGCCCAGGCCGGTGCCGAGGAAGATATCGGCGATATCGCGGCGGCGGCACTTCTGGCCGTTGAGGAAGTAGCTCGACTGGGCGTCGCGGGTGACCTGGCGCTTGACCGCGATCTCGGCGTAGTCGGCGTAGGCGCCGCCGAGGCTGCCGTCGCGGTTGTCGAAGAGCAGTTCGATGGAGGCCTGACCCACCGGCGCACGGCCGCTGGAGCCGTTGAAGATGACGTCGGTCATCGACTCGCCGCGCAGGGTCTTGGCCGAGGACTCCCCCATGACCCAGCGCACCGCATCGATGACATTGGACTTGCCGCAGCCGTTGGGGCCGACGATCGCGGTCATGTTGCCGTCGAACGGTACCGTGACCGGATCGACGAACGATTTGAAACCAGCCAGTTTGATCGACTTGAGGCGCATGCCGACTGCACGACTCCTTGAATACGAACGCCTTTAACTACCGCTAGACGATATGGGCTTATCCGGCGGCAGGGCGTCGCGAGGGCGCTGTGAACCCTTCCCTGGGCGCTACCTTTGCCATCCCTGGCAAAGGACCCTCGCTTTGCCCTGTCCCCGGCGCCCGTCGTCAGAGGGTTTGGAATGGAAATGGGCGCTCAGCGCACCGCGAAACGAATCGGCAGAGCCTAAGCCACCGCGGGGGCGATATCCAGCCCGGCCGCCGTCGGCGCGCCTTGCCGCCCACCGCCGGCTTGCTATGATGAAGCCGTTTCCTCGGGAGAAGACGATGACAAATTCCGCACCGAGCTTTCTGCAGCGCCAGCCCCACCTGCCCCTGATCGACGGCCACTGGGAGTCGGTGGACGCCACCGACTTGGTCGAGATTCCGCTGCTGGGCCAGGTCGCCGCCGGCCTGCCGATGGAGGCGTGCCTGGACGACGCCACCGTCCAGGTGCCCGCCCAGCTGGTGCGACGCAACACCTATGCCCTGCGCGTGCGCGGCGACTCGATGATCGACTGCAATATCTTCGATGGCGACATCATCATCATCGAGCGCTACGAATCCGCCGAGAACGGCGAGACCGCGGTGGTCCTGATCAACAACCAGGAAGTGACCTTGAAGAAGCTATTCATCGAGAAATCCGGCGTGCGCCTGCAGCCGGCCAACGACACCATGGCGCCGATCTTTCTCAAGAACGAGGACGTGCAGGTGCTCGGGCTGGTGATGGGTGTCATGCGTAATCCGCCCCAGGCGGCCTGATGCGCTATGCGATTCCCGCGCTGGCGCCAGGGGCGATCCACAGCCACAGCCTCGAGATCGACAAGAGTCGCTTCATCACCTGGGTCGCCCACGCCCCGGACGCCGCCGCCTTCGACCGCCTGCTGAACGAAGCACGCGCCACCTACCCCGATGCCAGCCACCACTGCTCCGCGTTCATCGCCGGTGCCCCCGGCGAGCAGGTGGCGATCGGCTTCTCCGACGACGGCGAGCCCGGCGGCACCGCCGGCCGGCCGATGTTCCAGGCCCTGGAGGGCAGCGGCCTGGGCCAGGTCGCGGTGGTCGTCACGCGCTACTTCGGCGGCATCAAATTGGGCACCGGTGGCCTGGTGCGCGCCTATACCCAGGCGGTGACCCAAGCATTGGAAAGCCTGCCACGGCGCGAATTCACCGAGCGCATGCAGCGCCGGGTGCGTGTCGGTTTCGCCCTCGAAGCCCAGGCGCGCCACTGGTTGCAGGCCCACGAGGTCCCGGTGGAAGCCGCCGACTACGACGGCCAGGGCGTCACCCTGACGCTGGCCTGGCCCGCCGACGACAGTCTCGATCTGGCGCTGCTGGCGCAGCGTCTGCGGGGCGAGCTGGAGTGCCTCGACGAGTAGCTGGCGTTCATCGACTCGCTGCGGGCGCACACACTCGCTGCAGGCGCCCGTATTTGCCACAGACGTTCATTCACTCGCCGCGCGCGCCCATATTTGCCACGGGAGCCCGTTCATTCGCTGCAGGCGCTTTTGGCCACGTCGTAGGAGAGCTGGATATGCGCGTGGATCAGCTCACGCGCCGCGGCGATCCCCCGCGCCAGCGCCAGCTCCACCAGCTCGGCGTGCTGCACGTCGAGCTGGGCGCGAAGATCCTGATGCGCCGGCGCCATGCGCCGGTAGCGATCGAACTGGTCATGCAACTGCTCGATGAAGCGCAAGAGCCACACCGAGCCGCAGGGTTCGAGCAGGCGCCGATGGAACTGCAGATGCATCTGTTCCCAGTGTTCGAGCGCATCGGGCTGCTCGTCGGCGCGCTTGAGCCGGTGAAAGGCCGCCAGCAGCTCCGCCTCCCACTGGGCGTCGCCATGGCGCAACGCCGCCTCCAGCGCCTGGACCTCGAACTGCTGGCGCAGCCCGGCGATATCGTCGAGCTCGCGGCGCTTCAGCGCCGGCACGCGAAAGCCACGCTGGTTCTCCTGCGCCAGCAACCCGTAGGCGGCGAGGCGATTGAGCGCTTCACGCAGCGGGCTCAACCCCACCGCATAGGTCTGCCGGAGATGGCTGATCGCGAGCTTCTCGCCGGCGACGAAGCGCCCGCGGATCAGATCGCGCTTGAGCGCGGCGTAGACCTGACTCGCCGCGGTGGTGGCATCCAGCGCCTTGGTCGGCGCCTGTCTCATGCTCATGCGGTGTCCTGCTGTCGATCCATGGCGTACTCCTCGGCCCGGTAGCGCTTGACCCTCGTACAAAATCGACGTCATAGTAAAAATCGATTTTTTCAGCATAACCGATCGTCCCCCGTGCCGGCCACGTGCTCGCGCCACCGCAGCACCCTGCGGCGCCAACGCCAGGGGTACGAACCTCAACGACAAGAACCTTCGGGATCACCGCCATGAGCCTCGCGTTCGACCACAACAACCCCTACCCCTCGCGCCGCAGCGCGACCTACTCGCAGCGCGGCATGGTCGCCGCCTCGCAGCCCCAGGCCAGCCAGGCGGGGCGCGACATGCTGGCCCAGGGCGGCAACGCGGTGGATGCCGCGATCGCCACTGCCGCGGTGCTGAGCGTGGTCGAGCCCAGCGGCAACGGCATCGGCGGTGACGCCTTCGCGCTGGTGTGGATGGCAAGCGAAGGCGGCCGCGGTCAGCTTCACGGTCTCAACGCCAGCGGCCATGCGCCCGCCGCCCTGACCCCGGAGGCGGTCCGCGCGGCGGGCCACAGCGAAATGCCGCTGCACGGCTGGACGCCGGTCACGGTGCCGGGCACGCCGGCGGCCTGGGCGACGCTGTCGCAGCGCTTCGGCAAGCTCGACTTCGCCACCCTGCTGGCACCGGCGATCCGCATCGCCCGCGAGGGTTTCCCGGTATCACCGGTGATCAGCGCCCTGTGGCAGCGTGCCGAGGGCGAGTTCCGCGCCCGCGCCGACGATCCCGCGGTGGCGCCGTGGCTCGACGCCTTCGCGCCCCACGGCCGCGCCCCGCACCCCGGCGAGCTGCATCGCAACGAGGCCCAGGCGCGCACCCTGGAAGCGCTGGCCGAGAGCCACTGCGAGAGCTTCTATCGCGGTGCCCTGGCGCAGACCATCGACGCCTTCTCGCGCCGGACCGGCGGCTATCTGCGCGCCGAGGATCTGGCCGGCTACACCCCGGAGTGGGTCGAGCCGATCGCCGCCGACTATCGCGGCTACCAGGTGTGGGAGATTCCGCCCAACGGCCAGGGCATGGTGGCGCTGATGGCACTGCGGATGATGGAGGGCTTCGACCCCAGCGTGCGCGACGACCCCGAGCTGCTGCACCGCCAGATCGAGGCGATGAAGCTCGCCTATACCGACGGCCACCACCACATCACCGATGGCGGCCACATGCGCACCAGCGTGGCGGCACTGCTCAGCGACGCCTACGCCGACACCCGCCGGCGCCTGATCGGCGCCACCGCCATCGACCCCGAGCCGGGCCAGCCCCAGGCCGGTGGCACGGTCTATCTGGCCACCGCGGACGCCGACGGCAACATGGTCTCCTACATCCAGAGCAACTATCACGGCTTCGGCTCCGGCGTGGTGGTGCCGGACACCGGTATCTCGCTGCAGAACCGCGGCCACGGCTTCAGCCTCGATGCCGACCACGTCAACGTGCTCGCCCCCGGCAAGCGCACCTTCCACACCATCATCCCCGGCTTTCTCAGCCGTGACGGTATCGGCTTGGGGCCGTTCGGGGTGATGGGCGGCTTCATGCAGCCACAGGGACATCTACAGGTAGTGATGAATCTGATCGATTACGGACTCAACCCGCAGGCGGCGCTGGACGCCCCGCGCTGGCAGTGGATGGGCGAGCGCCAGGTGGGTATCGAGCCCGGCTATCCGCTGCATCTGGTGCGCGACATGGCCGCGCGCGGCCATCAGGTCTCGCTGGCGATCGACAGCACCAGCTACGGCCGCGGCCAGATCATCCTGCGCCACCCCGATACCGGGGTCTACTGCGGCGGCACCGAGCCGCGCACCGACTCCAGCATCGCGGTGCTCTGACCATGCGGACTCAGGGCATACGCACCCAGTGGCAACTGTTTCTCGCCTTCCTGCGCGTCGGCCTGCTCGGCTTCGGCGGTGGTCCTTCGATGATCCCGCTGGTGCGGGCCGAAGTGGTCACCCGCTACGCGTGGATGGATGACGCCGAATTCGGCGACGTGCTGGCCATCGGCAACACCCTGCCGGGGCCGATCGCGACCAAGATGGCCGGCTATATCGGCTATCGGGTCGGCGGCCTCGGCGGCTGCGTGATCGCCGTGCTGGCCCAGATCCTGCCCTGCATCGTGGCCATGGTGGCGCTGCTGGGGCTGTTCACCCGCTACCGCGACCAGCGCTGGATCGAGGGCATGAGCCAGGGCGTGGTACCGGTGGTGATGGTGATGATGGCGCAACTGACCTGGGACTTCTGGCAGAAGTCGCGGGCCGCGCTGGGCTGGATCGCCAGCCTGGTCATGGGTGTGGTGGCCGGCGGGCTGATCTACGGGCTCGACATCCATCCCGGCCTGGTGATCGGCGCCATCCTGGTCGCGGCGCTGCTGCGCCCGGAGCGTAGCCGGCGGCGCAAGGAGGCCAGCTCATGATCTACTGGGAGCTGTTCCTGGCGTTCTTCATTCCCAACATCGTCGGCTACGGCGGCGGCCCGGCGATCATCCCGCTGATCGAGAACGAGGTGGTCGGCCGCTACGGCTGGATGACCTCGCAGCAGTTCGCCGAGACCCTGGCACTGGGCAATACCCTGCCCAGCCCGATCGCCACCAAGATGGCCGGCTATATCGGCTATGACGTCGCCGGTATCGGCGGCAGCGCAATCGCCACCTTCGCCACCGTGGCGCCGTCGCTGCTTTTGATGCTGGTGGCGCTGGGCACCCTCTACCGCTACCGCGACTCGATCAAGGTGAAGTCGATGAGCCAGTGGGTGCGCCCGGTGATCATGGTGCTGATGGCCTATCTCACCTGGTCGTTCGCCGCCGAAGGCGTGGACAACGCCGGCTGGCTGCACGCGGCGATCATCGGCGCCGCGGCCACGCTGCTGCTGTGGCGCTTCAAGCTTCACCCGATCTGGGCGGTGCTGCTCGGACTCATCTATGGAGGACTGCTGCTCGGCTGAGTTGGCCGACTCCCGGTGAACGCGGCACGCGCACCGGTCTACAACGACAATCTGCGCTAGACGACATTCGACGCCATTCCAATGCCAATAAAGGACGATTCGATGTTCACTCGACCGATCAAGACCTCAGCCGGCGCGCGCCGGCGCTTCAGCGCCAGCGCCGCTATCGCCTCTCTCGTCACCGGATTGGGCCTGGGCTCGCTAGGACTGGGTTCGCTAGGGCTGGGCATGCTCGGCGCCAGCCCCGCCGCCCAGGCCGAAGACTACCCCGATCATGCCATCGAATTCATCGTGCCGTGGTCACCCGGCGGCGGCAGCGATGCCTTGATGCGCGTGATCTCCAACGCCGCCGAGCAGTACCTCGGCCAGCCGCTGCCGGTGATCAACATGCCCGGGGTCAGCGGCACCCTGGGGCTGAAGGCACTGGCCCAGAAAGCGCCCGACGGCTATACCCTGGGTCAGATCCACGAGGGGCTGATGGCGGCCCACGCCACCGGGCTCACCCCGCTCGACTGGGACGATTTCCAGCCGATCGCCTCGCTGGCCTCGTCGCCCCAGTATCTGGTGGTCAACGCCGATAGCGGCTGGGAGACCTTTGCCGACTTCGCCGCCTACGCCAAGGCCAACCCCGGCAAGGTGCGCTTCGGTGCCACCCTCGGCGGCATTCCCCACGTCCACGGCGCGATGATCGAGGACGCCATCGGCACCTCCTTCCGCTACGTCGGCTACGAGGGCACCGGGGCGCGCATCCGCGGCCTGGTGGGCGGTCATATCGACGCCGCGATCGGCGATATCTCCTCCTCGCTAGGCTTCGTCGACAACGGCGACCTGCGCTTTCTCGCCGTGGGCACCCCCCAACGGCCGGCACAGACTCCGGACGTGCCCACCTTCAAGGAGCTCGGCTACCCCGGTCTCAAGCTGAGCATCAACCGCGGCCTCGTCGCCCCCAAAGGGATCGATCCGGCCAAGGTGGAGACACTGGCGGCGGACTTCGAGGAGATGTCGAAAGACCCCGCTTTCGTCGACAAGATGCGCGCGCTCGGCGCCGGGGTCGAGTTCATGGGCCCCAACGCCTACGCCGACTACCTGGCCGAGGTCGACGCCACCGTCCAGCGTCTCTCCGGCAAGCTGGCCCGATGAGCGCCGACAATCCATCGGCCGCCGCCCCCTCGGGGCCGGCGGCCGACAGCACCCGTGGCGCGGTGCTGGCCAACCTGCTGTTCAATCTCGCCCTGGCCGCGCTGTTCACGGCGCTGTTCATCGATGCCGGCGAGCTGCCGTCATCGATGTGGGAGCCGCTGGGCGCGGGCGCCTTTCCGCGCCTGGTGCTGGGCGCACTGATCCTGTTCAACCTGGCTTTGGCGCTGCAGGCAGCCATGGCGCTGGGCCATGCCGCGCGCGGCGGGGGCGCTCTCGCCTGGCTCTACCGGCGGCGGTTGGCCTTCGCCACCCTGGCGGCGTTCGCGCTCTACGCGCTGGCGATGCCGTGGCTCGGCTTTCCGCTCGCCTCGCTGAGCTTCCTGCTCGCGGTGCAGTGGCTGCTCGGCGCCCGGCGCGGACGACGCCTGCTGGTGGCGGCAGTGGTCGCGGTGGCCTTCGGCCTGGGCCTTCATCTGCTGTTCGGCCAGGTCTTCCAGATCCCGCTACCCGCCGGGCGGCTTTGGTAGCCCGACAACGAGAGACACGCGCATGCCAATGACCGATGCTCTGCTGTCGAGCGTGGAACAGCTGTTTTCGCTGGCGACTCTGATCAGCATGCTGATCGGCGTCGTCGCCGGGGTGATCGCCGCCGCCATCCCCGGCTTCACCGTGACCATGGCGATCGTGCTGACGCTGCCGGTGACCTTCAGCATGCCGCCGCTGCAGGGCGTGGCGACGATGCTGGCGGTGTACGTCGGCGGCTGCTCCGGCGGGCTGATCAGTGCCGCCCTGCTGGGCATCCCCGGCACCCCCTCGTCGGTGGCGACCACCTTCGACGCCTACCCCATGGCGCGTGGCGGCGAGCCCGGACGCGCCCTGGGCCTGGGCATCTGGGCATCGTTCTTCGGCGCGCTGATCAGCGCCCTGGTGCTGATCGTGGCGGCCCCGCCGCTGGCGCTGATCGCGGTCAAGCTGGGGCCGTGGGAGTACTTCTCGCTGATCCTGTTCGCCATCACCGTGGTCGCCAGCCTGGTCGGCCGCTCGATTCTCAAGGGGCTGATGATGAGCCTGCTGGGGCTGTTCGTGGCGACCGTGGGGCCCGATCCGATGATGGGCGTGCCGCGCTTCACCTTCGATCTCGATCTGCTCGCCGCGGGCCTGCCCTTTCTGGTGGTGCTGATCGGGATCTTCGCGGTCAGCCAGCTCGCCGGCGAGGTGGAAAACCCGGACGAGCTGCGCCAGGGCCAGGCGCTGATCCAGGGGCGTCTCACGGTCAGGCCGCTGGTGGTGATGCGCGAGGTGCTGTCGCGCCCGCTCAACCTGCTGCGCTCGTCGCTGGTGGGGGTGGTGATCGGCGCGGTCCCCGGCGCCGGGGGCAGCATCGCCAATCTGATCGCCTACGACCAGGCCAAGCGCGCCTCCAAGACCCCGGAGCGCTTCGGCACCGGGATCGCCGACGGCGTGGTCGCCTCGGAGTCGGGCAACTCCGCCACCGCCGGCGGCGGGCTGATCCCGATGATCGCACTGGGGATCCCCGGCAGCGCGGTGGATGCGGTACTGATGGCGGCGCTGATGGTGCAGGGGATCAGCGTCGGGCCGCGGCTGATCATGGACAACCTCGACCTGGTCTACGGCATGTTCCTGGCGATGTTCCTCGCCGCCGGCATGGTGCTGGTGTTCTGCCTGCTCAGCCTGCGCTGGTTCTTGCGCATCACCGAGATTCCCAAGTCGATCATCGTGCCGGTGGTGCTGGTGTGCTGCGCGGTGGGCGCGCTGGCGCTCAACAACCGGGTGACCGACCTCTATCTACTGATCGGGGTGGGGCTGTTCGGCTATCTGCTGGCCAAACTCGACTATCCGCTGGCGCCGCTGGTGCTGGGGGTGATCCTGGGGCCGATCGCCGAGACCAACCTGCGCCGTGCGCTGATGGCCGACGAGAGCTGGACGCTGTTCTTCACCCGCCCGATCTCGCTGGCGCTGCTGGTGCTGGCAGCGCTCTCGGTGGCGTTCAGCGTGCGCCGGGTGCTGCGCGACAGACACCGCACTGCCACCCGCTGAGCGCCGCGCTCCCGGCTCGCCCCGCCCGCCGGGGGCGCTTCATCGGGGCATGGCATACCGCCACGGTTGTGCTAGTTTAGCGCCCGCCAGATCCTTGGAGGCCGCATGGCACGACACCCCTTTTCCGCCCCCACTCAAGCCGTCACCGATGCTCCCATGGATGCCGCCCCGCGCGGGCGTCTCGGTCTGGCCCCCATGGAGGGCGTGATCGACGCCGATACTCGGGCGCTGCTCAGCGCCGATGGCGCGCTGGACTGGTGCGTGACCGAGTTCGTGCGCGTGGTCGATGCGCGCCTGCCACCGCGGGTCTTCCTGCGTCACTGCCCGGAGCTGGCCGAGGCCGATGCGGCGGGGCCGCTGACCCCGACCGCGACCCCGGTAACGCTGCAGCTGCTCGGCTCCGACCCAGCCGCCCTGGCCGCCAACGCCGAGCAGGCGATCGCCCTGGGCGCCACCCGGCTCGACCTCAACTTCGGCTGCCCGGCCAAGACGGTCAACCGCCATGATGGCGGCGCCTCGCTGCTGCGTACGCCGGCGCGCGTGGCGCGGGCGGTGGCGGCGGTCGCCGAGGTGGCGTCCGCCCGTGGCGCCACGGTGAGCGCCAAGCTGCGCCTGGGCTTCGACGACCGCCGGGTGGCGCTGGCCTGTGCGCTGGCCGCCGAGGCCGGCGGCGCCCACGAGCTGGTGGTGCATGCGCGCACCCGGCGCGAGGGTTACCGCCCGCCGGCGCACTGGGAGTGGGTCGCCAGGATTCGCGCCGCCGTCGACGTGCCGGTGGTGGTCAATGGCGATATCTGGACGCTCGAAGCGTACTGGCAGGCGCGGACGCTCTCCGGCTGCACCGACGTCATGCTCGGCCGCGGCATGCTCGCCGACCCCTGGCTGGCGCGCCGCATCCGCCACTGGCAGGCGAGCGGCGGCGAGCGCCTGGCGACGACGCCCTGGGCGGCCCGCGCCGAGGTACTGTGCCGCTACGCCGCGCGCAAGCAGGCCGCAGGGATGGCAGAGAAGTTCATCGTCGCGCTGCTCAAGCAGTGGCTCAACATCATGCGCGGGCGCGATGCCGAGGCCGCCGCGCGTTTCACTGCGCTGCGCCGGGAGACCGCGCTGGCGCCACTGCTGGCCGGGCTGGCCCAGCCGGCGCTGAGCGACCCCGCCCCGGCCATGGAGCCGGCCACGGCACTGGTATAAGACGCTGGCGGGCGTCCGCCACGTTGGCCGGCCGCCTTGCCCGCGCGACCTCTTCGGCGCTTCCCGCCCTGCGCTTACAGGCGCTGCGCGACGCGCAAACGAAAACACCCGCATGCCGAAGCATGCGGGTGTCATCTGTATGGCGCGCCCGGGAGGATTCGAACCTCCGACCACCTGATTCGTAGTCAGGTACTCTATCCAGCTGAGCTACGGGCGCTTGAAATCGGTCGAGACGTCAGGTCTCTGGTACTGCTGAGCGACACTGCTTCAAGCGAGTGGCGCGCCCGGGAGGATTCGAACCTCCGACCACCTGATTCGTAGTCAGGTACTCTATCCAGCTGAGCTACGGGCGC